>NZ_LQIV01000045.1 GCF_001500125.1 Mycobacterium sp. IS-1742 | reverse complement strand
ACCCAACGTCTTCGAAATCCCCGGGCTACCGCCGATGGTGCTGCCGTGGCCGCCGCCGCCGCCACCTCCGCCACCGCCGGCACCTCCGCCTCCGCCACCGCCGGCTTGACGGCGGCGGTAGGTCTCAACGCAGCTTGTCGAAGCTGACCACCGTGCCGCGGTTGATCGACACCCAGTCTCTGGCCTCCAGGTACGGACGAAGCGTATCGGCGATGGCCTGCTGGTCGGCCGGGGTCTTCGGCCGCTGCAGCTCGTAAAGGTGCGGGAACTCCGTCCACGCCACGACGGCGTCCCACAACCGCAGCGCGGCCTGGCCGACCGGCGGATCAATCAGCACCGGCCCGAACAGGCACTGACCCACATTGTTCTTTCCGGACGGTCAGTGCGCATCATCGACCAGCCGTAGGACCACTCCCGCTCCCATGGATGCTTCTTGCCTTCCAGTCGGTTGATCTCCTCGAGGCTGAAGAAGCGCCAGTTCACCTCGAGGCCGGTCTGGTCGCGTACGGAGCGGATCCACCGCGACGTCTGGTACGCGAACGGACACATGACGTCGAAGTGGAAGTCAACGGAGGCAGGGTGACTGGTCACATCGTGAACCTCAGGTTGCGGGCGGCGCGGTCGCCGATCTCGTCATCGCCCGTCCAGCTGATCGCACCGGAGTCGATCTGCTGCTGCGGGTCGATGCGTCCACACGCGAGCTGGATGAACGTCGTGGAGTCGGTGGTCACGGTGACGTCCGGGTGCTCGACGTGGTCGACCTGCGCGGCCCGTCCGTCGACGGCGACGTGGATCTTGCGGGTGAGCGGGCCGGTGAGGTCGAAGGTGAGGCTCTTGCCGCCGGGAAGGGCGACCTTCTTGCCGACGATGTAGCCGATCGAGTTCTCCACCTGTTCCAGCGCGATCTCCGCCGCGACGCCGCCGTCGTCGGTCACCCGGCCGAGCGGCGTGGTGATGTCACGCTCGTGCACCCAGAAGTCGAAGACCCGGATCGCCAGGAAGCGACCGTACGTGCCGGGGCCGACGGGCATCCAGGAGGGGCGGGCCAGATCTTCGTTCGTCAAGGCGGCCAGATCTTGACGCCGGCGGTCGTAGACGCCGTGCACCTTTGCGACGTACGGAGTGTCGTCGGCGAGGAACGCGCCGGCCCGCTCGAACGGCGGTGGGGTCGTGTCGTCGTCGGGCAACCACCCCGACATGACGGCCTCGATGCTGGTGACATGGTCGACGACGCCGCGCACGTTCCAGTCCGGGCAGAGTGACTGGACCTGCCACTCGGCATCGCTGAGGTCCGCGCACAGAACCTCGAATGCGTCGTAGCAGTGTTCCAGCGCGCCGCGGATCTCGTCGAGACTTCGATTTTTCACGCTCGCATCATCTCTCCGCAGGCGGCTCCGGACCGGTCTTTTGGCGACGGTGGCTGTCGTTGGGCTCGACGAGAGGTCCGTACCCGGTCTCAGTAGCCCCGCACGCCGGCGGCTGCCGACCACGAAGAGGGCATGCGGGCAGCGGCGCCGTGCGGGGTTCATGGCGTCATGCAGCCGAGGTCTCCCGCGAAACGCCCGGATAAGGGAGTTCTCCCACCTCACGCCGGTGTGTTGTGTAGGACTGCGCTGTGTTCGATCGGTGATCGGTGCATGCGAAGGTCGTTGATGGTCGGCTGTGCCGAAGGAGATCCCGAAGAGCAGTGTCAACTCCTCGGACACGGCGAGAATCTCACGGACCACATCGGCGTACACACCCGAGTCGCTGGCCGCCCTCGGCCCCCAGATGATCGAGCTATCCAGTGAGCTTGCCGACGGCGCCCACCCCTATCTGGTCACTCCCGAACAGACCGCAGCGACTCGCACGACCCTGGGACCGGACAAATGGGTCATCTCCGAGCAGGCCGTGGCAATCGGCGGCGGCGCCGGAGAGCAACTCCGGCGCGCGCACAACCACGTCGGGTTCTACATTCCGCTGTCGAACTACCGAAACTCTCGGCTGCGACAGGTATTTGACGAGTCGGACCTGGTGCTCGGTGGATCCGACCGGCTGGTCCGCTCTCTGGTCGGCATGGGAAGCGCCGAACAAGCCGCCGCGTCAATCACCGCACACCTCGATGCCGGTGCCGCCCACGTCGTCATCCAGATCGTCGGCGACGGAGCGACCAAGGACCCGCGGCCGCCGCTACGGGAACTGGCTTCCGCGTTGCCACTTTGACGGGACGTCTTCGACGAGTTCCCCGGCCGCCAGCGAGCGGAAGCTAAACGGTCGACCAGCGAGACTCAGCATCTGTAGTGACCTCTGACGCGAGTGCCGTTCTTCTTTGTATAACCGTCGACCCATGTGCACCCGATGTTGGGTACGTTCGCACTGGGCGCATCCGGCACGGGGGGTGTATACGGCGGATTAGCTGGCGGCGGCGCAATCACCGGCGCAGCCGGCGCGCTGCCAGCAGCCCCACTAGGACAGTAGTGGGCCAGCGCCGACGTCGCGATCACTTTGCCCTGGTCGAAACTGTATGGGCTCGGCTTGTTCTCGTTACCCACGTCGTTCAGCACCAGGTCGACGAGCGGCATGGACGGATACTGCCGGGCGGTGTCACATATTGAGTGACCGAGAGCGATGACATAGTCCCGGCCGAGAATCGGAACGCCATTGGCCTCGATCGCCGCCAAGTAAGCGTCGTCGGTCGGTGAGGCTGAGGCAACCGGCGCTACGGCCCAGCCAGCGGCGCAACATAGAGCCACTGCGGCCCCTGTAGTGATCGCTGCCCGCTTAACCGCGAGCATCCCCGCAACTTCATGTTTCCCCCAAGAAGACTCTGTCGTGAATTGCACATTGTGTGTCGCGATCGGCCGCGGCGGCGTTACTCCAGCATCGCTTCGCTGCGGATTAGCGGGCTCCCGAACGCGGGCGAACGCAGCGACGCGGCAACAACCAGGAACGGCGCGGTCGAACTATCCGGGGCGTACGCCTTCAACTACCCACGACACAGCGTATTTTCGGCGTGACAGCGGAGAGGTGAGGTGGCGATTCGGCGCAGGACACGTCGACGCCGTCCCGAAGACGGATCAGCCGAACCTTCCCGGTCGCGATCGCCGCCTTTGCCGACCTGCCCGCACTCTGTCGACACATAGGCGCAGTTTGTCATCTCTCCAACCAGCAGTCCGCGTTGCGGTGGTGCATGTCAGCACTGTTGGCCTGGGTTGCTGAGCGGTTCCCCGCGAGGTCGTCAACCTGGGCGCGAGTGCTTGGAAGGCGTTTGTCGGACGCGCCGAAGAACTACGCGGTAGCCCGCGATCCCCGACGGGAGTCCGCTCATTCCGGCCCACGCTCCAGCGCTGCGCACGCTCGCGACAGTCTCAGATTTCGCGTTTGCGTCGGGAATGTTCCCAAAGTGTTCCCACCGCCGATGAAAACGGCCCCCGGAGGTGATCTCCGAGGGCCGTTTTACCTGGTAGCGGGGACAGGATTCGAACCTGCGACCTCTGGGTTATGAGCCCAGCGAGCTACCGAGCTGCTCCACCCCGCGTTGGTGAACATGAGGTTACCCAAGCCCGGCTTGGTATTCCAAATCGGGCGCTCACCAGCGGCTTCAGCACCCTCGACCCACCGCGACCGTGCGCATCCCGCCGCCGTTTTGCGGCGCGTCGCGGTGCAGACACGCACGCTCGCGGTGGAAGGTTACGCGCGGACGACCTGGCCGGTGCGGAACACCCCTGCCGGGTCGTAGCGCTCCCCCAGCGCCGCCAGCCAGTGCCTGACGTCCTCGGTGTAGACCCGCGCCGCGCGGCCCGGATCCGTCGACGGCGCAAAGTTCGGCAATTGGCCACCGGTCGACCAGTGCCCCAGCGACCGCATCACGGCGGCGGCGTGTGCCGGCACCACCTCGGCGATCTCCGGCATCAGCGCGCCGATGGTCGTCAGCGCGAACGCCGCGTCACGATGGCAGAGCGCGCTGCGATGCCGCGGCTCCCGCGCCATCGCCCCACCGAGGTGGCGGACCTCCACGATCACCTGCACCGACTCCGAACCCGGCCCCGCCACGGCCACCAACGCCTCGGCGGCCGACTGGTCGAAGCTGTGCAGCAGCGTGTGATCCTCGTACACCGGCATCGGGTCGACGGGATCGGCGTGCACCGCCCCGATCGCGGAGTACGGCAGCACCCCCACCGTGTCCATCACCGCCGGCGCCACCGCCCGCATCGGCGCGAGGATGCGTTCGGCCTCCGCGAAATCACCCACCGCCGTGTAGCGCACCGCGACGGTCAACCGGCCGGCGAGCGGCTCGGGCACCCCCGGCAGCGGCGGAAGTTGTTGCAGCGCAACCGAGGTGTTCACCGTCTCCGGCAGACCCCCACACCAGTCCGCCCAAGCCCGCAGCACCACGGGTGCATCGTCGCCGTCGAAATAGACGGCCCCGCCGTAGAACTCGGGGATCGGCAGCAGGTCGAACTCCACCGAGGTGACGATGCCCAGCGTCGCCTTTCCGCCGCGCAGGCCCCAGAACAGATCGGCGTGCTCGTCGGGCGTAACCCTCAGCACCTCCCCTGTGCCGGTGACCAATTCGAACGCCCGCACATGGTCCGAGGACGCGCCCACGGTGCGCACCAGCGGCCCGATGCCGCCGCCGGTCAGAAAGCCCACCACACCGACTCCCGGCGCCGAACCGACCACCGGCGCCAGCCCGTAGGGGCAGGCCGCGTCGAGCACCTGCTGCCACCGCACCCCCGCGCCCACCCGCGCGGTGCGGTTCAACGCGTCGACGGCGCAGGCGGTCATCCCGGACGTGACGACCAGGATCGTGCCCGCGTCCACCCCGATCGCCCCGTGCCCGGTGGCCTGCACCGTCACCCGCAGGCCGCGGGCGGCGGCGAACCGCACGGTGTCGGCGACATCAGGCGTCGACGTCGCCAGAACGACCGCGGCGGGCCGCACGTCGGCCGCCACGTTCCACGGAATGCACCGCTCGTAGCCGGCCTCCCCCGGCAGGGCCACCGGCGCGGACACGTGGTCCCGGATGGCGGCCACGGGTTCGGCGAGCTCGTCGCGGGCGAGGTCGGTCATGGTCATCGAGGGGTCCCTTTCACAGCGCTGTGGTCGAAGTCGGTGCACAGCGTGCGTCATCACACTTGGCGTCGGCTTGGTACGTCGCACCAAGCGGGTTCCAAGCCCCGCTCACGCGAGCCGACGTGCCCGTTCGGCGACGCCGCGCATGCCGAGTGCATCGGCATCGGCGGCGAGCGCCCGCGCCGTCGCCTGGCGCTGCGGGCCAGGGCCGGCGAGTTCGCAGCGCACCAGGCGGCATCGCAGCAGAACCGGCGCCGCTGCGGTACTGGCGGCGATGTCTTCGGCGACGGCGAGGTCGGCCAGCGCGCTGTCGGCGTCGCCCACGAGGGCATGCAGCCGTGCCGTCGCCAACGCGACGGGGCCGACCACACCGACCTGACCGATCACCGCGATCCGGTCGCCGAACGGAACGATCCGGTCCATCAGCGTCGGCGCGAACTCCGCGAACCCGTAGTCGCACGCCAGATGCGCCAGCAGCACCGCATGGCCGAGTGCGGTCCACACGTGCGGCCGGTACGGCGAGGCGTGCCACTCCTGCAACCGGTCCCGCGCCTGGGCCCGCGCCTCGTCACCGCTGTCGACGGTGAGCAGCGCGGTCTGGACCAGGCCAACCATCCCCTGTCCCCCGCTCTCGGTGTCGGCGCGCAAGCCGGGCCAGCCCGGCGCCACCGGCTCGCCCTTCTCACGGATCAGCGTCACCGCGGCCACCAGACCGCTGCCGGCTTCGTACAGTTCGGTCTGCTCGTGCACCTCCGCGGCGATCCGGTGGTGACGTTCGGCTTCGGCGAAATCGCCCTGCCACACCGCCAGTACCGCCTCCATCCAGCGCAGCTGCGCCCGCAGCACCGGCAGGCGCAACTCCTCGCTGCCGGAGATACCCTCCTGCAGATGAAGTTTCGCCGCATCGATGTCCGCGAGGTTGACCGCGGCCATGGTCGCCACCGAGTGCGCGATGACCGTGTCCTCGCGGGATCGGCTGTGGCCCAGAACGTTCAACTCGGCGACCCACTGCAGGGTCTGATGGCTGTAGACGGCCACCCCGGAATAGGTGATCAACCGGCCCATCAGCACGTCGGCCACGACGTCGCGGTCACCGGCGACCTCGGCCAACCGAGCGGCCCGTTCCAGGTACCCGGCCGAGACCCCGGCGTCGGCGTGGTAGCAGTGCCCGACGGCCAGGGCGGCGAACACCCGCGCGCCCGCCGCCGGTTCCGCCTCGGCCAGCACCGCGGCCCGATCCAGCAGCGAGAGCAGTTCGCCCGGGTCGTGGCCGGGCGCCAACCACGGCCAGCCGCCGCTGGCCCGCAGCAGTGCACTGGCCAGGCGCCCTGCCGTCGCGGCCCGTCCGGCGCGCACCGCCTCGCCGAGTTGTCCGGCCACGGTGTCGAGGACCAGTCGGCCACGCCCGGCGCGCGAATGCGCCTCCAGCATCGACACCGTCAGGCCGTCGCGTTCCTCGTCCGCGCGTGACGCCGCCGGGAGCCGGTCGTAGGCGTCCAGCGCGGCCTGCCACCACCGCGCCGCGATGTCCGAACTCCACCGCGCGGTGGCGTCCTCGGCGGCCAGCCGGCAGGCCTGCACCACCGTTTCGGCGTCCACCAGCGGTTGGGCGGCGATGAGGTGCTGGGCGCGACGGGTCAGCGCACCGTCGGCGGTGCTGCCCTCGAGCACGTCGGCGATCTTGGCGTGCAGCCGTTGTCGGCGCAGCGGCGGCAGGCCGGCGATGAGGTGGTCACGCAGGAGTCCGTGCGCGAAGGCGTACCCGTCGCCGGTGTGTGCGGCGACCACGATGCGTTCGTCGGCCGCATCGTCGAGGTGGTCGGCCAGCGTGTCGACATCCATCCCGGTGGCCTGCGCCAGCACTGGAACCGCATCGGAATCGAGGGTGTCGCCGATGATCGCGGCCGTGCGCAGCACCTGCACGGCGGCCGGGTCCAGTCCGGCCAGCCGCCGATCCAGCACCGATTTCACCGCGACCGGGAGCTCGCTGCCCACTCGCTCGGCGCGGGGCAGGCGGGCGTACTCGGAGACGAAGAACGGGTTGCCGCCGGTGCGGTCGGCCAGCAGCGCCGCCTCGGCATCGGTCACCGGATCGTCGGCCACCTGATTCGCCAGCGCCGCAACGTCTTCGGTGGACAACGCCGGCACGGCCACATGCCGGTTGCGATCGCCCCGGGCCACCGTGGTCACCAGTCGCGACACCTCGGTGCTGTGGTCGCCGTCGCGCACGGTCAGGACCATCGCCACCGGATGGTCCCGCAGCGCACCGGCGACGTAGGCCAGGCACGCCGCCGACGTGGTGTCGGCCCACTGCACGTCGTCGATCACCACCGCCAGCGTGCGGGGCGCCGATTCGAGGAGCGTCTGGACACGTTCGTAGACGTGGAATCTGGCGGTGTCCGGGTCGGCATCGGGCGGCACCTCCAACACCTGGTCGGGATCGGCGCCCAACGCCCGCACGAGCTGGCGCATCGGCCACCACGGTGGTGTCGCCCGCTCGTCGGGACAGCTCACCCACACCGTGTCCCCGCCGTGGCCGACCACCCGCGCGGCGATCTCCTCCGCCAACCGGGTCTTGCCGATCCCGGCCGGGCCCGACAGCACCAACCAGCGGGCCGCGCCCGCCGCGACGTCGGCGAGAACACCGGCGGCGGTGGTCAATTCGCGACCGCGTCCGATCAGCGGAGCGCGCCGCGGCGCCACCGAAACCACCTCGGGTTCGGCCGCGGGCGCCGCGGGCGTCGCCACCTCACCGGCGCCGGTCCACTCCGGGGACCGCGGCCACGCCGCCAACTCGGGAGCCTGCCGCAGGATCGCGGTCTGCAACTCGAGGACCTCCCGGCCAGGCTGGACGCCGAGTTCGTCGTCGAGCAGGCGGGCGTGTCTGGTGTAGACCTCCAGCGCGTCGGCCACCCGGCCGGCCCGGTACAGCGTCAGCATGTGCAGCCAGCAGCCGCGATCCGACAGCGGTGCGGCCGAGCGCAATTCGGCCACCGCGGCCAGCGCCCGCGGCACCCGGCCCAGCGCCAGAAGGGCCGTGATCCGGGCGTCCAGACAGTCCGACCGCAACTGTTCGGCCCGGGCCGCCTCGTCCGCCACCCACGGCTCGTCGGACAGATCGGCCAGCAGCGGTCCACGCCACCACGCCAGGGCGTCGTCCGCGGCGGTGAGCGCCTCGTCCCAGTCACCGCTGTCGATGGCGGCGGCGGCCTTCGCGCAACCGGCCGCGAACACCGCGATGTCGACCTGGCCGGGTTCGACGTCCAGGTAATAACCCGGCGGTTGCCGCACGATCGGCGACGCCACTTGCGACTGGTCCCCGTCGCGCAGGGCACGGCGCAGGTTGGAGATGTAGGCCTGCAGGCCGGCCGTCGCGCTGCCCGGGGCGTCGTCACCCCAGACGGCGTCGATCAACCGGTCCACCGACACGACCCGCCCCGCCGCGAGCAGCAGCACTGCGAGCACCGCGCGCTGCTTCGGCGGGCCGATGTCGACCGGCGAGTCCGCCTGCGTCACCTGCAGCGGTCCCAGCAAACGAAACTGCACCGGAGAAGCTTACGGGCAGTTCCGCGTCGGGTCAGCGCGTCTCGGAGTACTTGTTCATCGCGTCGTCCAGACGCTGCAGCGCCTCACCGTAGTCGGCGAAGTTGCCGGTGCGCTGCGCGTCCTGCAGGCCGCTCATCGCTTCCTGGACCTCCTGCAGCGCCGCGGCTTTCGCCTCGGACAGCTGCTGGGGACCCGTCGGCCCCGGCGGGACGGCGCCCGCGGGAGGCGGTGTCGGCGCCCGGCCGGCCTGGTTGTTCGGCGTCTGCGCGGCGGGCTGCTGACCGTCGGCCGGTCGCTGTGCGGCCGGCTGACCGTCGGGCAGATTGGTGGGCGCAGGACCGGTGGCGGTCGCGTCGGCGCCCGGACCGAACAGGTCGGTGAGGGCGTCGCGCACCGTCGGGCCGTACCCGACCTGATCGTTGTAGAACATGGCCACGCGGATCAGGCGCGGATACGTCGACGCCGCGTCGCTGGTGCCCGGCGAGGCGTACACCGGCGCCACGTACAGCAGGCCGCCCGGGCCCACCGGAAGGGTCAACAGATTGCCCCACCGGATCCGGTTCTGGTTGTCGCGGCCGATGACGCCGAGGTCCTGGCTGACCGCGGTGTCGGTGCTGATCGCGTTGAACGCCAGCTTCGGGCCGTTGACCTGACCCGGGATGGTCAACACCGTGATCTGCCCGTAGTTCTCGGGGTCCGAACTCGCGCTCATGTAGGCGGCGAGGAAGTCACGACGGAACCGGTTCATCGCGCTGGTCAGCTGGAAGGCCGCCGAACTGTTGTTCTCGGCAAGGTCTTTCGCGACGATGTAGTACGGCGGCTGGAAGCTGCTGGCCGTGGGGTTCGGATCCAGGGGGACGTCCCAGAAGTCCGACGTCGAGAAGAACGTCACCGGATCGTCGACGTGGTACTTCGCCAGCAGCGCGCGCTGCACCTTGAACAGATCCTCGGGGTACCGCAGGTGCTCCTGCAGCTCCGGCGAGATCTCGGCCTTCGGCTTGACCGTGTCGGGGAACACCTTCATCCACGCCTGCAGCACGGGATCGGTCTCGTCCTGGGCGTACAGGGTCACCGTGCCGTCGTAGGCGTCGACGGTGGCCTTCACCGAGTTCCGGATGTAGGACACCTGCTTGTTGAGCGCCAGCCGGTTCACGGCCACCTCGTTGGAGTCGGCCGTGGCCGACGACAACGACGTCAACTCCGAGTACGGGTAGTTGTCCAGCGTGGTGTAGCCGTCGACGATCCACACGATCTTGCGGTTCACGATCGCCGGGTAGACCGTGGTGTCGGTGGTCAGCCACGGCGCCACGGCCTCCACCCGGTCGGCGGGGTCACGGTTGAACAGGATCTTGCTGTTCTCGCCGATCACGTTGGAGAACAGGAAGTTGCGCTCGGCGAACTTCGCCGCGAACAGGCTTCGCGTCAGCCAGTTGCCGATCGGCACACCACCGGATCCGGTGTAGGTGTAGTTGCGGGTCTCGACGTTGTTCTCGTAGTCGTACTCGCGCGGATTGCCGTTCTCGCCGACGATCGCGTAGTCCGACGGGGTGTTGGCGATGACCGGGCCGAAGTAGATGCGCGGCTGGTCCAGCGGCGCAGGCCCCGGCGAGGCGACGTTGCCGTTGGCGCCCACCACGCTGGCCAGGAACTCCGGGTAGCCGCCGTTCTGGTTGGGGTCGTTGGCGATCCCGCGGACCGTGTTCGCCGGCGACGCGATGAACCCGTTGCCGTGGGTGTAGACGGTGTGCCGGTTGATCCAGTCCCGCTGGTTGTCGATCAACCGGTCGGGGTTGAGCTCGCGGGCGGCGACCACGTAGTCGCGCAGATTCCCGTCGCGGTCGCGGTAGCGGTCCATCGCCAGCTGCTCGGGGAAGAAGTAGAAGTTCTTGCCCTGCTGGAACTGGGTGAAGGCCGGACTGACGATGTTCGGGTCGAGCAGGCGGATGTTCGAGGTGGTCGCCCGGTCGGCGGCCACCTGCTGCGCGGTCGCGGGCGCGTTGCCCGGATAGTCGCGGTAGGTGACCACGTCATCGGTCAGGCCGTAGGCCTGCCGCGTCGCGGCGATGCTGCGCGAGATGTACTCGCTCTCCTTCTGCGCGGCGTTGGGCTTGACGCTGAACTGCTCGACCACCAGCGGCCAGCCCGCGCCGACGACCAGCGACGAGAGCAGCAGCAGCACGACGCCGATCGCGGGGATCCGCAGGTCGCGCAGCACGATCGCGGAGAACACGGCGACCGCGCAGATCACCGCGATCGCCAGCAGGATCAGCTTGGCGGGCAGCACGGCGTTGATGTCGGTGTAGCCGGCGCCGGTGAACGGTTTGCCGCCGCGGGTGTGGCTGAGCAGTTCGTAACGGTCGAGCCAGTAGGCGAACGCCTTGAGCAGGATCAGGATGCCGACCAGCGCGACCAGCTGGATGCGTGCCGAGCGGGTCAGCGCCCCGTTGCGCCCGGTCAGCCGGATACCGCCGAACAGGTAGTGGCCCAACAGGTTCGCGATGAAGGCGAGGAACGTCGCGACGAACAGATAGCTCAGCACCAGCCGGTAGAACGGCAGGTCGAAGGCGTAGAACCCGAGGTCGAGGCCGAACTGCGGGTCGGTGACGCCGAATTCACCGCCGTGCAGGAACAGCTGGATCCGCACCCAGTAGCTCTGCGCGACGATCCCGGACAGGATGCCGATGAACGCCGGGATGCCGAAGCCGAACAGCCGCAGCCGCGCCATCACCGTCGTGCGGTAGCGGGCGATCGGGTCGTTGGGGCCCGCGGTCGGGACGAACACCGGCCGGGTGCGGTACGCCAGTGCGAGGCCGGCGAAGACGATCGCCCCGATCACCAGGGAGACGACCAGGAAGACGACGACGCGGGTGAACAGCACCGTGGTGAACACCGACCGGTACCCCAGCTCGCCGAACCACAGCCAGTTCACGTAGGTGTCGATGAACCGCGGTCCGATCAGGAGCAGCACCACCACGGCGAGGGCGACACCGATCAGAATCCGGCTTCGTCGTGTCAGCTTCGGCATCCTCGCGGGGGGCCGCATACCCACTTGGTGTCTCCAGTTTCACTCACGGGAAAGGGGACGTCGTCACCGACGTGCCCCAACTCTACGCACCAGCCGGTTCGCGTTCGGTCAGCACCGTGGTGGTTCGCCACCAGCGGAAATCGCGTTGAGCGCGTCGACGGCCTCGGTCAGGGTGCCGACCTTGACGAGCTCCAGCCCGTCCTGCGGGTCGGATTTCGCCTCGGCGCAGTTGTCGGCGGGCACGAGGAACACGGTGGCGCCGGCCTCCCGCGCCGCGAGGGTCTTGTGGGTGATGCCACCGATCGACCCGACCTCGCCGTCGCCGGTGATGGTGCCCGTTCCGGCGACGAACTTGCCGTGGTTGAGGTCGCCCGAGGTGAGCTTGTCGATGACCGCGAGGCTGAACATCAGTCCCGCCGACGGCCCGCCGATGTTGGCCAGGTTGAAGTCGATCTTGAAGGGCGCCCACGGGGCGTCGACAACGCCGATGCCGAGGTAGCCGTAATCCCTGTCCTCGTTCTTGCCGAGGGTGACGGTGGCGGTCCCGAGCGGATCGTTCTCGTCCTTGCGCCGGAAGTCGAGCACCAGCTCGTCGCCGGGCCTGGTGGTCTTGAGCAGAGCCTGGAACTCCTCGACGTCGGCGACCGGCCTGCCGTTGACCGCGTCGATCGCGTCGCCGTCCTTGAGCTTGCCCGCCGACGGCCCCGGGTCGGTCACGCTCTCGACGGTGACCGCGCGCGGGTACTTCAGATACGACAGGGCCGCGTACTCGGCGTTGTCCTCGGAGTTGCGGAAATCGGCGGTGTTGGCCTCGTCGATCTCGTCCTTGCTCTTGTCGGGCGGGTAGACGAGTTCGCGGGGCACCAGTTGTTCACGGCCCGACATCCACAGCGTCAACGCCTGGCCGAGGGTCAGGCCGTCGCGCTGCGACACGGTCGTCATGTTCAGATGCCCCGACGTCGGCTTCATCTCGGTGCCCGTGATGTCGACGACCTCCTTGCCGTCCACCTCGCCGAGGGTGTCGAAGGTGGGCCCGGGGCCCAGCGAGACGAACGGGACCGTCACCGCCGAGAGCAGTACGCCGAACGCCACAATCGGGACGAGCGCGATCAGCAGCGTCAGAATCCGCCTGTTCACGCCGCCCACAGTAAGGGAGCACCGCCTCCGTTCACTGACGGCGTGACCGGGCGCACCGCACCACCCGCCGCCGGTGAGTACCGTTGACGGCATGGCTGACCTGCCTTTCGGCTTCTCCTCGGGTGACGACCCGGAGCGAGACAAGCGCAAGAAGGACCCCGACGAGGGGTCCGGGCCCGGCGGTTCGCCGTCGGATCCGTTCAGCTCGATGTTCGGGCAGGGCGGAGCCGGCTTCGACATGTCCGACCTCGGCCAGATCTTCACCAAACTCGGTGAGATGTTCAGCGGCGCAGGCAATATGGCCGCCGGCGGCTCGCAGTCCGGACCGGTGAACTACGACCTCGCGCGGCAACTCGCGTCCAGCGCGATCGGCTTCGTCGCGCCGGTGCCCGCCCAGACCGCCTCGGCGATCACCGACGCGGTGCGGCTCGCCGAGACCTGGCTCGACGGCGTCACCCCGCTGCCTGCGGGCACCACCCGCGCGTTCGCCTGGACACCCACCGACTGGATCGACAACACGCTGGAGACCTGGAAGCGGCTGTGCGACCCGGTGGCCGAGCAGATCTCCACGGTGTGGGCCTCGGCGCTGCCGGAGGAGGCCCGCGCGATGGCCGGGCCGCTGATGGCGATGATGTCGCAGATGGGCGGCATGGCGTTCGGCTCGCAGCTCGGGCAGGCGCTCGGCAAGCTGTCCAAGGAGGTGCTGACGTCGACCGACATCGGGCTGCCCCTCGGCCCGAAGGGTGTGGCCGCTCTGATGCCGGAGGCCGTCGAGACCTTCTCGGAGGGGCTCGAGCAGCCGCGCAGCGAGGTGCTGACGTTCCTGGCAGCCCGGGAAGCCGCGCACCATCGGCTGTTCAGCCATGTGCCGTGGCTGTCGAGCCAGCTGCTGTCGGCGGTCGAGGCGTTCGCGCGCGGCATGAAGGTCGACATGAGCGGCATCGAGGACCTGGCCCAGGGCATCAACCCGGCGGCGCTGACCGATCCGTCGCAGATGGAGCAGCTGCTCAACCAGGGCATCTTCGAACCGAAGGCGACCCCGGAGCAGATCGCGGCGCTCGAACGCCTCGAGACCCTGCTGGCGCTCATCGAGGGCTGGGTGCAGACCGCGGTCACCGCCGCGCTGGGCGACCGCATCCCCGGAACCGGCGCGCTGTCGGAGACGCTGCGCCGGCGGCGAGCCACCGGCGGGCCCGCCGAACAGACCTTCGCCACCCTGGTCGGACTCGAACTGCGCCCGCGGAAGCTGCGGGAGGCCGCGGTGCTGTGGGAGCGGCTCACCGAGGCGGTCGGCCCGGACGCCCGCGACGGCGTGTGGCAGCACCCGGACCTGCTGCCGTCGTCGGAGGATCTCGACGAGCCGGCCGCGTTCATCGACCGGATCGTCGGTGGTGACACGAGTGGTCTCGACAGTGCGATCGAAGAGGCCCTCACCGACCTCGAGAAGGGCCCGGACGACGGCCCCGGGGACGATCAGCGGTAGTTGTCCACAGGCCTGTGGATGAACGCCGGGTGAGGTCGGCGACCCGTGGCAGAGTCCTTCCATGTCTCCTTCTGCGGTGTCGTACGTGCTCGAGGCGGCCCTGCCCGTGCTCCTGCGTCCGGACGGTGCGGTGCAGCTCGGATGGGATCCGCGGCGCGCGATGCTGGTCCGCCCGCCGGCCGGCCTGACCGCGTCGGCTCTGGCCGGCCTGTTGCGGGCTCTTCAGGCCGGGATGACGATGGCCGATCTGTGCGCCGAGGCGGACCGGCACGGGACCGCCGACGCGGCCGACCTCGCCGAACTCACCTCCGCGCTCGCGGACGCGGGCGTGCTCACGGTCGACCCGCCTCGGCGCCGCCGGACACCGAGCGTCCGCATCCACGGCCGCGGTCCGTTGTCCGATCTGCTGGTCGCGAGCCTGCGGTGTTCGGGCGCGCGCGTCGGGCACACCCGCACCCCGAAGGCGCCCGCCCCACCCGAGGCCACCGACCTCGTCGTCCTGGCGGACTACCTGGTGACCGAACCGCGGGTGGTGCGCGACCTGCACACCGCGCGCCTCGCCCACCTTCCGGTCCGGGTGCGCGACGGGTCCGGGCTGATCGGTCCGCTGGTGTTCCCCGGCCGCACAAGCTGTCTGACCTGCGCAGATCTGCACCGCAGTGACCGCGACGCGGCGTGGCCGGCGCTGGCGGCCCAGCTGCGCGGCACTGTCGGCAGCGCCGACCGGGCCACCGTGCTGGCCACCGCGGCCGTCGCACTCGACCGTATCCACCGGGTGCTGCGGGCGATCCGCGACACCGGCGACCCCGCGAGCGCGGCGGATCCCGGCGCCACGGACACCACCTGGGAGTTCGACGTCGGCACCCGCACCACCGTCGTGCGCCGGTGGTCGCGGCATCCGCGTTGCACCTGCTGAGGGCCGGTTGTGACCTGCTCGCTGTGGGTGCGACCGGCGCCGTCATGGATGATGGTCTGGTGGCTGACATCAAGCGCGGGCGCGCCGCCCGCAACGCGAAGCTGGCGAGCCTGCCGGTTGGCATGGCCGGGCGCGCGGCGTTGGGCTTCGGCAAACGGCTGACCGGCAAGTCCCGCGACGAGGTCAACGCCGAACTGATGGACAAGGCGGCCCAACAACTCTTCACCGTGCTCGGCGAGCTCAAGGGCGGCGCGATGAAAGTCGGCCAGGCCCTGTCGGTGATGGAGGCCGCGATCCCCGAGCAGTACGGCAAGCCGTACCGCGAAGCGCTGACCAAACTGCAGAAGGACGCCCCGCCACTGCCCGCCGCGAAGGTGCACCGGGTACTCGACGCCCAACTGGGCACCAAGTGGCGGGACCGCTTCGCCTCCTTCGACGACACGCCGATCGCCTCGGCCAGCATCGGCCAGGTGCACAAGGCGGTGTGGGCCGACGGCCGCGCGGTCGCGGTCAAGATCCAGTACCCCGGTGCCGACGAGGCGTTGCGCGCCGACCTCAAGACGATGCAGCGCATGGTCGGTGTGCTCAAGCAACTCGCGCCTGGGGCAGATGTCCAGGGCGTCGTCGACGAGCTCATCGAGCGCACCGAGATGGAACTCGACTACCGGCTCGAAGCCGACAATCAGCGGGCGTTCGCCAAGGCCTACGAGGGTGATCCGAACTTCGTGGTGCCCCACGTGGTCGCGAGCGCCCCGAAAGTCGTCATCCAGGAATGGATCGACGGGATCCCGCTGTCCCACATCATCCGGGAAGGCACTCAGGAACAGCGCGACCTGATGGCCACCCGCCTGTTCGAGTTCTGCGACGACGCGCCGACCCGGCTCGGGATGGTCCACGGCGACGCCCATCCCGGCAACTTCATGCTGATGTCCGGCAACCGGATGGGCGTCATCGACTTCGGCGCGGTGGCGCCGATGCCCGGCGGCTGGCCGGTCGAGCTCGGCCAGCTCCTGCGCTACGCGGTGGACAAGAACTACGACAAACTCCTGCCGACCATGGAGAACGCCGGGTTCATCCAGAAGGGCCAGCAGGTCTCCATCCGCGAGATCGACGACATGCTCAAGCAGTACGTCGAACCCCTCGAGGTTCCGGTCTTCCACTACAGCCGAAAGTGGCTGCAGAAGATGACGACGCTCGAGCTGGACAAGGCGGCTGGGCAGATCAAAGCCGCCCGCCAGATGGACATCCCGCCCAAACTCGCGATCCCGATGCGGGTGATCGCGTCGATCGTGGCCATCTCCTGTCAGCTGGATGCGCATGTCGACACGCGACGCATCGCCGAGCAGATGGTGCCGGGTTTCGCCGACCCCGACGCGGTGTAGCGCCGGGGTCGAGCGAGAATCACGCTGCGACAGAACCTTTCGTGTTCTTGCGCGGCCGTCCCCGCGGACGCTTACGCGCGACGACGGTGCCTCGTTCGAAGATCTCGCCGCCCCACACACCCCACGGCTCCTGACGCTCCAACGCCGCCGTCAGGCACTCGCGGCGGATCGGGCACGCCGCACACAGCGTCTTGGCGCGCTCGAGGTCGACGGGGCTTTCGGCGAACCACAGGTCGGGATCGCCCACATGACACGGCAATTCGGGTAGCACCCTGTCGAGGCATGTCTCCACGGACATGAACTTCCTGCTTCCTGGTCGGTGTTTCCTCGGCCATCTGTCTTTGGCTGGATCCGGGACCAGGTCTTCGGAGGGAGTTCCCCTGGAAAAGACCATGGCCACGGATCCGGCGACTGCGGGTCCGTGGCCATTCGGCTTGGGTGGGGGCTCTACCTGGGTGGAACCCCGTTCCACGGACTGCGGGTCGCGGCGGTGGCGGCGCGGCGCTTGCGCTGCGCGGGAATGGCAGCACGCATGGCCGCGGCATGAGCCGGGATGCCGGCCGGTGCTGCGACGGGGATCGGAGCGACTGTCCGAAGGGTGCGCGCGATGCCGGCAACGGCTACGCCGGTGAACACGAAATTGCTGTCCATGATCCGGGCACCCTCCTTTCTTCTCTCCGCCCAACGTGTGATCTTGAGGCTAGAGCCTAGCAGCGAAATCGCACAACTCATTTTCTACCAGCGGTTTTGGCGCGATCTTTGCGGTCGGTGGCAGTCTCAGCCGCGCGCATTGACCAACGACAGAACGTCGGCGCCGTACTGCTCTAGCTTGCGAGCCCCGATCCCGGGGATGGCGACGAGCGCCGCCTCGTCGGTGGGCAGCGACTCGGCGATCGCGATGAGCGTGTTGTCGGTGAACACCACGAAGGCCGGAACCTTCAGTTCCTTCGACACCTTCAGGCGCCAGTCCTTGAGCGCGGCGAGCAGCTGTTCGTCGATGTCCGACGAGCAAGTCTCGCAGCGGCGCAACATGATCGCCGCAGGGGTCGTCAGCGTGTTGTTGCACACCCGGCACCGCGGAGTCGCCCCTTTGGCGCGGCGCGGCCGGTTCGCCGACGGCTCGGGCGCGGCGTTCGGGGCCACCCCGTTGAGGAACCGCGACGGCCGACGGCCCTGCCGCCCGCCCGGTGCCCGCGCCAGCGCCCAGCTCAACGTGAGATGGACGCGCGCCCGGGTGATCCCGACGTAGAGCAACCGGCGTTCCTCCTCCACCGGCTCACTGTCGGGACCGTGGGTCAGCGCGTGCGAGATCGGCAGGGTGCCGTCGGCCAGACCGACGAGGAAGACCGCATCCCACTCCAGCCCCTTGGCCGCGTGCAGCGACGCGAGCGTGACGCCCTGCACGACGGGAGGGTGCCGGGAGTCAGCACGCTGGCGCAGCTCGGTGACCAGACCGCGGAGATCCAGACCCGGTCGCAGGGCGACCTCTTCGTCGACGAGTTCGGCCAGTGCGCGCAGCGCCTCCCAGCGTTCCCGCGCCCGGGTGCCCGCAGGCGGCTCGTCGGTGAGCCCGAGCGGTTCGAGCACGGCCCGGACGACGTCGGCGACCTCGCCCTCGACGTCGCGTTCGGCGGCGCGCTGCAGCGCCACGAGCGCCTGGCGGATCTCCTGGCGGCTGAAGAAGCCCTCGCCGCCGCGCACCTGGAACGCGATGCCGGCCTCGGTGAGCGCCTCCTCGTACACCTCCGACTGCGCATTGATCCGGTACAGCACCGCGATCTCCGCGGCGGGGGTGCCCGCGTCGAGCAGCCTGCGGATGTCCTTGGCGACGGCGGCGGCCTCGGCCACCTCGTCGGTGTGCTCGGCGAAGGACGGCGTGGGCCCCGGCGGGCGCTGGCCCACCAGGTGCAGCTTGCTGCCCGCCATGCGGCCGCGCGCGGCGGCGATCACCCGGTTGGCCAGCGACACCACCTGCGGGGTGGAGCGGTAGTCGCGTTCGAGCCGGATCACCGCGGCGTCGGGGAACCGGCGCGAGAAGTCCAGCAGATAGCGCGGCGTGGCCCCGGTGAACGAGTAGATGGTCTGGTTGGCGTCGCCGACCACGGTCACGTCGTCGCGGGGACCGAGCCACGCGTCGAGCACCCGCTGCTGCAGCGGGGTCACGTCCTGGTATTCGTCGACGACGAAACAGCGATAGCGGTCGCGGAACTCGGTGGCCACCGCGGCGTCGTTCTCGATCGCGGCGGCGGTGTGCAGCAACAGGTCGTCGAAGTCGAGCAGCGCGGTGCCGTCGTGGCGGGCCTTGAGCGCCTCGTAGCCGGCGTAGACGGCGGCCACCTTCGCCGCGTCCATCGGGATGTCACGCCCGGCCTGGGCGACGGCGCCCGGATAGGCCTCCGGGCTGATCAGTGACGCCTTCGCCCATTCGATCTCGCCGGCGAGGTCGCGGACGTCGTCGGTGCCCGCCTGGACGCGGGCCCGGTTGGCGGCCTGCGCGACCACGGAGAACTTGCTGTCGAGCAGCTGCCATGAGGTGTCGCCGACGACGCGGGGCCAGAAGTATCGCAGTTGGCGGCGTGCGGCGGCGTGGAATGTCATCGCCTGGACCGATCCGGTGCCGACGCCGCCGGCCTCCTGGTCGAGCGCCCGCAGCCGGGCGCGCATCTCGCCCGCGGCGCGGGAGGTGAAGGTCACGGCCAGCACCTGCCCGGGCGCGACGTGGCCCGCGGCGACAAGGTGGGCGATCCGGCGGGTGATGGTGCGGGTCTTGCCGGTGCCAGCGCCGGCGAGCACGCAGACCGGCCCCCGAGGCGCCAGGACGGCCTCGCGCTGTTCCTCGTCCAGATCGGCAAGCAGCCGCTCCCGCGACGAGGTGGGGACCTCGACTGGCATGCGCCCCATCTTGACAGGGCGCACCGACAACCGCCCGGTCCGTGTCGGGCATGTCGGGCGGGTCGGTAACGTTGCAGGCCTTATGAGCGCTGCAGACACCCTGACCATGTACACGACCACGTGGTGCGGCTACTGCGTCCGCCTGAAGAAGGCGTTGCAGGTCGAGGGCATCCCGTGGACCGAGGTCGACATCGAGCGCGATCCCGCCGCGGCGGAGTTCGTGATGTCGGTCAACGGCGGCAATCAGACCGTGCCGACGGTGAAGTTCCCCGACGGTTCGGCGTTGACCAATCCGAGCATCAAGGACGTCAAGGCCAAACTCGGCCGCTAGGTGGCGAACGCCCAGGACTCGATGATCTCCCGGGCGATCGAGATCGACCCGGGCAGCAGCAGGCGCGACGCCGATGCGCCTGCGGCGGCGTTCCAGTCACCCTCGGCGAGTGCGGCGCGCACCTCGTCGCGGGTGAACCACCCGGCCTCGGCGATCTCCCCGTCGTTGAACGCGAACGGCTGCTCCGGATCGCCGACGGCGTGGAATCCCACCATCAGCGAGCGCGGGAACGGCCACGGCTGGCTGCCCAGGTAGCGCACGTCGGTGACCGTCAGCCCGACCTCTTCGGCGATCTCGCGCACCACGCACGACTCGAACGATTCGCCGGCCTCGACGAACCCGGCGAGGATCGAGAACAACCGCTCCGGCCACACGGTCTGGCGGGCGAGCACCGCACGGTCGTGCCCGTCGTGCACCAGGCAGATCACCGCGGGGTCGATGCGCGGGAACTCCTCGTGCCCGGTCACCGGGTCGACCCGCGACCATCCGGCCTTGACCGGCTTGGTGGGGGCGCCGTCGACCGGGCTGAACCGGGCGTGGTCGTGCCAGTTGAGCAGCGCGGTGGCGGTGGCCACGAGCTGTGCGCTGGTGTCGTCGAAGATCTGGCCGGCCCGGCGCAGGTCGAGCACCTCCACCTGTTCGCCGGCCGGAGCCCCGTCCTCGGGCGCCTCCAGTGCGGCCCTGACGCCCCATACGTGCCTGCCGTCGCGCAGCCGTCCGAGGAAGACCGCGTGCTCCGGCGGGGCGTCGCCCAGCGCACTCGCCCGCCCCAGCACCGCCTGTGTCCCGGCGATCAGGACCTGATTGCGCCGATCCACCCGCAGCAGCAGCGCATCGGGCCAGCCCGCGGTGGCCGCGTCGATGTCGGTCCGCAGCGTGTCGGCACGGTCGGCGCCGACCCGTGACAGCAGCGGGGTATTGCGCAGCGATTGGAAACCGGTCATCGCTCGGCGTCCGCGCTGCGGATGTAGAGCAGCCGGTCGCCCGTTTCCAGCGCGTCGACCTCGGGGGCGTCGACGCGCACCAGTCCCCCGTCGCGTACCACGCCGAGCACGATGTCGTGCAGATGCCGCGGCGAACCGCCCACCTCCTTCGGGCTGACCTCGCGCTCGGCGATGGCGAAGCCGGCGTCGGGGGTGAGCAGGTCCTCCATCATCTCCACCACGCTCGGGGTCTGCGTGGCGATTCCCAGCAGGCGGCCGGCCGTCTCGGAGGTGACCACCGTCGAATCCGCGCCGGATTGTTCGAGCAGGTGCTGGTTCTCGGCTTCGCGGACCGCGGCGATGATTTTCGCCTTGGGCGCCAACTCGCGGGCGGTTAGGGTGACCAGCACCGCGGTGTCGTCCCGGTTGGTCGCGACGATGATCGCCTTGGCGTGCTGGGCGCTCGCGAGCCGAAGGACCTCCGAATCCGTGGCACTCCCCCGGACCGTGACCAACCCGGCGTTCTTCGCCCGCTCCAGCGCGGCCGGATTTTCGTCGACGACGACGATGTCGGCCGGTGCGACCTCGTCACCGACCATGGCGGCCACCGCGGTCCGGCCTTTGGTGCCGTACCCGATGACCACGGTGTGGTTACGCACTCTGTTCCTCCACTGCTGGATTTTGAACGCCTGGCGGGACTCGGTCGTCAACGTCTCGACCGTGGTACCGATCAGCACGATCAGGAAGGCCACCCGCAACGGTGTGATCACCAGGACGTTGACCAGCCGCGCGCCCTCGGTGACCGGGGTGATGTCGCCGTAACCAGTCGTGGACAGCGACACCGTCGCGTAATAGAAGCAGTCGAGTAGGGACAAACCGTCGGTCTGCGTATCGCGGTAGCCGTCACGGTCGATGTAGACGATGAGCACCACCGCGCACAGCACCCCGAAGGCGATGACGATCCGCTTGGTGATCCGCACCCACGGGCTGGGCACGTCTCGCGGGATCGTGACCCGGTCGACGAGCGAGTGGACGGGTTGATCGGCGAGCGACTGGTTGATTCTTCCGAGCCGGCGCCGGAGACGTCCTTTAGCCACGAGGGTCCGTCATCGGGTGGGACTGCCGCACCAGCACAATGTAATCATGACCTCTCCCTCAGCCGCACTGCAGCGCAACGCCGGGTCCACGCTGGCCAATCGGATGGCGGCCATGCTGGCCGGTATCGGCCTCCTGCACTTCGTGGCGCCGAAGCCGTTCGACGGGATCATCCCGGCGGAATTGCCCGGCAGCCCGCGGTTTTACACCTACGCCTCGGGGGTGGCCGAACTCGGTGTCGCCGCCGCGCTCGCGGCGCCGCAGACCCGCAAGGCCGGAGCGCTGGCCGCCGTCGCGCTGTACGTCGCAGTTTTCCCCGGCAACGTCAACATGGTGCGGCTGTGGTGGGACAAGCCGTGGCCGATGCGCATCGTCGCCCTGGCCCGCCTGCCGCTGCAGGTCCCGATGATCACTCAGGCGCTCAAGATCTACCGCACCTCCTGACGCGCCGGTTCCCGCGCCGCCTCCAGCAACGCCACGAGATCCTCGACGTCCGGTAGCCCCGGCGGGCGCACCGTCTGGTTGGGGCGGACGTAGTGGAACGCCGCACGCACCCGCTCCACCGGGCACCCGCTGAGCTGTGCCCACGCCAGCCGGTAGACGGCGAGCTGGATCGCGGCGTGCTGCGCGGCTGCGGGGGTGTCCGGCGGCGCTCCGGTCTTCCAGTCGACGACGGTCGCGCCGCCGTCGTCGTCGGCGAACACCGCGTCGATGCGCCCCCGCACCATCGTCTCGCCGATGACCATGTCGAACGGCACCTCGACGTCGATCGGTGTGCGGGCCGCCCAGGGCGACACCATGAACGCGGTCTGGAGTTCGGCGAGCTGTTCGGCCTCGGTGCGTCTGATGTCGCTGTCGACGGCTCCGGGCAGATCGTCGAGATCGAACAACCGCTCGGCGCCGAAGTAGCGCTGCACCCAGTCGTGGAAGGCCGTGCCCAGCGATGCGTGCGGGTCCGGGCGGGCGGGCAGCCGCCGGTTGAGCCGGGACAGCGCCGTCTCCGGGTCGTCGCTGAGGGTGACCAGCGTGCTGACCGACACCTCGGCGGGCAGCTCCGGCGGTGGCTTCTGCGCCGCCCGTTCCCGTTCGGCGAGCAGCGCGTCCACGTCGGCCGTCCAGCCGTCCACATCCTGAGCCGGTCCCGCCGCGCCCGCCATCGCCCTGGTGACCAGTTCCGCGCCCCGGTCGAGGGCGGCGCGCCGATCACCGGCCGGGTCGGCGGGCCAGAGCACCTCTTTGACGGTGTCGCGTAACGGGTTCCTCTCCCCGTCGGGGGGCGCCGGCGCCCACTGGTCGACCACGCCGCACGGTTGGCCGGCCTGCTCCGCGCGGTCGACGATGTCCTTGAGCTCCTCGAGGAACTCCGACGGGCCCCGCGGCTTGCCCTCCGTCGCACCCCAGTGGTGCCCCGAGAGCAGCAGCGTGTCCTCGGCGCGGGTGAGCGCGACGTACAGCAGTCGCCGCTCCTCGTCGGTGCGACGCTGCTCGAGGCGGCGCTTGTGGTCGTTGATCCTGTCGGACAGGATCTTTCGATCGTTGACGTCCGAGGTGTCGAGTACTGGCACGCCATGGTCGGTGGTGGTGGCACGGTCACCCCGGAGCAGCGGAGGCAGATCCGCCGGATCGGTCAGCCACGTCCGGGCCTGCGCGGTCGACGGGAAGATCCGCCCACTCAGGTGCGGCACCGCCACCACCTGCCATTCCAGCCCCTTGGCCGCGTGCACCGTGAGGATCTGCACCCGATCACTGGAAACGGCGAAATCCGCGGGCGCCAGACCGTTCTCCCGTTCCATCGCCGCATCGAGATAGGCCAGCAGCCCACCGACCGTCGCGCCGGGGCGGCCCGCGTAGTCGGCGACGACGTCGACGAAGGCGTCGAGATGCTCGGTTCCCGACCAGTCCGACGGCACCGGCATACCGGCGCGGGCCTCGACGTCGACACCGAGCACCCGGCGCACCTCGGCGACGAGGTCGGGCAGCGCCATCCCGAGATGACCACGCAGCGACGTCAATTCGCGGCCCAGCGCCACGATGCGGCGGTAGCCCTCCGTCGAGTACCGGTCGGCGGCCCCGGGATCACAGATCGCGTCGGCCAGGCAGGCGGCGTCGGCGTCCGGCGCGGCCTGCGCGACGATCCCGGCCGCCGACGCCTCCGGACCCGGGCCGCCCTCGTCCAGCTCGACGGCCCGCCGCCACAGCGCTGCGATGTCGCGCCCGCCGAGACGCCACCGCGGGCCGGTCACGGTGCGCATCGCCGCCGCACCCGCGGTGGGATCGGCCACCAGACGCAACATCGCCACCACGTCCGCGACCTCGGCGACGCCCAGCAGCCCCGCCAACCCCACCACCTCCACGGGCACCCCCCGCGCCGTGAGGGCTTCGGCCATCGGCGCCGCATCGGCGTTGCGACGCAGCAGCACCGCCGCCGTGGGCGGGGCCTCGCCTTCGGCGCGGCCGGCGTGGTAGCGCCGCGCCACCTCGTCGGCGACCCAATCACGTTCCGTGGCAACGTCGTCGAGCAACGCCAACCGTATGGTCCCGGGCTCAGCGCCCGGCCGTGGCCGCAGCGACCGCACCGCCACGGAGCGATGCCGGGCCTCCGCGGACACCGCGTTGGCCAGATGCAGTGTGCTCGGCGGATTGCGCCAGCTGGTGCGAAGCTCCAGGACGCGGGCGGGACTGCCGTCGGAGAGCGGGAAGTCGGTGGCGAAACGGGGCAGGTTCGTCGCCGACGCGCCGCGCCAACCGTAGATCGACTGGATGGGGTCACCGACCGCGGTCAACGCCAGGCCGTCGTCCACCCCGCCACCGAACAACGCCGACAACGCCACCCGCTGCGCGTGCCCGGTGTCCTGGTATTCGTCGAGCAGCACCACGCGGTAGCGGGCCCGCAACTCGGCGCCGACCTGAGGGAAGGCGGCCGCCAACCGGGCGGCGGCGGCCATCTGCATCCCGAAGTCCATCACCTTCTCCGACTGCATCCGTCGGTGCAGGGCGTCGATCAGCGGGATGAGCTCGGTGCGCTCGGTCTGCGTCGCCAGCATCCGCAGCAGCCACTGACTGGGTCCCCGGTCGCGCTGATACGGGCCGGCGGGCAGCGTGTGCACCAGCCTCTCGAGTTCGACGTGGGTGTCGCGCAGTTCGTCGGTGTCGACCAGATGCTCGGCCAGCTGACCGGCGAGGCGCAGCACCATGTCGGTGACGGCCGCCGGCGTCTTGTCGATGTCGAGCGGGCCGGGATGCTCGCACACCACGCGATGGGCGAGCTGCCACAGTTCGGTCTCCCCGACCAACCGGGTGTCCGGCTCGATCGGCAGCAGCAGACCGTGCTCCCGCAGCAGGGTGCCGGCGAACGCGTGGTAGGTGCTGACGGTCGGGGGGTCGTCGGCGGTGTCCATGCCCGAACCGGCGCCGGGCACCAGCCCGGCACCGGACAGCCGGGCCAGCCGGGTGCGCACCCGGCGCAACAACTGACCGGCCGCCTTACGGGTGAAGGTCAGCCCGAGGACCTGGCCCGGGGTGGCGTAGCCGTTGGCGACCAGCCACACCACCCGGGCGGCCATCGTCTCGGTTTTGCCCGCACCCGCCCCGGCGATCACGACGACCGGGCCCGGCGGTGCGGCGATCACCGCGGCCTGTTCGTCGGTGGGCGCGAAAAGCCCCAGCGCCGAGGCCAAGTCGGCGGGACTGTACCGCGCGGTCATGCGCGCTCCCCCGCGGACTGGGCGGGGCAGCTGCTGCGCACCGGACAGTGTGTGCAGTTGTCGTTGACCCGCGCGACGAACCCCGGCCCCTGGGTGGCGGCGGCGGCCTCGGCCACCTCGCTCCTCCACTGTGCGACGGCGTCGGCGGTCATGGCGTCCTGCTCGCGTTCGGTCGGCCCGGCCGCGCCGCTCTTGCCCAGGTACACCAGCTTGCCGCCGCCGGGTACGTCGCCCTCGGCGAGCAGACCCGCCGCGACCGCCAGCTGATACATCGCCAGCTGGGCGTGGCGCTGGGCGTCGTCCTTGGTGACCGGGCTCTTGCCCGTCTTGACGTCCACGACCACCAACCGGCCGGCGCTGTCGCGCTCCAACCGGTCGAGGCGGCCGCGCACCCGCACCGCGGGCCGGCCGCCGTCGGCGTCGCAGATCACGCCGTCGACGTCGACCTCGGTGCCGACCTCGGTCAGCTCGCGGCGCGTCTGGACGCGCCACTGCTCGAACGCCGACAGCATGGCCTGGTGGCGGGTCAGCTCGTTGGCGGCGTGCCACTGCGCCTCGTACGGCAGGTCGTCCCACACCCGCTCGAGGTCGTTGAGCAGCTGGCTCTCCGTCCGACCCGATTCGGACACCAGCGCGTGCAGCAGCGATCCGACCGCGGACCGCACATCGCGCCCGTCGCGGCCGCCGTGGCGTTCGAGCAACCAGCGCAGCGGGCAGTCGGTCAGGGTCTGCAGCGTCGACGGCGACAGCGTGATCACCTGCTGCTCGTCGCTCCACAGCGGTTCTTCCGTGGACAGGGCCGTCATGGCGTGCCACTGGCCGGGATCCGCTCCGGGAACGCCCGCCGCGGCGAGCCGCGCGAGCTGGGCGGCCGCACAGTCGCGGGCCGCGTCGTCGACCGCGCCGTCGGGTGCGCACACCACCGCGCGTAGCCGGCCGACCAGCGCGGACGGTGCCAGGACGCGCGGCGCCCGCACGGGGGCCTGCGGACCGTCACCGGTATCGGTGGCCAGCGCGGCCAGTTCCTGGCAGAACGGCGACGGCAACATCGCCTCGGCGCCGGAGTCGCTGTCGACGGCGGTCACCACGACCCGGCGGCGGGCGCGGCCGAGCGCGGCGATCAACAGCCGGCGTTCCTCGGCGAGCAGTGGTGCACGCGTCGACACCGTGTCCGAGGCGGAATCGGTCACGCCGTCGAGGATGTCGACGAGGCGTTGGGTGCCCAGCACGCCGCCGCGGGGAGTCGTGTTGGGCCACAACGCTTCCTGCAGGCCGGCGATGACGACGACGTCCCATTCGCCGGCGAGTGCGGCGTGGGCGCTGAGCACCGCGACGGCCTGCGGGTCCCGTCGCTCGCCGCGGCGGCCCGGAGGCAGGCCGAGCGCGGCGACGTGATCGAGGAAGCCCCGAAGCGAGGCACCCGCGGTGCGGGTGACGTACTGATCGGCGACGTCGAACAGGGCGGTGACGGCGTCGAGATCGCGGTCGGCCTGCGCGCCGGCGGCGCCGCCGCGTTCGCCGGCCGAGAGCCAACGCCGCTGCAGACCGCTGCGGTGCCAGGCCTGCCACAGCGTGTGCCGCGGGTCGAGGCCGTCGTCGACGCTGCCGAGCGCCGCCGCCAGCACGGACCGCACCCGGCGCAGCGGCCGCTGCAACTCCGCCGACACCTCGGGCGGCGGCCCGGTGAGCGCGTCGACGAGCAGGTCC
This sequence comes from Mycobacterium sp. IS-1742, assembly GCF_001500125.1. GTDB lineage: Bacteria > Actinomycetota > Actinomycetes > Mycobacteriales > Mycobacteriaceae > Mycobacterium. Next base: position 171,541 of record NZ_LQIV01000045.1, on the reverse strand, counting down.
GCGAACTCGCGCGGCGGCCGGCTGCCGTCGGCGCGGCGCAGTGCCCGGCGCAGCCGGCGCATGGTGACCGGATCGACCCGGCCGACCGGGCCGGCCAGCAGCGCCTCGGCCTGAGCGCCGGTCACACCGTCGGCGGTCGCCTCGAGCACCGTCAGCAGGGCGCGCACTGCGGGCTCGTCGACCAGCGGCGCCGCCGCGGGCAGGTCGACGGGCACGCCGGCGGCGGCCAGCGCTCGCGCCAGCGGGGCCCCGGCGCGCGGCAGCGAACGCACGATCACGGCCATCTCCGACCACGGCACGCCGTCGACGAGATGGGCCCGCCGCAGCGCGTCGGCGATGAGCGCGGATTCGGCATGTGCCGTGGCGGCGATCCGCACGGCGACCGAGCCGTCGCCCTCGGCGGCGCCGGCGAATTCGGGGCGCTGCCCCGGCAGGCGCCGCGCGATACCGGAGATCGCGCGCGCCACCGCGGGTGCGCACCGGTGCGAGCGGGTCAGCGCGATCGCGGCGCCCTCCTCGCCCCGCAGCAGCGCCGGGTCGGCCCCGCGGTAGCCGAACACCGACTGGTCCGGGTCGCCGGCGAGCACCGTCAGGTCTGCGCCTGCGGCCAGGACCCGCACCAGGCGGGCGGCCTGCGGGTCGAGGTGCTGGGCGTCGTCGACCAGGAGCAGGCCGATGCGGTTGCGCTCGGCCGCCAGCAGATCGGCGTCCGTGGCGAACGCCTCGAGGGCGGCTCCGACGAGTTCGGCCGCCCCGAGCGCGGGCGTGGTCGCCTGCGGCGCGGCCATACCCACCGCCGAGCGCAGCAGCATGATCTGCTCGTAGGCCTGCGCGAACCGGCCGGCGGCCGCCCACTCCGGACGACGGGACAGGCGGCCGAGGCGTTGCAGCGCAACGGGATCGACCCCGCGCTCGGTGCACCGGGCCATCAGGTCGCGCAGTTCGGTGGCGAACCCGGTGGTGGTGAGCGCGGGAAGCAGGGCAGCGGGCCAGGCCACCGCCGATCGGTCACCGTCCTCGAGATCACCGGCGAGCAGTTCGCGGATGATGCCGTCCTGTTCGGCGCTGGTGATCAGCCGCGGCGGGGCGTCGCCGTTGCGCTGGGCGGCCAGCCGCAACACCGCGAACGCATACGAGTGGACGGTGCGGACCAGCGGTTCGCGCACCACTTTCCGGGCGCCGCCCTCGAGCAGCCTGCGGGTCACCGCGGCGCGGGCCGCAGACCGCAGCGACGCCGAACCGGTCAGCAGCAGAATCGATTCCGGATCGACCCCGGCGGCGATGTGCGCGGCCGCGGTGTCGACCAGCAGCGTCGACTTCCCGGTCCCCGGGCCCCCGAGCAGGCGCACCACGCCGCGCCGCCCGGGCGCGAGCAGCGGGCGCGGCTCGGTGTGCTCGGCGGTGGTCGATTCGACGTCCGGTGCGGTCATGAGTGCATGAGACCACGGGGGTCCGACACGTCACCGTCGGTGCGGGCTGGCACCATCGTCGACGTGAGCCTGCATGTGCACCGCTACGGTCCGCCGGAACCCACCCAGCTGCTGGCTGTGCACGGGCTGACCGGCCACGGTCAGCGCTGGCAGACGCTGGCGACCCGGTATCTGCCCGAGTTCTCCGTCGCCGCACCGGACTTGATCGGTCACGGCCGGTCCTCCTGGGCGGCGCCGTGGACGCTGGACGCCAACACCGACGCGCTCGCCGCCCTGCTCGACGCCGGCGGGGGCGGTCCGGCCGTCGTGGTCGGGCACTCCTTCGGTGGGGCGGTCGCGCTGTCGCTGGCGGCGGCGCGGCCGGACCTCGTGTCCGGGCTCGTGCTGCTCGACCCCGCGGTCGGCCTGGACGGCGAGTGGATGCGGGAGATCGCCGACGACATGTTCGCCTCGCCCGACTACACCGACCGGGCGGAAGCGCGGGACGAGAAGGTGTCGGGGTCGTGGGGCGAGGTGGAATCCGCCGAACTGGACCGCGAACTCGACGAGCACCTGGTCACCCTGCCCAACGGCCGCAGTGGGTGGCGGATCAGCATTCCGGCGATGATGTCGTACTGGAGTGAGCTGGCCCGGCCCGTCACCGTCCCCCGCGACGGCACGCCCACCACGCTGGTCCGAGCCGCGCGCACCGACCCGCCGTACGCCACGGATGAGCTGCTCGCCGCGCTCGACGCGGCGCTCGGGTCGGATCTGACTGTGCTGCAGTGGGATTGTGACCACATGGTGGGTCAGGCAAAACCCGCCGAGACCGCTGCGGTCATCCGCGAACACCTCGAACGGCGCTGACCGTGGCGGCCATCACCGACCGACAGGTGGAGGCCGTGCGTGCCCTGGTCAGCCGAATCCCGCCGGGCCGGGTCGCCACGTACGGTGACATCGCGGATGCGGCAGGGTTGTCGAGTCCCCGGATCGTGGGCTGGATCATGCGCACCGACTCGTCGGATCTGCCGTGGCACCGCGTGATCGGCGCATCCGGCCGCCCGGCACCGCATCTGGCCACCCGGCAACTCGAACTGCTGCGCGCCGAAGGAGTGCTCGCGCTCGACGGCCGGGTGCGGCTGCGCGAGGTCCGGTACAGCTTCGACTAGAGCACCAACCGCACCAGCGCCGCGGTGCGGGCCAGGCCGGGGAACGCGGCCGCCGTCGACCGTGGGTGCAGCGCATGGACGGCAAGCCGGAACATCAAGGCGCGCAACAACATCTGCGGCCATTCGGGCAGCGAGGCCCAACGCTCGATCAGCCCGTCGTCGGCCTCTCCCCAGGACAGTGCGTCGACGACGACCACCCCGGCCGCCCAGGACGCCGGCCGCCAGTACGGCGTGATGTCGGTGATCCCGGGGGCGGCCGCGCCCGCGAACAGCACCGTGCCGTAGAGGTCGCCGTGCACCAGCTGACTCGGGCTCTTGGTGGCCCGGCGCAGGGTCGCGAGCTGGTTGATCAGCTCGACGGAGCGTTGACCGTCGGAGGAACCGGGCGCCACCCGCGCGCCCGGCGGCAGCGAGTGCAGCGGGCGCTCCTCCCAGGCGGCGCGGTCCGCGGCGATGAACACGTCGACGTCGGCCCACGGAGCGACAGGCGGCTGGGTGAGGAAACGTGGCCGTTCGAGCTTGGCGGTCGCCTCGTGCAGGCGCACCGCCGCGGACACCACCTCGTCGTGCCGCGGTTCGGGGGTGCCCGCGACGAACGTGTCGGCCCGCCAACCGGCCACCACGTACCGCCCGTCGGTGGACCGCACGGGCCGGGCCAGGCGCACCCCGTCGACGAACAACGTCTCCCGGACCTTCGCCGACCAGGCCGCGCGGGCGTGGTCGGCAACCATGGACAGCACCACCTCGCCGCAGCGCCAGCCGCCCTCCCAGCTCGTCCCGAGCGGGACCGGACGCACGCCGACCAGCCCGAACGCCGCCAGGACATGATCGGGCGGTCGCTCGGTGCTCACCAGGTCAGGCTACCGGTGACAGTGCCGACAATTGACGCGCTGACCTGCTGTGTCGCCGAGCCGTTGCCGTGCTGAGACCTACGGGTCGGTCAGTACATCACCATGTCGGGCTCGAGTTGCCTCGCCCATGCCACGATGCCGCCCTGTAGATGCAGCGCGTCGGCGAACCCGGCCTTCTTCACCGCCGCGAGCGCCTCGGCCGAGCGAACGCCGGTCTTGCAATAGAGCACCGGGATCCGGTCGTGCGGCAGCCGGGCCAGCCCGTCGCCGGCCTCGATGGCCGACTTCGGGATGAGCTCGGCGCCCTCGATCCGGTTGATGTCCCATTCGACCTGCTCGCGCACATCGATCAGGGCCACCGGCTTCCCCGCGTCGATCAGGTCGCGCAGTTCCCGGGGCGTGACCGTGGAATCGGCGGCGGCCGCGGCGGCCGCGTCGGAGACCACACCGCAGAACGCCTCGTAGTCGATGAGCTCGGTGATCTTCGGCGTCTCCGGATCCTTGCGGATCTTGATCGTGCGATAGGTCATGTCGAGTGCGTCGTAGACCATCAACCGGCCGAGCAGCGGATCGCCGATACCGGTGATCAGCTTGATGGCCTCGGTCCCCATCACCGACGCGATCGACGCGCACAGGATGCCCAGGACCCCGCCCTCGGCGCAGGACGGGACCATGCCCGGAGGCGGCGGTTCGGGGTACAGATCGCGGTAGTTCAGGCCCAGACCGTGCGGCGCGTCCTCCCAGAACACCGACACCTGGCCTTCGAAGCGGTAGATCGAGCCCCACACGTACGGCTTGTGCGCCAGCACCGCGGCGTCGTTGACCAGATAGCGGGTCGCGAAGTTGTCGGTGCCGTCGAGGATGAGGTCGTACTGCTCGAACAACTCGACGGCGTTCTCCGGCTCGAGGCGGTCCTCGTGGAGGCGGACGGTCACCAGCGGGTTGACCTCCAGGATGGAGTCGCGCGCGCTTTGCGCCTTGGACCGGCCGATGTCGGACTGGCCGTGGATGATCTGCCGCTGCAGGTTGGATTCGTCGACGACATCGAATTCGACGATCCCGATGGTGCCCACCCCGGCGGCCGCCAGGTACAGCAGCGTCGGCGAACCCAGCCCGCCGGCGCCGATGACCAGCACCTTGGCGTTCTTGAGGCGCTTCTGACCGTCGAGTCCGAGGTCGGGGATGATCAGGTGGCGGCTGTAACGGGCGACCTCTTCACGGGTCAGTTCGCCAACCGGTTCCACCAGCGGAGGCAATGATTGTTGAGGGAGCGTTCCCACATTCCCGGACACCGGTATCTCCTCAAGTCTGCGGTGCGTCGACCACGGTCGGCAGTCGAGTCACCTTCACAATAGGCACCTGACACAACAGCGCAGAGCCCCGCAGGCTTCCCGTCAGGCGATCGGATACGGCCAGGGGTTGAAGCGGCACGTCAGCCCGTCGGACCGCACGGTCTCGGGGTCGAACCGGGAGGCGTCGTCGTTGGAGGTGGAGAACGTCTGCTGCATCATGATCGGCGCGAGCGCGCCGTTCTCGATGCAGGATTCGTGGCGCTGGTAGCCGATCGCGTGGCCCACTTCGTGGTTGACGAGGTACTGCCGGTAGGACCCGATGTCGCCCTGGAACGGCACGGCCCCGCGCACCCAGCGCGCCTCGTTGATGAACACCCGCGGTTGGTCGCCGAGGTAGGCCGGGTTGTAGCAGGACGCCTCGAGCTGGATGTCGTAGCCGCAGCCCTCGCGGATGGTCAGCGGTGAGGTCAGCGATACCCGGAAGTCGGGGACGCCGGCACCGGCATCGATGCGGGTGAACGCGAACTGCGGGTTGTGGGTCCAGCTCTTCGGGTTGGCCAGCGTCTCGTCGACCATGCGGGCGAAACCCTCGTCACCGCCGAACCCGGTGGTGTCGAGGCCGTCCTCGACCTCGACGGTGTAGGTGAAGTTCTTGGTGGTTCCCTGGCCGACCTGCGGCGTGGTCCCGGGCACGACGTGCCAGGTTCGGGCGCCCGCCTCGGTGAAGGGGCCGCCCGCGGGCAGGATGCCGGTCGGCAGATTCGCGTCGAACTGGGTGAGCCCCTTGGGCGGTGCGCCGACGATCGCGGTGCTGGCCACGCCGATCGTGGGCGGGCCCTGCACCGGCCCTTCCTCGTCGGCCACCTGTTGGGGCGCGCTCGTCCCGGTCACGGTCTGATAGATGACGACGACGGTGAGCACGGCGAGCACCGGCAGCGCGTAGGCGCGCCAGCCGTAGGTCGACACGAAACGGCCGAGCCAGGTCTGTTTGCGCCACTGCCGCCGGTCGTCCCGGTTGGACCGGACGCGCCCACTCTCGGCGGCCAGCGGGTCGCGTTGGGCGCGCAGCGGATCGCGCCTGCCGCGTTGCGAATCCTGCCAGTCGGTGCGCACGGCCGGGACCCGACCGTCGCCGCGACGCTCTGGACCCATGTGTCCTCCACGCGAGCGGGAGTCGTAGGTCACCAAAACAGAATGGCACAGTCCGCTGGACTTGAGTTTCCGGCGCGCCACCGCCGCCGGTTAGGTGTCGGGACGCGTGGGCCAGGCGATCGGTAGTAATGTCGGAGCGATGAGCGCCTCGGGCCATCACCGCCAAGCGCGCCAGCCGAATCCAGATTGAGGACTTGATGAGCGATCTCACCAACACCGCTGAGAGGAGTGGCGACAAGCCGGCCAACGGCACCGGGCTGCCGAAGAACAACCGGCGCGGCAATCGACTTCCTCGCGACGAGCGCCGCGGGCAGTTACTGATCGCCGCCAGTGAGGTTTTCGTCGACCGGGGTTACCACGCCGCAGGCATGGACGAGATCGCGGATCGCGCCGGTGTCAGCAAACCGGTTCTGTACCAACACTTCTCGTCGAAGCTCGAGCTGTATCTCGCCGTGCTGCAACGCCACGTCGACAACATGGTCTCCGGCGTGCGCCAGGCGCTGCGCACCACCACCGACAACCGGCAGCGGCTGCGCGCGGCCGTACAGGCCTTCTTCGATTTCATCGAACACGACAGCCAGGGCTACCGGCTGATCTTCGAGAACGACTACACCACCGAACCGCAGGTCGCCGCACAGGTGAAAGTGGCGACCGAGGCCTGCACCGATGCGGTGTTCGACCTGATCAGCCGGGACTCCGGCCTGGAGGCCCACCGGGCCAGGATGATCGCGGTGGGCCTCGTGGCCATCAGCGTGGACTGTGCCCGCTACTGGCTGGACGCCGAGCGGCCGATCTCGAAGGACGACGCCGTCGACGGCACGGTGCACTTCGCCTGGGGCGGGCTGTCACACGTGCCGCTCACCCGTTCTTGATGGCCTCCGCGCCGACGACACCGAAGCCGACCCGCCGCACATCGGCTGCGCCGATCTCCACGTAGGCGATCCGGCTGGTCTGCACCAGGTAGCGCCGCCCCTTCTCGTCCGACAGCGCCAGCACGCCGCCCGCGCCCTCGGCGAGGGCGTCGGTCACCAGCTTCTCGACCTCACCGGGCGTCTGCGCGCTGTTGAGGACGAGCTCGCGTGGGCTGTCCGAGACACCGATCTTGACCTCCACGCTGCACCCTTTCGTCGTAGGAGTCGCTCACTCCTGTCGCTCACCGGAAAGGCTAGTGGACGCCGCGTCCCCGTCGCCGCCCTGGTGATTACGCGCTGCGCGAAGCGGTGCGGCGTGGTGCCGCGAAACAGCATTCCCTGCGGTCAGGCGTGCGACTTGGCGACAGGGAATGCTGTTTCGCGCAGAAGCGCATAGCGACCGAACCGACGCCGGACCGTGACCGAATCGAATGCCGCCCAGGCCTCATCTGTCACTTCTACCCCGCTAGCATCGGACGCAGAGCCGCTGCACGCTACCGGAAAGCCGCCATGACCAGGCATTATTCGCCGCATTCGCCGTACACATCCGCGCGGACCGAACGCGTGGACCGCCCGAGTCACGAGCCGTACACCGGCGCCGATCACCCGGGGTACCGCCAGTACGCCGACACCGCCGTCGGAACCGGCACCTACCGCGCCCACACCGGCCACGGGCAGAGCTGGGACTCCGCACCGTACGGCGCAACGGAGCTCGAGGACGCCGATTACGAGGATTACGAGGACTACGACGCGTATGCGTACGCGACGACCCTCGACACCCGCTGGAAGTGGATCGCCGGCGTCGCGGGCGCGGTCCTGCTCGTCGCGGTGATCTGCACGGTGGTGATCCTCGGCGGCGGCGACAGCGGATCGGTCTCCGCGACGGTCGACTCCTCGATGCAGAGCCCGCCACCGGCCACCGCCGCGCCGCAGGACACCTCGGCGCCCGCACCGCCCCCGGTCGCCTCGCTGGCCCCCGAGACCATCACGACCGTGACTCCGACCGCTCCTCCGTCGCCGACGGCGAGCGCCACCCCGGGTCCGGCCCCGAGCGCGGTCGCTCCCCCGCCGCCGCCCGCGGCGACCCCTCGCGCGATCACCTACACGGTCACCGGCAACCGCCAGCTCATCGACTTCGTGACCGTCATCTACACCGACCAGCAGGGCGCACTGCAGACCGACGTCAACGTGACGCTGCCGTGGTCGAAGACCGTCGTGCTCGACCCCGGCGTGGAACTCAAATCGGTCACCGCCACCAGCGTCGGAGGTCAGCTCAACTGCGCGATCACCGACGCCGCGGGCACGGCGCTGGTCTCGCAAAACAACAACTCGATGATCGCCACCTGCACGCAGTAGCGCCTCAGGCCAGGCCGAGTTCCTGCATCCGGGCGTGGTGGGTCTGCTGTAACCGGTCGAAGAATCCGGCCACCTGCGTCAACCCCTCACCGCCGGCCATCACGAGGTCGACGAGTTCGTCGTGATCGGCCAGGACGTACTGCGCCTGCGTGATCGCCTCGCCCAGCAGCCGCCGCGACCACAGCGCCAAGCGGTGCCGCTGCCGGTCGCTGGCGGTCACCGCGGCGCGCACCTCGGCGACCACGAACTGCGAGTGCCCGGTCTCGGCCAGCACGCCGCGCACCACCGCGGCCACCTCGTCGGGCAGGGCAGCGGCGATCTCGTTGTAGAAGTCCGCGGCGAGCGCATCGCCGACGTAGGTCTTGACCAGCGCCTCGAGCCAGGTGCTCGGCGTGGTCAGACGGTGATAGTTCTCCAGCGCCGAGGCATAGTTCGTCATCGCGGGCACCACGTCGACGCCGCGGCGCTCCATCGCCTCCCGCAGCAACTCGTAGTGGTTCATCTCCGCGGCCGCCATACACGCCATGTTGATGCGTCCGCGCAGGTTGGGGGCCATCCGCGCCTCGTCGGTCAGCCGGTAGAACGCGGCCACCTCACCGTAGGCGAGCAGCGCGAACAGCTTGTCGACGCCGGGATGATCGGCCGACACACCTGCCGTTTGCGGGGTGACGGTCTGTTCTCCCGAGGCAGCAGGCGGCGTCGAATTCATGGCCCAACTGTAATGGCCGACGAGCGCCGCTCCACGTCGGCAAAGCCATCCAGGGTATGATGGCTCCAGGCGGCGGCTCATTCGAGACGGGCCGCTCCCTAAAGAAATGTGCGTGCACGCGTTGGCCCGCCTCCGAAAGTGCAGGGCCCAACGGATCGGCACCGCCCGTGACGGGCGACGAGGCCGCTTCATCGTCAGACTCGTGTGCGCGTGGAAAACCACGAGGTCCGACTTTGAGTCGACTATGAAAGGCCACGTTCACTTCGCATGACTCCTTTGACAACTCCTGTTGACATGACATTCGCCAGCCTCGGCGTACGCGACGAGATCTGTCGCGCACTCGCCGAGGAAGGCATCCACCAGCCGTTCGCCATCCAGGAACTGACGCTGCCCATGGCGTTGGCCGGCGACGACCTGATCGGTCAGGCCCGCACCGGGATGGGCAAGACCTACGCCTTCGGCGTCCCGCTGCTGCAACGGGTCACCACCGACACCGAGAAGACCCTCACCGGTATCCCGCGCGCCCTGATCGTGGTGCCGACCCGCGAGCTGTGCCTGCAGGTCCACAGCGACCTGTCGCTGGCCGCCAAGTACCTGACCGCCGGCGACCGGAAACTGTCCGTCGTGTCGATCTACGGCGGCCGCCCCTACGAGCCCCAGATCGAGTCGCTGCGCAAGGGCGCCGACGTCGTGGTGGGAACCCCGGGCCGCCTGCTCGACCTGGCCCAGCAGGGTCACCTGCAGCTCGGCGGCCTGAACGTGCTGGTGCTCGACGAGGCCGACGAGATGCTCGACCTGGGCTTCCTGCCCGACATCGAGCGGATCCTGCGCCAGACCCCCGACACCCGCCAGGCGATGCTGTTCTCCGCCACGATGCCGGATCCGATCATCACGCTGGCCCGCACCTTCATGAATCAGCCCACCCACATCCGGGCTGAGGCGCCGCATTCGGCCGCCACGCACGACACCACCGCCCAGTTCGCCTACCGGGCCCACGCGCTGGACAAGGTCGAGATGGTCAGCCGCATCCTGCAGGCCGACGGCCGCGGCGCGACGATGATCTTCACCCGCACCAAGCGCACCGCGCAGAAGGTGGCCGACGAACTCGCCGAGCGCGGCTTCAAGGTCGGCGCCGTCCACGGTGACCTCGGCCAGGGCGCGCGCGAGAAGGCGCTCAAGAGCTTCCGCACCGGCGAGGTCGACGTGCTGGTCGCCACCGACGTCGCGGCGCGCGGCATCGACATCGACGACATCACCCACGTCATCAACTTCCAGATCCCCGAGGACGAGCAGGCCTACGTGCACCGCATCGGCCGGACCGGCCGCGCGGGCAAGACCGGTGTCGCGGTGACGCTGGTCGACTGGGACGAACTCCCCCGCTGGTCGATGATCGACAAGGCGCTCGGCCTGAACACCCCCGATCCGGCCGAGACGTACTCCAGCTCGCCCCATCTCTACGAGGAGCTGAGCATCCCCACCGACGCCGGCGGTTCGGTGGGTGAGCCGAAGGCCAGGGCCGCGAAGCGCCCCGAACGCGCCGCCCGTGGCGAGCGTGACGGTGACCGCGACGGGGACGACAAGCCCACGCGCAGCCGGTCGCGCAACCGTCGCCGCACCCGCGCCGGCAAGCCGGTCACCGGCCACGTCGAGGGCTCGGCCGAGCAGCCGGCCACCGAGGCCACAGCCGGTCAGACGGAGTCGGACGCCGATTCTGGCGGCGAGTCCGGCCAGGCCGGGCGTCGGCGCCGCCGTCGGCGTCCGCGCAAGGCCGCGTCCACCACCAGCTGACCGACGGCCAGCCGCATCAGTGGTCAAACCGGAGCGCCGCACCCGCGGTGACGTGATCGCCGCCGTCGCGATCGCCGCCGTGGCCGCGGTGGCCGCGGCCGTGGTCTGGTGGACCAGCGACGCCAGAGCCACCATCAGCCGGCCCGCCGCGCAGGCGGTGGCCGATCCCGACCCCGCGACCGAGGTGCCGCGGACCCTGCGGGAACTGTGGAGCGCCGCCAGCCCGAAGACACGGCTGCCGGTCGTCGTCGGCGGCAGCGTCGTGACTGGTGACGGTCAGACGGTGCAGGGTCGTGATCCCGCCAGCGGGGACACGGTGTGGAGCTACGCCCGCGGTGTCGACCTGTGCGGCGTCACCTCGGTCTACCACTACGCGGTGGCCGTGTACCCGGACTCGCGGGGGTGCGGTCAGGTCAGCACGATCAACGGCAGAACGGGTAAGCGCGGCAATGCGCGCACCGGGTTCGCCGACCCGAAGGTGACCTTGAGCACCGACGGCACCACGGTGCTGTCGTTCGGCGAGAGCCGACTCGAGGTGTGGCGTTCGGACATGGTTCGCATGCTCAGCTACGGCGCGCTCGACGCCCGGATCAAACCCGACGTGCCCGTCGCGCCCCTGTGCCGCCTGACGTCGGCGGCCGCCAGTTCCTCCGCGGTCTCGGTGCTCGAGGCCTGCCCGAACGAGCCCGACCTGCGCTTGACGCTGCTGCGGCCGTCCGACGAAGAGGACGTGCCGGACATCAAGTACGTGGAACTGCCGGATGTGGCCGCCGACTCCGACGCCCGCGTCATCGCCGTCTCGGACACCACCACGGCGGTGTACCTGCCGACGCCGAAGCCGACCGTCAACGTCATCGACGAGACCGGGACGACGGTGGCCAGCACCTTGATGACGACGCCCGCGTCCCCGGACGCCGTCGCGACGCGCGCGGGTGACGTGATCACGTGGTGGACCGGGGACTCGGTGATGGTGTTCGACGGCTCCGGCCTCCGGTACAAGTACACGGTCACACCGTCGGGACCGAGCCTGCCGCTCGGGCCGGCGGCCGAGATGGCCGATCGGTTGCTGGTGCCGGTCACCGACGGGTATGACGTCTTCGACCCGGGTTCGGGCACCGGCGAACGGCACATCCCCCTGGCCCGTCCCCCGGTCGACGGCGCGGTCGTCCCCGCGGTGGTCGGTGACCACCTCGTGGAACTGCGCGGCGGCGAACTGGCCGGACTGGGCTAGAACTCCGGGGCGTAGGTGGGCAGGTCCTTACCGTTCTTCCAGTGCTTGAGCAGCGCTGCGGCCAGATCCCGGTAGGCCAGCGCACCCTTGTTCTTGCGGCCCGCCAGCACCGACGAGCCCGACGCGCTGGCCTCGGCGAACCGCACGGTCCGGGGGATCGGCGGCGCCAGCACCGGCAGCTCGTAGCGGTCGACGACGTCGAAGAGCACGTCCCGGCTGTGGGTGGTCCTGGAGTCGTACAGCGTCGGCAGCGCGCCCAGCAGCCTCAGGTCCGGGTTGGTGATGGCCTGGACGTCGGACACCGTGCGCAGGAACTGGCCCACCCCGCGGTGCGCCAGCGTCTCGCACTGCAACGGCACGATGACCTCGTCGGCGGCGGTGAGTCCGTTGAGCGTGAGCACGCCCAGCGACGGCGGGCAGTCGATCAGCACCACGTCGAACGTGCCGGTGACCTTGGCCAGCGCGCGTTTGAGCGCATGTTCGCGCCCGGCCCGCATCAGCAGCATCGCCTCGGCGCCGGCCAGGTCGATGTTGGCCGGCAGCAACGTCATCCCCTCCGGTGTGTCCACCAACGCCGCATCCGGTTCCACCTCCCCGAGCAGCACTTCGTGCACCGAGACCGGCAACTTGTCGGGGTCGTGGCCCATCGAGAACGTCAGCGACCCCTGAGGGTCCAGATCGACCAGCAGCACCCGCTTGCCGCTCTCCGCCATCGCCGCACCAAGCGACGCAACCGTCGTCGTTTTGGCGACCCCACCCTTTTGATTGGCGACCGCAAGTACTCGCGTCACGGGTGCCATCCTGACACGCGCAGGGCCGAGACACACGGACGTGCGGCAGAATCGGCGGGTGTGGGCCTGACCGACCATCGACTTCTGCTGATCCGGCACGGCGAGACGGAGTGGTCGCGTTCGGGACGCCACACCAGCCGCACCGACCTCGAACTGACCGAAACCGGCCGTGACCAGGCCACCCGCACCGCCGAGGCCCTGGACCGGCTCACGCTGGACGACCCGCTGGTGATCAGCAGCCCACGGCGGCGGGCGCTGGACACCGCGAAACTGGCCGGCCTGGCCGTGGACGAGGTCTCCGAGCTGCTCGTCGAATGGGATTACGGCGACTACGAGGGCCGCACCACACCCGAGATCCGCGAATCCGACCCGGACTGGCTGGTCTGGACCCACGGCTGTCCCGGCGGGGAGAGCGTCGAGGCGGTCCGCGAACGCGCTGACCGCGCGGTGGAGATGGCCTGCGGGCACCTCGAGACCCGCGACGTCATCTTCGTCGGGCACGGCCACTTCTCCCGGGCGGTGATCACCCGCTGGGCGGAGCTGCCGCTGACCGACGGCATCCGGTTCGCGATGGTGGCGGCATCGATCGCGGTGTGCGGATGGGAGCACGGCGTACGCCAGATCAGTGCACTGGCGCTGACCGGTTACCCGCATCCGTGCATGCCGACGTGACCGGGCCTGCGGACGCCGAGCCGACCTTCGTCCTGGCCGGCGCCGACGGTGTCGTCCTGGCCGACGGCCTCCACACCGCGTACCCCGCACTGCCGGACGCGCGCGCCGCGCTGGCCGCCGGTGACACGCCGATCGTGTTGGGCGCGTTGCCCTTCGATCTGACCGCGCCGACGGCACTGTTCCGCCCACAGGACGTCCGCTTCGTCGAGGCGCTACCGGACTGGCCCACCGCCGACCTTCCCCACGTGCACATCGCCGAGTTCCGGCCCGCACCGCACGAGCACCGCGCGCGCGTCGCGTCGGCGGTGAGCGCGCTGAACGACCCCGCGACCGGACTACACAAGGTCGTCCTCGCACGGGCGTTGCACCTCACCGCCGACGGACCGCTCGACGCGAGGACCCTACTGCGGCGCCTGTTCTCCGACGACGCGGGCGCCAACGCATACCTGGCCGACCTCACCGCCGCCGACGAGCGCCACCGCGGTGCGGCCCTGATCGGCGCCAGCCCCGAACTCCTGGTGGCCCGGCGCGGGGACGTCGTGACATGCCAGCCGTTCGCCGGTTCGGCGCCGCGCTTCGCCGACCCCGCGGCCGACCGGGCCAGCGGCGCTGCGCTCGCCGATTCGGCCAAGAACCGCCACGAGCACGCGATCGTGATCGACGAGGTGCGCAAGGCCCTCGACCCCTACTGCGTGGATCTGCAGATCGCGCCGACACCGCACCTCAGCGCGACCGCCGCCGTCTGGCACCTCAGCACGCAGATCACCGGACGCCTACGCCAGACGTCCACCACCGCACTGGATCTCGCGGTCGCGCTACACCCCACCCCGGCGGTCGGCGGAGTCCCCACCGACCTGGCCGCCGCACTGATCCAGCGCCTCGAGGGCGATCGCGGCTTCTACGCCGGCGCCGTCGGGTGGTGCGACGCCGCGGGCGACGGCCGCTGGGTGGTGTCCATCCGGTGCGCGCAACTGACCGCGGACCGTCGCGGCGCGGCGGCCCACTCCGGCGGCGGCATCGTCGCCGAATCCGATCCCGACGACGAAGTAGCCGAGACCACAACGAAATTCACCACCATCCTGTCCGCACTGGGGGTAACGCCATGACTGTGACCATCCGCCGGGTGGAGCCCGGTGACGAGGTGGAGCTCACCGCAATGGTGCACGAGCTGGCCGCGTTCGAACGCGCGTCCGCGGAGTGCACGGTGACCGAGAAACAGTTGCGCGAAGCGCTTTTCGGTGCGCAGCCCCGCGTCTACGGTCACCTCGCCGAGGTCGACGGTCGGGCCGCCGCCGGGGCCCTCTGGTTCTACAACTTCTCGACCTGGGACGGCGTGGCCGGCATCTACCTCGAGGACCTGTTCGTCCGACCGCAGTACCGCCGCCACGGACTGGCCCGCACCCTGCTGTCGACCCTGGCCCGCGAATGCGTGGCCAACGGCTACAGCAGACTGTCGTGGGCGGTGCTGGACTGGAACGAGAACGCGATCGCGCTCTACGACGCCGTCGGAGGCAGACCCCAGACCGACTGGATCACCTACCGGGTGTCGGGTCCGGAATTGTCGGCACTGGCGGGGTCCTGAGCGCCCAGCCACTGCAACGCCGAGGGGCTGAACAAGAGCAGCAGCGCGGTGAGCGCGACCACGGCGACCGGGATGCCGAAGAACCACTGATGCGATCCGACCGCCACGTACCACGTCACCGGAAGCAACAGCAGCTGCGCGAACACCGCGATGCCCCGGCCCCACCGCCGTCCGGTCCACAGCGCCCACGCGGCAGCCATCACCCCGCCGCCGACGATCGCGAACCACGCCGCCGTGCCGAACTTGTTCAGCCCGGCCTCCTCGGCGCGCGAGAAGCCGCTGACGAGATAGACGAGGGCGGCCACCACACCGGTGGCTCCCTCGAGGGCCACCAGCACGGCGGCCTGACGCACGGTTGACGGCGCGGGAACGGGCACGACGTCGAGCCTAGATGTTCGCGGTTAGGCTCATGCCTCGTGCGTGCCGTGCTGATCGTCAACCCGAACGCCACGTCGACGACCGCGGCCGGGCGCGACCTGCTCGCCCACGCCCTGGAGAGCCGCACAGAGCTCACGGTCGTCCACACCGACCACCGGGGCCACGCCATCGAGATCGCCCAGGAGGCGGCCGCTGACAGCGTCGACGTGCTCATCGTGCACGGCGGCGACGGCACCGTGAACGAGGTCGTCAACGGCGTCCTGCGCGAACGCGGGCGTGACGCCGGCGCGCCGGCCGTCGCTGTCGTCCCCGGCGGATCGGCCAACGTCTTCGCGCGCGCGCTGGGCATCAGCCCCGACCCCATCGAGGCCACCAACCAGCTCGTCGACCTCCTCGGCGAACACCGCCGCACCGGGGTGTGGCGGCGGATCGGGCTGATGGACTGCGGGGAGCGCTGGGCGGTCTTCACCGCGGGCATGGGCGTCGACGGCGACGTGGTGGCCGCCGTGGAGGCGCAGCGCGCCAAGGGCCGCAAGGTCTCGGCGTCGCGCTACATCCGGGTCGCGGTGCGCGAGGTGCTCGCCAGCGTGCGCAAGGAGCCGACCTTGACGCTGCACATGCCCGACCAGGAACCGGTGCCCGGGGTGCACTTCGCGTTCGTGTCGAACTCCAGCCCCTGGACCTACGCGAACGCGAGACCGATCTGGACCAACCCGGGCACCACGTTCGAGACGGGGCTGGGCGTGTTCGCCACGACCAGCATGAACGCCTGGGCAAATCTGCGGCTGGCCCGGCAGATGTTCGCCCGGGTACCGAACCCGGTGGCCCGCCACCTGATCCGCGACGACGACGTGGCGTGGATCCGGATCACGTCGGACATACCGGTGGCCTGCCAGATCGACGGAGATTATGTCGGCCCGCGCGAAACCATGACCTTCACCTCGGTGCCCGACGCACTCGGGGTGGTTGCGCCGGCCGCAGAACCGCTCTGACCTGCGACGGCGGGATCCGCAAAAAATTTTTGAGCGCAGGTGTGTTGAGTGTAGTACGAACGGGTAAGCGCACCCCTAACGTGGTCACCCAGTGACATTGCCCACGCTTGAACGCGCATCTCTTGACATCCGTCGAGCCTGTGAAAACATCGGATGCAACAGTGCAGAAACATTTAGTGTGCACGCGTTAACAGCCGAAGAAAAGCTCGTGCGCCCTGCTGCGCACATAGTGAGGAGTTAAAGAATGGATTGGCGTCACAAGGCCGTCTGTCGCGACGAGGATCCCGAGCTGTTCTTCCCGGTGGGGAACAGCGGTCCGGCGCTCGCGCAGATCGCCGACGCGAAGCTCGTATGCAACCGCTGCCCCGTCACCACGGATTGCCTGAGCTGGGCATTGGAGTCCGGCCAGGACGCCGGCGTGTGGGGTGGCATGAGCGAGGACGAGCGTCGCGCCCTCAAGCGTCGCAATGCCCGCACCAAGGCCCGCAGCGGAGTCTGACCGCTCCGCAGGATCAGTGAAGGCCCCGGCGAAAGCCGGGGCCTTCACTGTGTCCGGAAACACAATTCGGCGCCGCCGATCCATTTCCGTGAATCGCCATTTCGGCCGCTGTGCCCTACTGCGCGGCTCGGCCGCGGCGCCCGATGGGGACCCTCAACACCACATCCGTCCCCCCACCCGGCACATCGTGCATCCCGAGCGATCCGTCCAACTCCGCCGACACCAGCGTCCGCACGATCTGCAACCCCAGCCGATCGGACTTCTCCAGGCTGAACCCGGCCGGTAGGCCGCGCCCGTCGTCGTGCACCACCACGTCGAGCCAGCGCGCCGAACGCTCCGCCTGGATCGTGATGCTGCCCTGAGCGGTGTTGACGTCGAACGCGTGCTCGATCGCGTTCTGCACGAGTTCGGTGACGACCATGATCAGCGCCGTCGCCCGGTCTGCGTCGAGCACGCCGAGGTCACCTTCCCGCTTGATCCGGATCGGCGGGCCGACGCTGGCCACGTCGTTCATGATCGGCAGGATGCGGTCGACGACCTCGTCGAGGTTGACCTCCTCGTCCACCGACATCGACAGTGCGTCGTGCACCTGGGCGATCGAGGACACCCGCCGCACGGACTCCATCAGCGCCTCGCGGCCCTCGGCGTTGTTGGTGCGCCGGGCCTGCAGGCGCAGCAGCGCCGCCACCGTCTGCAGATTGTTCTTCACCCGGTGGTGGATCTCGCGGATCGTCGCATCCTTCGACAGGAGCGCGCGGTCGCGCCGCTTCACCTCGGTCACGTCGCGGATCAGCACGGCGGCGCCCACCGCGGCGCCGTGCACCACGAGCGGCATCGTGCGTAGCAGCACCGCCGCGCCGCCGGCGTCGACCTCCATCCGCATGCTGGACCCGCCCGCAAGCGAGTCACGCACGTGGTTGGCCAGTTCCTGCGCCTCGAACGGATCGGAGATGAGCGGACGCGTGACCGTCACGAGGTTGTGGCCCTCGAGATCGGCGTTGAGCCCCATCCGGTGATACGCCGAGATCGCGTTGGGGCTGGCGAACACCACCGTGCCCGCGCCATCGAGGCGGATGAACCCGTCCCCCACCCGGGGGCTGGAGCGGGACATGGCCAGATCGCCGACATTGGGGAAGGTGCCCTCGGAGAGCATCAGCAGCAGATCGCCCGCACAGTCCAGGTACGCGACCTCCAGCGGGCTCGCCGTGCGCCGGGCCGCCAGCGCGGTCTGATGGGTGAGCACCGCGACGACGTGCTCGCCGTACCGCACTGGCACCGCCTCGACGTTGAGGCCGGGCGCGTCGTTCTGCGCGGCCGACCCCTCCCGGCCGATGATGCCCGACTCGAAGGTGGCCGTGACCAACGGCATGGTCTCGGGGATCGCGGTGGTACCCACCGCGTCGGCCAGCAGCACGGTGGCAGCGGTGTTGGGCCGCACCTGGGCGACGCAGACCAGCACGCCGTCGTCGCGGCGCACCCACATCAGGTAGTCGGCGAAGGACAGGTCGGCCAGCAGCTGCCACTCCCCGACCACGGCATGCAGATGGTCGACGGCGTTGCCGGGCAGCACGGTGTGCTCGGCGAGCAGATCACCGAGGGTCGACATATCGCTCTACCCGGAGGCGCTGAACGCGCTAGCTGATCACCGCGATGAGGTCACCGGCCTGGATCACATCACCCTCGGCCACGTTGACCTTGGTCACCGTGCCGGCCACCTCGGCGAGGACCGGGATCTCCATCTTCATGGACTCGAGCAGCACCACGGTGTCACCCTCGCCGATCCGATCGCCCTCGTGGACCACGACCTCGAGCACACTGGCCACGATCTCCGCGCGAACATCCTCGGCCATCTTCACCCCACTCAGTGTCTGCTGTTGCCGCTCTATCGAACCACAACCCCGCGTCGTCGGAGCACCCACCGGGCCGTGAGACAATGGCAGGCGACCGCCCGCGTGACGCGGGTCGGAGATTTCCGAGACCCTTTCCGAGACCGTATGGAGGATCCCCATGGCCAAGCGAGGCCGCAAGAAGCGCGACCGCAAGCACTCGAAGGCGAACCACGGCAAGCGACCCAACGCCGGTTCGAAGTCAGTGCGCTGACCAGCAGGTTCTAGACAACACGACACCGCGGCTGCCGGCGGGGATCAGGTGAATCCCGTCGACAGCCGCGGTGTCGTCGTCTCTGCGTCAGCTGCGGTAGATCGTGGTGCGGCTGATCTCGATGCGCAGCCGCTCGCGTAGCCGGTCCGGCGCCTTCTCACCACCGCACTTGGCGGCGATCAACCGCTTGACCCGTTCCTCCACGCCGTAATGGCGCAGGCAGGCGGGGCATTCCTCGAGATGGTGCTTGAGCTTGTCGCGCGTCTCCGCGGTGCACTCGCCATCGAGCAGCGTCCACACCTCCGCGATGACGGCGGCGCATTCGGGATGCTCCGGGTCGACCGGGCCGACCGGCGGTGTCCACCGCTCTTCGTCACTCACGACGACACCTCCTCGGGCGCTTGCGTACCGCGGATGAAGCCGCGGTCTCGGGCGACATCGGCGAGCAACTCACGCAGCTGCTTGCGGCCACGATGCAGCCGGGACATCACGGTCCCGATGGGCGTATCCATGATCTCCGCGATCTCCTTGTACGGGAATCCTTCGACGTCGGCGTAGTACACCGCCATCCGGAAGTCCTCCGGCAGAGCCTGCAGCGCCGCCTTGATCTCCGTGTCCGGCAGCGCTTCGAGCGCCTCCACCTCGGCAGACCGCAGACCCGTCGACGAATGCTCGGCGTTCGCGGCGAGCTGCCAGTCCGTGATCTCCTCGGTGGGGTACTCCGACGGCTGGCGCTGCTTCTTGCGGTAGCTGTTGATGTAGGTGTTGGTCAGGATGCGGTACAGCCACGCCTTGAGGTTGGTGCCCTCACGGAACGACCGGAACCCGGAATACGCCTTGACCATCGTCTCCTGCAGGAGGTCCTCGGCGTCGGCGGGATTGCGCGTCATCCGCAGCGCACCGCCGTAGAGCTGGTCGAGGAGCGGGATCGCGTCCCGCTCGAAGCGTGCGGTCAGCTCGGCGTCGGTTTCCTGTCGGTCGGCCGCCGATGCGTCGATGTCGGTCATCGTGGTCGACACCGTCCCTTCTGTCGCGGCGCCGTCGAACAGGCCCGGCAGATCCACCGGACGTTGCAGGCAGGCCGTTGGCACCGAAGTCCTCCCATGATCCTAGTGGTAGTGACCGACACGTTCCCGGCTGCGTGTGCCGCCGAAGTCGCCTGTGTCAACAGCGGGACCGAGCGCCGTTGTTCCCGACCGCCTCTAAGCTGACCGGCGTGCGCGCAGCCACGCCCGCGATCGCGGCTCTCGTCTCCGACGGGGCACCGCACGCGGTCCTGCAGTACCGGCACGATCCACGGGCCGGTTCCTACGGTGACGAGGCCGTGGCGGAACTCGCCGCCACCGGCGTCGACGCACAGCAGGTCTTCAAGACACTCGTGATCGCCGTTCCGAAGGGCCTCGCGGTGGCGGTGCTCCCGGTGCCGGCCAAGTTGTCGCTGAAGGCGGCGGCCGCGGCGCTCGGCGAATCGAAGGCGACGATGGCCGAACGGGCCGCCGCCGAGCGGTCGACGGGCTACGTCCTCGGCGGCATCTCCCCGCTCGGTCAGCGCAAGCGGCTACCGACGGTGATCGACGCGTCGGCGCTGCAGTGGGACCGCGTGCTGTGCAGCGCCGGTAAGCGCGGGCTCGAGATCGCGGTCGCACCGGCGGATCTCGTTCGGCTCACCGGCGCAGTGACCGCCGACATCGCGGTGTGACGGCCGCCGTCACGTGACGTCGGAGGGGTGCTTCGCCAGCGGCGTCACGTGGATGTCCATGAAGGGGAACAGCGGCAGCGCCGAGATCAGTTCGTGGAGTTCGTCGTTCGACGCGACGTCGAAGATCGAGAAGTTGGAGTACTCGCCGACGATGCGCCAGATCTGCGGCCACTTCCCCGAGCGTTGCAGCTCCTGTGAGTAGGCCTTCTCCCGGGAGACCAGATCGGAACGCACCTCGGGATCCAGATCGTGCGGGATTCGCACGTCCATCCGCACATGGAACAACATCGGCGGTCAGCCCCGCACCGGGTCGAGGACGAAGTCGTAGGTGACGGCCTCACTGCCGTCGGCCTGCGACACCGGCGCCAGCACCAGTTCCGGTTTGACGGCGGTGGCGATGTCGTCGTCGTTGTGGGGGTCGCCGGGGAAGTACAGCTGGGCGGTCAGCAGCTCGTGGCCGGGCGCGGACACCTTGACGTGCAGGTGGGCCGGCCGCCAGGCGTGCCAGCCGGCGGCGGCGATCAGCTTGCCGCACGACCCGTCGGTCGGGATCTGGTACGGCGCGGGGCGAATCGTGCGGATGCGGAAGGCGCCGTCGGATCCGGTGCTGAAGCTGCCCCGCAGGTTCCACTGCGGCAGGCCCGGCGCGAACTGCGAATAGAAGCCGTCCGCGTCGGCGTGCCACAGCTCGACCTTGCCGTTGAGCGGAGTGCCGTCGGTGGAGGTAATGGTGCCGTTCCAGACCAGCGGGGTGCCCTGCTCGCCGGGTCGCATCGGCATGGTGCCGTCGGCGCCCAGTTCGGGTGAGCCCGGCACGTAGTAGGGACCCTCGATGCTGCCGCGGTTGCCGCTGCGGTGGGAGGTGGCGACGTCCTCGACCGCGTGCTCGACCCAGACGTCGAGGAACAGCGGCCATTCGCCGTCCTCGCCCACGCCGATCAGCCACGCCTTGAGCGCGTTGTACTCGTCGTAGGTGACCTGGTGCTTGCGGACCGTCTCGTGCACCGCGGCGAGCACTTCTCGGGCCAGCAGGTCGACGCGCTCACGCGGGGTGTCGCGGACCGCGTCGTAGGGCGACTTGTCGGTGCGGAAGCGGTCGGTCGCCGAGGCGCCGGAGGCGGCGGCGCTGGCCTGGACCGGGGCGGGGGTGTCGAACGTGGTCATGTCGTACTCCTGGATGGTGATGAGGTGGGCTGGCGTCAGTCGTCGGTGCGGTAGTGGGCGAGTTTGTCGGGGTCGATCTCGATGCCGAGGCCGTTGCCCGCGGGACGCCGCAGGACGCCGTCGCGGATCTGCAGCGCCTCGGTGAGCAGGTCATCGCCCATGTCGAGGAAATTCGACAGCTCACCGGCGTAGCGGGAGGTGGCGGCGAACGCGGATCCGAACGTGACGGCGCAGGCCGTGCCGATCTGCCCGTCGATCTGGTTGCCGATCACCATCTCCACTCCGAGGCCCTCGGCGAGGTGGTGGACCCGCTGCGACTGGGTGAAACCGGTGCGCGCGGTCTTGATGCTGATCGCGGTGGCCGATCCGCCGAGCAGCTCGCGCGTCACGTCGGCCGGGGTCGGCACGGATTCGTCGGCGATGAACGGCATGTCGAGGCGCCCGACGAGGCGGCGCCGGCCCAGCACGTCGTCGGCGGGGCACAGCTCCTCGGCGAACAACAGGTCGAGGTCGGCCATCTGCGTCATCGCCCGCAGGGACTCCGACGCGCTCCAACCCCGGTTTCCGTCGACGTAGAGCTCGACGCTGTCACCGAAACGCTCACGCAGCGCGCGCACCACCGCGGTGTCGAGTGAGACCGGCCGGCGGCCGACCTTGACCTTGAAGGTGTTGACGCCGTAGGTGTCCCGGATTCGCTCGGCTTCGGCGACCATCGCCGCCGGGCTGTCGAAGCCCAGCATGTGGCTGACGCGCATGCGGTCGGTGAACCCGCCGAGCAGATCGCCGACCGGCAGCTGCAGGGTGCGGCCCAGCGCATCCCAGATCGCAATGTCCACAGCGGATTTGGCGGTCGGATTGCCGACGGTGCGGCTCAGGCGCGAGCCCACCACCTCACGTTCGGTCAACGCGAGCCCGACGACCTGCGGCGCGAAGATCTGCTGGATGACCGCGACGATGCCGGTTTGGGTCTCGCCGTAGGTGAACGGCCGCGGCGGGGCCTCGGCGACACCGACGACCCCGTCGTCGGTGTGCACCCGGACCAACACGTGCTCGGCGACGGTGACCTCGCCCGAGGCGAACTTCAGCGGTTTGACGTAGGGGATCGCGAACGGGATCGCTTCCAGGTGCGTGATCTTCACTGCACTCCTCCGGTGGGCAGGGAGTTCGGGATCGCGTGGGCGGCGAAGGCGGCGTCGAGCACGCCGACCACCGCCTCGACGAGCGGGTTGTCGTCGCCGCTGCGCCAGGCGAGCGCCAACTCGATGGTCTGGGCGTCGAGCAGGTCGCGGAACACGATCCCCTCCAAGGGAAGTGCGCGCACCGACCGCGGCACCACCGCCACCCCGAGGCCGGCGGCGACGAGGGAGAGCAGGACCGCGGTACCGGGCGCCTCGTGCTCGCGGTGCGGGACGAATCCGGCCTGGCGGCAGCTGCGGACCACGGCCTCGTTGACCGCGGAGTCGCGACTGCCGTAGGCGATGAACGGCTCCGTGCGCAGATCGGCCAGTGAGACCACTGGTTCGACGGCGAGCCGGTGGTCGACCGAGACGGCGAGCACGAGCGGCTCGATGTCGATGGTGCTCAGTTCGATGTCCTGCCCCACCGCCGGCGGTCGGAGGACGCCGAGATCCAGTGCGCCGCTGCGTAATCCGTCACACTGATCGGGTGTCAGCAGGTCCGCCCGGATCTGCAGCGCGACGTCGGGGAGTTCCCGCCTGACCACCCTGGCGATCCGGGGCAGGTGCGAGAAGGCCGCGGTGCCGGTGACCCCCAACCGGACCAGCCCGCTGCGCCCGGCCGCGATGCGTCGTACCCCTCGAACGGCATCGTCGACCCCCTGGAGGATCCGGGCCGCCTCGGCCTGCAGGAAGTCCCCGGCCGCGGTCAGCGACACCTGGCGGGTGGTCCGGTTGAACAGCGTGACGCCCAGTTCGTCCTCGAGCTGCCGGATCGAGTACGAGAGCGCCGGCTGTGCCACATGCAGCTGCTCGGCGGCACGGCCGAAGTGGCAGGTGTCGGCGACGGCGGCGAAGTACCGCAGATGGCGCAGCTCCATGGCGTCTCTCGTTCCTGAGTCACAGCTCCGGTCGGGTGTGACCGGCGCCACGGCCCAGAGTAGGACCGCGATACATACAGGACAAGGATTCGTTTTCGTCTTATTGATCGACAATATCCATCAATCGGCACCTGGGCCAGGACTGGGCATCACCCTAGTGTGACGGCAGACACGTGGTGCCAGTCTGCAAGGAACACGTCACAGG
The DNA here is from genome assembly GCF_001500125.1 of Mycobacterium sp. IS-1742. Classification (GTDB taxonomy): domain Bacteria; phylum Actinomycetota; class Actinomycetes; order Mycobacteriales; family Mycobacteriaceae; genus Mycobacterium. The sequence continues at coordinate 147,535 of NZ_LQIV01000045.1, read as the reverse complement.
AGGCACCGATGAGCGCACCCACAGCAGAACACCGCGGCCACCTCGAGACCGTCCTCGCCGACGCGGTGATCGACGACCGCGAGGCCGGCGTCTACCGGACCAACCGGCGGATCTTCACCGACGAGGACATCTTCGAACTCGAGATGGCGCACATCTTCGAGGGCAACTGGATCTACCTCGCACACGAGAGCCAGGTGGCCGAACCGGGCGACTACTTCACCACGTACATGGGCCGCCAGCCCGTCGTCATCACCCGCGGCCGCGACGGCGTACTGCACTGTCTCATCAACGCGTGCGCGCACCGCGGGGCCATGGTGTGCCGCCGCAAGACCGACAACCGGATGACGCTGACCTGCCCCTTTCACGGCTGGACGTTCCGCAACGACGGGACGTTGCTCAAGGTGAAGGACCCGGAGGGCGCCGGCTATCCGGCCGGCTTCGACGTCGACGGCTCGCACAACATGACCAAGGTGGCCCGCTTCGACAGCTACCGCGGGTTCCTGTTCGGCAGCCTCAACCCGGACGTCGCCCCGCTCGGCGAGCACCTCGGCGACACCACCACGGTCATCGACATGCTCGTCGACCAGTCCCCCGACGGGCTGGAGGTGCTGCCTGGATCGTCGACCTACACCTACGACGGCAACTGGAAAGTGCAGGCGGAGAACGGCGCCGACGGCTATCACGTCACCGCGACGCACTGGAACTACGCCGCGACCACGTCGCGGCGCACCACCGGCGAGTCGGCCAACGACACCAAGGCGCTCGACGCGGGCAGCTGGGGCAAGTCCGGCGGCGGCTACTGGTCCTACCCGAACGGCCACCTGTGCCTGTGGACCTGGGCGGCCAATCCCGAGGACCGTCCGTTGTGGGACCGGCTCGACGACCTCAAGGCCGTCCACGGCGAGGCCAAGGGCGAGTTCATGGTCAAGGGTTCGCGCAACCTGTGCCTGTACCCCAATGTCTATCTGATGGACCAGTTCTCGACGCAGATCCGCCACTTCCGGCCGATCGCGCCGGACAAGACCGAGGTCACCATCTACTGCATCGCCCCGAAGGGCGAGAGCGCCGACGCCCGCGCCCGCCGCATCCGCCAGTACGAGGACTTCTTCAACGCCTCGGGCATGGCGACCCCCGACGACCTCGAGGAGTTCCGCTCCTGCCAGCTGACCTACCAGGCCGCCGCCGCCCCGTGGAACGACATGAGCCGCGGCGCCCAGCACTGGCTGTCGGGACCGGACGAGGTCGCCGAGTCGCTGGGCATGCACGGCGTCATCTCCGCCGGCGTGCGCAACGAGGACGAAGGCCTCTACCCCGTCCAGCACACCTACTGGCTGCAGACCATGCGCGCGGCCCTCGCCCAGGACGACACTGGATCGGAGAAGTGCTCATGACGAACGAGACCGTCACCGGCGCAACCCAACTCATCACCCAGAACATGATCGAGCAGTTCCTCTACCGCGAGGCCCGCTACCTCGACGACCGTGAGTTCGAGAAGTGGCTGGGGTGCTACGCCGACGACGTCGTCTACTGGATGCCGTCGTGGGCCGACGACGACACCCTGGTCGAGGATCCGCAGCGCGACATCTCGCTGGTGTACTACGCGAACAAGGGTGGCCTCGAGGACCGGGTCTTCCGGATCCGGACCGAACGCTCCTCGGCCACGTCGCTTCCCGAACCACGCACCAGCCACAACATCTCGAACGTGGAGGTCATCGAACGCCGCGGCGATCTCGTGGACGTCCGGTTCAACTGGCACACCATGTACTTCCGGTACAAGACGATCGACCCGTATTACGGCACGTCGTTCTACACGATCGACTTCTCCGGCGACGCCCCGCTGATCCGTCGCAAGACCGTGGTGCTGAAGAACGACTACATCCACCACGTCGTGGACATCTACCACTTCTAGAAGGCCCCGCCATGACATCCACCGAGTCCCGCACCCACCAGGTCGCGCTGTCGTTCGAGGACGGCGTCACCCGGTTCATCAGTTGTCGTGACAATCAGACCGTCGCCGACGCGTCCTACCGCCAGCGCATCAACATCCCCCTGGACTGTCGTGACGGAGCGTGCGGAACGTGCAAGGCGCTCTGCGAATCCGGCACGTACGACGGTGGCACCTACATCGACGACGCCCTGCCCGCCGACGAGGCGGCCGCCGGCTACGTGCTGCCCTGCAGCATGCGGCCCCGGTCGGACCTGGTGCTGCAGATCGCCAGCAGTTCCGAGGTGGCCAAGACGGCCGCCGCGACATTCCGGGGCACGCTCGTCGAGCTGGACCGGGTGTCGCCGACAACCGTGGCCTTCGGCGTCGAGATCCCCGACCGCGACGACCTCGCATTCCTGCCCGGCCAGTACGTCAACGTCGCGGTACCCGGGACCGACGTGGTGCGCTCGTATTCGTTCAGCAACGCCCCACATGAATCACGGCTCACGTTCCTGGTGAAGCTCACCCCCGGCGGCGCGATGTCGACCTATCTGGCCGAACGGGCCGCGATCGGCGATGCCGTCACCTTCACCGGCCCGCACGGCTCGTTCTTCCTGCGCGAGACCGAACGGCCCATCCTGCTGTTGGCCGGCGGCACCGGCCTGGCGCCCGTGCTGTCGATGCTGCGCACCCTGCAGGCGGCGCGCAGCCCCCGCAAGGCGCACCTCGTCTACGGCGTGAGCTCGGACGTCGACCTCGTCGAACTCGACACGCTGCGCGCGATCGCCGCGGACCTGCCCGGATTCACCTGGGAGTACTGCGTCGCCGACCCGGCGAGCACCGCGGCCAACAAGGGCCCCGACCGCGCCTACGTCACCAGCCTGATCCGTCCCGAACACCTCTACGACGGCGACGTCGCGGTCTACCTGTGCGGGCCCCCGCCGATGGTCGAGTCGGTGCGCAAGCACCTCGCCGCGGAGGGCATCGAACCGTTCGGCTTCTACTACGAGAAGTTCGCGCTGGCCGCGCCCGCCGCGTCCGGGGGCGCCCCGTCCCCCGCGTCCACGCCGGTCGTCACCGCGCCGCGCGAGCAGCCGGCCCTCAGCCCGGATGCCCGGACGGTGGCCGGCCAGGCCCTGTTCCCCGACGTCGCGATCGGGGCGGCCCCGGGGCGCGTCGCCGCGACCGATGACGGCGACACCGCGCTGATCACCGGGGCGGACCGGTCGGTGGCGGGCCAACTCCTCTTCCCCGCCCGGACGTCCCCCACCCGGACCGCAGCAGCGCCCGCCGAACCCACCGAGGTCGCCGCCGACGGCTATCAGATCGGCGAGGAGCACCCCGAGGTGCACGAATCGGACGCGATCTTCCAGGCCCGTGAGGCGCTGGAACTGGGTGCCCTCGAGCTGACGATCGGCCGCTTGAGCGCATCGCAGCTGACCGGATACCGGCTGCTCGCCGAAGCCACGCTGCCCCACGTCGACGGCGACCGATTCGTCGACGCGGCCCGGTACACCGAGACCAACGCGGCGTTCCACGACCACCTGTTCACCCTGACCGGCAACGACCACCTGTTGCAGGCCTATCAGGCTCTGGGCGTGAAGGCGCGCATGGACGACGTGCTCCGCAATGCCACATGGTGTCATCCGCTGTGCGCGCGAGACCACGTCGACATCGTCGCGGCGTTCGACGCCGGTGACCGGGATGCGGCACGGTCCCTGATCTCCGCGCACGCCGAGCGCTCCAAACAGACGATGCGACGCGCCATGGCCGACGCCCAGGCGGCGCGGCGCCCGCGGTTCGTCACACCCGGCCGGTTCGCCGGCAAGATCGTGCTGGTCACCGGCGCCGCGCAGGGCATCGGCGAGCAGACCGCCCGCCGCATCAGCGCCGAAGGCGGCCGTCTGGTGCTCGCCGACCGTTCGGAGCTGGTCAAGGAACTGGCCGACGAACTGGCCGCCTGCGGACCGGATGCGCTGGCGGTCACGACAGACCTCGAACACGCCGAAGGCGCCGAAAACATGGTGGCGCAGGCGTTGTCGGCGTTCGGGCGCATCGACGTGCTGATCAACAACGTCGGCGGCGCCATCAACTTCAAACCGTTCATCGAGTTCACCGACCGTGAGATCCGCGCCGAGGTCGACCGGTCGTTGATGACGACCCTGTACGCCAGCCGGGCGGCGTTGCCGTCGATGGTGACGCGCAGCGCAGGCGTGATCGTTAACGTCTCGTCGGCTGCGACCCGAGGTATCCATCGCATCCCGTATTCCGCGGCCAAGGGCGGTATCAACGCGATCACCGCGTCGCTGGCCGTCGAGTACGCCGGCGACGGCATCCGCGTGGTCGCCGCCGCGCCGGGTGGGACCGACGCACCGCCGCGCCGGATCTCTCGTGGCACACCGGACTTCGGCACCGACACCGAGCGCGCCTGGTTCCAGGCCCACATCGACCAGACCGTCGGCTCGTCACTGATGAAGCGGTACGGCACCCTCGACGAACAGGCCGCGGCCATCTGTTTCCTCGCCTCCGACGAGGCGTCCTACATCACGGGTTCGGTCCTGCCGGTCGCCGGCGGCGATCAGGGCTAGCGACGGACGGCGCGCGCCTACGATGTGGGCGTGATGATCGTGTCCGGGGCATGCGTCGGGCGCGACCGCGAACTGGCCGAACTCGCCGGCCGCTGCACGGCGACCGTGACGTCGGGCGCCGACGTCGTCGCGGTGCTCGGACCGCCCGGCATCGGGAAGACGGCGCTGCTCGCCCGGTTGGCCGCCGACCACCCCGACGCCCACACCGCTCGGGCGCTGCCGTGGGAGACCGAGACCCCGGGCGCGGTGCTGGCCCAGTTGCTGCAGGACGACGTGCCCGCCGACCCGGTCAGCCGGTTCCTCGATCGCGTCGCGGCGCACCGGCCGGCGTTGGTGATCGTCGACGACGCCGAGCATTCCGACGCGCTGTCGCTGCAGGTGCTCGAGACCGCGGTGCGCCGCCACCGCGCCCACCCCCTGCTGGTGGTGCTCGCGATGGCCTACCCGAAACCCGCACTGACGCGGTTCGTCTCGGCGGAGATGCGGTTGACCGGCCTGGACACCGCGGGCGTCGCGGAACTGGCGTCGCGGCGCGGGCGGATTCTGCATCCGACCATGGTGGCGGCGCTCACCAGGCACACCGGCGGGAACCCCCGCGACGCCCTGGCCCTGCTCGACGAGGTGCCGGCGCCGGTGTGGTCGCGCCACGACGCGCAGTTGCCCGCACCGGCGCGCACCGTGGCGGCGGTGCGCGGGCGTCTCGAGGCCTGCGGCCCGCACGGCCGGGCGCTGGTGGAGGCGCTGGCGGTGCTCGGGGACGGCGGATCGCTCGGCGAGGCGGCGCAACTGGCCGGTCTCGACGATCCGCTGAGCGCGGTCGACGAAGCCGTGAGCACCGAACTGGTCACCACGACAACCGGTTTCGGCGTCGCCGTGGGCTCGAGCCTGATCCGGGCGGCGGTGCTCGAGGCGATGGGCGTGCGGGCGGCGGGCGTGGCGCACCGGCGTGCGGCCGAGATCGTCACCGACCGGGTCCGCCGGCTGCGACACCTGGTGGCGGCCACCCCCGTCCCGGACGCCGCACTGGCCGACGACGTCGAGGCGCTGGCGCGCGAACGCGGCGCCGAGGGCGCCTGGGCGGAGGCGGCGACCCTGTTCCGCGAGGCCGCCCGGTTGACCCCCGACCCGCTGGTGCGCGACGACAGGCTCACCCGCTCGGTGGACGCTCTCGTCGCCGCCGGCGACACCGCGGGGGCCGCCGCGCTGGTGCCCGCGGTCGAGAGCCTGCGCGAGACGCCGCTGCGCGACGCCGCGCTGGCATATCTGGCGATCGTGCGCGGCCGCGCGGCCGAGGCGGACGTCCGGTTGCGCAGGGCGTGGGGCATCGTCAACGTCGACCGCGATCCCGAGGCGGCCGCACTGATCTCCGGCCGGTATGTCCTGCACGCGTTGATGCGTTGCCGCGGAGCCGAACTCGTGCAGTGGGCGGATCGGGCGATCGCGTTGTCCGGCGACGACTCCCCCGCCGGCGTCGAGGCCGCCGCGATCCGTGGGCTCGGTCTGTCGGCGGTCGGCCATTCGGCCCGCGCCTCGGCCGCCTACGACGAGTTGAGCTCCCGCGTCCGCTACGGCGCACAGGCCCAGCGCATCGCGATGGGCCGCGGTTGGCTGCAGTTGGCCGGCGACGACCTCGACGCCGCACGCAGCAGCCTCGAGGGCGCCGTGTCGACCACCGAGCTGGGCGGTTCGGCCCGGATCGCGTTGTGGGCGTTGGGATGGCTGGCCCGGGTGCAGTTCCTCACCGGCGACTGGGACCAGGCACTGGGCACCGTCGAACGTGGGCGCCTGACGGCCGCCACCAGCGGTATCGTCCTGGTGACCCCGCTCCTCGAGTGGACGGCCACGCAGGTGCACGCCCTGCGCGGCGACTTCGAGGCCGCGCAGGCCGCGGTCCGGGCGGCGGACGCCGTCACCCAGGGATACGAGATGATGCATCTGGCAACATGTCTCGCGCGGGCGCAGATCGCCGAGGCGGAGGCCGATTACGCCGGGGTGCGCCGGGCGCTCGAGCCGCTGACCAGGTTGTCGGGGCACGTCACGACCGAACCCGCGTTGTGGCCGTGGGTCGATGTGCTGGCGAATGCGATGGTCCTCGACGGGCACCCCGACGCCGCCGAGGCGTTCATCGATCCGCACCGCCAGCGTGCCGACCGGCGTGCCCAGCGCTCGACCCGGGCCCGGTTCGGGTATGTCCGCGGGCGGATCCTGGGCGCCGCGGGTGACATCGACGCCGCCCGGCGCGCCTTCGACGAGGCGCTCGCACTGCTCGACGGTCTTCCGCTGCGCTACGACCTGGCCCGGGTCAACTTCGCCTACGGACAGACGCTGCGCCGAGCCGGTAAGCGCCGCGACGCCGATGCCGTCATCGGCACGGCGCGCGACCTCTTCCTTTCCCTCGGCGCCCAGACCTACGTGGCGCGCTGCGAACGGGAACTGAAGGCCGGAGGTGTGCACGTCGTGCGCGGGCCGCGCGGCCACGCGGAGCTCACCCCGCAGGAGGATGCGGTGACGACGCTTGTCGCGCAGGGTCTTTCGAACCGCGAGGTGGCTGCCGAGCTGTACGTCTCACCGAAGACCGTGCAGTATCACCTGACTCGCATCTACGCCAAGCTCGGGGTGCGCTCACGCGCGGAACTCGCCGCGTTGCGCAGTTGAGCCCGCCGGTCGGTGACCGGCGCGGCGGTCGCGGCCGTCACGTCGCCGACGGACACACCCGGTGCCAGGTCGACGAGCTCGAATCCCGCGCCGGTCACGTCCAGCACGCCCAGGTTGGTGATCACCCGGCTGACCACTCGGCGGCCGGTCAGAGGGAGGTCGCACGCGGAGACCAGCCGGGGCGCACCGCCCTTGGTCACGTGCTCCATCAGGACCACCACCCGGCCCGCCCCGTTCACCAGATCCATCGCGCCGCCGATGCCCTTGACCATCGCACCCGGGACCATCCAGTTGGCGAGGTCGCCGGCCATCGAGACCTGCATCCCGCCGAGGACGGCGACGTCGACGTGCCCGCCGCGGATCATCGCGAAACTGGTGGCCGAGTCGAAGTAGGACGCCCCGGCCAGGACGGAGACCGTCTGCTTTCCCGCGTTGATCAGGTCCGGGTCGACCTCGTCCTCGTAGGGGAACGGGCCGACACCGAGGATGCCGTTCTCGGCGTGCAGAGTGACCTGTGAACCGTCGGGCAGGTGGTCGGGAATCAGTGTGGGCAGCCCGATCCCGAGGTTCACGTAGTCGCCGTCGCGCAGTTCGGCGGCCGCGCGGGCGGCCATCTGGTCGCGGGTCCAGCTCATCGGATCGTCTCCTGGGGTCGGGCGCGGGTGGTGCGCTTCTCGATGTCCTTGCGCAGCGCCTGGATCGGGGTCAGCTCGACGATGCGCTGCACGAAGATGCCGGGCAGGTGGATCTCGTCGGGCGCCAGTTCGCCGACCTCGACGACCTTCTCGGCCTCGACCAGGGTGATCCGGCCTGCCATCGCGGCGGGCGGGTTGAAATTGCGTGCGGCGGCGTGGAATCGGCAGTTGCCGGCGCGGTCGACGACGGCGGCCCGGATGAGCGCGTAGTCGGTGACGATCGCTTCCTCGAGCACCATTTCCTGACCGCCGAACGTGCGGACCTCCTTGGGCGGGGAGGCCAGCGCGACACTGCCGTCGGGGTGGTAGCGCCACGGCAGGCCGCCCTCGGCGACCAGTGTGCCGACCCCGGTCGGGGTGAAGAACGCGCCGATCCCGCTGCCGCCCGCGCGCAGTCGCTCGGCGAGCGTGCCCTGCGGGGTGAGTTCGACGGTCAGCTCGCCGGCGAGGTACTGCCTGCCGAACTCCTTGTTCTCGCCGACGTAGGAGGCGATGACACGGCTGATGCGGCCCGCTTCGAGGAGCAGCCCGAGCCCGGTGCCGTCGACCCCGCAGTTGTTGGAGACGATGGTCAGGTCGTCGGCGCCCTGGTCGAGCAGCGCCTCGATGAGGAACCACGGGATGCCGGCGAGCCCGAACCCGCCCACGGCCAGGCTGGTGCCGGCGGGGATGTCGGCGACCGCTTCACGGGCCGAGCCCACGACTTTGTCGATTGTCACGATTGCTCCAGGTGTTCGATGAGGGCGGGGGTGACGACGCCGGGCTGTTGCGCGTTGGCGAGGTGCGCCGCGTCGGGGACCACCAGCAGTCGGCCGTCCTTGACGCCGTCGGCGATCTCGCGCAGCTTCGCCACAGGTGTGGCCGGATCGCGGCTGCCGGCGACGGCAAGGGTCGGCGCGACGATCGAGGCGAGGTCCTCGCGCAGGTCGAGTGCGGCGATCGCCTCGCAGCAACCCGCGTAACCCTCGGCGGGGGTGGCGGCCACCATGGCCTCGCAGCCCGCCCGCACCGCCGGATGCGCCGCCCGGTACGCGGGGGTGAACCAGCGCTCGACGACGGCGCCGGCCACCGCGCCGCTGCCTCGCGTGCGCACGACCTCGGCGCGTTCCAGCCAGGTCGACGCGGGTGACAGCACGGTGCCGGTGCACAGCACCGCCAGCCGGTCGACGCGTTCGGGGTTGCGGGCGGCCACCCGCATCGCCGTCATGCCGCCGAGCGACAGGCCGACGAGGTGGGCGTGCTCGATGCCGAGGCGATCCAGCAGGGCGACGAGGTCGTCGGCCAGGTCGTCGATCCGGTACGGGCCCGCGGGCGTCGGGGAGGCGCCGTGGCCCCGGGTGTCGTAGCGCACGACGCGGAAGCGCGCCTCGAGGTCGGCGAGCTGTGGGTCCCACATCCGGTGGGTGGAACCGAGCGAGTTGCTCAGCACCACGACCGGCCCGTCGTCACGGCCGCTGACGAGTGTGTGAACATCCACCGAAGTCATGCCTTCGACTGTAATGACGTGGTCTTATATTGAGAAATATCTGTTTGCGTCCGATTGAGACACACGAGGTATGAAATGGAGCTACGGCACCTGCGGTACTTCCGCGCGGTCGCCGAGGAGTTGCACTTCGGCCGCGCGGCCGAGCGTCTGCACATCGCGCAGCCACCCCTGTCGCAGCAGATCCGGGCACTCGAGCACGAACTCGGGGTGGCGCTGTTGTCGCGCTCGACCCGCCGGGTCGAACTCACGCCGGCCGGGGCCGCCTACCTCGACCGGGCGGTGGCGATCCTCGACGCCGTCGACGACGCCACCGACCTCGCGCAGCGGGTGGCAGGCGGATCGGCGGGCCGGTTGGTCATCGGCTGCGTCGGATCGGCGACCTATTCGCTGTTGCCCGCCCTCGTCCGCGCGCTGCGCGAGGCGCTGCCGGGCGTCGACGTCAACGTGCGCGGGGAGATGCTCGCGCCCGCGCAGATCACCGCGCTCGTCGCCGGGGAGATCGACGTGGCGCTGTTGCGGCCGCCGGTCGAGCATCCGGCCGTCCACGTCGAGACGATCCGCAGCGATCGCCTGCTCGTGGCCTTCCCGGAGGACCACCCGCTGACGGCCTCGGCCGGCCTCGACATCGCCGACCTGCGCGGCGAGGAGTTCGTCGTCCACGCCGGAGGGGGGCACTCGGTGATGAACAGCGTGGTCAACGCGCTGTGTGCGGAGGCCGGTTACGTTCCACGCGTGCGCCACGAAGTCGAGGAGACCTCGACGCTGGTCACGATGGTCGCCGCCGGGTTGGGCGTGGCGGTGGTACCCGAACCCACCGCGGCGCTGGGCGTCACGGGGGTCCGCTACCGGCCGCTGTCCGGCGACCGGCCCGTCACCGTCGACCTGCTGGCCGCGCACGCCACGCGGGCCTACTCCCCTCTGGTCGAACGCGTGCTGGAGGTCTTGCGCCGAGTCGCCCGAACCCAGCAGCGGCCCGACATAGGGTGAGGCCATGGCAGACAAGCCCTTGTCCGGAAAGACCATGTTCATCTCCGGCGCCAGCCGCGGTATCGGTTTGGCCATCGCCAAACGCGTCGCCGCCGACGGCGCCAACATCGCGCTGGTCGCCAAGACCGCCGAACCGCACCCCAAGCTGCCCGGCACGATCTACACCGCGGCCGAGGAGATCGAGGAGGCCGGCGGTCGGGCGCTGCCCATCGTGGGGGACATCCGCGACGGCGATTCGGTCACCGCGGCGGTCGCCAAGACCGTCGAACAGTTCGGCGGCATCGACATGTGCGTCAACAACGCCTCGGCGATCAACCTGGGCTCCGTCGAGGAGGTGCCGCTCAAACGCTTCGACCTGATGAACGGCATCCAGGTGCGCGGGACCTACGCCGTCACCCAGGCCTGCATCCCACACATGAAGGGCCGCGACAACCCGCACATCCTCACGCTCTCACCGCCGATCCGCCTGGAGCCGCAGTGGCTCACCCCCACGGCCTACATGATGGCCAAATTCGGAATGACCTTGTGCGCGTTGGGTGTCGCCGAAGAGCTCCGTGACGCGGGGATCGCGTCGAACACCCTGTGGCCGCGCACGATGGTGGCCACCGCCGCGGTGCAGAACCTGCTCGGCGGCGACGAGGCGATGGCCCGCGCGCGCAAACCCGAGGTCTACGCCGACGCCGCGTACGCGGTGTTGACGAAACCGGCGCGCGAGTACACCGGACACACCCTGCTGTGCGAGGACGTCCTCCTCGAATCCGGCGTCACCGACCTGTCGGTCTACGACTGCATCCCCGGCTCCGAACTGGGCGTCGACCTGTGGGTGGACTCCCCCAACCCGCCGGGGTACACCGCGCCCTGACGCGCGGACGCAGTCACGTCGCTTCGTAGACGATCCCGCGGCCGATCGCCTCCCGCACCATCGGCAGCGCCGCCGTGGCCAACGCGTCGGCGTCGACGTCGTGGTAGGCGGCCAGCAGGTCGATCAGCGTGCCCAGCGGCACCTCACCGCGGCATCCCGCCAGCAGCGCGCGCGACACCTCGTCGACACCGAGCACCGCTCCCGGCCCGCCCGGACGGCGGACCGCCGCGCCGACCACCTGCCAGCCGTCGGGTCCGGGCAGTGACTGCTCCTCGAGGAAGACCGGCGCGGTGGACAGCCGCGCGGCGAGCAGATCCGCATCGCTGCTGTGGAACAGGTACTCCCGACGGGCGAAGAACGCGTCGACCTCCGGCCCGGTGACGAACTCGTCGGCGCCGGTGATCTCCTCGAGCACGTGCTCGGGCGGACGCCGGTCGCCGGCCCGCGGGGCGCGCAGGGAGATCACGCCCATGCCGATCGCGGTGATGTCCTCGGCGGCGAACCAGTCGAGCCACTCCCCGCCCCGGCGCGCCGCGTCTTCCGCGGATTCGCCTGCGTCGGAGGTCCACAGCGTGACGTAGCTGACCGGATCGGCGAGCTCACGCTGCACCACCCACGCGTGCAGACGCGTCTCCGCGAGCCAGCCGCGCACGCGTTCACGCCAGTCCTGGCCGTCGCGCACGATCCAGTTGGCCATGACGTGCGCGGTGCCGCCCGGTTGGAGGTGGTCACCGACCTGCTCGATCAGGTTGCGGCACAACGCATCCCCGACCATCCCGGAGTCGCGGTAGATGTAGTCGCGGACCCCGGCGCCCACCACGAACGGCGGATTGGACACGATGAGGTCGAACTGTTCGCCGGCGACCGGTTCGAACAGGCTGCCACATCGCAGATCCCACGACATCCCGTTGAGCCGTGCGGTCGCCGCGGCCATTGCCAGCGCCCGCTCGTTGGTGTCGGTGGCGACGATCTCGGCGCAGTGCGCATCGAGGTGCAGCGCCTGGATACCACAACCGGTGCCGAGATCCAGTGCGCGGCTTAGTGGTTCGCGCACCACCGCGCGCGCCAGCGACACCGACGCACCACCGATGCCCAGGACGTGATCGCGCCGCACGGCGCCCGGGCGCAACGCGGAATCGAGATCGGAGACCACCAGGAGGTCCCGCTGCCCGTCACCGTGCGGACGGATGTCGAGAGCGGCCCGCACCGTCGTCGGCGAGGTGCTCTCCAGGACACCGTTGGCGACGAGAGTGTCGACGCCGGCGGTCGGGAACGCCGCGTCGACCCGGTGCCGCGGCTCGTCGACGCCGAGCAGGAACAGCCGCACCAGCACCGCGAGGGCCTGCTGCTGCGGCGCGGCCCGCTCGGTCGCCCGCAGCGCGGGCCACCACACACCCTGGGCGAACGCCGCGTCGGCGTCGGATCCGAACAGCTCCGCCACCCCGTCGGTGGTGTACCCGGCGGCCCGCAGGTCGGCGCCGAGGGCGTCGACGACGGAGGTGGCGTGCAACGGCGCCGGCCCCGACGGCCCGCTCAAAGCAGCGTGGCCTGTTCGGGCTCCGGCTCGGCCGGCGCGATCAGCTCCGGACCGTTGTTGCGCACGCTGTTCACCAGCCGGGACACCTCGCGGACCTCGATGCGGTCGAGGTCCCCGTGGCCGCGCAGCAGCCCTTCGTCGATCGGGGCGTCAGGGTCGAGCCAGCGGTCCCAGTCCTCGGCGCTGATGGTCAGCGGCATCCGGTCGTGGATCTGCGCGAGCGGCCCCGCGGCGTCGGTGGTGATGATGGTGCAACTCACCAGCGGCGGCGCATCCTTGGGCGCGTCCTTCGGCCGCCAGGTGGTCCACAGGCCGGCCATGAACAACGGTTCACCGTCGGCGCCGTACATGAAGAACGGGGTCTTCGCCGGCTTCTTCCCGCCGTCGGCCGGGTTGGGCCGCCACTCGTACCAGCCGTCCATCGGCACCAGACAGCGTTTGGCCTTCGCCGAGCTGCGGAATGCCGGCGATGTGGTGACCTTCTCGGCACGCGCGTTGATGAGCAGTGGGCTCTTGTTGTCCGGTGCGCCGTCCTCACCGCTCTTGACCCACGGCGGGATGAGCCCCCACCGCATCGACCGCAGCCGGCGCGTCGCCTCGTCGTCGGGGTCGCTGTGCCGCGTCACCACCGTGCTGATGGTGGTGGTCGGCGCGACGTTGTAATTGGGGCCGGATTCGTTCGGCGCCGTGGTGGTCTCGTCGATCGCCTTGATCTTCTCGGCCAGCAGGGCCGGGTCGGTGGTGACTGCGAAACGTCCACACATACCTCCGATAGTGGCACGCCGAACCGACAAGGCAGGATGGGTGCCGTGAACAACTGGCCGGCCCCGTCGACGCCGACCCCCGTGCACGCGACCGTGACCATCCCCGGCTCGAAATCCCAGACCAACCGCGCCCTGGTGCTGGCGGCGCTCGCCACCCCGCAGGGCACGTCGACGATCAGCGGCGCACTGCGCAGCCGCGACACCGACCTGATGATCGGCGCCCTGCGGACGCTCGGCTTCGACATCGAATGCGTCGACGCCCCGAACTGTGAGTTCCGGGTCCGCGGCGGCCTCTCCCCGGCGGCCGGCGCCCGCGTCGACTGCGGGCTCGCGGGCACGGTGCTGCGGTTCCTTCCGCCGGTGGCGGCCCTGAGCACCGAGACGGTGGAATTCGACGGCGACGAGCAGGCCCGCACCCGCCCCATCGCCCCGCTGCTGACCGGGCTGACGGCCCTCGGCGTGCGGATCGACGGCGACGGGCTGCCGTTCCGCGTGCGCGGCGAGGGATCGGTCGCCGGCGGCACCGTCGAGATCGACGCCTCGGCGTCCTCGCAGTTCGTCTCCGGGCTGATGCTCTCGGGTGCGGCGTTCCGCGACGGCCTGACCATCGTGCACACCGGTGAGTCGGTCCCGTCGGCGCCGCACGTGGCGATGACCGTCAGCATGCTGCGCGACGCCGGCGTCGAGGTCGACGACACCCAGGCCAACCGCTGGACCGTGCAGCCCGGCCCCGTCGCCACCCGGCACTGGACCATCGAACCGGACCTGTCCAACGCGGTGCCGTTCCTGGCCGCGGGCGTCGTCAGCGGCGGTGCGGTCAGGGTCACCGGCTGGCCCGCGGTCAGCACCCAGCCCGCCGACGCGATCCTGGCGATCCTCGAGAAGGTCGGCGCGGCGGTGCGCCGGACCGACTCGTACCTGGAGGTGCAGGGCACCCGGCTGTACGAGGGGTTCGACGCCGATCTGCACGATGTCGGCGAGCTCACCCCGGCGGTGGCGGCGCTGGCCGCGGTGGCCGTCCCGGGCGCGGTCTCCCGACTACGGGGCGTCGCGCACCTGCGCGGACACGAAACCGACCGGCTCGCCGCGCTGAGCGCCGAGATCAACGGCCTCGGCGGACAGTGCGAGGAGACCGACGACGGACTGGTGATCACCGCCGCGCCCCTGCACGGCGGCGTCTGGCACTCCTACGCCGACCACCGGATGGCGATGGCCGGCGCCATCGTCGGATTGCGCACCCCGGGTGTCGAGATCGAGGACATCGGCACCACCGCCAAGACCCTGCCCGAGTTCCCGCAGATGTGGGCGGACATGCTGGCCGGACAGACGACCACCGACCCCGAGGCAGGCGCTTGAGCCCTCGCGAGTACGACGAGTCCGACGTCCGGGTGCGGCCGGGTCGGGGCTCGCGTCCGCGGACGAAGACCCGGCCGGAGCACGCCGACGCCCGCAGCGCCATGGTGGTGACCGTGGACCGTGGGCGCTGGGGGTGTGCGCTCGACCGCGACCCCGAGCACGTGGTGACCGCCATGCGGGCCCGCGAGTTGGGCCGCACCCCGATCGTGGTCGGCGACGACGTCGAGGTGGTCGGTGACCTGACCGGACGACCGGACACGCTGGCGCGCATCGTGCGCCGCGGCGAACGCCGAAGCGTGTTGCGGCGCACCGCAGACGACACCGATCCGACCGAACGGGTGGTGGTCGCCAACGCCGATCAACTGCTCGTCGTCGTCGCACTGGCGGATCCGCCGCCGCGGACCGGGTTCGTCGAACGCTCGCTGATCGCGGCCTACGCCGGCGGGCTGACGCCGATCCTGTGCCTGACCAAGAGCGATCTCGCCCCGGCCGAACCGTTCGCCGCCCAGTTCGCCGACCTCGACCTCACCGTGATCACCGCGGGCCGCGACGACGCGCTCGACGACGTCGTGCCGCTGCTGACCGATCGGGTCACCGTGCTGCTCGGCCACTCCGGTGTCGGCAAGTCGACATTGGTCAATCGTCTTGTGCCGCAGGCACATCGGGCCATCGGCGAGGTGAGCGGCGTCGGAAAGGGGCGACACACCTCGACCCAGTCGGTCGCGCTGCCGCTGGCCGGCGACGGCTGGGTGGTCGACACGCCCGGCATCCGCTCCTTCGGCCTCGCCCACATCGCACCCGACGACGTGCTGCTGGCGTTCTCCGACCTGGCCGAGGCCATCGCCGAATGTCCGCGTGGCTGCGGGCACATGGGTCCGCCCGCCGACCCCGAGTGCGCGCTCGACCACCTCACCGGCGCGGCCGCCGGCCGGGTGAGCGCGGCCCGTCACCTGCTCGGTGCGCTCAACGAGGCGTGACGTCGGACAAATCCACAGCGTCCTGACAGGTGCGTAACGGAAGTCACGAGGCGGGTGTGGGGTTGTGTCAACCGGGCACACACATCACGTCGATGCAACTACGTCAGAAGGAGGCTCGACCTTGAGCACCGTTCCCACAGTCACCCTGAACGACGGCGCCTCGATCCCCCAGTTGGGGTTCGGCGTCTACCAGATCAAACCCGACGAGACGGCGAGCGCGGTGAAGACGGCGCTGGACATCGGCTACCGCCACATCGACACCGCGCAGATGTACCAGAACGAACGCGGGGTCGGCGAGGGCATCCGCGACTCCGGTGTCGACCGCGGCGAGATCTTCATCACCAGCAAGCTGAACAACGGGTTCCACCGTCCCGACGACGCCCGCCGTGCCTTCGACAGGACGTTGAGCGAGCTGGGTTTCGACGGTTCCGACGGGTATGTCGATCTGTTCCTCATCCACTGGCCGCTGCCGACCCTGTACGACGGCGACTTCGTCTCGACGTGGAAGACGCTCGAGGAGTTCAAGAAGGACGGCCGCGCCCGCAGCATCGGCGTGTCGAACTTCCAGGTCGACCACCTCGAGCGCCTCGCCCGCGAGACGGAGACGGTACCCGCGGTCAACCAGATCGAGGTGCACCCGTACTTCGTCAACGACGCCGTCCGCTCCTACGGCACCGAACACGGAATCGCCACCGAGGCGTGGTCGCCGATCGCCCAGGGACAGGTGCTCGACGATTCGACGGTCACCCGCATCGCCGAGGCGAGCGGCAAGTCACCCGCACAGGTGGTGCTGCGCTGGCACATTCAGCGTGGTGACATCATCTTTCCGAAATCGGTTACGCCGCAACGCATTCAGGAGAACTTCGACCTGTTCGACTTCGAGCTCGGTGATGCCGACGTCGACGCGCTGTCCGGACTGGACAAAGGCGAGCAGGGCCGCATCGGGCCGAATCCGGACACGTTCGACTACATCCCCGACTGACCCCCGACGCCGAAACTGCGGGGAGATCCACGATTTCGATGGAATCGCGATCTCCCCGCAGTGTCGGTGCGTTCGGTTCCGGCCTCTACGCGGCCAGTGTCCCGCGGGACTCGCGCTTCTCGCGACGGCGGGCCCGCACCGCGGCGATCGACGAGCGCAGACCGCGCCGCTCGTTCGGCTCGAGTTCGGCGAACATCCGCTCGCTGCGGGTCTCGGGCGCATTGTCGGCGGTGTCGCGCAGGTACTTGTCCGGCAGGGACAGCTTGGCGATCGTGCGCCAGGTCTTGCCGTACTGCACCAGGAACGCGCCCGTCGTGTAGGGCAGGTCGTACTTGTCGCAGATCTGCTGCACGCGCTTGGAGATCTCGTGCAACCGGTTGCTGGGCAGGTCCGGGTACAGGTGATGCTCGATCTGGTGGCACAGGTTGCCGCTCATGAAACGCAGCAGCCAGCTGCCTTCGAAGTTGGCGCTGCCGAGCATCTGGCGCAGGTACCACTGGCCCTTCGACTCGCCGACCATGTCGGTCTTGGTGAACTTCTCGGCGCCGTCGGGGAAGTGACCGCAGAAGATCACCGCGTTGGACCACACGTTGCGGATGACGTTGGCCACCGCGTTGGCCGTCAGCGTCGACCGGTAGGTCGCACCTGGCGACAGCGACGTCACCGCCGGCCAGGCCACGTAGTCCTTCACCAGCTGCGTGCCCGCCTTGGCGGCGAATTCGCGTGCCCGGACCTTGCTCTCGTCCCGGTTGTCGCGGCCCTTGAAGACCTTGCCCAGCTCGACGTGCTGCAGCGCGACGCCCCACTCGAACCCGATGGCGAGGATCGCGTTGTACAGCAGGTTGCCGAGGTTGAACGGCTTCCACTTGGCATCGCGGGTGACGCGCAGCAGGCCGTAGCCCACGTCGTCGTCCATCCCGAGGATGTTGGTGTACTTGTGGTGCATGAAGTTGTGGGTGAACCGCCAGTGCTTGGAGGAGCCGCCCATGTCCCACTCCCACGAGGAGGAGTGGATCTCGGGATCGTTCATCCAATCCCACTGACCGTGCATGACGTTGTGGCCGATCTCCATGTTCTCGATGATCTTGGCCACGCCCAGCGTCGTGGTGCCGGCCCACCATGCCGACCGTCGGGAGCTCGCGGCCAGCATCAGCCGGCCAGCCACCTCGAGTGCGCGCTGCGCCGCGATGGTGCGGCGGATGTAGCGCGCGTCGCGCTCACCGAGGGAGTCTTCGATGTCCTGCCTGATCGTGTCGAGTTCGACACCCAGGCTCTCGATGTCGGCGTCGGTGAGATGTGCGAATTCAGGAACGTCTGTGATTGCCATCTTGGCGCCTCCTTCCTCTACCTACGGTAGCGTAACCTACGAAGTCGTAGGTTACCAGTGGGTAACTACTAAACGTCCAGAACGCAATCACCGGACGCGGCCGACACACAGGTCTGGATCCGGGTGCCCGCCTCGTGCTCCACACCGGTGCGCAGGTCGCGCACGTGGCCGTCGACCAGACCGACCACACACGACTGACAGATACCCATCCGGCAGCCGAACGGCATCTGCACGCCGACCTTCTCCCCCGCATCCATGAGCGAGGTGGCCGCATCCGCGTCGACGGTCTTGCCGCTGCGGGCGAACGACACCGTGCCGCCCTCGCCGTGCGGCGCCGCCCTGGTGACCGCGAACCGCTCCAGGTGCAGCTCGTCGGCGATCCCGGCCTGCTTCCACACCTTCTCGGCGGCGTCGAGCATGCCCTCGGGCCCGCATGCCCACGTCTGACGTTCCCGCCAGTCGGGCACGATCTCGTCGAGCCGGGACAGGTCCAGACGCCCCTGCGTGCGCGTGGTCCGCAGATGGAGGCGGTAGCCGTCGTGACTGTCCTCCAGAGTCGCCAACTCCGCACCGAACATGACGTCGGCGTCGGTCGGCGCGGAGTGCACGTGGACGACGTCGGTGATCTGATCGCGGCGCTGCAGGGTGCGCAGCATCGACATCACCGGCGTGATGCCGGAGCCGGCGGTGAGGAACAGCACCTTGGCCGGCGCCGGGTCGGGCATGACGAAGTTGCCCTGCGGAGCCGCCAACCGCACGATCATGCCGGGCGCCACCCCGCCGACGAGGTGCGTCGACAGGAACCCCTCGGGCATGGCCTTGACCGTGATGGTGATGGTGCGGCCCCCGCTGCGCGGGCTGGACGTCAGCGAATAGCTGCGCCAGCGCCAGCGGCCGTCGACCAGCAGGCCGATGCCGACGTACTGACCGGGCTGGTAGTCGAACGTGAAACCCCACCCCGGCTTGATCACCAGCGTGGCGGAGTCCTCGGTCTCGCGGCGGACCTCGAGGACACGACCGCGCAGCTCGCGCGCCGACCACAGCGGGTTGGCGAGCTGCAGGTAGTCGTCGGGCAGCAGCGGCGTCGTGATCCGGGCGGCGATGTTGCGCAGCGCGTTGAGAGCGGGATGCTTCGCAGCGACGTGGGGGCGCACGGTGTCGACGACTTTGGCAGAGACTTTGATCTGACTCTTGGCCATAAACCTACGGTACCGTAACTTACGGTTCCGTATCCAGTTTCAGAGCAGGTCGAGCAGGAAGGGCAGTTCCTGCGGGGCGTACCAGGCCAGGTCGTGGTCCTGCGCATCGCCGACGGTCAGCTCGGCGTCCTCGTCACCGAAGTCGGCGACGTCCACGGCGTCGATGGCCAGCCGGACAGCACTCTCCGCGTCGGCGTTGTCCACATAGGCCGCGATCACGTCCGAATACTCCACCGCACCGGTCAACCGCACCACGGCGTCGTCGAGATCCGGCCGCGCCGCCGCACCCTCGACGTCGGCCACGAGCACCGCCCGCCGTGGCGGCAGGCTCGAGGCGCCGTCGTCGGCGGCCAGCAGCCGCAGGGAGGCCAGCGCCGCATCGCGCAGGGCGACCTCGGCCAGTTCGTCGTCGTCCCCCTCGGCGTAGGACTCGCGCAGGGTCGGTGTGACCGCGAAGGCGGTGCCGTTGACCGCGCGCAACGACCGGTCGGCGACGAGCTGGGCGAGCATGGCGAGGGTCACCGGGATGTAGACGCGCATCCCGCGAGACTAGCTACCTGGCGTCGGGATCCTTCTCCACCGAGATGATGAAGTCGTCGCCGTGTTCGGTGACGCCGTGGATGACCGCACTGTCGACCGCCTCCGCGGCGTACTTCTTGCGCACCACCAACGGATCGTGCCGCAGGTCCTTGACCAGCGCCACCGCCAGGCCCACCATCACGAGCACGAAGGGCAGCGCGGCGATGATCGTGATGGTCTGCAGGCCCGTCAGCGCGTCCGCACCGCCGACGAGCAGCATCACCAACGCCACCGCACCGGTGGTCACACCCCAGAAGATCACCACACCGCGGGTGGGTCTGATGGTGCCGCGTTCGGACAGCGAACCCATGACGATCGACGCGGCGTCGGCACCGGACACGAAGAAGATCGCCACCAGCACCATCACCAGGACGCTGGCGACGGTCGCGATCGGAAACTGCTCGAGCAGGGCGAACAGCTGTTCCTCGTTGCTACCCTGACCGGCCAGGTCCACCCCACCCTCCTGGGTGTCGATCGCCGCGCCGCCCAGGATGCAGAACCACACCAGCGAGACCAGGCTCGGCACGAGCAGCACGCCCGTGACGAACTGCCGGATCGTCCGTCCGCGCGAGATGCGCGCGATGAACATACCGACGAACGGCGTCCAGGAGATCCACCACGCCCAGTAGAAGATCGTCCACGACTGCAGCCAGGTGTCCACGTCGGAACCCTCGGCGCCGGTGCGGGCGGACATCATCGCCAGGTCGGCCAGGTAGCTGCCCATCGACGTCGGCAACAGGTTGAGGATGAAGACCGTCGGGCCGACGACGAAGATGAACAACGCCAGCAGCAGGGCCAGCACCATGTTGATGTTCGACAGCCACTGGATGCCGCGCGCCACCCCGGAGACGGCCGACAGCACGAACGCGACCGTCAGGGCCGTGATGATGACGATCAGGACGGCGTTGCCGGTCTCGCCGATGCCGCCGACGATCTGTAGGCCGCTGCGGATCTGCAACGCTCCCAGACCCAGCGAGGCCGCCGACCCGAACAGCGTGGCGAAGATCGCCAGCATGTCGATGACCTTGCCCCACGGCCCGTTGGCCCGGGACCCGATCAGGGGTTCGAAGGCCGCGCTGATCAGCTGCAGCCGGCCCTTGCGGTAGACGCCGTACGCGATGGCCAGGCCGACGACGGCGTAGATGGCCCACGGATGCAACGTCCAGTGGAACAGCGTCGTCGCCATCGCGGACTGGACCGCCTCCGAGCCGCCCTCCGGCCCGACGCCGGGCGGCGGCGTGGCGAAATGGGTCAGCGGTTCGGCCACACCGAAGAACATCAGCCCGATGCCCATCCCGGCGCTGAACATCATCGCGACCCACGACACGCTGCGGAATTCGGGTTCCTCGTCGTCGCGGCCGAGCGGGATGTTGCCATAGCGTCCGAGTGCCAGCCACAGCACGAAGACCACGAACCCCGACGCGGTGAGCACGAACAGCCACCCGGTGTTGTCCATCACCCAGGTCAACGCGTTGCCCGAGGCCGTCGCCAGCGAATCCGTGCTGATGAAACCCCAGACCAGGAACGCCACGGCGATCACGGCGGTGACGCCGAAGACGATCCAGTCCAGACCCCGGGAGCCGGTGTAGGCCTCGTGGCGGACCGGGATGTCGAGGACGGGGTGCGGGATCGCCTCGTCGGTGGGCGACTTGATCGCGTCGATGTTGTGCCGCCGGGGCTTTTCGTTGTCCTTCTCGGAGCTGACCGTCATGGTCAGACCATGAGAACCTGCCGACGTTGTCGCGTCAATCCCCCGCCGGCCACGATCCGGTCACCGAGCGGCAGCCTTGAGTTCGTCGAGCGACTCCGACAGCAGACCGGGCAGGACGTCGACGTCGCTCATCGCGTCGCGGTCGGCGTTGATGCCGAAGTACAGCTCGCCGTTGTAGGAGGTGACGCCGAGCGCAAGCACCTGGTTGTGCAGCAGCGGCGGAACGGCGTAGGTCTCCAGCAGCTTCGTTCCCGCGACGAACATCTGTTTCTGGGCGCCGGGCACGTTGGTGATGAGCAGGTTGAACTGCCGGGCGGGGAACGTGGTCGCGACGCGGATGCCCATCGCGTGCAACGTGGGCGGCGCGAACCCGGACAGGGTGACGATCGTGCGGGCATCCACCAGGCTGGGCGCGGTCGGATGTGACTCGGTGGCGTGGGCGATCTGCGACAGGCGCACGACCGCATTGCTCTCACCCACCGGCAGGTCGACCAGGAACGGCGAGACCTGGCTGATCGCCTGCCCCGGACTCGAGGAGTCGATGTCGGCGTCGGGGTACACCGACATCGGCGCCATCGCCCGCACGGTGGCGGTCGGGCTGACCGGTTCCCCACGCGAGAGCAGCCAGTTCCGCAGTGCGCCGGCGACGACGGCGAGGACGACGTCGTTGATGTCGCAGTCGTAGCGCGCCCGCACGCTGCGGTAGTCCTCGAGACGGTGCCCGGCCACCGTGAACCGCCGGTTGCGGGAGACGGTGGTGTTCAACGGGCTGCTGGGTGCGGTGCCGCGGGCGAACGTGCGGGCGACGTCGGCGACGCGGTGGCCGGCGGCGGCGAGCTGTTCGGTGTTGGCGAGGTCGGTCACCGCGGACCGGACCGCCGCGAGTTGTTCGGCGGGGCGGGTGATCCACTCGCCGACGGCCCCGAGCAGCAGCGCCCGGTCGCTGGGCTCGCGCGCGGGGATCCAGATGTCCTCACCGAAGTCGGGCGGTTTCTGGGTGCGGTCGGCGACGACATGGCCGATCTCGAGCGCGGTCATCCCGTTGACCAGCGCCTGATGAGTCTTGGTGTAAATCGCGACGCGGTTCTTCGCCAACCCCTCGACCAGGTACATCTCCCACAGCGGCCGGGTCTTGTCGAGCGGCCGGGAGCCGAGTCGGGCGACCAGGTCGTGCAGCTGGGCATCGCTGCCCGGCGACGGCAGCGCCGAGCGGCGGATGTGGTAGGTGATGTCGAAGTCGCGGTCGTCGATCCAGACCGGCCGCGCGAGGCCCATCGTGACTTCGCGGACCTTCTGCCGGTACCGCGGGATCTGGGGTAGCCGCTGCTCCACGGTGTGCAGCAGGGTCTCGTAGCTCAGCCCGCTACGCGGTTTCCGCAGGATCGACAGCGTGCCGACGTACATCGGCGTCGAGGTGTCCTCCAACCGGAAGAACTCCGCATCCGACGCCGACAGTCGGGTCACCATCCGACGCCTCCCCTTTCGTCGAATCCCGCAATGTCCACGTCACGGTAGCGGCCCGGTCTGTGCACCCGCATCACGGGTGCTCAGGACCTGCCGCGAATCGTGCGACGATGTCTGAGAGTCTGTTCCTCTCCAGCAGACGGTCGTCCCCGCCCCGCCGAGCTGGAGTGTGCCGTGACCCAGTCAACGCCGTCATCACCCGCCGACGCCGAGCGTCCGTCGTTCACCGCACCGGTCGTCGACTACGAACCCGCCCCCACCGACGGCGCGGCCGCGGCGTGCCCGGCGCCGTCGCCCGCGGCCCTGCACCGGCACACCCCACGCATGTTGCGCCCGGCCCCACGAGCGGCCGAACCCGTGCCGCCGCCCGCTGCAGCGGTGTTCGCCGACGTGGCGCTGCGCCGGGTTCTCGAGGTCCTCGACCGCCGCAGGCCCGTGGGGCACCTCAAACCGCTGCTCGCGCCGCCGCTTCTCGACACCGTCGGCACGCTGTGCCGGGAGCGCCACGGACAGCCCGCCAGGCTGCGGCGCGTGCGGTTGCGCAGCGCGGGCCCGGTGGCCGCGGAGGTGTGCGCGACCTACACCCGCGGCGACCGCGTCCGCGCGATCGCCGCGCGCGTGGAGATCGTCGGTGACCGCCGCTGGCAGCTGGTGGCGCTGCAGATCGGCTGACTCAGCCGCGGCGCCGGGTGGGCTTGGCGGACTTGGCCTGCTTGCGGGCCGCCTCCCGGCGCTCCCGGCGGGTGGTGCCGCTTGGCGCGGCGTGGCGCGGACCGCCGTTGGACCGCTGCACCTCCGCGGTGCCGTCCTCGCCCGGTCCGACGTAGGTCAGCGGTGGCGAGTCGTCGTTGTCGATTCCCTTGGCGCGCAACGTCGGTGCGGGGGTCTCCCGCTCCTTGGTGGCCACGCCGCCCTGACCGCCCTGGCCCGTCTGCGCCTGGGCCTGCGCCGCCGCGGCCGCGAACTCCGACAGCCCCGGAGGTGCCGCAACGGGCGCCACCCGGTTCGACGGCGCGGCGGGCGCCGCCTCGACGGTGACGTTGAACAGGAAGCCGACCGACTCCTCTTTGAGCGCCTCGAGCATGCCGACGAACATGTCGTAGCCCTCGCGCTGGTACTCCACGAGCGGATCGCGCTGCGCCATGGCGCGCAGGCCGATGCCCTCCTTGAGGTAATCCATCTCGTAGAGGTGCTCACGCCACTTGCGGTCGATGACGTTGAGCAGCACGTTGCGCTCGAGCTGGCGCATGGCGCCTTCGCCGGCGAGTTCCTCGAGCTCCCGCTCGCGTTCGGCGTATGCGCGTTCGGCGTCCTTGATCAGCAGGTCGAGCAGTTCTTCACGGGTGAGCTCGCCGGCCTCGCCGACCGCGTCGGAGTCGACCAGGTCGTGGTAGTCGAGACCGACCGGGTAGAGCTGCTTGAGCGCGGTCCACAGCTGTTCGAGGTCCCAGTCCTCCGAATAGCCCTCGGCGGTGGCGCCGTCGACGTAGGCGGTGACGACGTCGACGAGCATCTTGTGGGCCTGCTCGGCGAGGTCCTCGCCCTCGAGGATGCGGCGGCGCTCCTCGTAGATGACCTTGCGCTGCTGGTTCATCACCTCGTCGTACTTGAGGACGTTCTTGCGGACCTCGAAGTTCTGCTGCTCGACCTGGGTCTGCGCGCTCTTGATCGCGCGGGTGACCATCTTCGCCTCGATCGGCACGTCGTCAGGGAGGTTCAGGCGGGTCAGCAGCGCTTCGAGCGTGGCGCCGTTGAATCGCCGCATGAGCTCGTCACCGAGTGACAGGTAGAACCTGGACTCGCCCGGGTCGCCCTGGCGGCCGGAGCGGCCGCGCAGCTGGTTGTCGATGCGGCGGGACTCGTGGCGTTCGGTGCCCAGCACGTAGAGCCCGCCCACGTCGCGCACGTCACGGGCTTCCTCTTCGGCCTCGGCCTTGATCTGGTTGAGGGTGGCCTCCCAGGCGGCTTCGTACTCGTCGGGGGTCTCCACGGGGTCGAGGCCCTGTTCACGCAGGCGCTTGTCGGCGAGGAAGTCGACGTTGCCGCCGAGCACGATGTCGGTACCGCGACCGGCCATGTTGGTGGCGACGGTGATCGCGCCGAGCCGGCCGGCCTCGGCGATGATGTTCGCCTCCTGCTCGTGGTACTTGGCGTTGAGGACGTTGTGCGGGATCTTGCGCTTGGTGAACTGCTTTGACAGGTACTCCGAGCGTTCGACGCTGGTGGTGCCGATCAGGACCGGCTGACCCTTCTCGTAGCGCTCCTCGACGTCGTCGACGACCGCGATGAACTTGGCCTCTTCGGTCTTGTAGATGAGGTCGGTCTGGTCCTGACGGATCATGTCGCGGTTCGTCGGGATGGGCACGACGCCGAGTTTGTAGATCTCGTGCAGCTCGGCCGCCTCGGTCTGGGCGGTACCGGTCATGCCGGCGAGCTTGTCGTAGAGCCGGAAGTAGTTCTGCAGGGTGATCGTGGCCAGGGTCTGGTTCTCGGCCTTGATCTCGACGTGCTCCTTGGCCTCGATGGCCTGGTGCATGCCTTCGTTGTAGCGGCGGCCGAGCAGTACGCGGCCGGTGAACTCGTCGACGATGAGGACCTCGCCGTTGCGGACGATGTAGTCCTTGTCGCGCTGGAACAGCTCCTTGGCCTTCAGCGCGTTGTTCAGGTAGCTGACCAGCGGTGAGTTGGCGGCCTCGTAGAGGTTCTCGATGCCGAGCTGATCCTCGACGAACTCCACCCCGACCTCGTGCACGCCGACCGTGCGCTTGCGCAGGTCGACCTCATAGTGGACGTCCTTCTCCATCAGCGGCGCGAGGCGGGCGAACTCGCTGTACCAGTTCGACGCGGCATCGGCCGGGCCGGAGATGATCAGCGGCGTCCTGGCCTCGTCGATGAGGATCGAGTCGACCTCGTCGACGACGGCGAAGTTGTGCCCCCGCTGCACGCGGTCCTCGAGCCGGTGGGCCATGTTGTCGCGCAGGTAGTCGAAGCCGAACTCATTGTTCGTGCCGTAGGTGATGTCGGCGGCGTACGCCGCCCGGCGTTCATCAGGGGTCAGGCCCGAAAGGATGACGCCGACGTTGAGGCCGAGGAAGCGGTGGACGCGGCCCATCCACTCGCTGTCGCGTTTGGCCAGGTAGTCGTTGACGGTGACGACGTGGACGCCCTTGCCCGACAGGGCGTTGAGGTACGCGGGCAGCACACAGGTCAGGGTCTTGCCCTCACCGGTCTTCATCTCGGCGACGTTGCCGAAGTGCAGCGCCGCACCGCCCATCACCTGGACGTCGAAGTGGCGCTGGCTCAGCACCCGCCAGGCGGCCTCGCGGGCCACCGCGAACGCCTCGGGCAACAGGTCGTCGAGGTCTTCGCCGCCGTCGATGCGCTTGCGGAACTCGTCGGTCTTGGCTCGCAATTCGGCGTCAGACAGCTTCTCGACGTCGTCGGACAAGGTGTTGACATAGTCGGCCACCTTCTTGAGGCGCTTGACCATGCGGCCTTCACCGAGACGGAGCAACTTATCGAGCACGCTTTTTCCCCTGTGGGTTGAGGTATCAGACCTGTCCCATGGTAGAGGTCCGAGCTGGCAACTCCGCCTTCGTGGCCGTCCCGATGCGTGTCAGCACGACGAGCCCCACGACGGCGCGGCGTCGTGGGGCTGTCGTAGGAGGGTCAGGCCAGCCGGATCAACCCGTAGTCGTAGGCGTGCCTGCGGTACACGACCGTGGCCTTGTCGGTCTCCTTGTCATGGAAGAGGAAGAAGTCGTGACCGACGAGTTCCATCTGCGACAGCGCATCGTCCACGGTCATCGGCGTGGCGGGATGCTCCTTGACGCGGACGATGCGCCCCGGTTCGTGATCGTCGAGCGTCAGGTTGTCGAGCAGGCCGGTGTCCTCGGCGGGCGCAGGCGCCTCCTCCTCGATCGCGGCGGTCGCCGCGGTGGCCTCGGCGACCGATACCGGCCGCTTGTCCCCGTAGTGGATCTTGCGACGGTCTTTGCTCCGGCGCAGCCGGTTCTCGAGTTTGCTCACGGCCGCCTCGAAGGCGCCGTAGAAGCTGTCCGCGCAAGCCTCACCGCGGACCACGGGACCACGTCCGCGCGCGGTGATCTCCACGTGCTGGCAGTTCTTGCGCTGGCGGCGGTTCTTCTCGTGGTCCAGTTCGACGTCGAAGAGGTAGATGCTGCGATCGAACCGTTCCAGGCGCGTGAGTTTCTCGGAGACGTAGGTTCGGTAGTGATCGGGGATCTCGACGTTGCGGCCCTTGACGACGACCTCGGCGTTCGGCGCCTCCGCGGGCGCTTCCTCCTCGATCACCATCGTGCGGTCAGTTTCCGTGGAATGCGTTGACATACTTGGCAACTCGTTTCTCTGTCGCGTCGCACGCGAGGTGCGTGCCGGGGGTTGTCACGATCGCGCCGAGCAGTTGCATCTTCTCCGAGATTGCCGCAGCCCACCGGCGCAAGGTGTCGACTGTCACCTCCTACCGTTGTGCGGCGAAGTGGCGCTTCGTTCTGAGCGCCGGCCGTGAATTCACGGGTGGTTAAGGCCGACGGTAGTCGTTGTTCACCCGGTCGGCCAGTGGTTCCCGAGACTGTTTCAAGTTCTTCACAGTGGTTTGACGCGGCCGCGACGGACGTCGCCAAGATCAGGCGTGGGCCAGGGTGAGTACGGCGGACACCGAGGCGCCGGCCGTTTGCAGCACACGGACCGATTCCGAGGCGGTGGCGCCGGTGGTGACGATGTCGTCGACGAGCACCACGGGCCCGTCGACGGGCCGGACGAGCCGGATCCGGTCGGCGACGTTGCGCTGCCGGTCCGGCACCGACAGGCCGACCGAATCCCGCGTGAGCGCTCTGGAGCGCAGCGCCTGGACGACGTGGGGCGAGGCGCCGCGCGCGATCCGGGTCACCGGGTCGCCGCCGCGGCGCCGGGCCGCGATCCGGCGCGTGGGAGCGGGGACGAGGGTGGCGCGCCGGTCGAGGATGCCCCACTCGGTCAGGTGCGCCAGGCCCTCGCCCAGGGCGTGGGCGAGCGGGGCGATCAAATCGGCGCGGCCGCGTTCCTTCAGGCCGAGGATCGCCCGTCGCCGCGATCCGGCGTAGCGGCCGAGCGAGAACACGGGAACGCCCGGATCGAGGCGCGGGCCGACCAGGTGCGGTTCGTCGGCCCGGACGGTCAGCGCCGCGGCGCACTGCCCACACCACCGCGTCGACGGGCGGCCGCAGCCGCCGCATTCGAGCGGGAGCACGAGGTCGAGCATGTCCGCAGTGTCGGCGCGGGGTGTGACAGTCCGGATCTGCCCAGTCCGGTGCGCCGATCCGACATCCGGCGTTGGATGGACCCATGGCGGACAACGAGCGGCAGTCGACCATCGTCGACTGCCTGGTGCAGGCCTTCGAAGAGCTGATGAAGGCCGACCCGGACGCCTTCCGCACCAAGTTCCGCAAGATGGCGGCCGAACCGTTCGCGTTCTACCGCGGCAGCGCATGCCTGTTCTATGCCGACGTCGCCGCCGCCGAGGACCGGTGGGCCGACGAGCGCACCAGCCGGGTCTGGATCCAGGGCGATCTGCACGCGGAGAACTTCGGCACCTACATGGACGGTGCGGGGAAACTGATCTTCGACGTCAACGACTTCGACGAAGCCTATGTCGGGCACTTCACGTGGGACCTGAAGCGGTTCGCGGCGAGCGTGGCCCTGATGTGCTGGCAGAAGGCGCTCTCGGACGGGGAGATCGCGAGGTTGATCGAGACGTTCGTGCGCGCCTATCTCGAGCAGGTGCAATGGTTCCTGCAGTCCGAGGACGACTCGTCGTATTCGCTGAACCTCGAGACCGCCCGCGGCGCGGTGCTGTTGGCGCTGCGATCGGCGCTGCTGTCCACCCGCTCGGAGATGCTCGACCGGATGACGAAGGTGGACGACTGGGAACGCACGTTCCGCGACGGCGGCGGGGTGCGCCGGCTCGACGACGCCGAGCGCGAGAAGGTGCAGGCCGCCTTCGACCGCTACCTCACCACGATCCCGGGAGCCAAACGGTTCCACGGCATCGCCTATGACATCAAGGACGTGGTCGGCAAGACCGGACACGGTATCGGCAGTGCCGGGTTGCCGACGTACACGATCCTCATCGAGGGGTTCAATCAGGCGCTCGACAACGACGCGGTGCTGTCGATGAAGCAGGGCAACGTCGCCGCCCCGAGCCGGGTCGTCGGCGACCACGAGGTGCACGACTACTTCGAGCACCACGGACACCGCACCGCGGTGTCGCAGCGCGCCCTACAGGCGCATGCCGACCCGCTGCTCGGCTACACCGACATCGACGGCGTGGGCTTCGTGGTCAGCGAGTTGTCGCCCTACGAGGCGGATCTGGAGTGGGATGAGCTGACCGAGCCGGACGAGCTGGGCGAGGTGATCGAACAGCTCGGCCGGGCGGTGGCCAAGGTGCACTGCGTCGGCGACAGCGACAGTGACCAGTCGCTGGTGCAGTTCCAGACGGAAGAGGCGATCGTGTCGGTCATCGGCGACCGCGCCGACGAGTTCGTCGACGACATCGTCACCTTCGGCCTGGAGTACGGGGCGCAGGTCCGCGACGACCACCGGCTGTTCGTCGACGCGTTCCGCGACGGACGCATCCCGGGGGTCACCTCGACGAGCGAGCGCTGAACCCGGGTACACCCCTCCTCCTTTCCACTCCCCTTTCACCGCGAGCGTGCGTGTTTGCACAAGACACGCCGCCGATGTCACAGCAGTGTGCGCACGCTCGCGGCAGGCTCGAAACACATTGCGCCACACTGGTTTCAGCCGTCACATCGCGGCGGTGATTTGTCAGACTCTCGAACTAGTGTTCGAGTCATGGATGGGGCAGCGGTTCTCACGGCGTTCGCGGAGTTCGAAGCCGCCCGCGACGCCCTGGCCGCCCTGCCGCTGGAAACTCTCACCGTCGCCGAGCTACTCACGGTCATCGAGATGCGCGAACGCGGCCACCGCCGCGACCTCGCCGTCGACCACGCCCTGACCGCGCGCCTGATCGGCGCCGACCCCCACGCCCTCGGCGCCACCTCGATCCGGGAGGTGTTGGCCAACCACCTCCGCATCACCCCCACCGACGCCCGGAACCGGATCACCGACGCCACCCAACTCGGCCCGCGCTACACGATTCACGGGGAACGCGTGCAGACCGAGTTGGGCGCATACCGCCGCCGCGGTGGCCCGTGGCGAGATCGGGGTCGCGCATGTGCGGGTCATCCAGGACTTCATCCGGAAGCTGCCGGTGTGGGTGTCAGCCGCGCGCCGTGACGACTACGAACGCGATCTGGTCACCCACGCGATCGAGTTGCGTCCGGATCAGTTCAAGCAGGTCGCCGACACCCTGCTGGGGTACATCGACCAGGACGGCACCGAACCCGACCACCAGACCCTGCGCCGCCGCCGCCACCTCCGGGTGGGCCGTCAGCAGGCCGACGGGATGAGCCGCATCGAAGGCTGGCTCACCCCCGAAGCCCGCGCCTACTGGGATGTCATCGCCGCCAAGTACGCCGCCCCCGGCCACAACGTGCCCCACGACGACGCGGTCACCGGCCGCGACGACCGCACCCCCGGCCAACGCCACCACGACGCCCTGACCCGCGCCCTCGGCGACGCCATCGCCTCCGGTGCCCTCGGCCGGGTCGCCGGCGCACCCGCCGGCATCGTCGCCAACACCACCCTCAACGAACTCGAACGCGCCGCCGGCTGGGCCCACACCGGCGGCGGCAACCGCCTCCCGGTGCGCGACCTCATCCGCCTGGCCGCCCACTCCCGGCACTACTTGGCGGTGTTCGACGACCACACCGAAGAAATCCTTTACCTCGGCCGCGCCAAACGCACCGCCACCACCGCCCAACGCCTCGCCCTGTTCGCCCGCGATCGGGGCTGCACCCACCCCCACTGCACCGTGCCGTTCTACTGGACCGAAGCCCACCACACCGACGACTTCGCCCAAGGCGGCCGCACCGATATCGACACCCAAACCCTGGCCTGCCAACCCGCCAACCTGCTCATCGAGAGAACCGGGTGGACCACCGTGCGCCCCGGCAACGGCCGCACCCACTGGATCCCACCCGAACACCTCGACACCGGCCAACCGAGAATCAACAACCACTTCCACCCCCACCGCTACCTCACCGACCGCGACAACGACGAGGAGCCCGAATAGTCCTGTCGGCGGGGGGTTTTCGAAAGCCGAGGGTCAACCAGGGAGGACCGGGACCGTTCCGGCGACCATGAGCGGGCGCACCTCGGTCCAGGTGGGGTCGCCCTCGGCGGTCGAGGGCGACAGCTGGACCACTCCGCGCGCATCGGCGACGTACACCGTCGACGGGTTGGCCGCGACGGTGGTCACCGGCATGGCGAGGTTGCGGCTCGGCCCGTCGGAGTTCACACCATCGAGGTTGACGTAGGACACCGGATGCTGGGGATCCTTGCGGCTGACCACGATGTCGTCGCCGGTGCGCCACCCCAACGACACCACGGTTTCGCCCAGCCCGAAGCCGAGGCGCCGAGGGTAGGTCAGCGCGTACTGCCCGCCCTCGGTCTGCTCCACCGACGCGAGGATGACCTGCCCGCCGATCACCATGGCCGCCCGGGTGCCGTCGCGCGACAGTTGCAGTTCGGTGATCGGGCCGGGGTACTTCAGAGCCACCGGTCCGGCGTCGACCGGGATGCGCGCCGGCTGACCGGACGCGTCCTGGATCACCCGCACCACGTTGGCCCCGTCGACCACCACCCACACGGCGTTGTCCAGGGACCAGCTGGGCCGCGTCAGGCTCCTGCCCTCCAGCGCCTGACCCGCACGCCCGCCCAGCGGTCCGATCCACAACGTCGACTGCATGTCGGGCGCGCCGGGCCGCAGCACGACCACCGAGGCGGCGTCCTGACCGCTGCGCGACACCGCCGCCGACGCCTGGTTGGGCGCCTGCCCGAACGATCCGGGAACCCGGGGGGCCCGCTGGCCGTCGAGCGACACCAGCGAGCCGTTCATCAACGCGTGCAGTCCGGCGGCGGCGCCCGCGAACGCCCCCGGGTCCGTGGCCGCGACGTCGGAGGTCTCCCACCCGTCGGTGAACCGGTCGTCGAGCGGAGCGCCGTCGGCGTTGATCACGTAGGGGCCGTTGATTCCCGACCGGTTGAGGGTCCAGATGATCTGTGCGGCAAGCAATTGTCTGCTGTGCGGATCGGTGGTGGACAAGTTCTCCAGCTCGATACGAGCGCCCCCGTACCCGCGCCCCACGCCGGTCTTGCCGCCGTCGGCGCGGGTGACCGGGCCGCTCAAGGTCAGCGGCGAGCCCAGCAGGTTCCGCACCGTGTTGGCCATCTCGGGCCGCGGCCCGGAGATCAGTTTGGACACCAGTTCGGTGGCCAATTGATCGGTGTCCGACACCGCGACGTAGCGCGGGTCGGGGACGACGGTGGTGCCGGTCGGGTCGACGAAGTAGAGCGTGTTGCGCTTGTAGGTGGACTGGAACTGCTGCCAGTCCAGGAACACCCCGTTGGGCAGCCGGTCGATGCGCCACCCGTCGGAGGTCTTCACCAGTTCGATCGGGCCGGGGTTCGGCAACGCGCCCTCACCGGTCTCGAACACGCCCATATCCGAGAGCGAGCCGAGGATGTCGGCGCGCATCGTCACCGAGACTCGTTCGGGCTCACGGGTTTCGACGAACACCACTCGGTCGATCAGCAGGGCGCTGCCCGCGTCGTCCCAGGATTGCGACGCCGATTCGGTGAGGAACTGACGCGCCGCGAGGTGCCGGTTCGCCGGATCGGCGGTGGCTTTGAGGAATTCGCGCAGCAGCACATCGGGATCCATGCCGGGCGTCGGTTTGGGCAGGCTCGGCGGCGCCGGCCGCTCGACGGTCCCGATCGCCTGCGGCGCCGAGGAATTCGGCACTCCCGCGCACCCCGACGCGGCGACCACCGACACCAGCAGCCACACCGCCGCGACGAGTCGCCTCACACCGTCTCCCCCGCCGGCTGCCGTTCGCGGCCACCCCGGCGCGCGGTGCGGTCGGGCTGTACCGGCTTGAGCGGCAGCGGGCTCGTCGTCACCTTGTGACCGCGGACCAGCGGCAGCGTCAGCCGGAAGCAGGCCCCGTTGCCGGGCTCGCCCCACGCCTCGAGGCGACCCTGGTGCAGCCGGGCATCCTCGATGCTGATCGCCAGCCCGAGACCCGTTCCGCCGGAACGGCGTACGCGTGACGGGTCGGACCGCCAGAACCGGCTGAACACCAATTTCTCCTCGCCGGGCCGCAACCCGACACCGTAGTCGCGCACCGTCACCGCGACCGTGTCCTCGTCGGCGGCCATCCGGATCCGCACCGGCTTGTGTTCGGCGTGGTCGATCGCGTTGGCGATGAGGTTGCGCAGGATGCGTTCCACCCGCCGCGGGTCCACCTCGGCGATGACCTCCTCGGCGGGCTGGTCCACGATCAACTCGATGTCGGCCTCCTGGGCGAGGTGGCCGACGTTGTCGAGGGCGCTTCTCACGGTGCTGCGCAGATCGACCGACTCCACCGACAGTTCGGCGACACCGGCGTCGTGACGGGAGATCTCGAGCAGATCGCTGAGCAGGGTCTCGAACCGGTCGAGTTCGCTGACCATCAGCTCGGTCGACCGCCGCAGCGCGGGATCGAGGTCGTCGCTGTGGTCGTGGATGAGGTCGGCGGCCATCCGCACCGTGGTCAGCGGTGTCCGCAGCTCATGGGAGACGTCGGAGGTGAACCGGCGCTGCAGGTTTCCGAACTCCTCGAGTTGGGTGATCTGGCGTTGCAGGCTCTCGGCCATGTCGTTGAACGACACCGCCAGGCGGGCCATGTCGTCCTCACCGCGCACCGGCATGCGTTCGGACAGGTGTCCCTCGGCGAACCGCTCGGCGATCCGCGACGCAGACCGCACCGGCAGCACGATCTGCCGGGCGACGAGGACGTCGATCGCGGCCAGCAGGCCCAGCAGCACGACACCGCCGGTGGCCATCGTCCCGCGCACCAGCGCGATCGTCGACTCCTCGTTGTTCAACGGGAAGATCAGGTAGAGCTCGAGGTTGGTGACCTCCGAGGCCGTCGGGCTGCCGACGATCAGCGCGGGGCCGGAGAAGCCGTCGGCGTTCACGGTGGCGTACTGGTAGCTGACCTGTCCGGCCTTGACGAAGTCGCGCAACGCCTCCGGAACCTGGCTGACGGGTCCCGCGGCGGTCGCGGCACGGGGGCCGTCACCCGGCACGACGAGCACGGCGTCGTAGGCGCCGGCCAGCCCGCTGCCCGCGTCGGCCTTGCGGTCGATCAAGGTGTTGCGCGCCAGCTGGAGGCTGCTGTCGAGCGAGCGGGATTCCTCACCGCCGACGATGCCGCCCACGGTGTTGCGGGCCTGTTCGATCTCCTCGGTCGCGGCTTTCACCTTGACCTCGAGGATGCGGTCGGTGATCTGACTGGTCAGCACGAAGCCGAGTACCAGGATGACGGCGAGCGAGAGCCCCAGCGTCAGGCTGACCACCCGCAGTTGCAGCGAGCGGCGCCACACCAGGCTCAGCGCTCGCCCGAGCGCGGCGAGGCCGCGGATCAGCGGTCCCGAACGCCAGAAGCCGCCCCGGATACGCCGTCGCGCGCCCCAGATCACGGAGGTCCGGCCTTGTATCCCACTCCTCGAACGGTCAACACCACCTGCGGGTTCTCCGGGTCTTTCTCGACCTTGGCCCGCAACCGCTGGACATGCACGTTCACCAAACGGGTGTCAGCGGGGTGACGGTATCCCCACACCTGTTCGAGCAGCACATCTCGAGTAAACACCTGGCGTGGTTTGCGTGCCAGCGCCACCAGCAGGTCGAACTCCAGAGGAGTCAGCGAAATCTGCTCACCCTGCCGGGTGACCTTGTGGGCGGGCACGTCGATCTCCACGTCACCGATCGACAGCAACTCCGCGGGCTCGTCCTCGTTGCGGCGCAACCGGGCTCGCACGCGGGCGACGAGCTCCTTGGGTTTGAACGGTTTCATCACGTAGTCGTCGGCGCCGGACTCCAGGCCGAGGACGACGTCGACGGTGTCGGTCTTCGCGGTGAGCATGACGATGGGCACACCGGAATCCGCGCGCAGCACGCGGCAGACATCGATGCCGTTCATGCCCGGCAGCATCAGATCCAGCAACACCAGATCCGGGCGGAGTTCCCGCACGGCGCTGAGCGCCTGGGTGCCGTCGCCGACGACGGCGGTGTCGAATCCTTCCCCGCGCAGCACGATGGTGAGCATCTCGGCCAGCGAGGGATCGTCGTCGACGACCAGAATCCTTTGCCTCATGGAGTCCATGGTGTCACCAGATCGCGATAAAACCCGGCTACCACGCAGGGCGTTTCTCCTGTCGACCTCAGGAGGCGGTCAGCGTGTCGGCCAGGGCCGCCGCGTCGACATCGGGTCCGGCCACGATCCAGCGCCCGCACCAGTGGGCCGCGGCCAGGGCGCTGTACACCTCACTGGTGCGCCGCTGCAGACCGTCGTCCCGTTCGTAGGCGTCGCGGGCACGGTCGGCCTCCTGCTCGGCGCGGCGTTCGGCACGTTCGGCGGCCAGTGCGGTCGGCACGTCGAGCAGGATCTGCCGGTCGACCGCGGGCAGGCCCAGCCGGTCGTACTCGAGCGCGCGCACCCACTCGACCGCCTCCCCGTCGGCGGACTGGTGCAGGCGCGCCGCGCTGTAGGCCGCGTTGGAGGCGACGTAGCGGTCCAGGATCACCACGTCGTAGGCCGCGGCGAGGTGCTCGATCTCGTCGCGGGCGTCGGCGCGGTCGAGCGCGAACAGCACCGCCATCGCGTAGACCGACTCGGCGAGGTCGCCGTGTCGGCCGTGCAGCGCCTCGGCGGCCAGGTCGGCGGTCACCGAGCGGTGGTACCGCGGGAAGGCCAGCGTGGCCACCGACTGCCCCGCCCCCTCGAAAGCGGCCCGCATGCCGTTGGTGAGTGTCCGCTTGCCTGCGCCGTCGACACCTTCGATCGCGATGAGCACGCGCCGAGCGTAGCGGTGAAGGCGCCGTCGGCCGTGTCAGCCGGTGGGTGCGAGCCAGGCCAGCGCGGCGACGACGAGCGCCTGGGTGGCGGTGTCTAGGGTCGGTTGGATGACCGGTGCGAAGTTCGGCGCGTGGTTCACGGGGATGTCCTGAGCCACCCGCCCGGCCTCAGCGGCCCGCCGGAAGGCCGTCGGATCGATGCCGCCGACACCCCAATAGGTGTAGGGCATGCCGAGCGCGGACGGGATCTCGCTGAAGTCCTCGCTGGCGGCTCCCTGCGGCATCTCCCGGCAGTTGTCCCCGAAGAACGCGCCGAACGCGTCGTGGACACGGGTCGTGGTGTCGGGGTCGTTGTCGGTCAGCGGGAACCGGTCCGACAACTCGAATTCCGGCTCGCGCGGCGAACCCGAGGCCGCACATTCGGCGGCGACGATCCGCCGGATGGCGTCGAGGATCGTGGTCCGGGTCTGATCGCTGTAGGTGCGGATGTTCAGCTGCAGCACGGCCCGGTCGGGGATGACGTTGCTCTTGCTCCCGGCCTGGATGCTGCCGACGGTGAGCACGGCGGGTTCGACCGGTGCGACCTCGCGGGAGACGACCGTCTGCAGGCGCACCACGATCATCGCCGCGAGCACCACCGGATCGACGGACGACTGCGGCATCGAGCCGTGCGCTCCCCTGCCGTGCACCGTGATGCGCATGCTGTCCGCCGCGGCCAGGAACGGCCCCGAGTGCGTGCCGACCATTCCCGCCGGTAACGGCAGCACATGCTGGCCGAGTGCGACGTCGACCGTCGGCAGGACGTCCGCGAGACCGTCGTCGACCATGGCGCGGGCGCCGTCGGCCGTCTCCTCGGCGGGCTGGAACAGCGCCACCGCCGTGCCGTGCCAGTGATCGGCTCCGTCGGCCAGCAGTTGCGCGGCTCCGAGCAACGCCGTCACATGGATGTCGTGTCCGCAGGCGTGCATCACCGGCACCTCGTTGCCGTCCCGGTCGACGCCCCGGACGGTGCTCGCATAGTCGAGCCCGGTGTCCTCGGCAACCGGCAGCGCGTCCATGTCGGCGCGTAGCAACACGGCGGGGCCCGGACCGTTGGCGAACACGCCCACCACGCCGGTTCCTCCGACCGCATCGTGGACCTGGTAGCCCAGGGCCCGGAGGCGCTCGGCAACCTTGCGGGACGTCTCGAACTCGCGATGGGAGAGTTCGGGATGCCGGTGCAGGTCGCGGTAACAGTCCCGCTGCCACTCGCGGATCCCTGGCAGACCGGTGAGCACGGCGTCGGCGGCGGTGTTCGGCATGGTCATGGCTCTCCTCGGCGGCAGTGGACCTCCCTGGGTGTTCCTCATCCGCACCGGAGGAAACGCGGTGTTCCGTCGGGCGGCAATTTGGTGCATCGGGCCCGACTCGACCGCCGATAAGCTCGATTCGTCCGCCGGGGAGTTTGCTGGCCACCGCTGCGCAGCCGCGATGACCCCCGGACCTCGACACCGACGCTCGCCGCACGTGACTGGAGGTTCGCCGAATGGGGCAATCGGTTGAAGTGGTCGTCTCCGAACTGACTTCGGCGGCCTCCCGGCTGGCCGACGCCGGGCAGCGCCTGCAGGACCGGTTGTCGGCGGTCGACCTCGAAGTCGGACAGCTTCTCGGTGCCGGGTGGGAGGGCGGGGCCGCTTCGGCCTTCCAGACCGAGTGGGACACCTGGCACAACGGTGCGGGACAGGTCGTCCGCGGCCTGCAGACCATGTCGCAGATGCTGACGATCGCCGGCAGGGAGTACGCGAAGACCGACGAGGACGCGGCCGGGGCGGTGGGCTCGGCGATGCGGACTCCGGGCGGCGGTCCCGGGGGTGCCGCCGCCCAGTTGAACGCGGGCGGTCAAGGCGCGGTGCGCGAGCTGGCCCACCGGATGAATCTGGCGGCGCCGCCAGCCTCGCCGGCAACCGAAGGGGCGCGAATCCCGGGGGCCGGTCCGCGATGAGCCGGTTGGTGGTGAGTTTTCCGCAGATGCAGTCGGCGATCGATCACATGCGGGACTTCGAACGTGACGTCGCGGAGTGTCTGGAAGACGTCAACGGGACGATGGCCGCACTGCGGGCCACGTGGCACGGCGACGCGTCGGATGCGCAGGCGCAGGCTCAACAGCAGTGGGAGGACGGCGCCGAGCAGATGAAACAGGCGCTCTCGCAACTGAAGACCATCGCCGAGATGGCGCGCAGGAACTACGCCGATGCCGTCGACAAGAACGGCCGGATGTGGGAGTAGTCGGCGGATTTGCTGCCTCTGGTGTGCGCATCGAGGTCGAACCGCAGGCGCTGATCCGGGCTGGTGGCGAGCTGGGCGCGCTGGGAACTCAGCTCGGAATGCTGTCGGACGCGCTGGGTTCGGTGGTGTCGGGCGGCATCGCCTCGGGCACCGACCCCGCCGGCCTGGAGTTCGGACTGAGGTACGGCGACCAGGCGCAGGAATTCACCAACGGTTTGGCCGAAGCCGCGAACGCATTCAAATCCGTCGGCTACATGATCGAGGCGACGGGGTTCAACTACGAGAACGCCGACGCGGTGTCGACCGTCGGCGGTGCGGGTCCGACCGGTGGCCTGGGCGGCGAGCCGAGTGAGACGAAAGCCGGGGACGCGGCCACGGGCCCGAACTCGAACACCGTTCCCCCTCCTGCCAAGTGGCATGTGATCGCCCCCTTCCTCAATGCCTTGCCCGGTGGGATGTTCGCGGGCGCGGCGCTGACCTGGCCGTCGGGCAACTCGGGCGTGATGCGCCTCACCGCCGCGCAATGGCGCAACCTCGGTCAAGGACTGTCGTTGTTCGACCAGGCCATGGCACCGGTGAAAACCGTTGTGTCCGTGCAACAGATCCCCGAGGGCGAGAAGATCGGCGACACGCTCGACACGTTGGGCCAGGCAGTGACCGATCTGTCGGGCCTGGCCGCCGACGTGGGATCGTCGATCGACGACTTCGCCGACGGTGTGCAGGAGACCCAGGACGCCATCCGCCGACTGCTGGACAGGATCTCCCTCGACGGCGTGTGGGACACGGTGAAGGGGATTTTCACCGGAGAGGCCGACGACATCCTGCGCGAGGTGGCCCGCGATGTGGGCACCGTGCT
This sequence comes from Mycobacterium sp. IS-1742, assembly GCF_001500125.1. Classification (GTDB taxonomy): domain Bacteria; phylum Actinomycetota; class Actinomycetes; order Mycobacteriales; family Mycobacteriaceae; genus Mycobacterium. The sequence goes on along the minus strand of NZ_LQIV01000045.1, from coordinate 108,297 downwards.
GGAGAACTTCCAGAACCAGGTCAAAGGTGTCGTCGGCCTCCTCGAACAACTCGCCACCGCCATCGGCGACGCGGTGAGCTCCCTGCAGAAATGGGTTCGGCCGCATCTGGAATCGCTCCTGGGCGAGGAGGTGGGCGGGAGACTCGCAGATGCGTTCACCCTGTACACCGACTTCCAGGTCGGTCTGACCACGGGGCTGATCAGCACCGTGGCGGGCACCGTCGCGATGGCCGACCCCGACACCTGGAAGGGCATGGCGGAGGTGGCGCTGTCGGTGGCGCAGGATCCGGCGAAGCTGCCCGGCGTCCTGGCCGACATGGGCGCCCAGTTCATCGCGCTCGACAAGTGGTCGAGTGACCACCCCGGGCGCGCGGCGGGCGAAGCCGCGTTCAACATCGGGTCGTTGTTCGTTCCCGGCGGCGCACTCTCGAAGACGGGATCCGTCGCCAAGGGGCTGAAGACGGCCAGGGGCCTGCTGGAGGACGGGCGGATTCCCGGGTTGCGCGGCCTCGGGTCGCGGTACGGCACAACGGATGTGGACAGAGTCCCCGACCTCGACAGCGTCGGGCCCGGACCCACGCGTGTGCCGGATGTCCGGCCGCCGGCGATCCCCGAATCGCTGCTCGACCCGACAAGTCCAGGCGGTGTCGACGCGCCGATGGGACCGATGGCGCCACACACCCCGGGTGCGGCGCACGCTCCGGGCGCAACACACGGCCCCGAGACGCGGACACCGGACGCGCGCACACCGGACGGACGATCGCCACAGGCGACGTCGCCCGAAGGCTCACGCGCACAACAGCCTACGGCCGCCGGCGGCCCGACGACGGAGAACGCACCGACCCCGAAGCCCTTGCCGAGACCACTGGATGCGGGATCAGCCGAACCGGCGTCAGCGCCTACCTCAGTCGAGTCGCAGCCGGCAGGGGAATCGAACCCGGGTGACGAACAACCCCCCGTGACCGACGAGAAGCGCGACGAATTGCTGGCGATGGAGAAGGGGACGAGGCCGGATCCGTCCGAGTATCTGTCGCCGGAGTACATCCACGATCACCTCGAGAAGTTCCGCGAAGGCGCGACGCGGTTCATGCCGGAGAGCAACTTCGAGAAGTACGGATTGGCACAGCGGGACGGAACCGCCTTCGTCATGGCCAAGAGCGAGGTCGACGCGTTGCTGGAGTCCACCGGTGGCGAACCGAGGGCGATGGAACGAATGCTCGGCTGGCCGGAGGGTTTCCTGGGCGAGCACAACGTTCTTCGTATCGACATCGCAGACCCACACGACCACAACGTGCGCGTACCATCTGGCAACGAAGCGGGCGCGAATGACCTGTGGCTGCCGGGAGGTCTTCTTCCGGACGGCAACTCCGAAGCCGTGATCGATGGTGCCGGCGTGACACCCGACGATTACACGATCACCGAGATCACCGAGTAGATGGGCGTGCGAATGGCTTTCATAGACCACTACTTCTCCAGGGAGCACCGGTACTCGATCGGTATCGAGGACAAGTCGAACCGTCGATACCTGTCCATCCCTGTCAGCAACGGACCGTTGGACTACGAGGAGTACTACGAGCTCACATCCCAGGAGTTCGAACAATTCCTGGCCGACGCGTCCGCGGCGATCGACTTCGCCGAATCATGCCGTCGCCGTGAGCGAGACAACCTTCTGATCCAAAAGCCCGGGTGGAACCGCGGCACACCGGTCTAGCGTCGTCTCACCACTGCCGTTCGCCGCAGAGCAGCCGAACGATGCCCTACGCCGACACCGCCGTGCTGCCGGCGTCGGCCAGCGACGCCGCGACGTCGTGGACGGCGGCCACGAGCTCCGGCATGACGGTCTGGTCGTACCAGCGCAGCCACTGTGCGCAGGAATCTGCGTGCCCGTGCAGCATCTCGATGGCAAATGGGTCGATCCGCGGCTTGCGGGTGTCGAACATGACCGTCACCGCGCCCCAGTTGCGGCCGTCCTCGTCGCACATCGGGACGGCGATCTCCGCCTGCACGCCGGACTGCGCAAGGACTTCCATGTCGGTGAAGCTGTACAGCGGCGAGACCGCGACGTCGTCCACCCGCACGACCTCGCAGTGCGCCGTCGCGTATGCGGCGGCCGAGCCCTCGTCCTCCACGTAGCTGAAGTGGTGCCGGAACTGCTCGGGCAGGCCCTCATGGCTCTCGATGCACACCCCGCCGAACGCGGCGTCGCGCAGCTGGACGGCCGCCGAGCCGGCGGAGAACAGCTCGACCGCGGTGGTGACGAGATCGGCGAGCACGTCGGACCGCCTCGGCGCCCTACCGCGGCCCCTCAGCGAGAACGACAGCGCAGGGGCGCTCGTGGCGCCGGGGGTGCCCGCGTCCGCGTTGACGACCGCTGCCGACAGATGCCGGAGCTTGACGTCGTAGCGCTTCGAGACGGTCAACAGCGCACGAAAAGCCGTGTCGGCGTCGGTGATTCGGTGGTCGTCCTGCAACCGGGTGACGGCGTTGCGCACGACGGCGTGCGAGATCAGGTTGATCGGCGCCACCAGCGCCGACTCGTCGAACGTCTGCTCGTCACCGATATGCACGTCGGCCATCCCACGCCCTCTCCTCAAGTGAATGTGAGCTCTCAGTACCCCAGGGGTATCGGCACGAAACGGCGTTCAGCCACTCGTAAGATCCGCGTCAGTTCGCGGGTTCAGATCCGCCCGCAGTTCGGCGCCGTCGGCACGCCTTTGAACCGGTCGGCGATCCACTGCATCGCGGGCTCACCGTCGACGAACATCGGCAGCCCGTGGTTGACCACCGCCTTGTTGAGGAACGGCGGCTGCTCGTTCGTACGGGCTTCCACGTCGGCGCCCTGCGCACACCAGTCACGGCCGAGCTGCATCGCCGGCGCCCAGGGCACCAGCGGGTCGAACCTGTTGGCGTTGATCAACACCGGCGCGTTGGGCTTGGACCGCCCCAACTTCTGCTCCTCGAACAGCGACCGGAACGGCTCCTGCTCGACCAACTGGTGGATGTCCTGGTTGAAGTAGGGCTGCAGGTGCCTGAACATGAATTTGGTGATCGTCTCGGCGATGCACTGATCCTGCACCTTGAACAGCATGTCCGCGCCACGCGGTGTGAGCGTGGCCCGGATCGCCGCCTCGTGTTCGGGATAGGCGGTGATCACCGAGTTCAGCGCGTAGCCGACGACGCCGACCAGCATGCTGCCGTCGGCGAACGGGAACAGCGCCTTGAGGTCGGCCGGCGGCGCACCCGCATAGGTTCCGACGACGTCGACCTCCGGTGCGTATCCCTGCGCCATCTCGGCGGCGGATGCGGCCGCTCCCCCGCCCTGCGAATAGCCCCAGAAGGCCACCGGCCCTTCGGGATTCAGCGAGGTGTCCGGTAGTCGCTTCGCCGCGCGGGCCGCGTCGAGCATCGCGTGACCCTGCGAGACGCGGCTGACGTAGGTGTGCAGACCCGGTGTGCCGAGGCCCTCGTAGTCCGTCATCACGATCGCGAACCCGCGCGCCACCATGGTCGCGACGAACAACTCCTCGTAGTTGAACGCGATGTCCAGATACGGCGACCAGTGGATGCCCTGGTTGAACTGGCGCGACGGCGCGCACTGGTCACCCTGGCCCTGGGTGCCCGGCCCGTAGACGATCAGCGGTCTCGGCCCACCGAACGGCCATGGGTTGTGCGGTTCGAAGTATGTTCCCGTGACGGCCACCGGATTGCCGCGAGCGTCGTTGCTGCGGTACATGATTCGCGTGCCGTTCGCCATGATCATGCCGAGCGCGCCCGACGGTTCGAGCACCAACCGCGACGGCTCGGTCCGGATCAGGTCGCCGGGACCGCCCGGCGGCAACGGGTCAGGAGGGGTGTAGAACGCCTGATACTCGTCCTCGTTGAAGTACGGGTGATGGTCGTCGATCGTCGGATCGTCGCCGTGCGCGGGGCCGGCCGTGGTCACCGCGACGGTGAACAGGCACAGCATGACAAGAAAAGCCCGGATCCCCCGCCCCATGGTCCGACCCTAACGGCGAACGTGCGCCCACCGCGAGAAAAGTCGAGATTTCTCGCCGTGAGCGCACGTTCGGCGCGGGGTGATCTAGTACCGGTAGTGCTCCGGCTTGTACGGGCCCTCGACGTCGACGTTGATGTACTCCGCCTGCTCCTTGGTGAGCTTGGTCAGCGTGCCACCGAGCGCCTCGACGTGGATGCGGGCGACCTTCTCGTCGAGGTGCTTGGCGAGCCGGTAGACCTCGTTGTCGTACTCGTCGTTCTTGGTCCACAGCTCGATCTGCGCGATCACCTGGTTGGAGAAGCTGTTGCTCATCACGAACGACGGGTGGCCGGTCGCGTTGCCCAGGTTCAGCAGGCGGCCCTCGGACAGCACGATGATCGCGTGGCCGTCGTCGAAGGTCCACTCGTCGACCTGCGGCTTGATGTTGATCCGCGTCGCGCCGGACCGCTCGAGGGCCGCCATGTCGATCTCGTTGTCGAAGTGGCCGATGTTGCCGAGGATGGCCTTGTCCTTCATCGCCTTCATGTGGTCGAGGGTGATGATGTCCTTGTTGCCCGTCGAGGTGATGACGATGTCGGCGCTGCCGATCGCCTGCTCGACGGTCACCACGTCGAAGCCGTCCATCAGCGCCTGCAGCGCGTTGATCGGATCGATCTCGGTGACCTGGACCCGGGCGCCCTGGCCGGCGAGCGACTCCGCGCAACCCTTGCCCACGTCGCCGTAGCCGCAGATCAGCACCTTCTTGCCGCCGATCAGCACGTCCGTGCCGCGGTTGATGCCGTCGATCAGCGAGTGGCGGGTGCCGTACTTGTTGTCGAACTTGCTCTTGGTGACCGAGTCGTTGACGTTGATCGCGGGGAACGCCAGCTCGCCTGCGGCGGCGAACTGGTAGAGCCGCAGCACACCGGTCGTGGTCTCCTCGGTGACACCCTTGACCGCCTCGGCGATCTTCGTCCACTTGGTCTTGTCGGTCTCGAACCGCTCACGCAGCAGGTTGAGGAAGACCCGGTACTCGGCGGAGTCGTCGTCCTCGGCGGGCGGGACCACGCCGGCCTTCTCGAACTGCGCGCCGCGCAGCACCAGCATGGTGGCGTCGCCGCCGTCGTCGAGGATCATGTTGGCCGGCTCGCCCGGCCAGGTCAGCATCTGCTCGGCGGCCCACCAGTACTCCTCCAGCGTCTCGCCCTTCCAGGCGAAGACCGGGGTGCCCTTGGGCTCCTCGGGGGTGCCGTGCGGGCCGACGACGACCGCCGCGGCCGCGTGGTCCTGGGTCGAGAAGATGTTGCACGACGCCCAGCGGACCTCGGCACCGAGGGCGACCAGGGTCTCGATGAGCACCGCGGTCTGCACCGTCATGTGCAGCGATCCGGAGATGCGGGCGCCCTTGAGCGGCGCCACCTCGGCGTATTCGCGCCGCAACGCCATCAGGCCCGGCATCTCGTGCTCGGCCAGGCGGATCTCTTTACGGCCGAATTCGGCCAGGGACAGGTCGGCGACCTTGTAGTCGATGCCGTTGCGGCTCTCGACCGTCAGTCGCTGCTCAGTCGTGGTCATGTGCTTCCTTCTCGTGCGCGCGTCGCAATTACTCAGCTGAGTGTCAGATTAGCCATCGGGGCGGTGCGTCTTCGCCGGCCGCGGATCCTGCTCGATAACACCGTAGCGCTCCGCGAAGGGTGTCATGAGCCGGGCCAGGTCACCGGCCACGTCGTGGTCGGCCTCCGGAGGCATGGAGACGTAGCTCATGGCCAGGCGCACGATCGCGCGGGCCAGGATTCCGGCGTCCTCGTCGCTGGCCTTGACCCAGCTGTGCTGGAAGGTCGACGTCAACCGGTCCGAACACCGGGTGATGATCGGCCCGCTGTCGGTGGTGATGATCTGCAACAGGTCCGGCTTCGAGTCTCCCGACAGCAGCGAGATCACCAGCGGATCGGCGGCCGACTCGGTGAAGAAGGCGCGGAAACCCTCGAGGAAGGCGGCGTACACCTCGCCGACATTGCTCTCGATGGCGTCGTCGACCGCGTCGACGAGGCGGTCGGCCAGCCGCAGCGCGTATCCCTGGGCCAGCCCCTGCCGGGAGCCGAACTCGTTGTAGATGGTCTGGCGGCTGATCCCGGCAGCCTTGGCCACGTCGGTCAGCGTGATCGCCGACCAGTCGCGGGTGTCCAGCAGTTCGCGCATGCCGTCGAGGATCGAGTCGCGCAGCAGCACCCTCGACGCCTCGGCGTAGGGCACGCGTGCGCGGGAAACCACACGCGCGACCCTAGCGGTCATCCCCGGGCGACCTCCACCATCTCGAAATCCGACTTCGCCGCGCCGCAGTCCGGGCAGCTCCAGTCGTCGGGGATCTCGTCCCAACGGGTGCCCGGGGCGATGCCGTCCTCCGGCCACCCCTTGGCCTCGTCGTACTCGAATCCGCACTGCACGCAGACGAACAGCTTGTAGTCCATGGTATTTCCTCTCGTATCGGCTCGTTGACGGGTGTTCAGACGGGTTCGAAGTCGACTTTCTCGAGCACGGCGCAGTCCGGGCAGCCCCAGTCGTCGGGGATCTCGCTCCACGGCGTCCCCGCCGCAAAGCCCTCCCGGGGAGCGCCTCTCACCTCGTCGTAGACGTAACCGCAGCCCGGGCAGCGGTAGGCGCTCATGCCGGCGCGTCCGCGCCGTAGCGGGCCATCACCTTGTCGCGCACGCGGGGATGGACGTTGACCCGGGTGATGTCGCCGCCGTAGTGCTCGAGCACCCGATGGTCCATCACGCGGCGCCACAGCGGCGGGAAGTAGGTCAGCGCGATCATCGAGGCGTATCCGCTCGGCAGGTTCGGCGCGCCTTCCATGCTGCGCAGCGTCTGGTAGCGGCGAGTGGGGTTGGCGTGGTGATCGCTGTGCCGCTGCAGGTGGTAGAGGAACAGGTTGGTCACGATGTGGTCGGAGTTCCAGCTGTGCACCGGTGCGCAACGCTCGTAGCGGCCGCTCGTGGTCTTCTGCCGCAGCAGCCCGTAGTGCTCGAGGTAGTTGACCGTCTCGAGCAGCGTGAAGCCGAACACCGCCGAGATGACGATGTACGGGAGCACCGCCCAACCGAACACCGCGACCAGCACGCCGTAGAACACCACCGACATCGCCCATGCGTTGAGCACGTCGTTGGACCAGTGCCACTTCGTCTTGCCTGCGCGCTCGAGCCGCTTGGCTTCCAGCTCCCACGCAGATCTCAGGCTGCCGAACACGCTGCGCGGCAGGAATTCCCAGAACGTCTCACCGAACCGCGCCGACGCGGGGTCCTCGGGAGTCGCGACCCGGACGTGGTGGCCGCGGTTGTGCTCGATGTAGAAGTGGCCGTAGCAGGTCTGCGCCAGCGTGATCTTCGACAGCCAGCGCTCCAGCGAGTCCTTCTTGTGGCCGAGTTCGTGTGCGGTGTTGATGCCGACGCCGCCGAGCAGGCCGACCGACAGCGCCAGGCCGATCTTCGCCGGCCAGCTCAGGCCACCGTCGAACCCCAGCCACCCGAGGTCCGAGGCGGTGAACAGGTAGGCGCCGAGGACGACGCTGGCGCACTGGAACGGCAGGTAGAGGTAGGTGCAGTAGCGGTAGTACCTGTCGTTCTCGAGCCGCTCCATCACCTCGTCGGGCGGATTCTGCCCGTCGGGCCCGAACCGCAGGTCGAGGGCGGGCAACAGGATGTACAGCAGGATCGGCCCGATCCAGAACGGCGCCGCGGCGGCCGCGTGCCATCCCTGCTGGTTGAGCGCCCACACGACCGGCAGCATCACGAACAGCGCGGTCGGGGCGATCAGGCCCATCAGCCACAGATAGCGCTTGCGGTCACGCCACTGGGCGATGTCGAGGGCTTCCGGTTCTGCGGTCACAGCCACCTCCAAGTGAGTCATCACGACGATGACTTGACTATAGAAGCGTGTTTGTCCGCTGTCTAGACACAGAGCATGGTTTTGTAAATTACTCCGAAACGGCCTCGCGTTCCCGCCGGCCGAGCAGCGAGTGCCGACGGCCGTAGAGGAAGTAGACGACCACGCCGATCGCCATCCAGATGAGGAATCGCATCCAGGTCAGCCCGGTCAGGTTCAGCATCAGCCACAGGCAGGCGATGATCGCGGCGATCGGCAGCAACGGCACGAACGGCGCCTTGAAACCGCGCTCGAGGTCCGGTCGGGTGCGCCGCAGCACGATCACCCCGGCGGACACCAGCACGAACGCGAACAGCGTGCCGATGTTGACCATCTCCTCGAGCTTGCCGATCGGGAAGACCGTCGCGGCGACCGCCACGACCACACCGACGATCACCGTGATGCGCACCGGCGTGCCGTGCTCACCGGTCTGGGCCAGCTGACGGGGCAGCAGACCGTCGCGCGACATCGCGAACAGCACCCGCGTCTGCCCGAGCATCAGCACGATGACCACGGTGGTGAGACCGGCCAGCGCGCCGATGGAGATGACGGTCGCCGCCCAGTTCACCCCGTTCGCCTCGAACGCGGTCGCGAGGTTCGCCCCGCTGCCCGCGTCGCGCAACTGCGTGTAGGACACCATCCCGGACAGGACCACGGCGACGGCCACGTACAGGACGGTGACGATGCCCAGCGACGCGAGGATGCCGCGCGGCACATCGCGCTGCGGATTCTTGGTCTCCTCGGCGGTGGTGGCCACGATGTCGAAACCGATGAACGCGAAGAACACGATCGACGCGCCGGCGAGCAGGCCGTACCAGCCGTAGGCGCTGCCCTCCGCGCCGGTGATCAGCGAGAACAACGACTGCTCCGAGCCGGTACCACCCTCACCGGATTCGGCGGGCGGGATGAACGGCGAGTAGTTGGCGGCCTTGATGAAGAACGAGCCGACGACGACCACCAGCAGCACCACCGCGACCTTGATGACGGTGATGATGAGGCTGACCTCCGCGGAGAGCTTGGTCCCGCGGGCCAGCAACAGGGTGACCACGGCGATGATCACCAGCGCTCCCCAGTCCACCTCGAACCCGCCGAAGTTCGCGACCCCGCCGCCGAAGCCGAACACCGTCCCGAGGTAGCTCGACCAGCCCTTGGCCACCACCGCGGCGGCCACGGCGAACTCCAGGATCAGGTCCCATCCGATGATCCAGGCCATGAATTCGCCGAAGGTGGCGTAGGAGAACGTGTATGCGCTGCCCGCGACGGGCACCGTCGAGGCGAACTCGGCGTAGCACAACGCCGCCAGACCGCATGCGATCGCGGCGATCACGAACGAGATCGAGATCGCCGGACCGGTGAGGTTGCCTGCCGTCGACGCGGTGATGGTGAAGATGCCTGCGCCGATCACGACCGATACACCGAACACCGTCAGATCCCACCAGCTCAGATCCTTGCGAAGCCTGGTCCCCGGTTCGTCGGTGTCGGCGATCGACTGCTCGACGGATTTCGTGCGCCATCTACCGGCCATGACGTTTCCCTTTCGGATGGGTCGCGATGCGAGTTGAGGGCCTGGATTCGGGGACAGTACCGAGTACTGTGCACCGATGGGGCGGAGTACTAAACACGCGATCGTCGTCGGGGGCAGCATCGCGGGAATGTGCGCAGCGCGCGTGCTGTCCGATTTCTACGACCGGGTGACCGTATACGAGCGCGACGACCTGCCCGACCGGCCGGTCAACCGGGCCGCGGTGCCGCAGGGTCGCCACGTCCACCTGCTCATGGCGCGCGGCGCCCAGGAGTTCGAGAGCCTGTATCCGGGCCTGCTCGACGGCATGGTCGCCGAGGGCGTGCCGATCCTGGAGAACCGACCGGACTGTATCCACTTCGGCGCGGCCGGGCATGTGTTGGGGACCAAGCACACGCTGCGCGACGAGTTCACCGCCTACGTCCCCAGCCGGCCGCAGCTGGAATGGCAGATCCGTCGGCGCACCATGGCGATCCCGAACGTGACCGTCGAACAGCGTTCGGTCGGCGAACCGGTCTTCGATCCCGTCGCCCGGCGCGTCACCGGTGTGCTCCTCGACGCCGAGCGCGAGCCGGAGACGGTGGCGGCCGACCTCGTCGTCGACGCCACCGGTCGCGGCACCCGGCTCCCGGTGTGGTTGACGCAGTGGGGTTTCGAACGCCCACCCGAGGACACCGTCGACGTCGGCATCGCCTACGCCACCCAGCAGGTCCACATCCCCGAGGGGCTGCTGGCCGAGAAGGTGGTGGTCGCAGGCGCGTCGGTGGAACGGCCGGTGGGCGTCGGGATGCTGCTCTACGAGGACGGCAACTGGAACATCACGACCTTCGGTGTCGGCAAGGTGGCGCCCCCGCAGAACTTCGCCGAGATCTGCGATCTGGTCGACACGATCCTGCCCGCCCACGTCGCCTCCGCCGTGCGAGCCGGAACTCCCTTGGGCGACATGGCCTTTCACAAATACCCGACCAGTCGCTGGCGCCGCTACGACAAAATCGACCGGTTCCCGGCGGGCATCGTGCCCTTCGGTGACGCGGTCGTGAGCTTCAACCCCACCTTCGGTCAGGGCATGACGATGACCTCGCTGCAGGCGGGGCATCTGCGCAGGGCGCTGCAGCACCCCGAACCGGAGTTGGCGCGTGCACTGAGCAAGGCGACGGCCAAGACCACGTTCCCGGTATGGCAGATGAACGCGATCGGCGATCTCACACTGCACCGGGCGAGCGGCCCCATGCCCAAGTGGTACGGACCGGTCGGCGCCCTGTTCGACCAGTTCCTCGGCGCCGCGGAGACCGATCCGGTGCTTGCGGAGTGGTTCCTGCGGCGGTTCAGCCTGCTCGACAGCCTCTACATGGTTCCCTCGCCGCGCCTGGTGGGACGCACCATCGGCCACAACATGCGACTGTGGCTGGCGGAGAAGCGGGCCGCCACGCGGCGCACGCGTGAGCGCGACCTCGTCGCAACCCGCTAGATCCCGACGGTGACCCGGAAGACGGTCGTCGGCGTCGCCGCGAGCAACCGGACGGGGCCGTCGTCGGCGGTCACCCAGGCGGCCGCACCCCGCGGCAGGGCCAGGACGTCGCCGCCCTTGGCGTGCACCTCCGCACACCCTTCCGTGCACACCAGCACCTGGGGGCCGTCGTGCGGCGACGGTGCGTCCACCTCGTGGCCGACGTTGTCGCCGTGCAGGCGCAGCACCGACACCGCGAACTCCGGCGCCGGCGTCCGGTATTCGTATTCGATTCCGTCCCTGGCGATCTCGGGCCGCAGCACGAGATCGGGGGTCGGGGTGAAGTCGAGGACCCGCAGCAGTTCCGGGACGTCGACGTGCTTGGGCGTCAGCCCACCGCGCAACACGTTGTCGGAGTTGGCCATCACCTCCACACCCACACCGTGCAGATAGGCGTGCAGGTTCCCGGCGGGCAGGTAGATCCCCTCCCCCGGGCTCAGCGTAATGCGGTTGAGCAGCATCGCGGCCAGCACTCCGGCGTCCCCCGGATATCGTTCGCCGAGTTCGAGCACCGTCTTGACCTCGGCCGCGAACTCGGTCTGCCCGGCGCGGATGTAGTCGATCGCCCCGTCGAGCACCGCGGGCACCAGCACGTCCAGGTGCGGCTGCGGGGCGGTGATCCAGGTGGTGAACAGGGCACGAAGACCGTCGGGTTCGGACTGTCCGTGCAGCAGGTTGACGAACGGGTCCAGCTCGGGCACCTCGAGTGCCCGCATCAGCTCGACGGTGCGCGGGACCGGACGGAACCCGGCCAGCGCCTCGAACCGGTCGAGCGCGACCAACAGCTCGGGTTTGTGGCTGCGGTCGCGGTAGTTGCGCATCGGCGCCGACACGGGGATACCGAGCCGCTCCTCGCGGTCGTAGCCCTCGGCGGCCTGCTGGGCGCTCGGGTGGGCCTGCAGCGACAACGGCTCGTCGGCGGCGAGCACCTTCACCAGGAACGGCAGCGTCTCGCCGAACCGGTCGACGACCGCGGCGCCCAGCTGGCCGTCGGGGTCGTCGTGCAGCGCCTCGAGCAGCGAGACCTCGCCGTCCCCGTCCTGAAGATAGGCCGGATCCCCGGGGTGGGCGCCGAACCACAATTCGGCCTCCGGATGCGCTGTCGGACTTGGCCTTCCGGTGAAATCGGCGATCGCCGTCCGCGAACCCCAGGCATAGGTCCGCACCGCTCCCCTCAGCAGATGCACCCGATCAACCTCGAACCAGTCGCAGGTAGACCGCGGTCATCTCCAACCGCACCGCCAGTGTCGCCAATTCCTGTTCCATCCCCCTGCCGCTGGCCGCAGCCCCTCCTGGCTCCGGTCCGTCGGGTACGTCTTCGGCGTCGATCACGTCGACGTCGTCGTATCCACTGACCCGCGCCGCCACCGTCGGGCGCTCCGCGTCGGTCGTCAGCACGACCGTGCGCACGCGTCGTGGCAGTGGACCGTCGAGTTCCTCGTCGTGGAACAGCGAGGCGCCGGCCGAGCCCGCCCCGGCTGCGCCGAACCCGTTCCGCAACGCCACCAGCACGTCGCCGAGGCCGACCGCGGCCACCGTCTCCTGCGCGACCCGCAGGAGCACCGCCGCGCCGTGCCGGGCGAGCGCCAGCGTGCTCGCATTGTCGCCCGCCAGCACGACGTCACGTCCCGAGATGCGTTCGGCCAACGCCTTCGCGGGGTTGGTGAACAGGTCACGGCCCGCGCTGTTGCGCAGCGCCTCGGCGTCGAGTTGGTCGGCGAGTTCGCCGAGATCCACCCGCAGCCCGGGATCGACGACCTGCAGGACGGCCAGCCCCGCCGCGAGGTAACGCGACAACCCGAAATCGTCGGGCACCCACAGGCGGGGCGCGAGCGCGACCGCGCGCCCGGCCGTCGCATCACGCAATGGCCCCTCGTACGGGGCGACCACCACGCCGCGGGCACCGCGGCGCACGCCTGTCGCGGCCGCCGACACCAGCGCGGGATCGCCGGGGTCGTCACCGGCGACCACGATCACGTCGAGCGCGCCGATCCAGGGCGGCGCCGCGCCGACCGTCACGATCGGGGCGGCGACGACGGCGCCGAACGCGGCGGCCAGCACCGCACCGGCGGTCTCGGCCGCGCCGCGACCCGCCACCCAGATCACGGTGCGCGGCGGCTGACCCGAACGCAGCGACTCGAGCAGGCCCTCGTCGAGCGCGGCCGCCGTGGCGCGCACCTGCGCGCCGGCCATCGCGGCCGCCCTCAGCAGACCGTCGCGGTCGGCGGCCAGCAGGGCCTCACCGTCGTCGAGGTCTACCAGGGCAGCCGATGATCCGGTCACGTCGATGTCCCGCCTGGTTCTGCGTTCTGGGCGTGAACGGTCTCGGAGACCTGCCCGACCACCTCGTCGACCTCCTCGCCCGTGCGCGCCTCGACGTTGAGGCGCAGCAACGGTTCGGTGTTGGAGGTGCGCAGGTTGAACCACTGGCCGCCACCGAGGTCGACCGTCACCCCGTCGAGGTGGTCGATCGAGTGGATGCGGGTGCCGAAGGACTTGAGCACCGCCTCCACGCACGCGGGCGCGTCGGCGACGGTGAAGTTGATCTCGCCGGACGCCTCGTAACGCTGGTAGTCGGCCATGAAATCCGACAGCGGACGATCCTGTTCGCCGAGTGCGGCCAGCACGTGCAGCGCGGCGAGCATCCCGGAGTCGGCACCCCAGAAGTCGCGGAAGTAGTAGTGCGCGGAATGTTCGCCCCCGAAGATCGCCCCGGTCTCGGCCATCAATCCCTTGATGTAGGAGTGCCCGACCCGCGAACGCACCGCCGTGCCGCCGCGTTCGGCGACCAGTTCGGGCACCGCGCGCGAGGTGATCAGGTTGTGGATGATCGTCGCGCCGATCTCCCGGCCGAGTTCGCGCGCGGCCACCAGCGCGGTCACCGCCGAGGGCGACACCGCCCGACCCTTCTCGTCGACGACGAAGCAGCGGTCGGCGTCCCCGTCGAAGGCCAGCCCGATATCAGCACGGGTCTCGAGCACGAAGGCCTGCAGGTCGATCAGGTTGGCCGGGTCCAGGGGGTTGGCCTCGTGGTTGGGGAAGGTGCCGTCGAGTTCGAAGAACAGCGGCAGCAGGGTGACCGCGTCGATGGGGCCGAGGACCGCCGGCGTCGTGTGCCCGGCCATCCCGTTCCCGGCGTCGACGGCGACGCGCAGGGGACGCCGCCCGGAGATCGGCACCAGCGACCGCAGGAATGCGCCGTAGTCGGTCAGCACGTCGCGGTCGGATGCAGTGCCGCGAGGTCCGTCATGGGCGGGCACGCCGTCGATGACCTGCTCGGCGATCTGGGTGAGCCCGGTGTCGCGGCCGACCGGTTTGGCCCCGGCGCGGCACAGCTTGATGCCGTTGTAGGCGGCCGGGTTGTGGCTGGCGGTGAACATGGCCCCGGGGCAGTCCAGCAACCCCGAGGCGAAGTACAGCTGATCGGTGGACGCCAGCCCGATCCGGACGACATCGAGGCCCTGGGCCAGCACGCCCTCGGCGAAGGCCTCCGACAGCGCGGGTGAACTCGACCGCATGTCGTGGCCGATCACGACCTGGCCGGCGCTGTCGGCGACCAGCCGTGCGAACGCTCCGCCGACGTCGGCCACGAACGCCGCGTCGAGTTCCTCGCCGACCAGGCCACGTACGTCATACGCCTTGATGACGCGATGCACCGCCGCAGCCGGCCTAGACATACAACTCCTTGGAGTCGGGGACGTTTCCGTCAGCCTATCCGCACCGGAGGGATCGTTCGCGAAGCTATGACGCCCTAGGCGGGACTGTCCGGAGTCATTCAGCCGGGTCGGGGAGCACGCGCAGATGGCCGCGCCGGCGTCCGGTCGGCTCGGGCCGCCGCACAGGCGGCGCCAGCAACGCCCCGCTCTGGGCGCCGCCCGTGGGGTCGGAGAATCCGGGGACGACTCCCCCGCGGGCGGGTGCCGCCGACTCGCGGCCCTCGCGGACCGCGTCGGCCAGGGCGACGAGGTCGTCGTCGTCGGAGTGGGAGGGCAACGGTCCGGCGTGGCGGACCAGTTCCCATCCGCGCGGCGCGGTGATCCGGCCGGCGTGGCTCACGCACAGATCCCAGGAGTGCGGTTCGGACACGGTGGCCAGCGGGCCGACGACAGCGGTGGAGTCGGAGTAGACGAACGTCAGCGTCGCCACCGCATAGTGGGGGCACCCGGGCCTGCAGCAGCGACGGGGAACATTCACGAACGGAAGGCTATCGCGGGACAAACGCCGCGTGGTGCCGGACACGCGCAGCGGCGGACCCGCCGATAGCCAACCGTTACGATCGGTGACCGTGGCCGAGCGCAACCGCTGGAGATCACGCCGCGGGCGCGAGATGCGCGGCCCGCTTCTCCCGCCGACGGTGCCCGGGTGGCGCAGCCGGGCCGAGCGGTTCGACATGGCGGTGCTGGAGGCCTACGAACCGATCGAGCGGCGGTGGCAAGAACGGGTGTCCGGATTGGACGTCGCGGTGGACGAGATCCCGCGCATGGCGCCGAAGGATCCCGAGAGTGTGCAGTGGCCACCCGAGGTGGTGGCCGATGGGCCGGTGGCGCTGGCCCGGTTGATACCGGCCGGCGTCGATGTCCGCGGTAACTCCACGCGGGCGCGAATCGTGTTGTTCAGGAAGCCGATCGAGCGTCGGGCCAAGGACTCCGACGAACTGGCCGAGCTGTTGCATGAGGTGCTCGTGGCTCAGGTGGCCACATATCTGGGGGTCGAACCCTCCGTCATCGACCCGACGATCGACGACGATTAGGGCGAGCCCCCGGCAGGAGGGGTCAGATGATGCCGCGCTTGAGGCGACGGCGCTCGCGCTCGGAGAGCCCGCCCCAGATGCCGAAGCGCTCGTCGTGGGCCAGCGCGTAGTCGAGGCACTCGTCCCGGACCTCGCAGCCCATGCAGATCCGCTTCGCCTCGCGAGTCGAACCACCCTTCTCGGGGAAGAACGCCTCCGGATCGGTCTGGGCGCACAGCGCGCGCTCCTGCCACAGATCGTCGGCGTCCTCGGGTTCGGCTTCCACGCGTTCCGGAACCAGACTCAGCTGAGGCCGCCCCATGGCCTCGATCGGTGCGGCTCCGGTGTCGGTGTGTGGCGCCCCGCCGACGGAGCCGAGCAGCCGGCCGTCGAACCGGACCACGCGATCGAATTCGCTTTGCTCAAAAGACATTTCCCGCCCCTCCTCACTCGGTGTCGTAGATCCACGTGGCCCCACTCGGTGCTGAAGGGCCGGTTCAATTCGAACAAGTGATCGAATCTCGGTCTGCGACACCAAAATCGGCTGGCCAACCGGGAAATGACACTGGTGTGATTACACACGGGTGGGGGGCTGCGGTCAAGCGCTGGAACAGGAATTCATACCACCTCGTGACACTTCTGCGGCGCGTCGGAAATCTCGGCGTGTCCCGCGCGTGACGTTGCCCATCTGCCGGAGCGGTGCGACCTCGCCGCGGGCGAGCGCCTAGTCTCGTTCGATGTGAAGGTGACGGTTCTGGTCGGCGGCGTCGGTGGGGCACGCTTCCTGCTCGGCGTGCAGCATCTGCTCGGTCTGGGACGGTTCGCCCCGGACGGTGCGCAGGACTCCGCCGACCACGAGTTGACCGCGGTGGTCAACGTCGGTGACGACACCTGGATGTTCGGGGTGCGGATCTGTCCGGACCTCGACACCTGCATGTACACCCTGGGCGGTGGCATCGACCCCGAGCGCGGGTGGGGACACCGCGACGAAACCTGGCACGCCAAGGAGGAACTCGCCGCCTACGGCGTCCAGCCGGACTGGTTCGGACTCGGCGACCGCGACCTGGCCACCCATCTGGTGCGCAGCCAGATGCTGCGCGCCGGGTATCCGCTGTCCCAGGTCACCGAGGCGTTGTGTGACCGATGGAAGCCGGGTGCCCGGTTGCTGCCCGCCAGTGACGACCGCAGCGAGACCCACGTGGTGATCACCGACCCCGACACCGGCGAGCGGCGCGCCGTCCACTTCCAGGAGTGGTGGGTGCGGTACCGGGCGAAGGTGCCGACCCACAGCTTCGCCTTCGTCGGCGCGGAGAAGGCGACCACCGCGCCCGGCGTGACCGAGGCCATCGCCGACGCCGACGTCGTCCTGCTGGCACCCTCGAACCCCGTGGTCAGCATCGGCTCGATCCTCGCCATCCCCGGCATCCGCGGCGCGCTGCGGTCGGCGCCGGCCAAGGTCATCGGCTATTCACCCATCGTCGCCGGAAAACCCTTGCGCGGCATGGCCGATGAGTGCCTGTCGGTGATCGGCGTCGCGTCGACCTCCGAAGGCGTCGGCCGTCACTACGGAGCCCGGTCGGGCACCGGGATCCTCGACGGATGGCTGGTGCACGAGGGCGACACCGCGCAGATCGACGGTGTGGAGGTCGCCGCGATACCACTGCTGATGACGGATCCGGAGACCACCGCCGACATGGTGCGCGCCGGGGTGCGACTGGCCGGGGTGCCGCTGTGACCGATCACGGCTCCGCCTCGGCGACCGATCACGGCTCGGCGGCGGCGGTCGAACTCCTGCCGGTGCCCGGGTTGCCGGAGTTCCGGCCCGGCGACGACCTGTCCGCGGCGCTGGCGGCCGCCGCACCGTGGCTGCGCGACGGTGACGTCGTGGTGGTCACCAGCAAGGTGGTGTCCAAGTGCGAGGGGCGCATCGTCACCGCACCGGACGATCCCGAAGAGCGGGATGCGTTGCGCCGCAGACTCGTCGATCAGGAGGCGGTGCGTGTGCTGGCGCGCAAGGGACGCACCTTGATCACGGAGAACGCCATCGGCCTCATCCAGGCGGCGGCCGGGGTGGACGGGTCCAACGTCGACACGACCGAACTGGCCCTGCTGCCGGTCGACCCCGACGGGAGTGCCGCGCGCCTGCGGGCCGGTCTCGCCGAACGACTCGGCGTCACGGTCGGGATCGTCATCACCGACACCATGGGACGCGCGTGGCGCAACGGCCAGATCGATGCGGCGATCGGCGCCGCCGGCCTGAGCGTGCTGCACGGATACGCCGGCGCGCGTGACGCCCACGGCAACGAGTTGCTGGTCACCGAAGTCGCCGTCGCCGACGAGATCGCCGCCGCCGCGGACCTGGTCAAGGGCAAGCTCACCGGCATCCCCGTGGCCGTTGTCCGCGGACTCACGTTGGCGGACAACGGATCCACCGCCCGCGACCTGCTGCGCCCCGGAGAGGACGACCTCTTCTGGCTGGGCACCGAGGAGGCGATGTCACTCGGGCGCGCCGAGGCGCAGCTCCTGCGGCGCTCGGTGCGCCGGTTCAGCACCGATCCCGTTCCCGCGCAGATCGTCACCGACGCGGTCGCCGAGGCGCTCACCGCCCCCGCCCCGCACCACACCCGGCCCGTTCGCTTCGTCTGGGTGGCCGACCACAGCGTGCGGGCCCGGCTGCTCGACCGGATGAAGGAGCGCTGGCGCGGCGATCTGCTCGCCGACGGCCTGTCCGCCGACGCCGTCGAGCGCCGGCTGGCCCGTGGTCAGATCCTTTACGACGCACCGGAAGTCGTCATCCCGTTCCTGGTGCCCGACGGCGCGCACGACTACCCCGACGCGGCCAGGACCGCCGCCGAGCACACGATGTTCACCGTGGCGGTGGGTGCCGCCGTCCAGGCGTTCCTCGTCGCCCTGGCGGTGCGGGACGTGGGCAGCTGCTGGGTCGGCTCGACGATCTTCGCCGCCGATGTGGTGCGTGCGGAGCTGGACCTGCCCGCGGAGTGGGAACCGCTGGGCGCCGTGGCGGTCGGCTATCCCGCCGAGCCGCAGGGCCCGCGTGATCCTGTTCTCCCAGAGGGACTTCTGGTGCGCCGGTGAGTCTGCACGCGTCGGCGGTCGACATCCTGACCGACTGGGCCGCTCCCGACCCGGCGCAGGATTCGTTGCGCCACGCGGTGATCGCGTTCCTGGCCGCGCGCCCCGACGGGTGCCTGCGTTCGTGTGTCCCCGGCCATGTCACCGCCTCCGCGCTCGTGCTCGACCACACCGGTACCCATGCGGTGCTGACCCTGCACCCGCGCTTCGGCCGCTGGCTGCAGTTGGGCGGACACTGTGAGCCCGACGACCCGGACATCATCGCCGCCGCGCTGCGCGAGGCCGCCGAGGAATCCGGTATCACCGGGCTGACCATCGATCCGCGGCTCGCGGCCGTCCATGTGCATCCGGTGACCTGCTCACTGGGCGTGCCCACCCGGCACCTCGACCTGCAGTTCCTGGTGCGCGCACCGGAGGGCGCGCGCATCGCCCGCTCGGAGGAGTCCCTGGACCTGCGGTGGTGGCCCCTCGACGGGCTGCCGCCGGACACCGACTTCGGGCTGGCGCAGTTGGCCGACGAGGCGCGACGGCGGGGTCAGACGTCGGTGGAGTAGCGGATGCCGCCGTCGGGGATCTTCACGCCCGGCCACACCCGCGCCCCGCGCAGCAACTCACAGCGCGCACCGATGTCGGCGCCGTCGCCGATCACGGCGTCGCGGATGAGGGCGCGCGGGCCGATCCGCGCGCCGAACCCGATGATGGACCGCTCGATCACCGCACCGGCGCCCACCCGCACACCGTCGAAGATCACCGCACCGTCGAGGCGCGCACCCGCGCCGACCTCCGCGCCGCGACCCACCACGGTGCCGCCGATCAGCAGCGCGCCGGGTCCGACTGCCGCGCCGTCGTGCACGAGTTCCTCGCCGCGGTGCCCCTGCAGGGCCGGCGACGGCGCGATACCGCGCACCAGATCTGCCGACCCGCGCACGAAGTCCTCGGGGGTGCCCATGTCGCGCCAGTACGTCGCGTCGACGTAACCGCAGACGCGCAGCCCGTCGGAGAGCAGATTGGGGAACACCTCACGCTCCACCGACACGGCGCGCTCGCGCGGGATCCGGTCGATCACCGAGCGCTTGAAGACGTAGCAGCCGGCGTTGATCTGATCGGTCGGCGGATCCTGCGTCTTCTCCAGGAACGCGGTCACCACACCGTCGCCGTCGGTCGGCACGCACCCGAACGCCCGCGGGTCACCCACCCGCACCAGGTGCAGCGTGACGTCGGCGTCCTTGCTCACGTGGCTGTCCAACAGCGCGCGCAGGTCGCACCCCGAGAGCACGTCGCCGTTGAACACCATCGCGGTGTCGTAGCGCAGTTTCTCGGCGACGTTGGCGATCGCGCCGCCGGTGCCCATCGGCTCGGCTTCGAAGACGTACTCGATCTGCAGGCCCAGCTTCGACCCGTCGCCGAACTCGGCCTCGAAGACGTCCGCCTTGTACGACGTCCCGAGCACCACGTGTTCGATGCCTGCCGCGGCGATGCGGGACAGCAGATGGGTCAGGAACGCCAACCCGGCCGTCGGCAGCATCGGTTTGGGCGCCGACAGCGTCAGCGGGCGTAGGCGGGTGCCCTGCCCACCCACCAGCACGACGGCGTCGACCTGCGCCGGATCCACCATGACCTACCCCCCTTTGGCCTGAGCTCGCCGAGCTTTGCGCACCACCAGACCCGCTCGCACGGCCAGCGCGCCCTTCATCGCTCCCCGCAGCGGCGCCTGCCACCGGCGAGGGTATCGATCAGACAAGAAAGTGTAGGTGCTGCGGTGATGGGCGGCCAGGTTGCGGGCCGGGTCCCGGCCGGTCGAATGCCCCTTGTCGTGCAGGATCTCCGCCGACGGCACGTACACGTTGAGCCACCCGGCCCTGCCGAGTCGATCACCGAGGTCGACGTCCTCCATGTACATGAAGTACCGCTCGTCGAATCCGCCGATCTGCGCGAAGGCCGAGCGGCGCAGCAGCAGGCAACTTCCCGACAGCCAGCCCACCGGTCGTTCACTGGGCTCGGCGCGGTCCTGGCGGTAGGCCGCGGTCCACGGGTTGGACCGCCAGAACGGGCCCACCACCGCGTGCATCCCCCCGCGGATGAGGCTGGGGAGGTGGCGCGCGGACGGATACACCGAGCCGTCGGGGTCGCGGATCAGCGGTCCGAGCGCGCCGGCGCGCGGCCACCGGCCCGCGGCCTCCAGCAGCAGGTCGATGGAGCGCGGCCCCCATTGCACATCGGGGTTGGCGACGATCAGGAACTCAGGGTCCAGGGCGTCACCACCGGGGTCCGTGTCGATCGAGGCGACCGCCCGGTTGACCGCGGTGCCGTACCCGAGATTGCCGCCGGTGCGCAGCAGCCGGATGTTCGGATAGCGCTGCAGGGCCTGCTCCGGCGCGCCGTCGGTGGACCCGTTGTCGGCCATCACGACCGAGACCGGCCGATCGGTGGCATGTGCCAGCGTGGCCAGGAACCGGTCGAGGTGCGGACCCGGTGAGTACGTCACCGTGATGACGACCAATCGGTCACTCATCCGGCGACCACCCGTTCACGCAGCACGGCGTAGAGGGTAGCCGCCCGTCACCGGCCCTCGTGCAGGGCCGAGACCAGCGCCTCACGCCACGGCCGCAGCGGGGTCAGGCCACACGCCGCCGACCCGGAGCCCGACAGCGCCGAATACGCGGGCCGGCGCGCCGGTCGCGGAAAGCGGTCACCGCCGACCGGCCGCACCCGTTCGGGGTCGGCGCCCACGATCTCGAAGACCGCGCGGGCCTGGTCGAAGCGGCTCGCCTCGCCGTCGTTGGCGGCATGCAGCATCCGGCCGCGCACCCCCCCGTCGGCGACCTCGAGCAGCGCCGCGGCGAGGTCGAGCGCGCTGGTGGGCGAACCGATCTGGTCGGCCACGACCTCGACGGTCTCGGTACCGAGGGCCTTGCGGCGCATCGCGGCGACGAAGTCGCTGCCGTCGGCGCCCTCGTAGACCCACGCGGTGCGCACCACGTGACCCTGCGGAAGCGCGTCGAGCACCGCCCGTTCGCCGGCGAGCTTGGTCCGCCCGTACACGCTCAGCGGGTCCGGCGCATCGTCGATCTCGTACGGATGCGGCGGCGCCCCGGCGCCATCGCCGCCGAACACGCCGCTGAACACGTAGTCCGTCGACACGTGGATCAGGCCGGCGCCGACTCGCGCACAGACGGTCGCGAGGTTGCCCGGGCCGACGGCGTTGACGGCGTGCGCCCGGTCCGGCTCGGATTCGGCGCGGTCGACGTCGGTGAAGGCCGCGCAGTTGATCACCACGTCGCCTCCGGCGACCCGCCGCGCGACCGCGCCGGGATCGGTGATGTCACAGTCGGCCGAGGTGAGCGCCAGCACGTCGCGCCCCTGGCGGCGGGCCTGAGCAGCCAGGATGCGCCCGACCATGCCGCCGGCACCGGTGATCACGAGGCGTTGCGGCATGAAAGTGAGTGTGACACGCGACCTGGCGCGCCGACGATCGCTACCCCGTCTGCGCTGCCCTCGCCAGTAGCCTGGGCTGATGCCCGCTCGAGTCCTTCGTGCCGTCGCTGTGACGGTGGCCCTCGCCGTGGTGCTCGGGACCGGTGTGGCCTGGAGCCGGATCCGGTCCTTCGAAGAGGGCATCAACCACATCAGCTCTCCGGCGCTCGGCGAAGGCGGCGAGGACGGTGCGATCGACGTTCTGCTGGTGGGATCCGACAGCAGGACCGACGCCCACGGCAATCCGCTGTCCCAGGAGGAGCTGGCGACGCTGCGCGCCGGCAACGACGTCTCCACCAACACCGACACGATCATCTTGATCCGCATCCCCAACAACGGGCAGTCGGCCACGGCCATCTCGATTCCGCGCGACTCGTACGTCGAGGCTCCCGGTCTGGGCAAGATGAAGATCAACGGTGTCTACGGGTCGGTACACCTCGAGAAGCTCAAGGCGCTCGTCGAGGAACAGGGGATGGATCCGGCCGAGGCCGAAC
This sequence comes from Mycobacterium sp. IS-1742, assembly GCF_001500125.1. Lineage (GTDB taxonomy): Bacteria > Actinomycetota > Actinomycetes > Mycobacteriales > Mycobacteriaceae > Mycobacterium. The sequence continues at coordinate 85,584 of NZ_LQIV01000045.1, read as the reverse complement.
CGCTCGCGATCGAAGACGGCCGGGAGGCGTTGATCAAGACGGTGGCGAACCTGACCGGGGTCACCGTCGATCACTACGCCGAGATCGGACTGCTGGGCTTCGCGTTGATCACCGACGCCCTCGGCGGTGTCGATGTCTGCCTCAAAGAGCCTGTCTACGAACCCCTTTCGGGTGCGGACTTCCCGGCAGGATGGCAGAAGCTCAACGGGCCGCAGGCGTTGAGCTTCGTGCGTCAGCGGCACGATCTGCCGCGCGGCGATCTCGACCGGGTGACCCGCCAGCAGGCGGTGATGGCGTCGCTGGCCCACGAGGTGATCTCCAGCAAGACGTTGTCCAGTCCGGCGACGCTGAGCCGGCTGGAGGCGGCCGTGCAGCGGTCGGTGGTGCTCTCCGACGGCTGGGACATCATGGATTTCGTGGACCAGCTGCAGAAGCTGGCCGCAGGCAACGTCGCATTCGCCACGATTCCGGTGCTGCGGGAGGACGGCTGGAGCGACGACGGCATGCAGAGTGTGGTGCGCGTCGATCCCACGGCCGTTCAGGAGTGGGTGACGGGCCTGCTGGACGACCAGGACGAGGGCAAGACCGAGGAACTCGCGTACACCCCGGACAAGACGACCGTCGAGGTCGTCAACGCCACCGACATCAACGGTCTGGCCGCCTCGGTCTCGGCGGTGCTGTCGCAGAAGGGCTTCACCCCCGGCGCGACGGGCAACTTCGAGGGCGGCGCCGTCACCAGCAGCCAGGTGCAGGCCGCCAAGGCCGAAGACCTGGGTGCACAAGCGGTTTCGAAGGATCTGGGTGGACTCACCGTCGTGGCGGACGGTTCCGTGGCGCCGGGCACGGTGCGGGTGGTGCTCGCCGACGACTACACCGGCCCAGGCTCCGGGCTCGACGGCACCGATCCGACGATGCTCACCGCCGACCCGGTCGCGGCGGGCGCCACCGATCCGGCCGCGCCGCCGCCGCCCCCGCAGATCATCACCGCCGGCTCCGACGATCCGGAGTGTGTGAACTGACTGTCACCGGGGCACTGCTCGGACCGCAGCTGGACACCGACCCCGCCGGGCCGAGCATCACCTACTACGACGACGCGACCGGCGAACGCATCGAGGTCTCCCACGTGACGCTGGCGAACTGGGCGGCCAAGACCGGCAACCTCCTTCGTGACGAGCTCGGAGCCGGGCCGGCGAGCCGGGTGGCGATCCTGCTGCCCGCGCACTGGCAGACCGCGGCGGTGCTGTTCGGTCTCTGGTGGATCGGCGCGGACGCGCTGGTGGGCACCGCCTCCGATCTGCAGGGGGCCGACATCGCGCTGTGCACAGCCGAACGCATCGACGAGGCCGACGCGGCGGCGGGGATGGGCGAGATCGCGGTGCTGTCGCTGGATGCGTTCGGCAGGCCGGTCCCCGATCTGCCGGTCGGCCTCACCGACTACGCCACCGCGGTGCGCGTGCACGGCGACCAGATCACCCCCGAACGCACACCGGGCCCGGCGCTGAACGGACGCTCGGTCGACGAGGTGCTCGCCGCGGCCGCAGGCGCCGCCACCGCCGCCGCACTGCAGCCGCGGGACCGGGTGCTGTCCACCGCCGCCTGGGCCACGGCCGACGATGTGGTCGAGCGGCTGCTGGCGGTCTACGCGGTGGGCGGTTCCCTGGTCCAGGTCGCACATCCGGATCCGGCTGCGCTGGAACGCCGCCGGGCGATGGAAAAGGTCACTCGCGAACTGAACTGAGTTCCGGCGGTCGACCCCAGCAACGGCCCCGGAGTTCTAAGCCTTTTCTCAACGTGGCCAAATAGAGTAGCGCCGGCTGAATGGTGAATTCGTCGGCGACACGGCCGGCCGTCGCGCGATGCCGTCGAGAGCGGAGGTGGTTCGATGACCGGACCCGTCACCGCAGTGGCCACCATGGTGGCGCTCGCGCTCTGGCATCTGCACAACCGCCGCCACCCCGGCTGGCGGGTGAGCCCCGACGGCAGGTTCTTCGTTCTCTCCGGATATCCCGCGCTGATCATCGCCCTGTACTGGCTCACCACCGCCCCGAGCAACACCGCCTGGGAGTGGGCGCTCGGCAACGCCTGGACCGTCGTGTCGATGGGGTGTTTCGTCTACGGATTCAACGCGCTCGACGCGGTGCCGCGCAGTCAGCAATCGGTGTCGGCGGCGATCGAGACCCTCTCCCCGGCCGCCGACCGCACGGTCTGAGGCGGCGGTCAGAACCGGAATTCCGCCGGCGGCCGATCGGTCCGCCCGAGCATCCAGGAGATCGCTGCGGCGGACCGTTCGGCTGCTCGCCCGTCTCCGAACGGGTTTCCCTTCGAGACCATCGCCGCCCGCTCGTCGGGGTCGTCGAGAAGACGGCAGGCGTTGGCCAGCACCGCATCGCGGTCGGTTCCGACGAGCACCGCGCACCCCGCGTCGACGGCCTCCATCCGCTCGGTGACCTCCCGCAGGACGATGACGGGGACGCCGAAACTGGGCGCCTCCTCCTGGATCCCCCCGGAGTCCGACAGCACCAGCGTGGCCGCGGCGAGCGTCGCGACCAGCACCGGATACGCCAGGGGTTCGGTCACCAGCACCCGCGGATGCGCGCCGAGTACGGACCGGACCTGGGCCGCGACAGCGGGATTTGGATGAGCGGGGAGCACGACCTCGACGTCGGAGTACTTGTCGAGCAGCAGCGCGACCGCGGTGAGCACGCGGTCGAGCGGCTCACCCCACGATTCACGGCGGTGCGCCGTCACCAGCACCAGCCTGCTGCGGCCGGATCCGGCCCGTTCGACGAACTCGGCCACGCGGGCGTCTGCGACCGGCCCGCTTCGTGCGGCGATGCCGAGCACCGCGTCGATCACGGTGTTGCCGGTGACGACGATGTCCCCCGACCGGGTGCCCTCCCGTTCGAGGTTCGCCCGCGCCTCGACGGTGGGCGCCAGATGCAGGCGGCTGATCTGCCCGACCAGTCTGCGGTTGCCCTCCTCGGGGAACGGCGCCGCCAGATCGTGTGAGCGCAGACCTGCCTCGACGTGGGCGATGGGCACCTTCGCCCAGAAGGCCACCATCGCCGCCGCCAACACCGTCGTGGTGTCCCCCTGAACCACGACGGCCGCGGGAGTTCGCTGCCGCCAATGGTTTTCGAGCTGCACCGTCAGCGCGGCCATGAGTTCGGCCTGACTGCCGCTGCCGCGGTCGATGCTCAGCGTGACGTCCGGTTCCAGGCCGAACGCATCGAGAGCTTGATGAACCATCGTCGGATGTTGGCCGCTGGCGACGAACACCGGCGTCATGCCCTGCGCCCGCAGGGCGGGCACCAGCGGCGCCAGCTTGATGGCTTCGGGGCGGGTCCCCGCCACCAGGTGGACTTCGGTCACGCCGCCCACTATGCCTGATTCAGTGAAGTGTTGTAAATTCGCTTAGCAAAGAGCGGGCCGATGTCGTCGGACATCGCCCGCCACCCAACCCGACGACCAGAAATGGCAGGTAAAACCGGTGTTTGCCTACTTCCTGCTCGTCTTGTCGATGTTTTCGTACGCTGCCGGGTTGATTCTGCAAAGCACCGCTGCTCGCCGAATCAGCATCAGCAACACCATGGACCTCGGCCTGGTGAGGCGCCTCGTCACCGACCGGTGCTATGCCGCCGGGCTGGCCGCCCAGGTGGCCGGCTTCCTGCTGGCCTTCTTCGCCCGCGAAACGCTGCCGGTCTACCTCGTGCAGGCCGCCGCCTGCGCCGCAGTCGGCGTCGCGGCGGTGCTGGGCGCGGTCGTCCTGGGTTGGCGGGTCACCCGCCCCGAACTGGCCGTGCTCGCGGTGCTGACCCTGGCGTTGGTCCTGCTCGCCGGGGCCGCCGAACCGTCGCGGATCACCTCGGTGCCGCCGGCGACGGGTTGGGCGCTCGCCGCGGTGCTGGCAGCCTGTGTCGTCCTCGCGCCCGCGGCCTGGCGGGCCAGGGGGGCGGTGCCTCTGGCCGGACTCGCCGGTGCGGCCTTCGCCGTCCTGGCGGTGGCGAGTCGCCCGCTGCCGTCCCTCGAGTGGACGGCCCTGCTGCTGCATCCGCTGGCGTATCTGACGCTGGCGTCCGCGGCCGTCGGGCAGGTCCTGCTTGCCGCGGCCCTGCAGCGCGGGTCGACGACCTCGGCCGGCGCGGCGATGGACGCCGTGACCATGGTGGTGGCGTCCGTGGCCGGTATCGCGCTGGTGGGCGATCAGATCGCGGAAGGCCGGGCGGCGTGGCTGATCGCCGGTCTGATCCTCATCGTCGCCGGCGTGCTCGTCATGGGCCGGGTCGGCACGGTCGTCACCGAGGGCCGCCCGGATCTCGCACCGTCAGCCCAACCGATCACGCAGGGAACCCGATGACCCCTCCACTCCCCGTCGCCAGTCTGTCGTTCGATCTCGACAACGTGTGGTCGTTCCTCAAGACCCACGGTGATCCGTCCTGGGAGTCCCGGCCCAGCTACCTCGAGGTCGCGACACCACGGATCGTCGAATTCCTCGGTGAGATGAACTCGCGGTCAACGATTTTCGTGATCGGTGCGGATGCCGACCGTGACGACGGCGCCGAGGCGGTGCGTGCGTTCGCCGCCGCCGGGCACGAGATCGGCAACCACTCCTACGAGCACGAACCGTGGCTGCAGCGCTACCGCGCCGAGGACCTCGCCGCGGAGGTCGACCGCACCCACGCCGCGATCGTGGCCGCAGGCGCACCGGCGCCCACCGGGTTCCGCGGACCCGGCTACAGCACCAGCCCCACGCTGGAACGACTGCTCGTGGAACGCGGATACACCTATGACGCCAGCACCTTTCCCACCTGGATCGGGCCGCTGGCACGCGCCCATCACTTCCGCACCGCGCACCTGAGCACCGCGCAGCGCGAGGAGCGCGCGCACCTGTTCGGCGGACTCGACCAGGCGTTGCTGCCCCTGCGTCCGCACCGGGCGGCGAGCGGGATCGCCGAACTGCCGGTCACCACCATGCCGCTGCTGCGGATTCCGATCCACGGGTCCTATCTGATGCAGCTGTACTCGATCTCACCGAGAGTGGCGCGGATCTACTTCGGCACCGCCGTGCGGCTGTGTCGCGCGCGCCGCATCGGGCTGACCATGCTCCTGCACCCCACCGACCTGCTCGACCGCCGCGACGCGCCCGCACTCGACTTCTTTCCCGGCATGTCGGTGCCCGCCCGCGAGAAGTACGCGTTCATGCAGTGGGTGCTGGCGACGATGCAACGCCACTTCACCGTGCTCGGGACCCGGGACCACGTCATGCACGCGCTCGATGCGGGACATCCTCATGCCTCAGTGGCGTGATCCCCCGCGGCGCCGCCGGACACCGAGCGCATCGGTGCCCGCCGCGCTCGTCGCCGCGGCGGTGGCGGCCGTCCTCGTCATCGCGGGTGTCCAGGCCGCCCACAGCGCTCCACCGGATGAGACCGCCGCGCTGCAAACGCGATTCGACCAGCTTCGGCCAGGGGACACCATCCGACTGGACCGACGCACGTACTCCCACGCCGGGGTCATCCGCGTCGCGGTGCCGGGAGTGCGCATCGAGGGCAACGGGGCGACGCTGGCCGCCACGAACGCCCCGGCCTCGGCGCTGCAGATCGACGCACCCGGGGTGAGCGTCGCCGACGTCACGCTGACCGCACCCACCGACGGCCCCCGCCTCACGGGCCTCGAGCAGCACAAGCTCGTGGTCAGCGGTGACGGGGTCTCGCTCACCGACGTGACGATCGACGGTTCGGCGGCCGCCGGGGTGTTCGTCGACGGCGCCCACGACTTCCGCCTCACCCGCGTCACCGTGCGCGACACCCTCGCCGACGGCATCCACATGACCGACGGCGCCACCAACGGCAGGCTCGACAACCCGAGGACCGAACGCACCGGCGACGACGGGGTGGCCGTGGTCTCCTACGGCACCGACGCCCCGTGTGCGGGCATCACCATCACCGCCCCCGTGGTGGCCGGAACCCGCTGGGGGCGCGGCATCTCCGTCGTCGGCGGCCGCGACGTGTCGGTGCGTGATCTCACGGTGTCGGGCACCAGCGGCGCCGGGCTCTACGTCGCCTCCGAGGGCGCCCCGTACTTCACCGACAGCGTCGCCGGGGTCCGCGTCACCGGCGGCACCATCACCGGTGCGAACACCGACCCCTCGGTGATCCACGGCGCCGTGCTCGTCTACTCGGGCAACGCCGGGCGGTCGGTGAGCGATGTCTCGATCTCCGGCCTGACCATCGCCGCGACGCCGCCCGGCGCAGAACGCAACGTCGGCGTGATCGCCCGGCCGGGAACCGTCGACGCCATCGCATTGCACCGAATCGAGCTGCGCGACACCGCACTGCGCCCCCTTCTCGTCGAAGCGCCCGCCGGAGCCGTCCAGGCCTCTGACTTCACCGTCGACGGCACACCGGTCGACGTCCGATGACCAGCCGACTCAGAGGAGCACCGTGACCACCGCATTCACCGTCGTGCATGTGACCGAGTCGTTCGCCAGCGGCACCGCCGCGGCGATCCGCGACTTCGCGCGCAACTATCCCTCGGCCGAACACCGTCTGGTGTACGCCCGCCGCGCGGAGGCGTCGGTCAGCCCCGCGGAATTCGTCGGCTTCGCCGGGGTGGCCGAACTGCCCGACGGGCACGTCGCCCGGCTGCGGTTCCTCCGCCGCTACGCCAGGGGCCTTCGCGGGCCGGTGGTGATCCACGCCCACTCCAGCAAGGGCGGGGTGTACGCGCGCGTCGCGCTGCGCCGCTCCGCGAGGCGTCCGATCGTCTACTCCCCCCACTGCTACGCGTTCGAACGCCGCGACGTCGGCACGCCGGTGCGCGCGGCATTCCGGGCCGCCGAATGGGCGCTGTCGCTGAACACCAGCGGCTTCGGCGTCTGCTCGCCGCGCGAAGCGGCCCTGTCCCGCTGGCCGTTGGCCAGGACCAGGGTGGTGACGGTGCCCAACGTCGCCGGACCCTGCACGGTCCCGTCGGGCACGAGATCCGCTCCCACACAGGGTCTGTGCGTCGTCGGCAACGGCAGGCTGGGACCGCAGAAGGACCCCGGCTTCTTCGCCGACGCCGTGGCGCACGCCAGATCGACGCACCCGGACCTGCGGGCGGTGTGGATCGGCGACGGTGACGCCGAGTACGTCCGGTACCTCACCGACCGCCAGATCGAGGTGACGGGCTGGCTACCCCGATCGCAGGCGCTCGCCGAACTCGCCCGCGGGGACGTGTATCTGCACACCGCGGTGTGGGAGGGGCTCCCGATCTCGATCCTCGAGGCCGACGCGGCCGGTCTCCCGGTCGTCGCCCGCGCGCGGCCCTACCTCGAGGGACTGCGGCTGCCGTTGACCGTCGCGGCGCCCTCCCAGTTCGCCGACGTGCTGACCTCGCTCGGCACCGCGTCCGCGCGGGCCGCCGCCCGCGACGCGACCAGGGTCGCCTTCGCCGACAACTGCGACGGCAGCCAGCAGGTCGCGCTCAAGGAGCTCTACGGCCCGTACGCCGGGGCGCGCTGATGGATCCGGTGCACGTCAACGGCAAGTGGTTGGCTCAACCGCTGACCGGCACGCAGCGGTACGCCACCGAGATGGTGCGCCGCCTCGTCGCGGCGGACGCCGTGGACCTGGTGCTCCATGTGCCCAAGGGCGCCGACGCCCCCGAGTGGGCGACGGCGCCGCGCGTGGAGATCCGCCCCGCCCCGGTCGGCGGCGTGGTGTTCGAACAGCTGTACCTGCCGGTGGTGACGCTGGGCCGGATGCTGCTCAACTTCGCCGGTCCCGCACCGCTTCTCAAACGCAGGCAGTTGGTGACGATGCACGATGCGACCGCGTTCCGGTACCCGCGCACCTTCCGGCGCGCGTTCGTCGCGTTCTACTTCGTGATGTATCTGTTGTTGGCCCACACGGCACGGCGGCTGCTCACCGTATCCGAGTTCAGCGCGGGCGAACTGGCCACGGTGCTGCGGGTCGACAGGCGGCGGTTCCTGGTGGTCCCCTGCGCCGCAGACGGTTTGGCGCAGATCGCACCCGTGCGCCCCGACCTCGACGTCGCAGGCGGGCAGTATCTCGTCGTCGGCACCCTGGCCAGACACAAGAACCTCACCGGCGCCGTGGCCGCGCTCACCGGCTCCGGGCGTGAGGTGGTGGTCGTCGGGGCCGCAGGCAACGACCAGGTGTTCTCCGCGATGTCCGATCTGGGATCGGCGGCGACCGTGGCCGGCCGCCTCACCGACGCCGAACTGGTGTGGCTGTACCGGAATTCGCGCGCGCTGGTGTTCCCCTCGAGGTACGAGGGCTTCGGACTGCCGGTGCTCGAGGCGCAGGTGCTGGGGTGCCCGGTCGTCAGCTCGTCGGCGGCCTCCCTACCGGAGGTCGGCGGCAACGGCGCCCTGTACTTCGATCCCGACGACAGCGCCGCCCTGCTCGACCGACTCGACGAACTCGAGCGCGACGACGCACTGGCGGCCGACCTGCGGGAGCGGGGGCTCGTCAATGCGCAGCGCTACTCGTGGGAGCGCTCGGCCGAGACGGTGCTGACCCGGGTGTTGGGCGTGCCCGCCGCTGCGCTCAGCGCGGCGACCGGTTCCTGACCATCGTCTCGTCGGGTGCTGTGCCACCGACGGTCGACGCGGGCGACCAGCAGGACGATCACACCCAACGCCACCCACGACGGCAGCGACCGTCCCTGCGTCCAGTGCATGTAGCGCGGGAGTTCGATCAGCCCGACGAAGAACAGCGGATACATCAGCAGGCCGGCCGGTGACGCCTCGCGGAAGGACCGGTACAGCAGGCCGGCGATCACCCCGGCGACCAGGAAGAACACCAGCCCGCCAACCGTGCCGTAGTCGAGATACGGGATCGAGAAGCCCGTGGCGTTGTTGAACTCCGGGTTTCCGTAGTCGGCGAGCATCGCGACGTAGTCGGCGTCGGTCACCACACCGTTGCGCCCCGGGAAGTTCCCGGCCAGCTGGTCGTAGAGCTGTAGTTGGCGCACACCCGGTGCGTCCCAGAGGAATTCGAGTGTGGTCAGCGGTTCCCTGCCGGCCACGTTGAGGTGGTTCAGCTCGAGATAGCCGTTGTTCACCGCGGTGGCGTAGTAGCCGGCGACCCGTTCGAAGGAGAACTGCCAGAAGCTCTGCCCGCTGCCGCGGAAGAACTCCCAGCTGCGGAAGTACTCGAAGACCGAGAAGACGACGACCACCGCGGGCAGCGCCACCACGGGCACCAGTCGCACGGCGGACCGCATCCTGGGCGTCTCGGCGGCGCGGTAGCACGCCACGATCGCGATCGGGACCACGAGTTCGAGGATGGCCAGCCGTTCGGCGAAGATGAAGGCCCGCGGGACGGACATCCCCACGACGGCGACGATCTTCAGCAGCTCGGTCCGCGAATTCTGCTGCGCCAGGACGATACTGGAGACGATCACCGCGGCGATGCCGAACTGCGTCATGGTGGTCACCCCGGGGATGGTGCCGACGAGAGTCTTGATCGGGGCGGAACCGGAGTAGCCCGAGGCACCGGCGATCTGTGACCAACCGATGCCTGCCCGCGCCAGGAGATACCCGAACCCCAGGTAACCGAGGACCGTCAGGGCGACCAGAACCGAACTGGCCCGGCAGAGCAGCACGACCGCCCCGGGGGCCAGATTCGGCCACCGCTGCGCGGGGATCCGCACCGGACGCATCGCCCCGATCGCGCTGGCGCCGACGGCCAGCGCAAGCGCCCCGCAGAACATCAGGAGCAGGACATGCCCGGTCACCGACTTGGGGGTGTTCCACAGCGCACGGAACCGCTCGTCACCGACCGCCGCGGTCAACAGGATCGACATCGTCGCCACCATGAGGATCACCGGTGTGGGCCCGACCCACCAGACCCTGGTGCGGCGGGCGGTGACGTCGTGCCTCACGGGGCGGTTGCCGCGGCCGACTCGACGGCGGGATCGGCCGCGCCGCGGTCGGGTGTGGTCGCGTGTCCGGTGGCGCGCGGCGGCGTGGTCGCACCGCCGACGGTGAACAGCGGCCGGTAGGTGACCACCGCTCGCAGCGGCACCGCGCTCGACGCGGTCGCGGCGCGCACCGCGGACACCGCCGCCACGGAGTCGACGTTCAGGCGGGTCACCAGGATCAGATCCGTTGCCGCGGCGATCGCCTGGGTGGCCAAAGGCGAGTCGCCGAGCGCGCCGATGTCGAGGATCAGCGTGTGATCGTGCTCGGATCCGGTCGGGAGCGTGACCGAACCTTCGGCCAACGTGGCCAGCACCGTCGGCCCCTGTTCCGCTGCCGCCGTCTCCAGCAGCGCCGCGACCAGTGCGGAGCCCGAGGACCGGGACGCCCCGATGACGGCGATGATCCGGTTGGGGGCCGTGCCGGGGCACTGCGCGAACAGCGTCCGCGCCAAGTGTCGTTGCGCGCCTGCGGTACTCGCGCCCTGGTTGCCGCGCAGGGCGACCTCGGGGGTGAGGATGCCGTCGACCGCGTCGACGATGTCGGTGACGGCGACCACCCGGCCCGAGCGGCTTCGGTACAGGCCCAAGGCGACCAGCGCGAGCAGCCCGCCGAGGAGTCCGCCGAACAGCGCTCCGAGCGGCCAACGGTCCGACCCGACCGAGGAATCGGTCAGCGGGGCGTTGAGGATCTGCAGCCCGGTCGGCTGCGCGGCCTGCAATTCGACGTTGGACCGCAGTTGCGTCAGGTCGTTGAGCCGACCGATGTCGCGGGTCGCCCTCACCGCCCTGATGCGCTCGTCGATCGCGCCGAGCGCGCTGTCCAACTGCAGGTCGGTGAGCTGGCGGAGCCGTTGTTCGTAGAGGTTCAGCGCGGTCCGCACCGTGTTGGTCGATTCGAGGGCGGTCGCCCCCGTCGACGAGATCGTCAGCACCTGGGATGTGCCGTTCTGGGTGATCGTCAGCTGCGCGGCCCCCGGGCGCCGGAGGCGGTCGTTCACCGCCCTGGCGAATCCTGCGCCGTCGAGATAGGCCACCTCACCGGACACGTAGTCGCTGATGTGGCTCTGCGTGAAGTCGATGGGCGCACCGGTCACCATGGCGACCAGGTCGACCGGTGGCGTCACCCTGATCTGCGCGCTCGACGTCGGGTCCGCGTTGCGGTTGAGGTACACCGCGCCTCCGGCGAACGCACCCAGCACGACGCCGATCGACGTGCCCACCGCGAGCACCACAAGCCACGTCCTGGAGGACCTTCGGGTGATCGCCGAGAGGACTGACGACTGGATCGGGGAAAGCTGGACAGCCACGGGTTCGCGCTCCTCAACGGATCGGCATGCGTCGACCCCACGGTGCTCGGGTCATTGCTGGTGTATTGCTCCGCATACTATGCCACTGGCAACTGGCTGGCTACTTTGCCCTCGAAACTGGCTTTATCAGCCGTCAATCAGTCGAGAACTGCGCCGTCATGTGCACTCATATGTCGTCACGGCGAATGTCGGATACTTTGCCATGCGACACCGACGCGCCATCCCGCCCGCGGGCCGATGCCGACCGCCCTGCGGGCCGACCACCATTGCGCCACGGCCACCGCGATCGTCGCCGCCGCGGAAGCGGCCGCCAGCCACACCGGTCCGCCGGCCACTGCGGCCGCGACGGCGACCGGCACCGACGCCGCCAGCACGAGCACCGCCGTCCGGGCGGCCTCGGTGATGTGGCCGCTGACGATCAGGAGGGTGATGTTCACGCCGAACGCGGTCTTGGCGATACCGCCGGCCGCCATGATCACGAGCAGGACGGCGGCCTCGCGCATCGAGGGCCCGTAGGCGAAGCCGAGAAGGGGCGCGCCGGCCACGGCCAGCACGCCGACCGCGACGACGGTCACCGCCGTGCTGAGGGTGGCAAGCGCCGACAGCACGCGCACCACCTGCTCCCGTTCGCCGGCGGCCCATAGGCGCGCGGCCGCCGGCGTCACGGCCAGCGCGGCCAGGCTCTCGACGATGGTCACCTGCAGCGCCAATGTCGCCGCGGCGGAGTAGAGCGCGGCAGTCTGTGGCACGAACACGACGTTGGCCAACCAGACGGTGCCCGGCAGACACAGGAACGCCGCGAGGTCGAGCGTGAAGAGCCTCGACCCCGCGGACAACGCCTGCCGCACCGTCGCCGCGCTCCCTCCGGCCCGCAGGGCGATGTCGCGGCGGGCGAAGATCAACGCCACGCCCAGTTGCAGGCACGATACGGCGGCGTAGCAGACCATCACCTCCAGCAGCGTCGGGTCGGACACCGTCAGAGCGATCGCGCCGACCACCGGCAGCACGAGCAGGCTCCGGAGGTGGTGGGTGGTGGCGACCGACGCACCGACGCGGCCGGTGGCGGCGAAGATGTCACTGAGCGTCAGGCGCAGCGACTCCGCGACGATCGCCGCGGTCGTGAGGAGCACCACGGGCAGGTAGTGCGCCGCGTCGCGCAACGCCCAGGTGGCCAACACCGCGACCACCGGCGCACTGATCACCGACAGCGCGCCGGTGGCGCCCAGGTGCGATGACGCGATCGCCCGGCGTGCGAGTCCGCTCGGCTCCGCCGCGACGAGTCGGATGACATTGGGGCCGAGACCCAATCGTCCGACCAAGGGGCCGATCGACAGCGCGGCCAGGATCGCGAAGAACACCGCGGCATCCCGGGCGTCGAGCATGCGGTAGACGACCACGGTCAACAGCAGCGTCGACAGCAGACCCGCCCCGGCGGCGGCGGTACGCCATCCGAAACTGCGGCGCATCTCCGACGTGGCGCCGCCGACGGCGACGGTCACCCCTCGACACCCAGCCAGCCGGCGGCCTGACCGCGGACGAAGGCCAGGTCCGCGCGGGCGTGCAGCGTCTGCCCGCGGGCGGCGCGCAGGCCGGCCCCGGCGATCTTGCGCGCGGAGTAGTAGACCAGGCCACTGACCGGCAGCGAGTGACGCCGCCACAGATAGCCCTGTCCGACACCGTATTTCGCCATCTTGTCGACGAATGCGGGAGTGATCTGGTCGCGGTCGTCGTCCTGGAGGACCCGGATCTCCGGACGGTATTCGACCGTGTGCCCGGACGCGATCAACCGCAGCAGCAGATCGGACTCCTCACCGGCGCCACGGCGACCGGGCGATCCGACACCGACGCCCTCGTCGAACGGAGTGGGCGACGGCAGGGCGTCACGACGCAGGAAGATCGTCGAGCTGACCGATGTCCGCAGGAAGTTCCGCCGGGTCACCGTCGTCGGTCCCGGCAGCCATCGCAGCATCGACGGAACACCTGCCTGTGTCACCTGCATACCGCTGACACCGCTGAGATCCGTTCGTCCGCCGAGTCTTTCGATGACCGCCCGGAAGGTGTCCGGCGGGTACCAGCAGTTGTCGTCGGGGTAGGCGACGATCGGTGCCTGCGCGAGCGGTGTGCCGGCGTTGCGACCGGTCGACACGCCGGGACCGCTCCTGGCCACGCGGTGCGGGCCCGGCAGCCCGAAGCCGTCGACGAGGGCCGCGCAGGACTGCTGCGGGCTCTGGTCGACGAGGATGAACTCGACGCGCTCGGCGAGATCGGCGGCCGCCACGGACGTGAGCAGCCGGCGCAGAGCGTCCGGGCGTCCGATGGTGGAACAGATCAGCGAGATGAGCGGCCCGCCGCCGGTGTGGGACTCTTCGGCCATTCGAGCAAAATATCATTGGTAAGCTGCTGTCCGCCGCGAGGCGCTGGTGCCGCTGTTCACGGACTGCATCACCGATCCAAGCTTTTGCCGTCACTGGCAGGAGCGAACAGCGCACGGCAGCTGCCCATGTCGAACGAGGCACCGTCAACCGCCGGCGCCCGAAGTGCGAAGGACCCCGACAGTGCCCCACGTGCTCCGCCGCCCGCCACCGGGCACCCTCACGGCGGTGGTCGGCATTTCCCTGGCGATCGCACTGAGTGTGTTCTACGCGGCGAAGTTGTGGACGGGACGCATCACCGCGACCACTCCCGCACCGTGCCGGATGCCAGGCTGCCTGGACGGGACCCTGGTGGACTTCCGCGACACGGTGTGGTTGCCCACCCGATGGTTGCTCACCGGTCACGACCCCTACAACACCGCGCTCTACTCGGCGCAGTTCCCTTACGCGCAGGACTATCCGACGTACGCGCCGGCCCACCTGGCGCTCTGGTCACCGTTCGGCGGTCTGCCCTGGGACGTCGCGGCCGCCGCCGACGTCCTCCTCAACGTCGCCGTCGTCGCCGCGGTGGGCGCCTGGGCCGGTGTCCGGGTGAGGCGCCTGTGGTCCGCACCCGTCGCACCGACCCGAACCGAACTCCTGGGCGCCGGCTCACTCGGGGTCGCCCTGGTCTGGCTTGCCCGCACCGCCGCCGACGGTGTGAGCCACGGCCAACCCTCGGTGGTCTATGCGCTGCTGGCCGCGCCGGCATTGTTGACCCGGCGGCCCTGGGTGGCCGCCCTGCTCGCCGCGGTCACCTGCCTGAAGCCCCAGATCGGCGTGTTCGTCATCGTCATCCTGCTCGCCCAGCGGAGATGGCGCACCGCCGCGGCCGCAGTGTCGTTGGCCGGGGTCGTGTCGGTGGCCACGGCGCTGCTCCTGGCCCGCCGCGGCGGCGGCGTCGGTGCTTGGGTGGAGACGCTGGTCGGTAACGCGAGTTCGGCCGAGGCGGTCCGCACCGTCGACTACCTCGACGAACGTGTGGACCTGGTGGGGGCACTGCTGGACGCCGGCGTACCCGTTCCTGGCTGGACCTCGTTCGTCGTCCTGCTCACGGGTCTGGCGGCGGCCTATCTGCTCGCAGGCCGGCTGCACCGCCGGCTGCTGCCCCACACCGCGGTCGTGGTCGGGTTGAGCATCGGCCTGGTGGCCTTCTACCACATCAGCTACGACGCGATGTGGTTGGTCGCACCGGTCGCGCTGGCGGCCACGGAGATGCTGCGAACCGGCGGGCGGCGGGCCGCCGCCCTCGCCGCACCCGGGCTCGCGGCTCTGGCGCTGGCGTGCTGGGCGTCTCGATGGCACCGCCTCGAGCTGCTGTTCGGGGACGGTTCGACCATCTGGTTCATGCGGGCACTCGTCGTCCTGGGAATCGCACTCCTCGTCGCCGGCACGTGGCGGTCCCCGCATCGGCCAGCCGTGGACCGGGATGCGGACGGCACCGCATCGTCGCCGCGGAGGCAGACCGCCCCGCTCGGCTAGGCTCCCGCCATGGACATCGAGTCCGCTCGACCGCCGCTCGACGTCGGCATCCTCCGGGCCTCCCTCGGCGCCGGCTGGCGGACGGTCGACGTGGTCGACGAGACGGGCTCGACGAACGCCGACCTGCTGGCCCGCGCGGCGGCCGGGGAGGACGTCGCCGGGAGCGTGCTGCTCACCGAGTACCAGAGCGCCGGGCGCGGCAGGCACGGTCGCCAGTGGACCGCTCCCCCGCGGTCACAGGTGGCGATGTCGGTCGCGGTGGAGGCGGGCGGCGTACCGCCCGACGCGTGGGGGTGGTTGCCGCTGCTGACCGGCGTGGCGGTCCGCGACGCGGTCGCCGAGGTGTCGGGAGTCGACGCCGGCCTCAAGTGGCCCAACGACGTGCTCGTGGGCGAGGGCAAGTTGGCCGGCATCCTCGCCGAAGTCGCGGCCCCACAGCAGGTGGTGATCGTGGGCATCGGGCTCAATGTCACGTTGAGCGCCGCCGAGGCGCCCGATCCGCGCGCCACGTCATTGGCCATGCTCGGCGCCCGCAATCACGACCGCACTGCGCTCGCCGCGGCGATCCTGCGCCACCTCGGCGACCGCATCGCCCGGTGGCGCCGCGCCGGAGGCGCCGACCCGACCCTGGTCGCCGACTACCGCCGGCACAGCCTGACCCTGGGTCGCCAGGTGACCGCCACCCTGCCGGGCGATCGACGCCTGACCGGGACGGCCGGCGACATCGACGGTCTCGGCAGGCTGACGCTCGCCATCGGCGGTGACTCGGTCACCGTCGCCGCCGGCGACATCACCCATCTGCGTCCGAGCCCCGACGCCCACGGGGGCTGACGGCCCCCTCACCGTGTCGATTTGCTGAAATCGCACCTCGGTGTCATGTTTTCGACGAACCCCCGGAGTTGTCCCCTTGCGGATGTAAAGTCCCAGCTCTCCGATGACTTTCCAGTCGCCGCAGCGGGCTTGTCGAACCCAGCACCATCAACCATCGATGCTGAATTGCGGCACGTTGCGCTCCATGAAGGGCTGGAGCCCGGAGTATCGCGTCCCTGAATTAGCGCATGCGTGCGATTTCGGCAATCCCTGATGTGATCGCCACCGTCAA
Source organism: Mycobacterium sp. IS-1742 (assembly GCF_001500125.1). Classification (GTDB taxonomy): domain Bacteria; phylum Actinomycetota; class Actinomycetes; order Mycobacteriales; family Mycobacteriaceae; genus Mycobacterium. The sequence continues at coordinate 69,349 of NZ_LQIV01000045.1, read as the reverse complement.
TAAAGCGCACTTCACTGCGTTTTACGGCCAGGCACGCCACCTCACACGCAAACGATCCGCCCCGTGACCTTGTGACATGGGTCTCACCACTGTGCGATCACGGTTCGCTTGGTGTACTTATTAGCTGTATTCGCATGAGCGAACACGAAATGCGAGCACCAACACGGTCGGTACCCATGGTTGCCCTCCGGCGCGGGCGGCGGAGCCTGCGCCGACGGACGATTGTCGGCACCGGCACCGGGGCTCTCTGCTGACAGTGCCGGGCCGTTGCCGTGACCGGTGCAGGTGAGCCGATGACCCTACCCGCATCGTCACGTCCGCGCGTGGCGCCGAACACCGAAGGACTCCCATGACAGACACGCTCGTTCGCGACCACGTCGACACCGCGGTCCGACTCGGGCAGGTGCACATCGTGTTGCCGGCCTACAACGAGGAGGGGTCCCTGCGTCCGCTCCTCGAGCGCATCGACCGGCTGGCGGCGTCTCAGCCACTTACCGTCTGGGTCATCGACGACGGATCCGCCGACGACACCGCGACGGTCGCCGCGAGCGGTCCCGCGGGGCTCGACGTGAAGGTGGTCACCCACGAGGTGAACCTCGGCCTGGGACAGGCCATCCAGACCGGGCTGCGGTCGGTCCTCGCGGTCGCCTCCGACGACGACGTCCTGGTGGTGATGGACGCCGACGACACCCATGACCCCATGCTCGTCGGCGCGCTGGTGCGCGAGATCGACAACGGCGCGGACATCGCGATCTGCTCACGGTTCACCGACGGCGGTGACGACACCACGGCCCCGCCCCTGCGGCGTGTGATGTCGCGCGGCGCGGCGCACATGTTCCGCGTGGTCGCCAAGGTCGACGGGGTCCGCGACTTCACCAGTGGTTACCGCGCGTACCGGGTGTCGCTGCTGCGCCGGGCCGCCGGCCACTGGGGTGAGCGGCTCGTCGTCGAGCAGGGCTTCGCCTGCATGGTCGAACTGCTTCTCAAGCTGCGGCACTGCAATCCGCGGATTGCTGAGGTGCCCCTGGTCCTGCAGTACGACCGCAAACAGGGCGCGAGCAAGTTGAAGCTGGCCCGCACGCTCAAGCAGTACTTCAAACTGCTGGTGCGCGAGTCCTTCACCCCCGCGCCCTACCGGCAGGTCTAGATGTCCGCAGCGGTCGAGCCGAGACCGGTGGTGGTCATCGGCGGCGGGATATCGGGGCTGACGGCGGCCTACCGGCTGACCCGCGCGGCGGTGCCGGTCCACCTCGTCGAAAGTGCCGGACAACTCGGTGGCTTGGGTATGGGCGGCGAGATCGGCGGTGTCGAGATCGAACGCTTCTACCACTGTGTGATGCCGACCGACGAACATCTGCTGCCCCTGCTCGAGGAACTCGGGCTCGTCCGCGACATCCGCTGGCAGCAGACGACGATGGGCATGAACATCGACGGTCACCGCTTCTCCTTCAACAGCGCGGTGGATCTGCTGCGGTTCACTCCGCTTCGGTTGCGCCACCGGATCCGGTTCGGGGCCGTCTCGCTGCTGCTGCGTCGGCTCGGCCGCGTAAAAGACCTGGACAACACCAGAACCGAGGACTGGCTCCGCAGCGTGTACGGGTCCACGGTGTGGCAGCGTCTGCTCAAACCGCTGTTCGGCGCGAAGTTCGGTGACGCCTTCGGCGAGGTGCCTGCCCGGTACCTGTATCAGCGCCTCGGCCGGGAGAGCAACGTCGCCACCCGCGGATATCCGACGGGGACGTACCGCGCGATCGCCGATCGGCTGCGGGCGGCCATCGAATCGGGCGGTGGGCGTATACATCTGGGCGTGGAAGTGCGCAGCGTCGCTGCCGACGAAGACGGTGCGACCGTCCGTCTGGCCACCGGCGAGGAGATCGTCGCGCAGTCGGTCCTGTCGACGGTGCCGATCCCGCTGCTGCGCACGCTCGCCGAGGGGCCGCTCCGAGACGCGCTGCCGCAGATCCGGCTCGACTACCAGGGCGTGGTGAACGCGGTCTTCCTGCTCGACCGACCGCTCGACGGTCACTACTGGGCTCCGGTCATCAACTGCGGCACCGACTTCGACGGAGTGGTGGAGATGTCGGCGCTCACCGGCACGGAGCGCTACCACGGTCGGTCGCTGGTGTACGTGATGCATTATTGCGGGCGGGATTCGGCGTTGTTCGCCGAATCGGACACCGAGATCGCACGGCGCTGGACCGCTCAGCTGCGCGCGCTCTACCCCGACCGGTTGGCCGATGCGTCGGCCGTCGAAGAGGTGCGCGTGTTCAAAGCGCCCTTCGTGGAACCGATTCCGACGCTCGGATACCACGAACGAATTCCGCCGAGCCGGGTACACGGCACGAACGTCTTCCTGGCCACCACCGCGCAGATCTATCCCGATGTCACGAGCTGGAACTCGTCGGTGGGACTCGCCGACCGCGTCGTCCGTGAGGTGATCGACACCCGTGACGCCGCCCGGCGCCGGACGGTGGCCAATGCTTGACAGCAGCGCCAAGGTGCAGGCCGCCGAGATCCTCAGCGTGCTCGGCGGAACCGCGTTCGCGGTCGCGGTCAGCTCCGATGTGGCCGTACACCAGGAGACCTGGGTGCGCGTCACCTTCGGAGTCGGCATGGTGGTGGCGTGGGCGGTGCTGCTGGCCGCGCAGCGCTCCAGCGACCCCAAGATCCTGGGCCGCGGATTCGAGGAGTTCAAACGCGTCCTGGTGGCCACCGGAAAGCTCCTCGGGCTCGTCGCGGTGGTTCTCCTGGTCACCGGCAGCCCGCTGCCGCGTCAGACCCTGCTCATCGCGATCGCCTCCGGGCTCGGCGGATGTGTCGCGGCGCATCTGCTGAGCACCGTCGTGCTGGTGCGGCAGCGAACCCGGCCGCACGGACAACGCACCCGACTGCTCCTGGTCGGCACCCGCGCCGAGGCCGACCGTGTCGCGGCGGCGGTCGCCGGTGATGCGCGCGCCGGGTACGAGGTGGCCGCGTTCCACCCGCTGGGCGCGCGGACCGCCGAATTGGTGGGCGCCGCAGGCAGATCCGTGTGCGAGGACGGCGCCGACGAGCCGGCGGTGGACACCGCCGAGATCACGGAGCTCGCCCGGGTGCGTCGAGCGCAGTCGGTGGTCATCACCTCGGCCGACCGACTGAGCGACGAGTGCCTGCGCGATCTGCGCTGGGCGCTGCACCCGTACGGTATCGACCTCATGGTGGTGCCGGGAGTGGCGGCGGTCGCCCAGCCGAAACTGAGTTTGGAACGCCTCAACGGTCTCTCACTGCTGCGGGTGGACGAGCCGGGCTACTCGTCGTTGTCCGCGTTGGGGAAGGCGCTGTTCGACCGCATCCTGTCCGTTGTCCTGCTCGTGCTCGCCGCACCGCTGTTCGTGGTCGTCGCCGCACTGATCAAACTGGAGGACGGTGGTCCGGTGTTCTACCGGCCCTCCCGCGTCGGCAGGCACGGAGAACCCTTCCGGATGTGGAAGTTCCGCTCGATGCACCCCGATGCCGACGCCCGCCTGGCCGAGGTGCGCGCACTGGCCGGCAAGTCCGACGACGCGTTCTACAAGTGGGCCCGCGACCCGCGGGTCACCCGTGTCGGCAGGTGGCTCCGCCGCACCAGCCTCGACGAACTGCCCCAGCTCGTCAACGTCATCGCCGGCGAGATGAGCCTGATCGGACCCCGGCCGATGGTGGACGGCGAGGGCGCCGAGTTCCCCGGGTTCGTCCAGCGCCGGCTCCTGGTGAAGCCGGGGATGACCGGGCTGTGGCAGGTGTCCGGACGTTCCGACATCAGCGAACACGACCGCGTCCGCCTCGACCTGTACTACGTGGAGAACTGGTCGATGGATCAGGATCTGCGGATCCTGGCCAGGACGGCGTTGACCGTCGCCCGCGGCCAGGGCGCCTACTGAGCCGGTGCGTCAGCGCAGCAGGGCGCGCGACATCACCACGCGCTGAATCTGATTCGTGCCCTCGTAGATCTGGGTGATCTTGGCGTCGCGCATGAACCGCTCGACCGGGAAGTCAGCGGTGTAGCCGGCGCCGCCGAACAGCTGCACCGCGTCGGTGGTGACCTCCATCGCCACGTCGGAGGCGAAGCACTTCGACGCCGCGGAGATGAAGCCGAGATTGCCCTCACCGCGCTCGGCGCGCGCTGCGGCCGAGTACACCATCAGCCGGGCGGCCTCCACCTTCATGGCCATGTCGGCGAGCATGAACTGCACACCCTGGAAGTCGCTGATCGAGGTGCCGAACTGCTTGCGGTCCTTGGTGTAGGCGATCGCCGCGTCCACCGCGCCCTGGGCGATGCCGACGGCCTGGGCCCCGATGGTCGGGCGGGTGTGGTCGAGCGTCGCGAGCGCGGTCTTGAAGCCGGTGCCCGGTTCGCCGACGATCCGGTCACCCGGGATGCGGCAGTTCTCGAAGTACAACTCGGTGGTCGGCGAACCCTTGATGCCGAGCTTGCGCTCCTTCGGTCCGACGGTGAAACCCTCGTCGTCGATGTGCACCATGAACGCCGAGATACCGTTGGCGCCCTTGTCGGGATCGGTCACCGCCATCACGGTGTACCAGGACGACTTGCCGCCGTTGGTGATCCAGGCCTTGGCGCCGTTGAGGATCCAGTCGTCGCCGTCGGCCTTGGCCCGGGTGCGCATCGAGGCCGCATCGCTGCCGGCCTCCCGCTCGGAGAGCGCGTAGGACGCCAGCTGACCTCCGACGAGGTCGGGCAGCACCTTCTGCTTGAGCTCGTCGGAGCCGCGCAGGATCAGGCCCATGGTGCCGAGCTTGTTGACCGCGGGGATCAGCGACGCCGACGCGTCGACACGTGCGACCTCTTCGATGACGATGCAGGCGGCCACCGAATCGGCGCCCTGTCCGCCGTACTCCTCGGGCACGTGGACGGCGTTGAAGCCGGAGGCGTTGAGGGCGTCGAGCGCCTCTTGCGGGAACCGCATCTGCTCGTCGACGTCCGCGGCGTACGGGGCGATCTCCTTCTCGGCGAGTGCGCGGATCGCCGCGCGCAGCTCCTGGTGCTCCTCGGGCAACTGGAACACGTCGAACGACGGGTTCCCGGTCCAACCAGCCATCGTGGCCTCCTTGCTACTCACCGGTAACTTTACCTGCGCTCAGTCCCCACCGATTAGCCGGTTCCGAAGGGCCTCATCCTTGTCGAGCACCATCTGTTCGAGGTCCGCCTGGAACCTGACCATCCGGGCGCGCAGCGCGGGGTCGGCCGATGCGAGGATCCGCACGGCCAGCAGGCCGGCGTTGCGCGCGCCCCCGATCGACACGGTCGCCACCGGCACACCGGCGGGCATCTGCACGATCGACAGCAGCGAGTCCAGTCCGTCGAGCCGGGCCAGTGGCACCGGCACACCGATCACCGGCAGCGGCGTCGCCGCGGCGACCATGCCCGGCAGGTGCGCGGCGCCGCCGGCACCCGCGATGACGACCTCGATGCCGCGGTCGGCGGCGGTGCGCGCGTAATCGAGCATGCGGCCGGGGGTCCGGTGCGCGGACACCACACCGACCTCGAAGGCCACCTCGAACTCCGCGAGGGCCTCGGCGGCGTCGGCCATCACCGACCAGTCGCTGTCGCTGCCCATGATGACCCCGACGCGTGGGGCGGGTGCGTTCACCTCGAGAGTCCTTTCCCGGCCTCGCCGTGCGGATCCCACCCGTCGGTCCACTCCGCATGAGACAGCCAGTGCGCCGCCCGCTCCGCCCGCTCGCGCAGCACCTCCGGATCGTCACCGGTCAGGTTGACGTGGCCGATCTTGCGGCCGGGGCGCTCCCCCTTGCCGTACAGGTGCACCTTGGCGTCCGGCATGCGGGCGAACAGGTGGTGCACGCGCTCGTCCATCGCCATCGCCGGAATCTGCTGCGCACCGAGCACATTGGCCATCACGGTGGCCGGGGCGAGCAACGCGGTGTCCCCGAGGGGATAGTCCAGCACCGCGCGGAGGTGCTGTTCGAACTGGCCGGTGACCGCACCGTCCATGCTCCAGTGCCCCGAGTTGTGCGGCCGCATCGCGAGTTCGTTGACCAGCAACCGGCCGTCGGTCGTCTCGAACAGTTCGACGGCGAGCACCCCGACCACGCCGAGTTCGGCGGCCAGCTTCAGCGCCAGTTGTTGCGCGCTCGACCCGAGCTCGTCGGACAGCTCGGGCGCCGGCGCCAGCACGACCACGCAGATGCCGTCGCGCTGCACGGTCTCGACCACCGGCCAGGCCGCGCCCTGCCCGAACGGCGACCGCGCCACCACGGCGGCGAGTTCGCGGCGCATCTCGACGCGTTCCTCGGCCAGGATCGGCACGCCGTCGGCGAGATAGCGGGCGGCGACGTCGCGGGCCTCGTCGGCATCGGCCGCCAACACGACGCCGCGACCGTCGTATCCGCCGCGGATCGTCTTGAGCACCACGGGCCCACCGACTTCGGCGGAGAAGACGACCACGTCGTCGACGGTGTCGACGGGGGTGTAGCGCGGAATCGGCGCTCCCATCGCCTCGAGTCGCCTGCGCATCACGAGCTTGTCCTGGGCGTGCACGAGCGCCGCAGGTGGCGGCGCCACGTTCACACCCTCGGCCACCAGCGTCTCGAGGGCCTCGGTGGGGACGTGTTCGTGGTCGAAGGTCAGCACCGTCGCGCCTGCGGCCGCGCGCCGCAGCGCGTCGAGATCGGTATGTGATCCGATGACCACGTCGGGGGTCACCTGGGCGGCCGGCTCCTGCGGACCGGTGGCGAGCACGCGCAGGCTCTGGCCCAGCGCGATCGCCGCCTGGTGGGTCATCCGGGCGAGTTGACCCCCGCCGATCATGGCCACCACGGGTGGCGAAGAGGTAGTAATCGGCACGCCGTCTATCGTGTCATGGCCGGTTCGGCCGCATTGAGCAGGAGCGAAGCGGCGATACGCCTGCGATACGACAGCGGCCCCCTCGGTTCCGTAGACTTCCTCTTTGTGTCTTTCGCCGATGCGACGATCAAGCGGCTGCCGCGGCCCATCCGGCCGTACGCCGAGCAGCACCATGAGCTGATCAAGTTCGCGATCGTCGGCGCGACCACGTTCGTCATCGACTCGGTCATCTTCTTCACCCTCAAGCTCACGATCCTGGAGCCCAAGCCGGTGACGGCGAAGATCATCGCCGGAATCGTCGCGGTGATCGCCTCCTACATCCTCAACCGGGAGTGGAGTTTCCGCGATCGCGGTGGACGTGAGCGACATCACGAGGCGCTGCTGTTCTTCGGGTTCAGCGGTGTCGGCGTGCTCCTGAGCATGCTGCCGCTGTACTTCTCGAGCTACGTGCTGGGCCTGCGCGTGCCCGAGGTGTCGCTGACCATCGAGAACATCGCCGACTTCGTCTCCGCCTACATCCTGGGCAATCTGCTGCAGATGGCGTTCCGATTCTGGGCGTTCCGGCGCTGGGTGTTCCCGGACGAGTTCGGCCGCGCCCCGGACAAGGCGCTCGAGTCCACATTCACCAGCGGCGGTATCGCCGAGGCGATGGAGGACGTCGCCGAACACGCCGGCCGGACCGACGGCACCGTCACCCCGCTGCGGCGTCCCCGCAGGCGCACCCGTGATCAGCTCGGCGACTCGTCGGACCCCAGGGTGTCGAAGACTTCGTGATACAGCAGCGAGTGCACGTGTTCCACGCGCGGGATGTCGTGGAACTCGAGCGGGTCCTGCGCGGCTGACTCGATGACGAGCGTGCCGGTGCGCAGGATCCGGTCGAGCAGGCCGTGCCGGAACTCGACGCTGTTGATCCGCGCGAGCGGGATGTCGATCCCCGCCCGGGTGACCAGACCGTGCCGGAACATCACCCGTCGATCGGTGATGACGAAATGCGTGGTCCACCAGTTCAGGAACGGCCACACCGTGAGCCAGCCGACGAGCACCACCCAGATCCCGCCGATGACGAGGAAGATGACGTTCTTGGCGGAGGCGTCCCACGCGAGTGTGTTGACGTAGCCGGCCACGAAGGCGGCGGCGGCGCTGGTGAACAGCAGCACCAGCACGGCGCCGATCAGCCTCTTCCAGTGCGGATGCCGGTGCAGGACCACCTGCTCGTCCCTGGCCAGCACGTTGTCCGGATAACCCACGGCAGCACTGTACTCAGCGGCGCAGGCGCGGCGGCGGTTTCGGCTCAGTAGGCGCCGGAATGGCGCAGCATCGCCTTGACGGTCTTGAACGCGATCTGCAGGTCGGAGATCATCGACCAGTTCTCGACGTAGAAGAGGTCGAGCCGGACGGAGTCCTCCCACGACAGGTCCGAACGGCCGCTGACCTGCCACAGGCCGGTGATCCCGGGCCGGACCAGCAGGCGGCGCTTGACGTGGTCGTCGTAGGTCTTGACCTCGCTGGCCAGTGGCGGTCGCGGGCCGACCACGCTCATATCGCGCGTGAGCACGTTGATGAACTGCGGGAGCTCGTCGATGCTGTACTTGCGCAGCAGCCGGCCGAGCGGGGTGACCCGCGGGTCCTCGCGGATCTTGAACAGGACTCCGCCGTCGCTCTCGTTCAGCGCGGCCAGCTCGGGCAGCATCTTGTCCGCGCCCTGGACCATGGTGCGGAACTTGATCATCTCGAACGGCCGGCCGTCCAGGCCGATGCGCTCGGAACGGTAGAAGACCGGACCCCGGCTGGTCAGTTTGACCGCGATCGCGACGGCGATCAGCACCGGCGCCCCGAGCAGCAGGACGGAGCCGGCGAAGACCATGTCGAACAGCCGCTTCTGGAACCGCTTGGCGCCGTTGTATTGCGGCTTCTCCACGTGGATCAGCGGGAGCCCGGCGACCGGCCGCATGGTCAGCCGGGGACCGGCGACGTCGACGACACCGGGAGCGACGAGCAGGTCGATGTCGAGCTTCTCCAGCTCCCAGGACAGGTCGCGCATTCCGCGGCCGTCGAGCCGTTCGGTTGCGGTGACGGCGACGGCGTGGCTCTTGGTGGCGGTGACGGCGCCGACGACGTTCGTCTCGTCACCGAAGGTGGGGATGGAGCCGACTCCGGGCACCTCGAGCTCGGACTTCGCGAACCCGCTGGGAACGCATGCGCCGACGACCAGGTACTCCGACTTCGTCTCGCGGGCAAGCGATCTGGTGAGGTCCCGGATCGCGTGCGGGTTGCCGACCACGAGCAGGCGGGTGATGCACCGGCCGTACTTCTCACGCACCGAGCCGACGACGCGGCGGGCGATCCACCGGAAGAGGATCAGCGCCACGAGGCCGATCGGCAGAGCGATCATCAGGTAGCCGCGGGCGATGTTCAGTTTGAACAGCATCGAGACGATCGCCACGCCGCCGAAGACCGCGAGGGTGGCCAGCCAGACCCGCCGGTACTCCTCGGCGCCCGATCCGATCACCCGGGGGGACCGGGCCCGGTTGATCGACATCGCCAGCATCCACGCGACGGCGATGACGACCGACAGGATCGAATACGCGAAGTTCGGATAGGTGTTGGTCTCGCCGGGCAGGCTCCCGAACCGAAGCCACTGAGCTGCACCGACGGCGAGGGCGACGGCGATGAAATCCAGCACGACCAGACGGCGCGCGTAGCCACGCTGCCACAGCGGCACCCGGCCCGGCTCGGCTACCACCTTTGCTGTCAGATCAAGATCGTCATTCACCGCGGTCATGCGGTCCCCCCCGATGTTCAATTGCTCCCGCCCGACTTTAACCGACCTCACACGATCATCTCAAGATGATCACGGAACCGCTCGGCAGTCGACCGGTGAATTTGTAAATTCATGTTTCTTTTTTGGCGCGCGATCCGCAGCGGCGCCGCGACGTGCCCAAAAGACGCCTTCACGCTGCGCCATTTCCGACTGACGGCCTGCCTAGGTTGACTTACGCTGCCGTCAATGGCACAATTCGACGCGCCCGTCAACGGCCCGTTCGCTAAATCTGCGCGCCATGTATTTCCCGTACCCGCGAGCGATTACGAATATTCATTCAAGTAACGGCCGATTCTGCGACTTCTCCGAAATCGGCATCGCGCAGCCACCGTGCTCCACCCCACGACGATCGGTTTGCTGGCCGCCGGCCGCCCGCCACCCGGCCGCGGAAGCGCGTCGACACGCGGCCAGATCCGATTTCTAAGGGGATCGTGAAAGCGCTGCAGACAGGTCGCATAGCATCAACCCCCATGACGAGCGTGACTGATCCTTCCGCGCCCTCCGGCGCCCACGAGATCGACATTCACACCACCGCCGGCAAGCTGGCCGACCTGCGCAAGCGCACCGAAGAGGCCCAGCATCCGGTCGGCGAGGCCGCCGTCGAGAAGGTGCACGCCAAGGGCAAGCTGACCGCGCGCGAGCGCATCCTCGCGCTGCTCGACGAGGATTCGTTCGTCGAACTCGACGCCCTGGCCAAGCACCGCAGCACCAACTTCGGCCTGCAGGCCAACCGCCCGTCGGGCGACGGTGTCGTGACCGGTTACGGGACGATCGACGGTCGCGAGGTCTGCATCTTCAGCCAGGACGCCACGGTGTTCGGCGGCAGCCTCGGCGAGGTCTACGGCGAGAAGATCGTCAAGGTGCAGGAGCTGGCCATCAAGACGGGCCGTCCGCTCATCGGCATCAACGACGGCGCCGGCGCGCGCATCCAGGAGGGCGTCGTCTCGCTCGGCCTGTACAGCCGCATCTTCCACAACAACATCAAGGCCTCGGGCGTCATCCCGCAGATCTCGCTGATCATGGGCGCCGCGGCGGGTGGCCACGTCTACTCCCCCGCGCTCACCGACTTCGTGATCATGGTCGACAAGACCAGCCAGATGTTCATCACCGGACCCGACGTCATCAAGACCGTCACCGGTGAAGAGGTGACCATGGAGGAGCTCGGCGGCGGCCACACCCACATGGCCAAGTCCGGGCTGGCGCACTACGTCGCCTCCGGCGAGCAGGACGCGTTCGACTACGTGCGGGACCTGCTGAGCTACCTGCCCCCGAACAACTACGCCGATCCGCCCCGCTACCCGGCGCCCGGACCGGTCGGCCCGATCGAGGAGACCCTCACCGACGAGGACCTCGAGCTGGACACGCTGATCCCGGACTCGCCGAACCAGCCGTACGACATGCACGAGGTCATCACGCGCATCCTCGACGACGACGAGTTCCTGGAGATCCAGGAGGGCTACGCGAGCAACATCGTCGTCGGCTTCGGGCGCATCGACGGCCGCCCGGTGGGCATCGTCGCCAACCAACCGACCCAGTTCGCCGGCTGCCTGGACATCAACGCCTCCGAGAAGGCCGCGCGGTTCGTCCGGACCTGCGACTGCTTCAACATCCCGATCGTCATGCTCGTCGACGTCCCGGGCTTCCTGCCCGGCACCGAGCAGGAGTACAACGGCATCATCCGCCGCGGGGCGAAGCTGCTGTACGCCTACGGCGAGGCCACGGTCGCCAAGATCACCGTCATCACCCGCAAGGCCTACGGCGGCGCGTACTGCGTCATGGGCTCCAAGGACATGGGCTGCGACGTCAACGTCGCGTGGCCGACCGCGCAGATCGCGGTCATGGGCGCCTCGGGTGCGGTCGGCTTCGTCTACCGCCAGCAGCTCAAGGAAGCGGCCAAAGAGGGTCACGACGTCGACGCGCTGCGCCTGCAGCTTCAGCAGGAGTACGAGGACACGCTGGTCAACCCGTACATCGCGGCCGAGCGCGGCTACGTCGACGCGGTGATCCCGCCGTCGCACACCCGCGGTTACATCGCCACCGCGCTGCGACTGCTCGAGCGCAAGATCACCCAGACGCCACCCAAGAAGCACGGCAACATCCCCCTGTAGATCGCCGGCCGAGGAGCAACGCCCATGTCGCAGGACACCGACATCACCGAGGTCAGCGATCACCGCCAGCTGACCATCGACCTACCCCCCGCCCCCGATCCCCACATCCACATCCTCAAGGGGCAGCCGTCCGACGAGGAGATCGCCGCGTTGGCCGCCGTACTCGCCGGCGCCGGTGGCGGACACGCCGAACCGGGCCCGCAGGAGTTCAACCCGTGGGGTCACCCGGTGGACAAGCTGCGCTACGACGTGTCGAGCTGGCAGCGGGTGACGCTGCTGGAGCGCACACACATGCGAAGGTGACCCGGGTCGTCCTCGGATCGGCCTCGACGGGCCGGCTGAAGGTGCTGCGCCAGGCCGGTATCGAACCGCTCGTCGTGGTCTCCGGGGTCGACGAGGACGCGATCGTCGCGGCCCTGGGCGCGGCGGCCCCGGCCGACCAGGTGGTGTGCGCGCTGGCCGCGGCCAAGGCCGCCAGCGTCGTGGACGCGCTGCCCGCCGATGTCGCGCAGGACTGCGTGGTCCTCGGCTGCGATTCGATGCTGCTGCTGGACGGCCGCCTGACGGGCAAACCCGGTACCGCGGCCGCGGCGCGGGCACAGTGGCAGCTGATGGCCGGGCGCAGCGGCGAGCTGTACACCGGGCACTGCGTCGTACGGGTCCGCGACGGGGTCGTGGAACGCCGCGAACACGAGGCGGCCGCCACCACGGTCCGCTTCGGCACCCCGTCGCCCGCCGATCTGTCCGCGTATCTCGACAGCGGTGAACCGCTCGGCGTCGCAGGTGCTTTCACGCTCGACGGGCTCGGCGGCTGGTTCCTCGAGGGCGTCGACGGCGACCCGTCGAACGTGATCGGACTGAGCCTCCCGCTCGTACGCCGCATGCTGGAGCGCATCGACCTGTCGGTCCCGCAGCTGTGGACGCGCTGACCACGGCCGCAGCACGACCCGGGCGGCGGTAGGCTCGATTCCGTGCCGCTGCCACCTGATCCCAGCCCGAAACTCGCCGACTACGCCCACCCGGAACGCCTGGTCACCGCCGACTGGCTGGCCAGCAACCTCGGCCGCCCGGGCCTGGCCATCGTGGAGTCCGACGAGGACGTCCTGCTCTACGACACCGGTCACATCCCCGGTGCGGTGAAGGTCGACTGGCACGTCGATCTCAACGATCCGAACGTCCGCGACTACATCGACGGCGAGCAGTTCGCCGCGCTGATGGACCGCAAGGGCATCGGCCGCGACGACACCGTGGTCATCTACGGCGACAAGAGCAACTGGTGGGCGGCGTACGCGCTGTGGGTGTTCACGCTGTTCGGGCATCCCGACGTCCGGCTGCTCGACGGCGGCCGCGATCTGTGGATCTCCGACGGCCGCGACACGACGCTCGACGTGCCGTCCAAGCAGACGAGCGGCTACCCGGTCGTCGATCGTGACGACGCCCCGATCCGGGCCTACCGCGACGACGTGCTGGCGATCCTCGGCAAGGAGCCGTTGATCGACGTCCGCTCGCCCGCCGAGTACACCGGCGAACGCACCCACATGCCCGACTACCCGGAGGAGGGTGCGCTGCGCGGCGGGCACATCCCGACCGCCCGGTCGATCCCGTGGAGCAAGGCCGCCCGCGACAACGGCCAGTTCCGCCCGCGCGCCGAACTCGAGGAGCTCTACGGCTTCCTGACACCCGACGACGAGACCGTCGTCTACTGCCGCATCGGGGAACGCTCGAGCCACACCTGGTTCGTGCTCACCCACCTCCTCGGCCTGCCCGGGGTGCGCAATTACGACGGCTCGTGGACCGAATGGGGCAACGCGGTGCGCGTGCCCGTCGCGGTCGGCCCCGATCCGGGTGAGGCTCCCGCGTCGTCATGACGATGTCCCCCTCGCTTCCCGCTCCCCTCGCCGAGGTCGTCTCCGAGTTCCAGGAGGTGCAGGGGCAGGACAAGCTCCGGCTGCTGCTGGAGTTCGCCGACGACCTGCCCACGCTGCCCTCCGAACTCGAAGAGGCGGCGATGGAGCCGGTACCCGAATGCCAGTCACCGCTGTTCCTGCACGTCGACGCCGCCGACCGCGACCGCGTCCGGCTGTACTTCAGCGCGCCGGCGGAGGCGCCGACCACGCGGGGTTTCGCGGCCATTCTGGCCACCGGGCTGGACGAGCAGCCGGCCGACGACATCCTCGGTGTGCCCGACGACTTCTACACCGAACTCGGGTTGGCCGCGCTGATCAGCCCGCTGCGGTTGCGAGGGATGTCGGCGATGCTGACCCGGATCAAACGCCGGCTGCGGGACGGCTGAGCATCCCGAGCGGCGGCGACGCGCAACTTACTTGCGAGTAACCGATACCGGTTACCGACCGCCTCAGGGCTGACGCTTAAACTCCCCCATGAGTTTCTCAAGACGTTCTTAAGTGAGTGCCCGAAAGGCATATCAGCAGGAGGCGAAGTGGCCAGTCACGCCAGCTCGAAGATCTCCAAGGTGCTTGTCGCCAACCGAGGAGAGATTGCCGTCCGGGTCATCCGGGCGGCGAAGGACGCCGGGCTGCAGAGCGTGGCCGTCTACGCCGAACCCGATGCCGACGCACCGCACGTCCGGCTCGCGGACGAGGCCTTCGCGCTGGGCGGCCAGACCTCGGCCGAGTCGTACCTCGTGTTCGAGAAGCTGCTCGACGCAGCGGAGAAGTCGGGCGCGAACGCGATCCACCCGGGTTACGGCTTCCTGAGCGAGAACGCCGACTTCGCGCAGGCCGTCATCGACGCCGGGCTCATCTGGATCGGGCCGAGCCCGCAGTCGATCCGCGATCTCGGGGACAAGGTCACCGCCCGCCACATCGCCGCGCGCGCGCAGGCGCCCCTGGTGCCCGGCACGCCGGATCCGGTCAAGGACGCCGACGAGGTCGTGGCGTTCGCCGAGGAGTACGGCGTCCCGGTCGCGATCAAGGCCGCCTTCGGCGGCGGCGGTCGCGGTATGAAGGTGGCCCGTTCCATCCAGGAGATCCCCGAGCTGTTCGATTCGGCCACCCGTGAGGCCGTCGCCGCGTTCGGACGCGGTGAGTGCTTCGTCGAGCGCTATCTCGACAAGCCGCGCCACGTCGAGGCGCAGGTGATCGCGGACCAGCATGGCAACGTCGTCGTCGCGGGCACCCGCGACTGCTCACTGCAGCGTCGCTTCCAGAAGCTCGTCGAGGAGGCGCCCGCACCCTTCCTGACCGACGCGCAGCGCAAGGAGATCCACGAGTCCGCCAAGCGCATCTGCAAGGAGGCCGGCTACTACGGGGCGGGCACCGTCGAGTACCTGGTCGGCCAGGACGGCCTGATCTCGTTCCTCGAGGTGAACACCCGCCTGCAGGTCGAGCACCCGGTCACCGAGGAGACCTCCGGCATCGACCTGGTGCGTCAGCAGTTCCGGATCGCCAACGGCGAGCCCCTCGACATCACCGAGGACCCGACCCCGCGCGGACACTCGATCGAGTTCCGCATCAACGGCGAGGACGCCGGGCGCGGCTTCCTGCCCGCCCCCGGCCCGGTGACCAAGTTCGAGCCGCCCACCGGCCCCGGTGTCCGGCTGGACTCCGGTGTGGAGTCCGGATCGGTGATCGGCGGTCAGTTCGACTCGATGCTGGCCAAGCTGATCGTCACCGGCGCCACCCGCGAGGAGGCCCTGGAGCGCTCGCGGCGCGCGTTGGCCGAGTTCAACGTCGAAGGACTGGCCACGGTCATCCCGTTCCACCGGGCGGTCGTCAGCGACCCCGCGTTCATCGGTGACGAGAACGGCTTCACCGTGCACACCCGGTGGATCGAAACCGAGTGGGACAACACCATCGAACCGTTCACCGGTGGTGACCCGATCGACGAGGACACTGCACCGCGGCAGACCGTGGTCGTGGAGGTCGGCGGCCGGCGCCTCGAGGTGTCGCTGCCGGGCGATCTGGTCCTCGGCAACGGTGGGGGTGCCGCCCCCGCCGGTGTGATCCGCAAGAAGCCGAAGCCGCGCAAGCGTGGCGCCCACGGCGGCGCCGCCACGTCCGGCGACTCGGTGACCGCACCGATGCAGGGCACCGTCGTCAAGGTCGCCGTCGAGGAGGGTCAGCAGGTGTCCGCCGGCGACCTGGTCGTCGTCCTCGAGGCGATGAAGATGGAGAACCCCGTCACCGCCCACAAGGACGGCACCATCACCGGACTCGCGGTCGAGGCCGGTGCCGCGGTCACCCAGGGCACCGTGCTGGCCGAGATCAAGAGCGACGGCGAGTAACCCTTCCTGCCTTTCCCCGGCGCAGTCCTTCGGCCCAGGCCGAACGACTGCGCCGGGTCTTTTACGCTGCCTGTGAACCCCTGTGGGGGGCGCGCTGATCCTGGACCGAGACACCCGTGACGGCAGGACCGGATACCACTTGGCTTACTGGATTTTGCTGTGGTCGCGGCGATCTCGGGGTGGGATCCGGCTCGCGAGTGCCCTCTTCACCAAATTGCTGAGCCTCGATTACGCAATGTGCTCTTTACACCGGCAAAGGTAAGTCGGACTACAAATCCGGCGTGGCCCTCGGGTACCGGAAATCGTTGCCAGGGTTCCCGATATGCGCGGTGAGAAGGGGTCGCCGGGCCGAACGCGAAGCATCCCGGAACGGCTGCGGCAACGTCAATTATGGGTAGAGAAGCACGTAGAGGGCGTCTTTTGGTCGCGGGACCACGGTCGCGGCGAACGCCTCACCGAGTCCGCGGCGGGCGAAGCACGCGGTTCCGAATCGGCGCACAGGTCGCCCGATTTTTTGCCGACTCATCCCATTATCCGCCCGGAAACGTTGCTTCAGCGAATAACGACAGGGTGTGCGAATATTTGCCTCAGCGTCATTCAGGCTCCGTAAGTTAACAACAGATCTTCCCAATTGCCTCTAAGGTTGCGCTCAGGTACAGTTTGCTACATGCCTGGGGCCAGGCAGGGACATGGTCATTGACGGCGGTACTCCGTCGTCAGGTACCAGGTGACGAGGCGGGTAAGGGACACATCGCCTCACCATCCGAGGGGGAGCGGTCCCGCTTCTTCGGCGAGAGCCGGGGAAGCGGGGCGCCGCCCGGCACAGCGGCTCAGGACCGGATGAACTCCAGGAGATCGGCGTTGATCGTCTCCGCATGCGTGGTGGGCATCCCGTGCGGGAAACCGGGGTAGGTCTTGAGCGTGCCGTTGCGCAGCAGGTTCGCCGACAGCGGTCCGGAGTCCTCGTAGGGGACGATCTGGTCGTCATCGCCGTGCATCACCAGGACCGGAATGTCGATCGCGGTGAGGTCGTCGGTGAAATCGGTCTGGGAGAACGCCACGATCCCGTCGTAATGGGCCTTGGCGCCGCCCATCATCCCCTGACGCCACCAATTCTGGATGAGCGCCTCAGAGGGCTCCACGCCCGGTCGGTTGAACCCGTAGAACGGCCCCGACGGCAGCGCCCGGTAGAACTCCGAGCGGTTGGCAGCCAACTGCGCCTGCAGGTCGTCGAACACGGACTTGGGTAGGCCGCCCGGATTGCTCTCGGTCTGCACCATCAGCGGCGGGACAGCACTGATGAGCGCGGCCTTGGCCGCGCGGCCCTCGCCGTGGCGCGCGAGGTAGTGGGCGACCTCTCCCCCGCCGGTGGAGTGGCCGACGTGGACGGCGTCATGCAGGTCGAGGTGTTCGACGACGGCCGCGAGATCGTCGGCGTAGTGGTCCATGTCGTGGCCGTCGGCCGTCTGCGTCGAGCGCCCGTGGCCCCTGCGGTCGTGGGCGACCACGCGGTAGCCCTGGCCGAGGAAGAACAACATCTGGGTGTCCCAGTCGTCGGCGGACAGCGGCCAGCCGTGGCTGAACACGATCGGCCGGCCGGAACCCCAGTCTTTGTAGAAGATCTCGACGCCGTCGTCGGTGGTGATGGTGGGCATGGCACTTCTCCTCGTTCTCCGGGACGGCGGGCCGCCGTGGCATCGGCGGCAACGCCACCGGTGGGGAACTTAGTTCCCGACGGCCTTGCCCGCTCGCTAGAGTCCACACGGGGACGGCCCGGAAGGCGAGGACGTGGAACCGGTCGAGATCAACGCGGGTGCCTGGTATCTGAGGGCGTTGCGCGCCGATGCGTTGATGGACGACCGCCCGGCACTGGCCGGCCTCGGTGAGACCGATCCCGATCACGTTCGCGTCGCCGCCGCCGAGTGGTCGGCGGACACCCGCTACCGGTGGGCGGTGTGCGAGCCGACGACCGGTGAGCTGCTGGCCGAGGTCGCGCTCCGCCCGGCCACCGGGGAGGTCTCCACCCGTGCCCGCACCGGGCACGAAGCAGCCGCCGGCGCGGCGGCAGAGGCCGTCCGCAGGTTCGCCAGCGCACTCGATCTCGGCGGTTGACGGCCCTCACTCGGCCCGAACCGGTCTCCACCATTGTTTGCTGGCCGACTCGGTTCGCCATGGGGACCGCAGTTCATAACGGTTTGATAGCTTTCGGGTGGCGACGCCCGAGCAACCATCAGCTCGGTTATCGTGAACCCCGACCGAGGGAGAATTCACGTATGAAACGTCAGATCGGCGCTGTCGCCGGTGTTGTGTCGATGGCCGCCGCCGCTGCGATCACCCTGGCTGCCCCGTCCGCGGCCGCGCCGCCGTGGGCGATGCCCGACGTCCGGGGTATGAACCTTCAGCAGGCGACCGACACGATCAAAGGCGTTACCGACGAAAAGGATCTGACGGTCAACTCGATCAACCTCACGGGCGCGCCCCAGAAGCAGATCAACCTCACAAACTGGATCGTGTGCTCACAGTCGCCGCGCGCCGGTGGGTCGATCGGGGCGAAGACCAGCATCGTGGTCGGCGTCCGGCGACCGAACTCCAGCTGCAGCTAGACCCGCACCCAACCGCCGCTCAGCAAACAGCGCTGGGCGTCAGGCCTCGTCGATGTCGGCACCGGTGGCGAGGTCGCCGCACTCGACCGCGACCACATCTTCACGTTGCCGGAGAAACCACCGGGCGCCGTCGTCGCCGGTGAGGGACGCGAGCAGCGCCGGCCAGTGCCGCCGCCCCACCACCACCGGGTGACCGGGGCTGCCGTGGTAGACCGCCCTCGCGACGCCACCGGACGCGGTGCGTGCCGCATCCACCACGCGGCGCACCACGTCGGCCCCCACGTCGGGGGTGTCCACGGTGTGCAGGACGACGGCGTCGGCTGCGGCGCCGACCGCGGCGATGCCGGCCCGGACCGAGGCGCTCAGTCCCTCCCCCCAGTCGGGGGCGACGACCGTCCGCGCCGGCGGCGGCACCTCCACGACCGCCGCGCCCAGCACCACGACCACGTCGGAGCAGCCTCCCCGGGCCAGCGCGTCGACCGCCCGACGCAACCACTCCCCCTCTTCTGCAAGGACTTTCGGCTTCCCGTACCGGGTGCCGGCCCCTGCCGCGAGCAGCACGCCGGTGGCCGACCACAACTGCGACATACGAAGAGTCTCCCCACGACGATGAAGCGTTCATTAAGAAATGCCCGACATTATGTCTACGGCGCGACTACCGGCGTACTGTTCCAGACAGGTTGAGTTCACAGCCGGCTGAAAACGTCATCGACGTAGGAGCGGGGCCGGACTCGACCCAGCATCCAAGGTTTTGAGACAGCAGGGCCGATTTCCCTGACGTGAGCCACAGTACAAATCTTGACTGATGGAGTCACAATGTCATCTTCGATCACCCAGCCGGCATCTCCTCCCGAGCGCGAGGTCCGCCACACCGCCGAGTTCGAGGCCGCAGTCCTGCCACCGTCCACCACGGCCGTGACCGCCCGCGGCGAACTCGATGCGGCCAACGCCCAGCACTTCGCCGACTTCGCGCTGCAGCATGCCGCCGGCGCGTTGATGCTCGACCTCTCGGGTGTCGAATTCTTCGGCACCGCAGGCTTTTCCGCGCTGCACACGCTCAACGTCCGCTGCGCGGAAGCAGACATCGCCTGGATCCTGGTGCCCAGCGCCGCGGTGAGCCGGCTGCTGCGGATCTGCGATCCGGACGCCACGCTGCCGTGTTCCGAGACCGTCGAGGCGGCGCGGATCGCCCTCCAGGATCAGGCGCGTCCGCTACTGCAACTGGTCGCGCAGCCGAGTTAGCGACTTGGCCAGCAGCCGGGACACGTGCATCTGCGAGATGCCGACCCGTTCGGCGATCTGGGTCTGGGTGAGGTTCTCGAAGAACCGCAGCAGCAGCACCATGCGCTCGCGCTCGGGTAGCGCCGCCAGCAGGGGTCGCAACGCCTCGCGGTTCTCGATCTGGTCGAGACCGAGGTCCACATCGCCGAGGGTGTCGGCGATCGCGGGCGCATCCTCGTTCCCGCTGTTGCCGCCGCTGTCGATCGACAGGGTGTTGTAGGAGCTGCCGGCGACCAGGCCCTCGACCACCTCGTCGCGGTCCATCCCGAGTTCCTCGGCGAGCTCACTGGCCGTCGGCGCGCGACCCAGCCGCTGGGACAGCTCGGCGGTGGCCGACCCCAACCGCAGGTGCAGTTCCTTCAGCCGGCGAGGCACCTTGACCGACCAGCTGTTGTCCCGGAAGTGCCGCCGGACCTCACCCATGATCGTGGGCACCGCGAACGACACGAAATCCGACCCGGCGTCGACGTCGAAGCGGATCACCGCGTTGACCAGCCCGACCCGGGCCACCTGGACGAGGTCGTCGCGCGGTTCACCGCGGCCGTCGAAGCGTCGGGCGATGTGATCCGCCAGCGGCAGGCAGCGTTCGACGATCCGGTCGCGCTGACGCTGGAACTGCGGTGTGTCCGGGGTGATCCCCTGAAGCTCTCGGAACATGGCGGCCACGTCCGAGTACTCAGAGTTCTGTCGTGGCGACGAACCCTGTGCCGACGATGGCGTCACCGCAGCGAACTCGCTCGTCTCGTCGTCATCGAGATGCCGAATACCTGTCCGTCACCGAGGGCGTGGCCGTCGGAGAAGGTCCGCACCTCATCGGTCAGCGAACTCAGCACATGCCAGCTGAAGCTGCCCGGCGCCAGGATGTCGGTGTTCTGACAGGTCGTCGACGCGTCGACGACGACCTCGGAATCGTTGGGGTGCACCACGACGACGAGAGTGGACTTCGGCACCGCCGATCGGATCAGCCGGGTGCAGGCTTCGTCGACGGCGAGCCGTAGATCGCTGACCGCGTCGAAGTCGAGGTCTTCGAACGTGCCCACGGCGGCGACAAGGGTGCGCAGCACCGCAAGATTCTCCAGCGTCGCCGCAACACGCAGCTCCACCGAACGGTCGGCATTGGCCTGCCCGTTGCGCTGGTTCTCGACCTCGGCCATCTGACCTCCCGGCAATATCGAAGCGAGACTACCCCAGCCGTTTCGCCGGCTAGCCATCGGCGCTGGGGGACGTCGCAGGTACGTACGTGTGGCTCCGTATTTCACCGGGTAATACCCGGTCGTGAAGCCGAATGACAGCGCCGTCGTGACGACGGCGTCCCTGATGCTCGCACCGACGATGCCGTGACGGGTGCAGTTGTGAATTCCGCGGGGACTGCATCCTCGCGCGCGCCAGCCTCGTGCTCACCATGGTGTGCCTCCAATACCCCGGCGACCACCGGTGCCAAACCCGTAACGCCGATCACAGGGAGGTGTCGATGCGACTCCGGCGCAGCGTAGTCAACGGCCCCGGACTGCGCCGGGTGCGCCGCGGCAAGGGCTTCTCCTACCAGGATGCCAACGGTGAGACCGTGACCGATCAGGAGACGGTCGACCGGATCAACGCCCTGGTGATCCCGCCCGCGTGGAAGAAGGTGTGGATCTGCCCCTATCCCAACGGACACATCCAGGCCGTCGGCACCGACGCGGCGGGCCGGCGTCAGTATCTCTACCACCAGCGGTGGCAGGAGGAACGCAACGAGGAGAAGTTCGACCGGGTGCTGCAGATGTCGTCCGCCCTGCCCGAGATGCGACGGCAGATCGCCGCGGACCTGAACGGGCGGGGTTGGCGACGCAACCGGGTTCTCGGGCTCGCGCTGCACCTGCTCGACCTCGGGTACTTTCGCGCGGGCGGTGACCAGTACGCCGAGGAGAACAACTCGTTCGGCATCGCGACCCTGCTGTGCGAACACGTCACGCTGCAACGGCAGGCCGTGGAGTTCGACTACCCCGCCAAGAGCGGGGTGCGTCGCACCCTGATGATCGACGATCCGGAGGTGGTGAAGGCCGTGCGGGCGCTGCTGCGTCACCCCGACCGGCCCGAGCGTCTGCTGGCGTGCCGCAACGGCGACGGGTGGGCCGAGATCCACTCCGACGACCTCAACACCCGGTTCAAGGAGTTGGTGGGCGCGGACTACTCGGTGAAGGACCTGCGCACCTGGCACGGCACCGTGCTGGCGGCCGCCGCGTTCGTCGACGCCGACCCGCCGGTCAACAAGACCGTGATCAAACGCGTGGAGTCGGCGGTGATGAAGGAGGTGTCCGAGGCGCTCGGCAACACCCCCGCGGTGGCACGCGCCTCATATGTGGATCCCCGGGTGGTCAACGGGTACGAATCGGGCTTGACCATCGCCGCGGCCGCGCGCCGGGCCGAGCGTGCCACCCGCCCCGACGAGCGTCAGGCGGTCCTCGAACGGGCGACCGCACGGCTGATCCGCCGGGTCGCCAAGAGTCAGTAGCCGCTGCGGGTGCCGTTGCCGAGGCACGTCAGCCCCGCCTCGGTGAGCGCCGCGGCGTCGAGCAGGTTGCGGGTGTCGACCACCACTGCGCCGGGCGCCTGTTCGGCGATGCGCACCCAGTCCAGGTCGCGGAACTGTGGCCACTCGGTGAGCACCACGATCGCGTCGGCGCCCTTGGTCGCCAGGTACGGATCGTCGACACCGACGACGGTCGCGCGGCGCAGCATCTCGGCGTCGATCCCGGCCAGCCGCGGGTCGTACGCGGTGACCTGCGCGCCGCGGGCGACCAGTTCGGCGCACACGGTCAGCGCGGGTGAGTCGCGCACATCGCTGGTGTTCGCCTTGAACGTCAGCCCCAGCGCCGTCACCCGCGCCTCGGTGATCGGCGGGTCGACGGCGCGGCTCACCGTGTCGGCGATCCGCACCGACTGCGCGGCGTTGGTGGCGCGGGCGGATTCCACTTCGGGCAGCGTGACGCCGTACTCGCATCCGGTGTGCAGCAGCGCGGCGGTGTCCTTCGGCAGGCACGAGCCGCCCCAGCCGGGGCCGGGTTGCAGGAAGTGCGGGCCGATGCGCACATCGGCGCCCATGCAGCGGGTGACGTCGGCGATGTCCGCGCCGACCTGTGCGCACAGCCGGGCCAGGGAGTTCGCGTACGAGATCTTGACGGCGAGGAACGCGTTGCTCGCGTACTTGGCGAGTTCGGCGCTCTCCGGGCTGGTCCGCAGCACCCGGCCAGGCGGGTAGAGCGACGCCACCGTGTCGGCGGGGCCGGTGTCGTCGGAGCCGATCACGATGCGGT
Organism: Mycobacterium sp. IS-1742; assembly: GCF_001500125.1. Lineage (GTDB taxonomy): Bacteria > Actinomycetota > Actinomycetes > Mycobacteriales > Mycobacteriaceae > Mycobacterium. The sequence goes on along the minus strand of NZ_LQIV01000045.1, from coordinate 46,156 downwards.
CGGGATGGCGGAAGTCACCGATGGCGTGGCTCTCGCGCAGGAACTCCGGGATCGCGACGACGCGGTTACCGTTGTCGCGCAATCGCTCATCCATCCGCCTGGTCGTGCCCACCGGGACGGTGGACTTGAGCGCGACGATCGCGCCGGGCCGCAGAACGCCGACGAGCCCGCGCACGGCGGATTCGACCGCGCGCAGATCGGCCGAACCGTCGGACCGGCTCGGAGTGGAGACACAGACGAACACGACGTCGCGGTCGGTGAGATCGGCGTAGCTGGTGGTGAAGTGCAGGGTGCCGGTCCGCAGTCCCCGCTCGAGCAGTTCGGGCAGGTCCGGTTCGTCGATCAGCGGAACGCCGGCGGCGAGGTGGCGCACCCGCGCGTCGTCGACGTCGACACAGACGGTGTGGTGGCCCCGCTCGGCCAGGCACACCGCGCTGGTGAGCCCGACGTATCCGGCGCCGATCACCCCGACCCGAAGCGGGGTCACACCCGCTCCCTGAGAAGCGTGTCGACGGCCTCGAGGACGTCGATCTCGGTGAGCGCGAGCAGGCCCGGATCCGGTTGCCCGCCGTGTGGGTTCCCTTCGCGGCCGGCCCACAGCGACACGTGGGGGCCGGGACCCGGTGGGCCCCAACGGCTCGGCGGTGTCGGTCCGAACAGCAACACCGAAGGTGTTCCGGTTGCGGTCGCGATGTGGCCGACGCCGGTGTCCCCGCAGATCAGCAGCCCGCAGTCGCTGATCAGTGCGACCATGCCGAGCAGCCCGAGCGTGCCCGCGAGCACCGCGCCGGCAGGTAGACCGGCGCCCGCGGCGACCGCGCGGGCCAGCTCGAGTTCGCCGGTGTCGCCGGTGATCACCACCTCGTGCCCCGCGGCGTGCAGGGCGGCCGCGACGGCGGAGAACCGCTCGGGCGGCCAGCGGCGGGCGGGGAACGCCGCGCCGGGGTGGATGACGACCACGCCGGTGCGGTCTGGATGGCCGGGGGGCCGCGGGATCGTCAGATCGGCTCGATCGCAGGGTATTCCGGCCCACTCGAGGAGCCCGCACCAGCGGTCGACCTCGTGCAGTTCCGCCTGCCATGCGGGTCCCGGCAGTCCCGGGAACGCGTCGTGGCGGTGGGTGAGCAGGTAATGCGGGTCGACGGCGAGCAGATCGCGGATGCTTTCCGGACCACTGCCGTGCAGGTTGACCGCCAGGGCGGGTGGGGGACGCACCGGGCGCAGCCGGCCGAGCCCCGGGGTGGGTTCGACCGCGTCGACCGCCCCGGTGAGTTCGGCCAGAGCGCGGAAGCGCTCGGGGGTGGCCAGCACGATGTGCGCGTGCGGGTACGCCCGGCGCAGGCCACGCAGCGCGGGCACCCCGGTCAGCAGATCGCCCAGGCCGAGTGCCCGCAGCACCAGGATCGTGTCGCCGGCGGGGTGGTTCAGGGCCACGACGACTCCGTCGGGGCACACACCACCAACTCCCGCACCTCGCAGCCGACGGGCTGGGTGAGCGCGAACACGACGGTCTCCGCGACGTTCTCGGGCTGGTTGAGCTTGGCGTCCGGCGGCGGCTTGTACTGCTCGTCGCGGTTGTCAAAGAACGCGGTGTGCATACCGCCGGGGATCAGAGTCGTGACGCCGACCTCACCGGCCAGCTCGGCGGCCAGCGCCCTGGTGAAGCCGATGACGCCGAACTTCGACGCGCAATAGGCGGTCGCGTCGCTGACCGCTTTGATGCCGAGGGTGGACGCCACCGTCACGATGCGGCCGTGGGTGGTCTTGAGGTACGGCAGCGCCGAACGCACGACCGCGGCGGTGCCCAGCAGGTTGACGTGGATGACCCGTTCCCAGTCCTTGACCGGGACGTCGCCGAGCTTGCCGCACGCGTCGGTACCGGCAGCGGTGAACACCCCGTGCAGTCGGCCGTCGACCCGCTCGGCGAGGTCGCGCACCGCGGCGTCGACCGCGCCGGTGTCGGCCAGGTCGCACTGCGCGAACGCGATGTCCTCGCCGAACTCGCCGGGTAACGGGTTCACGTCGATCACCAGCGGTGTGCCGCCGTGTCGCCGTACGGCTTTCACGGTGGCGGCGCCGAGGCCGGAGGCGCCGCCGGTGATGAGGATGTTGCCGAGCTCTCGAGAAGTCATGCGTGGTCCTTTCGGGTCACGACCGCGCCGCGGCGATCAGATTCGACGAGGAGTAGCCGGCGACGGTGGGCAGCAGCACCACCTCACCGCCGTGCCTGCGCACGACACCGGCTTCGGGAAGGTCGTTCTCGGTGTAGTCGCCGCCCTTGACCCAGATGTCGGGCCGGAGCCGTTCCAGGGCCGCCTCGGGTGACGACTCGCCGAAGATCACGACGGCGTCGACGCACGCGAGTGCGGCCAGCACCCGGGCCCGGTCCTCGGCCGCCATCACGGGACGGCTGGGGCCCTTGAGCGCCCGCACGGAGTCGTCGGAGTTCAGCAGGACCACCAGGGCGTCGCCGAGCTGGCGGGCCTGGTGCAGCAGCCGCACGTGTCCGGTGTGCAGCAGGTCGAAGCATCCGCCGGTGGCGACCAAGGTGCCGCCACGCCTGCGCAACCGGTCACGGACCTCGGTGATGTCACCGGTCAGAGCGCTCGATTGGCCTGCACCCCTGCGGTTTCCACCCACTGCGACGGCGCGTGAGACGCCGACCGCACCGCCGGTGGCCACAAAGCGGCTCGCCGCCTCGACCGCGGCGCCCACCGCGGCCGAGGCGTCGTCGCCCGCGCCGAACGCCTGGGTCGCGGCCACCGCGAACCGGTCCCCGGCACCGCAGGTGTCTCGGCGGCCGGTGGACACCCCCGCCGCCGCGGGCACCGGGATGTGCACACTGCCTGCCTCACTGGCCAGCACCGCTCCCCCGGCTCCGAGCGTGACGCACACCGCGTGCGCGCGCCACCGCTGCCGCAGCCGCTCCGCCGAGTGCGCATCGCTGTCGCCGCGTTCGGAGAACCGTTCGGCCTCGGACTGATTCGGCGTCACCAGCCAGCAGCCCGCAATCGGCGCGGCCCCGCGTGGATGCGGATCCCACACCACCGGCACCCGCTCGGCCACCGCGGTCAGCAGTTCCCGCACACCGGGATGCGCGCTGACGCCGCGGCCGTAGTCGGCCACGCACACCGCCCGCGCCCGCTGCACCACCTCGGCCACCTCGCCGGGCAGGTCACCGCCCGCGGCGGTGCCGTCACCGTGGTCGAGCCGCAGCATCGACTGTCCTTCGGCACGAATCCTGGTCTTGCACACCGTGCTGCCGATGAGCGGCAGCGCCACCACCCGCACCCCGGCCTCCTCGAGCAACGCCACCAACGCCTGTCCGTCGGCGTCGTCGGCGAGGGCGGTGACCAGGACGACATCGCGGTCCACACGGGCGGCGAGCACGGCGGCCAGGCCGGCGCCGCCGGGGCGATGCCAGACCCGTTCGGCGTCGACGACGGGGACCGGCGCCTCGGGGCTCAGTCGGGTGGCGCTGCCTTCGATGTCGACGTCGAGCATCGAGTCGCCGATGATGACAAGAGGTTCAGCCATGAGGAGCCTCCAACAGGACGTCGTCGAGGGCGATGCACAGCGCGTGGACCAGGAGCAGGTGGATCTCCTGCACGGTCGCCGTGGTGCCCGCCTCGACACAGACCGCGTCGTCACACATGGCGGCCAACGGGTTCGGCGCCGGACCGGTCAACGCCCACGACGTCAGACCCAGTTCGTGACCGGCCTTGACGGCCGCCAGGACATTGGGGCTGGTGCCGCTGGTCGACAGGGCGACCAGGACGTCGCCGGGGCGGCCGTGTGCGCGCACCCCGCGGGCGAACATCTCCTCGATGCCGTAGTCGTTGCCGATCGCCGTCAGCGCGGAGGTGTCCGCGTGCAACGCGATGGCCGACATCGGCATTCGTTCGTCGCGGAACCGTCCGACGAGTTCGGCGGTCAGGTGCTGCGCCTCGGCGGCACTGCCGCCGTTGCCGCAGGCCAGCAACCGGCCACCGGCCGGGAGCACCGCGGCGAGGTGGCGGCCCCACCTGGTCAGCCGGGGCGCCTCGGCGCCGATCCGGTCCACCGCCTGCGCGAGTGCGGAGATGTGGGTCTCGATCATGGTTCTCCTCCCAAACGATCGACCGCGGCGAGCAATTCGGAGTCGGTGATGCCGTCGAGGCAGGGATGGCCGGGCACCGGACAGGTGCGGGCCCGAGTGAGCCGACACGGTGCCTCCTGGTCGCCCAACCGAATCACCCTGCGTCCGTACGGCGCCCACTGCGACGCGGGGACGACCGGCGCGAACAGCGACACCACCGGCGCGCCGACGGCGGCGGCCAGGTGCGCGGGCCCGGTGTTGGGCACCACCACCGCCCGGGCCGCCGCGTACAGCGCGGCCAGCGTGGACAGCGTGGTGCGGCCGCCGAGGTCGACGGCCAGATCCGCGGCGACGGACGCGGTGAGGTCCCTCTCCGCCGCGTCGCCGGTGACGACGACCCGGTGGCCGGCGGCGGTGAGCGCGGCGACCATCGCGGCGCTGCGGTGCGCGCTCGGGCGGCGGGCGGGCACCGCCGCCCCGGGATGGAAGACCACATACGGCCCGCCCGCGGCGATCTCGGCGAGCTCGCCGCTCAGCGGTGCGGGTGGTCGGACCCGCAGCGCGCCGTCGTCGCCGCCGGGCAGACCGCCGCGGCCCGCCTCGGCCAGCGACAGCGCCCGCTCGGGCTCGGGGACGCCGGGTTCGACATGGTGACGCAGGTCGAGCAGGGTGCCCGGATAGTCCTCGCTGATCGCCCCGACCCACGGCACGGCGGCCATCCGCAGGATCAGCGCCAGCGGCAGCGGTGACTGGTGGAACGACGTGAAGACGAATGCGCGGTCGGGCCGGATGTCGCGCAGCTGTTTGATCAGCGATTCGACGTGGCCGGCGGTCAGCTCGGGTGAGTCGAAATCGACCCACGGCGCCTGCCATTCGACGACCTCGTCGACACCGGGCAGGAGTTCTGCGGCCGCCCGGCCGCGGGGGCCGGCCAGGAACGTGACCGCATCGTGGTGGTCGGCGACCGCGCGCACGGCGGGCCCGGTGATCAACACGTCACCGGCGCTGTCGAGTCGGGCGACCAGAGCCTTGCTCATCGGGCGTCCCTCAGCACCATCTCGACCGCATCGGTCAGCGTCGCGGCCACCCGCGCACGGCGCCGGGCCTCCGAGACCTCGTGCGGCAGGGTGCGTTCGGTGGGCACCAGCACCGCATCGGCGGACGCGGACAGTGCCGCGCCGACATCGCCGCCGGTGTCGCCGATCATCACGCACCGCGCCGGGTCGACACCGAGCGCCTCGGCCGCCGCCCGCACCATGCCGGGCGCCGGTTTGCGGCACGCGCAGCCGTCGTCGTTGTCGTGGACGCAGATCTGCCACGAGTCGAAGGGCCCGAGTTCGGCGTCGACACGCGCGTTGACCGCCGCCAGTTGGTCGTCGGTGATCAAGCCCTTGGCGACGCCGGACTGGTTGGTCACCACGGCGAGCAGCAGGCCGCGGTCGCGGAGCCTGGCCAGTGCCTCGGCGGCCCCGGGCATCGGTTTCACGCCCGCCGGATCGTTGAGGTAGGGACCGTCTTCGATGATGGTGTCGTCACGGTCGAGCAGCACCGCCAGCGGCGGGTCGCGCCGCGCACCACGGAACATCCACTCGCCGCGCAGCCGGTGACCGACGGCCGCCGGTGGGATCAGCGTGCTCGTCAGGAGCAGGCGGCCGGCCTCCGGCAGCGTGCGGGGCCCCGAGAGGAGGCGTCGGGCGGTGAACTCGAGGGTCAGCGCCGTCCACGCGACGGCGCCGTACCCCGCCGCCCGGCGTCGGCCGGTCAGCGCGGCAACCGTGGCGGCGGCGGCCGCGGCCGTCGTGGCGACGTGCGCGGGCATCCGACCCCGTCCTTCGCCGACCGCATCCCGCCAGCGCCCGCCGTGTTTGCGCCGCATCAACGCGTTGTCGCGGTTACCGATCTGCGCCCGCACACTGCTCATCAGTGTCGCCCGGGCGACGGGGTGGGTGGACCGCCTGGCGCCCCGCACGATCGTGTTGTGCCGCAGCGTGATTCGTAATGCGATGTCGGAGTCCTCCCGGTAGGCGCGCGGGAACCGCTCGTCGAATCCGCCGACCTCGACCAGGATGTCGCGGCGGTAGGCCATGTCGGCGGTGATCCACCGCGCGCCGGCGAGCCGCAGCGTGCGCTTCTCGTCGTCGGTCGCGGGCCGCCCCTCGGTGACCGGCACCGCGATGACCGCCTGCGTGCCCGCCGCACCCGCGGCGTCGGCGCCGCGCAGGTCGGCGGCGAGTGCCGCAAGCCAACCCGGTTGCGGGACGACGTCGTCGTCGACGAAGCACACCCAGCGGGTGGTGGTGGCCCGCCATCCGGTGTTGCGCGCCGCCGCCGGGCCGCGGCCGCCGCTGCGCAGCACCGTCACCGGAAGCCGGCTGTCCACCTGCAGGGCGGGCGCCGGGACCGGGCGGTCGTCGACGATCACGACCGACTCGGGGGACGGCCCCGGCTCGCCGTCGAGCGCAGCGAGCAGCCGGTACAGCGACTCCCGGCCGATGGTCGGGACGACGATCGAGAACGATGCGGTGCTCGCGTGCGTCACACGGGCCTCCGCACCAGGTACGGCCCGATCGCCAGCACATCGATGGGGCTGCTGCCGAAGCATTCGAGCGCATCGCGCGGGCTGTCGACCATCGGACGGCCCGCGGTGTTGAAGCTGGTGTTGACGACCACCGGCACGCCGGTGCGTTCGGCGAACCGGCTGATGGTGGCGTGCAAGAGCGGCTGACTGTCATCGACGGTCTGGATGCGCGCGGTGTGGTCCACGTGGGTGACCGCGGGGATGCGGGAGCGCCACTGCTCGGCGACCTCGTGCACGAACAGCATGTACCGGCTGGGGATCGGACCGCCCGTGAAGATCTCGGCGGCCCGCTCGGCGAGCACCATGGGCGCCACCGGCCGGAACTGCTCGCGACCCTTGACGGTGTTGAGTCGCTCGAGGTTCTCGATGCGGCGCGGGTCGGCGAGCAGCGAACGGTTACCCAGCGCGCGCGGTCCGAACTCGGCCCGGCCCTGAAACCAGCCGACGAGCTTGTCCTCGGCCAGGGCGTCCCCGACCGCGGCGGCGTAGTCGTCCGGGCGGTGGAACGGCACCGCGGCCTCGCGCAGTGTCGCCTCGATCTCCGCGTCGGAGAAGCCCCGGCCGAGCGCCGCCGACCGCATCGGCCTGATGGGTTCGCCTGCCTCACCGGCCAGGGAGAGCGCCGCACCCAGCGCCGTCCCCGAATCCCCGGCGGCCGGTTGCACCCACACCGTGTCGAATCCGCCGCTAGCGAAGATCTTCGAGTTGGCGACGCAGTTGAGCGCGACACCGCCCGCCATGCACAGGGCGTCGGCGTCGGTGCGCTCCCGCAGCCAGCCGACCAGCTCCAACAGCACCTCCTCGACCACGAGCTGCACGCTGCACGCCAGGTCCGCGTGGTCGGGTTCGGGTCGGTCCAGCGCATGGCCCTTACCCGCCCCGGCGCGGCGCCTGGGGGTGAAGGACTCCCAGTCGACCGGCTCGGTCCGGAACCCGCCGTTCCCGGTGGCGTGGACGCGTTCACGCAACCGATCGGCGAAGCGCGGTGTGCCGTAGGACGCCATCGCCATCACCTTGTACTCGTCGCTGGAGCGGGCGAACCCGAGGTGCTCGGTGAGCTCCTCGTAGAACAGTCCCAGCGAATGCGGCAGGGACTGGGTGGCGAGCACATCGATCTTCTGGTCGCGGTAGGTGCCTGCCAGCATCGAGGCCCGCTCGCCGCGGCCGTCGACCACGAGGACGGCGCAGTCGGGATGCGGTGAGGCCAGAGCACTTGACGCCGCATGCGCGACGTGATGGCGGACGTGGCGCACGATGCTCGGGTCGAGACCGGGCAGCGCCGACTGCAGGAACCGTGGCGCCCGTTCGGCATACAGCGTGCGCAGGTACTCCCAGTCCCGGTCGAGTCCGGCCATCCCGGTGGTCGACTCGTCCATCAGAGCGGGGTCGTAGGAGTACCCGACGGCGTCGAGGTCGGCCGGTGTCAGCCCGGCCTGTTCCAGGCACCAGCGGGCGGACTGCACCGGCATCTCCCAGGTGGAGAACGGAACGGCCTGCTTCCCGTGTTTGCGGCGGGAGAACCGTTCTTCCTCTGCGGCCGCCACGATCTCACCGTCGACCACGAGGGCGGCGGCCGGATCGTGGAACACCGCGTTGATGCCGAGAATTCGCATCCGTCGCTCCTCAACTCGCTGTCTTCGAGTGCGCCACCGCGTATTCCGACGCGGCATCCGCCGACCGGAACCACTCGATCGTCTGGGCCAGGCCGTCCCGGTAGGGCACCCGCGGCTCCCAACCGAGGTGCTCGCGCGCCACCGCGATGTCGGGGCAGCGCCGCTGGGGGTCATCCTCGACGGCGGGCAGGAACTCGATGGCCGAGTCGGCCGCGGCGAGGTCGCGGATGAGTTCCGCGACGTGCTGCACCGTGACCTCGTGCGGATTGCCGAGGTTGACCGGGCCCGGGTAGGCCGAACGGGCCAGCGCGAGCAGGCCTTCGACCGTATCGTCGACGAAGCACAACGACCGGGTCTGCCGTCCCGACCCCGTCACGGTGATCGGCTCACCGGCGAGCGCCTGACGGATGAAGGTGGGCACCATCCGGCCGTCGTGCGACCGCATCCTCGGCCCGTAGGTGTTGAAGATCCGCGCCACGCCGACGTCGGCGCCACGCTCACGCCGGTGAGCGAACGTGAGCGCCTCGGCGTACCGCTTCGCCTCGTCGTAGACGCTGCGCGGTCCGACGGGATTGACATTGCCCCAGTAGGTTTCGGGCTGCGGGTGTTCCAGCGGGTCGCCGTACACCTCGCTGGTCGACGCCAGCACCAGCCGGGCGGTGTGACGTTCGGCAATCTCGAGGGCGTTGGCGGTGCCCATCGCGCCGGTGTGCAGCGTGTGCACCGGCAGGCGCAGATAATCCGTCGGTGAGGCGGGTGAGGCCAGGTGGAACACGACGTCGAACGGATCCTGCAGAGCCGGCCCCGTGAACGGTTCGGTGATGTCGTGGTGCACGAACCGGTATCCCGGATGATCCCGCAGCAGGTTCTCCGCATTCGGCGCGCTGGTCGACAGGTCGTCGACGCAGACGACCTCCACGCCGCTCGCCAGCAACCGTTCGCACAGGTGGCCGCCGACGAATCCGCAGCCACCCAGCACCAGTGCCCGGGCCATGTCACCCACCACGCCGCGATACCCCCGAAGTGGTCGGGAAAACGCCGTTTGCGGCGCGACCCGGCGGGTACGGACAGCGGCCATGGGTCGACGGAATCCGCCGCGGACCACGTTCGTCATCGCCAGCCGGGACCGGGCCGACGAACTGGCCTCCGTCGTGACCCGCCTGCTCGACACCACCGAGTGCCCGATCATCGTGGTGGACAACGCTTCCCGCGACGATACCGTCGCCAGGACAACGCGGATCGCGGCCCGTGCGGGGGGCCGGGTACGGCTCGTCACGCTGGACGGCAATCGCGGCGCGGCGGCCCGCAACGTCGGCGTCGCGGCGAGCGCCACCCCGTATGTGGCGTTCTGCGACGACGATTCGTGGTGGCATCCCGACGCGACGCCGATCGCCGAGCAGACCTTCGACGCCCACCCGGGAGTGGGGCTGCTCGCAGCCCGCACGATCGTGCTGCCGCGTGACGAGGAGGACGACTTCAGCCGGATGCTCGCCGGAAGTCCGCTCGGTCACCCACCGCATCTGCCGGGCCCGGCGATCCTCGGGTTCATGTCGTGTGCGGCGATCGTGCGCAGAGCCGCGTTCGAACAGGCCGGGGGCTTCTCCGGCATCCTGCACTTCCGCGGCGAGGAGATGCTCCTGGCGGTCGACATGGCGACCCTCGGCTGGGACCTGTGTTACTGCCCGGCGCTGGTGGCGGTCCACCACCCGTCGCAGGTCCGGGCCACCACCGCCGCACAGGCCGCCCGCGTGCTGCGCAACGACGTCCTGACCACCTGGCTTCGTCGACCCGCAGGCCACTGTCTGCGGGCCACCGGCACGCTGCTCGCCGCGGCGTTGCGCGACACCGAACACGCCAGGGCCGCAGGCGAAGCCGTCCTCCGTCTGCCGGCCGTGCTGCGCGGGCGCCGACGCCTGCCCGACCGGATCGAGCGGGCGCTCGAGCTGCTGGAGTCCCGGTGACGCCCTCATACCGATGACGCGGTCGTCGCGGACGTCTTGGGAACCTGGGGCGGATAGGCGGCGGGCACCAGCCGGTCGTAGATGCGCAGGGTGTCCGCGGCGATCCGGTCCCACGAGTACCGGGCCCTGGCACGGTCGCGCCCCGCCGCGCCCAGGCTCTGCCTGAGGAACTCGTCGTGTAGCAGGGTGTTGATCGCGTCGGCGACCTCCCCCGGGCGTTTCGGGGTGACCAGTCGCCCGGTGACGTCGTGGACGACGGTGTCGAGCATCCCGCCGACCGCGGCGGCCACCACGGGCACACCGCACGCCATCGCCTCCAGCGGAACGATGCCGAACGGTTCGTACCACGGGGTGCAGGCGACCACGTCGGCCGAGCGCAGCAGGGCGGGCATGTCCGCTCGCGCCACCGCACCCTGGAAGACCACTCTGTCGCTGACACCGAGGCGCTCGGCGAGTTCACGCAGCCGGCGGGCCTCGGGATCCGCCTCCACTTCGCTGCGGTCGGGCCCGCCGACCAGAACGAGTTCGGTGTCGGGTATCGCCGGCAACGCGCGCACCACCACGTCGAAACCCTTGCGCGGCACGAACCTTCCGACACTGACGATGCGGTGCCGCGCGCCGCGTTCGGCACGCGGACCGTCCGGGGTGAACAGGTCGAGGTCGACCCCGCACGGCACCACCGAGATCCGGTTGCGTGACCGGCCGAGCCGCATGAGCTCGAACACCTCGTCGGTGCACGTGGCGGCCACCCACGTGGCGGTGCGGGCCACCATCGCCTCCAGCCTGAGCCGGTCCTCGGGGCTGGTGTCCCGTGCGCCCTGGTGGCGGCGTTTCACCACACCGAGGGCGTGGAAGGTCTGCACCGCGGGCAGATCGAGATGCCGGGCGGCCAACTGGGTGGCGATGCCCGACATCCAGAAGTGCGCATGGGCCACATCGGGGCGGTCGGCACTCCACTGCTCGTCGAGGTACTGCGCGAACGGGCCCATGTGGACCAGCAGTTCGTCCTTGGGCAGTCGGCTCGCCGGTCCGGCGGGCACGTGCACGACGGTGTAACCCTGTGGCGTGGTGACTCGTTCCGGCAGGCCCGGATCGTCGCGACGGGTGTAGACGCTGACGTCGTGGCCGCGGCGTGCCATCGCGGCCGACAGTTCGGCCACGTGGACGTTCTGACCGCCGGCGTCCACGCCACCGAGTGCCGCCAGCGGGCTGGCATGTTCAGAAACCATGGCGATCTTCATCGGCTTCCCTCCCCGCGACGTCAACCGCAGCAGTCGTCGATCAACCGGTCCCAGTCACGCAGGAACCGGTCGAGCGAAAAGTGCGCCATCGCGAAATCACGCGCCGCCTTCCCCGCGGCGCCTGCCGCGGGCGGATCGGACACGAACCTCTCCAGGGCCGATGCCAGCGTCTCGACATCGGCACTCACCACACCCGCTTCGGTGGGCACCACCAGCGGAGCCATCGTGGCGGCGACCGCCACGACGGGCATTCCCAGGAACATCGCCTCCAGCAGCGAGAGCCCGAGCGACGTCCAGCGCGCCGTGTGCAGGAACACCCGGCGGCGCGCCACGTCCTGCCACAACTGCGGGCCGGCGACGTCTCCCTGCGCGCGGACGCCCGGCCAGTTCCGGTCGGCCAGAGCGGTGGTCCCGATCCCCCACACGTCGATCGGCACCCGCGCGCCCAGCGGCGCCAGCAGATCGGTGCCGACGGTCCGCCAGCGCCGCACCGGTTCGTTGATCATCGTCGCCGCCGCCGCGATGTCACCGGTGTAGCGCAGTCCCGGATCGGCGATGCCGTGGTTCACGACCAGCGTCGGCGCCCTGCCGGTGTCCCACATCAGCCGGTTGAAGTCGGTGACGTGGACGACGGGGATGTCGTCGCGGTCCGCCAGTGGGTGGACACTGTCGACCGCGAACGGTCGCGGGGCGTTGTGTTCGACGAAGACGGCGGCCACGTCGACCCCGGGGCGGCGCCCGGTCCACCGCTCGGTCAGTTCGATCTCCTCGGGGCGCTGCAGCACCACCAGATCGATGTGCTGGTCGCGCAGGCGGTCGACGGCGACCTCCCGGGCGCGCGGCCAATCGCGGCCGAGCAAGCCACGGCCGTCGGCGTCCTTCGCGTCGTTGACGGGGATCAGGTAGCGATGGCGACCCGACACCAGCGCCTGCATCCAGGAGCCGTGGACATGCCACGCCATGATGGAGCGCTCCCCGAAGGACATGAGGCGGTCGTACCCGGGCCCCTTGTCGGTAAACGTCGAACGTTAGAGATTTCGCTTCCCGTCGGCCGTCGTGTTCGCGAAGTGGATCCCACCTGCGGTGAACGTGCCGTTGGCCGTTTGACCGCGCCGCGGTGGGCTACCCGGCGCACATGCCTGAATCAGCACCGACGCCCGACGGGGTGATCCCCTACCCCGGCGACACCTCCGAGATGTCCGAACGACCGCGCGACGAGATGAGCGACTACGTCGGCCGCGACCTGCTGGCCGGTAAGCGGGCCCTGATCACCGGGGGTGACTCCGGCATCGGCCGCGCCGTCGCCGTCGCGTTCGCCAAGGAGGGCGCCGACGTGGCGATCGCCTACCTCGAGGAGCACGCCGACGCCGAGCACACCGCGAAGCTGGTCGAGCAGTGCGGGCGCCGAAGCCTGCTGCTGCCCGGCGACCTGGCCGACGCCGAGCAGTGCCGGTCCGTCGTCGACCGCACGGCCGCCGAGTTCGGCGGCCTCGACATCGTCGTCAACAACGTGGCGTACCAGAACCCGACCGAATCGTTCACCGACATCAGCGACGACCAGTGGCGCCGCACGTTCGCGGTCAACATCGACAGCTTCTTCCGGGTCACCAAGGCTGCGCTGCAACACCTTCCCGACGGCGGCTCGATCATCAACACCAGTTCGATCAACGGTCTGCGCGGGAACAAGACGCTGATCGACTACTCGGCCACCAAGGGTGCGGTGCTGGCGCTGACCTACTCGCTGGCGCAGTCGCTCGCGGACCGCAACATCCGCGTCAACTGCGTCGCGCCCGGTCCGGTGTGGACCCCGCTCATCCCCGCCACGATGGATGTCGAGAAGACCGAGAACTTCGGAGCGCAGACGCCGATGGGCCGTGCGGCCCAGCCCGACGAGATCGCACCGTCGTACGTGTTCTTCGCCGCAGGTCGGCTGTCGTCGTACTACAGCGGCGAGGTGCTCGCCCCGATCGGCGGGGAGACGCTGCCGGGGTGACCGTTGCGAGGCCGTTTAGTGCCGCTGAGATCGGGCACCCTCTGAGCACGTGTTCGATCTAGGCGAAAGGTGAGTATGACCGAGAAGAACAGTGGACCCGAAGAAGGCATCAAGGGCGTCGTCGAGGACGTCAAGGGCAAGGCCAAGGAAGGTGTCGGCACGGTCACCGGCCGCGACGACATGGTCCGCGAGGGCAAGGCCCAGCAGGACAAGGCCGACGCTCAGCAGGATGCGGCCCGCAAGGAAGCCGAGGCCGAGTCGGCCCGCGGCGGCGCGAAGGCCGCCGAGGAGCGTCAGAAGAGCGAGCAGTAACTCGAGCTACGAAAAAGGCCCAGCCGATCGGCTGGGCCTTTTTCGTGTCTCGGAGACTGCGTCAGCGCGACGGCCGTTGACGCTGGACTTCGGGATGCTCCGCATACCAACGCTCTTCGATGCCCTTGACGCGGCGATGCTCGATCAGCAACCACGCGCCGGCCACCACGAACACCACGGCCGAGATGCAACCGAACACCACGCCGACGGTGTGGTTGGAGGTGGCGTGCGCGGCCAGGGCGGCCACGAACGACACCAGCGCCAGCCCGAGAAGAACCAGCGCAGGCATGTTCTTGGTGTCCTTCATCGTCTCACCGGCATGCGGACGGGTCGTCCGTGCGTGGTCGACGGGATCGTCTGGACTCTTCATGGGTAATCCTCCTTCAGCACCACTACACCTACCCGAAGACCATTGCGGCGAAACGAACGTCGTGGTCGGGGCGTTGCCCTCAGCCGAGGACCGCCGGGCCGGCGAGCACCGGCGCACCGGTCGCCGCCACCAGCACCATCAACGCCAAGAGGACGAACCCGGACGCGTGCCATGCCCACCAGCTCTCGGTGCGCCTGTCCTGCTGCACCGCGCGTGCGAACGACCGCACCGCGCCGCCCAGCAGGATGACCGGCGCCCCAAGGGCGAGCAGCGTGCGCTGCGGTGCACCACAGGCCAGGGCGTCGGCCACCGACCCTCCGCAGGTGCTCACCCATACGGCGGCGACGGCGAGGAAGGCGCCGCCCAGACACGCGAAGGCGACCGTGGAGCGCACCACGTGGCGTAGACCCGCGACCTCGCGCACATCGTGCGGACTCTGATACACCCTGCACCCACCGGACTTCGCCGACACTGACAATCGTGGATGTTCCCCCAGGTGAGCGAGCGGTAAACCTTCGCGTCGCTGTGTCGTCGGCGACACGTCGGCGGGCCGCCGTACGATCCCGCCGTGTCCCGCACCAGTCGCCTCAAGATCTACGCGGCGCTGGGTGTCGCGTCAGGTCTGGTCGCCTCGCTGCTCGGTTGGCCCGTCCTGCTCGTCCCGGTGACCGCCGTGGCGGTGCCGGTCCTCGTCGCCGCCGGGCCCCGTTTCCTCCTCGGCGCCCTCTCGGGAGCCACCGCGTCGGCGGCGGTCGAGGACCAGATGTCGGGCACCGAGTTCGAGGACCACATCGCACACATCGCCCGCTCGTGCGGGGTGCCGGTGATCATGACCCCGCTGACCGGCGACTGGGGCGTCGACCTCGTCCTCGGCCGGCGTCCCCACCGGGTGGCCGTCCAGTGCAAACGCCAGTCGCGTCCCGTCGGCACCAGTGCGGTCCAGGAGGTGGTCGCCGGTGCGCCGATGCAGGACTGCACGCGCACCATGGTCGTCACCAACAACGAATTCACCCCTGCTGCGCGCAAACTGGCCGAGCGTCACGGGTGCGAGCTGGTCGGCCGGCAGGAGTTGCGCAGGCTCCGTTCGACGATCCGTCGGCTCACCGAGCACACCGATGTCAGCGCAAGGCCTCCCGCACCGCATCCACCGCGGCGTCGAGTTCCTCCCTCGACACGGTCAACGCCGGACGGAACCGCACCGAATCCACCCCGCTCGCCAGCATGATGACCCGCCGTTCCCACAGCCGGCGGATCAGCGCGTCGCGCTGCGCCTGCGTCGGCAGGCTGAACGCGCACATCAACCCTGCGCCCCGCACATCGCGAACCACCCCGGGGAATGCGACGGCGAGTTCGTCCAGCCGGGCCCGCAGGTAGCCGCCCGCGTGTGCGGCCCGCGCCAGCAGGCCGTCCGCCTCGATCACCTCGAGGATGCGCCGCGCCCGCACCATGTCGGCGAGATTGCCGCCCCAGGTGGAGTTGATCCGTGAGCTCACGGCGAACACGTTGTCGGCGACCTCGTCGACGCGCCGCCCGGCCATCACCCCGCACACCTGGGTCTTCTTGCCGAAGGCCACCACGTCGGGGGTGATGCCCAACTGCTGGTACGCCCATGGCGTGCCGGTGATCCCGCAGCCGGTCTGCACCTCGTCGACGATCAGCAGGGCGTCGAACTCGTCGCACAGCGCGCGCATCGCGCCGAAGAACTCCGGCCGGAAGTGCCGGTCGCCGCCTTCGCCCTGGATCGGTTCGGCGATGAAGCACGCGATGTCGTGCGGGTACGCCTCGAACGCGGCACGCGCCTGGCGCAGCGACTCCGCTTCGAGCGCCGCCACATCGGCCCCCGGCCGGATGAACGGCGCGTCGATGCGCGGCCAGTCGAACTTCGGGAACCGCGCCACCTTGTTGGGGTCGGTGTTGGTCAGGGACAGGGTGTAGCCGCTGCGTCCGTGGAACGCACCGCGCAGGTGCATCACGCGCGTGCCGAGAGCCGGGTCGAGTCCGCCGGACTCGTTGAGCCGGCTCTTCCAGTCGAAGGCGACCTTCAGCGCGTTCTCCACCGCGAGCGCCCCGCCGTCGACGAAGAACAGATGGGGCAGCGCCGGGTCACCGAGCACCCGGGCGAAGGTGTCGACGAATCGCGCCATCGGCACCGAGTAGACGTCGGAGTTGCTCGGTTTGTTCACGGCCGCCTGCGCGAGTTCGGCGCGGAACCCGTCATCGGCCGCGAGGGCGGGATGGTTCATGCCGAGGGCCGACGACGCGAAGAAGGTGAACATGTCGAGGTAGCGCTCACCGGTGCGGGCGTCGACCAGATACGAGCCCGCGGACCGGTCGAGGTCGAGCACGAGGTCGAGGCCGTCGGCGAGGATGCTGCGGGCCAACACGTCGTGCACCCGGGCGGGTGTCACCGCGACGTCCGAACGTGTCAACATATCGGTCATAGCCGCAGTCTATCGGATATTTTCCTGTTGATTGTGCGGGTTGAGCCATATGTTCCTATCGCGCGTGCGTGTGGCGGGGGTGTTGGCCGGGTACCGGCTGAGGGTGCCCAGACCCATCGGCATCGGGATGTTGACCGCGCCTCTGCGTGCCGCCGAGACGGTGGTCCGCACCACCGCCGCCGTCGCACTCGAGGCGCTCGGGGGGCCCACGGCGCGGCGCTGCCAGGCCGCCGGGGACCGCTGCTGGGTGGAGGTGCGCGGCCTCGGCCGCGAGCACGGCGACGCGGTGGCCACCGAGGTGGTTCGGGCGGTCGAGGATCTACCGGGTGTGCGATCGGTCGCTCTCAACACCACCGTCGCGCGCGTCGTCGTCACCGTGGACGACGACGGCCCGTCCCTGCCCCAGGTGCTGCGCACCGTCGACGACGCCGAGCGGGCCGCCGGTGCCGGAGCACGCCGGACCCGACCGATGAACCTCCCCGGCGACGATGCGGTCCTCGCGGCGCGCACCGCCGGCGCGGCGTTCGCCGCGGCGGGGCTCGGCCTGTCGGTGACCGCGACCGCACTGCGGTTGCGCGGACTGCCCGATGTCGTCTCCGCCGTGCCGACCCTCGTCGACCACATGCCCCGGCTGCGCAGGCAGCTCGAGGGCAGGCTCGGCCCCGACGGCACGGACCTGCTGTTCGCCTTCGCCCACGCCACCATGGCGACGCTGGCGGTCTCGCCCGTCTCGGCGGCGGCCGAAGCCGCCCAGCGCACCATGCTCGCCGCCGAGGCGTGGAACGATCGGGCGGCGTGGCGCCGTCACGAACCTGCGCTGGCCCGGCACGCCTCCGACGACCGCCCGCCCACCACGCGGGTCTCGCCGCCCGAGGGTGCTCCGGAGCGGTATGCCGACCGGGCGGCAGCGGTCGGCGCCGGCGCGGGGCTGGCACTCGGCGTCCTGTCGGGCAGCCTCGCGGCGGCGGGCGAAGCGGCCGTCGTGGCGGCGCCCAAGGCACTGCGCACCACCCGGGAGGCGTTCGCCTGCGCACTGAGCCGGGGATTCACCGCGCAACACGGCGGCCTGGTGCTGCACCCCCGCGCGCTGCGCACCCTCGACCGCATCGACACCGTGGTGATCGATCCGAGGGCGCTGCACACCGACGAGCTCATGGTCAGTCGGGTGCGCGGGCTGACCAACTCCGGCCGCAGCCGGGCATGGCAGGCCGCGCGCACGGCGCTGGCCGACGGCACATTGAGTGACGGTTGGCATCCCATGTCCGAGGTCCCGGACGGCGGGACGGACGGCGAGGTCCTCGTCAGTCGCGTTCGTGACCCCTACGCTGCGGCGGTGGTGGCGGAGGCCCGTCGCACCAGACCACGCGTGGTGTCCATCGCCGACGACGGATGGCGTTCTCTCGCACAGGGATTCGACCACCTGCACGGCGTCGGCGATTCGCCCGACGATGCGCTGGCGGCATCGGTCGCCGCGGCGAAGGAAGACGGCGCGACGGTCCTGCTGATCACCACGGCCGACATGACCACACCGCACGCCGCTGACGTCACGGTCGGCGTACTCCGGGAAGGCCGGCCGCCACCGTGGAGCGCCGACCTGCTCGTCGACGATCTGACCGGGGCGTGGCGGGTCCTGCACGCGCTTCCCGCGGCCAGGGCCGCGAGCGACAAGGGTGTCGAGCTGTCACTGTCGAGTTCGGCCGTCGGCACCCTGATGCTCATCCCGGGTGTACCCGGCCGGGGGCCCGTCCCGATCCACGCCGGCGCGATGGCAGGTCTGCTCTCCGGCGCCGCGTCCGGTCGCCGCGTGTTCCGCGACCCGCTGCCGCGCGCCGAACCGGGTCACGACTGGCACGCGCTGCGCGCCGACGAGGTCGCGCACCTGCTGCCGCGGCGGGAGGACACCTCCGACCGGGACTCCCCCACGATCGGGCCCGAAGCCGTTGTGGGAGCTGTGCATTACGTGCGCGACTTCGTGGGCGAGGTGCGCGCGAACCTGGCCGACCCCCTCACCCCGATCCTCGTCACCGGCGCGATGGCCAGCGCCCTGCTCGGCTCGCCGTTCGATGCCGCTCTGGTCGGCGGGGTGCTTCTCGGCAACGCGGCGCTGTCAGCCGAACAGCAGCTGCACGCCGAACGAATCCTGCGGCGACTGCTGGCCGTCCAGGATCCACCTGCCCGCCGGCGCCTCGGCGACGACGAGGCCGACGGCGACGAGGAGGTGCCCGCGACCCGGCTCCGTCCAGGCGACGTGATCGACGTGCGTTCCGGCGAGGTCGTCCCGGCCGATGTCAGGCTGACCGAGGCGGTCAATCTGGAGGTGGACGAGTCGTCGCTGACCGGTGAGTCCCTGCCCGTCGCCAAAGAGACCGATCCGGCGCCCGGCGCCCCGCTCGCTGAGCGGTCCTGCATGCTCTACGCCGGATCCACGGTCGTGGCGGGCAGCGGCCTGGGCATCGTGACCGCGGTGGGCGCGGCTTCGGAGATGCAGCGGGCGATGGCGATGACGCCCTCGAAGTCGCGGGAGATCGGCCTGCAGGCCCAGTTGCGCCGCATCACCGGGCGGGCCCTCCCGTGGAGCCTGGGCGGTGGCGCGCTCGTCGGGCTGCTGTCCGCGCTGCGCCGCACCCCGCTGCGCGATTCCGCCGCCAGCGCCGTCGGCGTCATGGTGGCCGCGGTCCCCGAGGGCCTGCCGCTGGTCGCAACACTCGCCCAATTGGCGGCCGCGCGACGGCTGTCCGGCGAGTCGGTGTTGATCCGCAACCCGCATTCGGTGGAGGCGCTGGCCCGGGTGGCTGTGGTGTGCTTCGACAAGACCGGTACCTTGAGCGAAAACCGGTTGCAGGTCAAGGCTTTACGGCCGGTCGAGGGCCACAGTGCGTTCGACGTGCTGACCAAGGCGGCCGGCACCATCGTCGTCCGCAACGGCAGGCGCACCGAACACGCCACCGACGATGCCATCCTGCGGGCCCTGGTGGCCGAAGCCCCCGACACCGGAACCCGTGAGCCCGACGCGGTGCTGCCGTTCCAGTCCGGCCGCCCGTACGCCGCCGCGTTGACCGGCAACCGGTTGACGATCAAGGGCGCTCCGGAGCGGATCACCGCGGCGCTGGCCGAGGAGCACGGTGACGACAATGCCGCGCTGTCGTCGCTCCTCGACGAGATGACAGCACAGGGCCTGCGGGTCCTCGCGGTCGCGGAGTGCGACATCACCGACAGGGACGCACGACGGGCCGTGAAGGACCCCGAACGGCTCGAGCAACTGTGCGCGCGCAATCTGCGACCGGTGGGCGTGGTCGGGTTGGCCGACACCCTCCGGCCCAGCGCGCGGGATCTGCTGCAGGCCCTCGACGACAAGGGGATCGGCGTACGACTGATCACCGGCGACCATCCCGTCACCGCCGCCGTGGTCGCCGGAGACCTCGGCCTCGACGTCACCCCCGACGACGTGGTCACCGGTGACGAGTGGGAGAACATGTCGGCCGACGAGCGCGCCACCGCGGTGGCCGAACGCGCGGTGTTCGCGCGGATGACGCCGGAACACAAGGTCGACGTGGTTCAGGTGTTGGAGGACAGCGGTGTGGTCACCGCGATGGTCGGCGACGGCGCCAACGACGCCGCGGCGATCCGGGCAGCCAGCGTCGGCATCGGGGTGGCCGCGGCGGGCAGCGACCCGGCGCGCACCGCGGCCGATGTGATGCTGCTCGACGGGCGCATCGAGGCCCTGCTGGATGCGATCGACGAGGGCAATCAACTCTGGCGCCGCGTGCAGTCGGCGGTCTCGGTCCTGCTCGGCGGCAACGCGGGCGAGGTGTGCTTCGCATTGATCAGCAGCCTGCTGATCGGCCGCTCGGTGCTCAACGCGCGTCAGATGCTTCTGGTCAACATGCTCACCGACGCGCTGCCCGCCGCGGCACTGGCCGTCAGCCCTCAGGCCGACAACGGTGCCGCCGACCGCGACGAGGCGGCGATGTGGCGGGCGATCGGGATCCGCGGCGCGGCGACGACCGCCGGGGCGACCGCGGCCTGGCTCATGGCCAGCGTCACCGGAACACCACGGCGTGCCGCGACCGCCGCACTGATCGGCCTGGTGTCCACGCAGATGTTGCAGACGCTGCTCGATTCGCACGGCCCTCTGGTGGTCGCCACGAACGTCGCCACCTTCGCCGCGATGATCGGCATCATCAGCACCCCGGTCATCAGTCAGGTGTTCGGCTGTACGCCTGTCGGGCCGTTCGGGTGGGGTGAGGCGTTCGTCGCCGCGGCGGGCGCGACGGCGATCTCCGCGATCGCCCCGGCGCTGCTGCAGCGCCTCACCGGCGTCCCGTCAGTTGTCCTCGATGACGACGACCCCGGCGCGGACGAGGACGGCGTAGATCTCGCACAGGGGCGGGGTGAGCACGTCGGCGGCGCCGCCGAGCAGCGCATCCTGGCCACTGCTTCGTACGAGGGCGGCAAGTAGGTTCGCCATGACCGACGACGCTAGATCGGACCGACCAACGGAAGGTGACACCGAGGTGACCGGCGCCCCATCACATCGTGACGTCGCGGCCCGGGTGGCCGGTGCCGAGCGGTTCGCGATCTCGCTGCCGGTGATCGGCCGGGTGCCGATTCCGCGGCCCGACCAGTTGGCGTTCTACGCCGCACTGGCCGGCCTGGTCGCGGTGGAACTCGTCGAGTGGCCGGTCGCCGTGGCGATCGGCGCGGGACACGCCCTGGTCAGCCAGAATCGGCAAAAATCACCTCCGCAGGCATCAAGACCGTAAAAGTTACGGTATGTGCTGTCGACCTTCGTAAAAAGTCTGTAGGATGATCGTGCTTCGGGTCCGCACGTTGGCCGCCGTCCTGATCTGCTGCAGCAGATCCTCGAGCGCGCGTGCCGATCCGACGCGGACCAGCAGCACATAGCTCTCGTCGCCTGCCACCGAGTGGCAGGACTCGATCGCCGCTATGTGTTCGAGTCGCGCGGGCGCATCATCGGGTTGGGACGGGTCGAGAGGAGTGATCGCGACGAACGCCGAGAGTTGGTGCCCGACCGCTTCCGGGCTGATCTTCGCCTGGTATCCGGTGACGACCCCGCGCGCCTCCAAGCGGCGCACCCGTGACTGCACCGCCGACACCGACAGCCCGGCGCTGGCCGCCAGGTGCGCCAGTGTGGCCCGCCCGTCGGTGACGAGTTCACGCGCCAGGATGCGGTCGATCTCATCGAGCGACGCAGGTATATGCGGGTGCTCGTCGGGTTCACCCATGGCGGCACTGTAGCCGAGCACCCGACACCGGAAACGCTTTCGACACTCCGACCAACTGCGAAGGAACACCGATGACCACAACCTCTTCGGCAACGACCTCTTCGGCAACGACCTCTTCGGCGACCTCTTCGGCCTCCCCCGCCTCTTCACCCGCGGCGCAGGTGCTGCCGACCGCCGACGAGCTGAGGGACCGGGTGCGGGCCGCCTTCGCGGCGATCGGGGCGACCGCACACCTGGGCGCCCCCGGTGACGGCGGCCTGCCCGCCAGCACCCCGATCACCGGCGAGGTGCTGTTCACCCTCGAGGAGTCCTCGCCGGCCCGGACCGAGGCCGCGATCGCGGCGGCCGCGGACGCCTTCACCCGGTGGCGCACCACCCCGGCGCCGGTGCGCGGCGCGCTGGTCGCCCGCCTCGGCGAACTGCTCGTCGAGCACAAGGCGGCACTGGCGGACCTGGTGACGGTGGAGGCGGGCAAGATCACCTCCGAGGCGCTCGGCGAGGTGCAGGAGATGATCGACATCTGCCAGTTCGCTGTCGGCCTGTCGCGCCAGCTGTACGGCCGGACCATCGCCTCGGAGCGGCCCGGCCACCGGTTGATGGAGACGTGGCATCCGCTGGGGGTTGTGGGAGTGATCACCGCGTTCAACTTCCCGGTCGCGGTGTGGTCGTGGAACACCGCGATCGCGCTGGTGTGCGGTGACACCGTGGTGTGGAAACCCTCCGAGCTCACCCCGCTCACGGCCATCGCCTGTCAGGCGTTGCTGCAGCGGGCGGCCGCCGACGTC
Organism: Mycobacterium sp. IS-1742; assembly: GCF_001500125.1. Taxonomy (GTDB): domain Bacteria; phylum Actinomycetota; class Actinomycetes; order Mycobacteriales; family Mycobacteriaceae; genus Mycobacterium. The sequence goes on along the minus strand of NZ_LQIV01000045.1, from coordinate 23,538 downwards.
GGCGCGCCGCAGGCGGTCGGCCACCTCGTGCTGGGGGGCCGCGACGTCGGCGAGACGCTGGTCGACGATCCGCGGGTGGCGCTGCTGTCGGCGACCGGTTCGGTGCGGATGGGTCAGCAGGTCGGTCCGCGGGTGGCGCAGCGGTTCGGCAGGGCACTGCTCGAACTCGGCGGCAACAACGCCGCGATCGTGACACCGTCGGCCGATCTCGATCTGGCGGTGCGGGCGATCGTGTTCTCGGCCGCGGGCACGGCGGGCCAGCGCTGCACCACCCTGCGCAGGCTGATCGTGCACCGTTCGGTGGCCGACGACCTGGTCGAGCGGATCGCTGCTGCATATCGTCAACTGCCGGTGGGTGATCCGGCCGCCGACGGCACACTGGTCGGCCCGCTCATCCACGAGACCGCGTACCGCGACATGGTGGCCGCGCTCGAGACCGCCCGCGCCGACGGCGGTGAGGTGACCGGCGGTGAGCGCCGCATGTTCGAGGGCGAGAGCGGGGACACGTCGTTCTACGTCACACCGGCGGTCGTCCGGATGCCCGCGCAGACGGCGGTGGTGCACGCCGAGACCTTCGCTCCGATCCTGTACGTGCTGACCTACGACGAGTTCGACGAGGCCATTGCACTCAACAACGCGGTGCCGCAGGGTCTTTCGTCGGCGATCTTCACCCTCGACGTGCGGGAGGCCGAACGGTTCATGGCCGCCGACGGCTCGGACTGCGGGATCGCCAACGTCAACATCGGCACCTCGGGCGCCGAGATCGGCGGGGCCTTCGGCGGCGAGAAACAGACCGGCGGTGGCCGCGAATCCGGTTCGGATGCGTGGAAGGCGTACATGCGCAGGGCCACCAACACCGTCAACTACTCCGCCGAGTTGCCCCTGGCCCAAGGCGTGCACTTCGGGTGACCGACCGCCGGATCAGGTGGTCTTCCAACAGATCCGCTCCGCGCGCCACCCCGCCGGTGGCGGCGAATCCCTCCGCCACCCGCCGTGCGCCCGGCGTCATCGTCCGCGCGCGCTCGACCTCGGCGCGCAGTCGCCGTGGCGTCAGTCGCCGCCCAGGCAGTCGCGTGCCGCACCGGGCGGCCTGCACCCGGCGGGCCACCTCGAACTGGTCGCGGCCGTAGGGCACCGCGCACACGGGCACACCGCGGGCCAGCGCCTTCTGGGTGACGCCCATACCGCCGTGGGTGATCGCACAGACCGCCCGATCGAGGATCGGACCGTGCGGGAGAAACCCGGTCACGGTGGCGTTGGGCGGCACCGTGATCGCCGCGGGAACGCCGGCCGGGCAGGTCGCCACGACGTGGACATCGGCCCCGGCGAACGCGGTCAGTGCGGTGGTGACGAGCGCGGAGTCGGCCTGTTTCACCGACGACGTGGTGACCAGGATGAGCGGCCCGTCGACGTCGTCGAGCCACGCAGGCGCCGCGCCGGCGTCCGGGTCGTGTTCACACGGTCCGATCATCTGCACCGCCTCACCCCAGCCCGGGTGCGGATACTCGAACGGTTCCCCGCCGGCCACCAGCAGCAGCGGCGCTCGACGCAGAACGGCGTCCACGTCGCGCAGGCGGGGTAATCCACGGAGCGCCCGAAAAGTGTTGATGTGCACCATCATCGGTGCGTCGAAGACCTGCTGGACCACTGCGCGCACCCCGAGGTCGCGCAGACGGCCCACGGGGCCGGGCCACGGCGCCTTGCCCGCCCCGACCGGGGACATACCCGCAGACCTCAGGAAAGGGGTGTACGGGGAGAACACGGCCCACGGCACGTCACCCGCTTCGGCGGCGGCCATCGCGCCCCAGCAGTTGATGTCGAGCAGCACGAGGTCCGGTCCGACGAGCGCGATCGCCTCGTCGAGGTCGTCGAGTTCGTGCGCGCCGCGTCCGCCGAACGTCTCGATCGTCATGCGCAGCACCGCACGTCCGCTCTCGGCCCGCCAGTCCTCGCTGACGATGTCCTCGATCCGGGGGTCGACCCGATCGGCGGTCATCCCCGCGGCGCGGGCGGCCGCGACCCCGGCCGCGTAGGTGCGCACGTGCACCAGGTGTCCGCGCCCGGCCAGCTCGCGCAGCAGCGCGAGCATCGGGAAAAGGTGCCCCGCAGGCGGTGAGGTGTAGGCCAGGATCGTCGCCATCGCGGTTACCCGTACCCGCGTGCGACGGCGCCCTCTCAGCTTCGCGTCGTGACGGTTTTCTTACGTGCCGTCTCACGCGCCGGCGCGGCCTTGCGGGGGTGAGCCGCCGGCGACTCGGGTGCGGTGTCCGTCCCGGCACCGCGCCCGAGTTGGCGCGCCAGCAGCGCGGTCCCCCCGACCGCGGCCAGCACCGGCCACTCCACCAGCCCGGCGGCGCCGACTGCGCCGAGGGTCAGCAGTGCCGCAGGCGTGGAGTGGCTCCCGCTGCTCAGACCGTGGCGTACACCGGTGGCCGCACCCTGCACTCCGCCGACGATCCCGCTGACGGCCGCGCCGCCGACCGCGCCCGCCGCCGCGGTCGTCGCGTTGGCGGTCCCGGTGACCAGACGGGCCGCACCTACGACGATGTTCATGACGTTCCACCTTTCCTCGATAGCCCACCGGAGTACCCGGCGGACCGTTGCTCCACGCGGGTTCGGCAGGATCGGACCATGGACATCGACAACAGCGTCGTGGCGATCACCGGCGCCGGTTCCGGCATCGGGCGCGCACTCGCGGAGTCGTTCGCCGCGGCGGGCGCCCACCTGGTGCTCGGCGACCTCGACGAGGCCGGCCTGGCCGAGACCGCGCGGCGCCTCGGCGACACCGGGACGAGCGTCACGGCCCTGCGCGCCGACGCGAGTTCGGCGGTCGACATCGAGGCCATGGTCGCCGTGCGACCGGTGGACGTCTTCGTCGCCAACGCCGGCGTCATGGGCGCACCGGGACTGGGCGCCGAAGCGGACTGGGACCGCATCCTCGAGGTGAACCTGCGCGCCCACGTCCGCGCCGCCACCCTGCTGGTGCCGCAGTGGCAGACCCGTGGCCGCGGCCACTTCGTCAGTGTCGCGTCGGCGGCCGGGCTGCTCACCCAGATCGGCGCCGCGGGTTACGCCGTGAGCAAACACGCCGCGGTGGGGTTCGCCGAATGGCTCGCGGTCACCTACGGCGACGACGGCATCGGGGTGACGTGCGTGTGCCCGATGGGTGTCGACACCGCGCTGCTGTCGTCGATCCGCGATTCGGCCGATGCCACGGTGCGGTTGGGCGCGGATTCCGTGGTGCAGGCCGGCACCGTGATCAGCGCGAACGAGGTGGCCGAGCAGACCGTCGCCGCGGTCCGAGACGGCCGCTTCCTCGTCCTGCCCCACCCGGAGGTCCGCGACATGCTGGCAGGCAAGGTGGCCGACCACGACCGGTGGATCGCCGGGATGCGGCGCTACCAGCGGTCGCTGCTGCGGCACTAGCCTGCCCCGGTCTCGGGGGACGTGTCGGTGGCAGTTGTCACCATGGAGGGGTGACGCACCCCCCGACGGCCACCGACGGCCTCTCCCGGTTCAGTGCCCTGACCCGGGAGTGGTTCGCGGGCACGTTCGTCGAACCCACCCCGGCGCAGGCGCAGGCCTGGTCGGCCATCGCCGACGGGGGCAACACCCTGGTCATCGCGCCCACCGGTTCGGGTAAGACTCTCGCGGCCTTCCTGTCGGCGATCGACCGGCTCGCGTCCTCTCCCACATCGAAGGAGCCGCGGCCCGTCGGTGCGGGCACCCGGGTGCTCTACGTATCCCCGCTCAAGGCGCTCGCCGTCGACGTCGAACGCAACCTGCGCACACCGTTGACGGGGATCGCGCGGATCGCCGAACGCCACGGCCACCCACCGCCGTCGATCAGCGTCGGCGTCCGCTCCGGGGACACCACGCCCGCCCAGCGCCGCGAACTCGTCACCCGTCCCCCGGACATCCTCATCACCACGCCCGAGTCGCTGTTCCTGATGCTGACCTCGGCCGCCCGCGACACCCTCGCCGAGGTCGAGACGGTGATCGTCGACGAGGTGCACGCGCTGGCGGCCACGAAGCGGGGCGCGCACCTGGCGCTGTCGTTGGAGCGGCTCGACCAGCTCATGGAGCGGCCGGCGCAGCGCATCGGTCTCTCGGCGACGGTCCGCCCGCCCGAGGAGGTGGCCCGCTTCCTGTCCGGGCATGCGCCGACGACCATCGTCGCGCCGCCGGCCGCCAAGACGTTCGACCTGTCGGTGCAGGTGCCGGTGCCCGACATGGCGGACCTGGAGAACAACACCATCTGGCCCGACGTCGAGGAGCAGATCGTCGACCTGGTCGAGGCGCACCGCTCCTCGATCGTGTTCGCGAACTCGCGGCGGCTCGCCGAGCGCCTGACGTCGCGGCTCAACGAGATCCACGCCGAACGCACCGGCACCGCGCTGGACGGCCGCAACGACGGAGTGGGCGGCGGCGCCCCCGCGCAGTTGATGGGCAGCGGGCAGTCCTTCGGCGCCGAACCGCTGCTCGCGAAGGCACACCACGGGTCGGTCAGCAAGGAGCAGCGGGCGATCGTCGAGGACGACCTCAAGAGCGGCCGGCTCAAGGCCGTCGTCGCGACGTCCAGCCTCGAACTCGGTATCGACATGGGCGCGGTGGACCTCGTCGTCCAGGTGGAGACGCCGCCCTCGGTGGCCAGCGGTCTGCAGCGGGTGGGCCGGGCCGGCCACCAGGTCGGGGAGATCTCCCAGGGTGTGCTGTTCCCCAAGCACCGCACCGATCTGATCGGCTGCGCGGTCACGGTGCAGCGCATGCTCGCCGGCCAGATCGAGACCATGCGGGTGCCCGCCAACCCACTCGACGTGCTCGCCCAGCACACGGTGGCCGCCGCGGCGCTCGAACCACTCGACGCCGACCGCTGGTTCGATGCGGTGCGCCGCAGCGCCCCGTTCGCGACGCTGCCGCGCAGCGCGTTCGAGGCGACGCTCGACCTGCTGTCGGGCAAGTATCCGTCCACCGAGTTCGCCGAACTGCGGCCGCGCCTGGTGTACGACCGCGATGCCGGCACGCTGACCGCCCGGCCCGGGGCGCAGCGGCTGGCCGTCACGTCCGGCGGCGCCATCCCCGACCGCGGCATGTTCACCGTCTACCTGGCCACCGATTCCGACAAGCCCTCTCGGGTCGGCGAACTCGACGAGGAGATGGTCTACGAGTCACGGCCCAGCGACGTGATCTCGCTGGGCGCCACGAGCTGGCGGATCACCGAGATCACCCACGACCGCGTGCTGGTGATCCCGGCGCCCGGCCAGCCCGCGCGGCTGCCGTTCTGGCGCGGCGACGGGGTGGGGCGGCCTGCCGAACTCGGCGCCGCCGTCGGCGCGTTCACCGGAGAACTCGCCTCGCTGGGCGCCGATGCGTTCGCCGAGCGTTGTCGCACAATGGGGTTCAACGACTACGCGACCGACAACCTCTACCGACTGCTCGACGATCAGCGTCAGGCCACCGGCACGGTGCCCACCGACACCACGTTCATCGTCGAGCGCTTCCGCGACGAACTCGGTGACTGGCGGATCATCCTGCACTCCCCCTACGGTCTGCGCGTGCACGGCCCGCTCGCACTCGCGGTCGGGCGCCGGCTGCGGGAGCGCTACGGCATCGACGAGAAACCGACCGCATCCGACGACGGCATCATCGTCCGGTTGCCGGACACCGACTTCGAGTCCGGCGGCACGGCGTCGTTCGCGGACCTGTTCGTCTTCGACGCCGAGGAGATCGAACCCATCGTCACCGCGGAGGTCGGCGGGTCGGCGCTGTTCGCGTCCCGGTTCCGCGAGTGCGCGGCGCGCGCGCTGCTGCTGCCGCGTCGTCATCCCGGTAAGCGCTCCCCGCTGTGGCATCAACGCCAGCGCGCCGCGCAGCTGCTCGATGTGGCCCGCAAGTATCCGGACTTCCCGATCGTGCTCGAAGCCGTGCGCGAGTGCCTGCAGGACGTCTACGACGTCCCCGCCCTGGTCGAGCTGATGCACCGGATCGCCCAACGCCGTCTGCGCGTCGTCGAGGTGGAGACCACCACGCCGTCGCCGTTCGCGGCCTCACTGCTGTTCGGCTACGTCGGTGCGTTCATGTACGAAGGCGACAGTCCGTTGGCCGAACGCCGCGCCGCCGCACTGTCGTTGGACAGCACGCTGCTCGCGGAGCTGCTGGGCCGCGTCGAACTTCGGGAGCTTCTCGACGCCGACGTCATCGCCGCCACCGCGCGCCAGTTGCAGCACCTCGCCGAGGACCGGCGCGCGAAGGACGCCGAGGGCGTCGCCGACCTGCTGCGCCTGCTGGGGCCGTTGACCGCCGAGGAGATCGGCGAACGCTCCACCACCGACGACGTCGGCGGTTGGCTCGAGGGTCTGCTGTCGGCGAAGCGCGTGCTGACCGTGTCGTTCGCCGGGCAGACCTGGTGGGTGGCGATCGAGGACGTGGGCCTGCTGCGCGACGGCGTGGGGATCGCGGTGCCCGTCGGTGTCCCGCTGTCGTTCCTCGACCCGGTGGCCGATCCGCTCGGCGAGCTGCGGGGCCGCTTCGCGCGCACCCATGGCCCGTTCACCACCGCCGAGGCGGCCGCGCGCTTCGGTCTCGGCCTGCGCGTCACCGCCGACGTGCTGGGCCGGCTCACCGTCGACGGGCGATTGGTGCGCGGCGAGTTCACCGACGTGCCCGCCGGGGATCGCGCGGGCAACGAGCAGTGGTGTGACGGCGACGTCCTGAAGATCCTGCGCCGCCGGTCGCTGGCCGCGCTGCGGGCGCAGGTGGAGCCGGTCAGCACCACCGCGTACGCCCGGTTCCTCCCGGCCTGGCAGCATGTCGGGTCGCCGCACAGCGCAGGAGTCGACGGGCTGGCCTCGGCGATCGACCAACTCGCCGGTGTGCCGGTACCGGCGTCGGCAGTGGAGCCGTTGGTGCTGTCCCAGCGGGTGCGTGACTACCAGCCCGCCATGCTCGACGAACTGCTGGCCAGCGGCGAGATCATGTGGTCGGGTGCGGGGCCGATCGGCGGCGGGGACGGCTGGATCGCGTTCCACCACGCCGATTCGGCGCCGTTGACGTTGACCGCACCGGTGGAACTCGACTTCACCGACACCCACCGGGCGATCATGGAGACCCTCGGTGCCGGCGGCGCCTATTTCTTCCGCCAGCTCGCCGGCGGCGACTCCGAATCCTTCAAAACGGCACTGTGGGAACTGATCTGGGGCGGCTGGGTCACCGGGGACACCTTCGCCCCCGTGCGCGCCATGCTCTCCGGGAGCCGGCGGTCCACCGGCAGGCGCGGCGCCCCCGCGCACCGGCAACGGGCCCGCCCGCCGCGGTTGAGCAGCTACAGCATCGCGCACGCGCAGACCAGGTCGAGTGACCCGACGGTGGCCGGACGCTGGTCGGCGCTGCCCGGCGCGGAACCGGATTCGACTGTCCGCGCGCACTTCTCGGCCGAGCTGCTCCTGAACCGGCACGGGGTGCTGACCAAGGGCGCGGCCGTCGCGGAGGGTGTACCGGGCGGGTTCGCGATGCTCTACAAGGTGCTGACCGCCTTCGAGGACGCCGGCCGATGCCAGCGCGGATACTTCGTCGAGTCGCTGGGCGGCGCCCAGTTCGCCGTGGCCTCCACGGTGGACCGGTTGCGGACCTATCTGGACGAGGTCGACCAGGAACGCCGCGAATACCACGCGGTGGTGCTGGCGGCCGCCGACCCGGCCAACCCCTACGGCGCCGCACTGCCGTGGCCGGTCCGCACCGCCGACGGTGAGGCGGAGGGTTCGCACCGTCCGGGCCGCAAGGCGGGTGCGCTCGTGGCGCTGGTCGACGGAGAATTGGCCTGGTTCCTGGAACGGGGCGGCCGGTCGCTGCTCAGCTTCACCGACGACTCCGACGCCCAGCGGGCGGCCGCGGGCGCGCTGGCCGATCTGGTGGGCCGCGGCCGCGTGCAGTCGCTTCTGGTCGAGAAGGTCAACGGGGTGGCGGTGTTGGAACCCGCGCAGGGCGGGGTGCGGGCGGCCGCGCACGACGCGTTGACCGGCGCGGGGTTCACGCGCACCCCGCGCGGTCTGCGGTTGCGTTGACGGGCTTCTGCGGATGCGGTCAGTCGGGCGGAGTGGCGGCGACAGCGGCGCTGACCTCCGCCGCGGCCTGATCGAGGGTGTTGATGGTGACCTCGTCCATCGGTACCACGCTGAGTCGCCCGGCGTGGTGCACCGCCTGCTCGACGTGGAACAGCGCGTCGGGCGAGGAGAGCACCAGGATGACCGCGGTGCCGTGCGCGAGCGCATGCCCGATCTCGTGACGGAGGCCCGTGTCGACCTCGTGGTCGGCGAACGAGGCGACGATCGCCGCCGCCGCGGCGCCCACCACGACCGAGGCCAGGATGGGTGGGGCGAACAACCCGATGAGGGCCCCGAGACCCGCTCCCCATCCGGCCGCGACGCGTCCGTGGTGATTCACCGCGTGGGTCACCACCGCTTCCCCGTCGGCACCTTCGGTCAGCAGCACCGCCGCCCGGATCTCGACGCCCTTGCTCTTGATCCGGCGGTTGAGTTCGGTGAAGTCTTCATGGGCCTGCTCGGGTTCGGAGTACCCGGCGACGAGGACGACCGAGTGGGTGCCGTCGGTGATTTCGTCGATACGCATGTGCATGAGCCTGACGTGCCTCCGCCACCGCGGATAGGTCCGAAAGCCCTCATCCCGGGGTCTTTCGTCCCGATTGGTTCAATGGGCTATGCCTGAAGGCGACACCGTCTACCGCACCGCCACCGCGCTGCGCGAAGGCCTCGAGGGCAAGACGCTGACCCGTTGCGACGTCCGCGTCCCGCGGTACGCCACCGTCGATCTCACCGGCCACGTCGTCAACGAGGTGCTCAGCCGCGGCAAACACCTGTTCATCCGGGTCGGCCCGGCCAGCATCCACTCGCACCTGAAGATGGAGGGCAGTTGGAAGGTCGTCCCGGCGTCGCGTCCGAGCCGGGCGGGTCACCGCATCCGCATCATCCTCGAGGCCGGCGAGGGTGAGCAGGCGGTGCAGGCCGCCGGCATCGATCTCGGCGTGCTGGAGATCCTCGAACGGGAACACGACATGGACGCCGTCGCCCACCTCGGGCCCGACCTTCTCGGAGACGACTGGGAGCCCCGCATCGCGGCGCAGAACCTGAGCGCAGACCCGGACCGCCGCCTGTCCGAGGCGCTGCTGGACCAGCGGGTGATGGCCGGTGTGGGCAACGTGTACGCCAACGAGCTGTGCTTCGTCGCCGGACATCTGCCCACCGCGCCGGTGAGCGCACTCAAGGACCCGTTGCGGATGGTGCAGCGCGCTCGGGATATGTTGTGGCTGAACAGGTCCCGCTGGAACCGTACCACCACCGGCGACACCCGGCCCGGCCGTGACGTGTGGGTGTACGGCCGGGCCGGTAAACCGTGCCGTCGCTGCGGCACCCCGATCCGGCGGGACGGCGGCGGCGACCGGGTGTCGTACTGGTGCCCGCACTGCCAGCGCTGACCGTTCGCGCACTGATTGTTTTAATGCAGAAGTTTTCCGCAATTCCATGTCAGCGCCATCGTCGGGTGGTTCCCTGGGTGGTGTGAACACGGCCGTCACGCCGGACACAGGCGCACGCCGAGGGGTGAACCTCGCCCTCGCCACATGGGTTTCCGCGATCAACTTCTGGGCGTGGAACATGATCGGCCCGCTGTCGACCACCTACGCAGGCGACCTGTCGTTGAGCAGCACCCAGGCGTCGATGCTGGTGGCCACGCCCATCCTGGTCGGATCGCTGGGCCGCATCGTGGTCGGCTCGCTCACCGACCGGTTCGGCGGACGGGTGATGTTCATCGCCATCTCGCTGGCCTCGATCGTCCCGGTGCTCGCCGTCGGGTTCGCCGGATCGGCCGGCTCGTACCCGCTGCTGCTGGTGTTCGGGTTCTTCCTCGGTATCGCCGGCACCATATTCGCCGTCGGGATCCCGTTCGCCAACCACTGGTACGAGGCGTCGCGCCGCGGCTTCGCCACCGGGGTGTTCGGCATGGGCATGGTCGGCACCGCGCTGTCGGCGTTCTTCACCCCGCGTTTCGTCAACTGGTTCGGCTTGTTCACCACCCACCTGATCGTCGCGATCGCGCTCGCGGTCACCGCGGTGATCTGCCTGCTCGCGATGCACGACTCACCACATTTCGCACCCAACACCGACGCGGTCCTGCCGAAACTCAAGGCGGCCGCCAGACTTCGCGTGACCTGGGAGATGTCGTTCCTCTACGCCGTCGTCTTCGGCGGGTTCGTCGCGTTCAGCAACTACCTGCCCACCTACATCAAGACCATCTACGACTTCTCCGCCGTCGACGCCGGCGCGCGCACCGCCGGATTCGCCCTGGCCGCCGTGCTGGCCAGGCCGGTGGGCGGTGCGCTGGCCGACCGCATCCCACCCAAGTACGTCGTGCTGGCGTCGTTCGCCGGCACCGCGGTGCTGGCGTTCGTCGCGGTGTTCCAGCCGCCGCCGGACCTGTGGTCGGCGGCCACGTTCATCAGCCTCGCGCTGTTCCTCGGCGTCGGCACCGGCGGGGTGTTCGCGTGGGTGGCGCGCCGCTCACCCGCACAGTCGGTGGGCTCCATCACCGGGATCGTCGCCGCCGCAGGCGGACTCGGCGGTTACTTCCCACCGCTGGTGATGGGCGGAACCTACGACGCGGTCGACAACGACTACACGGTCGGGCTGCTGCTTCTCGTGGCCACCGCGCTGATCGCGTTCACCTACACCGCGCTGCGACTGCACGCCCGCGAACCACAACCGAAGGGGACGCCGACGTGAGCCAAGCACCTCGCACCGGCGGTGTGGTCGAGGAACTGCTCGAACGCAGCGGCCGGTTCTTCACCCCCGGCGAGATCTCCGACGACCTGCGGACCGTCACCCGCCGCGGCGGCCGAGAAGGCGACGTCTTCTACCGCGACCGGTGGAGCCACGACAAGGTCGTCCGCTCCACCCACGGCGTCAACTGCACCGGGTCGTGCTCGTGGAAGATCTACGTCAAGGACGGGATCATCACCTGGGAGACCCAGCAGACCGACTATCCGACCGTCGGCCCCGACCGTCCCGAATACGAGCCGCGGGGATGTCCTCGGGGCGCGGCCTTCTCCTGGTACACCTATTCGCCGACACGGGTTCGGTACCCCTATGCGCGCGGTGTGCTGGTGCAGATGTACCGCGAGGCCAGGGAGCGCCTCGGCGATCCGGTCCTCGCCTGGGCCGACGTCCAATCCGACCCCGAACGCCGCCGCCGCTACCGACAGGCAAGGGGCATGGGCGGTTTGGTCCGGGTGAGCTGGGCCGAGGCGACGGAGATGATCGCCGCCGCACATGTGCACACGGTGAAGACGTACGGCCCGGACCGGGTCGCCGGATTCTCACCGATCCCGGCGATGTCGATGGTGAGCCACGCGGCCGGGTCGCGGTTCGTCGAGTTGATCGGCGGCGCGATGACCTCGTTCTACGACTGGTACGCCGACCTGCCGGTGGCCTCGCCGCAGGTGTTCGGCGACCAGACCGATGTCCCCGAATCCGGTGACTGGTGGGATGCGTCGTATCTGGTGATGTGGGGATCCAACGTCCCGGTCACCCGCACCCCCGACGCCCACTGGATGGCCGAGGTGCGGTACCGCGGCACCAAGGTCGTCACGGTGAGCCCCGATTACGCGGACAACACCAAGTTCGCCGACGAATGGATGCCCTGTGCGGCAGGCACCGACGGCGCGCTGGCGATGGCGATGGGCCATGTCGTCCTCTCCGAGTTCTTCGTCCGGCAGCGGGTTCCGTTCTTCGTCGACTATGTGCGTCAGTACACCGACCTGCCGTTCCTGGTGAAGCTCGAGGACCGCGACGGCGCGCTGGTCCCGGGCAAGATGCTCACCGCGGCGGACCTGGGCCACCGCGTGGAGAACGCGGCGTTCAAACCGGTGCTGCTCGACGGGCGCACCGACGACGTGGCCGTCCCGCAGGGTTCACTCGGTTTCCGGTACGGCGACGACGGTGTCGGCAAGTGGAACCTCGACCTCGGTGAGCTGTCGCCGGCGCTGACGGTGTCCGCGGAGGGCGGCGACACGGCCGCGGTCACCCTGCCACGGTTCGACACCGTCGACGGGCACGGCGCAACGCTGCGGCGCGGGGTGCCGGTGCGCAGGGTGGGCGATCACCTGGTGTGCACCGTCTTCGACCTGATGCTGGCCCAGTACGGCGTGGCGCGGCCCGGGCTGCCGGGCGACTGGCCGGCCGGATACGACGACCCCGAGCATCCGTACACCCCGGCCTGGCAGGAGGCGATCACCGGGGTGTCGGCCGGCCAGGTGATCCGCATAGCGCGTGAATTCGCCCGCAACGCCGAGGAATCCGGCGGCCGCTCGATGATCATCATGGGCGCCGGGATCTGTCAGTGGTTCCACGGCGACGCCACCTACCGCGCGGTGCTGTCGCTGCTGCTGCTCACCGGATCGATGGGACGCAACGGCGGCGGCTGGGCGCACTACGTGGGGCAGGAGAAGTGCCGGCCGGTCACCGGGTGGGCGACGATGGCGATGGGCACCGACTGGTCGCGCCCGCCGCGGCAGATGCCGGGCACCTCGTACTGGTACGTGCACGCCGACCAGTGGCGCTACGACGGATACCGCGCCGACGCGCTGGCCAGCCCGACCGGCCGTGGCCGGTTCGCCGGCAAGCACACCATGGACGTGCTGGCGGCGTCGGCGGCGATGGGCTGGATGCCGTTCTATCCGCAGTTCGACCGGTCCAGCCTCGACGTCGCCGACGAGGCGCTGGCGGCCGGGCGCGAGAAGTCCGGAATACCTGACTACGTGGCGGAGCAATTGTCCTCCGGTGCTCTGAAACTGGCCGTCACCGATCCCGACGACCCGAAGAACTGGCCGCGGGTGCTCAACGTGTGGCGGGCCAACCTGCTGGGGTCCTCGAGCAAGGGCAACGAGTACTTCCTGCGGCACCTGCTGGGCACCGCGTCGAACCTGCAGGCCACGCCCACCCCGGAGGCGTTGCGGCCCAACGACGTCGAGTGGAGCGCCGACATCCCCGAAGGCAAGCTCGACCTGCTGATGTCGATCGACTTCCGGATGACCTCGACCACGCTGTTGTCGGATGTCGTCCTCCCCGCCGCGACCTGGTACGAGAAGGCGGACCTCAACACCACCGACATGCACCCCTACGTCCATGCGTTCACCGCCGCCATCGATCCCCCGTGGGAGACGCGCTCGGACTACGACGCGTTCGGCGCGATCGCCCGGGCCTTCAGCGCGCTGGCCAGGACGCATCTGGGGACCCGCACCGACGTGGTGCTCGGCGCCCTGCAGCACGACACCCCGGGGGCTCTGGCCTATCCCGCGGGCACCGAGAACGACTGGCGCGTCACCGGGCAGAAACCGGTCCCCGGCAAGACCATGGGACCGCTGGCGGTGGTCGAGCGCGACTACACCGCGATCGCCGACAAGTGGGCCAGCCTCGGCCCACTGGTGGAGCGCTTGGGACTCACCACGAAAGGCATCACCACCCGGCCCGAACAGGAGACGCGGGAACTGGCCGCGAAATTCGGCGTGCTGAAGAGCGGTGCGGCAGCGGGGCGGCCGGCCATCACCACCGCCGAGCGCATGGCCGACACCATCCTGGCGCTCTCGGGCACCACCAACGGCCGGCTCGCCGTCGAGGGTTTCCGCGAACTGGAGCGACGGACCGGCCGGCACCTCGCGCACCTGGCCGAGGGCAGCGAGGAGCGCCGCATCACCTACGCCGACGCGCAGGCCCGTCCGGTACCGGTGATCACCAGCCCGGAGTGGTCGGGCAGCGAGACCGGCGGCAGGCGGTACGCCCCGTTCACGGTCAACGTCGAACAGCTCAAACCGTTTCACACGCTGACCGGGCGGATGCACTTCTACCTCGACCACGACTGGCTCGAGGAACTCGGCGAGCAACTGCCCGTCTACCGTCCCCCGCTGGACATGGCCCGCCTCTTCGGCGAACCGGCAGTCGGCGACCGCCGGGACGGCCTCGGATTGACCGTGCGGTATCTGACCCCACACTCGAAGTGGTCGATCCACTCGGAGTACCAGGACAACCTGCTGATGCTGTCGCTGTCGCGGGGCGGCCCGACGATGTGGATGAGCCCCGTCGACGCGGCGAAGATCGATGTCGGCGACAACGACTGGGTCGAGGCCGTCAACCGCAACGGCGTGCTGGTGTGCCGGGCGATCGTCAGCCACCGGATGCCCGAGGGTGTCGTGTTCGTCTATCACGCGCAGGAGCGCACCATCGACGTGCCGTTGACCGAGACGACGGGACGGCGCGGCGGCATCCACAACTCCCTGACCCGGTTGCTCATCAAACCGAGCCACCTGGCCGGCGGCTACGCGCAGAACGCGTTCGCGTTCAACTATCTCGGGCCCACCGGCAATCAACGCGACGAGGTGACCGTGGTGCGGCGCCGTTCCCAGGAGGTGACCTACTGATGAAGGTCATGGCCCAGATGGCGATGGTGATGAACCTCGACAAGTGCATCGGGTGTCATACCTGCTCGGTCACCTGCAAACAGGCCTGGACCAACCGGCCCGGAACCGAGTACGTGTGGTTCAACAACGTGGAAACCCGACCGGGACAGGGTTATCCGCGGACCTACGAGGACCAGGAGCGGTGGCGCGGCGGCTGGGTCCGCGATCGCAGAGGCCGGCTGCGGCTGCGTGACGGCGGCCGGCTGAGCAAGCTGCTTCGGATCTTCGCCAACCCGAAGATGCCCAGCATCGAGGACTACTACGAACCCTGGACCTACGACTACGAGAACCTGACGTCCGCGCCGCTGGGCGAGCAGATGCCGGTGGCGCCGCCGCGCAGCCTGATCAGCGGTGAACCGATGAAGATCTCGTGGTCGGCGAACTGGGACGACGACCTCGGCGGCTCCCCCGAGATCGTGCCCGGCGATCCGGTCCTCGCGAAGGTCAGCGAACAGGTCCGGCTCGAATTCGAGCAGACCTTCATGTTCTTCCTGCCGCGCATCTGCGAACACTGCCTCAACCCGTCGTGCATGGCGTCGTGCCCGTCGGGCGCCCTCTACAAACGCAGCGAGGACGGCATCGTCCTCGTCGACCAGGACCGGTGCCGCGGATGGCGGATGTGCGTGTCCGGCTGCCCCTACAAGAAGATGTACTTCAACCACAAGACCGGCAAGGCCGAGAAGTGCACGTTGTGCTACCCGCGCATCGAAGTCGGTTTGCCCACAGTGTGTTCGGAGACCTGCGTCGGCCGGTTGCGCTATCTGGGACTGGTGCTCTACGACGTCGACCGGGTGCTGGCGGCGGCCTCGGTGGAGAACGACACCGACCTCTACGAGGCGCAGAAGGGGGTGCTGCTCGACCCGCACGATCCGGAGGTCGTCGCCGGGGCGCGCGCCGAGGGGATCTCCGACGAATGGATCGACGCCGCGCAGCGGTCCCCGATCTACGCGCTCATCCACACCTACCGGGTGGCGCTGCCGTTGCACCCGGAATACCGCACCATGCCGATGGTCTGGTACATCCCGCCGCTGTCGCCGATCGTCGACGCGGTCGCCCGCGACGGTCACGACGGTGAGGAACTGGGGAATCTGTTCGGCGCGCTGGAGGCGTTGCGCATCCCGATCGAGTACCTCGCCGGCCTGTTCACCGCCGGGGACACCGCCGTCGTCGAGGACGTGCTGCGCCGTCTCGCGGCGATGCGCTCCTACATGCGCGACATCAACCTCGGACGCGAGACCCAGCCACACATCCCGGAGTCGGTCGGTCTGACCGAGGAACAGATCTACGACATGTACCGATTGCTCGCCCTCGCGAAATACGAGGAACGCTACGTGATTCCGACGGCCTACGCGGCCGGTGGGATCCCGGGCGCCGAGGAGCCCGGGTGTTCGCTGTCGTTCGAGGGCGGGCCCGGCATGTACGAGTCGGGTCCGTTCGGCGAGGCCAGCGGTGGCCCGGTGGCGGTGGCCGTCGAGACGTTCCACGCGCTGCAGCACCGGCAGACCAGCGACGGTATGGCCGCCAACGCGGACCGGCCGTCACGGGTGAACCTGCTCAACTGGGACGGCCGCGGCACTCCGCCGGGGATCTTCCCGGACAACGGGCATTCCCGATGAAGGCCGCCGGAATCTTCCGGCGCTCCCGGAACGGGCTCGAGGAGCGGCTGGTCTGGCAGTGCGCGTCGCTGTTGCTGAGCTATCCCGACCGCGACCGGCTCGAGACCGCCGAGCAGATGCTGGCACATCTCGACGGCCCTGCCGCGCAGCGTCTTTCGAACACCGTGGGCGCGCTTCGCTCGACCGACCCGTTGCGGGCCGCGCAGGATTACGTCGCCACCTTCGACCTGCGCCGTCGCGCCACGATGTACCTGACCTACTGGACGGCCGGCGACACCCGCAACCGCGGCAGCGCGATGCTGGCCTTCGCGCAGGTGTACCGCGCCGCGGGGATGACACCGCCCGCCCACGAGGCACCCGACTACCTGCCGGTGGTGCTGGAGTTCGCCGCGACCGTCGACCCGCAGGCCGGTGCCAGGCTGCTCGGTGAGCACCGGGTGCCGGTCGAGGTGCTGCACCGGGCGCTGCGCGAAGCCGATTCGCCGTACGCGGACACCGTCGCGGCCGTCCTGGCGACGCTGCCGGCCGCCACCGACGCCGACGTGCGCCGCGCCGGAAAGCTCATGGCCGACGGACCACCCGCCGAAGCCGTCGGCCTGCAGCCGTTCACGCTGACCGTACCGCCGCGCCGCACCGAAGGGGGCACCTGACATGTCGGGCTGGGAGATCTTCTGGGATGTGGCGCCGTACGTGACCCTCGCGATCGTCGCCGTGGGCATCTGGTGGCGCTACCGCTACGACAAATTCGGCTGGACCACCCGGTCGTCGCAACTCTACGAATCGCGTCTGCTGCGCATCGGCAGTCCGATGTTCCACTTCGGCATCCTGGTCGTCATCGTGGGCCACGTCATCGGCCTGGTGATCCCCGAATCCTGGACCAGAGCGGTCGGTCTGAGCGACCACGCCTATCACGTTCAGGCCCTCGTGCTGGGGGCGATCGCCGGTGTCACCACGCTGACCGGTATCGCGTTGCTGGTGTTCCGGCGCCGCACCACCGGCCCGGTGTTTTTGGCGACGACCGTCAACGACAAGGTGATGTACCTGGTGCTGGTGATGGCCATCATCGCGGGGCTGGCCTGCACGCTCATCGGCGCGACTCCCGTTGGTGCCGAACACGACTACCGCCAGACGGTGTCGCCCTGGTTCCGGTCCATCTGGATCCTGCAGCCGCGCGGCGATCTGATGGCGATGGCGCCGCTGTGGTTCCACATCCACGTGATCATCGCGCTGGTGCTGTTCTGCCTGTGGCCGTTCACCCGGCTCGTGCACGTGTTCAGCGCGCCGATCGGCTACCTGTTCCGGCCGTACATCGTCTACCGGAGCCGCGACGTCGCAGGCAAGGGTGAGCTCGTCGGCTCGCAGCCGCACCGCAGGGGCTGGTGACCGCGGCGTTCACGGCCGTGCCAGCCGCACGATCTTGCGCACCACAGTGGCGAACTGGCGCGGCAGCGGACCGCTGTTGTACGGCAATCCGTAGCGGCGGCAGATGTCCCGCACCTGGGGCGCGATCTCCGCGTGGCGGTGGGCGGGGATGTCGGGGAACAGGTGGTGTTCGATCTGGAACGACAGGTTGCCGCTGAGGATGTGGAACAACCGCCCACCCGTCAGGTTCGCCGACCCGAGGATCTGCCGGAAGTACCACTGGCCGCGTGACTCGGCCTTGGTCTCCTCGATCGAGAACTCCTGGACGTCCTCGGGGAAGTGCCCGCAGAAGATGATCATGTACGACCACACGTTGCGCACCAGGTTGGCGGTCAGGTTGCCGGCGAACACCCACGGCGCGAACGGCCCGGCCAGCAGCGGGAAGGCCACGTAGTCCTTGAGCGTCTGGCGTTTGGTCTTGCGCCAGATGCCCTGCAGGATTTCGCGCTTGTCGGCGATGCTGATCTCACCGGCGCGGATCCGCTCGGTCTCCAGTTCGTGCAGCGCGACGCCGTACTGGAACAGCACCATGAGCAGGAACGCGTAGACCGGGTTGCCGAGGAAATACGGCTGCCAGCGCTGGTTCTCGCTCATCCGCAGGATGCCGTAGCCGATGTCGCGGTCCATGCCGACGATGTTGGTGTAGGTGTGGTGCATGTAGTTGTGGGAGTGCCGCCACTGGTCCCCCGGGCAGGCGTTGTCCCATTCGAAGCCACGGCTGGAGATCGCCGGGTCGCCCATCCAGTCGTACTGGCCGTGCATGACGTTGTGGCCGATCTCCATGTTGTCGATGATCTTCGACAGGGCCAGCATCGCTGTGCCGGCCAACCAGAACGGCGGCAGGATCCCGCCGAAGAGCAGGGCGCGCCCACCGACTTCGAGTCCTCGCTGCGCCTTGATGATCCGCCTGATGTAGGTGGCGTCGCGCTCACCGAGATCGGCGATCACCCGGTCGCGCAGCGCGTCGAGTTCACGACCGAACGCGTCGACCTGCTCGGCGGTCAGGCGCACGGTTCTCCCGGCGACGGTCTTCTCGACGGACCCGCGGGCGGTCTGCATGGTGGTGACGGTCATTGTTCAAACACCTTTCCTAGAGCGCGATCTCGACGTCGCCGACGGGTGCGGACACGCAGATCTGCACATCCTCGGCGTCGACACCCGACACCGCGCCGGTGATCAGGTTCTTGACCACGCCGCTGGTCTTGCGGCGGGTGCAGCTGTGGCAGATGCCCATTCGGCATCCGCTTTCGGGGGTGAGGCCGGCGGCCTCGGCCTGCTCGAGCAGGGGGCGGCCGTCGTCGGTCACCGAGACGCCGCTGTCGGCGAAACTGACCTGACCGCCCGAGGAGGCGCCGGCGAGGGTCGGCGGGACGAAGCTCTCGGCCTGTGCGTCCGGGCGGACCTCGCGAACCGCGGTGGCGAGTTCCGGCGGCCCGCAGACGAAGACGGCGTCCGCGTCGGGCAGTGCGGCGGCCAGATGATCGGCGCAGAAGCGGCCGACCAGATCGGTACCGGCGGTGTCGCGGGTGTAGCCGTAGAGCACC
Source organism: Mycobacterium sp. IS-1742 (assembly GCF_001500125.1). Classification (GTDB taxonomy): domain Bacteria; phylum Actinomycetota; class Actinomycetes; order Mycobacteriales; family Mycobacteriaceae; genus Mycobacterium. The sequence goes on along the minus strand of NZ_LQIV01000045.1, from coordinate 4,438 downwards.
CGCACACCCGGCGTCGCCGCGAGCTCGGTGCGGTAGCAGGCCTCGGCGGCGGAGCGGGCGTAATGGATGAGCGCGAGGTCGCCGGTGTGCCCCTCGGCGCGCAGCGTCCGGATCATGGACAGCACCGGGGTGATGCCGCTGCCCCCGGCGACGAACAGGATGCGCCGGGGCCTGGCCGCGGGCAGGGTGAAGTCACCGCCGACCGAGTCGAGGCCGACGACCATGCCGGGACGGGCGTGGTCGCACAGGTAGGTCGACACCAGACCGCCGTCGTGGCGCCCGACCGTCAACTCGATCGGGCCGGAATGCTCGGCGTTGGCCGGCGAGTAGCAGCGGGTACGGCGGCGCCCGTCGATCTCGACGGTGAGGTTGAGGTGCTGGCCGGCCCGGAAGCCGGTGAACACCTGATTCGGTTCCAGCGTCAGCGTGACGCTGCGGGGGGTCTGTCGACGGACCGCGACGACCTTGGCGCGGGCCTCGCCGGTGGTCCACGTCGGGGCCACCAGCTCGGTGTACCGGTCCACGCCGTGCGGGCCGGTCAGCAGGTCGAGCAGCGGTGAGCGCAGCACCCGCTCCCGAAGACTCCGTGTGGGCGTTTGAGTGAACATGTGTATACCGTGCGCCAGTACAGCCCGTTCGGTCAAGGGAATCGGAGCAGCTTGTGGTAGGTTTCACGTCGTGAACAGTCGTACGCCCAGTTCACGCACAAGCCGCTCCGGTCCGCGTTCCCGGGACAGGTCCTCGTCGTCGCGTGAAGAGAAGAAGGAAGCCACCCGCAGGGCCATCGTCGCCGCCGCGCTGACGCTGCTCGACGAGCGCAGCTTCGCGGCGCTGAGCCTGCGTGAGGTCACCCGGGAGGCGGGTATCGCACCCGCCGCGTTCTACCGTCATTTCGAATCGATGGAGGCGCTGGGACTGGTCCTCATCGACGAGTCGTTCCGCGCGCTGCGCGATCTGCTGCGCAGCGCCCGCGCGGGCAAACTCGACCCCAAACGGGTCATCGAATCGTCGGTCGACATGCTCGTCGAGGGCGTCAACCAGCGCCGTGAGCACTGGCGGTTCATCGGGCGGGAGCGCTCCAGCGGGGTGGCCGTGCTGCGCTACGCGATCCGCACCGAGATCCGACTGGTGACCTCCGAGCTCGCGATCGACCTGGCCCGCTTCCCCGGGCTGCACACCTGGAGCGCCGAGGACCTCAACATCTTGGCCAGCCTCATCGTCAACGCGATGATCTCGATCGCCGAGGCCGTGGACAGCACCGTGGACACCGGCGATGCGGTCGCCCTCGCCGAGATCAAACGCGTGGCGGTCAAACAGCTGCGCATGATCGTCGTCGGCGTCGCCGGCTGGCGCAGCGCCGGCTGACCCCGGTGCGCGCCGAGACTACGGTTGTTGCGCGGTTTGCGGCGAAATCGCGTCACCAACCGTCGTCTCGCCGACGCCGGCGACACCGAGCAGCACCTCGGCGAGCGCGCGCGGTCGCGACAGGAAGGGTGAGTGGCTGCCGGGCAGTTCGATGAGGTCAGCGCCCACCCGGCCGGGCGCAACCCGTCGGGACCACTCGCTCGGCACCATCAGGTCGTCGGTGCACACCACATAGGTGGAGTCGACGGCCGGGAGTTCGCGCAGCGGATACGGCTGCAGCATCGGGTGCAGCGCCTGCGGGCGGAGCCGAGCCATGGCTGCGGCGGCGACGGCGTCATCACAGTCGGCGTAGAGATGTCTGCGCGTGAGCGCCGGGTCGACCCAGACCTGCCGGTTCTGGTCGTCGGGCTCACTCAATGCGGGCAGATAACCGGGGTTCAGCATTCCGGGGTCGTCGGCGACCTGATCCATCAGGCTGCTGCCGGGCAGCGGCAGGACTGCGCAGAGGTAGACCAGATGCGACACCGGACGCCGCACCGCGACGATGGGGATCGTGTTGCCGCCCAACGAATGTCCGACGAGGGTGATGTCACCGCCGCATTCGGCCAGCGCGGCGCAGACCACGTCGGCATAGTCTTCGAGGTCCGCGCGGGGATCGTCACACGGCAGATCCATCGTGACGACGCGGTGTCCGCCCCGTTCCAGCAACGGGGTGAGCAGATCCCAGCACCACCTGCCGTGCCATCCACCGTGAACCAGTGCGAACGTCGTCATGGGCGGAAGTATCGGCCGCCGCAGGCCGGGTTGTCCTCATCCGTTCGGATGAGGACAACCGCCGGATCAGTGACGCACCGTCGTATCGACGTGCGGTACAACAACTCTCGGCACAAGCTGGTTGAGCCAGGGGTAGTTTCGGTGGTCTCGGTCGTAAACCGAGTGCCGGTCGCGGTCGCGGCCCTGCCCGCCGCCCGGTTCGTCGGCCTGCGCGGGTGCGGCCAACCCCACCACTGCCGCGGTCAACGCCCCCGCAACGGTGGCGACCAATCCATACTTCTTCATCGTTCTCGCCTCGGCCTCTACAACTCCGTCCGCACGGTGTCGCGTGGACTGACTGTGCAACAGGAGGTCCGCCGGTTTGATTCCGACGCGCGAGGGGCGCGATCACGCACGCCGACGGCGGTTCACCCAGTAGATCGGGTGCGTGCGCGTTCCGAACAGCGGAATGCTCACCGCCAGTTCGGCATTGACCTGGTCACCGTCGAACACGGCGTTCTGCACCCGCCACGACATCACCGACCCGTAGCGGTCCATCACCGCGGCGATGTTGTCGGCGGTACCGACCGCGGCCGATCCGCTGTCACCCGAAGGTTGACCTGACCATCCTGGTCGAGTCGGGTCACGACCCACCTCCAGCGGGCTAGCGTGTCGGGATGACCGTCCTGGAGCTGACCCACCCGCGGCCCGACATCGCCGTCATCACGCTGAACCGGCCCGAGAAACTCAACGCGCTCAACTACGAACTGGTGGAGACCTTTCACGCGACGCTTCGCGACATCGCCGCCGACGGCGACTGTCGCGTGGTGGTGCTGACCGGTGCAGGTCGCGGGTTCTGCTCCGGCCTGGACCTCACCGACCCGAACCCGGAAGCGACCGGTGAGGGTACGGAGTTCCCGCGTTCGGGGATGCGCTGGCAGGAACGCATCGCCGAGCTGACGACGCGGCTGCACCGGTTGCGCCAGCCGGTGATCGCCGCGGTGAACGGCCCGGCGTACGGCGGCGGGTTCGCCATCGCGGCGGCCGCCGACATCCGGCTCGCGTCCGAAACGGCCCGCTTCTGCACGCAGTTCATCAAACTCGGGCTCGGCGGCTGCGACATCGGCGTGAGCTACACCCTGCCGCGGATCGTCGGCGCGGGACACGCCTTCGACCTCATCCTGACCGCCCGCCAGGTCGACGCCGACGAGGCCCTCCGGCTCGGCCTGGTGTCGCGGGTCTCGCCGAACGTCGTCGACGACGCGTTGGCGATAGCCGAAACGCTCTGCGGATACGGCAAATTCGGGCTGGAATCGACCAAGCAGGTGCTGTGGGCCAACCTCGAGGCGGGCAGTCTCGAACAGGCCATCCACCTCGAGAACCGCAGCCAGATCCTGGCGTCGACGAGCGGTGAGATGCGCAAGGCTAGCGAGGCGTTCCGCCGCCGTCCACGATGATCGCCTGACCGGTGAGGTAACTGCCGGCGTCGGACACCAGCAGCAGGGCGGCGCCCACCATCTCATCGGGTGACGCGAGCCGCTTCTGCAGCGTGGCGCCGGCCATCGCGTCGATCGCCTCCTGCGGGTTGTTGCGCATCATGTCGGTGTCGACGGGGCCGGGCGCCAGCGCGTTCACGCGGATGCCGTACGGCGCGTACGCCGCGGCCATCGACCGCGTGAAGGACAGCAGCGCCGCCTTGCCCGCGGCGTACATCGACACGTTCGGCGCGAAGTTGAACGCGCCGACCGACACCATGTTCAGTACCGCGGCGTGCCGGCTCTCCTTCAGGTGCGGCAGGGCGTGCTGCACCAGGAATACCGGCCCGCGCAGGTTGACGTCGTAGGACTTCGTCCACGCCTCGGGCGTCATCTCCCCCAGAGGTTGGGCCAACGCGTTGGCCGCGTTGTTGACCAGGACGTCGATGCCGCCGAACTCCTCGACGGTGCGCGTGACCAGTGCCTGCAGCGAGTCGATGTCGCCGAGGTGGGTGGGCACGCCGATGGCCTGTCCGCCGAGTCCGCGTAGATGCTCGGCGGCCCGCTCGCACGCGTCGGGCTTGCGGCTCGCGACCACCACCCGCGCGCCGGCGAGCACGAAGCCCTCGGCGAGGGCCAGGCCGATGCCGCGGGTGCCACCCGTCACGACGACGGTGCGGCCGGTCAGGTCGAAGAGCCTGTCGAACGATGCGCGATCCACCGCGTCAGTGAATCACGCCGTCAGATACAGCCGCTGACGGAGATCCGCCTGCCGACGCTGGCGCACACGTCCACGTTCGGCGCGGGCGGGACGTACACCGGCGGAGGCGGCGGGGGCGGGGGAG
>NZ_LQIV01000044.1 GCF_001500125.1 Mycobacterium sp. IS-1742 | reverse complement strand
TGGAGGTGCCCGTGCTCGTGAACAGAGCCGCGATGGCCGCAACCAACGCGATCAACACCCGACTGATTGCCTTCATGTTCTCCCTAGCTGTTATGGACGGTGACGTGCGCACCGAGTTGTTGTTGGGTGCCTGGCCCTACCGCTCCACCACACACCTTGCAAGTGCAACTTGTGGGGAAAATTAGAGACCCCACAGATTGCTCTTACGCCTAGCTCATCGTTGACACGAGAAACATATAGGTGGACCTATGGAGCGGCAACGCGGGCGGTGCGGCGGCCGAACCGGGGCTGCATGCGGATCAGTATTTGCTGGGTATCCGCGGTCGACCCCGCCCATCGCCGCCCCGTGCACGCGCCCGGCGTGCGTCCCAAGATCCGTGCACTCGCAGCTACCAGGAGCGGTGCGCCGGGTGGGAGATTCCTTCACCAGGCATATTCCGCCGAATCGTACTAATCCGGCCTTCAATCATGGTGAGGCGGAATGTTGTCGCGCAGCCAGCGGTCGTGCTGGGCCTCGTCCTCGCCCGCCCGGTCGTCGCGTTCGTCGGACGACGTCTCGGGCAGCGTCTCGCCGAAGATCTTGTTAACTGAATCCCGGGAGGGCTTCGCATGCTCGGTCACGGGAATCCTTGTCTGTGGTCAAGATCACAAATGGTATGGGATTTCTGTTCACCTGCCCGTAACGCTGCAGACAGTCGCCGTAACGTAGCGAACCAAAAAGACGCCGGACGACGCTGAAGGGGCGTCGTCGCGGCGTCTTGGCAGGACGAAGAGACGTCAGATTTCCAGGCTGGATAGCTGTCCGATGATTTGCACGGCCAGCGGGCTCAGGGTGGCCATGCCGTCACGCACCGCGGCCCGCGAGCCGGCGATGTTGACCACCAGGGTGCTGCCCGAGATACCGGCCAGCCCGCGGGACACCCCGGCGTCGACGATGCCGGCGGACAGTCCCGATGCGCGCAGCGCCTCGGAGATACCGAGCAACTCGCGGTCGAGGATGTCCCGGGTGGCTTCCGGAGTCACGTCACGCGGCGTGACACCCGTGCCGCCGACCGACACGACGAGGTCCACGCCGCCGATCACGGCGGTGTTCAACGCGTTGCGGATCTCCACCTCGTCGGCGGAGACCACGACGACACCGTCGACGACGAAACCCGCCTCACCGAGAAGCTCGGTGACCAACGGACCGCTGTGATCCTCTTCGTCGCCATGGGCGGTGCGGTCATCGACGACGACGACGAGCGCGCGGCCCACCAACTCCCCTGGCTGTTCCATGACCTCAACCGTATATGTGGGCACGGACAGCGGCGCAGCCACTCGCAGTGTTCCCGGTCGGGTGCCGGTGGTCACTGCTGCATCTTCCCGAGCGTCACCTGCACGCTCTGCGGCTTACCCGACGGGTCGAGGTACGTCAGCGTCACCTTCTCGCCCGGTGCCTTCGACCGCACGGCCGCCACCAGCGCGTCGGCGCTGTTGATCACCCGGTCGTCGACCTTGGTCACCACCACGCCGCTGGGCAAACCCGCGGCGGCCGCGGCGCCTCCGTCGTTGACCTCGACGATCTTCGCGCCGTCGGTGGCGGCGTCGTTGCTGACCTGCACCCCCAGCGAAGCATGCGAGGCGCTGCCGTTCTGGATCAACTCATCGGCGATGCGCTTGGCCTGGTCCACCGGGATCGCGAAGCCCAGGCCGATCGAACCGCTCTGCGCCTGCGCCGAGTCACCGCCCATGGTGGCGATCGCCGAGTTGACGCCGACGAGCTCACCGTTCATGTTCACCAGTGCGCCGCCCGAGTTGCCGGGATTGATCGCGGCGTCGGTCTGGATGGCGTCGAGAACCGTGTTCTGGTTGCGCGTGTCGCCGCCTGCGGCGACCGGCCGGTTCAGCGCGCTGATGATGCCGGTGGTGACCGTCCCCTCCAGGCCGAGCGGCGACCCGATGGCGACCACGTCCTGACCGACGCGCAGATCGCTCGACGACCCCAGCGTGATCGGCGTGAGGCCCGAGACGTTCTCCGCGCGGACCACCGCGATGTCGCTGCTGGGATCGGTGCCGACAACGGTGAACGACGCGCTGCGGCCGTCGGAGAAGATCACCTTGGTCTGCGCGCCGCCTGGTGCACCGGGCCGGTCGGCGGCCGCGGCCACGACGTGGTTGTTGGTCAGGATCAGACCATCGGAGGTGAGGATGATCCCCGAACCCTCCTCGGAGGCCCGCCCGAGGTTCGTCTCGAGCTTCACCACGCTCGGCACCACCTTGGCGGCCACCTGTTCGACCGAGCCGGCAGGCAGGGCCGCGGCGGGCACGCTCGGCGCCGCACCCGTGATCGAACTGCCGAAGGAGGGCCGGTCTTGCTGGACCATCGTCGCCACACCGCCGCCGATACCGGCGGACACCACCGCCACGGCGAGCGCACCGGCCGTCAATGCCCCTGCGCGTGAACGCTTTTGGACAGGACGCGGCTGCGGCACCACCGCGGTCGGCTGGGCGGCGCCGCGGTAGGGGTCGTACGGTGCCCGGAACTGCTGCTGCGGTTGGGCCGCGTACCGCCAGTCATACGGCTGTTGCTGCGGATACGCGTCCGGCCGCTGGGCATGCGGGTACCCCGTGTCAGGGCCGACCTGTCGATGATCCGGCTGCTGTTGCGGCGGCGGCGAATACCTCGGGTGGTTCGTCATGTCGCGTCGATGCTCTTCCTCGTATGTGATCCAACAGTTCGTTCAACGAAGGACTTGCTCCCACAGTGCCCAGCGGGACTGAGAATCCACTTAGAGTTCCCTGGAAGCCTGCCGGGACCGGCCGTTGGCCGACTTCCCGTTCGGCGAGGCCTCGTGGATCCCCTGCGGCATCGGGCCGGTTCCGTCGCCGCCGTCCACCGACAACGGACGGCCCGGCAGCATCACGTAGAACGACGTGCCCGGCGGGTTGCCACCGGGCACGGTGTCCGCGACCCGCAGGGCGCCACCGTGTTTGAGCACGACCTGTTTGACGATCGCCAGCCCGAGTCCCGAGCCGGGCATCGCGCGTGCGGCGGTCGACCGGTAGAAGCGCTCGAACACCAGCCGCCGCTCGGCCTCCGGGATGCCCGGGCCCTGGTCGGAGACGACGAGTTCGGCGTGCACCGGATCCGTCTGTGTCAGGCGCACTCCCACACGACCGCCGGGCGGGCTCCACTTCGCCGCGTTGTCGAGCAGATTGAGCACGGCGCGCGCCAGACCCGCCGCGTCGCCGTAGACCTGCCAGCCGACGATGTCGACGTCGAACTCGATGTCGTTGCGCCGCCGCCGAACTCGCTCCAGGCTGCGATCCACCACGTCGGCCATGTCGACGGTCTCGTAGACCACCCCGCCCGCGTCGTCGCGGGTGAGGTCGACGAGATCGCCGACCAGGGTGGACAGTTCCTCGATCTGCGCGATCACGTCGGAGCGCAGACCGGCCATCTCCTCCTCGGGCAGCCGAGGGGCGCCCGGCGCCTGCGAGGCCATCAGGAGTTCGACATTGGTGCGCAGGGACGTCAGCGGTGTGCGCAGTTCGTGGCCGGCGTCGGACACCAGCCGCGCCTGCCGTTCCCGCGACTCCGTCAACGCGCGCAGCATCATGTTGAAGGCCTCGGTGAGACGGGCGAGTTCGTCGCTGCCGAACACCGGGATGGGTCGCAGGTCGTCGGTGCGGGCCACCCGTTCGGCAGCCTGGGTCAACCGGCCGACCGGCCGCAGCCCCGCTCTGGCGACCATCCCGCCCGCGATGGCCGCGACCGCGACCCCGACCCCGCCGACGATCAGCAGCACCGTGCCGAGGCGGCCGAGCACCTGGCCCGTGGGCGCGAGGCTCTTGGAGATGAGCAGTGAACTGCCGTTGGTGAGGTGGACCGCCAGGATGCGCTGATGATTCGCGGTGCGCAGCGACAGCAGCAGCTCACCGGAGATGACGTCCTTCTCCGCCTCACCGAGCGGCAACGTCTGCCCTTGCTGGTTGGCGGTGTAGATGGACCGGCCGGGGTTGACCAGCATCGCGTTGACGTCGGAGTAGGCGGTGCCCTCGATCGCCTTACCGGGGTCGGCCGCCAGCGACCCGCTCTCGATCAGCAGCCGGGCGCGGCTGTGCAGTTGGTTGTCGATGTCGTCGTAGAGGGCACGGGAGACGACGGCGTAGACCGCGACGGACATCAGCACGACCACCATCGCCACCATCGACATCGCCAGCAGCATCACCCGCCACCGCAACGACAACGAACTGGTGTTGCGCGGCGGTTTGAGCCGCGTAGGCGGAGGGACGGGAGGATGCGGCAGGGTCATCAGGGCGGCGTCTCGCGGAGCACGTACCCGACACCGCGCACGGTGTGGATGAGTCGCGGCTCCCCGGACGCTTCGGTCTTACGGCGTAGATAGCCGATGTACACCTCGAGTGCGTTCCCGGAGGTCGGGAAGTCGAAGCCCCACACTTCCTCGAGGATGCGGCTGCGGGTGAGCACGCGGCGCGGGTTGGCGATGAGCATCTCGAGCAACGCGAACTCGGTGCGGGTGAGGCTGATCTGCCGGGAACCCCGGGTCACCTCCCGGGTGACGGGGTCGAGGGTGAGATCCAGGAACGTCAGCGCGGGCGAGTCCGGGCCCTCGTCGGGCGAGGTGCGCCGCAGCAGGGCCCGCATCCGCGCGAGCAGTTCCTCCAGCGCGAACGGTTTGGGCAGGTAGTCGTCGGCGCCGGCATCCAGTCCGGCGACGCGCTCGGACACCGAGTCGCGGGCGGTCAGCACCAGGATCGGCAGGTCGTCGCCGGTGCTGCGGAGCTGCCGGCACACCTCCAGGCCGTCGAGCCGGGGCATCATGACGTCGAGCACGACGGCGTCGGGCCGGTCGTTGGCGATCAGGTCGAGAGCTTCGACGCCGTCCTGGGCCAACTCGACCGAGTAGCCGTTGAAGGACAGGGACCGGCGCAGGGACTCTCGCACCGCACGATCGTCGTCGACGACAAGAATGCGCACAGGCACAGTTTCACCTCAACGCCTGAGAGAGCGCTGAGAGGCGCGCCGCTACGGCCCCGAGTTCGTGTCAGCGACGATCGAGGTCGATGAGGCCGAGGCGGGCGGCCTTGAGCAGGCGACGCGGCACCTTGTGCTGCTGACCGGCGACGGTCACACCGACGAGTTCGGCGGGCTTGGCCTTCCACTGCGCGCGACGGCTACGAGTGTTCGAACGCGACATTCTGCGCTTGGGCACAGCCATGATCGAGCTTCTCCTCTGACAGGTATTGGGTGCCACGCGGAACCCGGTTGAGGGCGGGGCGCCGGCAAGTGCTCTTCAGGATAGCCGGTGAGCTGCGCCGCCTCCAAAACCCCGGGCGCCGGGGACGGCCCCGGGGACACCAATCGCGGCCAAAACCTTGACCTGGGACCGGCAGTACCGGCTAACCTACCGGTTGGTTGGCAGGTCGATGACGATGGGAGCCGGCATGGGAGTGCGGATTGGCTGATCCGGTGCGCATCGGCAACTGCTCGGGCTTCTACGGGGACCGGCTGGCCGCGATGCGCGAGATGCTCACCGGCGGCGAGCTCGACTTCCTCACCGGCGACTATCTCGCCGAACTGACCATGCTCATCCTGGCGCGCGACCGGGCGAAAAACCCCGACCGCGGCTACGCCAAGACGTTCCTGGCGCAGCTCGAGGACTGCCTCGGCGTTGCCGTCGAGCGCGGGGTGCGCATCGTCGCCAACGCGGGCGGCCTCAACCCGGCCGGGCTGGCCGCCGCGGTGCGCGGGCTGGCCGACCGCCTCGGCCTGTCCGTCAACGTCGCCCACGTCGAGGGCGACGACCTGATCGGCCGCGCCGGCGAGCTCGGGTTCGGCACGCCGCTGGCGGCCAACGCCTACCTCGGGGCCTGGGGCATCGTCGACTGCCTCAACGCCGGCGCCGACGTGGTGGTGACGGGCCGCGTCACGGACGCCTCGGTGACGATAGGGCCCGCCGCCGCGCACTTCGGCTGGACACCCACCGACCACGACGCGCTCGCCGGAGCCGTCGCCGCGGGTCACGTCATCGAATGCGGGGTGCAGGCCACCGGCGGCAACTACTCCTTCTTCACCGAACTCGCCGATCTCGCCCACCCCGGTTTCCCGATCGCCGAGATCCACGCCGACGGCTCGTCGGTGATCACCAAACACCCGGGCACCGGCGGCGCCGTCACCGCCGAGACCGTCACCGCACAACTTCTCTACGAGATCTCCGGGGCGCGATACGCCAACCCCGACGTCACGCTGCGCGTCGACTCGCTGCGGGTGGACGACGACGGGCCCGACCGGGTCCGCATCAGCGGGGTGCGCGGCGAACCACCACCTTCGACCCTGAAGGTGTCGCTCAACACCATCGGCGGGTTCCGCAACGCGATGACGTTCGTGCTCACCGGGCTCGACATCGATGCGAAGGCCGGGCTCGTCCGGACCCAGCTCGAGGCGGGGCTCACGACGCGGCCTGCCGAACTCGAATGGACACTCGCGCGCACCGACCACCCCGACGCCGACACCGAGGAGACGGCCAGCGCCCTGCTGCGCTGCGTGGTCCGCGACCCGGACCCGGCCGTGGTGGGACGCCAGTTCTCGGCTGCCGCAGTCGAACTCGCGCTCGCCAGCTATCCCGGCTTCCACGTCACCGCCCCGCCCGGCGACGGGCAGGTCTACGGCGTGTTCACCGCGGGCCGGGTCGACGCCGCCGAGGTCCCCCACATCGCCGTGCACGCCGACGGCACCCGCACCGACATCCCCGCCGCCACGGACACCCTGGAGTTGGCGCCGGTCGACGAGCCCGCACTGCCCGAACCGCTGCCGGCCGGGCCGACGCGGCGCACCCCGCTGGGACTGATCGCCGGCGCGCGCAGCGGGGACAAAGGCGGCAGCGCCAACATCGGGGTGTGGGTGCGCACCGACGAGCAGTGGCGCTGGCTCGCCCACACCCTGACCATCGACCTGCTGCGCACACTGCTCCCCGAGACCGCCGACCTGCCGGTGACCCGCCATCTGCTGCCCAACCTGCGGGCGATGAACTTCGTCGTCGACGGCATCCTCGGACAGGGCGTGGCGTACCAGGCGCGGTTCGACCCGCAGGCCAAGGGACTCGGCGAATGGCTGCGCAGCCGTCATCTCGACATTCCCGAGGAGGTGCTGCCCCGGTGAGCATCTGGCACACGCCCGAGCGCGACGCGTTGCGGAAGACGGTGCGCGCGTTCGCCGAACGCGAGGTGCTGCCGCACGTCGACGAATGGGAGCGCGCCGGCGAGTTGCCCCGCGACCTGCACCGCAAAGCCGGTGCGGCGGGCCTGCTGGGGGCCGGCATGCCCGAATCGGTCGGCGGCGGTGGCGGCGACGGCGCGGACGCGGTGATCATCTGCGAGGAGATGCACCACGCCGGCGCCCCCGGCGGGGTGTTCGCCTCGCTGTTCACTTCCGGCATCGCGACACCGCACATGGCGGCATCCGGCGACGAGCGGCTGATCGACGCCTACGTCCGGCCGACGCTGCGGGGCGAGTTGATCGGCGCGCTCGCGATCACCGAACCGGGCGGCGGTTCCGACGTCGGGCACCTCACCACGCGGGCCGAACGCGACGGCGACTCGTACGTCGTCAACGGGGCCAAGACCTACATCACGTCGGGGGTGCGCGCGGACTACGTCGTCACCGCGGTGCGCACCGGCGGCCCGGGCGCCGGCGGGGTCTCGCTGCTCGTGGTGGACAAGGGCACACCCGGATTCCAGGTCACCCGCAAGCTGGACAAGATGGGCTGGCGGTCGTCGGACACCGCCGAACTGTCCTACACCGACGTCCGCGTCCCGGCCGCAAACCTCGTCGGCGCGGAGAACACCGGTTTCCTGCAGATCGCGGGCGCATTCGTCTCCGAGCGGGTGGGCCTTGCGGCGCAGGCGTATTCGAGTGCGCAGCGCTGCCTCGACCTCAGTGTGCAGTGGTGTCGCGACCGCGAGACGTTCGGGCGGCCGCTGATCTCGCGGCAGTCCGTGCAGAACACGCTGGCCGAGATGGCGCGGCGCATCGACGTCGCCCGGGTGTACACCCACCACGTCGTCGAGCGGCAGCTGGCCGGAGCCGCTGCGGCGGCGACATCGGAACCCGGCGAGGCGAACCTCATCGCCGAGGTCTGCTTCGCCAAGAACACCGCCGTGGAAGCCGGCGAGTGGGTGGCCAACCAGGCCGTGCAACTGTTCGGCGGCATGGGTTACATGGCCGAGAGCGAGGTCGAGCGGCAGTACCGCGACATGCGGATCCTCGGCATCGGCGGCGGCACCACCGAAATCCTGACCGCACTGGCCGCGAAGACGCTTGGATACCAGTCATGAACCCCGCGAACGTGCACCCACTGCGAAAGATCGCGGCAGATCTCGCAACAGCCGCACGCTCGGCGACGCAGGAGGCGCAATGGCGCTGAAGTCCACGCTCGATCCCTCGTCGCCGGGCTTCGTCGAAGCCGCCGACGCCATGGCCGCCAAACTCGCCGAACTCGAGTCCGAACACGCCAAGGCGCTGGCAGGCGGCGGCACCAAGTACGTCGAACGCCACCACGCCCGAGGCAAACTCACTGCCCGCGAACGCATCGAGCTGATCCTCGACCCGGATTCCCCCTTCCTGGAACTGAGCCCGTTGGCCGCGTGGGGCAGCGAGTTCACCGTGGGCGCCAGCGTGGTCACCGGCATCGGCGCGGTCAGCGGCGTCGAATGCCTGGTGGTCGCCAACGACCCGACCGTCAAGGGCGGCACCAGCAATCCGTGGACATTGCGGAAGATCCTGCGTGCCAACCAGATCGCGCTGCAGAACCGGCTCCCGGTGATCTCACTGGTCGAGTCGGGCGGGGCCGACCTGCCGACGCAGAAGGAGGTCTTCATCCCCGGGGGGCAGATGTTCCGCGACCTCACCCGGCTCTCGGCGGCGGGAATCCCGACCGTCGCCCTGGTCTTCGGCAACTCCACCGCCGGCGGCGCGTACGTGCCCGGTATGTCCGATCACGTGGTGATGATCAAGGAGCGCTCCAAGGTGTTCCTGGCCGGACCGCCGCTGGTGAAGATGGCCACCGGCGAGGAGTCCGACGACGAATCACTGGGCGGCGCCGAGATGCATTCCCGCACATCCGGTCTCGGTGACTACTTCGCGGTCGACGAACTCGACGCGCTGCGGATCGGCCGGCGCATCGTCGCGCGGCTGAACTGGCACAAGCAGGGTCCGGCACCGGCCCCGGTGACCGAGCCCCTGTTCGACAGCGAGGAACTGCTCGGCATCGTCCCACCCGACCTGCGGATCCCGTTCGATCCGCGCGACGTCATCGCCCGCATCGTCGACGGCTCGGAGTTCGACGAGTTCAAGGCGCTGTACGGCTCGTCGCTGGTGACGGGGTGGGCGCGGCTGCACGGCTACCCGATCGGCATCCTGGCCAATGCCCGCGGTGTGCTGTTCAGCGAGGAGTCGCAGAAGGCCACCCAGTTCATCCAGTTGGCGAACCGCTCGAATACGCCACTTCTCTTCCTGCACAACACGACCGGATACATGGTCGGCAAGCAGTACGAGGAAGGCGGGATGATCAAGCACGGCTCGATGATGATCAACGCCGTGTCCAATTCGACCGTGCCGCACCTGTCGCTGCTGATCGGCGCCTCCTACGGCGCCGGCCACTACGGCATGTGTGGACGCGCCTACGACCCCCGGTTCCTGTTCGCCTGGCCGAGCGCCAAGGCGGCGGTGATGGGCGGGACGCAGTTGGCCGGCGTGATCTCGATCGTCGGCCGCGCGGCCGCGGAGGCGCGGGGCCAGGTCGTCGACGAGGACGCCGACGCTGCACTGCGGGCGGCGATCGAGGCGCAGATCGAGGCCGAGTCGCTGCCGATGTTCCTGTCGGGTCGCCTCTACGACGACGGGGTCATCGATCCCCGTGACACCCGCACCGTGCTGGGAATGTGCCTGTCCGCCATCGCCAACGGTCCGATCGAGGGGACGTCGAACTTCGGCGTCTTCCGGATGTGAGCGCCACAGTGGCCCGCGAACGTGAGCTCGTGCGCGAGATCTCCGACATCGCTCGCACACAAGCTCACGTTCGGCAGGCGGAAAGGCAGTCATGATCACCCGAGTGCTCGTCGCCAATCGCGGGGAGATCGCCCGCCGCGTGTTCGCCACCTGCCGCCGCCTCGGTGTCGGCACCGTCGCCGTGTACACCGATCCCGACGCCGGCGCGCCGCACGTCGCCGAGGCGGACGCGCGGGTGCGGCTGGAGGGCAACACCGGTTATCTCGACAGCGCCCAGCTGATCGCGGCCGCGCGCGCCGCCGGGGCGGACGCCGTCCATCCGGGTTACGGATTCCTCTCGGAGAACGCCGAATTCGCCGCTGCCGTGCAGGACGCCGGGTTGACGTGGATCGGCCCGCCGGTCGCCGCGGTCGCGGCGATGGGGAGCAAGATCGAGGCCAAGAAGATGATGGCCGCGGCCGGGGTGCCGGTACTCGACGAACTCGACCCCGCAAGCGTGACGGCCGATCAGCTGCCGGTGCTGGTGAAGGCGTCCGCGGGCGGCGGGGGCCGTGGCATGCGAGTGGTGCGCGACCTCGACACCCTCGCCGGTGAGGTCGAGGCCGCGCAGCGCGAGGCGCAGTCGGCGTTCGGTGACCCCACGGTGTTCTGCGAGCGCTACCTCGCCGCGGGCCATCACGTCGAGGTCCAGGTGATGGCCGACGGGCACGGCGCCGTGTGGGCGGTCGGCGAGCGGGAGTGCTCGATCCAGCGCAGGCATCAGAAGATCGTCGAGGAGGCACCGTCGCCGCTCGTCGAACGCACCCCGGGGATGCGGGCCAAGCTGTTCGACGCGGCCCGCCTCGCCGCCGAGGTGATCGGCTACACCGGCGCAGGCACTGTCGAGTTCATGGCCGACGCCGACGGCGACTTCTACTTCCTCGAGATGAACACCCGGCTGCAGGTCGAGCACCCCGTCACCGAGGCCACCACCGGACTCGATCTCGTCGAACTGCAGCTCCTGGTCGCCGACGGTCACCGGCTCGACCCCGAACCGCCTGTCGCACAAGGTCATTCGATCGAGGTGCGCCTGTATGCCGAAGACCCGTCGCGCAACTGGCAGCCTCAGGCCGGCACCGTGCACCGATTCGACGTGCCGGGCGCCGCGGTGCGGTTCGAACCGCAGCGGCGCGCCGGCGTGCGGGTGGACTCCGGCGTCGTCGACGGCTCGGTGGTGTCGATCTTCTACGATCCGATGCTCGCCAAGGTGATCTCCTACGCGCCGACCCGCAGGCAGGCCGCGGCGATCCTGGCCGACTCGCTGCTGCGCACCCGCTTGCACGGGGTCCGCACCAACCGCGACCTGCTCGTCAACGTGCTGCGACATCCGGCTTTCCTCGACGGGGCGACCGACACGGCGTTCTTCGACACCCACGGCCTCGCCGAACTCGCCGCGCCCACCGCCGACGGCCGGGCCGCCCGACTGGCCGTGCTGGCCGCGGCGCTGTCCGATGCGGCCCGGAACCGGGGTGAGGCAACGGTGTTCGCCGCCGTCCCGAGCGGCTGGCGCAACCTGTCCTCCGGTCATCAGACCAAGCGGTACCGCGACACCGCGGGCGAGGAGCACGAGGTGCGCTACCGGTTCACCCGCAGCGGTGTGGAGTTCGCCGGCCACGACGACGTGCACCTGGTGTCGGCGACCCCGCAGCGGGTGGTGCTGGCCGCAGGCGGCGTCGAATTCCCGTTCGACGTCGCCCGCCACGGTGACGCGGTGTTCGTCGACTCGGCGCTGGGCGCCGCGGAGTTCGCCGCGTTGCCGCGCTTCCCCGACCCCGAGTCCGCCGTCGCGCACGGCTCGCTGATCGCGCCGATGCCCGGCGCGGTGGTGCGGGTCGGTGCGGCCGTCGGGGACACCGTCACCGCGGGCCAACCACTCGTGTGGCTCGAGGCCATGAAGATGGAGCACACGCTGACCGCCCCCGGCGACGGTGCGCTCGCCGAACTGACCGTCACACCAGGCCAGCAGGTCGAGGTCGGTGCCGTCCTCGCCCGCGTGCAGACCGAAGGAGAAACCCCATGACCGGCTTCGTCGAGACCGACGAGCAGCAGGCCCTGCGCCAGGCGGTGGCCGCGATGGCCGCCAACTACGGCCAGGACTACTACCTCGAGAAAGCCCGCGCGGGCGAGCACACCGATGAACTGTGGGCCGAGGCGGGCAAGCTCGGCTTCATCGGGGTGAATCTGCCCGAGGAGTACGGCGGGGGCGGCGCAGGCATGTACGAGCTGTCGCTGGTGATGGAGGAGATGTCAGCGGCCGGATCGGCGCTGCTGATGATGGTGGTCTCCCCCGCCATCAACGGCACGATCATCAGCAAGTTCGGCACCGACGAGCAGAAGCGGCGCTGGCTGCCCGGCATCGCCGACGGCTCGATCACGATGGCGTTCGCGATCACCGAACCCGACGCCGGGTCGAACTCGCACAGGATCACCACCACCGCGCGCCGCGACGGCGGCGACTGGATCCTCAACGGCCAGAAGGTCTACATCTCCGGCGTCGACCAGGCGCAGGCGGTGCTGGTCGTGGGACGCGCCTTCACTGAAGGAGCCCACAAGTCCGAATCTCTTCGACCCGCGCTGTTCGTCGTGCCGACCGATACCCCGGGCCTGAACTGGACCAAGATCGAGATGGAACTGATCAGCCCCGAGAACCAGTTCCAGCTGTTCCTCGACGACGTCCGCCTGCCCGCCGACGCGCTGGTCGGGTCGGAGGACGCGGCGATCGCGCAGTTGTTCGCGGGCCTGAACCCCGAGCGCATCATGGGCGCGGCGAGCGCGGTGGGCATGGGCCGCTTCGCGATCAACCGCGCGGTCGACTACGTCAAGACCCGGCAGGTGTGGAAGACGCCGATCGGCGCTCACCAGGGTCTGTCGCACCCGCTCGCGCAGAACCACATCGAGATCGAACTGGCCAAACTGATGATGCAGAAGGCCGCGGCGCTCTACGACGGCGGCGACGACGCCGGCGCCGCGGAGGCCGCCAACATGGCGAAGTACGCGGCGGGCGAAGCGTCGGTGCGCGCCGTCGACCAGGCCGTGCAGTCGATGGGCGGCAACGGGCTGACCAAGGAGTACGGCGTGGCGGCGGCGGTGACCGCATCACGGCTCGCCCGCATCGCCCCGGTCAGCCGCGAGATGATCCTCAACTTCGTCGCGCAGACGTCGCTCGGCCTGCCCCGCTCGTACTGATGGCGGCCCGCTGATGTCCGATCTGGTGCGTTACGCCGTCGACGGCGGCGTGGCCCGGCTGACGCTGGACTCGCCGCAGAACCGCAACGCCCTGTCGACGGTCCTGGTCGAGCAGTTGCACGACGGGCTGCGCCGGGCCGCCGCCGACGCCGGCGTGCGGACCGTCGTGCTCGGCCACACCGGCGGCACGTTCTGCGCGGGCGCCGATCTGCGCGAAGCCGCCGGACGGGAACCGGGTGACGTCGCGGTCGACCGGGCCCGGGAACTGACGGGGACACTGCGGGCGATCCTCGAGTCGCCGGTACCGGTGATCGCCGCGATCGACGGGCACGTGCGGGCCGGCGGTCTCGGCCTCGTCGGCGCCTGCGACATCGTGGTGGCCGGACCGGCCAGCACGTTCGCGCTCACCGAGGCCCGCATCGGCGTCGCGCCGTCGATCATCTCGATGACCCTGCTGCCGAAGATGACGCCGCGGTCCGCGGGCCGGTACTTCGTGACCGGCGAGACGTTCGGCGCGCAGGAGGCCGAGCGCATCGGGCTGGCGACCGTGGCGACCGACGACGTCGAGTCCACGGTCACGGAGTTGGCCGCACAGATCGGCCGGGGATCACCCCAGGGCCTGGCGGCGTCCAAGGCGCTGACGACGGCCGCGCTGCTGCGGGCGTTCGACCGTGACGCGGCGGCGTTGGTCGAGCAGTCCGCCGCGCTGTTCGTCTCCGAGGAGGCCCGCGAAGGGATGCTGGCCTTCCTCGAGAAGCGCCCGCCGCGATGGCGGATCTGACGCGGCGCGGCGCGTGGACGGCGATCGCGGCGAACAATGTGGTTGAAATCGCAGCGATCCGGAAGCGTCGAGGCGCGTTACACATCGGGCCTCGAATGACGCCGATAAGCCCAGCGTACGAGGATGGCTTTGCGGCGGGACCACCGCGAGGCGGCAGCAACTTCGACGGCCTAGATGGTTCGCCGTCACGAGTGAGGGCACAGTTTAGCCAACACTGTTGCATGTGCCAGCGTTCGTCGTAGGCTCGTCTCTGATGAGCACACCTGCAACGCCGCGGAACGGGTCGAAGCGCGCTGCCGACACCGATCGAATTCAGGTCGCGCAGTTGCTCACTGATGCCGCGGCGCAGGGACGCCTCCAGATGTCCGAGTACGAGAGCCGCCTGACCAAGGCGTACGCCGCCCAGACCTACGACGAGCTCGCGTCGTTGAGCGCGGACCTGCCGGGTGCGATGACCACACCGCGCGGTACCGGCCCGTGCCGTCCTGCGCCGTCGACAGTGTTGCTGGCGATCATGAGCGGGTTCGAACGACGCGGCCGGTGGAACGTCCCGTGTCGGCTCACCACCCTGGCGTTCTTCGGCGGCGGTGTCGTCGACCTGCGCTATGCGGACTTCACCGCCCCCGAGGTGGACATCCGGGCGTACTCGGTGTTCGGGGGGCAGACGATCCTGGTGCCGCCGGAGGTCAACGTCGACCTGCGCGGCGTCGCGGTCATGGGCTCGTTCGACCACAGCGTCTCCGGCGACGGCACCCCAGGGGCGCCGTGCGTGCGGATCGGTGGATTCGCGCTGTGGGGCAGCGTCGCGGTCAAGCGCAAGAAGCGCAAGCAGGCCGCCGCCGGCTAATCCGTCTCGTCGCCGTTGGCCGCGTCGTCGGTCTTCGCCGCGGTCGACGCGCCGCCGGTCACCTTCTTGACCACGTCGTTCAACCGGTCGGTGAATCGCTGGCCGAGCTTCTTCGCGGGCGTCTCGGATCCCGAGGAGGAACCGTCGTCGTTGCCCTCGTCGTCCTCGGGCAGGACTTCCTCGGCGTCCTTGTCGGTGAGTTCAGTCGTCGAACGCTCCGTCGTCGGCTGCTCGACGAGCGTCGACAGCACCGGCAGGTTGGCCGCTTCGTCGACGGGTTTGGTCACGAAGTTCGTCGGCTGGGAGAAGTCCTCCCGCGCCGTCTCCGCACCGTCGCTCAGGCCCTCGTCGATCGAATCCGGAACGCCGCCCAGGTTCAGCAGCGATGAACCGGGTTGCATCGGTCGGACCACGGTGGGGTCGACCGGAATCGCCGGGTTGTCCTCCATACCCAGGCCGTCGGCGTAGCCGGCGTTGACCAGTTCGGTCAGGGTGGGCTCCAGCGCATCGGCCACGATGTCGCCACCGGGCAGCAGGCGCAGCGGACGCACCAGGGGCAGACCGTCGGATTCGAAGGTCACGTAGGTGGTGGTGCCGTCCACCGGCGTCTGGCTCACGATCTCGCCGTCGGAATTCAGGACGTAGTGGTAGTGGGGGCCGTCCGGAGTCTTCGCTTCCGTCATGATCGCGTCCGGAACTTCCGCGGTCTGCTGCGCTCCGTAGCCGTAGAGGTAGGCGACCAGGCTGTTGCCGAGGGCGAACGGGTTGAGCGGATCGACCGGGGCGCTCGAGTTGATGTTGTACTCGTACGCGACATCCAGCACGGGAACACCCGTGTCGGTCGGCGTGGGTGCGGCCGAGGTCAGCAGCAGCGGCGCGAACGGCGAGTACGTGGTCCAGAAGCCACCGCCCGCGCGGTTGGTGTTGTTGTCGAGGATGACCAGGTCGATGTTGTCCCGGTCCTCTTCAGAGAGCATCCCCAGCGCGGTGCCCGTCTGGCCGGCGCCCCAGCCCGACGACAGCACGACGGTGCCTCGCGGGTCGTCGTCGGCGGCCCTGATCGCGTCCGCGATGCCCTGCGGCCCGAGGAAGAACGGGACGATCTGCTGTTCGCCGTAGCCGTCGTCGGCGTAGTCATTGCCGTAGTACGTGGTGCCCGCGAAGATCTGCGACGTCGAGTTGGCGGGCGTGATCAGCGCGATCAGATCGACCGACGGCGCGACAGCCGTCGTCGCCCCGGTCATCAACGCCGACGACAGGCCGGTGGCGCCGACCGCGGCGGCGGCGAGACCACCGGGGGCCATGAGCCGCCCGACCGATGACCGACGTCCGGATGTGCGCACAGTGCGATGCTTCGCCATCGAATCCCCTCAAGAAGCTGCGATCCGTCCCGTGGGCCTCCCACTTCCTCACCGGACGGCGTGAATTGAGCAAACGGTAGCGCAGCTGAGGCGATGATCAACAGAGGTGAACGCGAACCGAAAATGCGATGTGCGCGTAGTCAAATAAATTGCCGTCCGCGCGACGGACCCGAGAACCGCTACTCCGTCGCGTCGTCGGTGTCCGCGGCCGGCTCGGACGATTCGGCAGACTCGTCCACCGCGCCGGTGTCCCGCGTGCTCGTCTTCTTCGGCGCCGGCTTCGTCCACTGCTTGATCGTGTTCCGGATGACGGTGCCGACAGGGTTCGACCGCCGGGGCCGCGGTGCGGTGGAGTGCGCGGCGTCGGTGTCCGCATCGACCTCTTCCACTGCGGCGGACAGGTCGTCGGCCGTCGTCTCCGGCGTGACGGTCGTCGTGACGGTCCGCCTGCGGTTGTTGTCCGGATCGGCGAGGTTGCGCAGGAACGTCGCGGTCTCCCGCGGTGTGGGCAGCAGCGCGGCCGGCCGGTAGACGTCCGGATCGGCCAGCGGATCGTTGCCCGGGTAGCCGAAGTTGACGAGGTCGGTCAGCGGATCCTCGATCGCGTCGGCGAACCGGTTGCCTGCCTCCCCGCCGTAGGTGCGCAACGGCTGGAGCAACGGCAGCCCGTCGCGGCGGTAGCTGATGTAGGTGGTCTGGCCGACCTGTTTGACGACGACGGTCTCACCGGACTCGAGCACCACCGTGGTGTCCTCACCACCCTCGATCGACGCCCGGCAGATGCTGTCGCACTCCGCGTCGGTGAGGTCGAGATCGCCGTCCGCGGTGACCGGCAGGTCGACGTCGTTCTGGTTCAGCCGGTTGTCGAAGTAGGTCGCCAATGAGTTCGCCATCGCGAACGGGTTGAGCACATAGGCCGGGGTGTTGCCGTTGATGTCGTACTCGTAGCCGATGTCGATCACCGGCGCGCCCGGCGATGTGGGTGTCGGCAGCGGGTTCACGCCGATGACCGCGAACACCGGGTAACGGGTGCCGAAGCCGCCGTTGGGCCGTGCCACGCTGTTGTCGAGGACGTAGACGGCGTTGGTGGCGACGCCGTCGACGCCGCCGGTCGCGTCGAGATAGGTGAGCAGCAGGCTCACGTTGGCCGCCCCCCAGCCGGAGGACATGACGACGTTGTGCTCGTCGGGGCGCGCGCGGAGCGCGTCGTACACGCCGAACGGTCCGGTGAAGAAGTTGACCGTGATCCGGTCACGTCCCTCGGCGAACGTGCCGCCGTAGAAGTCCTCGATACCGGCGCCGGTCGGGTTGGTCGAACTGCCCTCGGTGATCAGGGCCGACAGCTCGTACATCGACGAGGCGACGGTCTCCGGGCTCACGACCGCGACGCCGCCCGCGGTGGCGACGCTGGCGACGATCACACCGCTGAGCGCAGCGGGTAGCGCCGCCCGACGAAGGCGTCCCGGCGGGGTGCGCTCGGCGCTCCGTCGACACGGTTGGGCGCGGTGGTTCGCCATCGATTCCCCTCAGGCCTGTGACAGTCCGCCACGGGCCTTCCCCACCCGACCGGACGCTGCGAAGTCAGCAAACAATAGCGCACAACGTCCGGAAGTGCGTAGGAGTCACCGCCTCCGGCGTGAGGTGAGGTAGTCGCCGACCACGGCGGCACCGAGTCCGTCGAGGTCGGGCTCCACCACCCGGCCCTGGACCCGGCGGGCCACCTGGTCGATGAAGCGGGCCAGGCCGGGGTCGCTGCCCAACCGGAAAATCGTGACCTGGGCGCCGAGGCGGGCGACTTCGTCGAAACCGCGCACGGTGTGGGCGATGGTCCGGGGGTGCGGCGGGTAGTCGAAGAACACCTGGGCGCCGTTGCCGCCCGCTCCGAAGTCCTCGAGGTGGGCGGTCGGCTCCCCGTCGGTCACCACCAGCACCACCGGCTGGGCGTTCGGATGCCGGCGCAGGTGCCGGGTGGCCAGGGCCAGCGCGTGGTGCAGGTTGGTGCCCTGTTCGTAGACGCCCTCCAGACCGGTCAACTCGGCGGCGCTGACAGTCCGCGCGTACCGTCCGAACGCGACGATCTGCAGCGCGTCGGAGCGGAACCGGGTGCTCACCAGGTGGTTGAGCGCCAGCGCGGTCCGCTTCATCGGCAGCCACCGGTTCTCCATCACCATCGAGAACGAGGTGTCCACCAGCAGCGCCACCGCGGCCTGCGTCCTGGTCTCGGTCTCGGAGATCTCGACGTCCTCGACGGTGATGCTCAACGGAATCTCGCGCTCACCCGTACCGGCCTGGCGCAGTACGGCATTCGTCAGCGTGCGGGTGACGTTCCACGGCTCGGTGTCCCCGAACTGCCAGGCACGCGTCGCTCCCGTCAACTCGCCCGCGGCCCCGGCCCGCCGGGTGTCGCGCTCCCCGTGCCTGCCGGAGAGCTGTTGGGCCACGTCGCGCAGTGCGGCCTGGCCGAGCTGGCGCATCGCCTTCGGCGAGAGCCGCCACTTGCCGTCGGATCCGCGGTCGAGGAACCCCTGGTTCATCAGGGCGCGTTCGAGTTCGGCCAGCGTCCGCGCGTCGACGGCGGCCTGGTCGCCGAGCTGGCGTGCCAGCGCGTCGAGGTCGACATCGTCCATCGAGGCGCCCGCGTAGCTCTGCGACAGCTGCTCGGCGAGCTGTTCGAGCTCACCGATGTCGGCCAGCGCCTGCGCCCCCTCCCCCATCCCCAGCGGGTTGTCGCCGGAGAACTCCGACGACCCCGTCCAGTCCTCGCCCGGACGGGCGGCCTGCAGGTGCGAGTCGAGCCGGTTGAGCGCGTTCATCAGCGACGGCGACCCGAATGCCTGCTGCGCCAGCGCGTCCAGTTCGGCGCGCTGGTCGGGTGAGAGGCTGTTGCGGAAGCGCTGTGCGGCCGCGGCGCGTTTGGCCAGCGAGTCGAGCAGTTCCTCGACGTTGCGCGGGTTCTCCGGGAAGAACTCCCCGTGCTTGGCCATGAAGTCCTGAAAGTCTTCGGGGGAGTCCTGGCCCTTGGCGTGTTTGTCCAGCAGATCGTTGAGGTCGTCGAGCATGTCGTTGACGCGCTGGCGGTCCTCGTCGGTGGCGTTCTCCAACGCCTCCTTCATGCCCGCGAAGCGCTGGTCGAGCATCTCGCGGCCGAGCAGATCCTTGATCTGGTCGTACTTCTCGCGCGCTTCGGGGCTGCGCCACTGGTAGTCGGACAGCTCCTGGACGGCCTTGGCGGGCGACGGGGACAGCGACTCGATCTGCATCTCGGAGAACCGCGCGTCGTCGTCGAGGGCGCGGGCGAGCTCCTTGCGTTCGGCGAGCACGGCCTCGTCGAGCAGCTTCTTGATCTCCTGCAGGGTGCCGTCGAGGTTGTTGCGCTGCAGCAGCTCCCGACGCCGCCGGTTGGCTTCGGCGGCCAGCCGGTCGGCGCCGCGCATGTTCTTGGTGCCGCGGCGCAGCAGCTCGGACAGGGCGCGCCGGGGTGAGCTGCCCTCCATCACGTCCTCGCCGATCTGCTCGAGCGCCTCACGCAGGTCGACCGGCGGGGCCAGCGGATCCGGCCCGCCGGTGTAGCGGGAGTACCGGGAGGAGCGCCCGTGCCGCTCAGCCATGGCCGCACTCCTCAACGCGGCTCGTCCCTCGCCGCTTGATCGTCGTACGGCTGTCAGCCATAGACGGTTTCGCCTTCGCCGGAGACCTTGTCAATCCGCTTCGCCAGGTACAGCGCCTCCAGCGCCAGCTCGACGGCCGCGGCCCGCTCACCGTCGGTCTGCGCGTCGAGCCGGGTGGCGATCGCGTCGATGACGGGCAGATCCGGCAGCGCGGCGAGAACGTCCTTGGCCGAGACCCGCTCACCCGTCGTCACCGGGGATCCCTCCTCGACCGCGGCGACCAGCGGTCCGACGTCGAGTCCACCGAGCAACCGCTGCGCGGTGTCGGCGGTGGCGCGGCGCAGCAGATGCTCGAGCACCGCCTGTTCACGGCCCTCCTCGCCGGATTCGAATTCGAGCTTGCCGCGCAGGACGTCGATGACCGTGCCGAGGTCGACCACGCGGGCAACCGGCTCCTGCTCGCCGAGGATCGTCGACCGGTGCCGGGCGGCCGCGGCGACGGTCTCGGCCGCGGCGATCGCGAACCGCGCGGAGACACCCGAACGCTGGTCCACCGACTGCGATTCGCGCAGGTTGCGCGCGAAGCGGGCGAGGATCTGCAGCAGGTATTCGGGCACCGACGCCGCGAGTTGCGCCTCCTGGGTGATGACGCCGACCTCGGCGTCGAGCCGCAACGGATAGTGCGTGCGGATCTCCGCGCCGAACCGGTCCTTGAGCGGGGTGATGATGCGGCCGCGGTTGGTGTAGTCCTCCGGGTTCGCGCTGGCGACGACGAGAACGTCCAGCGGCAGCCGCAGGGTGTAGCCGCGGACCTGGATGTCGCGCTCCTCCATCACGTTGAGCATCGACACCTGGATGCGCTCGGCGAGGTCGGGCAGCTCGTTGACGGCGACGATGCCGCGGTGCGCACGCGGGATCAGACCGTAGGCGATGGTCTCCGGATCGCCGAGGCTGCGGCCCTCGGCCACCTTGATCGGATCGATGTCGCCGACGAGGGCGGCGACGCTGGTGTCGGGGGTGGCGAGCTTTTCGGTGTAGCGCTCGCTGCGGTGCCGCCACGCCACCTTCAGGTCGTCACCCGAATCGGCGACCCGCCGGATCGACTCCGGGGTGATCGGGCTGTACGGGTGCTCGCCCAGTTCCGAACCCTCGATGACGGGCGTCCACTCGTCGAGCAGTCCGGTCAGTGCGCGCAGGAGCCGGGTCTTGCCCTGGCCGCGCTCACCGAGCAGCACGATGTCGTGTCCGGCGATCAGTGCCCGCTCGAGTTGCGGGATCACCGTGTCCTCGAAACCCAGGATTCCGGGCCACATGTCCCGGCCTTCGGCCAGTCCGGCCAGCAGATTCTCCTGGATTTCCTGTTTGACGCCCCGCTCGCGATGGCCGGAGGCGCGTAGCTCACCGACGGTCCGGGGCAGATCATGAGGTTGGGTCACCTCTCCACGCTACGACTGCGCGCCGGATGCGGCACCGCTTCCCCCGTGAGCGAACTATGACGGCCGGTAGTCTGCGCCCATGCCGTTGGAAACCGGTCAGGTCTTCGCGGGGTACACCATCGTTCGGCTGGTGGGCACCGGCGGCATGGGCGAGGTGTATCTCGCGCAGCATCCTCGACTGCCGCGGCAGGACGCGCTCAAGGTGCTGCCCGCCTCGTTCTCCGCCGACGACGAGTACCGGCACCGCTTCAGCCGCGAGGCCGATCTGGCCGCCGCGCTGTGGCATCCGCACATCGTCGGGGTGCACGACCGCGGGGAGTACGACGGCCGGCTGTGGATCTCGATGGATTTCGTCGACGGCCACGACGCCGCCCGGCTGCTCGTCGACCGGTTTCCGAACGGGATGCCCGCCGCCGACGTCGTCGAGATCGTCACCGCCGTCGCGGACGCACTGGACTACGCCCACCAACGGCAGCTGCTGCACCGCGATGTGAAGCCCGCCAACATCCTCATCACCGGTCCGGACCGGGCGCATCGGCGAATCCTGCTCGCCGACTTCGGCATCGCCCGCCACGCCGAGGACAACACCGGCCTGACGTCGTCGAACATCGCCGTCGGATCGATGAGCTACAGCGCGCCCGAGCAGTTGATGGGCCACCCCATCGACGGCCGGGCCGATCAGTACTCACTGGCCGCGACGGCCTACCGGTTGTTCACGGGCAGCCCGCCGTTCCCGCACAGCAACCCCGCGGTGATCATCAGCCACCACCTCAACACCCCGCCTCCGCGACTCGGGGACAGCCGCCCGGAACTGCGGGTGTTCGACGCGGCGATGGCCCGCGCACTGGCCAAGGATCCCGCGGCACGGTTCCACTCCTGCCACGATTTCGCCGTGGCCCTGGCTCAGGCGGCCGATGGTCCTACCGCGCCGCCGTCGTGGGGCGCGTCGCCGACGGGGCAGGCGGGTCCGCCACCGGGCGTCTCCTACCCGGGGCCCCCGATCTCGGCGCCGCCCGCCCAGCCTTCCGCCGGGCCCCCGGGCCCACCGGTGCTGGTCTCGCCGTGGATGCCCACCGGCGCACCGCATCCCGGCGCGCAGTACGGGCCTGCGCCGGGGCGGCCGCCGAAGCGCCGCCGCAGGGGCCTGCTCGCCGCGGGCGTCGCGCTCGCCGTCGTCGTGCTGGTCGCGGCGGTGGTCTCGGTGGTCGCGCTGAGCGGGTCCGACGACGCCGCGCCGAACCCCACCCCGACGACCACCACCGCGCGGCCCCCCGCGACGTCGGTGCGCGCCGACGGATCGGCCTACACGATCGCCGACTACATCCGCGACAACCGCATCGTCGAGGCGCCGATCCGCCGGGAGACACCCGACGCCCCGGTCGTCACGCTGCCGATCCCACCCGGCTGGTCCGACGCGGGGTCCCGCGCGCCGTCCTGGGCGTATTCGGCGATGGTGTTCGACGGGCTGCCCGCGAACGTCGACCCGCCGACGGTGATCTCGCTGATGTCCGAACTGTCCGGTGACGTCGATGCCGCCCGGATCCTCGAGTACGCCCCGAACGAACTGAGGACCCTGCCCGCCGCCAGGACGGGTGCGGCCACCCCCGTCACCCTCGCCGGATTCGGCGGGGTGCAGGTCGAGGGCACCTATGAACGCGACGGCCGCCCGCGGGCGACCTGGCAGAAGACCGTCGTCCTCGACACGGCCGACGGCCTGTTCATCCTGCAGGTCAACGGCGACGCGCCGGCGGCCGAGAGCCGGCTCATCACCGATGTGGGCGCGGTGGTCGACCGGCAGACCACGATCGCACCCTGACCGCTCGCGCCCGACAGTTGCGCCGGCGCGTTTGCCGGGCCAAGCTGCAGTTGTCGACGTCATCAACAGGTTGAGGTCGACCGTCAGCTCGAGGGGGTTCATGACGAGCGCAGTGCGCGAATGGTGGCGCCAACCCGACCACTATTACTGGCTCACCGCATTCCTCGCGGCGCGAGGCGCGCAGCGCGGGATCTGCCGGGTGGTGGCGGGGGCACTCGTCGGATTCGCCGTCGTCCTCCTGGTGTCGCTGGCCAGCCCGGCGGGCCCGACCGGCACGGGCGGACGCATCGCGACCGTGGTCATCTCGCTGGCCCTGGTCGGCATGGCGATCGGCTGGCTGCGGGAGGGCTGGCCCACCCAGCGTCAGTCGGCCGGGTTCGTGGTCGCGGCGGCCCTGGCGATCAGCGCGGGGTGTCTGGTCAAGAACGATCCGTTCAACGGCATGTTCGGCGCGGCGACGTTCGCGGTCCTCGCGGGGTACATCGCGTTCTTCCACACACCGCGGATGATGGCCTTCAACTTCGTCGTGGCGCTGCTCACCACAACCGTGCTCGCCCTCCGGGTCGCCCTCGACGGGGATCCGGCGCTGGCGATCTCGACGCTGGTCTTCCTGGTCATCGTCTACCTCGCCACCCCGTCGGTCTGCCATGCGCTGGTGCACCTGCTGGGTATCGACGTGCTGAACGCCGACATCGATCCGCTGACCGGGCTGTACAACCGCGACGCCTTCGACCGCGCCGCCGCGGCGTACATCAGCTCCCGCAACCGCGACGACGACCGCTTCTTCGTCCTCGTCGTCGTGGACCTGGACAACTTCGCCCTGCTGACCCAGGCCAAGGGCAGGCAGGCCGGCGAACGGGCCCGCGTCGCCGCCGCGCAGACCCTGCGCGAGACCACCCGGCAGAACGCGGTGATCGCCCATCTGCCCGAGACGGAATTCCTGATCGCCGACAGCTTCCCGACGACCGACAGCTCAGCGCTCGTCGAGCGGGTGCGCGGCGCGATCCGCACCACGCCGCCGCGGACGTCGGCGAGCATCGGGGTGGTCAGCACGCCGATGCAGGCGCTCGCCGAACGCCCGCCGGAGCAGGTGCTCGAGGAGTTGCTCGAGATCGCCCGCTCGGCCGTCGTCGTGGCCCGCCGCGCCGGGGGCAATCAGGCGCACCACATCGAATGTCCACCGCTGCGGGCACTCAAGGACGACGAACCGCCGCTGTAGCGGCGGGCGATCAGTGCGCGAAGTGCCGCGCGCCCGTGAGGTAGAGCGCGACACCGGCCTTGGCCGCCGCATCGGTCACCACGTCGTCGCGCATCGAGCCGCCGGGGTGCACGATCGCCTTCACGCCCGCGTCGGTGAGCGTTTCCAGCCCGTCGGGGAACGGGAAGAACGCATCCGAGGCGGCGACGGAGCCGCGCACCCGGTCACCGGCGCGCTGCACGGCCAGCCGCGCCGCGTCGACCCGGTTGACCTGCCCCATCCCGACGCCCACGGTGGCGCCGTCGGCGACCACGACGATGGCGTTCGACTTCACCGCCCGGCAGGTCCGCCAGGCGAACGCGAGGTTGGCCAGGGTGGCCGGGTCGGCCGGGTCGCCGGTCGCGAGTGTCCAGTTGACCGGATCGTCGCCCGCGGCGTCGAGCGCATCGCGCTGCTGCACCAGCAGGCCGCCGCTGATCTGTCGCAGTTCGGTTCCGGCGGTGGGAGGTTCGGACGCCACCAGGATGCGGATGTTCTTCTTGCGCGACAGGATCTCCACCGCGCCGGGCTCGTAGGCCGGGGCGATGATGACCTCGGTGAAGATCTCGGCGACGGTTTCGGCCATCTCGACGCTGACGGCGGTGTTCGTCGCGATCACCCCGCCGAACGCCGACAGCGGGTCGCACTCGTGGGCCTTGCGGTGCGCATCGGCCACCGACACCGACGAGATCGCGATACCGCACGGGTTGGCGTGCTTGATGATCGCGACGCAGATCTCCTCATGGTCGAATGCGGCGCGCCACGCCGCGTCGGCGTCGGTGTAGTTGTTGTACGACATCTCCTTGCCGTGCAACTGCTCGGCCTGCGCCAGCCCCGGCCACGCGGTGGCGTCGCGGTAGAGCGCCGCCTGCTGATGCGGGTTCTCGCCGTAGCGCAGCACGGCGGCGCGCCGCCAAGTGCCGCCCACCCACGCGGGCAGCTGCTGGGCGGGCTCCTCCGGCGCCAGCGTCGAACCCATCCATGACGCGACCGCCACGTCGTATTCGGCGGTGTGCCGAAACGCCAACGACGCCAAGATCTTTCGCTCGGCGAGCGTGAATCCGCCGGACCGCACCGCGGCCAGCACCCCGTCATAGCCGTTCGGTTCCACGACCACCGCCACGCTGGGGTGGTTCTTGGCGGCTGCGCGCACCATCGACGGGCCGCCGATGTCGATCTGCTCGACGCACTCGTCGACCGACGCGCCGGACTCGACGGTCTCGCTGAACGGGTAGAGGTTGACCACCACGAGGTCGAACGCTTCGACGCCGAGCTTCCTGAGCGCCGCGACGTGTTCGGGTTTGCGCAGATCGGCCAGCAGTCCGGCGTGCACGTGCGGGTGCAGGGTCTTGACGCGGCCGTCGAGCACCTCGGGGAAGCCGGTCACCTGCTCGACCGGGGTGACCGGGACCCCGGCGCCCGCGATCGTCTTCGCGGTCGAACCGGTGGACACGATGGCGACGCCGGCCTCGTGCAGCCCGCGGGCCAGTTCGGTCAGCCCGCTCTTGTCGTAGACGCTGATCAGTGCGCGCCGGATCGGCTTCTTCGTCCCGTCATCGCTCATCCTATGGTCGCCTTTCGTCCGGTCCAGGTCACGCCGCGCTGCGCCATCGCGGCCAGGACATCCACCAGCAGTCGTCGTTCGACCACTTTGATGCGCTCGTGCAGGGTCGCCTCGTCGTCACCGTCGCGCACCGCCACACTCTCCTGCGCGAGGATCGGGCCGGTGTCCATCCCGGCGTCGACCAGGTGCACGGTGCAGCCGGTCACCCGAACGCCGTAGGCGAGGGAGTCCGCGACGGCGTGCGCCCCGGGGAAGGCGGGCAGCAGGGCGGGGTGGGTGTTGACCACCCGGCCGGGGAAGCGGCCGAGGAATTGCGGCCCCAGGATCTTCATGAAGCCGGCGGACACCACGAGGTCGGGTTCGTGTTCGGCGGTCGCGGCGGTGATCGCGGCGTCCCACGCCCCGCGGTCGGGGTGGTCCCCCAACCGGACCGTGTAGGTGGGCACCTCGGCGTCGGTGGCGATGTCGAGTGCGGCGCATTTCCGGTCGGTCCCGACGGCGACGACGCGCGCCGGATAGTCGCCGACGGCGGACTCGAGCAGCGAGGCGAGCAGCGATCCGGTGCCCGAGGCGAGCACGACCAGCCGCGCAGGTGCGCTCGGAGGCACGCGAAGCGGTTGCTGCACGCGCAGCAGCCTAGTCGGCTCAGCGGCGCGGTTCGTCGTCGGTAGGGGCACGGCCGGTGGGGGCACCTCCGGCGCCGGCGTCGTCGGCGATGAAGTGCTCCTCGGGGTCGAACGCCGCCGCGGAGTCATCCGATGCGGGCGGTTCGGCATCCGGCAGGGGGTCTCCGGGGGTGTCAGTGGTCTCGGGGTCCGGGTCGAGGATCGGCCCGGTCTCGGCGTCGCCGAGGTCGCGCTCGGACGCCGGCTCCGGATCGGGATCGGGTGCGGGGTCGGCTACACGGACGCGCCGCGGCCGACGGACGATGCCGCCGGTCATCGCGACGGTCAGCCCGCCGATCACCGTGAACCACAGGAAAACCCCCGGTCCGAACGTGGTCTGGTCGACCCCGACGTGACCGAAGTTGCCGAGCCGCCCGCTGCCCGCGGCGCCGAGCAGCGCCATGGTCAGGGCGGCGAGGGCCGACGCGACGACGAGCTTCGCCGCGGCGACGTGGATCGGTGCGGGCCGGCGGGCGACCTGCTGACCGACGGCGACCGCGGAGGCGGCGCCGATGATCAGCAGCGCCACCCAGACCGGTCCCAACGGCGGTGTCGGCACCGCGGCCAGAATGGGCAGCGCCGGGACGTCCCCACCCAGCACGGTGAACGAACTGAACGTCGCCAGGCCGATGTGCGCGCTCGACCCGACCGCGACCGCGGCCGCGCCCACGACGACGTTGGGCAGGTACAGCAGCGACAGCACCGTCAGGCTGAACTGGCCGAAGACCGAATCGGTGATCGCGAACAGCTCGTGCATGGTCGACCAGTGCACGATCAGTGAGCCTGTGGTGACGACGCCGCACAGACCGGCGAGCGCCAGCACACCGGCCGCGGCCGCGCGGAACGCGTCGGGCAGCCAGTCGGGCAGCGGCGAGGTCTGCACCGTGCGGCGACCCACCTTCGACGCCACCCCGATCGCCGCGCCGATCAGGTGGACGGCCAGCACCCCGCCGAACGCGCGCAGCGCCGACGGGGTCTGCAGCTCGGTGAGCACCGAGGCGGCGTCATGGATGACGGCCAGTGCGATCGCCGCGATCAGCAGCGGCCCGCCGAGCGCGGAGGCGACCACCCAGCGGGTGACGAACCACGAGCCGTACGGCGACGTCGCCGCCGCGGTGGTGCGGGCGGTCCCCCACACCATCATCAGCACGGGCAGCAACGGCATCGCGCCGAGTTCCCGGCCGCCGATGGACACCGGTACCTGGTGCACGCCCAGCCACATGCTCGCGATGGCGCCGAAGGCACCCGTCATATCGCTGTTCGCGATGAGCAACTGCAACAGCGTCACCGCCGCGATGACGACGAGCGCCACGACGGACGGCCCGAACGCGACCCGCAACAGTTCGCGGGCCTGGCGGGTGCCGACCGGCCGGTTGTCCACTAACTGGGCCCCTCGCACAGGCTGGCGTGCGCGCTGTTCACGCACGCGCGGTCAGGTTACGAGGGGTTCTGGCCGGACTGCTGCTGCGTCGACGGCGGCTGCTGGCCTTGGCCGGAACCGCCGCCCTGCTGCTGCTGAGGCTGACCGTAGGTCGGGAAACCGGTGGGAGGGGTCGGCGGACCGCTCTGCTGTCCCGGGGTCTGGAAGCCGCCGGTCGACGGTCCCCCGCCGCCCGGGTAGCCGCCGCCGTACTGCGACGGGTAGCCCGGGCGCTGCTGCTGCGGCGCCTGCTGGTGCGAGCCGGTGAGGTGCTGCTGCGGCTGGTGCGCTCCGGAGTGCGGCTGACCGTAGTAGCCGCCGGGTCCACCGGGACCGCCGTACTGGCCGTACTGCTGCTGTTGCTGGTCGTACTTGGGCCGCGGTGCGGGCGGGGTGAGGACGCCGGTGTCGAAGAGCAGCGCCGCGACGGCCGCCCCGGCCTGCAGCAGCGACAGGATGATCAGTGCGTAGAGCGCCCAGCCGATCGAGGCCTCGGACGGCTTGTTGATCAGTTCGGCGATCACCAGCAGCAACGCCAGCACCGACAGCACGGCCGCGATCGCGACGTAGGTGCGCCCCTTCGACAACAGCGTCACCCCGGCCAGCAGGCCGGCGGCCAGCGCCGAGATCACCGCCAGCCCGATGCCGAGCGTCGAACCGCTGACGGTGCCGCCCTGGCCGAGGAAGTCCGAGGCGCTGACCTCGAAGATCGGCCCGAAGTTGCAGAGGTAGACGAGCAGGCCGAGGGCCGCGACCACCATGAGCAGGTAGGCGGGCAGCTTGTTCGGGCCTTCGCCGGAGGCAGGCGGCTCGGGCAGCTTGCCGAAGTGCTGCGTCGGCGCCGAGAACTGGGTGGTGGGCTGATTGGCCGGTGGATATCCGGGGCTACCGGGTGAGTAGGTCATGACCTCTCCTGTGCTGATCGGGCGTCTGACGTGGGCAACGCGTGCGCATGAACACGGACCACCTGAGCAATTCGCTCTCCCACGCTAGCGCACCCACGCTCGTACCCGGCGCACGACGGTGTCTAACCCCGCCGCCGCCGCCGCCTCACACGGCCGCGAGCGCCGGGCTGTCCGCCGAGGACGCTTCGGACGCCTCGATCTCACGCACCAGCGGCAGCACCCGCGCACCGAAGTACTCGACCTCCTCCTGGAAGTGCAGGAAGCCGCCGAGGATCAGGTCGACGCCGCGTTTGCGGTATGCCGCAATGCGTTCCGCGATCTGCTCGGGTGTGCCGATCAGCTGGGTGCGGAAGCCGTCGTTGTACTGGACCAGATCCTCGAACGACGAATCCGCCCACATCCCCTTCTTGTCGGCCGTCGAGTTCCCGGCCTGCTGCACGGCGTTGCGGAAACCCTCCACGGCCGGCTTGTTGGCCTTCTCGACGATCTCCTCGAGGACGTCCCTGGCCTCCCGCTCGGTGTCGCGGGCGATGATGAATCCGTTGAGCCCGACCTTGACCTCCCGGCCCGCGCCTGCTGAATTGCCGGCACCGCCGGCAGCCCGGGCGTGGTCGCGCACCTCGACGATCTGTTCGGTGATGCCGTCGAAGTCCTTGCCGTTGGAGAAGTACCAGTCCGCGTAGCGGCCGCCGTTGCGTCGCGCGGCGGTCGAGTTGCCGCCCTGGAAGAGTTCCGGGTTGGGCCGCTGGGGGGTGTTGACGGGTTTCGGCTTGAGGGTGAAGTCGTGAATCCGATAGAAGTCGCCCCGGAAGTCCACGTCGTCCTCGGTCCAGATCTTGCGCAGCACCTGCAGGAACTCGGCGCTGCGGCGGTAGCGCTCGTCGTGTTCGAGCCACGGCTCGCCGAGGTGGGTGAACTCGTCCTTGAACCAGCCGGAGACGACGTTGACGGCGAACCGGCCGTTGCTCAGCTGGTCGGCGGTGGCGCCGAGCTTGGCCAGGACCGCGGGGTGCCACAACCCGGGGTGGACGGCGGCGATGACCTTGAGCCGCTCGGTGGCCAGCAGCAGGGCCAGGCTGAAACTGGTCGACTCGTGCTGGAACTCGGCGCCGTAGCTGGCCTCGTACCGGACCTGGCTCAGCGCGTATTCGAAGCCGTTGTTCTCCGCTGTCTGCGCGAGTTTCCTGTTGTATTCGTAGTTCCAGTCGGTGCGCTGCTCGATGTCGCTGGTCACCAGGCCGCCACTGACGTTGGGCACCCAGTAGGCGAACTTGACGTGGTCGGCGATGCGTTCGGTGCTCATGGATACATGGCAGCAATCGCCCCATCCGTCGTCACGTATATGGATCGGCGCGATCCGAATGGCCCACTTTCGCGCTTGCCCTTCTTACTAGAACACGTTCTAATTCGTGCATGGACTTCGGGCTCGTACTCTTCACCAGCGACCGCGGCATCGCCCCGGCCACGGCCGCAAAATTGGCCGACGATCACGGCTTCCGCACCTTCTACGTGCCCGAGCACACCCACATCCCGATCAAGCGCGAGGCCGCCCACCCGACCACGGGCGACGAGACGCTGCCCGACGACCGATACATGCGCACGCTCGACCCGTGGGTGTCGCTCGGCACGGCGTGCGCGGTGACGTCGCGGGTGCGGTTGTCCACGGCGGTGGCGCTGCCGGTCGAACACGATCCGATCACGCTGGCGAAGTCGATCGCGACGCTCGATCATCTGTCGGGTGGCCGCGTCAGCCTCGGTGTCGGATTCGGTTGGAACACCGACGAACTCGCCGACCACAAGGTGCCGCCCGGCCGCCGGCGCACCATGCTGCGGGAGTATCTGGAGGCGATGCGGGCGCTGTGGACGCAGGAGGAGGCGTCCTACGAGGGCGAGTTCGTGAACTTCGGGCCCTCGTGGGCGTGGCCGAAGCCCGTGCAGTCCCACATCCCCGTGCTCGTCGGCGCGGCGGGCACGGAGAAGAACTTCAAGTGGATCGCGAAGTCCGCGGACGGCTGGATCACCACACCGCGCGACTTCGACATCGACGCCCCGGTGAAACTGCTGCAGGACACCTGGGCCGCGGCCGGTCGCGACGGCGCCCCGCAGATCGTCGCGCTGGACTTCAAGCCGGACCCCGACAAGCTGGCGCGCTGGCGGGAGCTCGGGGTGACCGAGGTGCTGTTCGGGCTGCCCGACAAGGGCGAGGCCGAGGTGGCGGCGTACGTCGAGCGGTTGGCGGGCAAGCTGTCGGCGCTGGTGTAGCTACGCCAACGTCGCGCGGTTCCTGTCGCCGTCGGCGCGCACCTCGATCGCCGCGCCGAGCGGATCGCCGTCGCTCATCAGCGCGACGAGGTCCTCGTCCTCGGTGATGGCCATGAACCGCGACCCGTCCTCGTCGAGGCGGCCGATGACGATGCCGGTGCGCACCGGCCAGTCGTAGCGCACCGTATACGTCTCGACGGTGCCGCGGCCGTCGACGTGACGGGCCACCGGCACCGTCGGCAGTGCGGCGATGTCGGCCTGCAACTCCTTGCTCCGGTCGGCGGCCCAGTCGGCGGGTTCGGTCGAGTACACGCCGACCGAATACTTGCTCATCACACCGCCGTTGGCGCCGACGAGCCCGAACGCACCCGGGGTGTCCCGCATCGCGACGACGGTCTCGGCGATCGCGTGCAGCGAGTAGCTGTTCCCCGGCCCGCCGAAGTACGGCAGCCCGCCGGTGAGTGTCAGACCGCGCGGATCGTCGGCGTCGAGCCCGAACTCGTCGCACACCGCGAACACCGGGAACGGAAAGCAGCTGTACAGGTCGAAGGTCGCCACGTCGTCGATGTCGATACCCGCCACCCGAAGCGCTTCGGCCACAGCCTGTTTCGCCGAGATGCTGACCCCGATGTGTTCGCGGTCCAACAACGCCTGTTCGGTCTGGTCGGCGTGCCCGCGCAGGTAGACCCACTTCTCCTCGGGCACCCCCAGCCGGCGGGCCGCCTCCACCGACATGACGATCGCGGCCGCGCCCTGGTTCACGGTGTCGCGGGCGACGAGCAGCCGCGGGTACGGATCGCAGATCATCCGGTTCTCGTCGGTGACCGTGACGATCTCGTCGACCGAGCGCTCAACCGGTGAGGACGAGTACGGGTTCTTCGCGGCCACCGCCGAGAAGGGGGCGAACAGTTCGGCCATCTCCCGCCGGTACCCCGAGACCCCGAGACCCCGGGCCGCGCGCCGCGCATTGTCGAGCAGCCCGTACTGGACGGGCGCGCCCGTCAGTCCGTGCGCGACGGTGTAGTCGCTCATGTACTGCTCGAACCCGTAACCGCGGTCCTCCAGCTGGCCGCCGACGTGTTCGGTGAAGTCCGGCTTGTCGAACTTCTCCCCCGTCGCTTCGCTCGCCCTGGCACGACTGGAGAAGTACTTCGCCGTCGAGCCGGGTTCCGAGCCGACGACGAGCGCCGCCTCGATCTCACCGGCCGCAATCGCCCCGGCGAACTCGGTCATCAGTTTCTGCGGGCCGTTGCCGCCGATCGGTTCGAGGACCGCCCGCGCCGGATCGGCGCCCACCCGTCGGGCCACCGAGCGCAGGTAGTTGTCCGAGGCGCCGAGCGGCGGGTCGGCGAACGGCGTGCAGATCTCGAACTGCCG
Source organism: Mycobacterium sp. IS-1742 (assembly GCF_001500125.1). Classification (GTDB taxonomy): domain Bacteria; phylum Actinomycetota; class Actinomycetes; order Mycobacteriales; family Mycobacteriaceae; genus Mycobacterium. The sequence goes on along the minus strand of NZ_LQIV01000044.1, from coordinate 186,928 downwards.
CAGCCCGGCGAACACCTCGATCGCCCGCGCGACGGCGGCGGTGTCGGCGCCGGTGTCGGCCAGCGCCGCGCGGGTGGCCTCGGTGGCCAGGTCGACCGCCGACATGCCGCGGTAGCCGTCGTCGTCGATGCGTTCGGTAAACTGCCCGACCCCGACGATGACCGGCGTGCGCGGATCGACCATGACAAACCTCCTGGCAGGTGTTACTTCGGCAGGCTAATAGACGCAGTGCCCCCAGACGAAACTGCGGCCAGATCACGAACCCCGGAGGGAACGCGATCTGGCCGCAGTCTGGGCGTGAGTGGTTACTGGTTCTGCAGGATCTCGCGGGCGAGCTGCGCCGTCTCCGACGGGGTCTTGCCGACCTTCACACCGGCCGCCTCGAGCGCTTCCTTCTTCGCCGACGCGGTGCCCGACGAACCGGACACGATCGCACCGGCGTGGCCCATCGTCTTACCCTCGGGGGCGGTGAAACCCGCCACGTAGCCGACGACCGGCTTGGTGACGTTGTCCTTGATGTAGTCGGCCGCACGCTCCTCGGCGTCGCCGCCGATCTCGCCGATCATCACGATCACCTTGGTGTCGGGATCCTTCTCGAACGCCTCGATCGCGTCGATGTGCGTGGTGCCGATGACCGGGTCGCCGCCGATGCCGATCGCGGTGGAGAAGCCGAAGTCACGCAGCTCGTACATCATCTGGTAGGTCAGCGTGCCGGACTTCGACACCAGGCCCACCGGACCCGAGTCGGTGATGTTGGCGGGCGTGATGCCGGCCAGCGCCTCGCCGGGGGTGATGATGCCGGGGCAGTTGGGGCCGATGATGCGGGTCTTCTGCCCCTTCTCCACGTTGTAGGCCCACGCGTATGCGGTGTCCTGCACCGGGATGCCCTCGGTGATGACGACCAGCAGCGGGATCTCGGCGTCGATCGCCTCGATGATCGCGTCCTTGGCGAACTTCGGGGGCACGAAGACCACCGACACGTCGGCGCCGGTCTCCTTCATCGCCTCGCCGACGCTGCCGAAGACCGGCAACTCGACGTCCTTTCCGTCCTTGTCGACGTGGCTGACCGTCGTGCCCGCCTTACGCGAGTTGACGCCGCCGACCAGCTGGGTGCCCGCCTTGAGCATCAGCGCGGTGTGCTTGGTGCCCTCACCGCCGGTGATGCCCTGGACGATGACCTTGGAGTCCTTGTTCAGAAAGATCGACATGTGGCAGGTCCCTTACTTGTTCGCCAGCTCGGCGGCCTTGTCGGCGCCTTCGTCCATGGTCTGCGCGAGCACCACCAGCGGGTGGTTGGCGTCGGCGAGGATCTTGCGGCCCTCCTCGACGCGGTTGCCGTCGAGGCGCACCACGAGCGGCTTGTTGGCTTCCTCGCCGAGGATCTCGAGTGCCTTGACGATGCCGTTGGCGACCGCGTCGCACGCGGTGATGCCGCCGAAGACGTTGACGAACACGCTCTTGACCTGGCTGTCATTGAGGATGACGTCCAGCCCGTTGGCCATCACCTCGGCCGAGGCGCCGCCGCCGATGTCGAGGAAGTTGGCCGGCTTGACGTTGTCGTGCTTCTCACCGGCGTAAGCGACCACGTCGAGCGTCGACATGACCAGGCCCGCGCCGTTGCCGATGATGCCGACCTGCCCGTCGAGCTTGACGTAGTTGAGGTCGTTCTCCTTGGCCTTGAGCTCCAGCGGATCGGTGGCGTCGCGGTCCTCGAACTCGGCGTGCTCGGGGTGCCGGAAGTCGGCGTTGGCGTCGAGGGTGACCTTGCCGTCGAGCGCCAGGATCTGATCGTCGGGCGTGCGCACCAGCGGGTTCACCTCGACCAGGGTGGCGTCCTCACCGACGAACACCTCCCACAGCTTGGCGATGGTCACCGCGGCGGCGTCGAGCACCTCGGCGGGCAGGTGGCCCTTCTCGGCGATCTCGCGGGCGAAGGCCTCGTCGACACCCTTGGTGGCGTCGACGGGGATGCGGGCCAGGCGGTCGGGCTTGGTCGCGGCGACCTCTTCGATCTCCATGCCGCCCTCGACCGAGCACATGGCCAGGTAGGTGCGGTTGGCACGGTCGAGGAGGAAGGAGATGTAGTACTCCTCGGCGATGTCGCTGGCCTCGGCGACCAGCAGCTTCTTCACCACGTGGCCCTTGATGTCGAGGCCCAGGATGTTCTGCGCGTGGTTGAAGGCGTCGTCGGCGGTGGCGGCGTACTTCACGCCACCGGCCTTACCGCGGCCGCCGACCTTGACCTGGGCCTTGACCATCACGGGTTTGCCGATCTCCTCGGCGATCGCCTTGGCGTCTTCGGCGGTGTCGGTCACCCGGCCAGGCGTGGTCGGGACGTTGTGCTTGGCGAACAGCTCCTTCGCCTGGTACTCGAAAAGGTCCATGGACTCACTGTCTGTCTGCGTTGACGGTCACGATATTTCGGAAGGTTTGCACCCAGGGGGCTCGTGGGAACTGTATCCACACCGGCTGAGCCGGTCGTCACCGCCCACCGCTGATGTGGGAGATCTCACCGCGCCGCGAACGTGATCCATCTCACAGTTCTCGATCACGCCCGCTCTCGGGTTGCCACGCTCATTGGGATTTGGTTAACGTGCCATCTGGTCTTGATAGGTAACGGTCAGATCACGACAAAGGATTCTTCAGGTTGGCAGCGCATCGTTCGTCCCGGTCCCGCGAGGGAGCCTCGACGAATGCTCGCCAGCGCCAGACGGTTTCGATTCCCGCCGAGCGCGCCGCCGAAGTCACCGACATCATCCCGTTCAACGAGTTCGGCGGCCTGGGTGACCTCGACTTCCGCGACAGCACCGCCTTCGATCGCGAGGCGCAGGTCATCGGCGCCCCCGAACTCGACGATCTGCACGACACCGACGACCTGATCCCGCTGCGGCTGGCAATCCCCGCGCAGTTCCGCGTCGAGGGCGACGCCGCCGCTTCCCGCCGGTCCCGCGCCTACCGCGACAGCCACACCGATGTCAGCGACGGCACCGCCGCCACCGACATCATCGACCTCCGCGCCCGCCGCGGCGCGCACCGCAAGGAGGCCGAGGGCCCGGTCAAGAGCCGCCTGATGATCGCCGCGATGGCCGCGGGCGCGACCGCCGCCGGCGCCTACTCGATGACCCAGAACACCGCTCCGGCCACCACCGACACGGTGCTGGCCTCGGGTGAGACCACCGTCGAGGGCGCGTCCATCACCGGATCCGTCGACGGCATGCAGATCGTGTCGGTCGCCTCGACCGCCAACGCCGCTGTGCACACCGAGGAGATCCAGAAGGCCGCCGCCTTCGCCCAGGAGCGCGCCGAGCGCGAGGCGCGCCAGATGAGGCCCCTCTACGTGATGCCCACGAAGGGTGTCTGGACGTCCGGATTCGGTTACCGCTGGGGTGTGCTGCACGCCGGTATCGACATCGCCGGACCGATCGGCACACCGATCCTCGCCGCCGCCGACGGTGTCGTCATCGACGTCGGCCCGACTGCCGGTTACGGCGCGTGGGTCAAGCTGCGCCACGCCGACGGCACGGTCACGCTCTACGGTCACCTCAACACCTGGTCGGTGAGCATGGGCGAGAAGGTCATGGCCGGTGACCAGATCGCGACGATGGGCAACCGCGGCAACTCGACCGGGCCACACCTGCACTTCGAGGTGATGATCGACGGTTCGAACCGGATTGATCCGGTGGGATGGCTGTCCAAGCGGGGCATCGCCACCGGCAGCTATGTTGGCTGAGTGAGCGCTGCTGACTCGACTGGCCACCCAGACGATCCGGCCCCTCAGCACGACCCGAAGACCGGCATCATCCGCCGGCATCCGACCGGTGAGATCCCGGTAGCCTCCCCCGCCCCACCGAGCGAATCCCCGACGGGCATCATCCGTCGTCACCCGACCGGCGGGCTGCCGACGGTGAGCGCCGAACCGCAGACCAGTTACATCGAACCGCCCGCGGTCGAAGACGGGACACAGACCTCCTACATCCCGCGGCCGCGTCCGGTGGAGATCCCGCCGACGGCGCTGACCGCGGACCCGCGCACGGCGGTCGCCGCGGCGGTGCTGGCGATCCTGTCCGGATGGGCCACCGCGGTGATCGCCACCGACCTCATCACCGGGTGGTGGAGCACCGACCGGTTGTTCTGCGTGGCGATCGGGTTCCTCACCACCATCTCGGCCGCCGCGTCGATCGGCGGGCTCGTCCTGCTGCTGCTGCGCCGCCGGATGAGCCGGCTGCTCATCGTCGTCGGCTGCGTCATCGGGCTGCTGATCTTCGGCAGCCTGTTCGTCGCCGGCGCGAAGTTCCCGTGGATCGTCTACGCGATACCGGTGCTGCCGCTGGCCGCGATCGTGCTGACCCTGCTGCCCAGCACCGGACGGTGGGCGCAGCCGGGCTAGAGCTTCTGCACCGGCGCGTGATTGTGCATGAGCTTGACGCGTCCGGCACTGCCGAAGTCGATCAGCGACATCGCGGACTCGCCGACGCCCGACACCTCTTCGACGCGGCCCAGCCCGTACTTGTCGTGGTTGATGCGGTCCCCGGGTTCGAGCACGATCAGCGGGCGCTTCCCCATCCCTGAGCGTCCGGGTGCGGGCCGGCGCTGCTCGGGTGCGCTGAACCGTCCGGCGCCACCACCGACCGGTGCGCCGAACGAGGGTCTTCTGCTCTCGGGATCGGTGCGCCGCCAGTCGATGAGCTCCTGCGGGATCTCCCGCAGGAACCGCGACTCGGGGTTGAGCATCGGTTGCCCCCACGACGAGCGCACCTTCGCGCGGCTCAGGTAGAGCCGCTGACGCGCCCGGGTGATGCCCACGTAGGCCAGCCGGCGTTCCTCGGACAGTTCGTTGGGGTCGCCCAGGGCCCGCATGTGCGGGAACATGCCGTCCTCCCAGCCGGTCACGAACACGACCGGGAACTCCAGCCCCTTGGCGGTGTGCAGCGTCATCATCGTCACCACCCCGGCGCCGTGTTCGGGCAGTTCGTCGGCGTCGGCCACCAGCGAGACCCGCTCCAGGAACTGCGCGAGCACACCGGTGTCGGGGACGTCCTCGTCGACCGGTTCGTCCAGATCCTCGGCCAGGGCCGCCGCGTTCGCCCGGTCGATGCTGAATTCGTGTGCGACGCTGACCAACTCGTTGAGGTTGTCCAGCCGCGCCAGATCCTGAGGGTCGTTGGACGCCTCCAGCTCAGCGCGGTAACCGGTGCGGTCGAGCACGGCCTCGACGAGTTCCCCCAGTTCGTCGCCGAGGCGGCCGCGCAGGTCGTCGAGCATCTCGACGAAGCTCTTGATGCACTTCTCCGAGCGGGTGTTGAGCATCGGCACCTTGCCCTCGGCGGCGGCCTGCAAGGCGTCGTCGAAGCTGCCGCCGGTGTTCTCGGCGTACACCGCGACGCACGCCTCGGCCCGGTCGCCGATGCCGCGGCGCGGGGTGTTGAGGATGCGGCGCATGCTCACCGCATCCCCGGGGTTGTCGAGTACGCGCAGGTAGGCGACGACGTCGCGGATCTCCCGGCGCTCGTAGAACCGGACGCCGCCGACCACCTTGTAGGGGATGCCTGCCCGGATGAACACCTCTTCCAGCGCGCGCGAGCTGTTGTTGGTGCGGTAGAAGACGGCGAAGTCGTTGTAACTGAATCCATCGTCGGCCAGCGCGTCGATCTCCTGCGCGACGAACCGGGCCTCGTCGTGTTCGTTGTCGGCGACGTAGCCGACGATCAGCTCACCCTGGCCGGAGTCGGTCCACAGCCGCTTCTCGCGCCGGCCGGCGTTGCGGGCGATCACCGAGTTCGCGGCGTTGAGGATGGTCTGGGTCGAGCGGTAGTTCTGCTCGAGCAGGATCGTCGTGGCGTTCGGGTAGTCCCGTTCGAAGTCCTCGATGTTGCGGATCGTCGCGCCGCGGAACGCGTAGATCGACTGGTCGGCGTCGCCCACCACGCACAGCTCCGCAGGCGGCACGCCGTCTTCGTCGGTGTCGTGGGCCCCGTGTCCCGCGAGCTCGCGCACCAGGACGTACTGGGCGTGGTTGGTGTCCTGGTATTCGTCGACGAGGATGTGCCGGAAGCGGCGGCGGTAGTACTGCGCGATGTGCGGGAAGCGTTGCAGCACGGCGACGGTCTCGCCGATCAGGTCGTCGAAGTCCAGCGCGTTGGCCGCACGCAGACGGCGCTGGTACTCGGCGTAGACGTCGGCGATGATACGGGCCAGATCGTCGGCGGCCTCGGAGGCCTCGGCCGCGGCCTGTTCGGGACCGATCAGCTCGTTCTTCAGGTTCGAGATGCCGTTGGACAGCAGGCGGGGCGAGTACTTCTTGGTGTCGAGCCCCATGTCCTTGCCGATCATCAGCAGCAGGCGTCGCGAATCGTCGGCGTCGTAGATCGAGAAGTTCGAGTTCAGGCCGGGCAGCAGCGAGGCCTGGTTGCGCAGGATCCGCACGCAGGTCGAGTGGAACGTCGCCACCCACATGCTGCGCGCCCGCGGGCCGATCAGCCCGGCGACGCGTTCGCGCATCTCGGCGGCGGCCTTGTTGGTGAACGTGATGGCCAGCACCTGGCCGACGCCGACGTCGCGGGCGGCCAGCAGGTAGGCGATGCGGCGGGTCAGCACGGCGGTCTTACCCGACCCCGCCCCCGCCACGATCAGCAGCGGCGAACCCTCGTGCAGCACCGCCTGGCGCTGCTGCGGGTTGAGGCCGTCGAGGAGGTCCTCGGCGCCGCCGTCACGCCGGGATCTCGGTTCAGTCACGTTCACACTCATGTCTGTCCCAACTTACCGCCGCGGGGTGACACTCTTTGCGCTGCCACGGCCGCAGGTGGCACACTGACAACCGTGCTTGACCAGAGCCGATTTTTTTACGGGTACCGGCCCGCGGTGCCCGTGGTCTAGCTGCTTCCTTCAGCCCCGCGGTCCGCGTCCGGATCCGGGGCTCTTCTCTTGTGTGAGGCCCGGAACCGGATGAGACCAGAACCCCCACACGAGGAGTCAGAGATGAGCATCGAAACGGATCAGTCGCTCGACATCGACGCCCTGCGTCAGGAGATCGACGAGCTCGACGCCGCCATCCTCGCCGCCGTCCAGCGGCGCACCGAGGTCTCCAAGCTCATCGGCAAGGCGCGCATGGCCTCCGGCGGCACCCGCCTGGTGCACAGCCGGGAGATGAAGGTCATCGAGCGCTACAGCGTGCTCGGCCCGGAGGGCAAGGACCTGGCGATGCTGCTGCTGCGCCTGGGCCGCGGCCGCCTCGGCCACTAGCGATTACCCACCCGCGAAACAGCATTCCCTGCTGCCAAGCGGCGCGCTTGACGACAGGGAATGCTATTTCGCGGCGGCGAGCGCTTCGGTCAGCCAGGGCGTCAGCCATTCGACGGCCTCCCTGGTCGGGTGGACGCCGTCGTCGCGCATCCGGATGCCCTCCACCCAGTTCGTGTAGTAGCCGCGGGGTGAGAGTTTGTCGTTGAGGTCGAGCACCGTCACGTTGCGCCGTGGCGCGGCGACCTCCCGCACGAGGTCGTTCCACGCATCGGCCCGGTCGGGGTCGTCCTCCGGGTAGAGGCTGCCGTCGGCCTGTTCGGCGCGCCGGTTGTAGGGCGCGGTGGTGACGACCACGCGTGCGCCCGTCGAGCCCAGGATGTCGAGCGCCCGGTTCAGCTCCCCGCGCAGGTAACCGTCGTAGGCTCGGTGGTTGGTGGAGTCGCCGACGTGGGTCCACCTGCCCTCGTTGATCCGGTCGACCAGCTCCCACCGGCCCACCATCAGCAGCACGACGTCGGGCCGGTCGTGATCGATGCGCTGGGCCCACCGGCTCGGCCAGGTGTCGCACTCCGGCTTCTGCGTCAGGGTCTGACCGGTCGTCTTGTAGGGGCCGCCGCGGGCGATGCCGCAGCCGATGGTCGTGTAGTTCGTGAAGTGCAGGCCCGGCGTCTCCGGCAGGTAGCGCATCAGCGTCCACGCCACCGAATCGCCGAACACCGCGACGCTGCGGGTGCCCGGCGGTCGCTGCACACCGGCGGCGCCGACGGGGATCGCCCGCTCCGGCAGCACCGCCGCGGCCGAGTTGATGTCGAGCAGGGCGCCGGGAGGCACGTCGTCGCCGGCGTGGCCGCCGACGGGTACCACCGAGATCGTCACGACGGCGCTCGTCGCCGCGGTGGCCAGCGCCAGGGGAAGCTGCGGCACCGTCGCGGGCCGCCACTGACGGATCGGCCGTTCCAGCAGCCAGTAGCTCAGCACCGCCACGGCGAGCGTCGCCGCGCAGCGGGCGGCCAGCAGCGGCCAGCCCGTCCACCCGGTGCGTTCGCCGTTGAGGAACAGGAAGATCGGCCAGTGCCACAGGTACACGCCGTAGGAGATCGCGCCCAGCCACACCAGCGGGCCGCAGGCCAGCAGTCGTGCGACCGGTCCGCGCTGGTCGAGCGCCACGGTGGCCACGACCAGGACGGCCGCCGCCGCGGCAGCGGTGAACAGGCCCATCCGGTACTCCGCGGGCGCCCCCGTCGCCCGGTGCGCGAGCACCGCCAGGCCGGCCAGCCCGGCCACCGACAGCACGCGCGCCGCCCAACGCCCCCACCGCGCACGGATCGGGGTGCCCATCGTGACCGTCGACCAGTCCCGCACCAGCAGCGCCGCCGCGGCCGCGCCGATCAGCAGGGCCTGCACCCGGGTGTCGGTGCCGAAGTAGACCCGGTTCGCCGCCGCGTCGCCCGCCTCCGACGTGATCAGCACCGCGGCCGCCGCGGACGCCGCCGCGCCGACCGCGGCCAACCCGAACACCCCCCAGCGCACGGCCCGCACCGTGGGCGCCGAGCGCCGCAACGCCAGCACCCCGACGACGGCCACCAGCAGCAGCGGCCACACGAGGTAGAACTGCTCCTCCACACCGAGGGACCAGGTGTGCTGCAGCGGGGACGGCGGGCTGCCCTGGGAGAAGTAGTCGGTCTGCTGCGCGACGAATGCCCAGTTGGCCACCCAGAAGAAGGCGGCGACGGCGTCGTCGCGCAGGGTGGTGACGGCGTCCGGCGGGAAGAACACCCGCGCGGCGACCACCGTCAGCACCATCACGAGCAGGGCGGGCAGCAGGCGCCGGGCCCGCCGGATCCAGAAGCCGCGCAGATCGATCCGGCCGGTGCGGCCGAGTTCGTCGAGCAGCAGCGAGGTGATCAGGAATCCGCTGAGGACGAAGAAGACGTCGACGCCGAGGAAGCCGCCCGAGACGCCGGGCACACCGCCGTGATCGGCGAGTACGAGGGCCACGGCGACGGCGCGGACACCGTCGAGCGCCCGGATCTCGCGGCGGCCGGCGGTCCCGCGCCGCGTCCTGCCCGCCACCGGCGCGACCCAGCGGCGGCGTGCGCCAACGCGGACCGGCGCCGCAGTCACGGCAGTCACGTCTCCGGCGCCTCCCATATCTGTTCCGAGCAAGGAATTCTATGGGCGGCGCGGCGCCGAATCGCGAAGGCGCGCCTGGGGATTACTTGGTCAAAAGCGATGTCCGCGCTAACGCGTTAGCGCAATGTACTTCGTCTCGAGATACTCCTCGATGCCCTCGGTGCCGCCTTCGCGGCCGAAGCCCGACTCCTTGATGCCGCCGAACGGTGCGGCGGCATCACTGATCACGCCGCGGTTGACGCCGACCATGCCGGATTCGATACCCTCGGCGACGCGCAGCGCACGGTCGAGCGACCGGGTGTAGATGTAGGCCGCCAGACCGTATTCGGTGTCGTTGGCCGCGGCGAGGCCCTCCTCCTCGGTATCGAATCCGGTGATCGGGGCGACGGGGCCGAAGACCTCCTCCTTGAGGATGCGGGCGTCGGCCGGGACGTCGGTGAGCACCGTGGCCGGGTAGAAGTTCCCCGGCCCGCCGGGGGCGACGCCGCCGACCGCGACGGCCGCGCCGCGCGAGACCGCGTCGGAGACCAGTTCGGTCACCTTCTGCAGCTGCTTGTTGTTGATCAACGGCCCGAGCGTGGCGGATTCGTCGAGGCCGTTGCCGAGCGTCACCTCGCTCATCCGCTTGACCAGCTTCTCGGTGAACTCCTCGCGCACGGCGTTGGCGACGTGGAAGCGGTTGGCGGCGGTGCACGCCTCGCCGCCGTTGCGCATCTTGGCCAGCATCGCGCCGTCGACGGCGGCGTCGATGTCGGCGTCGTCGAACACGATGAAGGGCGCGTTGCCGCCCAGTTCCATCGACGTGCGCAGCAGCTTGTCCGCCGACTGTTTCACCAGCGACTTGCCCACCCCGGTCGAGCCGGTGAAGGTCAGTTTGCGCAGCCGGCCGTCGTCCACGAGCGCCTCGGTGACCGGACCGGGGCTGCTGGTCGGCAACACCGACAACACGCCCTTGGGCAGCCCCGCCTCGGCCATGAGCTTGGCCAGGTACAGCATCGTCAGCGGCGTCTCCTGCGCGGGTTTGACGATCATCGTGCACCCCGCGGCGAACGCCGGGCCCATCTTGCGGGTGCCCATCGCGAGCGGGAAGTTCCACGGGGTGATCGCATAGCAGGGCCCGACGGGCTGTTTGGTGACGATGATGCGGCCGGTGCCCGCCGGGCTGGGCGTGAACCGCCCGCCGATGCGGACGGCCTCTTCGGCGAACCAGCGGAAGAACTCGGCGCCGTAGGTGACCTCACCCTTGCTCTCGGCGAGCACCTTGCCCATCTCGAGGGTCATCAGCGCGGCGATGTCGTCGGCCCGTTCGGTGATCGTCTCGAACACCGAGCGCAGGATCTCGCCCCGTTGGCGCGCGGGGGTGGCGGCCCATTCGGCCTGCGCCGCGCACGCGGCGTCCAGTGCGGCGACGGCGTCCTCGGCGGTCGCGTCCCCGACGGCCACCAGCACCTCGTCGTTGCTGGGGTCCAGCACGTTGAACGTCGATGTGGCCTGCCGTTCCTCACCACCGATCCACAGTCCGGTGGGAACCGAGTTCAGCAGCGCGGTGGTGTCCATACCTTCATCATTTACACCTCATTCAACGGCTCCGCACTAGGGTCGAAAACATGACCGCCCATATGCAGCTCACCGACATCTCCGCGTCCCCTGCCTGGCAGGCGTTGTCCCGTCACCACGGTGAGATCGGTGGGAGGCATCTGCGGGAGTTGTTCGCCGAGGACCCGTCGCGGGGCACGGAGCTGACGGTGTCGGTGGGGGATCTGTACATCGATTACAGCAAGCACCGGGTGACGCGAGAGACGTTGCGGCTGTTGACGGATCTGGCCCGCGCGGCGGGGCTGGAGGCCAAACGCGACGCGATGCTGACCGGGCAGCACATCAACACCTCCGAGGACCGCGCGGTGTTGCACACCGCGCTGCGCCTGCCCCGCGACGCCCAGCTGACCGTCGACGGCCAGGACGTGGTCGCCGACGTACACGAAGTGCTGGATCGGATGGGCGAATTCACCGACCGGCTGCGCAGCGGCCAGTGGACCGGCGCCACCGGCGAGCGCATCACATGCGTCGTCAACATCGGCATCGGCGGCTCGGACCTGGGCCCGGTGATGGTGTATCAGGCGCTGCGCCACTACGCCGACGCCGGCATCACCGCACGGTTCGTGTCCAACGTCGACCCGGCCGATCTGGTCGCGAAACTCGACGGCCTCGACCCGGCCTCCACGCTGTTCGTCGTCGCGTCGAAGACGTTTTCCACCCTGGAGACCCTGACCAACGCCACCGCGGCGCGCCGCTGGCTCACCGACGCCCTCGGCGACGCCGCGGTCGCCCAGCACTTCGTCGCGGTGTCGACGAACGAGAAGCTGGTCGACGAGTTCGGGATCGACACCGACAACATGTTCGGCTTCTGGGACTGGGTCGGCGGCCGCTACTCGGTGGACTCCGCGATCGGGCTGGCCGTGATGGCCGTCATCGGCCGCGAGCGCTTCGCCGAGTTCCTGGCCGGGTTCCATCTGGTCGACGAGCACTTCCGCACCGCGCCTCTCGAATCCAACGCGCCGGCATTGCTCGGTCTGATCGGGGTCTGGTACGCGAATTTCTTCGACGCCCAATCCCGGGCCGTGCTGCCCTATTCCAACGACCTGGCCCGCTTCGCGGCCTACCTGCAGCAGCTGACCATGGAATCCAACGGCAAATCCGTTCGCGCCGACGGCACCCCGGTGTCCACCGACACCGGCGAGATCTTCTGGGGCGAACCCGGCACCAACGGCCAGCATGCCTTCTACCAGTTGCTCCACCAGGGCACCCGCCTGATCCCCGCGGACTTCCTCGGGTTCTCCCAACCCACCGACGACCTCCCCACCGCCGACGGCACCGGCAGCATGCACGACCTGCTGATGAGCAACTTCTTCGCCCAGACCCAGGTGCTGGCGTTCGGCAAGACCGCCGAGGAGATCGCCGGTGAGGGCACACCGTCAGATGTGGTGCCGCACAAGGTGATGCCGGGCAACCGGCCGAGCACGTCGATCCTCGCCACCAAGCTCACCCCGTCGGTGGTCGGCCAACTCATCGCCCTCTACGAACACCAGGTCTTCACCCAGGGCGTCATCTGGGGCATCGACAGCTTCGACCAGTGGGGCGTCGAACTCGGCAAGACCCAGGCCAAGGCCCTCCTGCCCGTCCTCACCGCCGACGACTCCCCGGCCGAACAAACCGACAGCTCCACCGACGCCCTGGTCCGTCGCTACCGCACCGAACGCGGCCGCACCGCCTGAGCACGCCGAAGTCACGCGAACAGTCGGGCCGGCAGGACCCGCATGACCCGCACCAGCGGCGCCCACGGCCACCACGGCACCGCGGCGCGGCCGGCTTCCTTCTCGATGACGCCGACCATCGCCTTGACCCCGGTCTCGGTGTCGGTCATGAGCATGGTGGACGCGGATTTCGCGGTCATCTCCGATTCGATGTAGCCGGGTTCGAGGACGGTGACGCGGATCGGGCCCTTGGCGTACTCGGCGCGCAGGGACTCGCCCAGCGAAGAGACGCCCGCCTTGCTCGCGGCGTAGGCCGCCTTCACCCCGGGCACGCCCTTGTTGCCGAGCACCGACGAGATCAGCACGAGGTGCCCGCCGCCGCTGCGCTGGAACATCTCCAGCGCCGTCTCGATCTGGACGAGCGCGGCGACGAGGTTGGTCTCGATGGTCGCCTTGTTGGCCCACAGCTTGCCCGTTCCGAGCGGGGCGCCCTTGCCGAGACCGGCGTTGACGATCACCCGGTCGAGTCCGCCGAGTTCCTCGGACAGCGCGGCGAACACCTTCGGCACCTGTTCGTGGTCGTTGACGTCGAGCTCGGCGACCGCGACGGTGATACCCGGATACCGTTGTGTCAGTTCGGCTTTCAACGCGTCGAGCCGGTCGGTGCGGCGCGCGCACAGCGCGAGGTCGCGGCCCTTGGCGGCGAAGGCGCGGGCCATCCCGGCGCCCAGCCCGGAACTGGCGCCGGTGATCAGGATCTTCTGGCGGGTCATGCGGGCAGCGTAACGGGGCGATTTCGGCGTGCTCGGTCGCGCCCAGCGCGACTGAGCACGCCGAAACCGCTACTTGAGCAGCCGCGACATCCGGCGGTCGGCGAGCACGCGGCCACCGGTCTGGCAGGTCGGGCAGTACTGGAAGGACTTGTCGGCGAACGACACCTCACGCACCGTGTCGCCGCACACCGGACACGGCAGACCGGTGCGCGCGTGGACCCGCAGCCCGGACCGCTTCTCCCCCTTGAGCGTCGCGGCCTGCTGGCCCACCGACCGCGACACCGCATCGGTGAGCACCGAGATCATCGCGTCGTGCAGGGAACCCAGTTGCGCGGCGGTGAGTTTGTTGGCGGTGGCGAACGGCGACAGCCGCGCCACGTGCAGGATCTCGTCGCTGTAGGCGTTGCCGATGCCTGCCATCACCTTCTGGTCGGTGATCACGGTCTTGATGCGCCCGCTCTGCGCTTTTAACAGCGCGCCGAGATCCTCGGCGGTCAACTCGAGTGCGTCCGGGCCGAGCGTCGCGATCCCGGGCACCTTCGGGGGGTCGTCGACGAGCCAGACCGCCAGGCGCTTCTGGGTGCCCGCCTCGGTGAGGTCGAATCCGGGCGCGGCGCCGGGGGTGCCGAGGTGCACCCGCAGAGCGATCGGCCCCTTACCCGGTTTGAGCGGCGCGGCGGCCAGCTTGTCCGACCAGCGCAGCCAGCCGGCCCGCGACAGGTGGGTGATCAGGTGCAGGTCACCGGCCTGCAGGCCCAGGTACTTGCCCCAGCGGTGCGCATCGGTGACCTCGCGGCCATGCAGCGCGGTGATCGGCGGGTCGAACGTTTTGAGCACCGAGAACGCCGACACGTCGACGCGTCCGATCGGCAGTCCGACGGCGTGCCGCCGCAGGTGGTCGGCCAGTGCTTCGACCTCGGGCAGTTCGGGCATGTGTCCAGTGTGCCGGTCAGCGGCGGGAAAGCAGGCCGCCGCTGAGCAAAGACAGCACCCAGCTCACGATCGACAGCAGGATCCCGGCCCAGATCGCCGTCCACCAGAAGTCGTCGATGTAGAGCCCCCAGTGCGTGGTGTGCTCGGTGATCCACGCCGTCAGCCACAGCATCAGCGCGTTGACGACGACGTGGAAGAGTCCGAGTGTGAGGATGTACAGCGGGATCGACATGATCTGCACGATCGGTTTGATGATCGCGTTGACCAGCCCGAACACCACCGCCACGACGAAGATGATGCCGACGCGCTGCAGTGTCGTGTCGCCGCCGACGAACTCCATACCGGAGACCAGTTGGGTGACCAGCCACAAGGCCACACCGGTGACCGCGGCCCGCAACAGGAAGCTGCCCACGGGCTGATCTTCGCACGCTCAGGCGCGGAGCAGGTAGGTGTCCATGATCCAGCCGTGCCGTTCGCGCGCCTCGGCACGCAGTGCGACGATGCGCTCCCCCACCTCGCCGACGGTGCCCGACACGAGCAGTTCGTCGGCGGTGCCGAGGTAGGCGCCCCACCAGATCCGGGTCTGGGCGGGCATCTCGGTGAAGGCGCAGTCACCGTCGAGCATGACGACCGCCGTACCGGTCAGGCCCTGTTCGCGCAGCCGGCGGCCGGTGGTGACGAGCACGGGTTCGCCGACGTCGTTGAGCGGGATCCGGTGCCGGGCGGTGAGCGCCTGGATGGCGGTGATGCCGGGGATGACGTCGTAGTCGATGTCGACGTGGGCGGCCACCCGGTCGAGGATGCGCAGTGTGCTGTCGTAGAGCGAGGGGTCACCCCACGCGAGGAAGGCGCCGACCCCGTCGGCGGGTAGTTCGTTCTCGATCGCCTCGGCCCACAGCCGGGCCCGCGCGGCGTGCCACTCGTCGACGGCCTGGCGGTAGTCACCTGTCTTGGCGCGGACCGGGTCAGGCATCTCGACGAAGCGGTAACCGGGTTCGGTGATGAACCGCTCGCAGATCAGCCGGCGCAACGCGACGAGGTCGTCCTTCGTGTCGCCCTTGTCCATCGCGAAGAACACGTCGGTGTCGTTGAGCGCCGCGACGGCCTGAGCGGTCACATAGTCCGGGTCGCCCGCACCGATGCCGATGACGTGGATCCGTCGAGTCACGCAGGTGAGTATGCCGGGGCGCGTACGTCAACCGTCGTCGCGGCCCCGGCTGCGTCGCAGCGCCTTGGCGCGTTCCACGTCCTCTTCGAGCGCGGCTTCCTTCTTCTCGATGACGCGGGTGTCGCGCGGCGGTAGCTGCAGTTCACGTTCGGCGGGCAGGCCGGCCTGCAACTGGCGGCCCCGCTCGAGTTCGGCGTCGAGTTCCGCACCGAAGAGCAGCGCGAGGTTGGTGATCCAGATCCACAGCAGGAAGATGATGACCCCGGCCAGCGTGCCGTAGGTCTTGTTGTAGCTGCCGAAGTTCGCGACGTAGAAACCGAAGCCCACCGAGGCGACGATCCAGGTCAGGATGGCCAGCGCGGCCCCGAGGCTGATCCACCGGAACTTGGGCTGCTGCACGTTGGGGGTGGCGTAGTAGAGCACCGCGACGGCGATGATCACCAGCAGCAGGATCACCGGCCATCGGCCGATGCTCCAGGCGGTGACCGCCGCCTCGCCGAGACCGATCGCGTTGCCGACGGCCTCGGCGACCGGGCCGCTGACCGCCAGCATGAACGCCACGAGCGCGGCGCCGAGCAGGGCGGCGAAGGTGAGCACGAGTTGCAGTGGCCGCAGTTTCCAGATCGGGCGGCCCTCGGCGACCTCGTAGATCCGGTTCATCGCCCGGCCGAAGGCGCCGACATATCCGGACGCCGACCACAGTGCGGTGAGGATGCCGATCACCAGCGCGAAGCCCGCGGACGGCGAGTTGACGAGCTGCTCGATGGTGGGCCGCAGGGTGTCGACCGTCGAGGCGGGCGCCACGTCGGAGACGATCTCGAGCAGCGCGTCGGTAGTGCGCTTGCCCTGGCCGAAGACGCCGAGCAACGACACCATCACCAGCACGGCGGGGAACAGCGACAGCACGGCGTAGTAGGTGAGCGCGGCCGCGAGGTCGGTGCACTGGTCCTTGCCGAACTCCCGAGCCGTCTTCCGCAGGACGTACAGGGCCGACGGTTTGGTCAGGTCGGTCGGCGAATCCGGCTTGCGCGGATCGTCCGGGTGCGGGGCACGGTCTTTGGTGGACACTTCTTCGGCCATGACTCGGTCTCTACCCGGGCGGCGATGTCCCAAACTCGGGCGAACGTGAGCTCGTGCGTGAGATTCCGGCGAATCGTCGGTCACGAGCTCACGTTCGGCGCTCCTGCTGCAGCGCCTCGCGCACGGTGTCGGCTTTGCTGTCCGGCATCAGCGGTGGGAGCAGCGGGGTGGCCGCGTCGACCACCGCCTCGATGACCGTCGGCCGGTCGGCCGCGAACGCCGCCGCCCAGGCCCGGTCCGCGGCGGCCGAGTCGGTCACCCGGATACCGTGCAGGCCCAGCAGTTCCGCGTAGTCGGCGTAGGGGAACCGTGGCACGTCCTGCGACGCCGCGAAGCGCGGATTGCCCTCCATCTCACGCTGTTCCCACGACACCTCGGTGAGGTCGGCGTTGTGCAGCACCAGCACCACGAACCGCGGATCCGCCCACGACCGCCACCGGTCGGCGATGGTGACGAGTTCGAGCAGTCCGCTCATCTGCATCGCCCCGTCGCCGACGAGCGCGACCACCGGCCGTTGCGGCGCATCGAGTTTCGCGGCCACCCCGTACGGCAGCGCACAGCCCATCGAGGCGAGGTAGCCGGACACGTGCGCAGGAACACCCGGCGGCAATCGCAGATGCCGGGCGTACCAGTACGTCGACGAGCCGACGTCGACCGCCACGCGCGCGTCGGCGGGCAGGTGCTCGGACAGTGCACGCACCACGGCCTCGGGATTGGCGTCGGCGGTCTCGGCGGCGGCGCGGCGCGCGGCCTCGTCGTGCCACTGCTGCCGCCACTGGCGCACCTGCTCCTGCCAGCCGCGGTCCGTCTTGGGTTCGAGCAGCGCCGCCAACGCCGAAAGCGCCTGTGCCGCTTGCCCGACGACCGGCGCGTCGACGGGGTACTTGGCGCCGATCACCCGCGGCTGAATGTCGATCTGCACGGCTCTGGCCTGTCCGGGGGCCGGATAGAACTCCGTCCACGGATCGTTCGAGCCGACGATCAGCAGCGTGTCGCAGTTCGCCATCAGCTCGGCGCTGGCGGTGGTGCCGAGGTGACCCATCACGCCGGTGTGCCACGGCTCGGCCTCGTCGAGCACCGGCTTGCCCAGCAGCGACGTCGTCACGCCCGCCCCCAGAGTCTCGACGACCCTGACGATCTCGTCGGCAGCACCCGCAGCGCCGCGGCCCACCAGCAGCGCGACACGCTGGCCGGCGTTGAGAATGTCTGCAGCAGAACGAATCTGATCGTGGGGGGCCGTGACGGTCGCCTGCACGCTGACGGCCGTCGACGGCACCACGCCGTGGCTGTGTGCAAGGTGTTCGGGCATCTCGGCCTGCTGCACGTCGTGCGGGATGATCAGCGCGGTGGGCGTCGACGTCGCGATCGCCGTGCGCATCGCGTTGTCGAGCGCCATCAGCGCCTGCTCAGGCGCGAACACCGTCTGCACGTACTGCCCGCACACGTCCTTGAACAGCGCATGCAGGTCGACCTCCTGCAGGTAGCCGCTCCCCAGCGCGGTCGACACCACCTGTCCGACGATCGCCACCACGGGCCGCCGGTCGAGCTTGGCGTCGTAGAGACCGGCCAGCAGGTGAATGGCGCCGGGACCCTGGGTGGCCATGCAGACGCCGACCCGGCCGGTGTACTTGGCGTGTCCGCACGCCATGAACGCCGCGAGTTCCTCATGCCGGGTCGACACGAATTCCGGTGCGCCCGAACGCTGCAACGCCCCGAGCAGGGTGTTCACCCCGTCGCCGGCGTACCCGAACACCCGGTCGGCGTCCCAGTCGCGCAACCGGGCCACCAACGCATCCGCAACCAGATCTGTCATGGCCGCGGCATACCCGTCGGCGCGGTGTCCAATCAGCGGCCACGTACGGCGAGTACGGCGACGGTCACCGCGAAGACGGCCCCCGTTGCCCCGGACACCAGCAGCGGCAGTGTCCCGTCGGCGCCCCACGCCAGACCGGCCCACAGCCCGGCGACCAGCACCGCGAAACCGCTGGCGCCCTGGAACACACCCTGCGCGCCGGCCTGCACGTCGGCGCCCACCAGCGACGAGATCCACGCCTTCCCGACCCCGTCGGTACATGCCGTGAACACGCCGTAGACCCCGATCAACAGCCACGCCGTGAGGGTGTCGGTGGTCAGCCCCAGCCCGGTGTAGCCGATCGCGAAGAACGCCAGCCCGACCGCGAACACCGCGGGTTTGCCGATGCGGTCGGCCAGCGATCCGGCGGGGTAGCTCACCGCCGCGTACACGACGTTGTAGCCCACGTAGGCCAGGATGACCTCGACGACGGAGAAGCCGATCTCGTTGAGCCGCAGCAACAACAGCGCGTCGGGGAAGTTCACCACACCGAAACCGACCAGCACTGCGGTCACCCTCCAGTAGCGCCGCGGAAGGTGCCGCACGCCCGAGAACAGCGACGGTCGCGCCACTGCCACTGCGGGCGTCGTGTGTTCGCGCACCAAAAACACCAGCGCGACGGACAGCACCGCGGGGATGACGGCCACCCACAGCAGCGGGGCGATCTGATGGTCGAGCAGTTCGTAGGCGGCCAGACCGAGCAGCGGGCCCACCACCGCGCCGAGGGTGTCCATGGCGCGGTGGAAGCCGAACACCCGGCCCCTGGCGGCGGGGTCGACACCGGAGACCAGCAGCGCATCGCGCGGTGCGCCCCGGATTCCCTTGCCGAGCCGGTCGGTCACCCGGCCGGCCAGCACGCCCGGCCAGGATCCCGCGGCGGCCACGATCAGCTTGCCCAGCGCCGCCATCCCGTATCCGGTGGCGATCAGTGGGCGCCTGGAGAACCGGTCGCCCAAGGGCCCGGAGGCGAGTTTGGTCAGCGAGGCCGCGCCTTCGGCGACACCCTCGACCGTTCCCACCACCGCGGCCGGTGCGCCCAGCACCGAGGTCAGGTAGATCGGCAGCAGTGGATAGAGCAGTTCACTGGCGGCGTCCTGGAGGAAGGACACCGCCGACAGCAGCCGGACGTTGCGGGTGAGCCAGGTTCGCCGGGTGCGCACCCGGGTCATGATGCACCCTGGCGGCTACTCCGGATTCTCGTTCGCCAGCGCGGCGAATCCCTTGGCCTGTCCACGCGCGAGGGCGGCGCGGACGATGCCGACGATCAGACCCTGGATGGCAGCAGCGATGAAGATCTCCTTCGCCGAGCTCTGCAGATCCTCGGGGTCGGGCGGCTCGGTGCCCGAGGGATTGGCGCGCTGCCAGATCTCGGAGAAGATCTTGCCGGCTATGAGGCCGCCCCCGATGCTGCTCGCGAGGGCCAGGGGCTTGTAGAAGGTTTTCGCCACGCTCACGGGCGTGGCGTTCCCGACCCGCCAATCTTCAAACATCCGACTAGAACACGTTCTAGTATTCGGGCACCGACCCGAGGAGGCGCTGTGCGGTTCACCTACGCCGAGGCCATGACCGACCCGACGTACTACATCCCGCTGGCCAAGGCCGCCGAAGCGGCGGGCTACGACGCGATGACGATCCCCGACAGCGTGGCCTACCCCTACGAATCCGACTCCACCTACCCCTACACCCCCGACGGCAGCCGGGAGTTCCTCGACGGCAAGGCCTTCATCGAGTCCTTCGTGCTGGCGAGCGCGCTATGCGCGGTGACGACCACGCTGCGGTTCAACTTCTTCGTCCTCAAACTGCCGATCCGCCCACCCGCCCTGGTCGCCAAGCAGGCCGGATCGCTGGCCGCGCTGTTCGACAACCGGCTCGGTCTCGGTGTCGGCACCAGCCCGTGGCGGGAGGACTACGAGCTGATGAACGTCCCGTTCGCCAAGCGGGGCAAGCGGATGGACGAGTGCATCGAGATCATCCGCGGTCTCACCACCGGGGAGTATTTCGAGTTCCACGGCGAGTTCTACGACATCCCCAAGACGAAGATGACCCCCGCCCCGACGAAGCCGGTGCCGATCCTCGTCGGCGGCCACGCCGACGCCGCCCTGCGGCGCGCGGCGCGGTGCGACGGCTGGATGCACGGCGGCGGCGATCCCGAGGAACTCGACGGGCTCATCGCCAAACTGAACACCTTCCGCGCGGAGCAGGGGCAGACCGGGCCGTTCGAGATCCACGTCATCTCGGTGGACGCGTTCAGCCTCGACGGCATCAAACGCCTGGAGGACAAAGGCGTCACCGACGTCATCGTCGGCTTCCGGATCCCCTACATCACCGGCCCCGATACCGAACCGCTCGAGGACAAGATCCGCAACCTCGAATGGTTCGCGGAAAACGTGATCGGCAAGCTGTAGACCGATTACGCCCGCGGCCATCGGGTAACCCCTCAAACGTGGCGGGTGCACAACCGAAGCACGACGGCGCCCTGCTCGGGGTGGTCGCCGTGGGCGCGTCGGCCGGTGGCGTCGAGGCGCTGACCACCTTCACCGCGGGTCTGCCCGATGACTTCCCGTATGCGGTGCTGGTGGTGTTGCACATGCCCCCGAACGCGCCCAGCGTGCTCCCCCGCATCCTCGACCGGGCGGGGCCTTTGCCCGCCGTCGCGGCGGTCGACGGCGCCACGCTCGAGCCCGGCCGGATCTACGTGGCTGTCCCCAACCGACACCTGATGGTGCGTGATCGCCGCATCCTGCTGTCGAAAGGCCCCACGGAGAACATGAACCGGCCTGCGGTCAACGCGTTGTTCCGATCGGTGGCGGTGGATTTCGGCCCCCGTGCGATAGGAGTGGTGATGTCCGGGGTCCTCGACGACGGGGTGCTCGGATCCGGCGCCATTCTGGCCAGAGGCGGGGTGACCGTCGCGCAATCGCCCTCCGATGCGCTGTTCGGCGCCATGCCGCAGAACGCATTGCGCGCCGGGGTGATTGAGCACCAGGCGTCGGCCGCGGACATCGGTGCGCTACTCACCAAATTGGCCGACCGAGACATCGAGGAGCGGGACATGGAACCCGACTACCGGATGGAACTGGAGAACCGGATCTCGATGGGGAGGAGGTTCTCCGCGCATTTCGACAGCGATGCGCTCGGGCCGCCGTCGGGGTACACCTGCCCGGACTGCAACGGGTCGCTCGCCAACGTGGAGGAGGGTGGCTTTCGCTGCCGCGTGGGTCACGCCTGGACACCCGAGGCGTTGCTGGAGGCACGGGACCAGGAAGTGGAGAACGCGCTGTGGATCGCGGTGCGTAGTCTGCAGGAGAAAGCGAAGCTCTCGCGCAGGTTGGCCGACCACGCCGGGGCGGGAATGCTGAGCCGTCGCTACCTCCAAGCGGCGGAGGAAGCCGAGCACGCCATGGATGTGCTGGCCAAACGGCTGGGCGACGCACCCGCGGGTACGGGTGACCGCGGTGACACCTGACCAGACCAGCCCGCTCGCCGTCACCGCGGACTCGGTGGACGGCAACGTTCTGTTGACCGTAATCGGTGAACTCGACACCAGTACGTATCGGATCCTGCGCGATCACATCATCAAGGCGGCCCTCGACGAACCGCGGGCGGTGCTCGTCGATGTCACCGGCCTGGCCGTCGCGGCAGAGTCGGCCTGGGTGGTGTTCACCAGCGCGCGCTGGCACGTCACCCGCTGGCCGGAGGTGCCGCTGGCACTGATCTGCCGACACGGTTCCGGCCGCTCGGCGATCCGACGCAATGGCGTGACGCGTTACGTACCGGTGTACTCCGACATCGACGAAGCGGTCGCAGCCGTGGCCGCGAACCGGCCGCTGCGTCTGCGCCGTCGCGCGAGATCCGGCTTGGCCGCCGACCGGTCCAGCCTGGAGTGCGCCCGCCAGATGGTCGAGGAGTGGCTGACCGCGTGGTCCGCCGAAGCTCTCATCCCCGTGGGCAAGATCGTCGTGACCGCCCTCGTCGAGAACGTCTTGCAGCACACGAGGAGCGCACCCGACGTACGACTCGAGGCGAGGGACGACACGGTGACCGTCGCTGTGGCCGACGACAGCCCCGTTCCGGCCGCCGTGCGCGAGGACGGCGACGGCGATCGACCGTCCGGCCTGAAGATCGTCTCCACGATGTGCCGGATGTGGGGCGTCGCACCGACGTCAGGCGGGAAGACGGTCTGGGCGGTGCTCGGACCCGAGAACGCCCTCTGATCACGAGTATGTTGGTTCCTCGTATCCAGGTGGGCGGACGGGGCACAGGTGGACGAGCAGTCAGACGAGGTGTTCGAATCCCTGCTGCGCTACATGCGCGACTCCCGCGGTTTCGACTTCACCGGCTACAAACGCACGTCGCTCATGCGACGGGTGCGACACCGGATGGAGCAGGCCGGCTATGAGACGTTCGAGGAGTATCTCGACGTCCTGCAGGCGAGCTCCGATGAGTTCGCGGCGTTGTTCAACACCATCCTGATCAACGTGACCGACTTCTTCCGCGATCCGGGAGCGTGGGACTTCCTTCGCGAGGACATCGTTCCGTCCCTCCTCGCCGATCGGGCTCCCAACGACCCGATTCGGGTGTGGAGCGCGGGCTGCGCGTCCGGTCAGGAGGCCTACACGCTGGCGATGGTTCTTGCCGAGGCGCTCGGGCCGGAGGCGTTCCGCCACCGCGTGAAGATCTACGCCACCGACGTCGACGACGAGGCCCTCACCGAGGCGCGTGCCGCCTCGTTCGACGCCAAGGCGGTCGAGTCCGTGCCGACAGAGCTTCTGCACCGCTATTTCGAATACGTCGGCGGCCGGTACATCTTTCGCAAAGATCTTCGTCGGGCTGTCATCTTCGGGCGCAACGACCTGGTCCGGGACGCTCCGATATCCCGTGTCGACTTGTTGGTGTGCCGCAACACCCTGATGTACCTGAACGCCGAGACACAGCGAAATGTGCTGAACCGCTTGCACTTCGCCCTCGCACCCCGGGGCATTCTCTTTCTGGGACATGCGGAGATGTTGCTCAGCCACAGCGATCGCTTCACGCCGCTGAACCTCAAACAGCGCATCTTCCGTAAGACCGGCGGCGGCGAACGCGCGCTCGGCCGCATGGAGAACGGCTCGGCCCCGTTCGACCGGCAGGGTGAGCTGCCCGGCCTCAACTCGATCCGGGACATGGCGTTCCGGGCCAGCCCGGTCGCGCAGATCGTGGTGACCGGAGACGACACGGTGGCGATGATCAATCAGCAGGCGGAGACCACCTTCGGACTCTCCGCACGCGACATCGGCCGGCTGCTTCGCGATCTCGAGGTGTCGTATCGGCCGATCGAGCTGCGCGCCTACCTCGAACAGGCGAAGGTCGAGCGCCGTTCGGCCATGGTCCAGGACGTGCACTGGCAGCGCGCCGGCGCGGAACCCATCTCGTTCGAGATCCACATCAATCCCCTGGTGGACGCCGAGAACGGGCTGCTCGGCGTGTCCATCGTCTTCTTCGACGTGACGGCCAACCGCGCGCTGATCGACCAGGTGGTTCAGACCAACCGTCAGCTCGAGTCGGCGTACGAAGAACTGCAGTCGACCAACGAGGAGCTCGAGACCACCAACGAAGAACTGCAGTCCACGGTGGAGGAACTGGAGACCACCAACGAAGAACTGCAATCGACCAACGAAGAGCTCGAGACGATGAACGAGGAACTCCAGTCGACCAACGACGAACTGCACACCATCAACGAGGCACTGCGGGAACGTAGCGTCGAACTCGACCGGGCGGAGACCTTCCTCGACTCCCTGGTGAACAGCGTCAACTACGGGCTCGTCGTGGTCGACCGGGAGATGTGCGTGGTCGTCTGGAACCGGGGATGTGAGGAACTCTGGGGCCTGCGGGCGGGCGAGACGATGGGTGCGCCCCTGGGCGCCCTTGACATCGGCCTGCCGTTGACCGAGGTCAAACCGTTGATCGGCAAGGCGTTCGTGGATTCCGACACGACGGGCGAGGTGGTGGTCGAGGCGGTCAACCGGCGTGGCAGGCCGACTCGGGTGCGGGTCAAGTGCACCGCGTTCCGCGCCGCCGAGGGCACGGTCAACGGCGCGCTGCTACTGATGGAAGTGCTCACCTGACCAAGCCCGTCGGTCCGCATCGTCGAGTTCGGACCGGAGGTCCTGGGCGGCTGCCGCTTCGTGCCGCTCCGCTTCTGCCCGATGGTTCGCGGCGGCGTCCTGGTGGGCCTCGGCGCTCCTGTCACCGGCGATGAGCGCCGCCTGCTCGTGCGCGGCGGCCGCTTGACGGTGGATCCGGCTGGCCTCGAGGTGGCGGTTCGCGGCGGCGCGATGCGCTGACTCCGCCCGCGTGTAGGCCGCCATCGCGCTCTCATGGGCGCGCTCGGCCGAGTCGACGGTGGGCGCCACACCGTGGCCGAGCTCTTCGCGGCGCCGTCGTAGTTCTTCGACGCGAGCGCGGGCCACCTCCGCCCGCGAGGCGGGTCCGTCACTGTGAGCAGCCGACTCGGCGCTCATGGCAACGGGTGGTCGCAGTGGACGAGCCGGCGCGCGACGTCGACCAATGGTGTGTTGCCGTCCTGCGACAACCGCTTGAGGAGTTCGAACGCCTGGACGGCATTGATGTCGAAGCGTTCCATGAGCATTCCCTTGGCCTGGCCGATGATGTCCCGGGAGGCCAGTGCGCTGCGGAACTGCTCGTCTCGCCGCTGGACGTCCCACACGATCGCGGCATGCGTGGCGAACACCAACCCGACCTCGACCGCTTCGTCACCGAACACGTCGGCGCGGTCGGTGTAGAAGTTGAGCGCTCCGACGGCCCGCGGACCGTTGAACAACCGGAACGACATGATGGATCGGATGTCGGTCCGCCTCAGGGCTTCGTCACGGAATCGTGGCCAGCGTCCGTCGGCCGCCAGGTCGTCGACGACGATGGTGTGCTGTTCCCAGGCGGCGGACAGGCACGGCCCTTCACGATGCTCCTGCTGGATGTGGTCCAGTGTCACGGCAGCGTCATCGGTGGCGGCGAGGCTCTCGACCGCACCTCCGGCAAGCATCTGGGTGATGCCGGCGCACTCGGCGCCCGGAACCGACGTGACGGAGCTCTTCATGAGGTCGCGCAGCGCCGACTCTGCATCGATGTGGCTGCTCTGCTGGAGGTCGCGGACGAGCGCCGCCAGCTCCAGAGCGATCGCGGTGTGAGAGTTCGTCGACACACACGCCTCCCTGACGTTGACTGCCTCAGTCGATCGTACGACGGGATTCACCCCGCGGGGGGTGCCGCGACATGGCCCCGCAGTGTGGTGTGGGGACTCTGTCCGTAGGTCTGCCGGTAGAGCACCGCGAACCGGCCGGTGTGCGCGAAACCCCAGCGCGCCGCGATGGCCGTGACGGTGTCGTGACCGTGATCTCCGGCGATGAGGTCCTGATGTGCGTGGTGCAGACGGAGCCGGCGCAGGTATTGCACAGGCGTCGTCTCCAAGTGCCTGCGGAACATGTACTGCACCGCGCGCGGCGAGACGTGGATGGCGGCGGCGATGTCGGCCAGGGCGATGTCGTTGCCGAGGTTCTCCTCGATGAAGTCGGTCGCCCGCCGCAGCAGCACCGGTTTCGCGTCGCGGTCGTGCGCGGTCGACTCCATGCCCGCCGTGGCAGGGAACGCCGCCACCGTGACGGCGGCGAGCAGCCTCGCGGCGTGACCGAGCACCAGCGGGGTGGCGAGTGCGTCGTCGGCGAGCACACCGTCCTTGACGTAGCGCACGGTCCGCTGCCACAGCCGGGCCGCCGGATCGTCGACGGGCTCGAACAGCGAGAACCTGATCGGTTGGGCCTGTGCTTGCGGCACGCCGGTGGCGACGCCGGCGACGAGCGCCGGGTCGAGCAGCACCGTCGTCACCGCGATGTCCTCGGCCTCCGCATCGTGGGGCAGGTCGGGCTGGGTGAGCAGCGCGATCTCTCCGGTACGGGCCCGGCCGTGGACACCGGCGCACCGGCCCGCGATCCGGCCCCGGTTCGCCCACACCGCGGCCACCTTGTGCAGTGGTTCCGGTGACGCGGTGAACCGGCCGGCCACCTCAAAGTCGTCGATCACGAAGGCGCCGGCGTCGTGGCGGGTGTGGGTCAGCACTGCGCCACCGGCCGGGTCGTCGAGCCGCGACAACCGCAGCCGGGAGCCGTAGGCGTCGTCCAGGAATGCCGCGGCCTTGTCGGGATCCGTGAATTCCCGGCGGGTCCGCGACGGGACCACCAGGGAGTCGAACTGTGGGGCTATGGGTTTCACCTCTGCGCGTGACGCAGTGCGGGGCTGGTGCTGAACCCCCTGGCTGGTGCTCACCTTAGCCAATTCGGCGCCGGACGCCCGCCGGATGGCCCGACAGCACCCCCGACGTCCCGGACAGCGCCCAGAAGCCGGTGTGGTGGGATGAGCTCCATGCCCGTTCTGGACAGATTCCGTCTCGACGACAAGGTCGTCATCGTCACCGGCGCCTCCTCGGGTCTCGGGGTGTCGTTCGCCAAGGCGTGCGCCGAAGCCGGCGCCGACGTCGTGCTGGCCGCCCGCCGCGTCGACAAGCTCGAAGGCACCGCCGAGCTGGTGCGCTCGGCCGGCCGTCGCGCGTTGTCGGTGGCCACCGACGTCGCCGACCCGGCGCAGTGCCAGGCGATGGTCGACGCGGCGATGGCCGAGTTCGGACACGTCGACGTGCTGGTCAACAACGCCGGTGTCGGCACCGCCGTACCGGCCACCCGGGAGACCCCGGAGGAGTTCCGCGCCGTCGTCGACGTCAACCTCAACGGTTCGTACTGGGCGGCGCAGGCCTGCGGACGGGTGATGGGTCCGGGCAGCTCGATCGTCAACATCTCGAGCATCCTCGGCATCACCACCGCGGGTCTGCCGCAGGCCGCGTACAGCGCCAGCAAGGCGGCGATCGCCGGCCTGACGCGAGACCTGGCCCAGCAGTGGGGAACCCGCAAGGGCATTCGCGTCAACGCCATCGCACCGGGGTTCTTCGAATCCGAGATGACCGACCAGTACAAACCCGGATACCTCGAGAGCGTCATCGAACGCGCGGCGCTCGGTCGCACCGGCGATCCCGAAGAGCTGGCGGCCACACTGGTGTGGCTGGTGTCGGACGCCGGCGGTTATGTGACCGGACAGACCATCGTCGTCGACGGTGGCGTCACGATCACCTGACTAGCGAACGAGGTATTGCTGGCCCGGCATGAAGTCGCCGAGCAGCACCGCCCGCGCACCCTGGTCGAGGACGACGGCCGCGAACGGATCACCGGCGTGCATGGCCAGCAGTAGCGACTCCGCGCCGAACCAGCGCCGCGCCACCACGTCCCGTTGCGCGGCGGGCATGCTCTCGTTGAGCGCCCAGGTCGAGACGAACAGATCGGCGTCGACGTCCAGGTCGGCGACGAGTCCGATCGGGACGAGGTTGACGCGTCCCGGTTCCGGCCGGACCGGTGCGCGGTGGTGCAACACGACGCGCTCCTCCCCGAGGACGGCGGACAGGTAGAGCCACTGCACCGCGCTGAAGACCGGGGTGTCGACGATGACGCAGGTGGGTGCGCCGCCGTGCAGGCGCACGAGAAGCCGCATCAGGCTGCCGAATCCGCCGCCCCATTCGACGACCGTCGAGGCGTCCCGCACCCGCCATCCGGTGGCGTCCTGATAGCGCAGCAGGTGGTACAGCTGGTGCACGGTGTTGGGTGAGGTGCGCACATCGGTGCCGGGCACCGGGACCGTCGGCGGCGCGCCCACCGCATCCTCGGCCAGCAACCCCTCGTCTTCCAGGTGTTCACGGACGTAGGGCAACTCGTGCGGGACGATGCGCTCGCCCATCAACATCTGGAAGCGGATGGCCGGGTGGCACAGGAAGTCCGGTGGCGGCACCGGCAGTAGGTCACGAGCCAGCTGCTCGTTGCGTTCGGCCCAGTCCGCGCGCACGTACCGGGGCTCCACGCAGTTCCGGACGGCCCCGAGCCGGTCCGCGAACCGGGCGGCGAGTGCGCTGTGCACCCCCCCACCCGGCGGCCGGGTCGTTCTGGTCGGAGCGCATACCTGCTGATACCCGCCCCGCGCACGGCGAACCGGTTTCGCGTACCCGTCGGGCCTTACCCGACGGATAGGAAAGTCTTACCCGCGGGCACGCGAATCTGACTTCGGCGCGATTACCCCGGCGCGGCCGGCTCACGAGGATGAATGTCGTCCCTCTCCCACGACGAACGACATCGAGGAACCTCATGGTTGCGACAGCATCGACGAACTCCCCCCGCCGGGGCCACGACGAAACCGTCCGGATGCGCAACACGGATCTGCTCCGGCCGCTGCCGACCGACGTCACCCTCGACGACCCCCAGACCACGCGGTTGCGCGCCGAGCACCGGCCGGCGGTGAGCACGGCCGTCGGCAAGACCGTACGGCTGCCCAGCATCGTCATCGGCAACGTCGCCAACACCGTGCGGCAGCGGTACGCCGAACTCGACGCCGTCGCCCCCGCCCCGCCCGGCGTGTGGCAGATCGCGCGGATCCTGATGATCCTGCTGCTGGCGTCGATGCCGATCCTGGGCATCTCGGTCGACGTGTTCGGTCTGGTCCCGCAGGCCACCACCTCGGTGGTGATCATCGCGCTGACCGCCGTCGTCGGCGCGGTCATCGTGTTCGCGCCGCACCGGACCGACATGATCGTCGGGCGCGGCCTGATCGCCGGCATGGTGGCGTGCATCGTCTACGACGCCGCCCGACTGTTCGCCGTCCACGTCCTGGGCCTGATGGAGGACTTCATCCCCGTGATGGGCTCCTGGGTCACCGGCGAGCCCGACACCACCGGCAGCGCCGCGGTCGGCTACGTGTGGCGCTACATCGGTGACGGCGGCGGGCTGGGTGTCGCGTTCTTCGTCGTCGCGTTCGCGCTGGGCATCGACCGGTGGTCGAAGGTCAAGGCCGTGGCCGCGGCGGTCGCCTTCGCGGTCTTCCCCACCTGGGCCGGGCTGATCGGGACGGTCGCGCTGGCGCCGCGCGGCGAGGAGATGATGTTCCCGCTGACGCTGGCGACGGTCACGATCACCCTGCTCGGTCACGTCATCTTCGGCGTCATTCTGGGCCTGGCGTTCCTGAAGGCGCCGCGGGGCCGGACGGGCAGCGAGTGGCCTTGGCCGCCGCTGCTGGAGACCCTGACCCGCCGCCGCAGCGCGGCGTAGGAGTCGAGCGGGCCGCGGGCCGTCGGGACTTCCCGGCGGCCCGCGGCGCGTTCTCGGACCGCTGACCCCCGCTCTGGGTGAGAATTGTCCGCATGCCCTCCCACCTCGAAGTGTGGAGACCGTCGGGGCGGGAGTTGGTCACGCTCGACGGTCAGCGGGTGACGCTCGGCAAGGCCGCCACCAACGCCGTCTCCCTCGAGCACGACGAGACGGTCTCCCGGCTGCACGCCGTGTTCGAGAACCTCGGGTTCGCCTGGTCGATCAGGGATCTGGGCAGCCGCAACGGCACCTATCTCAACGGTGAACGGATCACCGCCGAACGGGTGCTGCGGTCCGGGGACGAGGTGCGCGTCGGCAGGTCCCGGTTGATCTTCTGGCAGGCCCAGGACAGCGGTGACGGACCCCGTGACGAGCAGACGGTGTCCGCGCAGCCGTCGGACCTCCCGCCGCGTCTCACCCCGCGCGAATTCGACGTCCTCGTGGCGTTGTGCCGCCCGCTGGTCTCCGACGACCTCTTCCCCGAACCCGCGTCCGTGCGCCGCCTGGCCGGCGAACTGTTCGTCACGGAAGCCGCCGTCAAACAGCACCTGCAGAACCTGTACGACAAATTCGCCATCCCCGCCGACGGCGACCGCCGGGTCCGGCTGGCCAACGAGGCGCTGCGCCGCGGCGCGGTGACCATCGCCCAGCTGCGCGACGCTACGTGAAGTCCAGGGCTTCGACTGTGGCGACGGGACCCTCGTGGGTGGGCCGGTCGGCTCCGCCGATGCAGTACAGCGTCGAGCCGACGGCGGCCACCGCCTCCCCGTGCAACGGGGTGCTGATCGGGGCCAGCGTGCTCCAGGTCCCGCCGGCGATGTCGTACATCTCGACGGTGGCGAGCACGCGGGTGGGTTCTTCGCCGCCGACCGCGACGATCCGGCCGTCGATGAACGCGGCGCCGTAACTGCCGCGCGCAGTCGGCATGTCCGGCAGGGACTCCCACGCGCCCGTCTGCGGGTTGAACCGCTCGAAGGCGGCCGAGTTCTCGTCGGCGCTCAGCAGGCGTCCACCGAGGGTGTAGACGTAGACGCCGTCCGACACCGCCGCCAGGTGTTCGCGCGGCGTGGGGAGATCGGCGGCCTCGGTCCACGACTCACCGTCGAACACCTCGGTCTGCGCGACGAGCTGCTTGTCGTCCTGCCCGCCGACGACGACCAGCTTGTCCCCGACGACGGCCGCGGCACCCGCGACCCGGCCGTGCTGCATCGGAGGAAGCTCCGCCCAGGCGCCGTCGCGGAGGGCGTACACCTTGTTCGACGCGTCGGCGATGCTTTCGCTGGCGCCGCCGATCACCACCACCTCGCCCCGATACGTCGCCGCGGTGGCGTGATGCAGCGGAACTGGCAGCGGGGGCTCGGTCCGCCATGTGCCCGTTCGCGTGTCGTAGCTCTCGACGGTCTGGAGGGTCTCGCCGTGGCTCATGCCGCCGGCGATCCAGATCCTGTCGTCGAGCACGGTCCACGCCGTCATCAGCCGCGCCGTCGGCGCATCCGGCAAGGTTCGCCACGCAGCGGCCGGTTGCGGCCGGCGGGCACCGAGCTTGAGGGATTCGGCCGACGCGGTGACCGCGCCGTCGGCGGCCCCGGTCGATCCGCCGATCGTGTAGACGGTCCGGCCCACGCTGGCGACCGCCATACCGTGCCGCGCGGTCTCCATGTCGGGCAACTCCGTCCACGTCCGCGTGACGAAGTCGAGCGCGACGACACTCGCGAGCACCTGTCCCGCGGATTCGCCCCCCACCGCGACCAACCGCCCGTCGGCGTTCGTCGCGCCGAAGTCGCTGCGCGGCTGCGGAAGTGGGGGCAGTGCGCTCCACGTGTTCGCGGCCGGATCGTAGGCCTCGGCCGTCGCCAGGTCCGCCGTCCCGGTGGTGCCGCCGACGACGTACACCAGCCTGCCGTCCGACGCCGCGGCCGACATCTGCCGCGGTGTGGGCATGGCGGCGCCGAGTTTCCAGCCGGTGCCGTCGTAGATCTCGGTGGTGGCGAGCAGCTTGCCCGCTTCGTCGACGCCGCCGGTGACGATGATGCGGTCGCCCACCACGGCGGCGGACGCTGCCGCGCGTGGTTGCAGCAGTGGGGGCAGTTCGGTCCAGCGACTGTTGACCACCCGCCACACCCGGTCGGTCGCCACCCGCGGGTCGGCGCCCTCGGTGCGCCAGCCACCGAGGACCACCGGGGTGCCCTGCCAGGTGACCGCCATGGCGTGTTGCACGGGAACGGGCAGATCCTCACCGCCCTTCCAGCTGTCGATCGCCGGGTCGTAGCCCTCGTGCCGCCCGCTGACGCGGTCACCTTCGCCGACGCCGCCGAACACCCAGATCGTGCCGTCGGCCTCCGTCGCCGCGACGCCCTCGCGGGCCACCCGCGCATTCGCGAGCGACCGCCATCCCGGCTGGGCCTCCGGGGTCGGTTGCGTCTGGCCGGCCGGCGCCGCCACGTCGCTCCCGGCGTCGTCGCGGGGTGAGACGACCATGTAGATCCCGCTGACCACCAGCAGCAGCACCGCGACGGCGGCCGCGGCGGCGATCAGTTTCCGGTTGCGCTCCGGCTTCTGGGGCGGTTCGGCCGCCGGGGTCTCCGGGGTGGGCGGCGTGGCCGCCGGCACGGCCCACGGCAGGCTCGACGCGCTGATCGACGCGGTGTGGGCGAACATGCCCGGCGACGGCGGTGGCATCGCGCCGGTCGCGCCGAGCGAGTCCTCCCCGGTGGGCTCGGGCGGGCGTGTGACGTCGAGCCCCTCGGCGGCGGCCGGCTGCTCCGCCGGGGCGTCCGGGTCGCTGAGCGCCATCGAATCCGCGGCCAGGCCGTTGTGGCGTTGTGCCAGTTGCAGTTCCCGGCCGAACTCCTCCGCCGAGGCGAACCGGTCGCCAGGTTCGCGTGACATCGCCTTCTCGATCACCGAGCAGACGTCGACCGGAATACCCTCCGGACGAAGGTCGGGCACGGGCGTCGAGGTGATCCGCAGGTAGTGGGCGATCAGGTCTTCGTCGGCCTTGCGTTCGTGCGGAGGGTTACCCGCGATCAGGGCGTAGATCGTGGCGCCGAGGGAGTACACGTCGGCCGCGACGGTCGGCGGCGTCCCGCTGAGCACCTCGGGCGCGGTGTAGGAAAGGGTGCCGGTGAAGAAGCCGGTCACGGTCTTGTACCCGCCGACGATGCGCGCGGTCCCGAAGTCGCTCAGTTGCGGTTCGCCGTAGTCGTTGACGAGCACGTTGGCCGGTTTGATGTCCCGGTGCAGGGTCCCCGTCCGGTGCGCGGTTTCCAAAGCGCCGCACAGTTTTACGCCGATGCGCAGGGCTTCGGGCCAGGCGATCCGGCCTTCTCTGCGCACCCGCTGCGCCAGCGAACCCCTTGCGTGGTAGGGCATCACGATGAAGGGCCGGTTGCTGTCGGTGACACCGACCTGCAGGATGTTCACGATGTTGGGGTGACCGGAGAGCCCGCCCATCGCGTAGCCCTCGCGCATGAACCGCTCCCGGTCGTCGTCGTCGAGATCGGAGGCGAGGACCTTGATGGCGACGCTGCGCGCGAGGGACTTCTGATAACAGCGGTACACCACTCCGCCACCACCGCGCCCGACCTCGACGGCGTCGGTGAATCCGGCGGCCGCCAACTCGCTTGCTATCCCGCCCGCCATAGTGCTGACCGTCCTGAAGGTGAAACACGGATCGTTCGCCTAAAGGTACCGAGCAAAGACTCCCCGGAGGCGGGAATCAGCGGTTGCGGTCGGCTCTATCCTGAAGCGCGTGCGCCCGGCCGGACCTGTCACCGTCGACGAATTCCGGGTCGGTGATCCCCCGGATGCGTGGCGGGGAGCGGGGTTCACCGTCGACACCGATGACGTGTGCCGAATCGGCGGTGTCCGCATCAGACTGGCCGGCGCCGACCGCGGCTCCGGCATCGTCGGGTGGTCGCTGCGGGGGCTGCCGGCGGACTCCGCCGTCGACGGGATACCGACCACGAGGTCCGACGCCACCGCCGCCGAGCCCGCGACGCATGCGAACGGCGTCACCGCGATCGACCACGTCGTGCTGATGTCGCCCGACCTGGGCCGGACCGTCGACGCGCTGGCGGCGCTCGGGGTGGCGCCCCGCCGTGAACGCGACGCCGAGCTGGGCGGCCGGCCGATCCGTCAGGTCTTCTTCCGGTTGGGTGAGGTGATCCTCGAGGTGGTCGGCTCACCCGACACCGCAGGCGCGGGTCCGTCCACGCTGTGGGGCATCACGTACGCGGTCGCCGACCTCGATGCGACGGCGTCGTACTTCGGTGCGCGCACGGCCCCGGTGAAGCCCGCGGTGCAGCCGGGGCGACGGATCACCACGCTGCGCCACCGCGATCTCGGGATGTCGGTCCCGACGGCGATGATCTCCGCACCTATCCTCAGGCCATGACCGATCCTGCCGACCGCGGCGCAGTCTTCGACGGAATCCGGATCGGCAGGCCCGCGACCGGCGCGCTGGTCGACGCCGGCTACCGCACGCGTGCGGATCTCCCTGCGGACCTCGATGAGTTGCTGGCGCTGCACGGCGTCGGCCCCAGGGCGGTCCAGCTGCTCCGGCAGGCACAGGCCGGCTGACCCGTGGACACCGAACCCGTGATCATCCACACCGACGGCGGCTGCCGCCCCAACCCGGGCCCCGGGGGGTGGGGCGCGGTGCTGCGCCACCGTGACCGCGTCCGCGAGATGTTCGGCGGGGAGGCCGGCGCGACGAGCAACAACCGGATGGAGCTCACCGCTCCGATCATGGCCTTGGAGGCGCTCACCAGGCCCGTGGTGGTGCACCTCCACACCGACAGCACCTATGTCCGCAACGGCATCACCAAGTGGGTGCTCGGGTGGGAGCGCAACGGCTGGCTGACCGCCGCCAAGCAGCCGGTGAAGAACGCCGACCTGTGGCGGCGGCTCCGGATCGCCTGCGCACCGCACCAGGTCGAATGGTTCTGGGTGAAGGGCCATTCCGGGGTCCCGGACAACGAGCTGGCCGATCAGCTGGCCACCCGCGGTCTGCAGGAGGCGGTCGGGGCCGCAACCGTGCTGCGCTGACCGCAGCGGTTCAACGCACCGACCGCGGGTAGCCCAGGGACATGGATCAGGCGAAAGCACCGCTCCTGGACGCGCTGGCCGACTATCACCGCAGCGAGCGGTACGGCTTCACCCCGCCGGGACACCGTCAGGGCCGCGGCGCCGACGAACGCGCCCTGGCCATCCTCGGGAAAGACCCGTTCCGCGACGACGTGCTGGCCTCCGGCGGCCTCGACGACCGGATGTCCCGGGGCGGCTTCCTGTCCGACGCCGAAGACCTGATGGCCGAGGCGGTGGGGGCCGACTCCGCGTTCTTCTCGACCTGCGGCAGTTCACTGTCGGTCAAGGCCGCCATGATGGCGGTCGCGGGCGGGCACGAGGGCGGTCTGCTGCTCAGCCGTGACAGCCACAAGTCGGTCGTGGCGGGGCTGATCCTCTCCGGCGTGCAGCCGCGGTGGATCACCCCCCAGTGGGACGCCGAACGACACCTCTCGCATCCGCCGTCACCGGAGCAGGTCGCCCAGGCGTGGGACGAGTACCCCGACGCCTCAGGGGCGCTGGTCGTCAGCCCGAGTCCCTACGGCACCTGCGCCGACCTCGCCGGGATCGTCGAGGTGTGTCACGACCGCGGCAAACCGCTGATCGTGGACGAGGCCTGGGGCGCACACCTGCCGTTCCACGAGGATCTGCCGACGTGGGCGATGGATGCCGGCGCCGACGTCTGCGTGGTCAGCGTCCACAAGATGGGCGCCGGGTTCGAACAGGGTTCGGTGTTCCACCTGCAGGGCGACCTCGTCGATGCCGACCGGCTGTCCAAATGCGCCGACCTGCTCATGACCACGAGCCCGAACGTGATGGTCTACGCGGCGCTCGACGCGTGGCGGCGGCAGATGGTCGAGCGGGGGCACGACTTGTTCGGCGCCGCTTTGGAACTCACCGCCGGCGTCCCGGCGCGCATCGAGGAGATCGCCGACGTCGAGGTCCTCGACGACGAACTACTGGGCGAGCAGGCGTCCCACGACCTCGACCGGCTTCAAGTCCTCATGGACGTCGCGGCGACCGGTACCTCGGGCTATCAGGGCTCGGACTGGATTCGCGAACACTGCATGCTGGATCTCGGCATGTCCGACCACCGGCGCATGCTGGCGACGATGTCGTTCGCCGACGATCCCCACACCGCCGACCGGCTTCTGGCCGCGTTGTCGTCGTGGCGTGAGGCGGCACGCGACTTCGAGCCGCCGCCGCGCATCGACCTGCCGTCCCCGGAGGAGATCCAGCTTCCGACGGTGATCGTGCCGCGTGATGCGTTCTTCGGCGACACCGAGATGGTGCCGGCGGAGAAGGCGGCGGGACGGGTTGCCGCCGAACAGATCACGCCGTACCCGCCGGGTATCCCGGCCGTCGTACCGGGCGAGGAACTCAACGACGCGGTCATCGACTACCTGCGCTCGGGTGCCGCGGCGGGGATGACGCTGCCCGACGCGTCGGACCCGAAGGCGCAGCACTTCCGCGTCGTCGCCTGACCTACTCCCACACGACCTCGTCGGGCGACTTGTCCGGGCGCAGACCGCGCCACGACGGCTGCCGCAACCGGCCGTCCCCGGTGCGCTCGCTGTAGCGCACCTCCCCCACCAGCTCGGGCCGCACGAACGTCACCCCCTTGGCATCCTGCGTGGGAAGCCTTGTCGCGAAGGGCGATTCCTTCGTGTGCAGCGGAGCGAGCGTCGTCTTGAGCTTGCCGAGCTCCTTCTCGGTGAACCCGGTGCCCACCCGCCCGACGAACTGCAGCCCGTCCGGTCCGGGGATGCCGAGCACCAGCGCGCCGATACCGCTGCTCCGCCCGCCGTTGCCTTCGCGCCAGCCGCCGATCACCACCTCCTGGGTGTTCCACAGCTTGTCCTTGATCCACGCCGACGAGCGCCGCCCCGGCTGATAGGTGGAGTCCCACTTCTTGGCGACCACACCCTCCCACTTGCGTTCGCGCGCGTGCTCGAGCGCCTCCCGACCGTCGCCGTCGAGCAGGGGCTGCACGATCAGGCCGCCGCCGCCGGCCAGTGTCTCCAACAGCTTCCGGCGGTCCCGGTACTTCGCTTTCAGCAGCCAGCGTCCGTCGAGGCGCAGGATGTCGAACGCCCAGAATTCGACACGGGTGGAGCGGGCACGGTTCTGCATCTCCCCGAAGCGGGGCACGCCGTTGTCGTCGAGTGCGACGACCTCGCCATCGAGCACGACGTGGTGGTCGGCGAGATCAGCCGCCAGCGCGCGTAACTGGGGATACTCGCCGGTGACGTCGCGCCCGCTGCGGGATTTGAGGCACAGCGTGCCGTGGTCGGCGTCGACCAGCAGCCGGTAGCCGTCCCACTTGCCTTCGAACGCCCACTGTCCGGCGGTGTACCGCTCGACCGAACCGTGCGTGGCGAGCATCGGCGCGAAGTCCTCGAAGGTCGGGTTGGCCTGGTCCTTCATCCGGTGCGCGAGCCAGTTCTTGCCTTCGGTCTGGATGAGCGCGTAGCGGCCGTCGATCTTCTCGCCGTGCAGGGTGACGATCACCTCGCCGCCCTTGGCGGGCCCGTCGGGGGCGTGGTCGTTGAACTTCTCGGTGTCGTAGGTGCCGGTGTCCCAGACGAACATGTCGCCGCCGCCGTACTCGCCCTTCGGGATGGTGCCGTGGAAGGTGAGGTACTCGAGCGGGTGGTCCTCGGTGTGCACGGCCAGGCGGTTCTCCGCTGGGCTCTCGGGCAGGTTCTTCGGCACCGCCCAACTGACCAGCACACCGTCGCGTTCCAGGCGCAGGTCGTAGTGCAACCGCCTGGCGTGGTGCTCCTGGATGACGAACCGGTCGTTGTTGCCGACGGTCGGCGCGCGGGGCGGCACCGGCTCGGGGGTCCTCGACGGGTCGCGCATGCTGCGGTACTTGGTCAGCCGGTCCTCGACCGGCACCTTCTCGTCGAGATCGGCGAGCAGGTCGCCGAACCGCTCGATCCGCTCGAGCACCTCGTCGAACCGCAGATGGCGCAGGTCGGGGTCCTCGATCTCCTCCCACGTGCGGGGCGCCGCGACCGTGGGCTCCTCGCGGCCGCGCATCGAATACGGCGCGATCGTGGTCTTGTTGCCGTTGTTCTGGCTCCAGTCGAGGAACACCTTGCCGGTGCGCAGGCTCTTGGTCATGGTCGCGGTGACCTGTTTGGGCATGGTCTTCTCGAGCTGCTGGGCGATCCGCTTGGCCAGCACCGAGGCGCCCTGGCTGCTGATCGGCTCGTCGAGCGGGACGTAGAGGTGCAGGCCCTTGCTGCCGCTGGTCAGCGGATAGGCGGTCAGCCCGATACCGGTGATCAGCTCACGGACCTCGTGAGCGACCTCGCACAGCTGGCGGAACGTGACGCCCTCGCCGGGGTCGAGGTCGAACACGATGCGGGTGGCCGGGCCCGGCGTGAGGTGGTCGGGTTCGCCTACGAACCGCCACTGCGGAACGTGTACCTCCAGTGACGCCTGCTGCGCGATCCACGCCAGGCCTTCGCGGGTGTCGATCAGCGGGTAGGTGGTGGTGCCGGACTTGTGGACGATCGTGCCGCGGGTGAGCCAGTCGGGTGCGGAGCTGGCCAGTTGCTTCTCGAAGAACTCGAGCTCTCCGACACCGTTGGGCCAGCGCTTGCGGGTCACCGCCCGGCCCGCGATGTGCGGCACCATCGCGTCGGCGACGTTCACGTAGTACTCGAAGACCTCCGCCTTGGTGGTCCCCGTGGCGGGGTACAGCACCTTGTCCGGGTTGGTCAGGCGCACCCGACCGAAGTGATCCACCACGCCTTCCGCCACGACCAAGTATTACCCGTTCGGAGGCATCGGCCCTCATGTCGAACTCGCCGCTCACAGACGCCGCTCTGTCCACAGCCGGGACGGCGTGCCGCTCCTCGCGCCCGAAACATGTCGGGCCTCCTCAACACCATCGAAGGGTGGATCGATCTGCGCATGGTGGCTGAACACAGCAGCCGGTACATCCTGCATCGCGTCCGCGAGGCGTTCGCCGAACAAGGTTGGGCGTTACCGAGTTCTACCTGAGGGGCGTGGATTCGGGCCGAGAACGACCCTGGTGCAGAAGTCGACGCCGCAGTACGCGGCCCAGGGCGACGCTAGGCCACCCGCTCCCCCGTCTCCGGGTGGAACAGGTGCACGACGGCGTCGGGCTGCTTGCGCAGGTGCACGGTGTCGGCCAGCCGCGGCGCCGCCTTCGTCAGCGACCGCGCCACCAGGTTCACGCCCTCACCGGCGTGCGCGTACACGTAGGCCTCGCTGCCGAGATCCTCGACCAGGTCGACGACGACCTCCATCCCGCCGGAGTCGGTCAGCTCCAGCTGCTCGGGCCGCACACCGACCGTGACCTCCTTCAACCCCGCCTCGTGCAGTGCGCTCAGCTGCGCCCGCTCCAGCTCCAGCGACGAATTCTGGCCCACCCGAACGCCTTCGGCGGTGATCGGCAGCGTCATCAGGTTCATCGCGGGGGAGCCGATGAAACCGGCGACGAACGCGTTGGCCGGCTGGTCGTAGAGTTCGCTCGGCGTCGCGAACTGCTGCAGCTTGCCGTTGCGCAGCACCGCGACCCGGTCGCCCATCGTCATCGCCTCGACCTGGTCGTGGGTGACGTACACGGTGGTGGTGCCCAGCCGCCGCTGCAACGCCGCGATCTGCGTGCGGGTCTGCACCCGCAGTTTCGCGTCCAGGTTCGACAGCGGCTCGTCCATGCAGAACACCTGCGGTTCCCGCACGATCGCCCGGCCCATCGCCACGCGCTGGCGCTGCCCACCCGAGAGCTTCGCCGGTTTGCGGTCCAGGAAGTCGGTCAGGTCGAGCAGTTTGGCGGCCTCTTCGACCTTGCGCCGCCGCTCGTCGGCGGACACCCCGCGCAGTTTCAGCGCGAAGCCCATGTTCTCGGCGACCGTCTTGTTCGGGTACAGCGCGTAGTTCTGGAACACCATCGCGATGTCGCGGTCCTTCGACGGCACGCCGCGCATGTTGCGGCCGCCGATCTCGATGTCGCCCTCGTCGATGTCCTCCAGACCGGCGAGCATCCGCAGCGCCGTGCTCTTCCCGGAACCCGACGGCCCGACCAGGACCACGAACTCGCCGTCGGCGATGTCGAGGTTCAGCGAGTCGACCGCCAGTTTGTCCGAGCCCTCGTAGATGCACGAGGCGTTCTTGTAAGCGATTGTCGCCATTGACGTTTCCTATCTATTTGATGGCGCCGAAGGACAGTCCACGAACCAGCTTGTTCTGGGCGACCCACCCCGCCAGAACCACCGGCAGCGCGGCCAGCGTCGCCGCCGCGCACAGCTTGGCCCAGTACAGGCCCTCACCCGCGATGAAGCCGACCAGGAAGACCGGCATGGTCTGGGCCTGGACCGCGGTGAGGCTGACCGCGAAGAAGAACTCGTTCCAGGCGAAGATCACGCAGATCAGTGCGGTCGCCGCGATACCGGGTGAGACCAGCGGCAGGATCACCTCCCGCGCGGACCGCCAGGTGCTCGCCCCGTCGAGGCTGGCGGCCTCGAGCAGTTCACCGGGCACCTCCAGGAAGAACGACCGCATCATCCACACCGCCACGGGAAGGTTCATCGCCGTGTAGAGCACGATGAGCGCCCAGATGTTGTCCAGCAGGCCGATGTTCGACACGATCACGTAGAGCGGGATGATCACCGCGACCACCGGGAGCATCTTGGTGCTCATGAAGAAGAACAGCGCGTCGGAGGTCTTGCGGACCGGGCGCAGTGACAGCGCGAACGCGGCCGGGATGCCCAGCAGCAGCACCAGGATCGTCGACACCGTGGTGGCGAACAGGGAGTTCAGCAGTCCCGTCGCGACGCCCTGGTCGAAGACGGCCTTGAACTCGTCGAGGGTCGGGCTGAAGACGAATTTCGGTGTGGTGGTGTAGGCGTCGACCTCTTGTTTGAACGCCGTCAGCACCATCCAGAAGACCGGGAAGAAGAAGCCGAGGCCGACGAGCCAGGCGACGACACCCCAGGGGTCGAACTTGCGGCGCTTGGCCGTCGCGGCGGGAGCGGTGGTGGTGGTCATGTCAGGCCGCCTCTTCCTTGCCGGTGAACGATTTGAAGATCAGGCGCAGCGCGAAGCTGGCGATGATCATCGTGAAGATCACGACCACGACGCCCATGGCGGCGGCCTGTCCGATGTCGAAGCCCAGGAACGCGCGTTGGTAGATGTAGAACGGCAGGTTCGCGCTCGCGGTACCCGGCCCGCCCTGCGTCATCATGTAGATCTGGTCGAAGGTGTTGACCAGGTAGATCGCCCCGAGCACCGTGCCCAGTTCGATGAAGCGCCGAAGGTGCGGGAGCGTCAACTCGCGGAAGAGTTGGAACGCTCCCGCGCCGTCGACTCGACCGGCCTCCAGGATGTCGCGAGGCATCGACTGGAGGCCGGCGAGGATCAGCAGCATCATGAACGGCGTCCACTGCCAGACCAGGGCGAGAATCACCGAGGACAGCGGAAATCGGCTGACGAAGTCGATTCCCTCACCGGGCAGCAGCCAGTTCACGATGCCGAACACGGGGTCGAGCATCGCGGTCTTCCACATCAGCGCTCCCGCAACGGGAGTCACGAGGAACGGGGTGATCAGCAGGGTGCGCACCACACCGCGGCCGAGGAAGGCACGGTCGAGCAGCAGGGCGAGCAGCAGCCCGAGCACCACCGAGATCAGCACCGTCGCGACGATGATGACGACGGTGTTCAGACCCACCTGCCAGAACGTCCCGTCGGCGATGACGTCGAGGTAGTTCTGCATGCCGACGAACTCACTGGAGCCGGGGCGCACCAGGTTCCACGACAGGGTCGAGTAGTAGAGCGTGAACAGGAACGGGATCTGCGTCACCAGGATCATGAAGATCAGGGCGGGCAGCAGCGGGCCGCGCCGCCGCCATCCCTCGGCGCGGGATACGCCCCGGTCCTGCCCCTGTTTGATCCGGGCGACGTGTTCGGATTCGGTCTCCCGGGCTTCGGTGGCCACTGTGGTCATGAGTTCTCCTGATAACTCCGGCCGACGACCTCGGCGTACCGCTGCGACTGTTCGAGCGCGTCGTCGACCGTCTTCTGCCCGGCGATGGCTGCGCTGATCTGTTGGCTGACCCGGGTGCCGAGGTCCTGGAACTCCGGGATGGCGAGGAACTGGATGCCGGTGTAGGGCACCGGCTGTACGGTCGGCTTCAGTGGGTCCGCACCCTCGATCGAATCGAGCGTCGCCTGCCCGAACGCCTGCGAGGCTTCCTTGTACTCGGGAATCTCGTATGTGGAGAGCCGGCTGCCCGGTGGCACCCTCGCCCAGCCCAGTTCCTCACCCACCAGCCTGATGTAGTTCTTGTCGGTCATCCACGAGATGAACTTCCACGCGGAGTCGGGGTTGTCACTGCTCTTCGGGATGCCGAGCGCCCACGTGTAGAGCCACCCCGAGTTGGGCTTCTCCGCCATGGGAGCCATCGCGTAGCCCACCTTGCCGACCACGGTGGACGACGCCGGATCCTCGAGCACCGACACCGCGGACGTCGCGTCGTACCACATGGCGGTGCGACCCTGCCCGAACTGCGTCGCGCATTCGCTGAATCCGCTTGCCGCGGCGCCGGGTTCGCCGTACTTGGTGACCGTGTCGACGTAGAACTGGACGGCGCGCCTGACCTCGGGGCTGGTCAGCTGGGCGTTCCAGTTCTCGTCGAACCACCGGCCGCCGAAGGTGTTGATGACCGTGTCCAGCGGCGCCAGCACCTCACCCCAGCCGGGCTTGCCGCGCAGGCAGATGCCCACCATGTCGGGGCCGTCCAACTTGGCCGCCGCATCGGCGACCTGCTGCCACGTCGGCGTGCGGGGCATCGTGATGCCGGCCTGCTCGAGCAGGTCCTTGCGGTACATCAGGAACGACGATTCACCGTAGAACGGCACCGCGTACATGTCGCCGTCGTAGGACAGCGATTCCCGCAGCGACGGGAAGAAGTCGCTCTCGTCGTAACCCGGTGTCTTGCGGGCGAATTCGGAGAGGTTGACCAGCCAGCCGTTCTCCGCCCACTGGGGCGTCTCGTAGTTGCTGATCATCACCACGTCGAACTCGCCGCCGCCCATCGCCGTCGAGGCGGTGATCTTGGCGCGGGCCTGGTTCTCCGAGAGCGTGACGAACCGCAGTTTGATGTCCGGGTTGGCCTCTTCGAACTTCGAGGACAGCTCGCGGGCGTCGGTCATCTGGGAATTGGAGACCATCGCGATGGTCACCGTCTGGTCGGTGGCGCCGAGGGTTCCGGCGCCGGCGCACCCGGACGTGACGACCAGCGCGGCGGCGGCCAGACCTCCCGCCAGCCGACGCACCATTGTTCGCGTTTTCACCGTCACCCCTTTCCGTGGTCGAGAAGCCAACGTGCGCAGTCGATGTCGCAAACCAACAGCCGGGCCAGGCGGCCGCGGAGCGCGGCCAGGGTGGCCCGGTGCTTCTCGGCGCCGCTGGCGATCAGGATCGTCTTCTCGCAGGCCCGGACGTCCTCGAGGGGGACGGACACCGCGCGCTGCTGGAGTTCGGTGTCCACGGGCGCGCCCTGTTCGTCGAAGAACCGGCCGCCGATCTCGCCGACGGCACCCGCCGCGATCTGCTCGTCGAGCATCCGGGTGTCGAGGTAGCTGCCCTCGAAGAGGGTGGTTGACGTCGAGACGGCGCCGACTCCGAACATCATCACATCGGCGCGCCTACCGGCCTCCAGCGTGCGGGAGATGACCGAATCGCAACGCATCGACGCCACGGTGGACGGATCGGCGTACAGCGGCGCGGGCAGGCGGATGGTGTTGGCGCGCAGCATGTCCGCGCACCGGCCGAGGATGAGTTCGACGCCGGTCTGGTAGGCGGCGCTGGACATGGCGCCGTCGAGTTGAACCACCGCGCGGCAACTCGCCACGCCCGGCGTCAGGGCGGTCGCCACCGCCACCTGCTCCGGCCCCCAGGTGAAACCCAGCACGTCGTCGGGTTCCAACCGGCGCATCAGCAGTGCGGCGGCCGCGCGCCCGACGCTGGCGAACGCCGCGGGCCGCCCCGGCGCGCCGATGTCGACACCGTGACCGGCGATCACCACCTCGGTGAGGCCGAAGCGTGTCTCGAGTTCGCGTTCCTCGTCGGCGTGCAGGTCCTCCTGCAGATTCTCGGGCACCACGATGTCGATGCGCACGAGGCCGCGGGCCTTGGCGCGGGCGACGAGTCGGCCCGCGGTGGGACGGGAAACGCCGAGACGGGCGGCGATCTCGGCCTGGGTCAGGCCGTCGAGGTAGTACAGCGTGGCCGCGCGCAACGCCAACCGCAGGTCTTC
Source organism: Mycobacterium sp. IS-1742 (assembly GCF_001500125.1). Lineage (GTDB taxonomy): Bacteria > Actinomycetota > Actinomycetes > Mycobacteriales > Mycobacteriaceae > Mycobacterium. The sequence continues at coordinate 142,911 of NZ_LQIV01000044.1, read as the reverse complement.
CGGGGAGCGCTGATGCGCCCGTCCGTTCGCCGCGGGAGCCGACGTCGGTATCGCCACGCGGGACCACCCTCCGTGCGAGGGTGAGCATATGCTCACCAGTGCGAGTAGATGCTCATCACGCTAACATGGTGAATGTGACGCAGACAACACTTTTCTGCCCGGGCCGTTCGACCGGATGGGTGGCGGCGTCGTGAAGCTCGACAGGTCGACCCTGCCCGACATCCCCATCGCCACGCCGACCTACGCGCGCGACGAGGTCGGCGTGGGTATCGTGCACTTCGGCGTCGGCGGATTCCATCGCGCACACCAGGCCATGTACGTCGACGCGCTCCTCGAGAAAGGTCTCGCCTCGGAGTGGGGGATCTGCGGTGTCGGAGTGCTGCCCGGCGACCGCAGGATGGCCGAGGCGCTGGGCGCTCAGGACGGGCTCTACACGCTGCTGCTGGAGAACCCCGACGGCACCCGCGACGCCCGGGTCATCGGGTCGATCGTCGACTACCGCTACGCACCGGACGATCCGGAGGGCGTCGTCGAACTGCTGGCCGCGCCGAGCACCCGCATCATCTCGCTGACCATCACCGAGGGCGGCTACGAGGTCGACAAGGTGGATGCCGACTCCGTCAACGTGTTCGGTCTGGTGACGGACGCGCTCGCCCGCCGGCGCGACCGCGGTATCGGCTCGCCGACCATCGTGTCGTGCGACAACATCGAGGGCAACGGCGACGTGGCCCGCGCGGCGTTCGTGTCCTACGCCGACCGCACCCATCCGGGCCTCTCGGAATGGATCGAGGCAGGCACCCGCTTCCCGAACTCGATGGTCGACCGGATCACGCCGGTGACCACACCGGACGTGATCGCCACCGTCCGCGACGAATTCGGTGTCGACGACGCGTGGCCGGTGGTCGCCGAGCCGTTCACCTCGTGGGTGCTCGAGGACACCTTCGCCGACGGGCGCCCGCCCTTCGAGGACGTCGGCGTGCTCCTCGTCGACGACGTCACCCCCTACGAACTGATGAAGCTGCGACTGCTCAACGCCGGCCACCAGGCGCTGTGCTACTTCGGCCATCTGGCCGGCTACCGGTTGGTGCACGACGCCGCGGGCGACCCGTTGTTCGCCGAATTCCTGCGCCGGTACATGGATTCGGAGGCGACGCCGACGCTGCAGCCGGTCCCCGGTATCGACCTGCCCGACTACAAGCGCACGCTCATCGAGCGTTTCGCCAATCCCGGTGTGCGCGACACCATCGCCCGGTTGTGTTACGGCTCCTCGGACCGCATCCCGAAATGGCTGTTGCCGGTGGTCCGGGAGAATCTGCGGACCGGGGCGCCGGTCCGGTTGTCGGCCGCGGTCGTCGCGAGCTGGGCGCGTTACGCCGAGGGCGTCGACGAGCAGGGCGAGCCGATCGATGTGCAGGACCAACTCGCCGGCGAACTGGTCCCCCTGGCGCGCACCCAACGTGACAACCCGACCGCGTTCGTCGAGAACCGGTCAATCTTCGGCGATCTCGCCGACGACAAACGGTTCGTCGACGAGTACGTCGCGGCGTTGCAGTCGCTGCACCGCGACGGTGCCCGCGCCACCCTCGAAGCGCTGGTGGGTGCGCCATGACGCCGCGTGCGCTGGTGATCGGCGAAGCGTTGATCGACATCGTGCAACGCGACGGCACGGCAGCCGCCCCGACAGAACACGTCGGCGGCAGCCCCCTCAACGTCGCAGTGGGTCTCGCCCGGCTCGGGCGCGGCGTCGACTTCCTCACCCACATCGCCGGCGACGCGCGCGGCAGGCGGATCGTCGAGCATCTCGAGGCGGCCGGGGTGCGCCTCGTCGCCGGCAGCACGAACGCCACGCGAACGCCGACAGCGCGGGCCACGCTCGACGACAAGGGTTCGGCCCGGTACGAATTCGACATCGAATGGGAGCTTGCGGGGACCCCGGAGGCGGCGCCCCCACTGGTGGCCCACACCGGGTCCATCGCCACGGTGCTCGAGCCGGGATGCCGCGCGACGGCGGCGCTGCTCGACGCCTACCACCTGTCGGCGACGATCACCTTCGACCCCAACATCCGCCCGGCGCTGATCGACGACCCCGACGCGGCGCGCACCCGGATCGACCGCCTGGTCGAACGCGCCGACGTCATCAAGGCCAGCGACGAGGATCTGCGGTGGCTGGACCCGAACCGGTCGCCGAAGCAGACGGCCCGCTCGTGGCTGCAACTCGGGCCGTCGATCGTCGCGGTCACCGAGGGCGATCAGGGCGCCTTCGCGGTGTGCGCCGCCGGTGCGGTGCGGGTGGCCGCGCTCCCTGTCGAGGTGGTGGACACGGTCGGAGCCGGTGACGCCTTCATGGCGGGGCTGATCGACGCGCTGTGGACCCACGATCTGCTGGGCGCCGAGAAACGCCCACACCTGCGCGCGATCCGCCTCGACGCGCTGCACGACGTGCTGCAGACGGCCGCGTTGTCCTCGGCGCTGACCGTCACCAAAGCGGGTGCGGACCTCCCCGACCGGGCGACCCGCGACGCCGCGGCGCGCGAACCCGCGGCCCTGATCGACCGTCACCGCTGATGATGTGGGCCATACTGGGCGTATGCGATCCATCTGGAAGGGTTCGATCGCCTTCGGCCTGGTGAACGTGCCGGTCAAGGTCTACAGCGCGACCGAGGACCATGACATCAAGTTCCACCAGGTCCACGCGAAGGACAACGGCCGGATCCGCTACAAGCGGACCTGCGAGGTGTGCGGCGAGGTGGTCGAGTACCGCGACATCGCCAAGGCCTTCGAATCCGACGACGGCCAGATGGTCGTCATCACCGACGAGGACATCGCCACGCTGCCGGAGGAACGCAGCCGGGAGATCGAGGTGCTGGAATTCGTCCCGGCCGCCGACCTCGACCCGCTCATGTACGACCGCAGCTACTTCCTCGAACCCGACGGCAAGTCGTCGAAATCGTATGTGCTGCTTGCCAAGACGCTGTCGGAGACCGACCGGGTCGCGATCGTGCACTTCGCGCTGCGCAACAAGACGCGGTTGGCGGCCCTGCGCGTCAAGGACTTCTCCAAACGTGACGTGATGATGATCCACACGCTGCTGTGGCCCGACGAGATCCGCGATCCCGATTTCCCCGTGCTGGACAAGGAAGTCGAGATCAAACCGGCCGAGCTGAAGATGGCCGGTCAGGTGGTCGAGTCGATGACCGACGACTTCAACCCCGACCGCTACCACGACGACTACCAGGATCAGTTGCGGGAGTTGGTGGAGGCCAAACTCGAAGGCGGGGAGGCGTTCGCCGTCGAGGAGCAGCCGACCGAACTCGACGAGACCGAGGACGTGTCGGATCTGCTGGCGAAACTCGAGGCCAGCGTGAAGGCGCGGCGCTCGGGCTCGGGCTCGAAGTCCGAGTCGGACGACGATGACGAGAAGCCGGCCAAGAAGGCGGCGGCCAAGAAGGCACCCGCGAAGAAGACCGCCGCCAAGAAGGCACCCGCCAAGAAGGCTGCGAAGAAGGCCGCCGCGAGGAAGTCCTGACCGTCCGGCCGCCGGCTGTCGCGATTAGAACGTGTTCCAGAAACCTCACCCTTCGGCGACCGCGCCTTGCTACGGTGACGCCCGTCGAAGGAAGTGAGGCAGACGTGATCCTGGACAGATTCCGGCTCGACGGCCGAGTCGCAACCGTCACCGGGGCGGGCCGTGGACTGGGCGCCGCGATCGCGGTGGCGTTCGCGGAAGCCGGTGCGGACGTGGTGATCACGGCCCGTACCGAGTCGCAACTCGACGAGGTGGCCGAGCAGATCCGCGGCACCGGCAGGCGCGCGCACATCGTCGTCGCCGACCTCGCGCATCCCGAGTCGACGGCCCGGCTCGCCCCCGCCGCGGTAGAGGCCTTCGGGAAACTAGACATCGTCGTCAACAACGTCGGCGGCACCATGCCGAACTCGCTGACGGACACCTCGGCGAAGGACATGCGCGACGCGTTCACCTTCAACGTCGCGACCGCCCACGCGCTGACCACCGCATCGGTTCCGCTCATGCTGGAGCACTCCGGCGGCGGCAGCATCATCAACATCACCTCGACGATGGGCCGCCTCGCCGGACGCGGATTCGCCGCCTACGGCACCGCGAAGGCCGCGCTCGCGCATTACACCCGCCTCGCCGCACTCGACCTCTGCCCGCGCATCCGGGTCAACGCGATCGCGCCCGGCTCGATCCTGACGTCCGCACTCGACATCGTCGCCAGCAACGACGACCTGCGCGAACCCATGGAGAAGGCCACGCCGATGCGCCGGCTCGGCGATCCCGAGGACATCGCCGCCGCGGCGGTCTACCTGGCCTCCCCGGCCGCGAGCTACCTGACCGGCAAGACCCTCGAGGTCGACGGCGGGCTGACGTTCCCCAACCTCGACATGCCCTTCCCGGACCTCTAGGAGACCTCGATGGCGATACGCGTCGCACAGATCGGCACCGGCAACGTCGGCAATCACGCGCTCACCCAACTGATCATCAACCCGCAGTTCGAGCTGACCGGCGTCTGGGTGTCCTCGGCGGCCAAGGCCGGTAAGGACGCCGCGGAACTCGCCGGCCTCACAGAGCTTTCCGGGCCGACCGGCATCACGGCCTCCGACAACCTCGACGAGGTGCTGGCCGCGAAGCCGGACTGTGTCGTCTACACCGCGATGGCCGACAACCGGTTGCCCGAGGCGCTCGAGGACTACCGCCGCATCCTGGCCGCCGGCATCAACATGGTCGGCAGCGGACCGGTGTTCCTGCAGTACCCGTGGCAGGTGCTGCCCGAGGAACTGATCGCCCCGATCGAGGAGGCCACCCGTACCGGCGGCTCCAGCGTCTTCGTCGGGGGCATCGACCCCGGCTTCGCCAATGACCTGCTGCCCCTAGCGCTGGCCGGGACCTGCCAACGCATCGAGCAGATCCGCTGCATGGAGATCATCGACTACGCCACCTACGACAGCCCGACGGTGATGTTCGACGTCATGGGGTTCGGCAAGCCGCTCGACGAGCTGCCGATGCTGCTGCAGCCCGGCGTGCTGAGCCTGGCCTGGGGGTCGGTGGTCCGCCAGCTCGCCGCCGGGCTGGGCATCGACCTCGACGAGGTGACCGAGACCTACGTGCGCGAGCCCGCCCCCGACGGCTTCGACATCGCATCCGGCCCCATCGCGAAAGGCACCGCGGCCGCACTGCGTTTCGAGGTGCGCGGAATGCGCGACGGCAAAGTCGCGGTGGTGCTCGAACACGTGACGCGGCTGCGCGAGGACCTCTGCCCGGACTGGCCCCAGCCCGCACAACCCGGCGGCTCCTACCGCGTCGAGATCACCGGCGAACCGACCTACGCCCTGGATCTGTGCCAGAGCAGTCCCCACGGCGATCACAACCGCGCGGGTCTCGTCGCGACGGCCGCGCGGATCGTCAACGCCATCCCCGCCGTCGTCGCCGCCGAACCCGGAATACGGACAACTCTCGATCTACCGCTCATTACTGGCAAAGGGCTAGTAGGCTCCTGAGCGTAAGCTGCACGCCGACTCAAGGACGGTCTCATGCGTTCCGCTCTGCGCCTCTTCCTCCCGCTTGTCGCAGCTGCGGGCGCCGCCGCAGCAATCGCGGCAGCCCCTGCCGCCGTCGCCCAACCCAGCGGCGAGCACGACGGCAAGTGCCTCAACGTGGCCCCCAACGCTCTGGGCCAGGGCCAGAAATGCCCGCCGTGGCAGACCCAATTCGCCACGCAGCCCAAGGACATTCACAACCAGAGCACCTTCCTGTACCCGTGGGGCGACTCGTACTACGGTCCCGCCACCGTCGTCGACTGGGGCTAGAACACCGTGCGTAAACTGATCGGCCTCGCGCCGCTCGCCGTCGCCGCGGGCGTCGGCGCGGCGGTCCTCATGGCGCCCGCCGCGGCAGCCCAGCCGAACTGCGTCACCACGGGTCAGACCGCCTTCGGCGGGTCCACCACGCAGTGCAGCAGCCCGGGTAACACTCAGATCGTCACCTCGCCGGGACAGACCAACTACCTGTACCCGTGGAACGACTACTACTACGGACCGGCACTGGTCATGGGTTGGTAGATCGTCGCCACAGACCCGGCCGTACCAGGAGGTCACCGATGAAGATCGGATCATCCCCGGCCACAACAGTTTCCACTCTCGTACTCGTCGGCGCGGCCGCCCTGACGGCCCCCGTCGCCGCGGCCGCGCCCGAGTGCGTGAACACCGGTCCGCGCACGACCCAGTGCGAGACGGGCGGCAGCACCCAGATCGTCACGACACCGCCGGAGAACAACTACGGTTGGCCGTACGGCGGCTGGGGTTACGGCGGCCTCGTCATCGGCTTCGACATCTGAGTCCGTGCGTGCGTTCCGGCGCACCACGTGCACATCGGCAGAAGGTTTCGGCTAACCTAACTTTTCTATTCGCTGCTCCGCAGGAAGGAAAAGGGTGCTGCCGCAGATCGACCGCCGCACGACCAGACCGACGTGGCTGCTGTTGGGCCCGGCGTTCGTCGCCGCGATCGCCTACGTCGATCCGGGCAACGTCGCGGCCAACGTCAGCGCCGGGGCCCAGTTCGGGTTCCTGCTCGTCTGGGTCATCGTGCTGGCCAACGTCATGGCCGGGCTGGTGCAGTACCTGTCGGCGAAGCTGGGTCTGGTCACCGGCCGCTCGCTCCCCGAGGCCGTCGCAGGCCGCACCCGCACGCCGACACGCATCGCCTACTGGTTGCAGGCCGAATTGGTCGCCATGGCAACCGATTTGGCCGAGGTGGTGGGCGGCGCGATCGCGCTGTACCTGTTGTTCGACCTGCCGCTGCTGGTCGGCGGTCTGATCACCGGCGCGGTGTCACTGGCCCTGCTTGCCGTGCAGAACCGCCGCGGCCAGCGGCACTTCGAGCGGGTGATCAGCGGTCTACTGCTGATCATCGCGATCGGCTTCCTCACGAGCGTGTTCGTCGAACCGCCCCCCGCCGCCGAGGTGGCGGGAGGCCTCATCCCCCTCTTCGACGGCGCCGAGAGCGTGCTGCTCGCCACGGCGATGCTGGGTGCGACGGTGATGCCGCACGCGGTCTACCTCCACTCCGGCCTCGCCCGGGATCGCCACGGCCACCCCGAGCCGGGGCCCCAGCGGCGCAAGCTCCTCAAGGTCACCCGCATCGACGTCGGCCTGGCGATGTTGATCGCCGGGGCGGTCAACATGTCGATGCTGCTGGTTGCCGCCACCAACCTGCAGGGCATGGACGACACCGACACCCTGGAAGGTGCCCACGCCGCGGTGCAGCAGACACTCGGCCCGGCCGTCGCCCTGTGCTTCGCGATCGGCCTACTGGCATCCGGTCTGGCGTCGACGTCGGTGGGCGCGTACGCCGGCGCGATGATCATGGGCGGCCTGCTGCGGCGGACCTATCCCCTGCTGGTGCGCCGCCTCGTCACGCTGGTCCCCGCGCTGGCGATCCTCGCGCTCGGTGTCGATCCCACCCGGGCGCTGGTGCTGTCCCAGGTCGTGCTGTCCTTCGGCATCCCGTTCGCACTCATACCACTCATCCGGTTGACCGCGGACCCGGCCGTGATGGGCGCCGACGTCAATCACCGCGTCACCACCGCGCTGGGCTGGATCGTCGCGGGTTTGATTAGTCTTCTGAATGTGGTGCTCATCTATCTGACCGTGACAGGCTGAATGCTGCGAGCTGGTCGACACGCCTACTTCGCGTACGGGTCCAACCTGTGCGTGCGGCAGATGGCGCAGCGCTGCCCCGACGCCGTCGACCCGCGCCCGGCGACGCTCGCCGACCACGACTGGCTGATCAACGAACGCGGCGTGGCCACCGTCGAACCGGTCGACGGCGCGCAGGTGCATGGCGTGCTCTGGCAGGTGTCCGACCACGACCTCGCGACGCTCGACAGCGCCGAAGGCGTTCCGGTGCGCTACCGCCGAGACCGGCTGACCGTGCAGACCGACGACGGTCCGGCGCCGGCGTGGGTGTACATCGACCACCGTGTCGAACCGGGCCCACCGCGGCCGGGCTACCTGGAACGCATCATCGACGGCGCCCTGCACCACGGACTGCCGCACCGGTGGATCGAGTTCCTCCGACGCTGGGACCCGATGCACTGGCCGCACCGCCCGCACCACACCGAAACCGAAGGCCCGCAGTCTCTTTCGGAGCTACTCGCCGACCCCGCGGTGCAGGAACACAGCGTGCTGCGGTCGCGGTTCGGGTTCCTGGCCATCCACGGCGGCGGGCTCGAGCAGATGACCGACGTCATCGCCGAACGCGCCGCCGAGGCCGCCGGCGCCTCGGTGTACGTGGTGCGCCACCCCGAGCAGTACCCGCACCATCTGCCGTCGGCGCGCTATCTGGCCGACGAGTCGGCGCGGCTCGCACGATTCCTCGACCACGTCGACGTCGCCGTCTCGCTGCACGGATACGGGCGCATCGGCCGCAGCACCGAACTGCTGGCGGGCGGTCGCAACCGGGCACTGGCCGTCCACCTCGCCGACCACGTCGACATCCCCGGCTACCGGATGGTCACCGACCTGGACGACATCCCGCCCGAGCTGCGGGGCCTGCATCCAGACAACCCGGTCAACCGGGTGGCGGGTGGCGGCGCCCAGCTCGAACTGACCTCCCGGGTGCGCGGCCTCAGCCCGCGCAGCCCGCTGCCCAGTGATGACGGGCTATCCCCCGCCACGTCCGCGCTCGTGCAGGGCCTGGTGGCGGCGGCCAGGTCGTGGTGACCTATCTCGCGGCCGGCTGAACCGGTAGCTCGTCCAGGTCGAGGACCGGTGTCGGGCGGCGGAAGCCGCGCGTGACGGCGAGCAGCCACACGAACCCGGCGGCGAGCCAGATCAGCCCGATCGTCAGCGACTCCCCCGACAGGCTGGTCCACAGCCAGACCGTCAGCGCGAAGCCGATCAACGGCAGCACGAGGTTGTTGACGACGTTCTTCTCGCCGGAATCGACGAAGTAGTGCTTGATCACCGTCAGGTTGACCGCCGAGAACGCCACCAGCGCACCGAAACTCACCACCGAGGCGAGGATCGCCAGATCGATCACCAGTGCCAGCAGCGAAACCACCGAGATCACCAGGATCGCCCACGTCGGCGTGCCGAACTTGACCGAGACGTGCCCGAACACCTTGCGGGGCAGCACTCCGTCGCGGCCCATCGCGTAGAGGATGCGGGCCACCGACGCCTGCGAGGTGAGTGCCGAACCCGACGCGCCGGCGACGTATGCGGCGGTGAAGAAGGCTCCTAGGAACGCCCCCCCGGCGGCCTCCATCACGTCCAGCGAGCCCGAGTCGACATCGGTGAATGCATTCGACGGGAACACCAACTGCGATGCGTAGGACAGGATGACGAACAACACGCCGCAGATGACCGTGGCAAGCATGATGGCCCTGGGCACGTCCCGCCGGGCGTCCTTGGCCTCCTCGGCCAGCGTCGACACCGCGTCGAATCCGAGGAACGACAGACACAGGATCGCCGCACCCGCCAGCACGGGCCCCAGCCCGTCCGCGGTGCCGTCCCCGCGGAACGGGGCCATGAGGTCGACGGTGCCCGAACCCGAGACGGCGGCCACCGCCATCACGAGGAACACCGCGATGAAGATCGCCTGGATCACGATGATCAGGAGGTTGGCCCGCGCCACCGACACGATGCCGACGATGTTGAGGACCGTGATGATCGCGATGGTCACGACGACGATCACCCACTGCGGGATCGCCGGGACGGCGGCGTTCAGGTAGAGCCCGATGACCAGGTAGTTCAGCATCGGCAGGAACAGGTAGTCCAGCAGCAGCGACCAGCCGGCGAGGAAGCCGACGGGCGCGCCGAATGTCCGCTGGGTGTAGGCGTACGCCGAGCCGGCGACGGGGTACGCGGCGGCCATCCGGGCGTACGACCGCGCGGTGAAGATCATCGCGGCCAGCGTCACCACGTAGGAGAGCGGCACGCGGCCACCGGATTCGACGGTGACGATGCCGTAGGTGGTGAACACCGTCAACGGCACCATGTACACCAGACCGAACAGCACCAGGGACGGCACGCCGAGGACCCGGCGCAGGTGTCCCTCACCCGCCCCGACCGACGGGTTCAAGGGTGTGGTCGAGGACATCAGGACTCCCTTCAGCGGGCGGACGGCCCTACGAGCTTGCCCCCCAGACAGGTTCCGCGCACCTCGATCGCGGGAATCTCCAGCGCGGGCGTGTCGCGCGGGTCGGCGCCGAGCCACACCATGTCGGCGGCAGCGCCCGGAGTGAGTCGGCCCCAACGCTGTTCGGCGAAGGCCTGATACGCCACACCCGAGGTGTAGGCGCGCATCGCCCGTTCGACCGGCACGATCTCCTCCGGCGTCCAGCCACCGGCAGGGGTGCCGTCGACGGTGCGCCGGGACGCGGCCACGGCGATCCCGTCCAGCGGGGCGCCCGAGGACACCGGCCAGTCCGACCCGAATCCCAGCACGCCGGCCTCGTCGAGGGTCCGCATGCGGTACTGCCGGTCGGCGCGGTCACGGCCGAGCCGAGGCACGGTCAGCACCGTCATCAGCGGGTCGAGCTGCGCCCAGAGCGGTTGCATGTTCGCGATCACGCCCAGGCGGGCGAAGCGGTCGATGTCGGCGTCGTCGACGAGCTGGACGTGGGCGATGACGGGGCGGCGGTCGCGCGGACCGTTGACGGTGATCGCGTGTTCGATGGCGTCGAGGGCCTGTCGGACGGCCGCGTCGCCGATCGCGTGGATGTGGATCTGGAAGCCCAGGTCGTCGACGCGGCGCACGGATTCGGCCAGCGAATCGCCCTCCCAGACCTGCATGCCGTGGTTGTGCAGGCCGGAGCAGTACGGCTCGATCAGCGCACCGGTCTCGTTCTCCACCACGCCGTCGGCGAAGAACTTCACCGTCTGCGCGGTCAACATCGGGGCGGCCAGGTCCTCGACCCGGCGGCGCGCGTCGACGAACTGCGGCAGTTGGGAGTCGAAGTGCCGCGGGTCGGCGTAAAGCGCGAGGTTGAAGCGGATGCGCAGTGCGTCGCGGCGCGCGGCGGCCAGGTAGGTGTCGACGTCGCCGGGTTCGACCCAGGCGTCCTGCACCCAGGTGACCCCGCGGGCGAGGTAGTAGTCGGCGGCGGTGCCCAGCGCGGCCACCCGGACGTCCTCGTCGCGCTCGGGCATCACGGCGGTGACGAGGTCGACCGCACCCCATTCGCGCAGGGTACCGAGCACCGACCCGTCCTCGCGGCGCGGAATCTCCCCGAGCACCGGATCGGGGGTGTCGGCGGTGATGCCCGCACGCTGCAGCGCCACCGAGTTGCACCACACGGTGTGGTAATCCCAGGCCCGCAGCACCACCGGGCGGTCCGGCACCGCCGCGTCGAGCCAGCGGGCGTCGAACAGCCCACCCTCGGCGAGGCTGCCGTCATAGGAGGCTCCGACGATCCACTCCGCCTCGGGATGGCGCGCGGCGTAGCCCCGCACCGCCTCGACGATCTCGTCCACCGAACCGCAGCCGCGCACCGGCGGGCCGACCTCCTCCAGGCCGCCGAGCAGCGGGTGGGCGTGACCGTCGCCGAAAGACGGCATCAGGAAACCGCCCTCGAGGTCGACCTCCTCGTCGGCCGTCCGGGCGGTGGCGTCGTCCCCCACCGCGGCCACGGCGCCGTCGACCACCAGCAGCGCCCCGGCGACGGGCTGCGACGCGCCGGTCCAGACTGTCCCGTTCCGGAATACGGTCGCCACCACGGCAGGGAACTATATCCATCCATCCGGGGATCGGCTCCGAATGACGAGTGTGGAACCGAAATCGACGCCCGCGCTGTACCGGACCCGCGTCACCCACCTGCGCCGGGCACCCGTGCACCACTACTTCGAGCTGAACAGCTACAGCTGGTACGTCGACCTCGACGAATTGCCGCGGCTGCCGCTCGGACTGCGATCGTTCGCCCGTTTCGACGCCCGCGACCACTTCGACGGCGTCGTCGGCGACACGCTGCGAGCACGCGTCGACACCGTCCTGGCCCAACGGGGCATCGACCTCGGCGGCGGGCGCGTCACGGCGCTGCTGCAGCCGCGCGTGCTCGGCTACGCGTTCAACCCGTTGAGCCTCTACTGGTGTCACGACGCCAACGGTGTCCTGCGCCACGTCCTCGCCGAGGTGCACAACACCCGCGGAGAGTGGCATGCGTACGTCATCCCGCCGGATGGGCCGAACCCGGCGATGGTGCGCAAACGGTTCTGCGCCTCGCCGTTCAGCGGGATGGACGGGTACTACCTGGTGCGCGCTCCGCGGCCCGACGGCGAGCTCGACGTGACGATCTCCCTGCACCGCGAGAACCAGCCGGCGATCGTCGGCACGCTGCGGGGCAGCCGCCGGCCGGCCACGGTCGCCCAGGTACTGCGGCTGCAGATGACCAAACCGATCGCCCCGCAGATGACCGCGCTGAGCCTGCGGGTGCAGGGGCTGATCCTGCGGGCGCGCCGGGTCCCCGTCGTGCGTCCGGCGGTCCCGGAAGCACCGAGGATCCGGACCGCGAGCGTGGCGCATTCAGGAGCAAAGGCGTGACGGCGCGCGGAACCGGTTATCGCACAGTCTGTTCGGGTCTGCGGGTCCGGGGACGGCCATACCGATGACCGCCCTGGCAGGGCCGGTTAGGCTACCGTTCGTGACCACTGACCTCGACGTACTGTTACGGCAGGTGGCCCAGCGGGACGTCGACGCGTTCGCGGCCCTCTACGACCGGACCCGGGCCCGGGTGTACGGGATGGTCACCAGGGTGCTGCGGGATCCGGGCTACAGCGAAGAGACCACCCAGGACATCTACCTGCAGGTGTGGCGGTCGGCAGCCACCTACGACCCCAAGGCCGGGTCGCCGATGGCGTGGCTGCTGACCTTGGCGCACCGCCGCGCCGTCGACCGGGTGCGGTCCGAGGAGGCCGCCTCGCAGCGTGAGTCCCGGTACGGCGCCGCGAGCGTCGACCCGCCCGTGGATCACGTCGCCGACTCGGTGATCCTGCTCGACGAGCGGCGCCGGGTCGTCGACTGCATGGCGTCGCTGTCCGATCTGCAGCGCGAAGCCATCCAGCTGGCGTATTACGAGGGCCTGACGTACGTCCAGGTATCCGAGCGTCTGTCGGCGAATCTGGCCACAATCAAATCGCGGATGCGCGACGGCATCCGCGGCCTCAAGAACTGTCTGGGCATCTCATGACCGAGCCGAACAACACCGATCTCCTCGACTTCGCGACACCGTATGCACTGCATGCGGTGTCCACCGACGAGCGCGTCGAGATCGAGCGGCGGCTGAGCGCCGCGCCGCCCGAGGTGGCGGACGCGTTCCTGGACGCCGTGCGCGCGGTGCAGGAGACGATGGCGGCGCTGTCGGCGGGTACGGCCGTGGAGCCGCCCGCTCACCTGCGGGACAGCGTGCTCGCGATGGTCGCCGACGATCCGGTGCGTGACCTGGACAGCGTCCGCCGCCGTCCGGCCCGCGAGCCGCGCTGGCGCACGGCACTGCTGGCGGCCGCGGCCGTCGCCGTGGTCGGTCTGGGTGCGCTCGGCGTGGGGCTGGCGCTGCGGCCGGCGGTCTCCCCGACGACGGCCGATCAGGTGTTCGCCGCACCCGACGTGCAGACCGTGTCCGGGGCCATCCCGGGCGGGGGAACCGCGACCGTGGTGTTCTCCAAGGAGCGCGACGCCGGCGTGCTGGTGATGAACGACGTCGCGCCGCCGAAGCCGGGCACCGTCTACCAGATGTGGCTGGTCGGATCGGACGGACCGCACTCGGCGGGCACGATGGACGACAAGGCGATCTCCCCGTCGACCACCGCGGTGCTGTCCGACATCGGGACGTCGCAGACGCTGGCGTTCACCGTCGAACCACCCGGCGGCTCCCAGCGGCCGACGTCGCCGGCGTTCGCCGAGTTACCCCTGACGTAGGCCTAGAGGCCGGCCAGCGTCGCGTCGGCGGCCGCGTCGAGGACGTCGGCGATCTCCCCGCGACGCCGCCACGCCGCGCGTTGACGCATCGCGCCGTTGCCCTCCTCGTCGAGCCGCGCGAGTTCCTCGCGGACCAGGTCGTCGTCGCCGACGGCGCGCAGCGCCGGGGTGATGCGGTCGACGAGGCCGGCGAGCAGCTCACGCGCGGGCATCGGAGCGTGCGATTCGGCGAGGTCGATCGCCATCCCGTCCAGTCCGTCGCGGGCCGACCGCCAGTAGGCGGCGTCGAGCGCGTGAGCTGAGATGCGGGGTACGCCCGCGCCGTCACGCTCGTCGGCCAGGAGCGTCATGACGGTGGCGCGCACGATGGCGGCGAACAGCACGGTGTCGGCGACCGTGGCGGGGACGTCGGCGACGCGCACCTCGATCGTCGGGAACGTGGCCGACGGGCGCACGTCCCAGTAGACCTGGCCCTCGTCGAGCATGGCACCGGACTGCAGCAGCATCCGCACCATCGCATCGAACTCGTCGGCGGAGTCGAAGTGCGGCGGCGGGCCCGCGCTGGGCCAGCGCGCCCACAGCATCCGCCGCCAGCTGGCATAGCCGCTGTCGGCGCTGCGGTAGATCGCGGAGTTGGCGGTCAGGGCGAGCAGCACCGGCAGCCACGGACGCAGCCGGTTGCTCACCCGGATCGCGACCTCCCGGGTGGGGACCGCGACGTGCACGTGCGCACCGCAGATCCCCTGTTCGCGCGCCAGCATCCCGAACCGGTCGGCGATGCGGTGGTAGCGCGGGTTGTCGGTGACGGGGAACTCGTGCGGCACGGTCGGGGGCACGGCGACGGCGAGCAGCCGCGCCCCGCTCTCCTCCGCGGCGCGCGCGACGGTGGCCCGCAGACGGGTCAGCTGCGCACGGACGTCGGCCATGCTGCTCGACACCCCGGTCGCCGTCTCCACCTGGCACGACGTCAACTCGAGCTGCAGGTCGACACCGCGGTCACCCGCGCGCCGCGCGACGTCGCGGTTGAGCGCGACCGGGGCGCCGGAATCGGGGTCGACGAGCAGGAACTCCTCCTCGACCCCGACGGTGGGATGGGCGGCCATGGTGTCGCGTGGACCCTTCTCGAGACATTGATCCGGCCCGTCGGGCGTACTCACGACGGGCCGGATCTGGGTGTGGCTTTTCGGTTGTCTCCGCAGCGGCGCGAAGCGTGCGGATCATTAGTAACCACCGGCTCTCCCGATCAAACATCGAATTTCTCCACCGCGCATAGGATTCGGTGATGAGCAGGGATTTTCGCTTCGGTATCGGACTGCACTCGGCGTCGTCGCTGGTGGCGGTGCAGGACGCGGCGCGACGTGCCGAGGACCGCGGCTTCGACGTCCTGCACGTCCCGGACCATCTCGGCGCCCCCGCACCGTTCCCGGTGCTCACCGCCGCGGCCGCAGCGACGACCACGCTGCACGTCGGGACCTTCGTGCTCAACGCGGGCTTCTACCGGCCCGCCCTGCTCGCCCGAGACGTCGCCGCGCTGCGCGACCTGTCCGGCGACCGGCTCGAACTCGGTCTGGGCGCCGGGTACGTGCGCAGGGAGTTCGAGGCCGCCGAACTGCCGTTCCCGACGGCGCGCCAGCGCGTCGACCATCTCGAGCACACCACCACCTACCTCGCCGAACACGTACCCGGGGTGACGGTGCTGATCGCCGGCAACGGCGATCGCCTGTTGACCGTGGCCGCCCGCCACGCCGACATCATCGGGCTCACGGGAGGTGACCGCGCGGCCGAGGGGGACGACGACCCGCTGGCCGAGCGGATCGCGTTCGTCCGCGCGGCGGCCGGTGAGCGGTTCGACGCGCTGGAACTCAACATCGCGATCACGGCGATGCCGCTCGACGCCTCGGGACGCCCGGACCTGACGATCCCGCGCCGCTTCCTGCCCGGACTCTCCGACGATCAGCTGCTGCGGCACCCGGGCGTGCTGGCCGGATCGCCGCAGGACATGGCCGACCGGCTGCGCGAGTACCGCGATCGGTACGGCGTCTCCTACATCATCGTGCAGGCGCCGCACGAGGAGGCGTTCGCGAAGGTGATCGAGCAGCTGAGGTGAGGCGGGGCGGTAAGCTCCACGCGTCGCCCCCGTAGCTCAGGGGATAGAGCACGGCTCTCCTAAAGCCGGTGTCGCAGGTTCGAATCCTGCCGGGGGCACAACGCGTTTTTGCAGTTCAGCGCATGTTTCCAGGCGGTTGTCCTACTGCTCGTCGCTCCCCTCTGGTCGGTGCTTGGTCGGTGCCTCGCTGGCATCGGATGGTGCCGGCTGACCGGCTTTGTCACGCGCCACGGCCTCCAGCAGGCGTCGCGCATTCTCGGGTGACCTCAGGAGGTAGCCGGTCTCACCCGACGGCTCACCGCTGTCCCCCGGCTCCGCTGCACCGTAGATGTCCTCATGGAGCCCGTCGTCGACCGGCGTGCTGTTTAGAATTTCAGCGGCCTCGTTCGACGGAATCCAGCGGCGCTTCTGATCCATCTGCCCATCGTCCTCCCGGTTGTCTCCTTGCTGAACCCGTCGAGCGGCAGCATCGAGCCGCTGCGCAACGTCGTCGAGGTCAGAAGGGAACAGGCCGGCGTAGTGGTTCAGGGTCGTTGCAGCGGACTCGTGGCCAAGCAATCGGGCCACAGCCACAACGGAGGCACCCGCTTGGATTGCCAGGGAGGCGGCCGTATCGCGCAAGTTGTGCGGGGTGATGTCGAGGGCCAGGGCGTCGACAGCGTTGTCGAAGACGTCACGCCGGAAGTTTCGGTTGCGAAGCGGTGTCTTACTTGCGGAGGGAAATACGAGACCATCAGATTTCTGGGATGCCGACAACATAGCGAGTTCGGCCGACACGACCCCTGGGACGGGAACCGTGCGCGCTTGGTGGTCCTTCACCGGCGACATCTCACCGCGGGGCGCCTCCTCCGAGTAAGCACGGGAGATGCGCAACACCTTGTTCCCAAGGTCGACGTCGCTCCACCGCAGCGCGGCCAACTCACCCCACCGCAGCCCGCAGTATCCGGCGACGAGCACCAGTACGCGGTCGCGCAACTCGTCGAGGTGATCGGCCAGCCGCCATAGTTCGTCGTGAGTCAACGGACGCGGGTCGTTGCCCTGGACCTTCGGGAGCCGGATACCGGCGGCAGGATTGCGGTGGATGGCACCGTCGCGCACCGCGTGGTCGAACACTCTCCGCAGGACGCCGAGCGAGTGACGGGCAGTCGCCGCGGATTGCTTGCGTGAGATGTCGGCCGCCCAAGCCTGTACCTCCGACGGACGCACCGACACCAGAGGTCGTCTGCCGAAGGTGCCAGCGATTTGCTTCGTCACTACACCGCGGATCTTCCGCTCCGTCGCCGCCGCCCTCGCCGGTTGCGCAGCCAACCAGATTTCGCACCATTCGCGGACCGGCTTCTCCCCCGCCTTCGGATCGGCCCACGCTCCGGTCTTCAACGTGTCGACCTGCTTGCGTTCCCATTCCTGCGCGTCCCGCTTGCGGGAGAACGTCCGAGAGGCGACGTAGCGGCCGCGGTAGTAGACCCGAGCCCGATACACGCGGGAACCGTTCGGGCCAGTCCTCGCCTCGATCACTCGCTACCCCTCCAAGCGCGACTCACGCCGCCCGTCGAGCCAGTCGTAGACCTCGACTGGATCCCAGCGCAGGGCTGCACCGATCCGGATCGCGGGTGGCCCCTCGCCCCTGAGCCGCCAGGCCCTGATACATCCAACAGACACCTTCAACAGACTTGCCACCTGATCGATCTTCAGCAGCTCGTCGTTCGAATTGCTCTGCGCACCGGGGCGGCTTTTCACGTCGTCTCGCATCACGTCTTCCTCACGTCAGAGGCTCACGCGCCGGCCGAGGCCGGCTTGTGTCCGAGCTGTCTCTATGGCTACTGCTTATGTCACCGCGCACTTCGCCGTCCCGAGACACGCTGTCCATCAACGCGCCACACAGGAGGTCGAGCGGATTCGCAGCGAGAACCGCGGTCGACTCGATGTGCCCGCGAATCAAATGCTCAGGCACGAACGGGCTACGAAACCGAACTTCCCTACCGGCAATGGAACTGACACCGACTCCCGTTGGTGCACCGATGGGACTCACCGAAGTTTCCGTCGAGAACTCGCCAAGTACTGCTGCTGCCGCTTCTCGCGTCCGAACAGAGAAGCACACGCGTAGGCCGCAGTTGTCACGCGTGCTGGTCGGAATGCTGTCCGCAGTTGGACGCTGTGTGCTCAGAATGACGACGATTCCGGCCGATCTTCCACGCTTCACAAGGTCTCGCACTATCGAGTCAATCTCCGCACCAACAGCTTTCGCCTCCTTCGTTGAGAACGACTTCGGGTCGAGATACGTCTGGCACTCGTCGACTACGACCACGACGGCCGGATGCAAACGAGATGGGCAAGCCGACCAGAGGTTCGGATGCCCGTATAGGTCGCGCGAGTACCTCAGACGTTCCCGCATCAGCGTCTGCACGCCTTGTAGTGCGTCCCTTACTACCTCCACCTCGCCCGCAGCGTCACCGCTGATGTACCGATAAGCGCGCGGCGACAATGCTTCCAGGTCGTAGCCTTGCTTACCGTCGATCAGCAGCCACTGAACGTCGTCGCGATGAGCCAGCGAAGCCATTGCAAACGCCAGCCACGCACTCTTACCGCCACCGAGCACACCTCCGACGACGAGTCCACTCACGTTGCGAAAAGAGCCGCGTACAGGTGCTCCGTACTCGTCGACGCCCAGGGGAAACTCCCAGCCTTCCGCCCTCAGCGGTGATTGCAGAACAATCGCCGCGGCGAGTGGATCGCGCACACGGAGTGCAAGTTCGAATACTCCCGCCCTCGGCTCTGTGACAGTCACTTCCGGCACTCGCAGCGCGGACTTTAGCTGTCCCGAATGTCTTTGCCAGCCCTCCAAGCTCTGTCCGGGAGCACCCAGCACCGCCACAGCCACGCCATAGGGCGCACACCTCACTGCGGTGATTTTGGGGATGTATCGAACTGTCTTCCGCTCCCCGCGGCCGAGGCCCACTGCACGTTTTACCGGCGGTCGACGTAGGTCCGCGTCAACCGAGAGGTCAAGAATTTCTGCGATGTCCGCCCACTTGCGGCGACTTGTCAGCACCGACATTGCGAACCGCAGCTCAGGTCCATACTTCGACCAGCGGCGGCGACGTTGCACGCGGAAGATCCCGCAACCCGTTGCAGCGGACAGTGCCACAGCGGACACGATCCAGACCAACAGCGTTCCATACCCCGACATCGACACAGCCCAGAACATGAATGCTGCTGCTGCGCAGCACATCGCGATTCGAGCCACACTCACCATTCCACCCCCGCCCGCGGAATCCGCCTTGGCGCCGACGCACCAGGGTGTCCGCTCCACCATCTGGAAGCCACCTCGCTGAGGCCCGCGCTATCGGGAGCCGGCCAAGACCAATCGACCGGCTCAGTCGACGGCCAGGTTTTTGGGTCAAGTACATCGAATCCAAGGATTGCGCGGCGAACTTCGTCCATCGCCCGTTGTCGATGACCTGCGGGGTATTGAAGTCCCAACCTCTCAGCGGGCGGTGCGTTCAAGTACGACGCATACTGGCAGATCGCTGAATCGGCGTGCACACAGGTATCAACCCAGGTGTTGCATACGCGGCACAGTAGTCCGCGAACCAATCCCAAGAAGTGATCGTGGTCGACCACGTGGCCATACCGCTGTCCACAGGATTGGCACATCGGCCCAAACTCGTCGGTCAGGGCCTGATAAAGCCGCTGACGGGAAGAGTTCTTGAAAGGGCTCGGGCGGTCACCTGGCTCGACAGATGGAGGCGCAAAGCAAGGCTTCTTGCTGAGTTCAACGATGACCGTTCGGACTTCATCCGATGAGCGGTAAATCGAACGTACGCCGGGTATCTCGACCCGCTCGACGCCACGTCGACACACCAGTGTCCGAATCACCATTGGCTGGCGATGCGCCGGGAAGAAAGCTAAAGGATCGTTCATCTCAGGAACCGGCCCATCCGTCGGTCACGATGCACATAGGCCCCCACACCACGCCGTCTTTTCCTATTGCCACTACTGATGGGCCGGTATTCATGGGGTTCAAGTACTTCAGCCCGAGATCCGGCATGGGGTGGCAGTCGAATCCAGGACGATCAACCACCTTTGACGCCGTGGGGCCGGCCCGGAACGCTTCTGCTTGGATGTCTCGCGACGACATGTCAGCCGGACTCGGCACTGACGGTGATTCACCGTGCATCACGAGAGCGAGGGCCAGAACGACAACAAGACACATCATCGATGTCGCGCTGAGCAGCAGTACCAGCCATCGGCGCATCAGTGCTGGACCACGAAGCCAGGCCACGAATGCCCGACCACGCCCGAGAGTGGACAGGCGGAACGGATCTGATTTTCGAATTTGGTTCCTTTTGAACATCATTCACCGCCGCCGCGGCGTGTGCCACTGCTCGCCCCTCGCAGGATGTCGTTCACGGAACCGACAGGTTTGAGCGTTTGGATGTAGACCGTCACGGCCAGCACACCTCGCGGCCCGCGATCGCCCCATCCCGGCCGCGCATCGGCGCGAATCGACAGGGTGCAGCGGCCCTCTGCTTGGAACAGGACGCCCGCTGGCACTGATTCCATCGGCGTGGTGGTCCGTACCTCTGCGCCGTCCAGTCCACGCCCACCGACGCTCACTGCGAGCCCCGTTACCTTATAGAGCTGCGCGTCGTCGACCAATACGGGTTCGTCCGTGGCGGCTCCGTCCTTATACACACTCTGCGCTCGGGCGCCCCCGCCCGTACCGAACGCTAAGACCTGCGTCGGGTCTAGGACGAGTTCATCGAGTCGATTCAGATCAGCCATGAGAGAGTTCCTTTGCAACTTCGGGGACGCCACCTGCGCTCCTCAGAGTCAAGATTGATTGCTGGAACGCCATCAGTCGCCATTCGTCACCAAATCGAGAAAACCGCAGGTCAGACCAACCGGCACACACGACGCGGGGACTATTGGGCGCAAAATCACAGGACATCGCCCGGTTTAGCGCCATCCCGCGCCACAGGTATTTGTCAGTCGCGGGCCCTACCCTTGGTGAATGCTCGTCGAATCACCGGCTCCGGGCGTCGCCGCCGAGTGGCACCATGCCCTCAACGTTGCCGCTGCGAAGCTAGCGGTTGCGGCGGGCATCGCCCCGGCTGAGGTGCGTCGGGTGAGCGGCCTGCATCGAGTGGAGATCCGCAAAACACGCAAGCAGATACTGCGGCAGACCGACGCACTTGCACGTGCGGCAGTTCTTACATCCGAAGACATTGCAGAAGCCTTGATAAGCGGCGTGGACGTGGCTCAGCGGATCGAGACGGGACAAAACGCAGACGAACTTGGCGCGCAGTATCTCGCCATCTGTGGACGAGCACGTCACTACGAGCGACTGCACACCTACTTCGACCAAACCGAAGCGTTCTCACGCGAGTACACCGCGGTCGCAAACGAGTTCTACCGTTGCCAGAAAAAGATCGAAGACCTCCAGCAGGAATATGATCTGATCGGCAATCAGTTGGCCGAATTGGCAAGCAGGGCAATTAATTCAATGTCTTGGCCCGCACGTAGGGCCTGTCAAGACCAGACCGACGATCTGGTGAGACGCCGCGATACCTTACGCTCAGTTTTCGCCAGAACATGCCAGGAAACCGGCCAAGTCATGGAACAGTTTCGACTCCATCACGCCAAACGCGTGTACTACCACTCGCGCGATATCCCTGAATTTCGCGACGAGGCTCTAGTTTTCGTCCCATCCTCCACCCTGCGCAAGATGCTTGTATGCCCGTTCGAGGAAGTGAAGCAAGGCCCCGCTCTCCGCGAAAAGGCCCTGCGCCTGATGCGTGAATGGAACAGCTACTGCGAAGAATTCGCTACCACTAAGCGCACGATTTTTCTTGAGCACAAAGCGGACGAGTTCCAAGATCATACGATGCGGACACTCTTCGTCCGGCCGAGCGGTGACACTAGGGCAACGCCGTGACGAGCAGGCCGTCATGACGCCGGCGCCGGCCGACAACTGGATCGTTCACCCGAGCCGATCGCGGAAGGAAACGCAGGAGCAGAGCACGTTGCCGTCGGACGTGGCGGTCGCGCGCGAAGCGTCCAAGGACACCGCCCACAGCTGGCGGAAGCTTTCGATCGGGAGTAGCGCTGGGGCAAAGCCTCGTAAAGGTCGATTAACTTGCGCACCTCTTTGCTGATCAGTGCCTTCTCCTCGAACGACGTGCCGATGTAAGTCGAAGGTCTCGCTGCTGAGGAAGTGTTTCAACAGTCGAGTTCGACGACCGCGGCGATGATGAGGTCGACGGCGGAGGGGACTGACATGTCCAGATCTTCGATGACCATGGGGATGGCATCGGAGGAGGAGTGTCCGCTGCGAATGAACTGGCAGACTTTGTGGCCTTCGGTCAGTATTTGGTCGCGGGTCAGAAACGTCATGGTGGGCTCGATGCGCTGCAGGTAGCTGTCCTGGTCCGCGCTGGCTGCCGGCGCGGTTGTGACTGCGATGCCGATACCGAGGGCCAGCGCGGCGATTTTGGTCATTGGTGTGCTTCCAGAGGGGTTGATGGGGTGGCGGGTTGTTGTCGTGAGGGGCGTTGTGGCCACCAGCTGGCTTCGCGTAGGAGGGTGGCGATGGCGGGCACGGTGAGGGTGCGCACGAGGAAGGTGTCGAGCAGGAGTCCGCAGCCGATGATGAGGCCGGCTTGAATCATGATGGCGACCGAGCCGACCATGAGGCCGAACATGCTGGCGGCGAAGATGAGGCCTGCTGAGGTGATGACGGCTCCGGTGTTGGCGACAGTGCGCAGAACACCGACGCGGATGTTGCGTCCGGATTCTTCGCGTAGTCGCGACACGAGCAGCATGTTGTAGTCGGCGCCGACGGCGACGAGGATGATGAACGCCAGTAGCGGTACGGGCCAAGCGATTTCGTAGCCGAGCCACCATTGGAAGACCAGCACGCCGATGCCGAGTGAGGCCAGGTAGTTGAGGATGACGGTGCCGAGCAGGTAGAGCGGTGCCAGCAGTGCGCGCAGCAGCAGGACCAGGATGAGGCCGACGATGATCGTGGTGGCGATGGCCAGCTGGGTGAAGTCGGCCCAGAGGAGTCGTTGGATGTCGGAGTTGATGGCGGGGAAGCCGGCGACTGAGACGGTGGCTTGTGCCAGTGAGGTGTTGGGACGTGCGGTGTTGGCGGTGTGGGTGATCTGGGCGGCGAGGTCCATAGCGTCGACGCTGTAGGGGTCGTGGTTGCTTTCGATCATGAACCGTGCGGTTTTGCCGTCGGGTGAGAGGAATTGTTGGGCGACGTCGGTGAATTGGCGGTTTTCGAAGGTGTTGGCGGGTAGGTAGAAGCCGCTGGAGGAGTCGGATTCAGCGGACGCGCGGGCGGAGTTTTGGAGTTGGGTGGCGATCTGGCTCATGCCGGAGAGCATTTCGATGTTGCTGTCGGCGAGGGTGCGTACACCGGTGGCGAGTGCTCGGGCGCCGGAGGCGAGTTGGCTGATGCCGTCTTGCAGGCGGCGCAGGTTGGCGGCGAGGTCGTCGGGGTTTCCGAGGGCGCCGAAGGCCTTGTCGAGGGTGGCGACGGCGTTTTGGATGTTGGTGAGGGTGCCGGTGACGGTGGCGTTGGTGGCGGGGTTGTAGCGGTCTCCGAGGTCGGCGATCTGGGTGAAGAATCCGCTGTTGCGCAGGGTGAGGAGGATCTGCACTTGGTCGCGGATTTGGGCGCATTGGGGTGTGGTGGCACACCAGGGTGAGGTGTTGAGGGCGCCCACGAGCGGGTCGAGGGTGGTGATCGCGTGTTGTGCTTGGTCGGCCAGTGGGCGTAGCCCTGGTCCGGATTGGATGGCCTGGTCGACTGCGGGTGCGGTGGCTGAGAGTTGTTGGAGCAGGGGGCGGAATTGGTTGACCTGGGTGCCGGCGGATTGGGCTTGGGTGAGGATGCCGGCGAGGGGGGTCAGTGCGGTGCGCACGGTGGTGTCGAGTTGGGCGAGTCCGTCGGCGAGTTGATCGGCGCCGTCGGTGAGTTTGGTCAGGTCGTCTTTGCGGGCGTTGCCTTGGGCGACTGCACCGGCCATTTTGTCGCCGATCTGGCCGTTCTGCCAGGCCAGTTCTGCTTGGTCGAGGCGCTCCCCGGTGGGGCGGGTGACGCCGGAGACTTTGGTGACACCGGGGATTTGGGAGACGCGGGAAGCCATTTCGTCGAGGTCGGCCAGCCCTTTGCCGGTGCGCATGTCGGTGGGGTTTTCCACGACCAGGAATTCGCTGATGACGACGTCTTTGCGGAAGTGGCGGTCGAGCAGTTGGTAGCCCTGGTTGCTGGCGGTGGTGGCTGGTTGGCCTTTGCGGTCGTCGTAGCTGATTTTGATGGTGGCTGCGACCGCCGATAGTGCGACCAGGATGACCAGGCTGATGACCAGCAGCGGGACGGGACGGCGGACCACCGCGACCGCGACGCTGTTCCAGTAGCGGCGGGTGCGATCGGGTTTGGGTTCGCCGATGCCGCGTTTGGCGGCCATCGCCAGCACCGGCGGCAACAGGGTGACGGTGGCCAGGAACCCGAAGAGCACCGCGATGGCGCACGCCGGGCCCAGGGCGGCGAAGACACTGAGTCGAGCGAAGACCATGGCCAGGAAGGCCAAGGCGACGGTCGCCGCAGATGCCAGGATGACACGCCCGATGCTGGCGGTGGCGTGGATGATGGCCGCTTCTGCAGGTACCTGCGCGCGGCGCTGTTCGTGGTAGCGGCTGATCAGGAACACGGTGTAGTCGGTGCCTGCGCCCAGCAGGATCGCGGTCATGAATGCCACGGTGAATTGGGACACGGGCATGCCCATCTCGCCGAGCGCGGAGAGCACCCCGCGTCCGACGGCCAGGCTCAGCCCGATCACCAGCAGCGGCAACAATGCGGTGAACACGGATCGGTACACGATCAGCAGAATCGCGGCGATGACGGCGGCGGTGGCGATGGAGATCAGCAGCAGGTCGTGTTCGGCGGAGGCGATCATGTCGCTGAACGTCGCCGGTGGTCCGGTCACTTGCACGGTCGTCGACGATCCGGCGAACACCTCGGCGGCGATGCTGCGAACAGTTTTGACTGACTCGGCGGCGGTGGGATCTCCCAGCGTGCCGGCCACCCCCACCGGCAAGTACCAGGCGTTTTCATCGGCGCTGAGGGCTTGGGCTTTGGTGACCGGATCTGCCAGCAGGTCTTGAACCTGCAGAACATGGTCCTTCTCGTCCTGCAACCGGGCCACGAGCTGGTCGTAGCGTTCCTGCGTCGCCGGGGTCAGACCGTTGGGGTCCTCCATCGCGACGAATAACAGGGTTTTCGAGCCTCGCTCGCCGAACGCGGCACTCATCCGCTCCACCGTTTGCAGCGATGGAGCATCACGCGGGATCAGGTCCACCGATTGCTGCCGCACCACGGTCTCCAACTGGGGAAACAGCAGCGCCAAGACGACCGCGGCGCCCAGCCAGGCACCCATCACCAGGGCTTTGTGCCGCAGCGTGAACCGGCCCAGCGCCGCCAGACGTGCACTGTATTCGCGGTTGTGCTGCGGGTCGCAGGAGTCGTACGCGGCCTGGCGCGGGGAATCGGTGTTCCTGCCGTCGGTCACCAGACCTCCACACGTAGCGATACTATTGGTAGCGCTACGCTACTACATGTAGCGAACGCATGGGCGGGGGTGGGTGGGTCGCCGCCCATGCGAACCGCCGGGCGCCTAGCGGTGGGTGGCGCTGTTGACGATGTTGGCGTCGTCGTCTTCGGGTACGTCGTGGCGGACCACGCGGACGCGGCCTCGGGGTAGGCATGCCATGTAGCCGTGACGTTTGCCGTACAGCTCCCACGCGGTCTGTTCAGCGTCGGGATCGACATCGATGCGATGTCCGCGCGAAAAGCTCAGGTGCAGCCCGCCATCATCGTCGGACCAGGCCTTCGTGCACACCGCGCCAGCAAAATTGAGCAGCGGTCGTTCACCGAGGGTGATCCGCAACGGATCGATGCGCACAGATTCCACGGGAAAGGTCTCTGTTGCGGGCAAGGTGAGCACTAGCGGACACGAGATGACGATTTCGTTGTAATCGTCGAGGTCGAGAACCAGTCCGTCTCGTACTGAGACGCGTTGCACGACACAATCTTCGATCCATTGGGTGTACATGGCAGCTCCTTCGACGCGCCGTTGAGTCGTACCCGTAAGAGTACGGTAAGTAGCGCTGCGATACTAGAAGTATCGTTTTGTGACCTCGGTGTTGTCTGCGCGGCTGAGAAGGCGTCTGGTGGCTCGGTCGATGCGGTCGCGGGTGTCGGCCGCCGAGGCGCGGTGGCCGCTGAAGGCCACGAGATTGGCCAGCCAAATGTCGGAGATGACCCCGGCGATGTGCAGGTCAGTGGGGGCGGGTTCACCGCCGCTGAGGGTGCGGGCCAGCAGTGTCTGGATGACTGCTGCTGCCCGGTCGAGTTCGGCGGCGGCGCGCGCATCGGCCACGGCGAAGGCCCTGGTCATGGCTTCGGTCAGCAGCGGGTCGCACTGCCAGCGGTGGTGCAGCTGGGCGGTGAGCCGTTCCAGCCGCTCCACGGGTGTGCTTGCACCGGCCCCCCAGTCGCCGGCCTCGTCGAGTCGATGAAACTCCCGCGTCAGTGCCGCCACCAAAACGTGGGTCTTCGCTGGGAAATAGCGGTATAGCGTGCCCACGGCGATACCGACGCGTTCGGCGATCACCCGCATCTGCACCGCGTCATAGCCCCCTGTCGCCGCGACGAGCAGAGCCGCATCCAAAATGGCTTCCCGCCGACGCGCAGAGGAACGCGCGCGCGACGACGCAGCGCTCCGTTTCTGGCCAGCACCTGAATTCGCTTCCCGCGGCGAGGTTGTGGCGCGCAGCCGGGCGTGGGAGCCTGTCACGCTGGTCCGCCGTGGAGGCCGCGCCGGCGCGACAGCTCCTCCACAAGGTCGGCGAATCCGCTGACGTCACCGTGCGCGGCGAAGTGCTCGGTGCCAACCACGACGAACACCGCCTTCGCGGTGAACCGAACGATCCCGCCCTCCCCGGTGCCGGTCGCCGAGACATGCAGCGCCCGCCCCTCCGAAGCGGTGATCCATGCGGTGATCCGATGGGGCTGATGCAGCGGCACCGGCCGCAAGTACTCCACCGTCAGACTGCGTGTCACCGCCGGGGTGGCCGCAATCCACAACGTGAAGCCCAGCACGTCATCACAGGCAGCAGCGACCGCCCCACCATGGGCCAACCCGGGAGCGCCGATGTGTCGCTCGTCGAACGTCACATCGGCAAACACCGACTCGCCGCTGCGGTAGACCTCCAACTGCAGGCCGTGGGCGTTGTCCGCGCCGCAGCCCATACACGTCGGGGTATGCGACGGAAGCCGTTCTGGCGACGCCGTGCGTTCTGACACTAAGACGCTCCCGGTACGATCGGTTTCGCTGCGATACTCTTAGTACCACAACTGCTAGACTGCCGGGCACGCCAGCACCGGAAATCGACGCCGAAGGTGACCCCGTGAGCGAGAGCAGTCAGCCATCCCCCCACGACGATGACGACATCGACCCCCGGCGAATCCGATCACGCAACCGGCTACTCGATGCAGCTGCCACACTGCTGAGCACCGGCGGCGTCGAGGCCGTCACCATCGACGCCGTCACCAAAGCATCCAAAGTGGCCCGCACCACCCTGTATCGCCACTTCCAAAGCTCCTCGCATCTGCTCGCCGCCACATTCGAACGGCTGCTGCCCCAAGTGAGCACCCCAGCCCCGACCAGCGGTTCCCTACGCGATCAACTCATTGAGCTACTCAGCCGCCAAGCCGCCCTGTTCAACGACGCCCCGCTGCACGTCACCACCCTCGCCTGGCTCTCACTGGGCCCCACCGGCGCCAGCACCGACACCGAAGACCGCCACAACACCTCCGGAGCGCTCAAGGCCCGAGTCGTCGACCAGTACCGCCAACCCTTCGACGCAATACTCACCAGCCCACAAGCCCAAGCAGAACTCGCCGACCTCGACCGCGAACTCGCCATCTGCCAACTCGTCGGACCCCTCGCCTTTGCGCGAATGACCGGCCTTCGCACCATCACCCACAACGACTGCACCACCCTCATCGACAACTTCCTCACCGCCCACCGCCGCACCGCCGCCCCTCTAGATCTAGACGTAACGAAAGTCGTCTGACAGACCCAAAAAGCACCTCCCCGCGGAAAGGTCGCTAACTACCGCGTCCAATCGCGAAGTCTGAAACAAGAACTGATCAATCACGAACTTCTAGAAACGAGACAGCGTAGGAGCGTTGGGGTGGCTCGGCACACGCCGAGGTTCAGGTGCTCTCTGAAGCTTTCACCCTTTTGCGGCTGTGGCACGCACTCGTGAGGTGTTGTCCCCGGCTCGGGCCGTGTTTAGGCATGAAAAAGCCTCGCGTGTCGACATCGAGATTCGACGACTGCGAGGCGAGAGCCAGCGTGGTGTTTGCGTGGAGCCGCTGACGGGGCCGTTCGGCGCGCAGGCGGTTACGGCGGCATCGGCAGGTTTCTCCCGGCGGAAAGGACGCTCATTCGAGGAGGGCTACCGGAGCCACTCGCGGAGCGCGGCCGCGGCGGCGCCCACGATCCCGGCGAACCCACCGAGGATGGCCACGATGCGTTGCGACGGCTCATCGCGCCGGCAGAACACCGCGTGGTAGACCATCACCAGCACAGGCAGAATCCAGACCAGATTCCACGCGCCTGAGACGACCATATTGACCTCCTTACGAGGTGTACCAACAGAAAGTGCCCGACCGGTGGCCGGGCACAAAAAAAGCCGGGAAGACCCGGCTTCGACGCGCAAAAAATCGCGCCCTCTCATGGGCTAACCCATGAAAAGATCAGTCCAGCACTACATTTGGATGGCTAGACAACTTCTGGAACTGGCTGTGTGCGCAGTTGTTTTGGGTGAACCCGGTTAGCAGGGCGAGGGAAGGAGGTTTCGCGGTAGCGACCGGATGTGGGCACAGTCGTGCTACTGCATCTGTGCGGCAATCTTACTTGTATCGAGGCCAGGCCGGGGTGAAGGACAGCCTGGGGAATGTGCTGGCGCTAACCGGATTTTGGGCGCACTAACGGCACCTCATTCACTGTACTCGCAGGTAGATGCGCCCGAATGCACGCAGGCACCCTGGGCGTGTCGCACCTCTGCGTGAGCGGACCAGTTCCAACGCCGGATGTCCAAATTTTCCTATCCTGGAGGCGTGACGAGCGAGTGCGGTGAGGCCGGGTCGAAGCTGCCTCCGTCCCCGACTTGCACGCGTCGTTTCGGTCAACTGCCCGACCTTGCAGTCCGAGATGACTTCGACGACCCACTCCCCGACACGGAGCTAGACACATGGGAGGAACGCGCCGAGGAGGGCTAAGCGGGCCCGCGGGGACGAGCCGCATTTAGATCAGGCGGGGATCGCCGTCTTCATCGAGCACGATGTGCCGATCGCCATGCTGGAGCGCGTCGAGTGCGAGATCGATCTCGTGGACGGCGAGATCGGTGATGCGGCTGGGTCCGAGGATGATGATCTGCTCAGCATGATCGGGGCCGCCGCCGGCCGCCAGGCCGACGTACTCCGAGTTCGGTGCGACGACGAACTGCAGATCCCAGCCAATGTGACGTCCGACCTCGTGTGCGCGACGATTGAGAGCTTGCACGTCGTCGTCGGTCAGCACGCGATACCCCTCCCCCGCCATCAGGAGTTGTCGGCGATTCTGCGGCGCAGCGTGTTCAGCTCGTCGAGCAGCTGCTCATAGCGCTGGATGGACATGACGACGGCGGCGGGCTTGCCGGCGGTGTCGGCCAGGACGACGTTGCCGCCGCTGGTGGTTACTTGATTGATCAGGTTGTGATGCAGTTCGCGGACCGGGATCAGCTCACTAGGGACGGCTTGCGCGCCACCGAGAGCTTCAACGGTGGTGCGGATCATCGGATTTGCCTTTCAGAAGTGCTCGGCCTGTGTCCCCTCGGCCCGTCTGTCGAGCCGAGGGGACACCACCGAATCTGGTTGATGCTCAACCGCGTTCGGTGACCGTGGTGTTGGGATGACGCGCCGCGGTGGAGCCCTTCACGAACTTGCCGGTGATGGCACTGCGGTGATGGGTTCCGCTGCTGCGGTTGGCGCCCCGTTCGGTGACCGTGGTCTTGGGGTTGCGCGCCGCGGTGGACGCCTTGACGTAGCGACCGGTGGTCGCGCTGCGGTGATGTCCCTTGGCCATTGTCTTGTCCTTTCGGTTTGTCCGGCCCGGTATTGAGCCGGATACCGGGCTATAAGTGCGCTCGTCGGCCCGACCCCTGAATTCCTCGGAATTGTCGTGCGCGTGGCCGCCCTCGGCGGCACGGCGGGCCAGTGCGTCGCCTTCGGCGGCGGTCACCGACCGGCGGGCTATCCGTCCGGTGCGGGTGCCCAACGAGCTGGCGTTGATCAGTGCGGTGAGGTGCTTGATGGTGGTCACGACGTCCTCTTTCGGAGTTGACGGAGTTGGTAGCCGATAAGGTTTTCCACGCTCTTGGCGTCGCGCAGCCCCAGCTTGTCGGCGATCTCCCGCTGGGTGAACCCGTGCTCCTGCATGAACAGCGCGCGGCGCGCCCGGTCGGTGCTCAGCAGCGCCATCGCTTCGGCCACCGTGTCGTTGGCGACGATGGTGGCCTCGATGCCCTTGATGACGTCGAACTGGTCTTCGGGGAGTTCGTCCATTGGCGTGGTGGCCTCCTCGATGCGCTCCTTCTCGGCCCGCAGTGCGCTGCGGTAGATGTTGGCGAACTGATAGAGGCACTGGCCGATGAAGAAGGTGCCCAGCGACGCCCCGCCCGAGGACTGCCAGCGGTGGGTCATCAGCACCTTGTCGCGGAAGTAGATCAGCGCAGCGACCACGGTGTCGGCGGCGATGTCCTCGACGACCTCATCGTTGGGCCAGCCCTCGATGCGGCCCAGACCGTAGCCGGTCAGGGCCTTGGCCTTGCCGTAGATCGTTCCGTAGCGGATCCAGGCGCGCAGCACGCCGAGACCGTAGCGGGCCAGCTCGCGGGAGAACCGGTCCCACGGTCGGCCGGTGAACTGATGCAGCTGCAAGGTCAGGAGCAGGTCCTCGTCGGCTTGTAGACGCTGGAGTCGTTCCAGTTCGTCAGCGAGTTCGGCGGCGAGATCAGGGTCGTCGAGCCAGGCCGCGACCAAGCCTTCGTCGATGGGCGGGTCGGCGTGCTCGATGTCGGCCTGGTTGTCCGGTTGTAAGCGCGCGGCATCAACGGGCGGGCCGGGGCGGCGTGCCGGTCGATCCATGGCTACATCTCCAGGAGGCGAGAAAGAGACAACCGATCCCTACGGTTGTCGCTTCCTCTTAAGTGCGCGCGTACCGCGGACCCCTGAATTCGGGAAGAAGTTTTTTCCAGGTTCGCGGTCCTCGGCCGTGCTGCCACCCATTGTCCCAGGTCGAGCCGACAAGACCCGGCATGAAAAGGGGGGCTGCCAACCCAAAACGCCGGTACGCGCCGCGGATTCTCTGGCGAGATCGCCCTGTCGTCGTCGGGAAGGTGAGGTTCAGGCGCGCGGGTAAATGCTGTTCAAAGCAAAGAGCCCGGGTCGGTCGCGAGGACCGAATACCGGGCTCTTCCTGGCTTCAACCGGGCACGCGCTACACGTCACACCGGCCTGTATGCACTCAATCGTACGTGGAGCCCTGATAGAACTCAACGGTGACGGCACCGGGCCCCTGGGTTGAACAATGGTTGAGCCCCCAGCGATTCCACACATACGTGCTCTTGGCCGGTGGTGACCGCACCCGCGCTCTCGACCTGCACGAATGGAACACCCAGCTCAACGCCGCACTGCTGCACGACTTCGCCCACCTCGAAGTTGGCCTCCGCAACTTCTACGACCGGGCACTCACGAACGCCGTCCAGCCAGGCGAAGCCCACTGGACCGACCCAGCTTCGTTCACCGCCCTGTTCCCGGCTGTACCAGGCAACGACGCCCGCACCCACGCCGACCTGGCCTCCGCACGCACCAAGGCCGGCCCGGCCGCCCCTCCCGGAAAGATCCTCGCCGAGCTGACCTTCGGATTCTGGGTCTTGTTGACCAGCTCGCGGCACACGACGCTCCTCTGGACCCCGCATCTGGAAGCCCTCTACCCGGCCGGTTCGCAGCGACACAAAATCCACTTTGGCCTCGATGACATGCGCAAGGCGCGCAACCGGGTAGCTCACCACGAGCCCGTCCGGGTACCCGACGTCAACAACCTGATCCGCCGAATGCGCCGCTACGCCGGTTACATTTCTCCCGATCTCCGGCGCTACATCCGACAGACCAGCACAGTCGACGCGCTGCTGAACTCACGTCCGTGACGTGACGGTGGGAGCCGAGAGGTCTACCGCGAGTCTGCGAGTTTCTGCACTCGCGCATCAACCGGACGACCGGTCTTCTTACTGGCGGTGACGTCCGCGCGGGCAGCGGCCTGACGGACAGCCAAGCTACGACCCGTCTTCGGATTCGGCGGGTGTTGCCACCGGACTGGTCTCGACAGCTTCCCCGTGCACGCCGATGAGTGGCGTTTTACTCATACTCAAGGAACGCGACGACTAGCGACAAGTGAGTCGGGGACAGAATGACCCCCAGAGAAGTGACATCCTCTTGGGCGTCGATAGGTGCTGCAGCTAGTTGCAAGGACCACTGCGCAGATGTGCTTGGAAGTGGTTCTCCATTGAGTCTGTCTGAATTTGTCGTGCGATCGTTGATGGAGCGCGTATGCGTGCATTTCTCGTTCGGATGCCATCTGGTGACCGCCACTGGACTGTGGTAGATGACCAATAGGAGGTGCACCCGGTTGCAAATCGGTTCCTGAGAGAGCTGCACCTACGCCCGGCCGACAATCCGCGACGGGCATCTCGGAAGCGCGGCTCGTCTGCCGCACCGGCGGCAGCAATCCCGACTGACTAAGCCGCCGGCCGCTGTCGTGGAGGTGGTCGTTTCATCTCCACCCCTGCTCGTCTTAGCAGACATTCAACTGCGTATCCACCGTCTATCTCAGCGGCTTCCAACACGTTCGCGACCAGCTCTGGGCGCCAAACAACAATCCGATACCAATCGGCGCGGCTGATTTCACCAAGCAGTTCTCCGTCAGTCTCTGCCGACGCCACCTCTTCGTCTGTCTGCGCCGCACTTGTCCCGCGCGCGTCCAGCAATGAGTTCCACAACTGTTCTCGAGTCGCGCTCGGCGTACTTCGACGACGAGACCAAACGATCTGCCGTCGACCTTTCGACGCTCGTTCCCACTCATGCCATACCGCCCACTCCCCTGGCGGCGTTACAGCCACCACTTCTCCTGTCTCCGTGTCGATTACCGCCCAATCGCCATCTAGCGCCTCTTTGACGGCCCACTGGCGCGGAGTGCGGACTCCGAATCCACGAGAGTCGACCGAAGCGGCCAGCTCCGAAAGTATCTCGAATGGAGTTCGATTGCGTTGCGTACGAGCAGCTTTCGACAGCTGACCGGCACCAATCTCCATGCCCATACTGGACGCCGCGCTGTATGTTGCTTTGGCCAAGTACCGGCCCACATAATCCGCTCCATCCTGCGCGACCTCACGAACGTCAACAGCAACCGATCCGGGCGCCAGATAGCCAGCTCTTTGCACCCCAGCGGACCAACGATCATGCACTCGTGAAGCAAAAGCGTTGCGACCAAGCCAATCTCGGTCGAAACTGTAATCGCACCAGTTCGATAGATCTGAACGCAGTGCCGATGCCAGGCCGGAAGCCGAGAAGACCAGCGCGTGAACATGGAGATGCCATCCGTGGCCACCGCGGTCTGGTGCTCCATACGTAGCTTCAACCACACGCGTGATGCCTGCAATGTCAAACAGCTCACTGTCCCCAACTCTCGCCGGGATCACCGCGAGCTTCCCACGACGTTCCACGGTCGTTTCACGCTGACCAGTCCATTTTCGGGTACCGAACGCGGACCTCCATCCAGCACTCAGCGCATCCCACAGTTCATCTAAGCGATCTTTCTTCGTGTGTCTCATAGTGAGTGTCAAGAGATAGACCTTGCCCCCTTGACGATGGCACTCACGAACCGCCGCGCCGATTTCATCGGCTCTGGTGTGCGCAATGACTACAGCACAGCGCGGGCACGACCAGACCGACCCGCAGGTCATCAGCCCCTGATAGCTCGCTACCGCTCCACCCGCTACCTCCCGCCTTCGAATGCCAACCATCTGGCCGTCGTCTGGATCCCGCACGCCATCGTTGTGCAGCATCCGCCCGCAACAGCGGACCGCTTTCAAAGAAGATGCTTGCCAGAGCATGGCGCGGGCACCCCAGCGATCACGTCGCCTCTCAGCCGAGTCACCCAGAGCATCGCCCGTTCGCGGTGTGAAGCAATAACTCTGAGTACTACCAAGGGCGCTCGCTGCGCTCGCGCCGCCGACGCTCTGGCCCTCCGCGCAAGCGCTCCGGGCCGCCGCGTCGCCGTGGCTATCGGGGTCGCGCAATGACGGACTCATCCGAGCCAACCTTTCTGGATGTCGTCGAACGATGTCTGGCCCAGTTGGCCGCCACCGCTGACCGCAGCTTGCCCATGCCCGCCACGTCGTTCTGCGTATCGCAGAGCCCTGCCGGCCGCGTACTGAAGCGCCTGGGCCAGGCCATTGGCCTCCTCTGCTGTCAGTCCGTAACGAGCGGCTGCAGCGAATCTGGGCGCCACTATGGTGACTTCAGATTTCCGTACGCCCACCGAGAACCCCGCGATGGTCATTTAGCGCCGCCCTGTTCATCGTCGGACAGGTCGCCCCCAGATCCGCCGAACAGTTTGGCCCACTCTGACCGACCGATTAACCGGAGCTGTCCGCTTCGCCACTTAATGGAAGTCTCGGATTCGGTGAGGTCCTCGCGGAGCGACGATGGCATCGACAGCCAGAGCAGGACGATGCCGACAACAGCCGCCTCAAGCCGGCTCAGTGCGA
Organism: Mycobacterium sp. IS-1742; assembly: GCF_001500125.1. GTDB lineage: Bacteria > Actinomycetota > Actinomycetes > Mycobacteriales > Mycobacteriaceae > Mycobacterium. The sequence continues at coordinate 107,929 of NZ_LQIV01000044.1, read as the reverse complement.
AGTCGCCGTCTGCCGCACTTGCGGGAACTTCGAAGTGAACGAGACCGCCCTCTGGCCAGATGGCCCATCCCGCCGGTAGGGCGTCAGCCGTGAGCCCCTCGTCGGCGGCATGAGCTTCAACCGCGGGTACCGCGTCGGACGAAGTGAACTCGGTCCCCGAAAACTGCTGTCCGCCATAGTTATTCCGCTGCGCAATCAGATATGCGACGTGGAGCTGATTCTTCACCATCCGGGCTTCGGCGGCACTGATGTTGAACCGCACGTCAGCCGTACCGAGAACGCGGAGTACGACCCGAGTGCCATCCACATCTACCGACCATCCGTCAGGCATCGGGCTCATCTGGCACCGTCCTTGCCATCGGAGTCCGACACACGCCGGGGTCGATTCCTTCTGACAGTGGGTGACTCCGCGGCACGCCGCAAGAGTTCACGCACCGCATCGCCACTGGCGACCTCGTACGCGGCGACTTCGAACCACTGGCGGGTGTCTTCGCAGGCGTTGACAACATCTGCCTGCCCGCGGGCCAGACCCCAGAGGTCAAACGCCCACCGCTCCATCGCTGACTGTTCTGTCTCGCCAAGCGCAGCGAGTTCGGCGTGATCCGCCAGGACCACCGCCACGCCGACCACTTCCCCGGTCGACCAGATTCCGCGATACGACTCCCAGCCGTTCGCACGGACCAGTGCGGCCCGAGCCAGTAATTCGGCCCGAAGCCGTGTGCGATCCCCATCCGTAGGCCCTGCAAGTAGATGGCTCAGCGGATCTTCGCCCGCCGCCTCCCCTGGCCCTCCGGGGACCTGACCCGCGGGCGTCATTTCACGCCGCCGACGGTCGAGAGATCGATGACGTAGTTCAGCACCCGCGGTACGCTTCGACTGCGCGCGCAAACGGTGGTTTCCATAGTTGCCTCCGTGGAGCCCCTTGGTTGCAGCCGAGGGGCTTCGCTCGTTTCTAAGCCCGGAAGTCAGCGCTGATGCGTGGTCGGTGCCTGGTCGGTGAATCCGCGACACGCCATGGTCTCCGTTGGCGCCGAATGGCGTCATACCGCCTGTTCAGAGCCACTTTCGAGACCTTGACTAGGTGAGCTTGCAGGCTCTCCTAAAGCCGGTGTCGCAGGTTCGAATCCTGCCGGGGGCACTTTGTGTCTGCGCCGAGACTGCGCACAGATCGCGTGTGCCGGCCGATCCGCGATCTGGCAGCAGTCTCGGCGGAAGTTGGGATTTGACGAAAGCGTAAGCAGGGCACGCTTGTTGGCCGTTCGGTAGCCGGGCTAAGGTGTTCGGGTGATCCGATCGAGAATGCTGAAGACCGTGGCACTGGCGACCGGCGCGATGGCCCTGCCCGTCGGTGTCGCCCTCGCCGCAGCCGCCCCCGCGTCGGCCGGACCGGACCTCTGCGTCAGCGGCCCTTACGGAGTCGCCTACGCCTGCGTCGACACCCCGGGATGGGTCGGGTGGTACGACGACGGGCCGCGCGGCCGGGGCAACGGCCACTGGAAGCACGGCCACCACAACCACTGATCAGCCGCGGGTGTCGATCACCTGCTGAGCGATCTCGGTGAGCTTCTTGTTGCTGTCCTGCGACAGCCGGCGCATCATCTCGAACGCCTGCACGTCGTCGACGTTGTAGCGCTCCATGATGATCCCCTTGGCCTGCCCGATCCGGTCACGGGTGGACAGCGCTGATCTGAGCTGCTCGCCTTCGCGGTGGGCGAGCAGCGCGGCCGCGGCGTGTGCGGCCAGCACCGTACCCGTGGTCTCCGACTCGGCGTCCCACACCCGGGGTTCCAGCCCGAACAGGTTGAGCGCCCCGGCGGTGCGGTCGGCGGTGTAGAGCTTGAACGACAGCCCGCTGAGCACCCCGATTTCGACACACGCCGGTGCGTACTGCGGCCACCGGGTTTCCTCGCGGAAGTCGTCGGTGCGCACCACGACGTCGTCGAGCGCGGCCTGCACGCACGGCCCCTCGTTGAACTTCATCTGCAGTTCGTCGAGCTGGCGCGGCAACTCGGTGACTTGCGCGAGCGACTCGAACGTCCCCCCACGACCGATGAGCAGGATGCCCGCGGCGTCCACGCCCGGGATGAGCTCCTTGGCCGCCGCCGTGACGCCGGACAGGATCTCGTCGAGGTCGCGGGGAGAGGCGAGCGTGCGCGCCAACTCCGCCATGCGCAGGGCGAGATCGTGCGTCTGCGGTTGGGTCATGGGTGCAGTCTTCCCGATGTCGGCGAAACGCACACCGAATACGTTTGTGATGTTGCTAGTGGGGAATGGTGCGCTGAGGCGGATGTGGCGGTCGACCACTACACCTGCCGAGGTCTCGTCGGTTCAGACCAGAAGCCGGCGAGGCCGCCCTTAAATTTCGTCGCACCCCTCGAACTCCCACCTGCGCCGCGCCGCGGGACCGTCCCCGGGCTACGTTTCACAGGGTTCCCCACCCACCGAGGCCCCCTCGAAAACCACTCCCCATCTGCGTCGATTGGCTGAAAAAAGGGCTAGCACTCTCATGGATCGAGTGCTAATCTAGCGATGCACAGTGATTTGGCTGCCCGCCAGGGTGGCGGGCTTTCAGATCGATGAGGAGGTGGATTGCTGTGCTTCGCTTTGATCCGTTCAGTGACCTAGACACCTGGACCCGGGGTTTGCTGAGCAGCCAGACCGGATCAACTCGCACCCCCCGGTTCATGCCGATGGACCTCTGCAAGATCGACGACCACTACGTGCTGACCGCCGACCTCCCCGGCGTCGACCCCGGCTCGGTCGACGTCAACGTCGACAACGGCACGCTCACCATCTCGGCACACCGCACCGCCCGATCCGAGGACGCCGCGCAATGGCTCGCCAACGAGCGGTTCTTCGGCAGCTACCGGCGGCAGTTGTCGCTCGGTGAGGGCGTCGACACAGGGGCGATCTCGGCGACCTACGAGAACGGCGTGCTGACCGTCACGATCCCGATGGCCGAGCGCGCCAAACCGCGCAAGATCGACGTCGCCCACGGTGGCGGCCAGAAGTCCATCCAACCCACGACCGTCGACGCCGAGTAGCGGCGGCACACGGCACAGGCCGCGGGCGCGAGCCCGCGGCCTCGTCGTGTTCAGCGTGGACGCCGGGACATCGCCGCGACGAGTGACCACACCGAGGACAGCAGGGCGGCAACGGCCACGCCGCCACCGACGTAGAGTCCGTAGCCGGGTTCCACCGGATCCTGGACGTTGATGCGGTAGTACCACGCGGTCATACCGACGATCAGCAGCGAAAGAGTCACGGCGGCAATCGAAGCCACGCGTTCGGACAGACCCCTCGCCGCCATCGCGCCTGCCACCACCAGGACCGACGCCAGCAGGACGATCAACTGACCGGCACCGAACCGGGGCGGAAGCACCAGGCTGCCGACGGTCCCGCCGATCGCGCTGGCCCGTCCACCGCCGTCGGCGGCGGTGGTCAACCACGGCAGCCACGCGCTGACGGCCAGCACCGCCGCACACAGCGCGACGAGCCACCCGGGACGCAGCATGCGATGAGACTAGCGTGCGTGTCCGTGCGTCGGCGTCGACCACCGGGCCGATCATCTCTAGGCTGAGATGACCTCGACTCAAGGCGGTGCATGCGATGAGCGACCTCCCGGCGTGGGCGCAGCGGCTCGACCTGTCGCCGCACCCCGAGGGCGGCTGGTACCGGGAGACCTGGCGCAGCGATCTCACCGTCACCCAGTCGGCCCTGCCCCCGGACTACACCGGTCCGCGCAGCGCGGGAACCGCGATCCTGTTCCTGCTCATGCCGGGTCAGCAGTCGGCGTGGCACGCCGTGCGCAGTGCCGAATTGTGGCTGTACCACCGCGGCAGCCCGCTGCTGCTGGAGATGGGGCCCGAACACGATTCGGCGACAACGCATCTGCTCGGCAGCGACGTCGACGCCGGAGAGAGCCCGCAACTGATCGTGCCCGCGCGGCATTGGCAGCGCGCCCGCCCCCGGGATGACGAGCCGAGCCTGGTCAGCTGTGTGGTGATCCCCGGATTCGACTTCGCCGACTTCGAGTTGGGCGCCGTCAGCGACTGAGCAGCCCGATCGCCGCCGCCACCAGCGCCGCGTTGTCGGGGGCCACGGAGCCGTCGGGCAGGCACAGCGTGTCCTCCAGACCGATCCGCGTCTGCAGGCCGCGCACCCCCGCGTGTTGCAGGACCGGCCAACAGCTTTCGTCGAGGCCGTGCAGCAGCACCGGTGCCGGCGACCCGGCGGACCGGACGATCTCGAGCAGCGTGTCGGCGGTGGCGGTGTCGCCGTCACCCGGTAATTCGATCATCACGCGCAGACAGTGCGGCGCCACCTCCGAGGCCGCCCACGACTCGGCCGCCTCGGCGTGGAAGATCCCGACCTCGATCCCCAGTCCCCTGCTCAGCAACAGCTCCGCGAGCTCCGGTGACCCCGGCTCGTGCCAGTTCAGCGAGGTGAAGTCCGGGAGCACCGACCAGTTCTGGACCGCACGAAGCCGGCGCCGCGCGTCGGGCAGCGCCCAGAAGCCCGTCGTCACCCCGAGCGGAAGGCCGGGGGCGGCGTGACGGACCGCGGCCACCGCCGCCCCGACGACGTCGGGCTCGAGCGAGTCGGCGCCGTCGCTGCCCTTGGGGTGCAGGTGCACCGATTTCGCCCCGGCCCCGTGGGCGGCGACGGCGGCCGCGGCCAGCTCCCCCGGCGTGACCGGGAGCGCGGGGTGTTCGTCGGGTGTGCGGGCGCCGTTGACGCACGCCTGGACGTAGGTCGGTGACTTCGAGGCCATGGCTCCATCTTCGCCTGTGGGGCCGCGCACCGCGACGGACGCATCCGCGTCACGGCTGGATCAGGTCGACGTAGCCACGGATGTGGGCGCACACCAACTCACCCGCCCGGGACCCGTGGCCGCGGCGCACCGCGGCCAGGATCGCCCGGTGCTCCGCACGCAGGGTCGTAGAGACCGCCGACCAGTCGTCCAGCGATGGCACACCGGCCAGCACGTAGCCGTGGATGGAATCCCGCAGCGCCGCCATCATCGCCGCCACGACGACGTTGCCGGCCAGCTCCGACATCGCGACGTGGAACGCGGCATCGAGGCGCAGGAACTCCTCGGGACTCAGCGCGGCGTCGTCCATCGCGTCGAGGGTCGCTTCGACGGCGGTCAGGTCGGGCCTCGGGCTGCGGTGCGCGGCTTCGCGCAAAGCCCAGCCCTCCAACAGGATCCGGGTCTCGACGAGGTCGGCGATCGGCAGGTGCCGGGTCGCGGTGTGCAGGCGCAGGGCGGAGCCGATCGAGCTGCCCGGATCGGCGACGACCGTGGCGCCCGCCTCGGGTCCGGAGCCCACCGCGGTGCGCACCACCCCCATGGCCTCGAGCACCCGGATGGCCTCCCGCACCGAGGACCGGCTGACCGACAGTTCGCCGGCCAGCGCCCGCTCCCCCGGCAGCCGGTCGCCGACCGCCAGCGCGCCGTCGGCGAGATCGCGTTCGATCCGCTCGAGGACGAGTTCATGGGCGCGCATGCGATGAGGATAACCATCCGCGCTGGTGTGGTCCGACCACAGTGACGTACCGTGGTCGGACCACAGCCCACCTTCCGGAGCCGTCATGCGTATCGCCCTGTTCGCGACCTGCCTGGCCGACGCCATGTTCCCGCAGGCCGCCGTCGCCACCGTGCGCCTACTCGAGCGGCTCGGCCACGACGTCGTGTTTCCGGAGAGACAGACCTGCTGCGGCCAGATGCACGTCAACACGGGCTATCTCGCGGAGGCGACGACCCTGGTGCGCCACCACGTCGAGGTGTTCGAACAGGCGGGGTGCGAGGCCGTTGTGGCGCCGTCGGGTTCCTGCGTCGGCTCGGTCCGCCACCAGCACGCGATGGTCGCCCGCCGGGCGGGCGACGAGCGGTTGGCCGTCCGCGCGGAAGCCGTCGCCGCCCGCACCTACGAGTTGTCCGAATTCCTGGTCGACGTGCTCGGCGTGTGCGACGTCGGCGCCTACTACCCGCACCGGGTGACCTACCACCCCACCTGTCACTCGCTGCGGATGCTGCGGGTGGGCGACAAACCACGGCAGTTGCTGCGCCACGTCAGGGGGCTCACGCTGGTCGACCTGCCCGACGCCGAATCCTGCTGCGGTTTCGGCGGGACCTTCGCGCTGAAGAACCCCGACACGTCGACGGCCATGCTGGCCGACAAGATGGCCCGCGTGATCGAGACGGGCGCCGAGATCTGCAGCGCGGGCGACTCGTCGTGCCTCATGCACATCGGTGGCGGCCTGAGCCGCCTCCGGTCCGGTGTCCGCACTGTCCACCTCGCCGAGATCCTCGCCTCCACCGACGACGCCACGGCCGGTGCGCGGTGAGCACGTTCCTCGGCACCCCCGGCATCGGCCACCTGCGCGGCGACGAGACTTTTCCGCGGGCCGCGCGGAAAGCCCTGCAGGACAGCCAGATGCGACGCAACGTCGGCTACGCCACCCGCACCATCCGGACCAAACGCCTGCACGCGGTGAGCGAGTGCGCCGACTGGGAGGAGTTGCGCGCGGCGGGCAGTGCTCTCAAACAGGATGTGCTGGCCCGCCTTCCCGAACTGCTCACCGAACTCGAGCGCAACGTCACCGCCCGCGGCGGGGTGGTCCACTGGGCGCGCGACGCGGACGAGGCCAACCGCATCGTCGGCGAGTTGACCCGGGCGGCCGGAGCCGACGAGGTGGTCAAGGTCAAGTCGATGGCCACCCAGGAGATCGGTCTCAACGAGTACCTGGAGTCCATCGGCATCGCCGCAGTCGAAACCGATCTGGCCGAACTGATCGTCCAACTCGGACACGACAAGCCCAGCCACATCCTGGTGCCGGCGATCCACCGCAACCGCGCGGAGATCCGCGAGATCTTCCGGCGCGAGATGCCGGGTGCGGCGGACCTGACCGACGAACCCCGGGTTCTCGCCATGGCCGCCAGGGAACATCTGCGCCGCAAGTTCCTGTCCGCCAAGGTCGCTGTCAGCGGGGCGAACTTCGCTGTGGCCGAGACGGGTACGCTCGCCGTGGTCGAATCCGAGGGCAACGGCCGGATGTGCCTGACCCTGCCGCAGACCCTGATCACCGTGATGGGTATCGAGAAGGTGGTGCCGCGGTTCGCCGACCTCGAGGTGTTCATGCAGCTGCTGCCGCGGTCGTCGACCGCCGAGCGAATGAACCCGTACACCTCGATGTGGACCGGCGTGCATCCCGGCGACGGGCCCCGGGAGTTCCACCTCGTGCTGCTCGACAACGGCCGCACCAACGTGCTCGCCGACGGGGTGGGCCGCGCTGCGCTGCACTGCATCCGGTGCAGCGCCTGCCTCAACGTGTGCCCGGTCTACGAGCGCACCGGTGGGCACGCCTATGGGTCGGTCTATCCGGGACCCATCGGGGCGATCCTGTCCCCGCAGCTGACCGGCACCACCGGACACGACGATCCCAACGCGTCACTGCCCTACGCCTCGTCGCTGTGCGGCGCGTGTTTCGACGCCTGCCCCGTACGCATCGACATCCCGTCGATCCTCGTGCATCTGCGGGCCAAACAGGTGGATCAGGAACGAGGGGGACGCGGCATACCCGGTGGGCAGGATCTGGCGATGACGGCAGCGGCGTGGGCGATGGCGTCACCGCGCCGGTTCGCGCTGGCCGAGAAGGCGCTGGCCGCCGGACGGTTGGTCGCCGACGCCGACCACCGGATCACGGCCCTGCCGTGGCCCGGGTCGAAGTGGACGGCCAGCCGTGACATGCCCGAACCTCCCGTCGAGACGTTCCGGCAGTGGTGGAGCCGCACCCATGGATGACACGAAAGCTGTTGTGCTCGAGCGTATCCGCAATGCTCTCGCCGGTGCGCCGCCGCGTGCCGTGCAGGTCCCCCGTGACTACGACCGCGCTCCCCTGCAGGGCCGCGGTGACGTGGCACGCTTCGCCGAGACGGTCGGCGAGTATCAGGCACGGGTGCACCACGTCGCGGATGCGGTGGCGGCCACCATCGGCACGCTGCTCCCGCCGGGTGCTCGCGTGGTCACGCCTGCGGACCTGCCCGGCGAGTGGGTCGACGGCCTCGACGTGGTGCGCGACGTCCCTCCGCTGTCGAACTCCGACCTCGACGGGGCCGCTGCCGTGGTGACCGGGTGCGCGGTGGGCATCGCCGCGACGGGGACCATCGTGCTCGACGCCGGCTTCGCGCAGGGCCGGCGGGCGTTGACGCTGATCCCCGACCACCACATCTGCGTGGTGTTCAGCAGGCAGATCGTCGACACCGTCCCGCAGGCGTTCGCGGCGCTGGACCCGTTGCGCCCGTTGACGTTCATCTCGGGACCGAGCGCCACCAGCGATATCGAACTCAACCGGGTGGAGGGTGTCCACGGCCCACGCTCACTGGACGTGGTGATCGTCGACGGTTAGGTCGAGTCGCGGACGACCAGTTCGGGCTGGAACACGATGTGCTCGGGGCGGTGTGCGCTGCCCGCGTCGGCCGCCGCCATCAGCAGATCGATCGCCGTCCTCCCGATCGCCATGGTGGGCTGGCGCACCGACGTCAGCGGCACCACGGCCGAACGCGCGAAGTCGATGTCGTCGTAACCGACCAGCGCGATGTCGTCGGGCACGCGGATGTCGCCGACCAGCGCCAGCGCCTGCAGCACGCCGATGGCCAGCAGGTCGTTGGCACAGAACACCGCATCGGGCCGGCGGCCGGGCGACCGTGACCGCAGCCGGTCCCCCGCCGCGCGACCCTCCAGCACGGTGAGCGCGGGCGTCTCGACGACCTCGAGCGCGGCGCCGGGAACATCGGCGACCGCCTCGCGCGCACCGCGCAGCCGGTCACGCACCTGTCGCAGCTCGGTCGGTCCGCTGACGAACGCGATCCGCCGACGGCCGATGGCGCACAAGTGATCCACGGCCAGCCGGGCACCCGCGACGTCGTCGACCGCCACCGAGTCGAACGGGGTGCCGCTGCCGTCACGGTCGACCAGGACGACCGGCGTCCCGCGCTGCTGGGAGGCCCGCAGCCGGTCGAGGTCATCGCCGATCGGCGACACCAGCAGCCCGAAGACCCGTTGTTCGTCGAAGGCGTCGAGATAGGCCCGCTCGCGGTGAATGTCGTCGTCGGACGTGCCGAGCAGCAGGGTGAGGTTGTGGTCGCCGGCCCGGTGTTCGGCGGCGCGGGCGATGTCGGTGAAGAACGGGTTGCCGACGTCGAGCACCACCAGCCCGACGCTGCGCGACCGGCCGGCCTTGAGCTGGCGGGCGGCGTCGTTGCGGACGAATCCCAACTCCTCGATGGCCGCGTGCACGCGCGCGACCGTGGCCGGAGCGACCTTGTCCGGTGAGTTCAGCACGTTGGACACCGTGCCGACGGAGACGGCCGCCGCAGCGGCCACCTCCCGCATGCTCACCACGGCACCATTGCACCAGACGGGATGTAGCGGATTGCCGGGAACCGGTCGGCGACCAGACCCCGCAGCGCGTCGAGCCCACCGTAGACGAGTCCGGTGGCGCGTGCGGTGAGCAGCACGTTGCCCAGCGCGGTGGCCTCGACGGGGCCGGCCAGCAGCGGTCTGCCGAGGCGGTCGGCGGTCAGCTGGCACAACAGCGTGTTGCGGCAGCCGCCGCCGACCATGTGCACCGTCGCGACGTCCACACCGGACAACCGCGCCGCCGTTGCGACCGCCGCGGCGAATGCGGCGGCGAGGCTCTCGACGATGGCGCGGACGGTCTCCGCCGGCCCGTCGGGGGCGGGCAGGCCGTTCTCGCGGTACCACGAGGCGATCCGCGCGGGCATGTCGCCCGGCGGCAGGAAGCGTGGGTCGTCGGTGTCGAACACGTCGACGGGTGGGGGCGCGGCGGCGGCCTGATCGAGCAGCGTCGCCAGGTCGGCCGGGGCGCCGTCGCGTTCGTACTGTCGCATCGTCTCCGACAGCAGCCAGGTGCCCATCACGTTGCGCAGGAACCGCACCCGGCCCTCCACGCCGATCTCGTTGGTGAAGTTGGCGGTGCGGCTCTCGTCGGTGACCACCGGCCCGGCCAGCTCGACGCCGACCAGACCCCAGGTGCCGCATGAGATGTAGGCCGACCGCTCGGGTCGCATGGGGATCGCGGCGACGGCGGAGGCGGTGTCGTGCGAACCGACGGCCACCACCTGCACGTCGCCGCTCAGGCCCAGCGAGGCGGCGACGTCGGGGTGCACCGGTCCGAGGACGCTTCCGGGTTCGACGATGTCGCGGAACAGGCTGGGAGGCAGACCGATTCGTCGCATGAGGTCGGTGTCCCACTCACCGTCGAGCCCGAGCAGGCCGGTGGTCGACACGTTGGTCCGCTCGGCGGCGGCCCGGCCGGTCAACCAGTAGTTGATCAGGTCGGGAACGAGCAGGACGGTGTCGGCCGGGCCGAGCAGTCCGTCGGCGCGCTCCACGGCCAACTGGTAGACGGTGTTGAACGGCAGGAACTGGATGCCGTTGCGACCGTAGAGCTCCTCGGCGTCCACGACGGCGTGCACGAGCTCGACACCGGTGGCCGTGCGGTCGTCGCGATAGTGGTGCGGGGTGCCGAGCAGCCCGCCCTCGCGCAGCAGCCCGTAGTCCACCGCCCACGAGTCGACGCCGATGCCGACCAGGTCGTCCGCCGCCCGGGCCGCGGCCGTCAAGCCCTGGCACACCTGGTCGTACAGCCCGGTGATGTTCCAGTGCAGCGCGTTGCGCCGGCCGTTCCACACCCGCACGGGGTCGTTGGGGAAGCGGGCGACCGCGGTCATGTCCAGATGGTCCGGGCCGACGTCGGCGAGCATGACCCGGCCGCTGGTGGCGCCGAGGTCGACGGCGGCGACCTGGCTCATCGCAAGAAGGCTGCGGCGACGCCCGCGTCGACCGGCACGTGCAGCCCGGTGGTGTGCGAGAAGTCCGAGGTGCACAGCGCGAACGCGGCGTTGGCGACGTTCTCCGGCAGCACCTCACGTTTGAGCAGGGTGCGCTGAGCGTAGTACTCGCCGAGCTCTTCCTCCGGAACTCCGTACACCGCAGCGCGTTTCGCACCCCAACCGCCGGCGAAGATGCCCGAGCCGCGCACCACCCCGTCGGGGTTGATGCCGTTGACCTTCACGCCGTGTTCGCCGAGTTCGGCGGCCAGCAACCGGACCTGGTGGGCCTGGTCCGCCTTGGTGGCGGAGTAGGCGATGTTGTTCGGCCCGGCGAACACCGAGTTCTTCGACGAGATGTAGATGATGTCGCCGCCGAGGCCCTGGTCGATCAGGGCCCTCGCCGCCGCCTTGGACACCAGGAACGAGCCGCGGGCCATCACGTCGTGCTGCAGATCCCAGTCCTCGGCGGTGGTCTCCAGCAACGACTTCGACAGCGAGAGCCCGGCGTTGTTGACCACGATGTCGATGCCGCCGAAGGCGAGCACGGTGGCGTCGACAGCGGCCTGCACCGCGGCCTCGTCGGTGACGTCGGCGGCGATACCCACCGCCACGTCGGCGCTGCCGATCTCTTCCGCTGCGGCCGTGGCCTTGGCGGCGTCCAGGTCGGCGATCACCACGCAGGCGCCCTCGGCGGCCAGTCGCGCGGCGACGGCCTTGCCGATCCCCGACGCCGCACCGGTCACCAGCGCGATGCGGGTCGCCAGCGGCTTCGGTGCGGGCATGCGCTGCAGCTTGGCCTCCTCCAACGCCCAGTACTCGATGCGGAACTTCTCCGCCTCGTCGATGGGCGTGTAGGTGGAGATCGCCTCGGCACCGCGCATCACCTTGATCGCGTTGAGGTAGAACTCCCCGGCCACCCGCGCGGTCTGCTTGTCCTTGCCGTAGCTGAACATCCCGACGCCGGGGATCAGCACGATGGCCGGGTCGGCGCCGCGCATCGCCGGGCTGTCGGGTCCGGCGTGCCGCTCGTAGTACGCGCGGTAGTCGGTGCGGTACGTCTCGTGCAGTTCGGCGAGCCGGGCCCTGCACTCATCGACCGGAGCGTCGGCGGGCAGGTCGAGCACCAGCGGTGCGACCTTGGTGCGCAGGAAGTGGTCCGGACAGCTGGTGCCGAGCGCCGCCAGCCGCGGATGCTCACTGCAGCTGAGGAATTCGAGCACCCGCGGGTCGTCGGTGAAATGTCCCACCTGGGGCTTGTCGGTGGAGGCCAGCCCGCGGAGATACGGAGCGAGAGCAGCGGCCTTGGCCCGGCGCTGATCGTCGGGCAACGCGCCGTGGCCGGTCAGCGGCGCACCGAACGGATAGCGGCGGCCGTGCTCGGCGATGTAGCGCTCGGCGGTGTGGATGATCTCGAGCGAGTGCGCCTCGGCCTCGGCCGAGGTGTCGCCCCACGCGGTGATGCCGTGGCCGCCGAGGATGGTGCCGATGGCCTGCGGGTTGGCGCGCCTGATCTCGGCGATGTCCAGACCGAGTTGGAAGCCCGGGCGGCGCCAGGGCACCCACACCACCCGGTCACCGAAGATCTGCTTGGTCAGCGCCTCGCCGTCCGCGGCGGTGGCGATCGCGATGCCTGAATCGGGGTGGAGGTGGTCGACGTGCGCGGCCTCGACCAGCCCGTGCATGGCGGTGTCGATCGACGGCGCCGCGCCACCGCGGCCGTGCAGGCAGTAGTCGAACGCGGCGACCATCTCGTCCTCGCGGTCCACGCCCGGGTAGACGTCGACGAGTGCGCGCATCCGGTCGAGCCGCAACACGGCCAGGCCCTTCTCGGTCAGCGTTCCGAGGTCGCCGCCGGACCCCTTGACCCACAACAGCTCAACGGGTTGGCCGGTCACCGGGTCGGTCTCGGACCCCTTGGCCGAGGTGTTCCCGCCGGCGTAGTTGGTGTTCTTCGGGTCCGCGCCCAACCGGTTGGAGCGTTCGATCAACTCGGTGACAGTGCTGTTCGTCATGCTCATGCTCCCCAACTCGATGGCGTACCGCCGACACGGTCGGCGTTGATGGTCTCCTGATAGCCCGATTCGGCGAACGCCGCCATCGGGTCGGCGGGCAAGCCCCGCTCGGTGCGCCACCGGGCGAGCCGGGGGCGGACGTCGGTGTAGAACGCGTCCATGACGATCGCGTTGGCGCCCAACACGTCCGAGTCCTTCTGCGCCGCGGTCAGCGCGTCGGTGTCGACGAGCAGCGCGCGTGCCGTCATCTCCTGGACGTTGAGGACCGACCGGATCTGCCCGGGGATCTTCGCCTCGACGTTGTGGCACTGGTCGAGCATCAGGGCGACACCCGACTGCGGGTCCAGCCCACCGCCGCGGATCACCTCGAACATGATGCGGAACAGCTGGAACGGGTCGGCCGCACCGACGATGAGGTCGTCGTCGGCGTAGAACCGCGAGTTGAAGTCGAAGGAACCCAACCGGCCCAACCGCACCAACTGCGCCACGATGAACTCGATGTTGGTGCCGGGGGCGTGGTGGCCGGTGTCCAGGCACACCATCGCGCGCTCCCCCAACGCGGTCACGTGGGCGTACGACGTGCCCCAGTCCGGCACGTCGGTCATGTACATCGCCGGTTCGAAGAACTTGTACTCCAACACCATTCGCTGGTTCGGGCCGATGTGCTCATAGATCGCCGCCAGCGATTCGGCCAACCGGTCCTGCCGGCCGCGGATGTCGCCCTGGCCGGGGTAGTTGGTGCCGTCGGCCAACCACACCTTGAGGTCACGCGAACCGGTCTCGTTCATCACCTCGATGCAGTGCAGGTGATGGTCGATCGCCTTGCGCCGCACGGCCTTGTCGGTGTGGGTGAGGCTGCCGAACTTGTAGTCGTCGTCCTGGAACGTGTTGGAGTTGATCGTGCCCAGCGATACCCCGAGACCCTCGGCGTAGGCCGACAGGGCGGCGTAGTCGTCGACGGTGTCCCACGGGATGTGCAGCGCGACCCGGGGGGCCAGGCCCGTCATCCGGTGCACCATCGCAGCGTCGGCGATCTTCTCCTCCACGGTGCGCGCGGTGCCGGGTGTACCGAACACCTTGAAGCGGGTGCCCGAGTTGCCGAACGCCCACGACGGCAGTTCGATCGCGAGGTGGTCGAGGCCGGTGTTCATAAGGTGGCGACTGCTCTTTCGGTGATCGTGTTGAAACGTTTCAACATGACTCCGCTTACAGTAAGGGAGACGCGTGAGGGCGTCAAGATGCGTCGAGTGTGCAGTCAGCGCGAGAAATCGGTCGGAATCTTCGCAGTCGGTTCACACTCGTCGGCGATCAGCCGGTCAGACCGAGCACCCGCAGCGCGTTGTCCTTGAGCACGAGCCGGCGCACGGACGGTTCGAAGCCGAGGTCGTCGAAGTCGCGCTGCCACCGGTCGAGCTGGATGTACGGGAAGTCGGTGCCGAACAGCACCTTCGTGCGCAACTGCCGCCGAATGGCGCCGACCAGCTGGGGTGGGAAGTACTTCGGGGACCAGCCGGACAGGTCGACGAAGACATTGGCCTTGTGGGCGGCGATCGAGATCTGTGCGTCCACCCAGGGCACCGCCGGATGCGCCATCACGACCGTCAACTCGGGGAAGTCGGCGGCCACGTCGTCGAGAAGCATCGGATCCGAGTAGCGCAGTTTGATGCCGTGTCCGCCCGGCAGCCCGGCCCCCATCCCGGTCTGCCCGGTGTGGAACAGTGCCGGGACGCCGGCCTCGGCGATCGCCTCGTAGATCGGGTAGAAGCGGCGGTCGTTGGGTTCGAAGGCCTGCATGCTCGGGTGGAACTTGAAACCCCGGACGCCGAAATCGCGGACCAGTTCGTGCACCCGGTGCACCGCCCGCCGCTCATGCCACGGATCGACGCTGCCGAACGGGATCAGCACGTCGTTGTTGCGCGCCGCGCCGGTGACCAGGTCCTCGATCGAATTCGGCACATGGCGCATCGCGGTGCGGGCGTCGATCGTGAACACCACCGCCGCGGTGTTGTGCCTGCGGTACTGGTCGGCGAGCGCGTCGACACTCGACAGCGCACCGGACCCGAGGTTGAAGTACTTGGCGGTGGCCTCGACCAGGACGTCGTCGTAGGCCGGGTGGCCGTGGCCGTCGATCTCCACGTGGGTGTGGAAGTCGATCGCGTCCACGCGGGCGAAATCGATTCCGTACTCGTATCTCCCGGTCGCCATGAGCGCGAGACTACGGTTGTTGACCGAAATCCGTGGAAATCCGTCAACAACCGTAGTCTCGGCGCGGCAGTCAGGCAGAGGCCTCCGGCGCGTAGCCCAGCGCGGCCTTGATCTCCAGGAACTCGTCGAACGCGAACTGGCCCCACTCACGGCCGTTGCCGCTGCGCTTGTAGCCGCCGAACGGGGCGCTCATGTCGAAGCCGTGGTTGATCGCCACCGACCCGGCGCGGATCCGGCGCGCGACCTCGCGGGCCCTGTCCAGATCGGCCGCCGACACATAGCCCGCCAACCCGTAGTCGGTGTCGTTGGCGATCTCGATGGCCTGGTCGAGATCGTCGTAGCCGAGGATGCACAGCACCGGCCCGAAGATCTCCTCGCGCGCGATCGTCATGTCGTTGGTGACGTGCGCGAACACCGTCGGCTTCACGTAGTAGCCCTTGTCGAGGCCCTCGGGACGGCCGGTGCCGCCGACGGCGACCGTCGCACCCTCGTCGATGCCCTTCTGGATCAGGCCCTGGATCTTGTCGAACTGCACCTTCGACGCCACCGGTCCGATCGCGGTCTTGTCGCTCGGATCGCCGACCTTGACCGCACCGGCGGTCTGCTTGGCGATCTCGATGGCGTCGTCCATCCGGGAGTTCGGCACCAGCATGCGCGACGGCGCATTACAGCTCTGCCCGCTGTTCATCATCATCACCGACACACCGGCGGCCACGCTCTTGGCGAAGTCGTCGTCGTCGAGCACGATGTTGGGGCTCTTGCCGCCGAGTTCCTGCGTCACCCGCTTGACGGTCGGCGCCGCGTTGCGGGCCACCTCGATCCCGGCACGCGTCGACCCGGTGAACGACACCATGTCGACGTCCGGATGGCTCGACAGCGGCACGCCCACACCCGGACCGTCACCGAAGACCATGTTGTAGACACCGGCGGGAACGCCTGCGGCGTCGATGATCTCGGTGAAGATCTGCGCCGAGTACGGGGCGACCTCCGAGGGTTTGAGCACCATCGTGCAGCCGGTGGCCAACGCCGGGTACACCTTGCAGGCGATCTGGTTGATCGGCCAGTTCCAGGGGGTGATCAACCCGCAGACCCCGACCGGCTCCTTCACCACCAGCGTCGAGCCGTGCTGTTCCTCGAACTCGAAGTTCTTCAGCACGTCGATCGCCGTCATGAGGTGTCCCAGCCCCAGGTTCACCTGGGGGCCCGCCGCCAGCGACGCCGGCGCACCCATCTCCTCGGACACCGCCTCGGCGAGGTCATCGGCCCGCTTCTGGTATTCGGCGACGATGGCCTGCAGCACGTCGAGGCGTTCCTCGCGGGTGGTCTGCGACCAGGTCGTGAACGCGCGGCGCGCGGCCTGCACCGCCTGGTCGACATCGGCCGACGACCCCATCGCGATCTTGCCGGACACCTCCTCGGTGGTCGGATTGTCGACCTCGAGGGCGTTCGGACGCAGCGGCTCGACCCATTGGCCGTCGATGTAGAACTTCAGATACTCACGCATGGCTCAAGCTTTCCCTATCCACCGGCCTACTGGGTGCCTTCTGCGTACCAGGTGCGGAATCGGTCGTATTTCGGCATCTCCTCGGAGTTGGCCTTCGGATCGATGCACACGTGGACCACGGCGGTCTTCCCGCTCGCGAAGGCCCGCTGAATCGCCGGGCCGATCTCGTCCTCCTTCTCGACGTACTCGCCGTGGCAGCCGAAGCCCTCGGCGATCTTGTCCATCCGCACGTCCTTGCTCCAGTGCACACCGGGCTGCGGCGACGGCTGCTCGAACGTGCGCTTGTACACACCGACTTCCAGGCCCCACTGGTGATCGACGCCGACCACGCACACCAGCGGCAGTCCCTCGCGGGCGGCGGTCTCCAGCTCGGCGATGTGGAAGAGGAACGCCGAATCGCTCGTCAGCAGCATCACCGGACGTGTGCGGCCCTCGGCCACCGACGCGCCGACGGCGTAGGGCAGCCCGGTGCCGAGGTGGCCGAAGTTCTGGTTCCAGATCACGTCGCGCGGTTTCACCTGTGAATAGGTCCACTGGAAGATCACCGTCGCGCCGCCGTCGCGGACCAGGATCCCGTCCTCGGTGTGTTCTTTGAAGGCCTTGGTGGCCTCGACGACGAAGCGGGCCGGGTGCACCGGGGTGCGACCGCTCGGCGCTTCCTCGGCCACCCGGGCGAGTTCGGCGGCGTCGGCCTCGACGAGCTGCTCGAGGTTGGCCGACGGGGTGCGCGGGGTGTCCCGCAGCGCGTCGACGAGCTGCGGCACCACCCCGCGCAGGTCGCCGACCAGCGGTACGTCGAAGCGTCGGTTGACGCCGATCGCGGTCGGGTCCTGTTCGACGTACACCCACTTGCGGTCGGCGTCGTTGCCGGCCCAGTGCTGCGTCCGGCCGTAGTGCATGGGCTCGCCCAGTTCGGTGCCGAGCGCCACGCACAGATCGGACTCCTCGACGGCCTCGTTGGCGGCCGGGGAGAACAGGTACGGGAAGGTGCGGTCCTCCAGGCCGGGGATGAACGAGGTGCCGCCGGAGGTCTGGATCACCGGGCAGGCCATCAACTCGGCCAGCTCCCTGACCTGATCCTGGGTCCGTGAGGTGTGAACGCCGTGACCCACCAACAGAATCGGGCTCTTCGCCTGGCGGACCAGTTCGACGGCCCTGGCCACCTCGGCGCTGCCGGCGCCCTGGTTCACCAGCCGGTAGCTGGACGGCGGCGGCGCATCCCCCACGTTGAGCTCGTCGAGGATGACGTGCGACGGGAACTCGATGTAGGCGGGGCCGGGGGTGCCGGACATGGCCCGCCGGATGGCCTCATGCACGATCTCGTCGGTCTGGTCGGCGTACTCGATCGAGCTGCTGTACTTCACCGACGGCGCGAAAAGCCCTTCCTGCTGGACGAATTGGATGCGGCCACGCCGCACCCGCCGCTCCGTGATGCGGGCCCGCTGGCCGCCGAGGAAGATCACCGGGGAGTTCTCCACCAGCGCGCACATCATCGCCCCCGCGATGTTGGCCACGCCCGGCCCGAGCGTGCCGATGCACAACCCCGGCCCGCCCGTCATGCGCGACGCCGCCTCGGCCATGAACCCGGCGCTCAACTCGTGGTGCGGCGCCACCACCGACCAGCCACGCGCGTCGGCCTCGGTGAACATGTGCACGAAGTTCGGGTCGGGGATGCCGAACAGCGTGTTCACACCCTCGGCCTCGAACAGGTCGAGAATGCGTTTGTAGACGGGGACACCCATGGGATTACTCTCCTTGATCGCGATAGCGTTGAGCGAGTTGTCTGCGGTGCGCCGCAGGGGATCCGAACAGCGAGCGGTTGAGCGCGGCGCGTTTCAGGTACACATGGATGCCGCTCTCCCACGTGTATCCGATGCCGCCGTGCAGTTGCATGGCCTTGCCCGCGACGTCGACCGCCGCACTGCAGACGTGCGACTTCGCCATGGCGGCGGCCACGGACGCATCTCCGGTGACGACGGCGTCCACGGCCGTCGCGACCAGTTGGCGGCACACCTCGACCTGCACGAGCATGTCCGCGCAGGCGTGTTTGACGGCCTGGAACGATCCGATGGGCCTGCCGAATTGCGCACGCACCTTGGCGTAGTCGACGGTTGCGGCCAGCATCGCCTCGGCGAGTCCGAGGCTGTCGCAAGCGACGGCGACCGCGGCACGGTCGCGTAACCGGCGCACCGCGGCGTCCGGGTCTCCGTCGAAGCGCAGCATCGTCGGCGGTTCGAGCGTCCGGGACGAGACCGTGGCCAGCCGCCGCGTCTCGTCGACGACGGGCACGGGCGTGACGTCGAGTTCGGCCACCGCGACCGCGCCGTTGGCCACCACCAGCATCCGATCGGCGCCGACGGCGTCGGGCACGAAGTCCAGTTCCTCGAGCGCGACGGCGACCCTGGTGTCGCCGGCGGCGATGCCGGTGAGCAGCCGGTCACGAGTCTCGCTGGGCCGCAGTGCGTTCAGCGTGCCGACGGCGAGCACGGCGCTGCCGAGATAGCTCCCCGCGCCGGCGGCGCGGCCCATCTCCTGGCAGATCACCGCGGTCTCGGCGAACGTGGCGCCCGCCCCGCCCAGGTGTTCGGGGATCTCGAGACCCACCCACCCCGCGTCGACGAGTACCGGCCAGTCCACCACCCGGTCCTCGGTGTGTTCGGCTCCTCGCGTGCGCTTACCGAGGACGTCGGCCGCCACCGACCGCAACTCGTCGTGGAACTCCTCGAAGCCCATCAGACCGCGCTCGGTTCTCGGGGCAGGCCCAGGCCGCGCTCACCGATGATGGTGCGCTGGATCTCGCTCGACCCGCCGGGGATCGTCCACTCCCACGAGCCGATGAAGTCGAGCACCCACGAACCGGACTCCCATCCGCTCGACATCGGTTTGGCGGTCACCGCATGTCCGGGCAGGCCGCCGATCTCGGCGCCGAAGTCGGTGAGCCGCTGCAGCAGTTCGCTGTAATAGAGCTTCACGATCGACGCGTCGGCCGGTCCGATGGCACCGGAATCGTGTCCTTCCACCACTTTCCGGCACAGCCCACGCAGTGCGGTGATCTCGCATTCGAACTGGGCCAGGCGGTCCGCCACCACCGGATCGTCGACGGGGCTGGTGCGCACGAGCCTGCGGAAGCCCGCATTGGCCAGGCGCTCGGCGAGTTCCAGCATGGTCATGCCGCGTTCGGCGCCGAGTGTCGCCTGTGCGACCTGCCAGCCGGCGTTCTCGGCGCCCACCAGGTTGGCGGCGGGTATCTCGACGTCGTTGAGGAAGATCTCGCAGAAATGGGAGTCGCCGACGGCGTTGCGGATCGGCCGAACGTCGACGCCTGGGGACGTCATGTCGAGCAGGAAGTACGAGATGCCTTTGCGCTTGGGCGCATCGGGGTCCGTGCGCGCCAGCAGCAGACACCAGTCGGCGTGCATACCGCCGCTGGCCCAGAGCTTCTGGCCGTTGACGACGAACGTGTCGCCGTCGCGGCGGGCGGTGGTGCGCAGGGCGGCCAGATCCGAACCGGCCTCGGGTTCGGAGAACCCCTGCACCCAGATCTCGCCGTCGAGGATCGCAGGCAGATGCCTGCGCCTTTGCTCGTCGGTGCCGGCGACCAGCAGCGTCGACGCGGCGTGGTGGATGCCGACGAACGCCAGCACCAGGCGCGGTGCGTCGTGGGCGGCCAACTCCTGGTACAGGACAATCTGCTCGGGCACCGAGAGTCCGCCGCCCCATTCGGCGGGCCAGTGCGGCACCGCGTAGCCGGCGCTGTGCAGTTCGGCGAACCAGTCCTTCTGGAAGCGGACGAACGCGTCGTCGCTCACCCCGGTCTGCCGCTCACGCCAGTCCGGGGCAACGTGCTCGGCACACCAGGTGCGCACGGTGGCGCGGAAGTCGTCGATGCTCACCTCGGGCGCTCCCGGAACGCGTTGGCGCGCAGGCGGTCCATCACCTGGGCAACGGCGAGGCCGTCGTCGAACGAGGGGGTGATCTGCGTGCCCGTCCGCAGCGCCTCGGCGACCTGGCCGAAGAAGGTCACCAGCGCGGGATCGGGTCGGCCGGGTCGGTCGAAGGCGAAGGTCTCCGGCTCGGCACTGCCGGTGCGCAACACGAGCGTCGTGTCGGCGGTGAGTTCGATCGCGCCGTCGGTGCCCAGGAGCACCGCGCGAGGCAGCGTGTTCACTGCGGTGGCGAATCCGGTGTCCTGGGTCGCCGTCGCCCCGCCGGCCAGGACGAACCACGCCGCGTAGGCGTCCTCGGCGGTCGCCGTACCGCGGTGGGTGGGATCGTCGATCCGGGTGACGCCGCCGCAGTCGACGATCTCGCTGCCGAACAACCAGCGGGTGAAGTCGATCAGATGGGACCCGTAGGCGCCGATCCAGCCGCCGCCGAGGTCGGCGTCGTTGATCCACCCGTACCGGCGGCCGCGCAGCCCGTTGCCGTACCAGTTCCAGCTCAGGTGAGTCAGCGTGCCGATCGCCCCGGCGTCGGCGAACTCCTTGACCTTCGCCCATGCGGCGCGGCACCGGAACTCGAAGTTGAGGAAGGTCAGCACGCCGGCCTCGCGGGCGCGGTCGACCATCGCGGCGGCCTCTGCGGCGGTGCGACCGAACGGCTTGTCGCACAACACCGCGGTGCCACGATCCAGCGCGGCGGTCACATGGTCGACGTGGAGGAACGGCGGCGAGTGCACGGACACCAGGTCGACGCCGGAGGCGATCCGCCGGGCGACGGCGCCCTCGTCGCGGGGGCTCACGACCTCCACGTCGAATCCGGCGGCCTCGTAGGCCGGGGCGGCGGCGTGCCTGCCGAAGCCGGTGCCGATGACGAGAACCTTCACGTGTACAGGCCCGTCAGCCCGCGGCGGCCCGCGCGTCTGGTCAATTCCGACCGCGTCGCCGACAGTCCGAGCGGCAGGCGGCGCAGCGGCTGGCTGTAGCGCGACAGCCACGACAGCGTGGTCTCGTCGCAGAAGCCGACGGCGCCGTGCAGCTGATGGCACACGCGGAACACGACTTCCGCGGCCTCGATCGCGGCCAGCCGCAACGCCAGCGCATCGTCGACGGCCTCGGACCGTCCGGTGGCGATGCTCCACAGGGCGTATTTGGCCAGGATGTCGACGCCGCTGCGTTCGACCTCCGCATCGGTCAGCTGAAACTGCACGCCCTGGAAACTCGACAGCGTCTGCCCGAACTGCTTGCGCAGCGTGACGTGAGCAGTGGTCAGTTCGATGGCCCGGTCGAGCATGCCGAGCAGCGTCCAGCAGGGCAGGGTGAGAGCGAGGGCGAGGTCCCCCGTGCCTGCGTCGCCGGCGGCGGACAGTTCCAGTTCGGCGACGAACGCCGCACCGGCAGCGCCATGGCCCGTCACCATACTCCGGGCGCCGTCCAGTGCGACTGCTGCCCAACGTGTTTCGAGACCGGCGAGCGCACCGGCCGGGCGGTTGCCCGAGACGACCAGCAGGCCGTCGACGTCGAGGTCGGCGGGGCGGGCCAGTCGCTCGGCCACCGGATACGGGACGGCCCAGTAGCCGGCGCTGCGGCACAGTGCGGCGGCCGCTTCCAGTTCGTCCGGGTCGGCCCGGACGTCGAGCTCCCACGCGCCGAGTTCGGTCAGCGTCGGGCCGGCGAGTGATTCCCGGTCGGCCGGTTTGGCTTCGGCCTGCTGGACCAGCAGGTCGCCGCCGGCGTTCTCGAAGGCCCGCAGCGCCTGGCGACCGTACTCCCGGGCGTCGTCACCGAGGTCGAGGATCATTTCGCCGCCGCCAGCAGGGCGCGGGACAGCAGGATGCGCTGCATCTCGATGCTGCCCGACGACACGGTCGCGGCCTGCGAGTACCGCCAGTGGTCCTCGACCTCGCCGAGGAACCAGGCGGCCCGGGCGTCGTCGTGGGACACCTCGGCGGCGATATCCATCAGCACCTCCGCGCTGTCCTGGTCCAGCTTGGTCACCGCAATGCGGTAGGCGGCGGCGTCGCCGGGCTGGATGCGACCGCTGTTCTGCAGTTCGACGATGCGGTAGGCCATCAGGCGGGCCCGGCGGCAGTGCGTGAGCATCCGCACCCAGCGCCCGCGCAACTCCTCGGACAGATCGTCCCAGCGCTCACCGAGAACCGTTGGCGCAGCGGCGAGCAACCGTTCGCACCGGGCGTACCGGGCGATGCCCACCCGCTCGAACGCCATGACGTCCTGCACGATCGACCAGCCCGCGTCGACGGTGCCCAGCACGTCGGCCTCGGTCACCCGCAGATCGTCGAAGAACACCTCGTTGAGGTGGTGCGGGCCCAGCATGGAGCGGATCGGCCGCACCTGGATCGCCGGATCGTCCATCGGCACCAGGAAGATCGTCAGGCCCTGTTGTTTGCGCTCGCCCTTGGAGGTGCGCGCCAGCAGGAAGCACCACTGCGCCATCGTCGCGTAGGACGTCCAGATCTTCTGTCCGCTGACCAGCCACCCGCCTTCATCGCGGCGGGCGACGGTGCGCAGCGAGGCGAGGTCGGAGCCGGATTCGGGTTCGGAGAAGCCCTGGCACCAGATCACCTCACCGCGGGCGATCGGCGGCAGATGCTTGGCCTGCTGCTCTTCGGTGCCGTGCCGCATGATGATCGGCCCGACCCAGTTGACGCCCATGTACTGGGCGCCGCGCGGTTCGTGGTGCGCCCACATCTCCTCGCGCACCACGGTCTGCTCCCACACCGACGCTCCCCCGCCGCCGAACTCCTCCGGCCACGCCAGACACAGCAGGTCCTGCTCGGCGAGTAGTCGGCAGAAGCGTTGCGCGGTCTCGAGATCGGCCGGATCGTCGGTGAACGCCCCGAGGAAGTGCTCGGGCACATGGTCGTGGACGAGCGCACGCAGCCGGGTGCGCAGGTCGGCGGCCCGCGGCCCCATGTCGAAGTCCATGGTCACCCCATCTCCGAGGCGCCGACACTACGGTTGGTGACGAGATCCGCCGGATTTCCGTCATCAACCGTAGGCTCGGCGCGGCCCAAGCCCAGTTCGTCGAGGACCGCGGCGGTGTCGGCACCCAGTTCCGGCGCAGGCCCGCGGACGTGACCCGGGGTGCGCGAGAACCAAGTCGGCACACCGGGAAAGCGCACCGCGCCATGCGGGGTCTCGACGGTCTCGAACAGGCCGACGGCGTTGAGGTGCGGGTGGTCGAACAGCGCGCCGGGGTTCTGGATCGGCGCGGCCGGGATCTCCAACTCGCGGAACAACGCCAGCCACTCGTCGGTGGTGCGCTCCTTCAGCGTCTCGGCGACCAGGCCGTAGACGGTGTCGATCTGCTTCGCCCGCCGCTCGAGCGTGCCGTACAGATCGTTGTCCCACACGGGTTTCACGGCGCGGACGAACGCGTTCCAGTGTTTGTCGTTGTAGATCAGCGCGGCGATGTAGCCGTCCTTCGTCTCGTACGGCTTGCGGTTGGGCGCGACGGTGCGCGGATACACCGCGGGTCCGAGCGGGGGGTCGAACATGGCGCCGTTGGCATGTTCGACCAGCATGAAGGCGGCCATCGTCTCGAACATGGCGACTTCGACCTCCTGTCCCTCGCCGGTGCGCTCACGGTGGAACAGGGCCATCATGGTGGCGTACAGGGCGGTCAGGCCGGCGACCTTGTCGGCCATGATGGTTCCGACGTAGTTGGCCTCGCCGGTGAGTTGTTCCTGCACGGCGGGGATACCGCATTCGGCCTGGATGGTGTCGTCGTAGGCGGGCAGATCGCGGTCCGGGCCGCGGTGCCCGTAGCCGTAGCAGTTGGTGTAGACGATGTCCGGGTTCAGCGCGGCGACGTCGTCGTAGGCGAATCCGAGTTTGGCGATCGCCTTGGCGCGCATCGAATGGATGAACACGTCGGCCTCGGCGATCAGCGCGCGCAGCGCCGCCTTGCCGTCCTCGGTGCGCAGGTCCAGCACGATGCCGCGCTTGCCGCGGTTGACGTTGACGAACACCCCGCTCATCCCCTGGGCGGGGCCGACCGAGATGAACCGGGTGTTGTCCCCCTCCGGCGGTTCGACCTTCACGACGTCGGCGCCCATGTCGGCCATGATCTGGGTGCAATACGGACCCATCACCATCGCGGTCAGGTCCACCACGCGCACACCCGCCAACGGCCCGGCCGCGTCAGCCATGCGAGGCTCCCTGCGCCGAGTTCTGGAGAGCCATCCCGAAGCTGTAGCGGATGTGGGCGTTGTGGCCGTCGGGTACCACCGGGAACACGACGGGCTCGGAGCGGTCGCGGATCGCGTCGAGGTCGGCGGCGACGTCCTCGACCGACCACGACGGCCGGTACACACCCGGTGTCTCGGTGAGGACGGCGGCGGCCACCCGGCCGGCCAGCGCGATGAACATCTCGCCTGTCACCGAACAGCTTTCGTGCGCCAGCCAGCCGACCGTCGGCGCCACCAGTTCCGGGCCCATCGGCGGATAGGCCGACGTGTCGATCCCCTCGGCCATCCGGGTGACCGCCGCGGGCACGATGACGTTGCTCCGCACGCCGTGTTCGGCTCCCTCGATGGCCGCGACGTTCGACAGCCCGATGACCCCCGCCTTGGCGACGGCGTAGTTCGCCACGTCGTGGTTGCCGTAGAGGCCACCGATCGACGAGGTCAGCACGATGCGGCCGTAGCCGGCATCGCACATCACCGGAAAGGCCGGCCGCACAACGTTGAACGCGCCGCGCAGGTGGACGTCGAGCACGGCGTCGAAGTCGTCGTAGCTGATCTCGCGCAGCGATCCGCGCCGGACGTTGCCCGCGTTGTGGATCAAGATGTCCAGGCGGCCGTACGTGTCCAGCGCCGCCTCGACGATGCCCGCCCCGCCTGCGGGGGTGGCCACCGAATCGGTGCTGGCGATCGCCTCACCACCGGCGGCGACGATCTCGCGAGCCACCTCCTGCGCGGGTCCGGCATCGCTGCCGTCGCCGGTCAGGCTGCCACCGAGGTCGTTGACGACGACCTTCGCCCCGCGCGCGGCGAGCAGCAGCGCGTACGCCCGGCCGAGCCCGCGACCACCGCCGGTGACGACGGCGACACGGCCGTCGTACCTCAACTCAGTCACGAAAGTTCCAGGCCCTCGAGGTCGCCGCTGTCCCGCCACGCCGCAATCAGCTCGTCGAACGCGTAGAAGCCGGGCGAGTAGAAATCGCCGAGGAATGCACCGTTGCGCTCTGCGCCGCCGCGCCCCTCGTTGTTGTAATACCCAGGAGTGCAGGATAATTCGAACGCCGAGTTGTCGATTGCGAGCTCGCGGACGGTGTGGACCCAGTTGTCCTGGGCCTCCTGGGTGGGCTCGACCACGGCAGCGCCCCGGTTCTGCGCCTCGGCCACGATGTAGGCGATGTGCTTGGCCTGTTGTTCGAACATCGCCGTGGTGTTGGCCGACACGCCACCCTGAATGAAGCCCATGAAGAACTGGTTCGGGAACCCACGACTGGTCATCCCGTGCAGTGTCTTGTAGTCGTCACGCCAGTAGTCGAACAGCGAGAGTCCATCGCGGCCGACGATGCTGTCGATGGCGTACCGGCGGTGGATCTCGGTGGAGATCTCGAAGCCGCTGGCGAAGATCACACAGTCCACCTCGTACTCGACGCCGTTGGCGACGATCCCCTTCTCGGTCAATCGTTCCACGCCTTTGGATTCCGAGACGTCGACCAGCGTCACGTTGGGCCGGTTGAAGCTGGCCAGATACTGCTCACTGGACGTCGGCCGCTTGCACATGAAGCGGTAGTACGGTTTGAGTGCTTCGGCGGTGTCGGGATCCTCGACGATCTCGGCGACGCGCCGGCGCAGCCGCTCCATGATCTTGTAGTCTTCCTCTTCCCGGAACGCCATGATCTGCTCGATCGTGACCGCGGCGGGGTCGGGGCTGGCCGCGATGCGTGCGGTGAGGTTGCGGCCGAGTTCGGTCCAGAAGTCGCACACCAGATCCGGCTCACCGAAGACGACGCCGACGAACGGTGACCAGTTGTGGAAGTTGCGCTTGCGCTCTTCCTGCCAACCCGGCTGCAGCGATGCGACCCAGTCCGGATCGGTCGGGGTGTTGACCCGCTGGTCCACCGACGACGGGGTGCGCTGAAACACGTAGAGTTGCTGGGCGTCCCGGCCTAGATGTGGCACCAGCTGGATGCCGGTCGCGCCGGTGCCGACGAGCGCGACACGCTTGTCGGCCAACTTGTGCAGCCCACCGTCGGCGTTGCCGCCGGTGTAGTCGTAATCCCAGCGCGCCGAATGGAACACGTGGCCGGTGAAGTCCTTGATGCCAGGAATCCCGGGAAGCTTCGGACGGTTGTAGGAGCCCTGCGCCATCACGACGAAGCGCGCCCGGATCTCGTCACCGCGGTCGGTGCTGATCTGCCAGCGTTGCGCCCCGTCATCCCAGCGCAGTTCACGTACTTGAGTGGAGAACAGCGCGCCGTCGTACAGGCCGAAGTGCTTGCCGATGTTGCGGCAGTGTTGGAAGATCTCCGCGCCGTCGGCGAATTTCTTGCTCGGCATGAAGTCGAGCTCTTCGAGCAGCGGGATGTAGCAGTAGGCGTCGTTGTCACACTGGATTCCCGGGAACCGGTTCCAGTACCACACACCGCCGAAGTCGCCCGCCATCTCGATGACCCGGATACCCGTCACGCCCGCCTTCTTCAGGTACGCACCTGCGAGCAGCCCCGCGAAGCCGCCGCCAAGGATCACGACGTCGGTGTCCTCGACGATCGGGTCCCGCGGGTTCACGGTCGTGTACGGGTCCACCTCGTAGAACTCGGCGAATTCGCCTTCGAGCTCCAGGTACTGGTCGGCGCCTTCGGGCCGCAGCCGCTTTGCGCGTTCGGCGGCGTAGCGCTCGCGGAGTGCGGGAATGTCGATGTCGTCCGGGGTCGCGGTCGGACCGCAGGTGTTCTCGGTGGTGGTCAACGTCCTAAAGCTCCTGTGGTTCGCCGGTGCCCATGTATTTCGACAATTGGTGGTGCAGGTTGACGGTGCTGCGCTCGCGGTAGGGATTGGGCATCGTGCCGGGGAAACCCGCGGACTTCATGCCCCGCTGCACGGCCGCCATGTTCGAGAAGTCCTGCGGCAGCACCGACAGCCAGTTCGGTGACTCCTTCGGGGTGTACGCCCATTCCGTCTCGGGCTCTTCGCCCTTGGGGTACAGCTCGAACACGGCGACCTCGAAGATGCACTTGTTCGGGTCATAGCTCGGATCGGGCCGGGCGCTGTAGCAGAGCGCGCTCGTCAGGCCCTGGCCGATCTGGAAGTTCGGGAACAGCTGCCACGCCGTGCCGCTCTGCCCCAGGATGTCCGGCGGGATCGTCGGCCAGATGACGCCGCGGGCCTCGTCGTCGCGACGCGCCGACGCCAGCCAGTGCTGGAGCACCTTGTCGGCCGGCGTGCCCTCGGGCAGTTCGTCGACCAGCCGCTTGGCCGCGTTGACCAGCGTCTCGGTGGTGGTGGCGTTGGTTTGCTCCCACGTGTACATCTGCATCTCCGCGGTGGAGACGCGGGGATCGTCACCAGTCCCGAGCCGGATCTTGGACTTCGTCTCGTCCATACCCTTCGGCGCGTCGTAGCCGATGTTGCTGTGCTTGCCCTGCGCCTTGGCCCAGCCCTTGAACTCGCCGAACTTGTTGAACTCCGGGTGGGTGGTGAACACGTGGTAGGTCTCGTTGAAGGCCTCCAGCGCGACTTTCCAGTTGCAGTCGAAGTACAACCACTTGCGCCATTTGTAGCGCATGTTCTCCAACCCGAACGGGTCGAGGATCTTCGAGGCCGGAAACAGGTAGTCCGCCAGCGGTTCACAGTCCGGATCCATGTTGACGAACAGCCAGCCGCCCCAGGTGTCCACCTGCACCGGGGCGAGGTGGGTGTTGCGCGGGGTGAGCTTGCCCTTCCAGTCGTCCTGCTCACGGATGTGCATGCACGTGCCGTCGAGACCGTATGTCCAGCCGTGGAATCCGCAGACGAAGGACTTCCGAGCGCGGCCGACCGCGTTCTTCGCACCGTCGGGCACGTCGATGAGCCGGCGCCCCCGGTGCATGCAGACGTTGTGGTGGGCGGTGAACTCGTCGGGCCCTGTCCGGACGACGATGATCGAGTCGTCGAGGATGTCGTAGGTCAGGTAGCTGCCCACCTCGGGGATCTCCTCGACGCGCCCGACCTGCTGCCACACCTTGCGCCACAGCTTGTCGCGCTCGGCGCGGGCGTACTCCTCGGAGATGTACGCCTCGACCGGGATGGTCATCGAGTCCGACAGGTCCTCGGCGATCTCACCGGTCGAGTCGTCCGGATCGGCGTCGACCTCGATCGCGGCGTCCAGATCGGATTCGGTGTGCGTCACTTCTGTCCTTTCAATCCAAGACGGACCTTCATGGCCGACTTATCGCTCGGCGGAAGTTCTCGTCCTTGAGGAACAACGACGTGTTGTCGGCGCCCAGATGCGTCCACTTGAGGTCCAGGCCGCCGTCGACCAGCAGCGTCTGGCCGGTGATGTAGCTCGACATGTCGGACAGCAGGAACAGGATGGCGTTCGCCTGTTCGGTGGGTGTGCCCCGGCGGCCCATCGCGATCGCCGTGCGGTCCCGTTCGGGATCCTCGTCGACGTAGGTGGCCGAGGCGGCGGTCTCGGTGACGCCGGGCGCGACGGCGTTGACGCGGATGCCGTCGAGCGCCAGTTCGACGGCCATGGTGCGGGTCATTGCGACCACCGCGGCTTTGGCTGTGCCGTAGGCGATGTGGAACGGTGCGGTGTTCATCCCGCTGATCGACGACACCGAGACGATCGACCCCTTGCGGCCCTGTGCCCGGATCTCGGCGGCGACGGCCTGGCTCATGAAGAACGCGGTCTCGAGGTTGGCCGTGAACAGCGACCGCCAGTCTTCGCGGTTGACGCGGGTGGACGGCATCCACGTCGCGGGGGCGGCGCCGCCCGCGACGTTCACCAACCCGTAGAGATCCCCTTCGGTGCGCCGCGCCTCGTCGAGAACGCGGGCGATGCCCTCGTCGGTCGAGGCGTCGGCCGCGACCGTGACGATCGACAGGCCCTTGGCGATCAACGGACCGATGTGTTGGTCGAGATTGTCCTGGTTGCGGCTGACCGCGATCACGGTCGCTCCTGCGGTGGCCGCCAGGTCGGTGACCGTGGTGCCGATCCCGCCACCGCCCGCGCCGGAGACGACCACGATCCGCCCGGTCAGGTTCAACGACTCGTGCATACCCAACCTAATTGTCCGGACGACATACGGTGCTCTGCATATTGCAGAACACTATTCCGCAGGGCTTATCCAATCGTCAAGGGTCGATGGACGGCGTTTGCTGCCTATTGTCTGGACTAGCTGAGGTTGATAACGTCCGGGTTCATGACGTCGCCGACCGAGTCGTTGCAGGCCACCCGCTACCCCGGCGCGCAGCCGTCCGTCGCCGACGGGTGGCGCCTCGAGAGGGTGACCGCGCCCAGCCGGTTGTTTGGCGCCAACGGCCTGCGCACCGGCCCTGACGGCCGGGTCTACGTCGCCCAGGTGACCGGCAGCCAGATCAGCGCGCTCGACCTGGGCACCGGCACGCTGGAGACGGTCAGCCCGAAGGGCGGCGACATCATCGCCCCCGACGACGTGGCCTTCGGGCCGGGCGGCGACCTGTACGCCACCGAGGTGATGGACGGCCGCGTCAGCGTGCGCGGGACCGACGGCCGGGCTCGCGTGCTGCGCGACGACCTGCCGTGCGCCAACGGCATCACCGTCCACCAGGGACGGCTGTTCGTCGGCGAGTGCCGCGAGGGCGGACGGCTGATGGAACTCGACGGCGACGGCAACATCGTCCGCACGCTCGCCGAGAACCTGCCGTCGCCGAACGCGATGGAGGTCGGTCCGGACGGGTTGCTGTACTACCCGCTGATGACGGCCAACGAGATCTGGCGCATCCACCCCGACGGCGGGGAACCGCAACGCGTCGCGGGCGACCTCGGGGTGCCCGACGCGGTGAAGTTCGACGCCGACGGGTTCATCGTCTCCACACAGGTGGCCAGCGGACAGGTGCTGCGCATCGACCCGCGCAGCGGTGCGCAGACGCTGCTCGCCCAGCTGTCGCCGGGACTGGACAACCTGACGTTCGTCGGCGACCGGTTGTTCGTCTCCAATTTCACCGGCGAGATCACCGAGATCCTCTCCGGCGGCGACACGCGCACCACCCTGGCCGGCGGCCTGAACTGGCCGCTGGACCTGGCCGTCGGCGACGACGGCGGCCTCTACGTCGCCGACGGCACGTACTTCTACCTCGTGCAGGCCGACGGTTCGCTGCAGACGGTCGGCATGCTGTTCACCCCCGGTTATCCCGGCTTCCTGCGCGGCCTGGCGCCCACGGGCGGCGGTGAGTTCGTGGTCACCACCTCGGGCGGGCAGGTCACCCGTTACCGTCCCGCCGCCGGCGAAAGCGATGTTCTGGCAGACGGTTTCGACCAGCTCTACGGCATCGCGACGGCTCCCGGGGGCGCGGCCGTGTTCGCCGAACTCGGCACCGGGAGGGTGCATTCGGTGCACGACGGCACCGTGCAGCTGCTGGCGAGCGATCTGCGCGAACCCGTGGGCGTCGCGATCGCGCCGGACGGCAGCCCGCTGGTCGCCGAATCCGGAGCCGGGCGGGTGGTGCGCCTGGCGGGGACCCAGGTGGTCACCGTGGTCGACGGGTTACAGCGGCCGCAGGGGATGCTGGTCGACCGCGGCGTCCTCTACATCGTCGACGCCGGAGCCAAGGACGTGGTCGCGGTCGACTTGGACAGCGGTGACCGGCGGACGATCGCGTCCGCGCTGCCCGTCGGTCCCCCGCCGGGCGTGGAGCCCAAGCCGCTGCGGGGGATGCCGCCGTTCTCCGGGCCGCAGGGGCCGTTCGCGGGCATCGCGATGGGCCGGGACGGAACGCTGTTCGTCTCCGCCGACGGCGACGGCAGCGTGCTGGCTCTGCGGCCAGACGCGCGGCGCGACACCCTGCGCACATGAGCGTCACCCACCCCGAGCACCGCTACCTGCAGGTGGCTCGCACTCTGCGCAAGGAGATCGTCGACGGGGTGTATCCGGTCGGCTCCCAGCTGCCCACCGAACACGAGCTGTGCGAACGGTTCGCGGTCAGCCGCTTCACGATCCGGGAGGCGCTGCGCCGGCTGCGCGAGGACAACCTGGTCACCTCGCGCCCCCGGGCGGGCACGCTGGTGGTGCCCCGCCCGGCGGGCAACACCTACGCCCAGGATGTGATGTCGATCGACGATCTGCTGGCGTTCGCCGCAGGCGCGCAGTTCACCGTCGAGTCGAACGCGCCGGTGACCGTCGATGCCGAACTCGCCGAGCGGACACGGCTCGCGCTCGGCTCGGAATGGCTTGCGGTGCTGGGTTACCGCCAGGCCGACGCCGCCTCGACGCCCATCTGCCGCACGGAGTACTACATCAACCGCGCGTTCGCCGCCGTGGGACGGCTGCTGCCCCGTCACACCGGTCCGATCTTCCCGCTGATCGAGGACCTGTTCGGGGTGAGCGTGGTCGAGGTGCACCAGGAGATCGCCGCGGTGGTCCTGCCCGCCGAGCCGGCCGAGCGGCTCGGCGTCGAATCCGGCAGCGCCGCACTACAGATGCAACGCACCTACACCACCTCCGACGGTGAGATCGCCCAGGTCACGGTGAACACCCACCCGGCGGCGCGCTACCGGCACTCGATGACGATGCGCCGGGTCAAGGGTTAGATCGGTGCCTCTCCGGTCGGACGACAACCGCGTCGCGGACGCCTACGCCCGCGGGCTGTGGGTGCGCACCACGCTGGCCGACAGCCTGCGCGACGCCGCGCGGCGGACACCGGACCGCGTCGTGCTGGTCGACGGCGACTGCCGACTGACCTGCGCGGCCCTGCTGGAGCGGGCCACCGCACTGGCCCACACGCTCACCGCGCGCCTGCCCGCGCGCAGCGTCGTGTCGTTCATGCTGCCCAACTGGCACGAGGCCGCCGTCGTCTACCTGGGCGCGACGCTGGCCGGGATGGTGGTCAACCCGATCCTGCCGTCGCTGCGCGACCACGAACTGCGCTTCCTGCTCGACGACGTGGACAGCCGGATGGTCTTCGTCCCCGCCCGGTTCCGCGGTCACGACTACGCCGCGATGTTGCACCGGGTGGCCGGTGAGCTGGACCGCCCGCCCGAGGTGGTGGTGGTCCGCGGTGCGGACGCGGGCCACACCCCCTACGACGAGCTGTTCGACGACCCGCCTGCCACGGCGCTGCGCGCACCTGATCCCGACGAGGTGCGGATGGTGATGTACACCTCCGGCACCACGGGCCGACCCAAAGGCGTTCTCCACAGTCACAATTCGATTCACGCGCTGATCTCCCAGATCCGTGACCACTGGCGGGTCGACCCCGGCGACGCGTTCCTCGTGCCGTCGCCCATCGCCCACATCGGCGGGTCGATCTACGCGTTCGAGTGCCCGCTGCTGCTCGGCACCACCGCCGTGCTGATGGAACGGTGGGACGGCGACGACGCCGTCGCGCTGATGACCGCCGAGCACTGCACCCACATGGCCGGCGCCACGCCGTTCCTGGAACAACTGCTGGCCGCCGCCGAACGCGCGGGCACCCGGTTACCGGAGTTGAAGGTGTTCATCTGCGGTGGCGCCTCGGTGCCGCCGTCGTTGATCCGGCGTGCGGCGGCGTACTTCGACCGGGCCGCGGTCACCCGCGTCTACGGGTCGACCGAGGTGCCGGTGACCACCGTCGGCGCCCTGCAGGACCCCGCGTACGCGGCGGACTCCGACGGCAGGCCGGGGATCGCCGACGTCCGCCTGGTCGACGGTGAGATCCGCGCCCGCGGCGCCCAGATGCTCGTCGGCTACCACCACGCCGAGGACGAACTCGAATCCTTCGACGCGGACGGCTATTTCCGCACCGGCGACCTCGCCCGCTGGGACGGCGGCCACCTGGTCGTCACGGGACGCGCGAAGGACCTCATCATCCGCAACGGCGAGAACATCTCGCCCAAGGAGGTCGAGGACCTGCTCGTGGGCAGCGCGGGGATCGCGGAGATCGCGGTGGTGGGCGTACCGGATGCGCGCACCGGCGAACGGGCCTGCGCCGTCATCGTCCCGGCGGGCGGTGCCCGACCCGGCGTGGCGGACCTGATCCGGGTGCTGCAGACCCACGGCGTCGCCACGTTCAAGATCCCGGAACAGGTCGAGCTCTGGGATGCATTGCCGCGCAACGACGCCGGCAAAGTGCTCAAGCACCAAATTCGGGCGGTGCTGACAACCCGGAAGGATCAGTGAGATGCAGGTCGCCATAGTCACGGGAGCGAGCAGCGGCATCGGGTTCGGGTGCGCGACGAAACTCGCCGAAGCGGGGATGGCGGTGCTGGGCACCGGGCGCGACGAGGAGCGACTCGCCGAACTGCGTGCCGCCATCGGCGATCCCGACCGGGTGCAGACCCTCGCGGTCGACCTCACCGCCGACGACGCCCCACAACGTGTCGTGGCCGCCGCCGTCGAACGGTGGGGCCACATCGACTTCCTGGTCAACAACGCCGGGGTGGGCAGCCCGAAACCGCTGCACGAGACCGACGACGAATCCCTGGACTACTTCCTGGGCCTGATGCTGCGCGCACCCTTCCGGTTGGCCCGCGACGTCATCCCGCACATGGGCCCCGGCTCGGCGATCATCAACGTCACCTCCACCTTCGCCGTCGTGGGCGGCCTGCGCGGGGGTGCGTACTCGGCCGCCAAGGGCGGGCTCACCGCGCTGACCACCCACATCGCCTGCCAGTACGGTCCACAGGGCATCCGCTGCAACGCCGTCGCCCCCGGTGTCACGCTGACACCGATGGTGGCGCACCGCCTCGAGGACGAGCGGTTCCGCAAGATCAACACCGAGATGACGCCGTACCCGCGGCTGGGCACGGTCGAGGACCTCGCGGCCACGGTGGCGTTCCTGTGTTCGGAGGGTGGCAGTTTCATCAACGGACAGACCATCGTCGTCGACGGTGGGTGGAGTTCGACCAAGTACCTGTCGGATTTCGCGCTGTCATCGGAGTGGGTTGCGCGGACATGAACCTGTTCGCGCTGCTCGACCAGGCCGCCGCGCGCTTCGGCGACCGGGGCGCGGTGTATCACGGTGCGCGGCAGGTGTGTACGTGGGCGCAGCTGCGCGAACGCGCGCTGCGGTTGGCGGGCGCGCTGCGCGGCGACCCGGGCACGCGTATCGCCGTGGCGTCGGAGAACCGCCCGGAGATCGTCGAGTTGATGTTCGGGATCTGGGCCGCGGAGTTCGTCTACGTCCCGATCAACTACAAGCTGCACCCGCGCGAGATGGCCGACATCGTCGCGGATTCCGGTGCGACGCAGGTGTTCGCGTCGCCGGCCATCGCCGGCCGGCTCGACCTCGACGTACCCGTCGAGACCATCGGCACCGACGAGTACGCGCAGTGGTTCGCGGGCACGCCCGCCGCGCCCCCGGACACCGACCCGGCCGCGCTGGCATGGTTGTTCTACACCAGCGGCACCACCGGCCGGTCCAAGGGCGCGATGCTGTCGCACCGCAACCTGATGGCGATGACCGTGTCCCACCTGGCGGATTTCGATGCGCCGGACCAGGATTGCAGCCTCGTCCACGGTGCGCCGATGTCCCACGGCTCGGGCCTCTACATACCGCCTTACGTGCTGCGCGGCGCCCGCCAGGTGATCCCCGCGTCAGGGGCGTTCGACCCGGACGAGTTCCTCGACCTGTGCGAACACCATCCGGGGTGCAGCGCGTTCCTCGCCCCCACGATGGTGCAGCGCCTCGTGCAGACCGGCAGGCCCCGCCCGCGGCATCTGCGCACCGTCGTCTACGGCGGTGGCCCCATGTACGTCGACAGCCTCAAAAAGGCGATGGCGGCGTTCGGCCCGATCTTCGTCCAGCTCTACGGTCAGGGCGAGGCGCCGATGACCATCACCGGCCTGCGCCGCGCCGATCACCTCGGTGCGGACGACGCGATGCTCGGGTCGGTGGGCTACGCCCGTTCCGGGGTGGACGTGGCCGTCGTGCGGGAGGACGGCACCCCCGCGGCGGTCGACGAGATCGGTGAGATCGTCTGCCGCGGTGACGTCGTCATGTCGGGGTACTGGACCAACCCCGACGCGACCGCGGCCACGCTGCGCAACGGGTGGCTGCACACCGGGGACATGGGGTCCTTCGACAGCCGCGGGTATCTCACCCTGCGGGACCGGTCGAAGGACGTGGTGATCAGCGGCGGCAGCAACATCTACCCCCGCGAGGTCGAGGAGGTGCTGATCGAGCACCCCGACGTGGCCGAGGCGTGCGTGGTCGGCGCCCCCGACCCGGAGTGGGGTGAGATCGTCGTCGCGTTCATCGTCGGGACGGCCGATCCGGCGGACCTCGACGCGCACCTGCTGACCCGCATCGCGCGGTTCAAACGGCCCAAACGCTACGAATTCGTCGACGAGCTGCCGAAGAACAGCTACGGCAAGGTGCTCAAGAGGACGTTGCGCGCGCAGCTGGCATGACGGCGCATCCGCAGCGCAGGTTTCGATCGCACACCCAGCGGCCATGCTTGACCCCATGAAGGTCGTCATCGCCGGTGGACACGGCAAGATCGCACTGCACCTCGAACGTCTTCTCGCGCAGCGGGGTGACACGGCGGTCGGGCTGATCCGCAACCCTGACCACGCGGACGACCTGAGGGGCGTCGGTGGGGAGCCGCTGGTGCTCGACCTGGAGAAGGCCTCGGTCGACGAGGTGATCGATGCGGTGCGGGGCGCCGACGCCGTGGTGTTCGCCGCGGGGGCCGGCCCGGGCAGCGGTGCGGAGCGTAAGGAGACCGTGGATCGCGATGCGGCGATCCTGATGGCCGACGCCGCCGAAGCCGCCGGCGTCACCCGTTACGTCACGATCTCGTCGATGGGCGCGAACTCCGAGGCGCCCGACGACGCCGGTGATCCGGTGTTCGTGACCTACCTGCGGGCCAAGGGCGCCGCCGACGACGCCGTGCGATCCCGCCGCGCACTCCACACGACCATCGTGCGGCCGGGACGGCTCACCGACGATCCGGGCACCGGTCGGGTGCACATCGCGGACTCCACCGGCTACGGCGCGATCCCCCGCGAGGACGTGGCGGCCGTCCTGCTCGCCGTGCTCGACACCCCCGCCACCGCAGGCCGAACCTTCGAGTTGATCGGCGGGGACACCCCGGTCGGCGACGCGGTCGCCGCAGTCGGCTGAGTCACCACATCAGGCCGCGGACCATCTCGACCTGCGGGATGTCCTCGACCGCGATCAGCCCTTTGGGTGCCCGGCAGACCCAATCGATGACGTTGACGACCCGCGCCGCGGTGGAGACGCACCCGGCCTCGGTCACGTCGAGCGAGGGGTGCGACACGTGGGTGTTCAGTTCCACGCGCGGCTCGCCCTCGACCACCACCCGGTGGACACCGGTCCTGCCGTCCGGCGGATATTCCCACTGCGGCGCGGCCGCGGCCGTGAGGCGGGTGACGTGTTCGATGGTGATGACGGGTGCGCCGTCCCGGACGCCCTCCACGGCGAAGCGCACGGCTGCCATGCCACCGGGCTCGACGGTCGCCATCTTGCAGTCGATCCGCGTCGGCGTGTACCAGGGCTCGATGCGCTGCCGGACGTCCTCGAGGGCGATGCCAAGCTGACCGGCGAGGTTGCGCACCTGCCCACCCCACATCGACGTGAGGACCCCGGGGAGATAGAACAACGGCTTCTCGTCCTCGGCGGAGAGCCCGAATCCCATGGACTTGCCGGTGAATTCGAAATCGTCGTAGTTGCCGTAGT
Organism: Mycobacterium sp. IS-1742; assembly: GCF_001500125.1. Classification (GTDB taxonomy): domain Bacteria; phylum Actinomycetota; class Actinomycetes; order Mycobacteriales; family Mycobacteriaceae; genus Mycobacterium. The sequence continues at coordinate 70,568 of NZ_LQIV01000044.1, read as the reverse complement.
CGAAGATCTCCTGCACCGTGACCGACGTAGCCCGTGTCACCAGGCTCAGCGCACTGTGCACCTCGGTGTCCCCCGAGTAGCCCGGATCGATGCCGTTGACGTACAGCGACGCGCCGCCGGCATCACACGCCTGCTCCAACGGCACCCGTAGCCAATCGTCGGCCAGCCGGGGAGTCACCAACCACACCAGAGAGCTGGCGACGACGTTGATCCCCGCCGACAGGATCGCCGTCAACTGCTCGAGCGCCTCCATCGGCCGGGTCTCGGCCTGGGCCGTGTAGACGACGCAGTCGGGCCGCAGCGCGATCAACGCGTCGAGGTCGTCGGTCGCGACGATGCCGGTCGGCTCACTCGAGCCACACAGCTCGGCCGCATCGCGTCCGATCTTCTCGGGACTCGACGCGTGCACGCCCACCAGCTCGAGATCCGGCCTGCCGATGACCGCCCGCAGTGAATGCTGCCCCACGTTGCCGGTGGCGATTTGAACGACCCTGCGCATCGTCTGTCCTCGTTCAGTAGTCGGGTATGGGCAGCGGCGAGTTGTTCGAGTCGATGCCGCCGTCGACGTGGAAGATCGCGTTCGTCGCATAACAGTCCCGCGTGGACAGGTACACGCACAACCTGCCGAGGTCCTCGACGTCACCGAGACGGTGCAGCGGTGTCGAGGCGGTCATCTTCTCCAAGGATCCGGGCAGCATGTCGAGGCTGCCCTGCAGCCCCTCCGTGGCGAACGAACCCAGCGCGATGGCGTTGACACGAATCTTCGGGGCGAGTTCCTGCGCCATCGCCCGCGTCAGCGCCTCCAGGGCGCCCTTGGCCGTGCAGTACGCGGCCAGGGCGCGGATGCCGAATCGCGCCGAGCCCGAGGAGATGTTGACGATCGAGCCGCTGCCGGCCTCGATCATGTGCGGGGCGACCAGCTGGCTCATGATGAACGCCGACGTCACACACCAGTCGAAGGTGTGCCGGAAGTCCTCGTCGGTGATGTCGAGGAAGCGCGCGTACGTCGATCCCCCGACGTTGTTGACCAGGATGTCGATGCGACCGAACCGGTCCATCGCGGTGCCGACCACGCGCTCGCCGTCCGGCCGGCTCATCGCGTCGGCGACCAGCGCGAGGCCCTTCCCCCCGGCCTGTTCGATGCCCGCGATCGTGGCGACGATGTCCTCCTCGGTCCGCGCGGTGCCGACGACGGTCGCGCCCGCCTCGGCCAGCACTCGCGCAATGCCCTGGCCCACACCCTTTCCCGCGCCGGTGACGATCGCGACGCGGCCGCCGAGGTCGAACTGCTCGAGCGCCATGCTGCCCCTCTCATCGACTGACCGCAGTCAACCACAATCGGAGGGCGATGATCCAGCTATTGTGGACACATGGCAGTCGTGGACAAGCCGTCGGCCCGTGAGACCAAGCGTCTGCAGACCCGGGAGAGGCTGATGGGCGCGGCGATCGCCGAGTTCAAGCGTTCCGGGATCGCCGCGGCGGACGTGGGCGCCATCGTGGCCGCGGCCGGGGTCGCACACGGCACCTTCTTCTTCCACTTCCCGACCAAGGAGCACGTGCTGCTCGAACTCGAGGGGCGGGAAGAAGAACGTATCGCCAAACAACTGAAACGGTCGGCGGCCGCGATGACCGACCTCGAATCGGTTCTCCAGGAAGTGGTTCGGCTCGTCCTCGGGCTCGAGCGACGCCTCGGTTCGGTCCTTTTCAGGGACTTCCTCGCGTTGCACTTCTCGCAGACCCGGCCGGTCGACGAGAGTGCCCAGCACCCGGTGATCGTCGAGCTCGCCGGCGGGATCGAACGGGCGCAGCGGCGCGGTGACGTGGACGCCGAGGTCAATCCCATGAACAGCGCGGTGTTCTTCCTGCTCGGCCTCTACGCACTCCTGACCACCACGCACGACTGGCCGACGCAGAGCGAGATGCTCGACGACTACGTGTCACGGACCCTGCGCGGACTCGAAGCGAGATAGTTCGTTGACTTAGGTCAGCAGTGCTGCGAAGCTCTGGGGTGCCGATCCCAGGAGGGTGCCATGAATCCGCCCACGTCCGCCGCCGTAGGCGGATCCCTCGAGGAGCACATGGAGCGCTCGCGCGTGGCGCAGCGCCGGGCCGACAAGTGGCTCATCTCGGGCAGCCTGCTCATCGGGACCGCGGCGCTGGGAATCTTCGGCCTCCCCCTGTTCCTTCGAGGCGTGTGGCTGCTGCGCGAGGCGCAGCGCGAAGGGCTGTCGGTACGGCCGATGATCGTCACCCTGATCGGATACCTGGTGATCATCGACGCCGCGATCAACACCGTGGGGTGGGCGCTCGACCTCGTCGCCAGTCACACGATCCTCGCCCGAATCCTGTTGAACGGCTGGGGTGCGATGTTCGACGCCGGCTACTTCTGGCACTACAACGAACTCTGGCTGGGCGGGGCGGCGGGACCGGGCGAGAAAGCCATGGAGGTCGGGATGATCCTGACCGTCTTCACGATGCGGATCGCCGCGGGTATCGGCTTCCTGCAGATGAAGCGCTGGGGCCACCAATGGATGATCGTCACCTGCTGGATGGGCGTCGTCATCTGGTGTCTCTACGTCTTCAACATGACGATGTACGCCGACGTGCGCTATGCGGGCACCATCTTCCCGGTCGTCGGGTGGTGGTTGTACGACATCTTCTACATCACGCCGTTCCTGGCCATTCCCTACCTGCACTCGGTGAACCGTGAGATCTTCTCTGACTGACTGTACTCATTGACTTACGTCAGTCTACGGGCTAGAAAGAACAATCATGACGGCTCAGGCCGGGATGTCGGCGCGCGAAGCCCGCCGCAGGCAGACCCGGGAACGCATACTCGACGCGGCGACCGCCGAGTTCAGGCGCGCGGGGATGGTCGGCGCCGACGTCGGCACCATCGTCGCCGGCGCCGACGTGGCGCACGGCACCTTCTACTTCCACTTTCCCAGCAAGGAACATGTGCTTGCCGAACTCGAGGCCCGTGAAGAAGCCGGTATCGCAGCGCAATTCGCGGCATACGTACAGACGGCGCACGACCTGCACGACTCGTTGTCCGAAGTGGTCCGGCTTGTCGCCGGGCTCGAGACCCGGTTCGGGTCACTGCTCTTCAAAGAAATTCTCGCGCTGCACTTTTCGCCGACGAGGCCGCATCGGGACGATTGGACCGACCACCCGGTGATCGTCCTGCTGGTCCGCGAGATCGAGCGGGTGCGCGGCGCCGGCGGAATACACCCCGAAGTGGACGCCTTCTACAGCGCAACCTTCTTCCTGCTCGGCATCTACGGGGTGCTGACCACGACCGACGATCCCGCCATCCGGGACGCGATGCTGACGGACCTCGTCGCCTCCGCCATCCGCGGTCTCGAGATCCGATGACGCACCCGCTACCGAGGAGGTTGCACTAGTGGACTGGATCTGGGAGATCCTGCGATATGTCGCCGCTTGGGGCGGTACCGGGCTGATCATCTGGTTCTGGTACTGGATGTTCTCCAACATCGGAACGTTCTGAGCTGCAATGGCCGACCTCTCCGACACACACGCGCTCGCGGTGGAGCGCAGCTGTGCGGTGACAGCCGTCGCGCTCAGTGGACAACGCCGCGAGGGAGTCCGCCTGGTGACCGGGGAGCGTCGCGGTTTCGGTCTGACCGCCGCACTCGATGTGGTGCACGTGCCGTACCCCCAGATGTGGCGCGACTGGACCAGACGAACGCTGACCTGTGGGGTGGCGCTGCAGTGCGCACCGTCCAAGGAACGGATCACCGAGTTCCGGCTCAACGAACTGTCGGCGCGTGAACTGCGTGCCGTCACGATCGTCGAAGGCGAGGTCGCGCTCGGGTGGGTGGCGACCCGTTGGCCGGGTCTGATGCCCGAGCTTCGCCGAATACTCGGCGACGCCGAAACCCGGCCGGCCGATCTCGACGCCGAGGCGATGCTCGCGGCGGCGATCGCGCTGGCGCGCAGCGACCGAAGTCTGGAACCCCACCCTCTCTTCGGTCATCTGCCGCCGGCCTACACCGCGCCCCAGGGCGTCGCCGACAAGCTGCGCCGCACCCTCGGCCGGATGCCGTGGACCACGACACAGAAGCGACTCCCCCGCCCCTACTCCATTCCCGTCGGCGGCGACGGCGGGATCCGCAACCCGAACCTGCCGCCCCCGAGCCGTCCGCAGGACAACGACCTCGACATCACACCCGACCACCGGCCTGGCATCCCGTACCCCGAGTGGAACGCCTGGACGAAGACCTTCATGCCTGATCACGTCGCGGTCCTCGAGAAATCGCTGCCGACAAGCGCCCGGCAACCGGAGTCGGGGTCCGTCGACCTGCGCAAGTGGTTCGAAGAGCACACCCACCGCGCCATGAAGAACCGACTGGAGGACGGCTCCGACCTGGATGTCGAGCAGTACGTCCGCCATTACATCGACCTGGCGACCGGCGAGGCGATCGAACCGAAGGTGTTCCGCGACCTGCTGCCGAGCACCCGCGACGTCACCACGGCACTGCTGCTCGACGGCAGCTCCTCGCTCGGGGTGCACGGAGGGCGGGTGTTCAAGCTCGAATTGGCCTGCGCCGACGCGCTCTCACGAGCGATGACCGTCGCCCGAGAACGGCACGGGATCTTCACGTTCACCGGCAACACCCGGCACCGCGTCGAGGTGAGCTGCCTGAAGGACTTCGCGGACCGGCGGTTCGTCCCGCCGAGCCGCCTCGGATTGACCACCGGCGGGTACACCCGCCTCGGCGCACCGTTGCGGCACCTGACGAGCCGTCTGCTCGCCCAGCCATCGGAACGGCGCCTGCTCATCGTGATCGGCGACGGGCTGATCTCCGACGAGGGCTACGAGGGCCGCTACGCCTGGGCGGACGCCGCGCACGCGGTCGAGGAGGCCGACGACGCGGGTGTGCGGATCTACTACGTCGGCGTCGGGCCCACCCGCGTCGACCCGCTGCCCGAGGTCTTCGGACCTCGCCGCTCACAACGGATTCGACGCGTAGAGGAGCTTCCACAAGTGTTGGCCCATGTGCATCGCGAGTTGGTGGCCGCATGAGCGACGCGCGCGAGCGAATGATCGGCACCGACTACTCCGCCAACGGCAACGAGGTCCGCCTCTTCGAGCAGGCCTACCAGCGGCGACTGCCGGTCATGCTGACCGGGCCGACCGGGTGTGGCAAGACCCGCCTCGTCGAGCACATGGGGGTGCTGCTGCGCCGGCCCGTCGTCACGATCAGCTGCCACGACGACCTCACCAGCTCCGACCTGGTGGGCCGGTTCATGATCACCGGGGGTGACGTCGTCTGGACGGACGGGCCGTTGACCCGCGCGGTGAAGGCCGGCGCCATCTGCTATCTCGACGAGGTGGTCGAGGCGCGCCATGACTCGCTGGCCATCCTGCACTCGCTGACCGATCACCGGCGCGCGCTGTACCTCGACCGGGCCGGCGAAGAGGTGCCGGCCCCGGAGACCTTCATGCTGGTCTGCTCCTACAACCCCGCCTACCGCAGCTCACTCAAGGAACTGAAACCGTCGTTCCGGCAACGCTTCGTGACGCTGCCGATGTCCTACCTGCCGGCCGACCGGGAAGCCGAGGTGATCGCCGCCGAGACCGGGGTCGACGCGACGACCGCCGCCCGGCTGGTCGGATGCGCCACCGCGATCCGCACCGCCGACGAGGCGTTCCACTTCGAACCGCCGTCGACGCGGGTGCTGGTGACCGCGGCGCAGCTGATCGTCGCCGGCGCAACGGAACTGGAGGCCGCTGAGGCGTGCGTGCTGGCGCCGTTGTCCACCGACGGTGCCATCACCGACGGATTGCGTGAGGTCGCGGTGGCCAGCCTGGCCGCCGACAGTCCGAGAGCACTCGGCTAGGGAGGGATCAGTCATGGATCAGAAGGAGCACAAGCGCAAGAAGGCGCTGATCATCCTGCAGATCGTCATCTACGGCTACCTGCTGACGATGTTCGGCATCCAGTTGTACATGTCGTTCGCCCGCGGGTGGTGGGAGTTGTGAGCCTGGACGTGCGGTCCGTCGGGCTGGAACAGCACCACGAGGAATCCCGACTGGCCCAGCGCCGGGCCGACAAGTGGATGATCGTCGGCGCGGGCCTCATGGGCATGTGGGCGCCGGGGATCATCGGCTTGCCGATCTTCCTGCGCGGAGTGTTCCTGCAGAGGCAGGCGGCCCGTGCGGGTCTGTCGATGCGGCCGATGATCGTCACGCTGATCGGATATCTCGTCCTGATCGACGGCATGCTCAACAGCCTCGGCTGGGCACTGGATCTCGTCGCCAACCACACGCTGATCAACCGGATTCTCATGGTCGGCTGGGGTGCGATGTTCGACGCCGGCTACTTCTGGCACTACAACGAGGCGTGGGTCGGCGGCGCGGCCGCGCCCGGTGAGAAGTCCATGGTGTTCGGAATGATCCTGACGGTCTTCGCGATGCGGTGTGCCGCGGCCATCGGGTTCCTGCAGATGAAGCGCTGGGGCCACCAGTGGATGATCATCACCTGCTGGATGGGCGTGCTCATCTGGTGTGTCTACGTGTTCAACATGACCATGTACGCCGACGTGCGGTTCGAAGGCGTCGTCTTCCCCGTCGTCGGCTGGTGGCTCTACGACATCTTCTACATCACACCGTTCTTGGCGATCCCGTACCTGCACACGGTGAATCGCGAGATCTTCTCGGACTAAGGAGCAACTGTGACCGCGACTGAAGAGAAGGTCGACGACCTCCCACCCGGCACAACGCCGTACTACGCCCGCATGCACCGCTACATCAAGCGAGCCGTGCTGGTGTGCCTGGTGGCCCTGGTCATCGAAGGCGCCTTCACGCTGCCGTTCATGGCGGTGTACTACGGCTATCCGACGCTGAGCCTCACCGAGATCTGCAGTGAACTGCTCAAGGTCCGCTACTCCGACGACGCCTTGGAGTGCAAGGTGCCCTACCCGCCGCTGGGACCACCGGAGGGCGCCGAGGGCAAGGACACCGCGCAGGACGAGTGGGGCATCCAGCCGGTCCCCGGCTACAACCGGCTCGGGTTCCGCGAACTGGTGCGCATCCACGAGGAACGCGAAGCCCGGCAGGCCGCCGAGCAGCAGGGCGCGCCGTCGCCGTGACCCGTTCGGTCGAGGAGCACGCCCGCAACTGGGATTTGCGCCACGCGGATTTCAGCGACAACGACTTCCTGTACGCCGTCTACGCGGTGATGCGGCGCGACGCGCCGTTCGCCCACACCGACACGCCGTTCCTGGCCCCCACCCCCGGCGGTGCGTGGGTCGCCACCCGTTACGACGACTGCTACCGCATCCTCCAGGACTGGCAACACTTCTCGAGCAACCCGACGCCGCAGGACGCCGAACAGCTCGCCGGCGACCTCGTCATCACCATGGACCCGCCGCGTCAGCAGAGTTTCCGCAAGGTCCTCAACCCGTACTTCTCGCCGGCACGGATGAAGGCGCTGCAGCCGCAGATCCGCGACGAGACCGACCGCCTGCTCGACCAGTTCATCGAGTCCGGACGCGGGGATCTCGCCGACGTGGCGTGGCGCCAGCCCGGTGTCGTGTTGTTCACGTATCTGCTCGGCATGCCCATCGACGATGTGCCGCTCTGTGTGGAGTTGACCGACACCGCGCTGAACGGCGAGACCGAGGACGTCCGGATGGGCGCCTGGGGTGCGCTGTACGCCCACCTTCATGGCGCCGTCACCGCGAGGACCACGCAGTCTCCCCGCGACGACATGATCGACGTCCTGCTCAACGCCGAGATCGACGGTGAGCGGCTGCCCTTCGAGATGGTCGTCGCCAATGCGATGCTGTTGGTGCAGGCGGGCCTCGAAACCACAGCGAATGCAATGTCGTTCGCGTTCCATCACCTCGCGACGAACACGGTTGATCGCGACCGGCTGATCGCCGAGCCCGAGATCCTGCCGCGCGCGGTCGAGGAGTTCATCCGCTATGCCGGATCGATCCACGGGATACCGCGCACCGTGGCCGCCGAGGTGAACGTCAGCGGCCACACGTTCTGTCCGGGCCAGTCGGTGATCGTCAACTACGCATCGGCCAACCGGGACGCCGACCAGTTCCCCGCGCCGGATCGATGCGTGCTGGACCGGCAGGCGAATCGCCATCTCGGTTTCGGCGCGGGGGTGCACCGATGCCTCGGGTCGAACCTCGCCCGCCTGGAGTTCAGGGTCGGAGTCCAACAGGTACTGACGCGCATGCCCGACTACGTGCTGGCGTCCGACGGCGTCGCCACCTTCCACGGCAACTCCGTCACGCGCGGATTCCGCAGCATCCCCGTCACGTTCACTCCGGCGCAGCGACGTACATGACCTATCGCGTCGTCCAGTGGACCACCGGCAACGTCGGCACGAAGTCGGTGCACGCGATCGTCGAGAACGATCTGCTCGAGCTCGTCGGATGCTACGCCTGGTCGCCGGACAAGGTCGGCCGCGACGTCGGGGACCTCTGTGGCACCGCGCCATTGGGTGTGACGGCGACCGACGACGTCGAGGCGCTGCTCGGAATCGTCACCTACAACGACCTACCGCTGCTCAAGCCGAGAGGTGTCCTTCATGTCTGAGGCCAGGACCTATCGCGTCATCCAGTGGATGACCGGCGACGTCGGGCAGGTCGGGGTGCGGCACTTCGCCGACAACCCGGTGTTCGATCTCGTCGGGGTGCTGGTGCACAACCGCGACAAGGTCGGCAAGGACGCCGGTGACATCGCCGGTATCCCGTCGATCGGGGTGACGGCGACCGACGACATCGACGCGGTGGTCGCCATGGACGCCGACTGCGTCTTCTTCACGCCCATCATCATGGACACCGACACCGTCTGCCGGCTACTGCGTTCCGGCAAGAACGTCGTCACGACAAGCGGATTCTTCTACCCGACACCGGACTTCGCCGCCGACGCGGAAAAGATCCGCGCCGCGTGCCAGGACGGCGGCGCGTCGTTTCACGCGGGCGGCATCCATCCGGGCTACGCGGGCGACATCCTGCCGCTCACCCTGGCCCGCGTGATGGGCAGGATCGACCAGATCAGTGTCTACGAAGTGGTCAACGTCCTCACCGACGCGCCGCTCGACCACATCGACTGGATGGGTTTCGGCAAGGACCGCGACGCGTTCCTGACCGAACCCACGATCCTCGGCCTCGGCGTGCCGTTCTTCGCCCAGTCGATGTACATGATCGCGGCCGGCCTCGGTGTGCAGATCGACGAGGTGACCGCCGCCGACGTCAGGGCCGCCGTCGCGACCGAGGACATCCCGCACGAACTCGGCGCCATCCCGCGCGGCACGGTGGCCGCGCAGCACCACGAGTGGACGGCGTGGGTCGACGGCGCGCCGCTGATCGTCTATCACGCGATCTACCTCACCTCCGACGAAATCGAACCCCGGTGGGAGTGGGGAAAGACGCGCTACCGCATCGTGATCGACGGCGACCCGCCGAGCGAACTGACCCTGCAGGGCGTCGATCAGCCCGACGGGTCGCTGCGGCATCCCGGCTACGACTGGACCGCGATGGGCGCGATCAACGCCATCCCCGATGTCTGCGACGCGCCACCCGGGTGGGTCACCCACCTCGACCTCGGCCTGATCCGGCCCCGCGGACTGGTGCGCCCATGACCCGGGACGAGTCCCGACTGCACCACGTCGTCTTCGCGGTCGCCGCCGACACCAGCGCCATGACGCTGCTGCCCGGTGAGCACACGTGTCTGGAAAGAGGGCGAGCGCGAGGCCTCACCATCCATCCGAACTCGTGGCACATCGAGTACGGCCGCGGTGCGGTCGCCACGACGCTACCCTTCGCGATGGTCGACACGCTGCTGGTGTCACTCGAATTCGAGTCGGTCCGGCGTTCGACCGTCGAGTTCGCGAAGCTGGTCCGGCGGCGCTTCCGCTAGAGGATCGGGCACCCGCTGTTCACCCGGATGCCCTTCTCGCCGACCTGCTGCGCCATGCTGGCCGAGAAATTCGCGATCGCGGTTCTGGTCGCGGGGTACGGCGCGAGGGTCGGTGAGGGCATGTGCTCAGGCCGGGGCGAAGACCGTCTTGAACCGGTTCAACGACTCCCGGATGTCGCTCTTGAGCGCCCCGGCCACCACCATGCCGATCGGCCCGAACAGGGCGGGGCCGCCGAGATGGATGTCGAACGTGACGGTGGAACCGTCACCGGACGGTTTCACCTTGCCCATCAGCTTGACCTTGACCCCGCCCTTGCCGTCGCCGTTGAGCGTCATCGCCTGCGGCGGCTTGTAGTGGACGATGGTCCAGTTCACCCGGTTGGGCATGCCCATCACCTCGACGATGGAGTCGATGCGGACACCCTTGTCCAGGGTCTCGGGCAGCTTCGAGCGCCACACCCGGTGGATGGACAGCCATTCCTTGTACCGCGACAGGTCGGAGGCGCACTCCCAGGCCTGCTCCGGCGGTAGGGGGACGTCGACGGAGACGGACAGCTTCGCCATGGCTCAGGGGTGCAGTGGCGGGTTCTGCGGGTTGACCGGGGGTTGCGGAGGCGGCGGCTGCTGCGGGTTGGTCTTGTTGACGTAGTTCTGCGCCGCGCTCTGGGCCTTGTTCACCTGGTCGGAGTACTTGCCCTTGGTCTTCTGGTCGAAGAGGTCACCGGCCTTCTCGATCGCGCTGCCGGCCTTGTCGGGGTTCTTCGACACCCAGTTCTTCACTTTGTCGAGGAATGCCATGGATCCAGCCTACCGCTCGCGCCACAGCCGGCGCCGCTCCCCCAGCAACCTCCCCTGCCCCCACCAGAGCGCCTCGATCGCGGCCGCCCCGATCAGGCCGACGCCGAGCGCCATCGAGGTCGTCGCCACGTTTGTCGGGTCGAGGATGAACAACTCCTGAGCCCACGGGATCGAGAAGATCACCACGTACGCCAGCGCCGACACCCCGACCAGCGCGACCCGCCACCACTCGTAGGGCCGGGCCACCACGGCAAGCACCCAGACGGCCGTCACCAGCAACGTGATGAGCGCCGCCGTGGAGGCCTGGACCTGTTCGGTCTCACTGGCGGCGCGGCCCTGGTAGGCCAGCAGATACGAGGTGAACGTCGCCGTCCCGACCATGAGCCCGGACGGCAGGGCCGCCGACATCACGCGCCGTACGAAACCGGGGTGCGCGCGCTCGTTGTTCGGCGCCAGCGACAGCACGAAGGCCGGGATGCCGATGGTGAACCAGGCGGCAATGGTCACGTGGATGGGCTGGAAGGGGAACAGCAGCGGATCGGTCCCGAAGATCTCCGACGCCAGGCCTGCCACCCCGACCAGCACCGCCAGCAGGACCGAGTAGACGGTCTTGGTCAGGAAGAGGTTCGAGACCCGTTCGATGTTGCCGATCACGCGGCGGCCTTCGCCGACGACGTACGGCAGGGTGGCGAACTTGTTGTCCAACAACACGATCTGCGCGACGGCCCGGGTGGCCGGGCTGCCTGCGCCCATCGCCACGCCGATGTCGGCGTCCTTGAGCGCGAGCACGTCGTTGACGCCGTCGCCCGTCATCGCGACGGTGTGTCCGCGGGACTGCAGCGCGTGCACCATCGCCCGCTTCTGATCGGGGCGGACCCGACCGAACGTGGTGTGGGATTCGATCTCGTCGGCGAGTTCGTCGGTCGTGTCGGGCAGGTTGCGGGCGTCCATGCATTCCCCGTGCAGCCCCAGCGAACCGGCGACCGCGCCGACCGACAGCGCGTTGTCGCCGGAGATGACCTTGATCGACACCTGCTGGGTCGCGAAGTAGTCCAGCGTGTCCCGGGCGTCGGGCCGCACGCGTTGTTCGAGCACCACGAGCGCGACCGGGGTCACGGTGCCCGGCGCGGCCGGATCGTCCACCGGCAGATCCGACGATCCGACCAGCAGGACACGCAGCCCGTGGGAGCCGATCGCCTCGGCCTGTTCGGCCGCCGGCGAGGACGGGTCGAGCAGCACATCGGGCGCACCGATCACCCAGTTGCCGTGCGCGCCGTAGGACACCCCGCTCCACTTGGTCGCCGATTTGAACGGCGCGACCGCGGTGGCGGTCCACCCTGGCGGATTCGGGTAGGCCTCCGCGATCGCCTGGATGCTCGCGTTCGGTCTTGTGTCGTCGGCGGCCATCGACGCCAGGACGTCGGCGATCTGATCGGTGGTGAACGTCTCGACGTCGTGCAGGCGCATGCCGTTCTCGGTCAGCGTGCCGGTCTTGTCGGCGCACACCACGTCGACGCGGGCCAGCCCCTCGATCGCGGGTAGTTCGTTCACCAGGCACTGCCGCCGGCCCAGCCGAATCACCCCGACCGCGAACGCGATCGACGTCATCAGCACCAGACCCTCGGGCACCATCGGCACCAGCGCCCCCACCATGGCCAGCACCGCGCGCCGCCACCCGGTCTCCGTGGTGAACAGCTGGGTGTAGATGGTGAGCAGGCCGGCAGGCACCAGCAGGTAGGTGATGAACCGCAGGATCTGGTTGATACCGCTGCGCAGTTCCGATTTCACCAGCGTGAACTTGCTGGCCTCCTCGGCGAGTTTGGCGGCGTACGCCTCACGCCCCACCCTGGTGGCGCGGTAGGCGCCGGAGCCGGCCACCACGAAGCTGCCCGACATCACCGGATCGCCTGCGTCCTTGGCGATCGCGTCGGCCTCGCCGGTGAGCAGGGATTCGTCGACCTCGAGGTTGTTGTCCTCGACGACCTCGCCGTCGACGACGATCTGGTCACCGGGTCCCAACTCGATGATGTCGTCGAGCACCACCTCGCTCGGCGCCATGGCCCGGGTACCGGACTCCCTGCGCACCAACGGTTTCGCCTGACCGACGATGGCCAGCTTGTCCAGTGTCCGCTTGGCCCGCAGCTCCTGGACGATGCCGATCGCGCTGTTGGCGACGATCAACAGGCCGAAGGCGCCGTTGATGACCGAGCCGGTGGACAGCACGATGACGAACAGCACACCGAGGATCGCGTTGATGCGCGTGAACACGTTGGCGCGCACGATCTCACCGGTCGTGCGCGCGGCCCGGGTGGGCACGTCGTTCGACTGGCCCGCTTCGAGGCGCCGGGCGACCTCGTCGTCGGTCAGCCCGGCGGTGGTCAGGGCCGGACCCACCGTCACCGGCGTACCCGGCTCATCGAGTGAAGACTCCGTTGCCCTCTTGGTCGAAGTACTCCAGCGTCAACCGGTTCCCGTCGAACGTGGCCTTCGAGACCGATCCGGGCGGGGAGTTCTCCGTGACGAAGCTGAACGTGAAGACGTTGCCGTCCCAGTGCTTCAGCGGCCAGACCTCACCGCGCGGACCGAGTTTCAGACCGAGCGTGCCGCCCGCCTCGGTGACCTCCGCAGCACCCCAGAAGTCGTTGCGGTAGGTGCCGGCGAGCGCCGGAAGCGGCGGCGGCGGAGCGGGATTCGCGGGCGGCTTCTGGCCCACGAGCGAGCCGACCGGCTTCGCCATGGCCACGAACGCGTCGTTGTAGAGGCGGAACCAGTCCTCGCGCACCTCGCCGAACTGCACGAGGTCGGCGAACTGGGCGGTCAACGCCTCGGGGACCCCTGCCGGGGTCGCGTTGGTCAGCGCCACGATCGCCACGTCCGCGGACGGCAGGAACAGCGCGTTCGACCCCGCGCCGAGTTCGAAGGCGCCCGAGTGGCTGAACTCGACCCGCGCGGCCGACGTGGTGCTGACGTTGAAGCCGAATCCGTAGAAACCCGTCCGGCTCGCCGGCTCACTCGCCGGACTCGAGACGATCTGCGGCGTGACGGCGGGCAGCAGCGCGTCAGGGGCGACGATCTGTTCACCGCCCGCGGAGCCGTCCGCGAGCACCATGGCCAGCCACTTGGTCACGTCGTTGACCGAGGAGCTCACCCCGCCCGCCGGGCTCTGTGCGTCCGGGTTCCGCAGGTAGGTCGGCTCGTAGCGGCCGTCGACGTGGATGTGGCCGACCGCCCGGTCGGGACGCTTCTCGTAGTCGGCGAAACGCGAACTGGTCGACGTCATCCCCAGCGGCCGGTAGAGCACCTCCTCGACGAGCGTCTCCCACGGCCTCCCGGCACTGGTCGCGACCGCCTCGGCGGCGGCGGTGAGACCGAAGTTGGTGTAGGCGTACGAGTCCCGGAACGGCGCCAGCGGAAGCAGGCGCAGCCGCTCGATGATCGCGCGCCTGTCGTACCCCACCTCCTCGAGCAGGTCCCCGGCGTGGTCGGGCAGCCCCGAGCGGTGCGCGTACAGGTCACCGACGGTGACCATCTGGGTGACCGCGGGGTCGGACAGCGCGAACCACGGCAGCTTCGACACGATCGGGGTGTCCCACTCGATGGCCTTCTCGCTGACCTGGTGGGCCACGACGGTGGCGCCCAGCGGTTTGGACAGCGATGCGAGCTGGAACACCGTATCCGGGTCCACCTTCGCCCCGGTTCTCACGTCGGTGACGCCGAACCCCTTGGCGTACACGGTCTTCCCGCCATGGACCACGGCGACGGCCATCCCGGGGATCCCGGTCTTGTCCAGCAGGTCCTCGGCCATTCTGTCGAGTTGGCCGACGGCCTTGTCGACGGCGCCCTCCGGTAGCGGCATGGCGGGGACGAGCGGTGGCGGGAGGTCGGACTGCGGGGTGGCCGGTGGCGATTGCGCCGACTGCGGTTCCTCGGTCGGGGCGGAGTCACACCCCGCGATCAGGGTGAGCGTCGCGGCGAGGGCGACGAACGGCAGGAGTCGGCGGTTCACAGCCTGCACGCTAGCCGCTCAGAGCTGCCACCATCGGTCTATCGCCGGCGACGCGCCCCGCTCGACGCGCTGCCCCGGTTTGGGCACCACGACGCTCACGCCCGCCCGGTCGGCGGCCGACAGCAACCGCTCCACCGGTTCGGCCCACGGGTGCGGCGCGAGCCGGAAGGTGCCCCAGTGGATCGGCAGCAGCACACCACCGCCCGAGTCGGTCATGTCCTGGTGCGCGCGGACGGCTTCCTCGGGATTCATGTGGATGTCCGGCCACGCCGGGTGGTAGGCCCCGACGGGGAGCAGGGTGAGGTCGAAAGGCCCGTGATCCGAACCGATCCCGGCGAAGCTGGAGGTGTATCCGGTGTCGCCGCCGAAGAACGCGCGGTGCCGGGGCCCGGCGATCACCCACGACGCCCACAGGGTGGTGTTGCGGGTGAACAGCCGGCCGGAGAAGTGCCGCGCGGGCGTGCACACGAGCGTCAGCTCGCCGATGCGGTGGCTCTCGTTCCAGTCGAGCTCGACCACCCGCGTCTCGGAGATCCCCCATTTGCGCAGGTGGGCACCCACCCCGAGCGGTACGACGAACGGCGCCCGCTGTGTGCGCGCCAGCCCGAGGATGGTGTCGATGTCGAGGTGGTCGTAGTGGTCGTGGCTGATCAGCACGGCGTCCACGGCGGGCAGCTGTTCCAGCGGCACCGGCGGTTCGTGCAGGCGTTGCGGACCGACCGCGCGCGACGGCGAACAGCGGGCGCTCCAGATCGGGTCGGTGAGCACGCGGTAGCCGTCGACCTCGACCAGCGTGGTGGAGTGCCCGTGCCAGTAGGCCGCCAGACCCGCGGCCTCCGCGTCGGGCGAGGCGGGGGTGACCACCGGGATGGGCCCGCCGGGTTTGCCGTTGTCGCCGAGCACCAGATCGCGCATCAGCATCCGGCGCTCTTCGGCCTCCATGGACATGGCGGCGGCCGGTTCGAGGTTGAGGAACTCGCCGTCGCGGTAGTTCGGCGACCGTTTGGCGACCGGGTGGATCTCGGCCGGGGTCGCACCCAGCGAGGCGGGCGTGCCGTGCAGCGCCCGCAGTACCCAGCCACCGGCCAGCACCGAGGCCGTTCCGAACCCGAACCGCAGCGCTGCACCCCACATGTCAGGCCCCCTGGAACCTCGGCGGCCGCTTCTCGATCCGCGCGACCTGCGCCTCGATGATGTCCTGGCTGGCCCATGCCCTGTCGAACAGTTCCTGGTGCGCGGGCCAGGGGTCCTCGTAGGCGCCGTCGTCGTTGAGCACCCGTTTGGCGTGCTGCAGCGCCAGCGGGGCGAACCCGGCGATCTCCTGCGCCCACGCCTGCGCGTCGGTCAGCGTGCCGACCCGGTTGGCCATGCCCGTCTGCAGCGCGACGTCGGCGGTGAGCCGCTCGGCCGCCAGCAGCATGCCGCGGGCCCGGCCGGCACCGACCAGCGACGTCAGCCGCCGGATGCTCCAATTGTCCAGCGCGATACCGTACTTCGCGACCGGGAACTGGAAGTAGGCGTCGGGCGCCACGACCCGCAGATCGCAGATCATCGACAGGATCACGCCCGCGCCGATCGCCGGGCCGTTGATCGCGGCGATCACCGGGACCGGCGCCTTGTCGATGGCGAAGTTCAACGCCCTGGCCTTGTCGGGCAGTTCGTCGGCGACGCCCTGGCCGCCGGACAGATCCGCACCCGAGCTGAACACGTGACCCGCTCCGGTGAGGACGATGGCCCGGACGTCCTCGGTGGTGGCCTTCTCGATGGCCTCGCGCAGACCGTCGACGAGTTCACCGTTGAGGGCGTTGCGCCGCTCCGCCCGCTGCATCTCGAGGGTGAGCACGTGGCCGTCGCGTGTGGCACCGATCATGCGGCCACTGTATATAGCCTTGCGCTGTGAGCCGGATCGGTGCCCTCGAGCTGCGTGACACCGTCCTGGACGAGGGATCGTTCCGCAGCTGGGACAGCCCGCCGACGGCGGTGGCCACCACCGACTCCTACCGGGCCGAACTGGCCGCCGCCGCGGCGGCCACCGGGCTCGACGAGTCGGTGCTCACCGGTGAGGGCCGGGTCTTCGGCCGCCGGGTCGCGGTGGTGGTGTGCGAGTTCGACTTCCTGGCCGGCTCGATCGGGGTGGCCGCCGCCGAACGCATCACGGCAGCCGTGCAGCGGGCCACCGCCGAACGGCTGCCGCTGGTGGCGTCGCCGTCCTCGGGCGGCACGCGGATGCAGGAGGGCACGGTGGCGTTCCTGCAGATGGTCAAGATCGCCGCCGCGGTGCAGCTGCACAAACAGGCGCACCTGCCCTACCTGGTCTATCTGCGGCACCCCACGACGGGCGGGGTGTTCGCGTCCTGGGGGTCGCTCGGCCACGTCACCGCCGCCGAACCGGGTGCGCTGATCGGATTCCTCGGACCACGCGTCTATGAACACCTGTACGGCGAACCGTTCCCGTCGGGCATCCAGACCGCGGAGAACCTGCACCGGCACGGCGTGATCGACGGGGTGGTGCCGCTGGCCACACTGCGGGACACGCTCGACCGCGCGCTCACCGTCCTCGCCGATCCGCCGGACGCGCCGCCGCCCGCACCCCCCGCCGAGCCGCCCGCGGACGTGCCGGCGTGGACCTCGGTGGAGGCGTCGCGGCGCCCGGACCGCCCCGGCGTCGGCTACCTGTTGCGGCACGGCACGACCGACCGGGTCCTGCTGTCGGGGACGGGCCGTGGCGAGGCGGCGACGACGCTGCTGGCGCTCGCCCGGTTCGGCGGCCAACCCGCCGTCGTACTGGGTCAGCAGCGGGTGCTCGGCGGGATGGTCGGCCCGGCGGCGCTGCGGGAGGCGCGGCGCGGGATGGCGCTGGCGGCCGGGCTGCAGCTGCCGCTGGTGCTCGTCATCGACACGGCGGGCCCCGCGCTGACGGTCGAGGCCGAACAGGGCGGGCTCGCCGGGGAGATCGCGCGCTGCCTGGCCGACCTCGTGACGCTGGACACGCCGACGGTGTCGGTGCTGCTCGGTCAGGGTTCGGGCGGACCCGCGCTGGCCATGGCACCGGCCGACCGGGTGCTCGCGGCGCTGCACGGATGGCTGGCGCCGCTGCCGCCGGAGGGTGCGAGCGCGATCGTCTACCGGGACCTCGACCACGCCGCGGAACTCGCCGCGGCCCAAGGGGTGCGCTCGGCGGATCTGCTGCAGCACGGCATCGTCGACACCGTGGTCGGCGAACATCCCGACGCGGCCGACGAACCGCTCGAGTTCACCCAGCGCCTGTCGGCGACGATCGCGGTGGAACTGCACGGGCTGCGCGACGTCCCGGCGGAGGTCCGGCTGCAGCGGCGCCTGGAGCGCTACCGCCGCATCGGGCTGCCCTGACTCAGCCGCCGAGCTCGTCGACCGCGGTGTTCAGCGCGGCCGCCTGCTCCTCGAGGCCACGGGCGTCCAACGAGGCACCACCGGTCCGCTTGAGCAGTTCGTCGCGGGAGATGATCTCGAGCGCGCCGCGGTACTGCTCGGAACCCAGCTGCCCGGCCGTCACCACCTCGACGCGGCCCTCGATCAGCACCAGCACCGCGTCACCGTCGGTGTCGAGCAGCCGGCGTACGTCGTCTGCGCCGATCGTCATCACTGCCCCCGTCCGGTCTGCTGCTGTAGTCGGTCGATCGTCTCCGAGGCCTGCGCCTTGGTCAGGTTGTCCGGAATCTCCTCCCCCGCCTCCTGAGCGAGAGTGTGGAGATAGCTGCGCTGCGGACCGGTCATCGGCTCGTCACCGGTGACCCACTGCGACTGGTCTTTCTGCGGGTTCTCCTGCGGCGCGACGCCTGCTTGTTCACTCATGACGGTCCTATGCCCGCTCACGCCCCCGACTATGCGCGTCATCCGAACATCAGTGCGATCAACAGCGACCCGCAGGCGATCAATTCCAGCGGCAGCCGCAGGAGGCCGCGCCGCGTCCACGCGACCGCCGCCGCCTCGTCGACTCCCGCAGGATCGGCGGCCTCGGGCGGGGAATCGAGCAGCGCCCACCCGCGCGCGACGGCGTGCCCGCCCGCCGCGACGAGCGGCGCGGTCCGCACCGCGGGGTCCGCCCAGGCGGCGACCAGGCTGACCACGAGCAGCACCTCGAACGCGGTGTAGGCCGGCGTCCAGAACCGGTGCCGCGCGATGCCCCCATTCCTGGCCTGCACGATGCCGGGCCTGCGGGGCCAGAACGGGTCGACGGCCAGGGCTTCGTAGAGCGCGCCGCCGAACACCACACAGGCCGACAGTGCGGTCACGGCGAGCAGCAGCAGCGTCGGAGTGGGCATCGCCGGTGATTATCCCGACGAATCGGCCCCGCCGTTCAGCACGGGGCCGCGACGTCGGGTGCGGATGTACAACACCGCACCGGCCAGTGTGACCTCCACCACCGCCAGCGCCGTCGGCGCGCTCATCGCGGTCGAGGCCTGTGCCGCCGGCCCGCCGTGATCATGGCCTGGGGCGGGCAGGTGAAAGGCGATCATCGCGATGTTCATCAGGGCCACGACCAGCCACGCCCGGGTGGTGCCCGCCACCCACAGCTCGTGGGCGCAGTAGAGGCACCCCACGATCATCACCGCCAGAAGTGCGCCGACCACCGGGTTCGCGGCGTGGCCCAGCGATGTCGCGTGCAGCCCCGCAGAGACCGCGGCGAGCAGCGCACACCCGCGCCGCGCCAGGACGGCCGACCGGTGTGCGGCGGACATCGTCACATCCTCGCAGCACACGCCGACATCGGCAGGCCGATCGGAGCGCGATGCGGCTCAGTCGCCGGCGTCCAGACCGAGCAGCCGGACGCTCTCGGCACGCATATCGACCTTGCGGACCTTGCCGGTGACGGTCATCGGGAACTCGTCGACGATGTGCACGTAGCGCGGGATCTTGTAATGGGCGAGCTTGTCGCGGGCGAACTCCCGCACCGCTTCGGCGGTCAGCGGCGCCCGGCCGGGCCTCATCCGGATCCAGGCGCAGATCTCCTCGCCGTACCGGTCGTCGGGGACGCCGATCACCTGGGCGTCCTCGATGTCGGGATGGGTGTAGAGGAACTCCTCCACCTCACGGGGGTAGATGTTCTCGCCGCCGCGGATCACCATGTCCTTGATGCGCCCGACGACGTTGCAGTACCCGTCGTCCCGCATGACCGCGAGATCACCGGTGTGCATCCACCCCTCGGCGTCGATCGCCTCGGCGGTCTTCTCCTTGTCGTTCCAGTAGCCCAGCATCACCGAATAGCCGCGGGTGCAGAACTCCCCGGGCAGACCGCGTTCCACCGTCTCGCCGGTCTCGGGGTCGACGATCTTGACCTCGACGTGCGGATGGGCGCGACCGATCGAGGCGGTGCGCCGTTCCAGGTCGTCGTCGATCAGCGTCTGGCACGACACCGGGGAGGTCTCCGTCATGCCGTAGGCGATCGCGACCTCCGTCATGTGCATCTCGTTGACACAGCGCTTCATCACCTCGACGGGGCAGACCGAGCCCGCCATGATGCCCGTGCGCAGCGACGACACGTCGGTGCGCGGGAAGTCGGGGTGACCGAGCATCGCGATGAACATCGTGGGGACCCCGTAAACCCCTGTGCACCTTTCCTTCTCGATGGCCGTCAGCGTCATCCCGGCGTCGAACCCCGGCGCCGGGATCACCATGGTGGCGCCGTGCGTGGTGCATCCGAGGTTGCCCATCACCATGCCGAAGCAGTGGTAGAACGGCACCGGGATGCACAGCCTGTCGGCCGGGCCGAGGCCGATCAACTCGGTGACGAAGAACCCGTTGTTGAGTATGTTGCGGTGCGACAGGGTCGCGCCCTTCGGGAAGCCCGTTGTGCCCGACGTGTACTGGATGTTGATGGGATCGCCGACGGCCAACTCCGCCATACAGTTCCGCAGCTTCTCGACCGACACGAGGGACGCGCCGCGGCGCAGTGCCGCCCAGTCGTCGGTGCCCAGGAAGACCACCTCGCGCAGAAGGTTGCAGCGTGGCCGCACCTCCTCGACCATCGCGACGTAGTCGGAGGACTTGAACGCCGTCGCCGCGATCAGCGTGCGCACCCCGGACTGTTCGAGCACGTAGGCCAGCTCGTGGGTGCGGTAGGCCGGGTTGACGTTGACCAGGATCGCCCCGATCTTCGCCGCCGCGTACTGCACGATCGTCCACTCGGCGCAGTTGGGCGCCCAGATCCCGACCCGCTCGCCGCGTTCGACGCCGAGGGCGAGCAGACCCCTTGCGACGAGGTCGATCTCGTCGTTCAGCTCGGCATAGGTCCACCGCCTGCCGGTGAACACCTCGACGAGCGCCTCGTTGTCGGGATGCCGCGCCACGATGCGTTCGAGATGCGCGCCGATCGTCTCCTCGATGAGAGGGGTGACGGTGGGGCCCGCGTCGTAGGACTTCATCCGGTCACCAGATCCTCGTAGCGGTACTCGGTGGGGATCGCCCGGCCCGCGCTGTGCTCTTCACGGCGGCGCAACTCGACCCGGCGGATCTTGCCCGAGATCGTCTTGGGCAGTTCGTAGAACTCGACGCGGCGGACCTTCAGGTACGGCGCGAGGTGGTCGCGGGCGTACTCCATGATCGCCTTCGCGGTGTCGGCGTCGGCCTTCCAGCCGTCGGCCAGGGCTACGTAGGCCTTCGGCACCGACAGCCGGGTGTCGTCGGGCTGGGGAACCACCGCAGCTTCGACCACGGCGGGGTGCTCGATCAGCACGCTCTCCAGTTCGAACGGCGACACCTTGTAGTCCGAGGACTTGAAGACGTCGTCGGTGCGGCCGATGTAGGTGATGTAGCCGTCCGGATCACGTTGGGCGACATCGCCGGTGTGGTAGTAGCCGCCCTCGGTCACCGCCGCGTTGCGCGCCGGATCGTCGAGGTAACCGGTCATCAGGTTGACCGGCCGCCGGCTCAGGTCCAGGCAGATCTCACCCTCCTCGGCGAGACGGCCGGTGAGCGGATCCACCAGCACCACCGGAACGCCGGGCATCGGCCGGCCCATCGATCCGGGCTTGACCGGCTGGCCGGGGGTGTTGCCGATCTGCAGTGTCGTCTCGGTCTGGCCGAAACCGTCGCGGATCGTCAGCCCCCAGGCCTTCTCCACCTGCGCGATGACGTCGGGGTTGAGCGGCTCGCCCGCGCCCAGGATCTCGCGCAGCCCCGCGGGTTTCGCGCCGAGATCGGACTGGATGAGCATGCGCCACACCGTCGGCGGTGCGCAGAAGGTGTTCACCTGGGCCCGGTTCAGCTGGCGCAGCAGCGCCGCGGCGTCGAACCGGCGGTAGTTGTAGACGAAGATCGTCGCCTCGGCGATCCACGGCGCGAAGAAACAACTCCACGCGTGTTTGGCCCAGCCCGGGGAGCTGATCGCCAGGTGTACGTCACCGGGCCGCACACCGATCCACGCCATCGTCGACAGGTGCCCGACCGGGTAGCTCACCTGAGAGTGCTCGACGAGTTTGGGCTTGCTGGTGGTCCCCGAGGTGAAGTAGATGAGCATCGTGTCGTCGACGGTGGTGCGCGCGGTGAACGGACCGGCCGAGACGGTGTCGTAGGCGTCGCCGTAGGTGTGCCAGCCGGCGACCGAGCCACCCACCGCGATGCGGATGTAGTCGCCGCGCACGTCGGCGAACTTCACGGTGTCGGCGGCGTTGGCGATCACCGCCGTCGCGCCGCCGCGGGTGATCCGGTCGGTGAGGTCGTCCGGGCCCAGCGCGCCCGTGGTGGGCATGGTGACCGCGCCGAGCTTGGCCACCGCCAGCATCGCCTCCCAGAGCTCGACCTGGTTGCCGAGCATGAGGATCACCCGGTCGCCCATACCGATGCCGCGCCGCTCGAGCCAGGTGGCGACCCGGTCGGAACGGTCCGACATCTGCGCGAAGGTGATCTGCTCCTCGCGGCCGTCCTCCTCGACGATCCACAGCGCCCGCCGATCGGCGGTGACCGGGTCCCGCGCGATCGCGTCGAACCAGTCGGTGGCCCAGTTGAACGTGCCCTCCAAACGGGGCCACTCGAAACTCCGCAGCGCCTTGTCGTAGTCGCCGATGACCGCGACCAGCTGGTCGCGCGCGCTGCGGTACAGATCGGTGTTGGTGCTCATGCGGATATGCTCTACGTCACACACGTCCGTTCGCTACCCCCGAAAGAGGGTGTTGTCCGTGCGCCCGCCGGTCTCGCCGCTGCTGCGGCCGCGCGACGCCGACGCGCTGCGCGCCGAGCTGCGGCGCATCGCGTCGACGACCGGCCTTCCGGTCACGTTCGGCGGCGAGGTGTTCGACCGGACGCTGCTGCTGAGCGAGTTCGTCGGCGCCAGGACCAGCGGGTTGCGCGGGCTCGCGGTGCGCCCGAACTCCGGCCTCGGCGGGGCCACCGTGGTGGCGGGCCGCCCGCTGTCGGTGTCCGACTACCGCCGCGACCTCACCATCACCCACGACTACGACGGACCCGTACTGGGCGAGGGCATCCACTCCGTGCTGGCGGTCCCCGTCGTCGTCGACGGCGAGGCCCGCGCGGTGCTCTACGGGGCGCAGCGCTCACCCGCGCCGATCGCCGACCGGACCGCCGAGTTCATCGTCACCTCGGCGCGCCGCCTCGCCACCGAACTGCGGATCCGCGACGAGGTGGACCGGCGGCTCCGGCTGCGCGAGGCGGCACAGGCCGGCACCGCGAACGGGATGGCCGGGGCCGAACAGGTCCGCGAGGTGCATGCCGAACTGCGCCGGCTGGCCGCCGACTCCCCCGACGGGCCGACGCTGCGCGCGCTGGCCGACCGGCTGGCCGCCGCGCTCGGCGGGGACGTTCCCGCCGTCGAGACGCCGCTGACCGTACGCGAGCTCGACGTGCTCACCCAGGTCGCGATGGGCTGCACGAACGCCGAAGCGGCACAACGTCTCTCGCTGCAGCCGGAGACGGTGAAGAGCTACCTGCGCAGCACGGCCGCCAAACTCGGCACACGGACCCGCCATGAATCGGTGTCCCGGGCGCGGCTGCTGCGCCTCATCCCCTGACGCGTCCGTGCGAGGATCGCTGGTGTGTCCGCTGTCACACCGTTTCGCATCGACGTTCCCGACGCCGTCCTGACCGACCTGAAGAGCCGCCTGGCCAACACCCGGTGGCCGGAGGCCGAATGCGTCGACGACTGGAGCCAGGGCATCCCGCTCGCCTACACCCGGGAGCTGGCCCACTACTGGGCCGACGGGTACGACTGGCGGGCCCGCGAAACCGCGCTCAACCGGTTCGACCAGTTCACCACCGAGATCGACGGGCTCGACATCCACTTCGTCCACCAGCGGTCGTCGCGGCCCGACGCGTTCCCGCTGATCCTCACCCACGGGTGGCCCGGATCCGTCGCCGAGTTCGCCAAGGTCATCGAACCACTCGCCGACGCCGGCTACCACGTGGTGTGCCCGTCGCTGCCGGGTTACGGATTCTCCGGCAAACCGGCGTCGACCGGGTGGGGCATCGAGCGCATCGCCGAGGCCTGGGACGAGCTGATGGCGCGTCTCGGCTACGACCGCTACGGCGCCCAAGGCGGTGACTGGGGTGCGGTGGTCACCACGCAGATCGGCCGCAACGAACGCGGATGCGTCGCCATCCACACCAACATGCCGATCGGGCGGCCACCGAAGGATCTCACCGACCCCACCGACGAGGAACAGCAGACGCTCGCCGCGATGGCCGAACGGAAGCGCTGGGGCACCGGGTACTTCCAGCAGCAGGCCACCCGCCCGCAGACGCTGGGCTACGGGCTGGTCGACTCCCCCGTCGGGCAGCTCGCCTGGATCGTCGAGAAGTTCCGGGAGTGGAGCGACTGCGACGGCCATCCCGAGAACGTGTTCACCAGGGACGAACTGCTCGACAACGTCATGCTGTACTGGTCGACCGCATCGGCGGCGTCCTCGGCCCGGCTGTACTGGGAAAGTGGTGTCGGAGGCCGGGGTTCGGGGCCGGTCCGCGTGCCGACCGGTGTGGCGTCCTTCCCGAAGGAGATCGTCCGGATGCCACGGTCGTGGTGCGAGGACAGCTACCACCTCACCCATTGGACGGACATGCCGCGCGGCGGGCACTTCGCCGCGCTCGAACAGCCGGAGCTGTTCGCGGGCGACGTCATCGCCTTCTTCGACACGGTGCGCTGACATGCTCGACGCCGACTACCTCGTCGTCGGGGCGGGTGCGATGGGGTTGGCGTTCGTGGACACCCTGATCACCGAGACCGACGCCACCGTCGTCATCGTCGACCGCAACCACGCCCCCGGCGGGCACTGGACCACCGCGTACCCGTACGTCCGGCTGCACCAGCCATCGGCGTACTACGGCGTCAACTCGCGACAGCTCGGCAGCGGCACGATCGACCAGAGCGGACCCAACGCCGGGTTCTACGAACTGGCCGGCGGTCCGGAGGTCTGCGCGTACTACGAGACCGTGGTGCGTGAGCATCTGCTGCCGTCCGGGCGGGTCACCTACCTGCCGATGAGCGAACACCTCGGCGACGGGCGGATCCGCACCCTCGGCGGTGACGAGGTGGAGGTTGCCGCGCGCCGGACGGTGGTCACCCACTTCGACGTCGTGGTGCCGTCGATGCGGCCACCCACCTACGCCGTGGCCGACGGCGTCGCGTGCATACCGCCGAACGCACTGCCGCGGATCGCCGCCCACGAGCGGTACGTCATCGTCGGCGCGGGCAAGACCGCGATGGACGCGTGCGTGTTCCTGCTCCGCCACGGTGTGGCCCCGGCGCGGCTGACGTGGATCAAACCCCGCGAGTCGTGGCTGATGGACCGCGCGACAGTGCAACCCGGGTCGAACTTCACCAAACGGGTGCTCGCCGACCTCACCGGGCAGATGACCGCGGTCCGGGACGCCACGTCGCTGCCGGACCTGTTCGGACGCCTCGAGTCGAACGGCTCTTTGCTGCGGGTCGACCGATCCGTCGACCCCACGATGTACCGCTGCGCGATCGTGTCGCAGGGCGAATTGGAGATGCTGCGCAGCGTCGAGGACGTGGTGCGGCTCGGGCGGGTGACCGCGGTCGAGCCCGGCCGGGTCACGCTCGACGGCGGCAGTGTCGACATCGCCGGTGATGCGCTCTACGTGGACTGCACCGCCGACGGTCTCGGCGACAAACCGCCGACGACGGTCTTCGACGGTGACCTGATCACACTGCAGACCGTGCGGACGTGCCAGCCGGCGTTCAGCGCCTCGGTGATCGGCCACGTCGAAGCGGCCTACGGCGATGACGAGACGCGCAACGCGTACTGCGGACCGGTGCCGTATCCGCGCGTCCCCGCCGACTGGCTGCGCATGATGCTGGCGTTCCACCGCAATCAGCAGCGGTGGTTCGCCGATCCGCGGATGATGGCGTGGCTCGACGGCGCGCGGCTGAACATCCTGCACCACGTCACTGCGGGTGTGAGCGAACGTGCCCGCGAACGGATCGTCGGAATGATGGCCTCACAGCTGCCTGCCGTCAACGACAAACTCGAGGCGCTGCTCGCCGGCGCGTGAGCGTTGCTGCGGCGGTGTCGCCGACGGGTTGTACCCTGAAGGCGTTTGCTGGGGGAAACAGTTGGTCGGCGGCGAACCGGGGGCGGGGAAGATGACGGCGGCGTTCTCGCGACGATGGTGGTCACACGCGCACCACTACGAGTGGATGAGCGACTATCTGGCCGCCCGCCGGATGACCGGGGCGGTCCGGCTCATGATGGGCGGGATCGCGGCGTCGCTGGCGCTGTGTCTGGTGATCCTGCTGCGCTACGACGGGCCACAGCACACCGTGCCCGTCGCGATGACGTGGGCCGCGTTCGGGGGCGGAGTGGTCGGGGTGGTGATGTGGCTGCGCCGCTGGCCGACCCACACCGAATCGGTGGTGTTCGCCGTCGTGTCGAACGCCGCGATCGCCCTGTCGTGCCTGGCCTACCCGAACCCCACGGAGCGCTGCTCGGGTGCATCTCGTTCGCGACCATCGCCGCCTACATCGCGTTCTTCCACTCGACGGCGCTGGTGCTCTACAACTTCGCGGTGACGGCGGTCGTCAGCGTGATCGCCGCGCTGCGCATCGCCATGTCCGGGCATCCCGCGATGGCGGTCGTCGACCTGTTCATCGTCGTGCAGATCAACATCGCCATGCCGGTCGCGATCCACGTCCTGGTCCGGGCGCTCGGCGTGGATCTGGCGCGGGCCGACCGGGATCCGCTCACCGGGCTGCTGAACCGGAGGGCCTTCCACACCCAGAGCGCCAAGCTGCTCGCCGCCGAGGCGGGACAGCCGGGCTCTCACCTCGTCATGGTGGTGGTGGACCTCGACGACTTCAAGCAGATCAACGACACGTACGGCCATCAGGTCGGCGACGAGACCCTGATCGCCGTCGGTCAGGCCCTGTCCCGGGCCGTCGTCGGCGCCCCGGCGGTGATCGGCCGCAGCGGCGGTGAGGAATTCGTCGTCGCCGCCGTCCTGGACACCGACAATCCCGGTCCGCTGGCGCAGCAGATCTGCGAGGAGATCGCCGCGCTGCCCGAACCCGTGACCGCCAGTGTCGGAACCGCGTGCATCGCGCTGGATTCGGCGCCCGGGAGTCACGAGTCGACGTTGGCCCGCATGGTCCGGGCCGCCGACGCGGCGATGTACGAGGCGAAGCGGGCCGGCGGCAACAAGTGTCACCACTTCAGCGAACCGTATCGCTGAGGATTCAGGCGGCGCGGGCACCGCGACACTGAAACTACGCAGCGAAAGTCCGAGAGACCCCCTGCGTGGCTTCCGTCTCGCGGATTCGTCTGGCGCGTTCCACCCGCGAGAGGATGTCGGCCTCGTCGTCTTCGGCGATCACCCGGACGACGATCCACCCTTGCGCTGCGAGACGTCGCAGCTTGCGCTGATCCATCACATAGCGCCGCCGGCTCGTCCGGTGGTAGTCCCCGTCGTACTCGACGGCGATTCTCAACTCGGGCCAGCCCATATCCGCAACACCGATGAGCCCGAGATGGTCGAAAACCGGGATCTGCGTGATCAGCGAGTCGTAGCCGTTGTCGATGAGAAGCAGCCGCAACCAGGTTTCCTTTGGCGAGGCCGCGCCGGCGTCGATCAGCGGCAACGCGACTCGTAGTCGCTTCGACCCTCGCGCGCGGGGATAACGCCGCGCCAACGACCGGACATCGTCGACGGAGAAGCGCTGCGCCCACATCAGCGCATCCAGCCTCGCGACAGCGTCATCGCGTGGTAGCCGTCGACCGAGATCGAAAGCCGTTCGCACGCAGGTTGTCACGGGCATCCGACCGAAGCGGTCGACCTCGTCGGTGGCGACGGTGTCGTTGCGGACGATCAGACCCTCGGGCGGATGGGTGTTGTTCCAGATCAATTCGATCGGGATGCCGTCGTCGATCCACGGCGCACCCTGCATCGCCGCGGCCGACAGCCCACCGATCACCGCGCGCCGCCGCGACCACAGCCACGCCGCGTAGATCCTGTCCTTCAGCGAGAGCTCCACCCGCTCAGGGCAATACACGTCCGGAAAGATGCGTGTGTGCCGGCGCGCCAACTCATGCCGTGTGACGTCGCCGCTTGCCAACGCCTCCGTGCCGATGAAGATCCTCCCCATTCGCTGATGCTGGCAGCAGGCACCGACAGATCTGGCGACACTGAAACTACGCAGCGAAAGTCCGAGGAACCCCCTGCGTGGCTTCCGTCTCGTCGCACGACAAAGCCGGCCTCAGGCCAGCGACTGCTCCCACGCGCGGTGCAGGGCCGCGTACCGACCGCCGTCGCGCCCGATCAGCTCCGCGGGGGCGCCGTCCTCGACGATGCGACCGTCCTCGAGCACCAGCACCCCGTCGGCGATCGCGACCGTCGACAACCGGTGAGCGATGACCAGCGCGGTGCGGTCGCTCAACACGGTCTCCAACGCGCGCTGCACCATCCGCTCACTGGGGATGTCCAGTGACGACGTCGCCTCGTCGAGGATCAGCACCGCCGGGTCGGCCAGGAACGCCCGTGCGAACGCGACCAACTGACGCTGCCCCGCCGACAGCCGGCCGCCCCGCTTGGCGACATCGGTGTCATATCCCTCGGGCAACGAGTCGATGAACCGGTCCGCCCCGACCGCCTGCGCCGCCGCGCGCACCTCCGCGTCGGTGGCCTCCGGGTTGCCGAACCGGATGTTGTCGGCGATCGTGCCCTCGAACATGAAGTTCTCCTGCGTCACCATCACCACGTGCCTGCGCAGCTCACTCTGTGAGAGCCGGCGCAGATCGGTGCCGTCGAGCGTCACCGACCCCGATGTCGGGTCGTAGAACCGGGCGATCAGTTTGGCGATCGTCGTCTTGCCCGCACCGGTCGTGCCGACCAGCGCGACGGTCTGCCCGGCCGGGACGGTCAGGTCCAGCCCCGGCAGCACCGGCCGGTCCGGCGAGTACCCGAAGCGCACGCGGTCGAAGGAGATCTCCCCCCGCACGGTGTCCAGACCCACCGGGTCCGCGGGGTCCTCGATGCCCGGCTTCTCGGCGAGCACGCCCGCCAGCTTCTCCAACGCCGACGACGCCGACTGGAAGGTGTTGAAGAACTGCGAGATCTCCTGCATCGGTTCGAAGAACATCCGCAGGTAGAGCAGGAACGCGGTCAGTGTGCCGATCGTCATCTCGCCGTGCAGCGCCCGGTACCCGCCGTAGAGCAGCACCACCCCGGTGGTGATGTTGCCGACCAGCTTCACCCCCGGCATGAAGATCGCCAGCAGCCGGAAGGTCCGCTCGTTGATGACGCGGTACTCGTCGGCGATGTCCTCGAAGATCTCCTGGTTGCGCGGTTCGCGGCGGTACGCCTGAACCGCCTTGATACCGGTCATCGTCTCGACGAACTGGACGATCACCAGCGCAGCGCTCTCCCGCACCTTGCGGTATGTCTTGGCCGACTCGTTGCGGAACCACCACACCAGCGCCACCAGGATCGGGAACGCGGCCAGGCACATCAGCCCGAGCTTGACGTCGAGCGTCACCAGCAGCACCGCCGTCCCGACCAGCGTGAGCACCGCGGTGATCAGGCTGTCGAAGCCCGTCTCCAGCATGTCCTGGATGGCTTCGACGTCGTTGGTCGAGCGGCTCACCACCCGGCCCGAGGTGTACCGGTCGTGGAAGGCGATGTCGAGGCGCTGGAAATGCCGGAACACCCTGCGGCGCAACTCCAGCAGCACCTTCTGGCCGATCCGGCCCGAACGCCGCAGGAAGAACATCCGCCCGCCGGCCTGCACG
This sequence comes from Mycobacterium sp. IS-1742, assembly GCF_001500125.1. Classification (GTDB taxonomy): domain Bacteria; phylum Actinomycetota; class Actinomycetes; order Mycobacteriales; family Mycobacteriaceae; genus Mycobacterium. Next base: position 40,630 of record NZ_LQIV01000044.1, on the reverse strand, counting down.
AGCACCACCCCGCACAGCGCGCCGACGATGAGCATCAGCTCGCGGGCCGACCCGCCGTCGAGCAGCGGCGGGATGCCGTGGTCGATCCCGCGCTGGACGAGGATCGGCACGGACAGCCGCGCGGCGTTCTCCACCACCACGACGAGCGCGAGCAGGAACACCGTCATCCGGTACGGCTTGAGCAGGCTGCCCAACAGCGCCCTGGCCTCGCGGCGGCGGGGCACGCTCTCGTCGATCGGGAGGTCGTCGGGGTCCCGCTCGTCCTTGACGCGTCCGCGCCAGTCGGTGACGGTCATCGGCGTTCGGCCTCCGACGTCACGAAGCGGCGATCGGCGCAGGCCTCGTCGGTCGCCTCGTGTTCGGTGTAGGAGTGTTCGATGCGCTCGCGCGCATCGTCGTCCTCCCAGTCGGCGACGCGTTCGGCGCCGTCGTCGAGCTCGTCGTCGGCGGCCAGCAGATAGCGGTACCGGGGCACGTCGGCGAGCAACTGCGCGTGCGTGCCGACGTGGGTGACGGTCCCGTCCTCGAGTAGCGCGACCTTATCGGCGAGCAACACCGTCGACGCCCGGTGCGCCACGACGATGCCGGTGACGGCGTGCAGCACCCGGCGCAGCGCCTCCTCCACGACGGCCTCGGTGTGCACGTCGAGTGCGGACAGCGTGTCGTCGAGCACAAGGATCCTGGGGGCGGCGAGGATCGCACGGGCCAGCGACAGGCGTTGCCGCTGACCGCCGGACAGGCTCATCCCCTGTTCGCCGATGCGGGTGTCGAGCCCGAACGGCAGATCGTGGACGAACTGGGCGGCGGCCACCTCGACGGCCTCGGCGAGCTGTTCGTCGGTGGCGTCCGGCCTGCCCAGTCGAAGGTTCTCCGCGACCGACATCGAGAACAACGTCGGATCCTCGAACGCTGTCGCGACCGCCTGGCGCAGCGCGGGCAGCGACAACTCCCGGATGTCGACACCGTCGATCCGGATCGCCCCCTCGGTGACGTCGTAGAGCCTCGACAGCAGCGCCGCCAGCACCGACTTGCCCGATCCGGTCGACCCGACCAGCGCCAGCGTCTCCCCCGGTTCGACGGTGAGACTGACGTGGCGCAGAGCCCAGTCGTGCGGTTCGGCGTCCGGGAACCGGAATCCGACGTCGACGAGTTCGAGCCGCCCGCCGCGCGGGCTGTCGGTGCGCGGGCCGTCGGCGATCTCCCGTGGCGCGTCGAAGATCTCGGCGATGCGATTGGCCGCGGTGTAGGACTCCTGCATCATCGACAGCAGGAAACCGAGCGACGCGATCGGCCACACCAGCGACAGCATCATCGTGATGAACGCGACGAGCGTGCCGAGCGTGACGAAGCCGTTGCCGGCCGCGTAGGCGCCGAAGCCGAGCACCACGATCAGCGTCAGGTTCGGGATGACCTCGAGCAGGGTCCAGAACTTCGCGGACACCGACACCCGGCTCACCTGGGTGTCGTAGAGATCGGTCAGCTGGGCGTCGAACCGGTCGTAGACGTAGTCCTCCCGTCCGAACGACTTGACCACCCGCAGCCCCAGTGCCGCCTCCTCGACGTGGGTGGCGACGTGGCCGGACTGATCCTGCGCCAGCCGCGAGAGCCGGGTGTACTCCCGCTGGAAGTGCAGCACCGTCATCGTGATCGGCACGATCGACACCAGCACGACCACTCCGAGCGGCCAGTACATCGACAGCAGGATCGCGGTGACGACGACGATCTGCAGCCCGTTGAGGACCAGGAACACCAACCCGAACGACATGAACCGGCGGATCGTCGACAGATCGTTCATCACCCGCGACAGCAGCTGGCCGGACTGCCAGCGGCCGTGGAAACTCATCGGCAGGATCTGCAGCCGGGCGTAGAGGTCCTTGCGGATGTCGGCCTCGACGCCCATGGTGGCGCGCGACACCAGCCACCGGCGGATGAACCACAGCACGGCCTCGGTGACACCGACGCCCATCGCCGCGGCGCCCAGCACCCACAGACCCTGCTGATCCTGGTGGCGAACCGGCCCGTCGATGACGGCCTTGGTCATCAGCGGGATCGAGATCGTCGCGCCCAGGCTGGTGATCGCGATGACGAACATCGCGATCCAGCGCGCCCGGTAGGGCATCAGGTACGGCAGCAGCCGCCACAGGTCGGAGCCGGCCCTCGGCCGCGTCCGCCGAGCAGCGATCGCGGGCGCCGACACGAGGGCGCGTGAATCGGGATTGGCCACTTAGTCAATCTTCCCATCGGCGGCAACTCGATAACGTCACGGCGGAAAACGTCACGCAACCGCCTCCGGCTCCGCGAACTGCGTCTCGTACAGCTCCGCGTAGCGGCCGCCGCGGCCGATCAGCTGGCGGTGCGTCCCGCGTTCGACGATCCGGCCGTCCTCGACCACCAGGATCAGGTCGGCGGCCCGCACGGTGGACAGCCGGTGCGCGATGACCAGCGACGTCCGGCCCGCCAGCGCTTCGGCGAGGGCCTGCTGCACGGCGGCTTCGGACGCCGAGTCCAGCGCCGCCGTCGCCTCGTCGAGCACCACCACGCGTGACCTTCCCAACAGCAGGCGGGCGATGGTCAGCCGTTGCCGCTGCCCGCCCGACAGACGGTAGCCACGCTCACCGACAACGGTGTCGAGCCCGTCGGGCATCGCGGCGACCACGTCGGCCAGCCTGGCCCGGCGCAGCACCTCCCACAGCTGCTCATCGTCGGCACCGTCGGGCGCGGCCAGCAGGAGGTTGGCGCGGATCGATTCGTGGAACAGGTGCCCGTCCTGGGTGACCATGCCGACGGTGTCGCGCAGCGATTCGAACGTCACGTCGCGCACGTCCATGCCGGCCAGGCGCACCGCGCCGGAGTCGACGTCGTACAGGCGGGCCAGCAGCGCCGCGATCGTCGACTTGCCCGCCCCCGACGATCCGACGAGCGCGACCATCTGCCCCGGTTCCGCGGTGAACGTGATGCCGTGCAGCACCTCGCCGTCGTCGCGGTCGTCGAGCACCGCGACCTCCTCGAGGGAGGCCAGGGACACCTTGTCGGCCGTCGGGTACGAGAACCGCACCTGATCGAATTCGACACGGACGGGGCCGTCGGGCACCGGGACCGCGTCGGGCTCCTCCCGGATGATCGGCTCCAGGTCGAGCACCTCGAAGACCCGCTCGAACGACACCAGCGCACTGGCGATCTCGACGCGGGCGTTGGCCAGCGCGGTCAGCGGCGCGTAGAGCCGCGTCAGCAGCAGCGCGAGCGACACGATCGCGCCGGCCTGCAGATGACCGCCGAGCGCGATCACCCCGCCGAGGCCGTAGACCAGCGCCAGGGCGAGCGCCGACATCAGCGTCAGCGAGTTCATGAACGTCGACTGCAGCATCGCCGACCGCACCCCGATGTCGCGGACCCGTCCGGCGCGGACGGCGAATTCGTGCGCTTCGGTGGCGGGGCGGCCGAACAGCTTGACCAGGGTGGCGCCCGGCGCCGAGAACCGCTCGGTCATCTGGGTGTTCATCGTCGCGTTGTGGATGGCGCTCTCGCGAGACAGATGCGCCATCTTTGCGCCGATCCGGCGGGCGGGCAGCACGAACAAAGGCACCAGCACCAGTGCAACGACGGTGATCTGCCAGGAGATCGCGAGCATCACCCCGAGGGTGAGCGTCAACGTGACCAGGTTGGAGACGACACCGGAGAGCGTGTCGGAGAACGCGCGCTGCGCGCCGAGCACGTCGTTACCGAGGCGGCTGACCAGCGCGCCGGTGCGGGTGCGCATGAAGAACGCCACCGGCATCCTCTGCACGTGCTCGAACACCGCGGTGCGCAGGTCGAAGATGAGGCCCTCACCGATGGTCGAGGACAGCCAGCGGGTCAGCAGCGACACCGCCGCCTCGGCCAGGGCGACGGTGGCGATGATCGCGGCCAGCCCGACCACGACCCGAGGCGCACCGCCGTCGGTGATCTCGTCGACCACCCGGCCCGCCAGCACGGGCGTGGCGACCGCGAGCGTCGCGCTGAGCACGCTGACCGCCACGAACGCGGCGAGCCTGCGATGATGCCGGTCGGCGAAACGCCAGATGCGGCGCAGCAGCGCACGGTCGGCCAGCGCATGCAGATCCCCGCCGCGGGCGTGCGCCTGGCGGTAGAGGGTCTGCCGGGCGACCGTTTCGATACTCATGAATTCACCGTAGAACCTCAACAAAAGGTGAGGTCAATTGTTCCCGGGCGGGATGCGGGGTTCGGCGGGGCCGGCCGTGGGTAAGGACCCGGGACGTGACGCCAGCGCAGAACACGATGCAGAAGTGGGAGCGGCGTACGGAATGGCCGCTGGCGGGTGTCGCCCTGCTCTTCCTGGCCGCCTACGCCGTCGACGTGCTGGTTCGACCGCACGGCCTGGGCGCGGACATCACCCGCGCGGTGACGGCGGTGTCGTGGTCGTTGTTCGTGGTCGACTACCTGGTGCGCCTGGGGATGGCCGACGACCGGTGGCGGTGGTTCTACCGGCACCTGTTCGACCTGGCGATCGTGATCCTGCCGCTGCTGCGGCCGCTGCAACTGCTGCGGTTGGTCACGCTCATCACGGTGATGCACCGCGCGGTGGGCAACGCGATCCGCGGCCGGGTGGTCATGTACACCGTCGCCGGTGCGGTGCTGCTGGTGTTCGTCGCGTCGCTGGCGGTGCTCGAGAGCGAACGCGGGCAGCCCGGGGCCCACATCAACGATTTCGGCCAGGCCGTGTGGTGGTCGATCACCACCATCACCACCGTCGGGTACGGCGACCTGACGCCGGTCACCGCGACGGGGCGGGTGATCGCGGTGCTGCTGATGATCGGCGGGATCAGCCTCGTCGGCTCGATCACCGCGACGCTGGCGTCGTGGATCGTGCAGCGGGTGTCGGACGAGGACGCCGCCGGTCGCATGGTGACGACCGAACACATCGGCAGGCTGCTCGACGAGATCGCGGATCTGCGCGGCGAGATCGCGCGGTTGCGTGAGGAGCCACCGCGTTCCGCCGCGCCGCCTCCCCCAGCCTGACCTCCGTTTCAGGCAAGATTGCACCCATGGACAGTGGTGTGGGATCGCCCCGGGTACTGGTCGTGGACGACGACCCCGACGTGCTGGCGTCGTTGGAGCGCGGGTTGCGGCTGTCCGGATTCGACGTGTCCACGGCCGTGGACGGTGCCGAGGCGCTGCGCAGCGCGACCGAGACGCGTCCGGATGCGATCGTCCTCGACATCAACATGCCCGTCCTCGACGGGGTCAGCGTGGTGACCGCCCTGCGCGCCATGGACAACGACGTGCCCGTCTGTGTGCTCAGCGCGCGCAGCAGCGTCGACGACCGGGTGGCCGGACTGGAGGCCGGGGCCGACGACTACCTGGTCAAACCGTTCGTGTTGGCCGAACTGGTGGCCCGGGTCAAGGCGCTGCTGCGCCGGCGCGGTTCGTCGGCGACCTTCTCGTCGGAGACCATCCAGGTCGGTCCGCTCGAGGTCGACATCCCCGGCCGGCGCGCCCGCGTCAACGGCGTCGACGTCGACCTGACCAAACGCGAATTCGACCTGCTGGCCGTGCTCGCCGAGCACAAGACCGCGGTGCTCTCGCGCGCCCAGCTGCTCGAACTCGTCTGGGGCTACGACTTCGCCGCCGACACCAACGTCGTCGACGTGTTCATCGGTTACCTGCGCCGCAAGCTCGAGGCAGGTGGCGCGCCGCGCCTGCTGCACACCGTGCGCGGTGTGGGGTTCGTGCTCCGGACGCAATAGGACGCCATCGTGAGCCTGCTGTCGCGGATCTTCCGCCGCACCCCGTCCCTGCGGACCAGGGTGGCCTTCGCGACAGCGATCGGCGCGGCGATCGTCGTCGTCATCGTCGGGACCGTGGTGTGGGTCGGCATCACCAACGACCGCAAGGAGCGCCTCGACCGCCGGCTCGACGAGGCGGCGGGTTTCGCGATCCCGTTCCTGCCGCGCGGCCTCGACACCATCCCGAAGTCGCCCAACAACCAGGACGTCGTGATCACGGTGCGCCGGCCGGACGGCGAGGTCACCTCGAACTCCGAGGTGGTGCTGCCGGAGGCGCCCGCGGGCTACGCCGACACCTACGTCGACGGGGTGCGCTACCGGGTGCGCACCGTCGACATCCGCTTCCCCGAACAGATGTCGGTGGAAGTGGGCGCCACCTACGACGCCACCGTCGCCGACACCAACAACCTGCACCGGCGGGTGATCATCATCTGCGCGCTGGCGGTCGGGGCGGCCACCCTGCTGGGCTGGCTGCTGGCCGCGTTCGCGGTGCGCCCGCTCAAACGCCTGGCCGAACAGACCCGCCAGATCGACGCCGGCGACGAAGCCCCCGACGTCGAGGTGCGCGGCGCCTCCGAGGCCGTCGAGATCGCCGAGGCCGTCAAGGGCATGCTCGAACGGATCTGGTCCGAACAGGACCGCACCAAGGCCGCGCTCGCGTCGGCCCGCGACTTCGCCTCGGTCTCGGCCCACGAACTGCGCACGCCGCTGACCGCGATGCGGACCAACCTCGAGGTGCTCGCCACCCTTGACCTCGCCGACGAGCAGCGCAAAGAGGTGGTCAACGACGTCATCCGGACGCAGTCGCGCATCGAGGCGACGCTGTCCGCGCTCGAACGCCTCGCCCAGGGCGAGCTGTCCACCGCCGACGACCACGTGCCCGTCGACATCACCGAACTGCTCGACCGCGCCGCCCACGACGCGATGCGCGTGTACCCGGACCTCGAGGTGACATTGGTCCCGGCGCCGACCGTGATCATCGTCGGACTGCCCGCCGGGTTGCGGCTCGCGGTGGACAACGCGATCGCCAACGCGGTCAAACACGGCGGCGCGACGCGGGTGCAGCTGTCGGCGGTCAGTTCCCGCGCGGGCGTGGAGATCACGATCGACGACGACGGCGTCGGGGTGCCCGAGGAGGAACGCACCCGGGTGTTCGAGCGGTTCTCCCGCGGGTCGACCGCATCGCATTCCGGCTCGGGGCTGGGACTCGCGCTGGTGGCGCAGCAGGCCGAACTCCATGGCGGCACCGCGACGCTCGAGGCCAGCCCCATCGGCGGGGCCCGGCTGCTGCTGCGGCTACCCGGCCCGCAGTGATACCGCAAACGTGAACTCGTGCGCGAGTCTCCGGTGATTTCTCGCGCACAAGCTCACGTTCGGCGGCTACCGGGTGGCCAGCAGGTCGATGACGAAGATCAGCGTCTTGCCCGAGAGGCGGTGACCGCCGCCCTCGGGGCCGTATGCCTGAGCGGGTGGGATCGTCAGCTTGCGGCGGCCGCCGACGCGCATCCCCGGGATTCCGTCCTGCCAGCCCTGGATCAGCCCCTGCAGCGGGAACTCGATCGACTGGCCGCGGTTCCACGAGCTGTCGAACTCCTCGCCGGTGTCGTACTCCACGCCGACGTAGTGGACTTCGACGTTCGCGCCGGGCACGGCCTCGGGGCCCTCGCCGACGACCAGGTCCTCGATGACCAGCTCGGCCGGGGCCGGGCCGTCCGGGAAGTCGATCTCGGGTTTCTGTCCTGGGTTCACAGTCACATCCCCACGGTAGTCGGGCAGACTGGTGCGGTGGCATCAGACCAAGACATCCTGGCTCAGGTCAACGAGCTCGTCGCCGAGGAACAGAAGCTCCGCGAGGCCCTGCAGCAGCGCGAGATCGACGAGAGCGAAGAACATCAGCGGCTGCGCGCGGTGGAGGTTCAGCTCGACCAGTGCTGGGACCTGCTGCGGCAGCGGCGCGCGCTGCGCGAGAGCGGCAGGGATCCGCGGGAGGCACAGGTGCGCCCGGCCGACGAGGTCGAGGGCTACCTGAACTGAGCGCCGCCTACGACGCGTTGATCGTCGGAGGCGGCCACAACGGGTTGGTCGCCGCCGCCTATCTCGCGCGCGCCGGGCGCCGGGTCCAGCTGCTCGAGCGGCTCGACCACGTCGGCGGGGCCGCGGTGTCGGCACATGCGTTCGACGGTGTGGACGCCCGCCTGTCTCGCTACTCCTATCTGGTCAGCCTGCTGCCCCGGCGCATCGTCGACGACCTCGGCGCGCGGATCCGACTGGTCAAACGGCGGTACTCCTCCTATACGCCCGATCCGGCCACGGGTGGGCACACCGGCCTGCTCATCGGACCGACGAGCACCTTCGGCGCGATCGGCGCCGCCGCCGACGAGGCGGGGTTCGCCGACTTCTACCGCCGGTTCCGCACGGTGACCGAACCCCTGTGGCCGACGTTGACCGCCCCGTTGATGACTCGCGAGCAGGTCCGCCGCCACGTGCTGTCGGCGGGCGGCACCGAGGATGTGTGGCAGGCGGTCACCGAAGCGCCCATCGGCGAGGCGATCACCGCCGCCGCGCGCAACGACCTGGTGCGCGGGGTGATGGCCACCGACGCGCTGATCGGCACCTTCGCCCGCACCGACGATCCGTCGCTGGCGCAGAACGTCTGCTTCCTCTATCACCTGCTCGGCGGCGGGACCGGCGACTGGGACGTGCCGGTGGGCGGGATGGGCGCGGTGAGCGGGGCGCTGGCCGCGGCCGCGGCCGGCTTCGGCGCCGAGATCACCACCGGCGCCGAGGTCACCCGGATCGCGCCCGACGGTGAGGTCACCTACTCGGCGAACGGGCGCGAACACCGGGCGGGTGCCCGGTTCGTGCTCGCCAACGTGACCCCCACCGTGCTGGCCGGCCTCCTCGACGAGCCGGCGCCGCCGTCGGCGCCCGGCTCCCAGGTGAAGGTCAACCTGATGCTGCGGCGGTTGCCGGCGCTGCGCGATACGACGGTCCCGGCCGAACAGGCGTTCGGTGGGACGTTCCACATCAACGAGACACTGTCCCAACTCGACGCGGCCCACGACCGCGCAGCGGCCGGAGAGGTGCCGCAGCCGCTGCCGTGCGAGATCTACTGCCACTCGCTGGCCGATCCGACGATCCTGTCCGACGACTTGCGGGCCGCGGGCGCGCACACCCTGACCGTGTTCGGGCTGCACACCCCGCACACCCTGCTGGCCCACGGGGACGACGAGCGGATGCGCAACACCCTGACCTCCGCCGTCCTCACCTCGCTCAATTCCGTTCTCGCCGAATCGATTCACGATGTGGTGATGGAGGACGCGGCGGGCCGGCTGTGCATCGAGACGAAGACCACGGCCGACCTGGAGCACAGCCTGAACATGACCGGCGGCAACATCTTCCACGGCGGGCTGCAGTGGCCGTTCGCCGAGGACGACGATCCGTTGGACACCGCGCCACAGCGCTGGGGGGTGGCCACCCGGCACCCGCGAATCCTGCTGTGCGGGTCGGGTTCCCGCCGGGGTGGCGGGGTCTCCGGGATGGGCGGGCACAACGCGGCCATGGCTGTGCTGGACAGCTGAGCGTACGCTGGCCTGCGTGAACGCCATCTGGGTGCTGGCCGGGGTCACCGCGGCGGGAATCGGCCTCGCCGCACCCGCCACCGCGACGCCGAGCTACGGCAGCAACGGACTGTTCGGTGTCGACGAGCGGGCCTCACAGGGCTGGGCCACCGCCTTCATCCCGCCCGGGCGCTACCGCGTCGACCAGGCGCCGAGCATGCCGCCGTACCAGAGCGCACCGGGATTCTGGTTGCGCTGCAAAGGTTTTCCCTGCGCGATCGAGGTGTGGGGCAACGTGATCGCCAAGGGCGACGCGATCCGCGACGTCCCGACGTTCGTCGACATCGCGCCCACCGACGCCGGGGTGCGGTTGTACAACGTCACGCTGACCCGGGTCTGAGTCAGCTCACCAGCTTCGCCAGCGTCGCCCGCAGCGCCCTCAGTTCGTCGTCGCCCAGGGCCGCCAGCCCGTCGGGGGCGGGATCGTCGATGGCCTCGATCCTTGCCAGCACGGCGCGGCCCGCGTCGGTCAGCGACACCGTCTTGCAGCGGCGGTTCGCCGGGTCGACCTCGCGGACCACCAGGCCGCGGTCCTCCAGATCGTTGACCGCGACGGTGGCGGCCGGGGCGTCGAGTGCCGCGGCCTGCGCCACCTGTTTCACCGTCATCGGCCGGCGGCCCAGCCGTCGCAACACCCGCACGCGACTGAACGGCAGTCCCGTCTCCTCGACCACCGCGCGCCGCCAGCTGTCCCGGTTGTCGAAGACCAGCGCCGTCAACGCCGCCCACACCTCGTCGGCCAGCGGGTTACGCGGCACGGGTCACCCCCTGTGTCACCACATCCCCGGAGATCAGCGGCGCCAGCCGGTCGGCGGAACGCGTCGCCCGGCCCGACGTCGAGTACACCGCCAGCGCGGTGATGACCAGACCGAGCGCCACGCACACGAACCACAGCGGCCGCGCCGCGGCGGCGAAGTCCGTCGACGTCCCGGCCAACGCGCCACCCGCGACCGAACCGCACAGTGCCACACCGATACTCACCCCGATCTGCCTGCTGGTCGAGGTCACCGCCGACGCGGCGCCCGCCCGCTCCAACGGCATCCCGCTGACCGCGGCGTTGGTGATCGGCGCGTTGACCATCGAGAAGCCGATCCCGAAGACGGCGAAGACCACGAGCAACTGCCAAACGGGGGTGGTCGCGGTGAGGAAGCTCAGCATCGCCGACGCCGCCGTGATCAGCACCCCGGCGACCAGCAGCGACGGCCGGGCGCCGAACCGCCCCACCAGCCGGCCCGACAGCGGTGAGAAGAGCAGCGCCCCGATCGCGATCGGCAGGTAGATCAGGCCGGTCTCCATGGCCGAGTATCCGCGCTCACCCTGCAGGTAGAGCGACATCATGAACAGGAACGCACCCCATCCGGCGAACGCCGATATCGCGGTCACCGTCGCCGCGCTGAACGGGATGCTGCGGAAGAAGCGCAGGTCGATGAACGGGTCGTCGCGGCGCGATTCGTAGCGCAGGAAGAAGACGAACGACACCGCCGCGACGACGGCCGCGATCAGCGTCGACGGGTGGGCCCAGCCCAGCCCCGGCCCCTCGATCAGCGCGAAGACGACGCCGAACAGGAACAGCACGGCCAGCGCCTGACCGATCGGATCGATGGTGCGCATGGTGGTCGACTTGGTCTCGGGCACGAACACCGCGGTGAGGACGATCGCCGCCGCGCAGATCGGCAGGTTGATCCAGAACACCGCCCGCCAGCTGACGGTCTCGATGAGCAGACCGCCGACGATCGGCCCGATCGACATCGCGATGCCGACCACAGAACCCCAGATGCCCAGCGCCCTGGCGCGTTCCACCGGCGCGGTGAAGATCTGCGAGACGATCGACAGCGCAACGGGATTCATCATCGAACCGCCGATCGCCTGGAGCAGGCGCGCCACGATCAACGTCTCGATGTTGGGCGCGACGCTGCACAGCAGCGATCCGACGGCGAAGACGGTGAGCCCGATCTGGAACACCCGGCGGCGGCCGAACCGGTCCCCCGTCGCCCCCGCCAGGATCAGCAGCGACGCGAGCACCAGGGTGTAGATGTCGACCACCCATTGCAGCTGCGACGGCGAGGCGTGCAGATCGGAGCGGATCGCCGGGATCGCGACGTTGACGATCGTGGCGTCCATCGACACGATCAGCAGGCTCAGGCAGCACGAGACCAGGATGATGGCCTTGCGCCGCGCGCTCATGCCGGCGGTGTCGATCACCCAACCATTGTGAAACTACAACTGTCCCCGAGGCAAACTCGCGGGCGCGCGTGGTGCGCTAGCGGTTCGAGGTGTCGACGTAGTCGCGCTCGGTGTAGCCGGTGTAGATCTGCCGCGGGCGGCCGATCTTGCCGGGCTCCGAGTGCATCTCACGCCAGTGCGCGATCCAGCCGGGCAGCCGGCCCAGCGCGAACAGCACCGTGAACATCCGCGTCGGGAAGCCCATGGCCCGGTAGATCACGCCGGTGTAGAAGTCGACGTTCGGGTAGAGCTTGCGTTCGACGAAGAAGTCGTCGGTCAGCGCCACTTCCTCGAGCGACTTCGCGATGTCGAGCAGTTCGTCCTCGACACCCATCTTGCCCAGGATCTTGTCCGCCTGCTCCTTGACGATGCGGGCGCGCGGATCGTAGTTCTTGTACACGCGGTGCCCGAAGCCCATCAGCTTCACGCCGTCCTCGCGGTCCTTGACCTTGCGCACGAACTCGCGGACGTCGCCGTCGGACTGCTGGATCTTGGTCAGCATCTCCAGCACCGCCTGGTTGGCGCCGCCGTGCAGCGGACCCCACAGCGCGTTGATCCCGCCGGAGATCGAGGTGAACAGGTTGGCCTGCGACGAGCCGACCAGGCGCACCGTCGACGTCGAACAGTTCTGCTCGTGGTCGGCGTGCAGGATCAGCAGCATGTCGAGCGCCCGCACGATCTCCGGATCGACCTCGTAGGGCTCGGCCGGGAAGCCGAACGTCATCCGCAGGAAGTTCTCCACCAGCGTCAGCGAGTTGTCCGGGTACAGGAACGGCTGCCCCTCGGACTTCTTGTACGCGTACGCCGCGATGGTCGGCAGCTTGGCCAGCAGCCGGATCGTGGACAGCTCGACCTGGTTCTTGTCCATCGGATCCAGCGAATCCTGGTAGTACGCGCTCAGCGCGTTGACCGCACTCGACAGCACCGGCATCGGGTGGGCGTTGCGCGGGAACCCGTCGAAGAACCGCTTGAGGTCCTCGTGCAGCAGGGTGTGCCGCTGGATCTTGGTGGTGAAGTCCTCGAGCTGGTCGGCGGTCGGCAGCTCACCGTAGATGAGCAGGTAGCTCACCTCGATGAACGTCGACTTCTCGGCCAGCTGCTCGATCGGATAACCGCGGTAGCGCAGGATGCCCGCGTCGCCGTCGATGTAGGTGATCGCACTCTTCGTCGACGCGGTGTTGACGAAACCGCCGTCGAATGTCGTGTAACCGGTCTTCGCCAGCAGCGACCCCAGCGCGATGCCGTCGGCACCCTCAGTGGCCGGGACGATATCCAGCTCGAGCTCGCCGCCGGGGTAGCTCAGCTTGGCGTGCTCAGTCGCACTGGACGGATTATCGGCCACGGGAATCCCTTCATCGTCGCTCCGCAGGTGCAGACCCTCGTCTACAAAAGGTAGCCCCATCGTGACGGACGTGCTTGCGGGGGGCGGGCAGTTGCTCAGACCAGCTGCCTGACGTCGGCGGTCACATCGAGGAACTGCGCGTACGCCGCCTCGATCCGGGACACGATGTCATCGACGGTCATCACGTCCCAGTCGATGCGGGGCCCGAGGTCGGCGAGCGCGGTCATCATGATCGCGCCCCACACCGCGGCCACCAGTTGCAGGCGGCGATCGTCGGGCGCGGTGCCCATACGGTCGACGAGCGCGGAGTTCACCGCGTCGAGCCGGAAGCGGGTGGACGCGTGCATCAGCGCCTCGGAGGACGTCACGATCCGCGCCGACGCCAGCAACCGCTCCTCGGTGAGACCGGTCGGCGACGCGGTCTTGGTGGCCTCGAACGCCCGGACGTGGCTGCGGAAGATCGCCTCGATGTGGCTGATGTCGGGCGGTTGCCTGCGCAGTTCGACGGCGACGATCTCGATGATGTCGTCGATGACGGCCAACACCACCGCTTCCTTGGTCGCGAAGTAGCGGCTGAAGGTGCGGGGCGAGACGTCGGCGACCGCCGCGATCTGATCGACGGTGGTGTTCTCGAAACCCTGCCGGTCGCAGAGTTCGACCGCGGCGTTGATCAGGGTGTTGCGGGTGCGCTGTTTCTTGCGTTCGCGCAGGCCGGGGACCGGTGCGCCGTCGAGATCAGCCACTCTTGAGATGCTAGTCCGGCCGTGGGCAAAAAACAGTTGATCTTGACATCCGGCGCAAATCGCCGGTGGTCACACTTTGTCACTCTCGGACGGAACCGGCGCGGTGCGGTAGCGCACGAACGCCGGGGCGAGCGCCACGGCGGCGAGTACGCCGACCACCACCAGCCCGCCACCGCCGGCCGCGGCGATGGTGGTGCCCACGGCCGCCGCCGCGGCGCCGTGCAGGACATCCGCCACGCGCGGCCCGCCGGCCACCACGACGATGAACACCCCCTGCAGCCGTCCGCGCACGTCGTCGGAGGCCGCCTCCTGCAGGATGGTCGATCGGAAGGCGGCCGACACCATGTCCGCGGCCCCGCCGACGGCGAGGAACGCCAACGCCGCCCACAACAGTGCCCCGGTGTGTCCGTCGGCCAGCCCGCAGGCGATGCCGAACCCGACCATCGCGAGTCCCCACACGACGATCGCGCCCACCACCGCGAGCCCCTGCCTGCGCACCCGCGGCAGCCATCCGGAGAACACCCCGCCCGCCACCGCGCCCACCGACATCGACGCCGCGAGCAACGCCATCGTGGTGCCGCCCGCGACGGGTCCGCCGAAGCTCTCGTGTGCCAGCTGGGGGAACAGCGCCCGGGGCATCCCGAAGATCATCGCGATGAGGTCGACGACGAACGACATGAGCACCACCTGGTTGCCGGCCAGGTACCGGAAGCCGTCGACGACCGCGCCGAGGCCGAACCGCGACGCCCCGGTCCCGGCGCCGGTGGGCGGGATGGGTGAGAGGCGGACGGTGGCCAGGATCGGCACCAGGCAGGTGATCGCGTCGATGAGATAGAGCGTCGACAGGTCGACCCAGTGCAGCAGCACACCCGCGAGCAGCGGGCCGATGATCGCGCCCGCCTGGGTGACGGTCATGTTGAGCGAATTCGCCGCGGGCAGTTGGTCGGCGGGCACCATCCGCGGAATCGCCGCCGACCGGGTCGGCGCGTTGACGGCGTAGAACGCCTGCTGCACCGCCAGCAGGCACAGCACCACCCATACGTTGTTGAGCGCCAGGGCGGCCTGCAGCCACAGCAGGATCGAGGCGACGGCCAGCCCGCACGACGCGATGATCAGCAGCACCCGCCGGTCCATCGCGTCGGCCAGCGCCCCGCCCCACAGCCCGAAGACGATCAACGGCACCAGCGCGAACACGCCGGCCAGCCCCACGTAGGCGGAGCTCTGGGTGAGTGCGTACAACTGCACGGGGACCGCGAAGATGGTCAGGTTCGCGCCGATGACGGTCGGGACACCGGCCACCCACAGCCGGCGGAAGTCCCGCGTCCGCAGGGGTGTGGTGTCGGCGAAGAACCGCCTCACCTAGGGCTGGAGCCGCTCGACGCGGCCCCCGCTCAACCGAATCCTGTTGTGCACGCGGTTCTCCCGGCCCTGCCAGAACTCCACCACCTCGGCGGCGATGCGATAGCCGCCCCAGTCCGGCGGCACCGGCACCGTGTCGTGGCCGGCGAACCGCTCGGTCACCTCGGCGAGTTGGTCGAGCAGCGCCGCGCGCGACGCGATCGGCCGGGACTGCTGCGACCCCCACGCTCCGAGTTGCGATCCGCGGGGCCGCTTCGACCAGTAGTCGGCGGTCTCCTCGGCCGACACCTTCGTCACCGCGCCGCGCACATGGACCTGGCGGCCGAGGGCGAACCACGGGAACGTCGCCGAGGCGTACGGCGCGCCCGCCAGGTCCGCGCCCTTGGCGGAGCCGTAGTTGGTGAAGAACGTGATGCCCTCGTCGTCGACGCTCTTGCACAGCACCGTGCGGGTGACCGGCCGTCCGGCGGCGTCGACGGTGCCGAGCACGATCGCGTTCGGTTCGGAGATCCCGGCCGCCTCCGCATCCGCTAACCACCTGCGCAGCAGCGCAACCCAGCCGTCGGCCAACCAGTCCGCGTCGAGGTCGGCGCTGCCGTCCTTCTCCACCGATCCGTACTCCACGCGCATCCTCGCCAAGTGCTCGTTGCCGGCCTCCGTCACCGCGCCAACGCTACGCCGACCGGTCCGGCCGATCCTTGCCCCGGGTGCGAGAATCTGGCCATGACTCAGACGTCGCCGTCGGTGCCGGAGAATTTCGTCGAGGGGCTCGAGGGAGTGGTGGCCTTCACCACCCAGATCGTCGAACCGGACAAGGACGGCGGGGCCCTGCGCTACCGCGGCGTGGACATCGAGGACCTGGTCGCCCACCGGGTGACGTTCGGTGACGTGTGGGCGTTGCTGGTCGACGGGCGCTTCGGTGACGGGCTGCCGCCCGCCGAACCGTTCCCCCTGCCGATCCACAGCGGCGACGTCCGCGTCGACGTGCAGGCCGGGCTCGCGATGCTCGCCCCGATCTGGGGCTACAAACCGATCCTCGACATCGACGACGACACCGCCAGGGCGCAACTCGCGCGCGCCTCGGTGATGGCGCTGTCCTACGTCGCGCAGTCCGCGCGCGGAATTCACCAGCCCGCCATTCCGCAGCGGTCGATCGACGAATGCACCACCGTCACAGCTCGTTTCATGACCCGATGGCAGGGTGATCCGGATCCGAGGCATGTCGAGGCCATCGACGCCTACTGGGTGACCGCCGCCGAGCACGGGATGAACGCCTCCACGTTCACCGCCCGGGTGATCGCCTCCACCGGCGCCGACGTCGCGGCCGCGCTGTCGGGGGCCGTCGGCGCGATGAGCGGCCCCCTGCACGGTGGCGCACCGGCGCGGGTGCTGCCGATGCTCGACGAGGTGGAGCGCACCGGTGACGCCCGCGCCGTGGTCAAGGGCATCCTCGACCGCAAGGAGAAGCTGATGGGCTTCGGGCACCGTGTGTACCGCGCGGAGGATCCGCGGGCCCGCGTGCTGCGCGCCACCGCCGAACGTCTGGAGGCGCCCCGCTACGAGGTGGCCGCCGCGCTCGAACAGGCGGCACTGGCCGAACTGCGGGAGCGCCGCCCCGATCGCGCGATCGAGACGAACGTCGAGTTCTGGGCCGCGGTGATCCTCGATTTCGCCCGCGTGCCCGCCTCGATGATGCCGGCGATGTTCACGTGCGGGCGCACCGCCGGCTGGTGCGCCCACATCCTCGAACAGAAGCGACTGGGCAAGCTGGTGCGCCCGTCGGCGATCTATGTCGGACCCGACCCGCGCAGCCTCGAGTCCGTCGAGGGCTGGGACCGCGTCGCCGCCGGGTGAGCACCGACCCGGCGGCCGTATTCGCCGTTGCCGCAGACAGTTTCGTCGATCTGGTGGCCCGCCTCCCGGTCGCCGCGTTAGACGGCCCGGGGTTGGGTGAGTGGGATCTGCGGGCGCTGGTCGGCCACACGTCGCGCTCGCTGACCACTGTCAGCACGTATCTGCGTACGACCGCGGCCCGGCGAGACGTCACGAGCGCCGCCGAGTACTACCTCACGGTGACGCCCGAGGCGCTCGGCATCGACCCGGCGGCGGTCGCGGAGCGCGGCAGACAGGCCGGCCGCGAGCTCGGGGAGGATCCGGCGGCGGCGGTGACGCGTCTGGCCGCGACCGCGGTGGCCGACGTGGACGGCGCAGGCGACCCGCTCATCGAGGTGATCGGCGGGCTGGGGATCCGGCTGAGCGATTACCTCCCGACGCGGACCTTCGAACTGGTCGTGCACGGTCTGGACATCGGGCGTGCGGCGGGGGTGGACTACGCGCCGCCGCCGGAGGTGTTCGTGGCCGCGGTGCGGTTGGCCGCCGAGATCGCGGTGATCTCGGGCCGCGGGGCCCAGGTGCTGCTGGCGCTGACGGGACGGGCAGCGCTGCCGCCCGCCTTCTCCGTCGTGTGACCGATGAGATTTGTCGGTGGGTTGGGTCAGCATGGTGACTGTCCACCTACCCGAGGAGATTCCCATGGCCATCGAAGTGCAACCCCTAGTCGCCCCGCACCTCTGCGTCGATGACGGAGCCGCCGCGATCGACTTCTATGTCAAGGCTTTCGGCGCCACCGAGTTGGGGCGGATGCCCGGTCCCGACGGCAAGCTGATGCACGGCGCAGTCCAGATCAACGGCTCGCTGGTGATGCTCAACGACGACTTCCCCGAGTACAACGACGGTAAGCCGTCGACACCGACGGCGCTGGGCGGCTCACCGGTCACCATCCATCTGCAGGTCACCGATGTCGACGCGAAGTTCCAGCGGGCGGTCGATGCCGGCGCCACCGTGGTGATGCCGGTCGAGGACCAGTTCTGGGGCGACCGCTACGGCGTGCTGCGCGACCCGTTCGGCCACCTGTGGTCGATGGGCCAGCCGGTCCGCGAGGTCAGCCAGGAGGAACTGCAGGCCGCAATGGGCGGCCAGTAGGCCTACCGGAGCAACCCGGCGAGCAGGCGGCGCCCGACACTCGGTGTCGGTGCGGCCGCCGCGGCCGCGAGCATGTCGGGGATCGCGGTGAACTTCACCCGCGGACGGTCGCCGCCGCCGCGGGCGACCTCCGCCGCGTCGATGGCGCGCCAGCCGTCGCTGTCGACCACGTCGGGACGGCGTTGCCGAAGCAACCGGTCCAGTTCCCCGTGACCGGCCGACGGCGCGGTGAGCAGCCCGGCGTTGTAGTCGTCCACCAGGTGGTGCACCGTCTGCGCGGCGCACGACTTGTTCGTGCCGATGAAGCCGGTCGGTCCGCGTTTGATCCAGCCCGCGACGTAGCTCCCCGCAACGGGCCGACCCGACGACGGATCGACGACGCGGCCGCCGTCGTTGGGGACGACGCCCGCGGCCTCGTCGAACGGCAGCCCGGCCAGCGGTCTGCCGTGGTAGCCGATGGACGACAGCACGAGCCCGGCGTCGAGGTGGCACACCTCGTCGGTGCCGGTGCCGGTGAACTCGACGCCGTCGGCGCGCGTCGCGCCGGTGACACGTCGCGGTGTCAGCCGGTAGGCGAGCCGGATCCGCGGGCGGGTGATCGGCGCCGAGGCGTCGGGCAGCTTCGCGAGGATCTCGAGTTTGTTGCGGGTGAGGGGGTCGGTCTCATCGGTCAGGTCGCGCCGGACCAGTTCAAGGTCGGTCGCGTCGAGCACCACGTCGCACGTGGCGGTGAGCCCGATCAGTTCGGGCAGCGTGAACGCCGACTGGGCGGGTCCGCGCCGGGCCGCGATCACCACCTCGGCGACCTGGGAGGCGCGCAGCGCGGCCAGCGCGTGATCGGCGATGTCCGTGGTCGCCAGCCGGTTCGGGTCGGTGGTGAGTATGCGCGCGACGTCGAGCGCCACGTTGCCGTTGCCGATCACGACCGCCCGGTGATGGTCGAGCGCGACCGGCAGGGCCGCGTAGTCCGGGTGGCCGTTGTACCAGGCGACGACCTCGGTGGCCGTCGCGGTGCCGGGCAGACCCATCCCGTCGATGGCGAGGCGTCGGTCGGTGGGCGCGCCGACGCCATACAGCACGGCGTGGTGATGCGCCAACAACTCGTCGTGGGTCACGTGCGTGCCGACCTCGACGTTGAGATAGAGCCGCAATTCGCGCCGCGCCGTCACCTGGTCGAACAGCCGCGTGACCCGCTTGGTGGTCTGGTGGTCGGGGGCCACCCCGGCGCGGACCAGGCCGTAGGGGGTGGGTAGCCGCTCGAACATCGTGACCCGCACGCCGCGCTGGGTGAGCAGCTCGTCGGCGGCGTACATGGCGGCCGGACCGGATCCCACGATGGCGACCCGCAGCGGGCTGTCGGGACGGGAGTGCACGACGGGGGCGTCGGGCACCGACGCCAGCTTCGAACTCGGCGGCACCTTCTCGTCCGGCCGGCGTTCGGGATAGAACGCGGCGTTGAGTTCGACGAACGGCAACTGCGAATCGGTCAGCGCGGCCTCGGGCGCGATCGCGCCGACGGGGCAGGCGCTGACACACGCCCCGCAGTCGACGCAGGCCGCAGGGTCGATGTAGAGCATCTCGGCGGTTGCGAAGCCCGGTTCGTCGGGGGTTGGGTGGATGCAGTTCACCGGGCAGGCGAAGACACACGACCCGTCGCTGCAGCACGACTGGGTGATCACATGGGGCACGGTCGCGCCTCCCCCTTACGCCGCGGTGGCGACGTGTTGACGGTGCGGTTCGCTGCGGTAACGGCTGGGCCGTCCGTCGATCCGGCAGATGCGCCACATGAGCTTCGCGAGCGGGTTCATCAGGCCGGTGTCGTGGCACAGCATCCGGACGTCGCCGAACATGTCACGCAGGAACTGCCGGGACTCCGGCGCGCGGAAGAACAGCTCTTTCTTGACCGACTTCGGGATGTCGAACTCACGCCAGAACGACTTCGGCGGAACGATGATCGCCTGGCACAGCACCCGCATGACCACCGGGACGTACAGCGAGAGGAAGAACCGCTGCCTGCGCGGAAGATGCGGCAGCCGCTTGCGCAGGTACTCGTGAGCGAACGAGATGTGGCGGGCCTCCTCCGCAACGTGGATGGCCATGACCCGTTCCATGATCGGGTGCAACGCCTTGCCCTCGCGAAGCACGTTCTTCTGCGTGTGATCGATCGGCTCCTCGCCGGCCAGCACGCCGAAGAAGAACGGGATCGGCAGGGGGCCGGCCACCAGTGGGATGAACGGCGACAGCCAGCGCAGCAGGCGCGGCATCCCGGGCACGTCGGCGCCGATGCGGTTCACCATCTCCTGGAACATCATGGTGTGGTTGCACTCTTCGACCGTCTCGTGCATGCAGTACCGGTACTCGGGTGAGCCGTTGGGCACCCAGAACGCGTAGTTCGTCAGCCCTCGGATCAGGATGATCTCGAATTGCAGGCCGACCTTCGCGACGTTGGCCTGACGCCACCGCCCGATCTCGATCTGCCGGTCGACGGGCTGAGCGCGGTACCACGGGTGGCGCCCCAGCGGGTCCGTATCGGTCAGGATCCACCGCCGGTCGCTGTCGACCACCGCGAATTCGGGGCTGTCCCAGTCGATGTCGGTGTAGGGGTTGAAGTTCCGTCGCACCGACCCCTCGGACAGGGTGGTCAGGGTGTCGACGTAAGCCTTGTCGTCGGCGACGTCCATGTTGCGGCGCCACCTGCGGACCGTGCGTGTGCGAGCCATATGAGCCTCCCAAGCGGGGTTTACATTCACCGGTCTTCTGTACACAGTACCGCAGGTATCGGGTACTTGTCCATGAGTGTGCTGTGAATTCGGTGTAGCCGGTCGCGCCCGGCGCAACTGACTGCACCGAAATCGCAGGAACTACGCTGGTGACCCATGGCCGAACTCACCATCCCCGCCGATCTCAAGCCCCGCGACGGACGCTTCGGGTCCGGCCCGTCGAAGGTGCGTCCCGAACAACTGGCCGCGCTCGCGGCCGCGGGCGACCTGTTCGGCACCTCGCACCGCCAGGCGCCGGTCAAGAATCTCGTCGGCCGGGTCCGCGACGGCGTCAAGCAGCTGTTCTCGGTGCCCGACGGCTACGAGGTCATCCTCGGCAACGGCGGGTCCACCGCGTTCTGGGACGCCGCCACCTTCGGCCTGATCGACAAGCGCTCGCTGCACCTGACCTACGGCGAGTTCAGCAGCAAGTTCGCCTCCTGCGTGCAGAAGAATCCGTTCGTCGAGGACCCGATCGTCGTCAAAGCGGATCCGGGCAGCGCGCCCGAACCGCAGGCCGACCCGTCGGTCGACGTCATCGCCTGGGCGCACAACGAAACCTCGACCGGGGTCGCGGTCCCGGTGCAGCGCCCGGCCGGCTCCGGTGAGGCGTTGATCGTCATCGACGCGACCTCCGGCGCGGGCGGGCTGCCCGTCGACATGGCCCAGGCCGACGCCTACTACTTCGCCCCGCAGAAGAACTTCGCCGGCGACGGCGGCCTGTGGCTCGCGGTCGTCAGCCCCGCCGCCCTCGAGCGCATCGACCGGATCGCGCAGTCGGGCCGCTGGGTCCCCGACTTCCTCTCCCTGCCGATCGCGGTGGAGAACAGCCTCAAGAACCAGACCTACAACACCCCCGCGATCGGCACGCTGGTCCTGCTCGCCGACCAGTTGGACTGGCTCAACGGCAACGGCGGGCTGGACTGGGCCGTCAAACGCACCGCCGACTCGTCGCAGCGGCTGTACTCGTGGGCCGAGGCGTCGACGTACGCCACGCCGTTCGTCACCGACCCCGCTCTGCGCTCCCAGGTGGTCGGCACCGTCGACTTCTCCGACGACGTCGACGCCGCGGCGGTGGCGAAGATCCTGCGCGCCAACGGAATCGTCGATACCGAGCCGTACCGCAAGCTCGGCCGCAACCAGCTGCGGGTCGCGATGTTCGCCGCCGTCGACCCCGAGGACGTCAGCGCGCTGACCCGGTGCGTCGACTGGGTCGTCGAACGGTTGTAGTTCACGCCGCGTGTCACCGTGGTCACGGGCAGGTAACGCAGTAGGCTGACCAGCTAATCGGGCTGGCGCCTGGCGCCGCGAACGAGCCCGGAGGAGGTCGCAGTGCGGGAACTCAAGGTCGTCGAACTCGACGTCGACGGCAACACGATCCTCTGCCAGACCGACTCCGGTGAGAAGTTCGCGCTGCGCATCGATGACCGGTTCCGCGCCGCGGCCCGCGGGGACCGGGCCGCGTTCAATCGATCGGCCGACCAGACCATGATGGATGTCGAGGTGCACAACGTGCTGCGTCCCAGGGATATCCAGGCCAAGATCCGCGCGGGCGCCTCTGTCGAGCAGGTCGCGAACGCTTCGGGAATGCCGATCGAGCGGGTGGAACGGTTCGCCCACCCGGTACTGCTGGAGCGGTCGCGGGCCGCCGAACTCGCCACCGCCGCGCATCCGGTCCTGTCCGACGGCCCCGCGGTGCTCACCCTGCTCGAGACCGTCAGCACCGCGCTGGTCGCACGCGGGCTGAACCCCGACGCGACGAACTGGGACGCCTGGCGCAACGAGGACGGCCGCTGGACGGTGCAGGTGGCGTGGAAGGCCGGTCGGTCCGACAACGTCGCCCACTTCCGGTTCTCCCCCGGCGCGCACGGCGGCACCGTCACCGCGTTCGACGAGGCGGCCTACCAGCTGATCGACCCGGACTTCAGCCGCCCGCTGCGCCCGGTCGCACCCCTCGCCCAGCTGGACTTCGACGCTCCCGCCGCACCGCAGGCGCCCGTGGCCGCACCTGCCCCGGCACCGCTGCCCGAACCCGAGGCCGCGCCCGCGCCGCAACCTGCCCTCGAGGCCGAGACCGGCCCGGAACCGCAGGCGCCCAAGCCGGCGAAGTCGCGTAAGGCCAAGGCCCGTCCGACCGTTCCCGGGTGGGAGGATGTGCTGCTCGGGGTCCGCTCCAGTGGGCAGCGATGAGCGCTTGCGCGAAGAGCCGACACCAGCGATGACGGCTAGGCCGGCACCATCCCGCTGAGGGTGATCGCGAGCAGCGCGATCCACCCGCCCGCCACGCCGACGCCCGCACCGAACGCGAACCACCGCCACACCGGCCGGGTCCGCCACCCCCACACCGTCGGCGCCAACCCGCCCACGGCGACCATGTTCAGGCCGACCGCCAGCAGTGGGTGCACGCGCAGCAGCCCAACGCTCAGCACGATGACGGCGGTGGCGATCACCGCGGCGACCCCCGCGGCCACCGTCAAACCCGTTCCCCACGGCGTGGATTCGTCGGTCACGATGTCACCTCCCCGGTCACGCCCACCTGAGGCAATCTAGCCCGACCGGACACGCTCGTAGAACGCCAGCGCGGCCGCGGTCGCCACGTTGAGCGAATCGGTGCCCCGCGACATCGGGATGCGCACCCGCCGGTCGCTGGCCCGCATCGCGCGCTCGGTCAGACCGGGGCCCTCCGCACCGACGAGGATCGCGACCTTCTCCTCCCCCAGCGCCGCCATCGCCGTGGCCACGGTGTCGGCGGCCGGGTCCGGCGTCATCGCCAACAATCGGAAGCCATTGTCGCGCAGAAGGTTCAGCTCATCCGGCCATTCGGTGGCACGCGCGAACGGCACGAGCAGCGCGTGGCCCATCGACACGCGCACCGCCCGCCGGTACAGCGGGTCGGCACACCCGGCCCCGAAGATCACCGCGTCGATACCGAGCCCGGCCGCGTTACGGAAGATCGAGCCGAGGTTCTCGTGATCGTTGACACCCTCGAGCACCGCCACGGTCTGGGCGCCGTCGACCACCTCGGCGACGGGGAGCTCGGCCGGGCGCGACGCCGAGGCCAGCACGCCCCGGTTCAGGTGGAAGCCGACGACCTCCGCCATCACCTCGGCCGAGGCCCGGTAAAACGGCGCGTCGACGGCGTCGAGGTCGGCCCCGAGTTCGGTGAGCCGGCGGTCGGTACCGAGCAGCGCGCGGGGGGTGAACCGGGAAGCCACCATCCGCTGCACCACCAGCACACCCTCGGCGATCACCAACCCCTTGCCGCTGGGCAGGTCGGGTCGGCGGTCGATGCTGTTGAGGTCGCGGAAGTCGTCGAGGCGCGGGTCGGCGGGATCGTCGACGTCGATGACGGTGGTCAACGCTGCGATCTCCGCACGGCGGCGAAGCTTACGCGCTCTCCTCGACCATCGCCGACATCAGGTCGGCGGCCATCAGCAGCGTCCTGCGCTGTTCGGGTTCCAGTTGGCCGAGCCGGCGCTGCAACCACTCCTGGCTGGCCCGCTTCTCCGCCTCGACGAGGTCGGCCCCGGCCTTCGACACCGAAACCAGCACCTGCCGGCCGTCGACGGGATGGGCGTCACGTGAGACGAAACCCATTTCGGCCAGTGACGCGATCACCCGAGTCATTGAAGGCGGACGCACCCGCTCCCGCACAGCTAACGCGCCCGGCGTCATCGCACCCTCTTTGGCCAGCGTGGACAGAGCTGACAATTGCGACAGCGAAATCGGCGATTCAGCACGGCGAAAGCGTAATTGACGAGCCAGCCGCACTACTGCGAGAGACAAATCGCTGGCCAGCCGGGACTCCAGGTCGATCACGAAGCAAATACTACATAGGGTCGCTAAAAGTCGCGATCAGAACGAATATCCGTGATCACGAATCATTTCGGATGGGCTAGGTTGGCATTGATGGCCGACGAACACACTCCGGAAAGCGCCTCGCCGCAGCCGCCGCCGCTGCCGGCCGCCCTGCTCGACCCGCGGCCCGTCATTCTCGTGATCGCCGCGGTATGGCTGCTCGCCACCGTGCTCGCGTTCACGGTCTCCGCGCTGCACGAGTGGCGTCCGTTCACGATCGCCGGACTGGGCATCGGCGTGTTTGGCACTTCGATCTTCCTGTGGCAACGTCACGCCGTACGCCGCGGCGCGCGCGGCGCCCAGAGCGGGCTTCGCTGAGGACTGCGCCCGCCGCCCCGAATCAGGAGGATCCATGGCCGCACCGTTGCTTCACGCAGAGATCGAGATCGACGCCCCGGTGGCCAAGGTCTGGTCACTGGTCTCCGACCTCGGCCGGATGCCGCAGTGGAGCCCGCAGTGCCGTGCCATGAAGCTGCTCGGCCCGCTGCGGCCGGGCACCAGGACCATCAACCTCAACCGGCGCAACCGCATCGTCTGGCCGACCACCTGCACGGTCACCGAGGTCGTGCCCGAGAAGAAGGTGGCGTTCCGCGTCAACGCCAACAAGACGGTGTGGAGTTATGAACTCGAGCCGACGGCCACCGGCACGCGCCTGGTCGAGACCCGCAACGCCGAGAACGGGGTGACCGCGGTGTCGACCATGACCGTCAACGCGCTGTTCGGCGGTGTGCCGAGCTTCGAGGAAGAACTCGTCGCCGGGATGAACGAGTCGCTGGCCAAGATCAAGGCCGCGGCGGAGAACTGATCAGTCGTTCTCGGCCAGGTCGATCACGCCGTCGTCGTACGGGTCGTACAGCGGCGACCCGGTGAGCTGCGGTGCCGGGGTGTCCGAGTGCGCACCGCAGCCATACTCGGAGTCGACCACGTGGCCGTCGGCCGACATCTCGTTGGCGCACACGCCGAACATGACCCCGAGCGAACCGGACAGCGGCAGGTAGAACCCACAGTCGCGGCACATCCGTTTCGTCGAGCGGGCCATCGCCGAACCCGGGCCGAACTCGCCGTCGTGCCAGCGTTGCGCGGCGTCGACGCGACCCCACCGGCTCAGCACCTGTTTGCGGCCCAGTCCGACCTCCGCGGCGGTCTCGTCGACCTGGGGATCGCCGGTGGCGACGTGGCCGGGGACCAGACGGGGATCCTCACGCGGCGGAGCCAGCAGGTCGCCGGGTCCGAGGTCGCCCGGGCGGACGCGGTCCTGCCACGGCACCCATTTGGGGGCCAGCAGCGCCGTCGGGCCGGGGACCAGCACCAGTTCACTGATGGTGGCCTGTTCGGCGCCCGGATAGGCGGCGACGACGACGGCCCACTGCCAGCCCCGGTACCCCGGCATGTCGGCCAGGAAGCGGTGCGTGGCCGACGTCGGATCCTCGAAGGACGCGCCGAGGTACTCCCCGATCGTGTCGTGCCCGCTGAACTCGACGAGCGCGGCGCGCGCCTGCTCCACGGCGCCCATCAGCACCGCTTCGAGATCGGCGGGACGTCGGGCCACGTCGGCTGCGGTGTCGGTCAGGCTGTCCATCGCATCCCATAGTGCCGCAGAGCGATACCGGAAAGCCACACCGGTCGGCTGTCGGCCGCCAGTCGGTGCCATAGGGGACAATCGTGACGTGGCCGGCGGACGCGATGAGAGTGACGGAGATTTCCGGCGCGACGCTCGGTACTACCCGCCCCGGCCGCCCGCGGGTCACGACCATCCCGGGATGGCGAATTATCCCAGCGACGGTGGTTCCTACCGGCGGGCACGCAGGCAGTCCACACCGAGCGCGAACCGTTGGCTGCCCCCGCTGGACGAACCGGCGCCCCCGGGCTACCACCACCACTACGACCCGCCGCCCGGGGTCGGCGCCGGAGCGGGCAGGGTCACCGTCACCCGCGCGGCGGCGCAGCGCAGCCGCGAGATGGGCTCGAAGATGTACGGCCTGGTGCACCGGGCCGCGACCGCCGACGGTGCGGACAAATCCGGGCTGACCGCGCTCACCTGGCCGGTCGTGGCCAACTTCGCCGTCGACGCGGCGATGGCGGTGGCGTTGGCCAACACGTTGTTCTTCGCCGCGGCCAGCGGGGAGAGCAAGGGCAAGGTCGCGCTGTACCTGCTGATCACCATCGCGCCGTTCGCGGTGATCGCCCCGCTCATCGGTCCGGCCCTCGACCGGCTGCAGCACGGCCGCCGCGTCGCGCTGGCCGCGTCGTTCCTGGCGCGCACGGCACTGGTGGTGCTGCTCATCGCGAACTACGACGGCCTGACGGGCAGCTACCCGTCGTGGGTGCTCTACCCCTGCGCGCTCGGGATGATGGTGCTGTCGAAATCGTTCTCGGTGCTGCGCAGCGCGGTCACCCCGCGGGTACTGCCCCCGACCATCGACCTGGTGCGGGTCAACTCCCGCCTGACCACGTTCGGGTTGCTCGGCGGCACCGTGGTCGGTGGCGGCGTCGCGGCCGGCGCCGAATACCTGCTCAACCTGTTCCAACTCCCCGGCGCGCTGTACGTCATCGTGGCGGCGACCGTGGCCGGTGCGGTGCTGTCCATGCGGATTCCCAAATGGGTGGAGGTCACCGCCGGTGAGGTCCCCGCGACGCTGAGCTACCACGGCGGCAGCGAGGGGCTGCGCCGCGAGCCGCCCTCCGAGCGGACCGGCAAGGCCCGCCAGCCGCTGGGCCGCAACACCATCACCGCGCTGTGGGGCAACTGCACGATCAAGGTGATGGTCGGGTTCCTGTTCCTCTACCCGGCGTTCGTGGCGAAGTCGCACGACGCCGGCGGCTGGGAGCAGCTGCGCATCCTCGGCCTGATCGGCGCCGCCGCCGCGGTGGGCAACTTCGTCGGCAACATGACCGCGGCCAGGCTCGAACTGGGCCACCCGGCCCGGCTGGTCGTGCGGGCGGCCACCGCGGTGACGGCCGTCGCGCTGGTGACCGCGCTGACCGGCAACCTGCTGGTGGCGGCGGCGGCCACCCTGATCACCTCGGGCGCCAGCGCGATCGCCAAGGCCTCGCTCGACGCGTCGCTGCAGGACGACCTCCCCGAGGAGTCCAGGGCCTCGGCGTTCGGCCGCTCCGAATCGCTGCTCCAGCTCGCGTGGGTCGCCGGCGGTGCCACCGGGGTCCTCATCTACACCGACCTGTGGATCGGCTTCACTACTATCACCGCCGTGTTGATACTCGGGCTTGCCCAGACCGTCGTGAGTTACCGCGGCGAATCGCTGATTCCAGGGTTCGGCGGTAACCGGCCCGTGCTGGCCGAACAGGAAGGCCGCCGCTCCGAGGACGCCGGGGTGGCACACGAGTGAAACGCGTCCTGGCCGTGCTGGCGGCCGTCGCGGTGCTGGCGACCGCGGCGACGGCGCTGCTGGTCTGGCAGCTCACCCGCGATCACGAACCCGCCCTGCCGGAGATCAGCGCCTTCACCCGCGGCGAGCTGACCCGCGTCGGCCCCTTCCAGTTCTGCGACGTCATCGACCCCACCGACTGCAGGCCTGCCGGGCAACAGGGTGAACTCGCCGTCACCGAGCGCGATCCGGTGCAGCTGTCGGTCCCCTCGGCGATCGCCGAGGCGCCGTGGCGGCTGCTGCGCGTGTACGAAGACCCCGCCGACACCACCGAATCGGTGTTCCGCCCCGACACCCGGCTGGCGGTGACGGTCCCGACCGTCGACCCGCAGCGCGGCAGGCTCACCGGCATCGCCGTGCAACTGCTCACGCTGGTGCAGGACGAGGCCGGTGAGGTGTTCGAGGTCCCGCACGCGGAGTGGTCCGTGCGGATGGTGTGGGACTAGAGCGGAGTGTGCTCGGCGGCCACCCGCTCCCCCTCCCGGGTCGGGCCGGGCGGTGTCCCGTCGCCGAAGGGCCTGCCGCCCAGCGCCTCCCGGCCGTGTGGCGTCAGCCAGTTGGCCGGATCGGGCCCCTTGGGCACCACCTGTGTGGGATTGATGTCGGAATGGACGATGTAGTAGTGCTGCTTGATCTGCACGAAGTCGATGGTGTCGCCGAAGCCGGGCGTCTGGAACAGGTCGCGGGCGTATCCCCACAGCGCGGGCATCTCGGAGAGCTTGGTCCGGTTGCATTTGAAGTGCCCGTGGTAGACGGGGTCGAAGCGGGCCAGCGTGGTGAACAGCCGGACATCGGCTTCGGTGATCGTGTCGCCCACCAGGTATCGCTGCCCGGTCAGCCGGTCCTCGAGCCAGTCCAGCGCGGTGAACAGGCGGTCGTAGGCCTTGTCGTAGGCACGCTGTGAACCGGCGAACCCGCAGCGGTAGACGCCGTTGTTGACCTCGGTGTAGATGCGCTGGGCCACCTCGTCGATCTCGTCGCGGTGCCCGTCCGGGTAGAGGTCGGGGGCGCCGTCGCGGTGGTACTGCGTCCACTCCGTCGAGAAGTCGAGCGTGATCTGCGGGAAGTCGTTGGTGACGACCTGGCCCGTCGACACCTCGACGACCGCGGGCACCGTGATGCCCTTCGGGTAGTCGGGGAACCGCTTGAAGTAGGCGTCCTGCAGGCGCGGGATCTTCAGCACCGGGTCGACGCCGCCGGGGTCGAGGTCGAAGGTCCAGCTCCGTTGGTCGTGCGTGGGTGCGCAGAAGCCGATGGACAGCGCGTCCTCGAGGCCGAGCAGGCGACGCACGATGATCGTGCGGTTCGCCCAGGGGCAGGCCCGCGCCACGATCAGCCGGTAGCGCCCCGGTTCGACCGGGTAGCCGTCGCGGCCGTCGGCCGTGATCCGATCGGTGATGTAGTCGGTGTCGCGGTTGAATTCGCCACCGCTGGCGACATAGCTCATGGCAGCAGTGTGCCCGCCTTCGCCGAACGTGAAGCCACTGCGAGAAATCCGTCGGATTTTCGCAAGGAGTTCACGGTCGGCGCGGGGCGCCGCGGGATTCAGGCGTCGAGTTCGCGGGCGACGGCCTTGACGACCTCCGACACCCGGCGCGCGACCTTGCGGTCGGGGTAGCGCCCCTTCTGCAGGTCGGGCTGGATCGCGCTCTCCAGCAGCGTGATGAGGTCACCGATCATGCCGTGGAGTTCATCGGGGCTGTGCTTGTGCTCGGGACGTTCGGCCTCGCGCCGGGTCTTGCTCAGGCTCGGCGGCGGGTCGATCAGCGTCAGGCTCAACGCCTGCGGTCCTCGACGGCCGGCCGCCACGCCGAACTCGACGCGCTGGCCCGCTTTGAGCCCTTCGACACCCGCGGGCAGCGCCGAGGACCGGACGTACACGTCCTCACCGTCCTCCTGGGACAGAAAGCCGAAGCCCTTTTCGGCGTCGTACCACTTCACCCTGCCGGTCGGCACTTTGGTCACCTGCTCGTCGTCTCGCACCAACATAAGGAAAGCGTCCCGCTTGCGCCGGGACGCGTCGAGGCCGATCCTACTCGGAGTCGACCGGCGACTTCACACCCTTATCGGTAGGCTTTGTTCCACCGCTCGAGGAAGAAGTGCGCCCGATATGCGAGTTCTGCTGAACATCATCTGGTTGATCTTCGGTGGCCTGTGGCTTGCGCTGGGCTACGCGGTGGCGGGAGTCCTCTGCTTCGTCCTGATCATCACGATCCCGTTCGGGTTCGCCGCCTTCCGGATCGCCTCCTACGCGCTGTGGCCGTTCGGCCGCACCATCGTCGAGAAGCCGGGCCCACGCCCCGGCGCGCTGATCGGCAACGTGATCTGGGTGTTGCTGTTCGGCATCTGGCTGGCAATCGGCCACATCGTCAGCGCTGCGGCCATGGCCGTGACGATCGTCGGCATCCCGCTCGCGCTGGCCAACCTCAAGCTGATCCCGGTGTCGCTGGTCCCGCTCGGCAAGGAGATCGTGCCCGTCGACCCGCCCGCACCCGCCATGCGAGCCGCCGCATGACGGTGACCTCACTCGGTGTTCCGACCGTCCAGCGGCCGGCGGAGGGTATGCCCACCACCGGGCCGCTGGTGGACACCTTCGGCCGCATCGCCACCGATCTGCGGGTGTCGCTGACCGACCGCTGCAACCTGCGCTGCACCTACTGCATGCCCGCCGAGGGCCTGAACTGGCTGCCCGGTGAGCAGCTCCTGAGCGCCGACGAACTCATCCGGCTGCTGCGCATCGCGGTGACCCGACTCGGCATCACCAACGTGCGCTTCACCGGTGGTGAACCGCTGGTGGTGCGCCACCTCGAAGACGTGGTGGCCGCAACGGGTGCGCTCCGACCCCGCCCGGAGATGGCGATGACCACCAACGGTATCGGACTGGCACGGCGCGCCGAGGGTCTCAAGGCAGCGGGTCTGAACCGGGTGAACGTCTCGCTCGACAGCGTCGACGCCGCGCACTTCGCCCGCATCACCCGACGCGACCGGCTGCACGACGTGCTGGCCGGGTTGGCCGCCGCCAAGGCGGCGGGCCTGACCCCGGTCAAGGTCAATGCGGTCCTCGACCCGGAGACCGGCCTCGACGACGCGGTGGCGCTGCTTCGGTACTGCCTCGACCACGGCTACCAACTGCGCATCATCGAGCAGATGCCGCTCGACGCCGAACACCAGTGGCAGCGGGGGCGCTCCCTGGAGGCCGCCACGATCCTGGCCGCGCTGCGCGAGCACTTCACCCTGGTCCCCGATTCCGAGCCGCGCGGTTCGGCCCCGGCGCAGCTGTGGCGGGTGGACGGCGGGACGGCGAAGGTCGGGGTGATCGCGTCGGTGTCGGAGGCGTTCTGCGCGGCATGTGACCGCACCCGGCTCACCGCCGACGGGCAGGTGCGCAACTGCCTGTTCGCGCGCGAGGAGAGCGACCTGCGGCGGTTGTTGCGGGGCGGCGCCGACGACGACGCGATCGAGCAGGCCTGGCGGGCGGCGATGTGGACGAAAGCCGCCGGCCACGGCATCAACGACCCCGGCTTCGAGCAGCCGTCGCGGCCGATGAGTGCGATCGGAGGCTGACGTGTCGACCACCACCACGGTGCGCGTCGCGGTCCGCTACTTCGCCGCGGCACGGGCAGCCGCGGGAACAGACGCGGAGCAGCTGACCATTCCCACGGGTACGACGGTGCAGGCCCTGGTCGACGAGTTGGCCTGCCGCAACCCGGAATTGAAGCGGGTGCTGGCGCGGTGTTCGTACCTCTGTGACGGCGTGGCCGTGCGGGATACGGGGAGAGCGTTGAGCAACGCTCAGACGCTCGATGTACTTCCCCCGTTCGCCGGCGGATAAGCGTGATTTGCGTCACATAACGAATTGGTCACAAGCTGGCTATAGCCCAGTTCACGTCCGGAAACACCTGCGAAAACGGCGAGCCAACCTGCGCATTTAGAGCCCCTTTAAAATTTGCCGTGGCGGGAAACGCCGAGGTCGGGAAAAGGTGACGGGTGCGCGGACAGCGGTTACCGTTCATTCCCAGGTCAGTCGACCCTTATCGACCGACCCGCCCCGCCCGATAGCGCCGAGCTCCATCCGTCGACGCGGGGGACCACGAACCACCTGGATGGAGGCGGGGGACCCACCGGTCCACCGAAAGGACCTGGGGCCGCCAGCGGCCCCTTGGGGTGAAGCCGGGATCGGGCAACCGAGACCGGCCGGGTGACCTCTCCCACCCGAACCCGACAGCTGACCTCGCGGGCGCCGACGAGAGGATCTATCGCACTTATGAGTGGACGGCATCGCAAGCCCACGAATTCCACGGTCAGTGTCGCCAAGATCGCCTTCACCGGCGCCGTGATCGGTGGTGGCAGTCTCGCCCTCGCCGGACAGGCCGGCGCGGCGACCGACGGCGAATGGGACCAGGTCGCCGCGTGTGAGTCGAGCGGCAACTGGGCCATCAACACCGGCAACGGCTACCACGGCGGGCTGCAGTTCTCGCCCAGCACCTGGGCCGGACACGGCGGCGGCGAGTTCGCCCCCGCGGCCTACATGGCCACCAAGGAAGAGCAGATCGCGGTCGCCGAGCGGGTGCTCGCCAGCCAGGGCAAGGGCGCATGGCCCTCCTGCGGCGGTCCGCTCTCGGGTGCGACGCCGCGCAACGTCGTCGACCAGCCGATCGACCCCGCGCCGCTGAACGGCATCCTGCCGCCTCCGCCGCCGATCGATCCGTTCGCCCCGCCGCCGCCGCGAACTGGGACACCGCCGCCGCCCCGGCACCGGGTCAGCCGCAGCCTCAGAACTGGTCGCTCGGCGTCCCCGCGCCGCTGCAGTTCGCTCCCCCGGCCCCGGCTCCCGCTCCGGCTCCGGCTCCGGCCCCCGCGCCGGTCGCCGCCCCGGCCCCGGATCCGCTGGCCCCGTTGAACGCGGTCAACATCCCGCAGCCGATCTTCGACGCCGCCAACCAGGCCGCCAGCGGCCAGGTTCCGGCGGTGCCCGCCGGCCTGCCGCAGCTGCCCGCAGAGGTGCCGCACCTGGCCAGCCCGGAGAACCTGCCGCCGGGGACGACCGTCGACCCCGGTCAGGTACCCGGCCAGAGCCCGAACGTCACGTACCTCAAGGAGATCTGGCACGCGATCCAGACCCAGGAGATCTCGGGTTCGGATGCACTGCTGGCGCTGACCCAGCGGCCGCTGACCACTCCGGACACCCCGGGTGGCCCGGCGCCGATCCCGGTCGGCACGGCGCCCGCCCCGGCTCCGGCCCCCGCACCCGCACCGGTCCTGCCGCCCGCCTGATTCGGGTCAGGCCGAATTCACCCACTCGTCGGAGCCGTCGCCGAAGAACTGGTGCTTCCACACCGGTATCCGGTCCTTGACGGCGTCGACGAGCCGGGAACAGGTGTCGAAGGCCGCCCTGCGATGGTCCGCTGCCACAGCGGCCACCAGGGCGGCGTCACCTATCTCGAGGGGTCCCACGCGGTGGCTGACCGCGATCGCGCGGACGCCGTCGCAGTCCGCGGCGATCTCGGCCGCCACCTCGGCGAGGATCTGCGCGGCGCTCGGATGCGCGGAGTACTCGAGCCGGGTGACCCCGCGGCCGCCGTCGTGGTCGCGCACCACACCGGCGAAACTGACTACCGCGCCTGCGGATTCGTGCGCCACCAATTCCTCGTGCTCGGCCAGGTCGATCCGATCCTCGGTCACGGCGGCGCGGAGCACGACGGCGGTCATCGCGGATGGTCCTTTCCGGCGAGTTGATCCAGGGCGTGGTCGAGCACGTCGGCGAGCACGGTCAGCCCGTCCTTGACGCCGCCGGGTGAGCCGGGCAGGTTCACCACGAGCGTGCGCCCCGCCACGCCGCAGATCCCGCGGGAGAGCACGGCGGTGGGCACCTTCGGCAGCCCCGCCCTCCGAATCGCCTCGGCCAGTCCGGGCAGTTCGTAGTCGACGACCGCGGCGGTGGCCTGCGGGGTGGCGTCGGTGGGTGAGATGCCGGTGCCGCCGGAGGTGATCACCACGGCCGCACCGTCGTCGACCGCCGCGCGCAGGGCCGCTTCGACGGGGGCGCCGTCGGCGACCACGACCGGATCGGGTGTCTCGACACCGCGGCCGGTCAACCACTCGACGATCAGGGGTCCGGTCCGGTCCTCGTACACGGCTGCCGCGGCCCGGGTGGAGGCGATGACCACGCGGCCGGTGCGTGTCACGTCCGCGTCCAGGTGCCGGTCTTGCCGCCCTCTTTGCGCAGCACCGCGATGTCGTCGATGCGGGCGGCGGGATCGACGGCCTTGATCATGTCGTAGACGGTCAGGGCCGCCACGCTGACCGCCGTGAGCGCTTCCATCTCCACACCGGTGCGGTCGGTGGTCCGCACGGTCGCGGTGATGCGGACATGGCTCTCGCCGACCTCGAAGTCGACGTCCACGCCGGTCAGCGCGAGTTGATGGCACAGCGGGATCAGATCGCTGGTGCGTTTGGCGGCCATGATGCCGGCGACCCGCGCGGTCGCCAGCGCGTCACCCTTGGGCAGACCGCCGGACGCGATCAGCGCGACCACGTCGGGGCGGGTGTGCAGCGTGCCCGCGGCGACGGCGGTGCGCTTGGTGACGTCCTTGCCACTGACGTCGACCATGTGCGCCGCGCCGGACTCGTCGACGTGCGAAAGCCCCTGCTGCGAGCTCGCGGCCACTTACCTGTTCACGACGGTGACGGGATGCAGGTACGGCAGCTCGTCGGCTGGCAGCGGGAAGGTCAGGTCACCGAACGGCGAGAGCGCCCCGGTGCGATCGGTGGCGAGTTCGCTCACGGCGTGCTCGTCACCCTCGAGGTGGGTGGGCCACCCCGGATCGATGTACTGCTTCTTCGATTTCTTGTCAGCCACGCCCACATTGTGGCAAACGCCGCAGCGCATGGCGACCTCGGGCGGCTGCTTTACGCTGGTCAGCAATGACAGCACACACTCCGCCGGCGGGCAGGAGCGCAGCGACTCGGGGGAACACCGGCGTCCCCCTGGGCGCCTGGTTGGCCCAACTACCCGACGAGCGGCTCATCCGGCTGCTGGAGTTGCGCCCTGACCTCACCCAGCCGCCGCCGGGCACCATCGCCGCGCTGGCCGCGCGGGCGACCTCGCGGCAGTCGGTGAAAGCCGCCACCGACGGCCTGGATTTCCTGCGCTTGGCCGTGCTGGACGCGCTGCTCGTGCTGCACGCCGACACCACCGCGGTGCCGCTGACCAAGCTGTTCGAGCTGATCGGGGCGCGCGCCGGAGAAGATGCGGTCACCGCTGCCGTCGACGATCTGCGGGGGCGGGCCCTGGTGTGGGGTGACGACGAGGTCCGGGTTGCGGCGGAGGTCGCGTCCGGGCTGCCGTGGTACCCGGGCCAGGCGGTGGTGGAGACGGCCGAGCACGGCGCCGACGACATCGCGCACAGGCTGGACGGACTCGACACCGCACAGCGCGACCTGCTGGAGCGGCTCCTGGAGGGTTCGCCGGTCGGCCGCACACGGGACGCGGCGCCCGGGACGCCGGCCGACCGCCCGGTGCAGCGCCTGCTGGCGGCCGGGTTGTTGCGCCAGGTCGACGACGACACCGTGATCCTGCCCCGCCTCGTCGGCCAGGTGCTGCGCGGCGAGGCACCCGGTCCGACCCAGCTGAACCCGCCCGATGCCGTGACCACCTCGACGAAGACCTCGGAGGTCGACGCCGTCGCCGCCGGCGCGGCGATCGACCTGCTGCGCGAGGTCGACGTGGTGCTCGAGGCGCTCTCCTCGGCACCGGTGCCGGAACTGCGCAGTGGCGGCCTCGGTGTCCGCGACCTCAAACGCCTCGTGAAGGCCACGGGTATCGACGAACGCCGGCTGGGGCTGATCCTCGAGGTGGCTCTGGGTGCGGGCCTCATCGCGGCGGGGATTCCCGAACCCGACCCGGGCGACGGGACCGGCACGTTCTGGGCACCGACGGTGGCCGCCGACCGGTTCATCGAGTCGCCGACCGCGGTGCGCTGGCACCTGTTTGCCTCGACGTGGCTCGACCTGCCCGCGAGGCCGGGGCTCACCGGCAGCCGGGGCCCCGACGGCAAACCGTATGCCTCGCTGTCGGATTCGCTGTACTCGACGGCGGCTCCACTGGATCGCCGGTTGCTGTTGGCGGTGCTGGCCGACCTGCCCGCCGGATCCGGCGTCGACGCGGCGTCGGCCTCGCGGGCGATGATCTGGCGCAGGCCGCGCTGGGCGGTGCGGTTGCAGCCCGAACCGGTGGGCGGCCTGCTCACCGAGGCGCACGCGCTCGGCGTGGTGGGCCGCGGCGCGATCGCGACGCCCGCCCGCGGCCTGCTCGCCGGCCACCCCCCCGAGGATGTCGTGGCGGCCATGGCGAAGGTGCTGCCCTCACCCATCGACCACTTCCTGGTGCAGGCCGATCTCACCGTCGTCGTGCCGGGTCCGCTCGAACGCGACCTCGCCGAGCAGCTGGCGGCCGTCGCAGCGGTGGAGTCGGCGGGCGCGGCGATGGTGTACCGGGTCAGCGAGGCGTCGATACGGCGGGCGCTCGACACCGGCAAGACTGCGAGCGAACTGCACGCGTTCTTCGGCCGGCACTCCAGAACCCCGGTGCCGCAGGGATTGACGTATCTGATCGACGACGTCGCGCGCCGCCACGGCCAGCTACGGGTCGGCATCGCGTCGGCCTTCGTGCGGTGCGAGGACCCGGCGCTGCTGGCCCAGGCCGTGGCCGCACCGGCCACCGACGCGGTCGAGCTGCGGCTGCTGGCGCCGACGGTCGCGGTGTCCCAGGCGCCGATCGCCGACGTGCTCGCCGCCCTGCGCAACGCGGGGCTCGCCCCCGCCGCCGAGGACTCGTCCGGCGCGATCGTCGACATCCGTTCCCGCGGGTCGCGGGTGCCCGCCCCTGGCCGTCGGCGGGTCTACCGGCCCGCGCCCACCCCCACCGGCCAGACCCTCGGCGCGATCGTCGCGGTGCTGCGCAAGGTCGCCGCCGCACCGTCCGGGAACATGCGGCTCGATCCCGGCGTTGCGATTACGCAACTGCAGGAAGCCGCGCTACAGCAGACGTCGGTGGTGATTGGCTACGTCGATCCGGCCGGAGTGGCCACGCAGCGGGTGGTGGCCCCCGTCAACGTCCGCGGCGGCCAGCTGACCGCCTACGATCCGGCATCCGGACGGGTGCGCGAATTCGCCATCCACCGCGTGACCTCGGTGGTGTCGGCCGAGAACGAATAATGGAGCAATGACCTTCGAGCGAGAAGCGAAGCGGGATCGCGCATGACCGACGGCCCTTTGATCGTGCAGTCCGACAAGACGGTGCTGCTCGAGGTCGACCACGAGCAGGCCCAGGCCGCCCGCGCGGCGATCGCCCCGTTCGCCGAGCTGGAGCGCGCCCCCGAGCACATCCACACCTACCGCATCACCCCGCTGGCGTTGTGGAACGCCCGCGCCGCAGGCCACGACGCCGAGCAGGTGGTCGACGCGCTGGTGTCGTTCTCCCGTTACGCGGTGCCCCAGCCTCTGCTGGTCGACATCGTCGACACCATGGCCCGCTACGGCCGGCTTCAGCTCGTGAAGAGTCCGGTCCACGGCCTGGTGCTGGTGAGTCTGGACCGCGCGGTGCTCGAGGAGGTGCTCCGCAACAAGAAGATCGCGCCGATGCTGGGCTCGCGCATCGACGACGACACGGTGATCGTGCACGCCAGCGAACGCGGCCGGGTCAAGCAGATGCTGCTCAAGATCGGCTGGCCTGCCGAGGACCTCGCCGGCTATGTCGACGGTGAGCGCCATCCGATCGACCTGCTGCAGGACGGGTGGCAGCTGCGCGACTACCAGGAGATGGCCGCCGACTCGTTCTGGTCGGGTGGTTCCGGTGTGGTGGTGCTGCCGTGCGGTGCGGGCAAGACGCTCGTGGGCGCCGCGGCGATGGCCAAGGCCGGCGCCACCACGCTGATCCTCGTGACCAACACCGTCGCGGGCCGGCAGTGGAAACGCGAACTGGTCGCCCGGACGTCGCTCACCGAGGACGAGATCGGCGAGTACTCCGGGGAGAAGAAGGAGATCCGGCCGGTCACGATCGCCACGTATCAGGTGATCACCCGCCGGACCAAAGGTGAGTACCGCCATCTCGAGTTGTTCGACAGCCGCGACTGGGGCCTGATCATCTACGACGAGGTGCACCTGCTGCCCGCGCCCGTCTTCCGGATGACCGCCGACCTGCAGTCACGCCGCCGGCTGGGGCTGACCGCGACGCTGATCCGCGAAGACGGCCGCGAAGGCGACGTGTTCAGCCTGATCGGTCCCAAACGGTACGACGCCCCGTGGAAGGACATCGAGGCGCAGGGCTGGATCGCGCCCGCGGAGTGCATCGAGGTGCGGGTGACGATGACGGACAACGAGCGCATGCTCTACGCCGTCGCCGAACCCGAGGAGCGCTACAAGCTCTGCTCGACCGTGCACACGAAGATCGCGGTGGTGCGGTCGATCCTGGAGCGCCACAAGGGCGAACAGACCCTGGTGATCGGCGCCTACCTCGACCAGCTCGAGGAGCTCGGCCAGGAACTGGACGCCCCGGTGATCCAGGGGTCGACGAAGAACGCCGAACGCGAGTTGCTGTTCGACCAGTTCCGCCGCGGTGAGATCTCGACGCTGGTGGTCTCGAAGGTCGCGAACTTCTCCATCGACCTCCCGGAAGCCTCGGTGGCCGTTCAGGTTTCGGGCACCTTCGGCTCCCGGCAGGAAGAGGCGCAACGGCTGGGCCGGCTGCTGCGGCCCAAGCACGACGGCGGCGGCGCGGTGTTCTACTCCGTCGTCTCCCGCGACAGCCTCGACGCCGAGTACGCCGCGCACCGGCAGCGGTTCCTCGCCGAACAGGGCTACGGCTACGTCATCAAGGACGCCGACGACCTGTTGGGCCCCGCCGTCTAGCTGATGTCCTTCTCCGCATCGGCCAGCGCGGCGAATTCTTCGTCGGGCGAGTTCGCCACCAGATGGTGGCGGCTGTAGATCCCGAAGTACGCCATGAACGCGGCGAACACCACCAGGCACCAGGTGGCCGCGGTGCTGTCCACGAGGAACGTCGCGACCACCGCCAGGGCGGCGACGACGAGCGCGAACCCGGTGGTGACGACACCGCCCGGCGTGCGGTACGGCCGGGGCATATCTGGTTCGCGCACGCGAAGCGTGATGTGGCTGACCATCATCAGCACGTAGGACAGTGCGGCGCCGAACACCGCCATGTTGAGCAGCATGGCGCCCTGGCCGGTCAACGACAGGATGAAGCCGATGATGCCGGGCACGACCAGCGCCAGCGTCGGCGCCTTGCGCGAGTTGACCACCGACAGCCGCTTGGGCAGATACCCCGCGCGGGACAGCGCGAACAGCTGACGCGAGTAGGCGTAGATGATCGAGAAGAAGCTCGCGATCAACCCGGCCAGGCCGATGTAGTTGACCACCTTGGCCATCGCCGTGTCGCCGAGCGCCTCCACCAGCGGGTTGCCGGAGGCGCTGATCAGGCCCGCCCCGCCTGAGCCCGCCGCCAGCACCAGCACGGCGCTGCCGGTGACCAGCAGCACGGCCATCGCCGCGAGGATCCCCCGCGGAACGTTGCGGGACGGATCCTTGGCCTCCTCGGCGGCCAGCGGCACACCTTCGATGGCGAGGAAGAACCAGATCGCGAACGGCACAGCCGCCCAGATCCCGAGGTAACCGAACGGCAGGAACGACGAGGCGCCCGCAGCATCGGTGGGCGCGATGTCGGTGAGGTTCGCGGCGTCGAAGCTCCCGACCGCCGCGATGGCGAAGATGACCAGGCCCGCCAGGGCGATGGCGGTGATGACGAACATGACCTTGAGCGCTTCGCCGACGCCGCTGAGATGGATCCCGATGAACAGCAGGTACACCGCGAGATACACCCACCAGCCATCGGTGATGCCGAACAGCCCGAGCGATTCGACGTAGGCGCCGATGAAGGTGGCGATGGCGGCCGGTGCGATCGCGTACTCGATGAGAATGGCTGTGCCGGTGGCGAATCCGCCCCACGGTCCGAGTGCGCGGCGGGCGAACGTGTAGCCGCCGCCCGCGGCGGGCAGCGCCGAGGACATCTCGGCCATCCCCAACACCATCGCCAGGTACATGCCGGCGATGATCACGCCCGCGATCAGCAGCCCACCGAAGCCGCCCTCCGCGAGCCCGAAGTTCCATCCCGAGTAGTCGCCGGAGATCACGTATCCGACGCCGAGGCCGGCGAGGAGGACCCAGCCGGCAGTGCCCTGCTTGAGCGTGCGTTTGGCGAGGTACTCGCTGGATTCGCTGTGCGTGATGTCCACCCGGTGATGCTAGACCGGCCGCGGGGATCGCACCGGCCGTTCGCCAGTCTGGGCCGGTCGGCCCGGCGATCTGGCCACACAGCCGACGGTGTCGGCCCGGACACGCTAGCCTCGACACCCATGATCGGACGACCGCGCCTCCGCGCCGCCGCGACCATCGGCGGAACCAGGCTGACGCTGGCCGGCGCGGCCGTCGGCCTCGGCGCACTGTGGCTCGCGGGCGCCGCCGCCGCGCAACCCGCTCCCTCGGCCGCCGCGGGGCCGGTT
>NZ_LQIV01000043.1 GCF_001500125.1 Mycobacterium sp. IS-1742 | reverse complement strand
CGACGTGCCGACCGTGGTCACCGATCCGGAGCGGCGCGCCAGCTTCCGTGACACCCAGCAGATGCCGGCGGGGCCGCACGCCGTCCCGAGGGACCGGTGTCCGGTTCGAAGCTCTGGTCCTCCGGGCCGGTCCAGCCGAGCTCTCTGCGGAGGGCGTCATCGCGGTCGGTCACGGGGGTCTCCTCCGGTGGTCAGGCGAGACGGACGTCGCCCAGTATCGACCAAGTGCCCCCACGATTCGCGCGGCCCCGCCGGGCGTGCGAGATCAGCAAAGTCATGGCCTGCGGGCCGCCCCGGTGAGGCCACGGTGGGGCCACCCCTGTGCACCGGTAGCCAGGCCCGCCGCACGCGACGTGCCGGATTTTGCGTAGCGAAGGGTGCGACCGCGGGATGCGCCACGGCGCCACCGCCCTGAGCGTTCGCTGAGTAAGGCTTTCCACAGAGTTGAACGGCACAAGCATCCGCGGTTGTATATTGCTGACCAGTCGGTGGTTGCGCTGGTTCCGTACTCGAAAATCGTGCGCTGGAGGTGCCTGGTGCGCTGGTACGCTCACTTGCGGCGAGGGGTCGTCGAACGTGGTGTTTCGCCGACGCTGTTGCGGAACGCGGCAAAGGTCCGAACAATCCAGTCCGAACGCCACGATGCACACCGCGCGATGAGAGTTGGGGGTCCGATGGGTGAGCTGCGGGTCGCGGGAGTCCGATGATGGCCGGCGCACCGGCCGTGTCCAGCGGCACCCATTACGACGACGTCGTCGCCGTCGAGGTCACGATCGACGGGATGCTCGTCATCGCCGACCGGATGAGCGTGACGGACTTCCCGCCCTCGCTGGGTATCCGGCTGAACATCCCCCAGCCCGATCTCCGCAAGATCGTGTGGGATCAGGTGGCGCGGGATCTCACCGAGCAGGGCGTGCTGAACCTCTACGGTGATCCGCA
The DNA here is from genome assembly GCF_001500125.1 of Mycobacterium sp. IS-1742. Classification (GTDB taxonomy): domain Bacteria; phylum Actinomycetota; class Actinomycetes; order Mycobacteriales; family Mycobacteriaceae; genus Mycobacterium. Next base: position 230,107 of record NZ_LQIV01000043.1, on the reverse strand, counting down.
TCCCGAGGTCGCCGCGATGGTGGACACCCTGAGCCGGTCCGACCGGGTCCTCGAAGGGCGCTGGTGGCGCCGCGACGTCGGCGGCAAGATGGTCCGCTTCGTCGTCTGCCGCAAGGGCGACCGGCACGTCGTGGCCGCCCGCGACGACGAGATGTTGGTCCTGCAGCGCGTCGCGCCGCAGATCGGTCTCGCCAACATGGTCACCACGGTGCTCGGCAGAGCCGCGCCCGCCGACGTCGAACCGCTGACCGGGGTCGCCCGCACGCTCGCCGAGTGCCGCACTCCGAACGAGTTGCAGGCCTACGGGATCCCGCTGCCGTCGGCACGCGCCTACGCCGACATCATCAGCGAGCCGTCGAGTTGGGTGGAACTCACCGCGACCGAACGCCACCCGGGCGGCACCCAGACCATTGCGGACGTCGCGGCCGGGGTGCTCGACTCTCCGCACGGCCGCATCGTGTCGATCCCCCGCCGGGTCAGCGGTGAGCTCTACGGGAGCTTCCTGCCGGGAACGCAGGAGAACCTGCAGCGGGCGCTCGACGGGCTCGTCGAGTTCCTCCCGTCGAAGACGTGGTTCGACCACAGCGACGCCGACGGGTTCCACGGGGAGTGAGTGGGACCCTTCATGGCGGGTGACATGTCGCCGCGCGACCCCGACGACCTCGACGACAGCGCCGACGACCTGTCGGCGCTCGGCTTCTATCAACCGGTGCCCGTCGCGGACGACAGCGAGGTGGACGGCGGGGACCTCGTCGCGCTCGACGCGTTCGCCGGGTACGGGCCGCCCGTGGCCGACCCGGAGCCCGAACCGGAGCCGCTGTTCTCGGTGACGAACCCACCCGGCACCGTCACCGTCACCAGCCACCTCGACGGTCGTGTCCAGAGGATCGAACTGTCACCGCGGGTGGCACACATGTCGGAAACCGAACTCGCGGAGGAGATCGTGGTGATCGCGGGACTGGCCGCACAGGACGCCAAGTCGGCGCAATACGAGTACATGCTCGACGGGATGCGGGAACAGGGGCACGACGATCCCGCGACCCGCGACTTCCTGCAGCGCGACCTCGAACTGCCCACACCCGAGGAGGCTCGAGCGCGCCGCGCCGAGGTCTTCACCACCAGGTACGCGGGTAGCCATGAGTGACCATCTGGCCAGCCTCTTCGGCACTGCGGTCGGCATGCTGCCGAACGCCCCCGCCCGCTCGTACGAGATGTTCACCGACATCACCAACTACGACGAAACCGCCTGTGACGCATGGGTGGGACGCATCCGCTGCGGGGACATGGACCGGGTGACGCTGTTCCGGGCGTGGTACTCGCGGGGAAACTTCGGACAGCTCGCGGGCGCCGCCGAGGTCTCGATGAACAGCCTCGCCGCCCGCATCCCGATCGGCGGCCTGTTCGGGGAGATCACCTATCCGATCACCTCGCCGCTGGCGATCACGATGGGCTTCGCGGTGCATGAGGCGAAGGAAGGCAACTTCACCGACGCGATGGAGGCGCTGGAGAATGTGCCGCCCGGGGGCGCCGACCACCTGATCGCCTGGGTGAAGACCGTGATCTACGGTGCGGCCGAACGCTGGACCGACGTGATCGACCAGGTGCGCGGCGCGGGCGCCTGGCCGGACAAGTTCCTCGCCGCCGCCGCCGGGGTGGCCCACGGGGTGGCCGCGGCGAATCTGGGGCTGTTCACCGAGGCCGAACGGCGGCTCACGGAGATGAACACCTCACCCGCGGGCCAGGCCTGTGCGCCGACCATCGCCTGGTATCTGGCGATGACGTACCGCAGCCAGGGCAACGAGGACGGCGCCCGGGCGCTGCTGGAATGGCTGCAGGCCACCCATCCCGAGCCGAAGGTGACTGCCGCGCTTCGGGATCCGTCGTATCGCTTGGTGACGACCACGGCGGAGAAGATTGCCGCCCGTACCGATCCGTGGGATCCGGCGAGCGCGGTCGCCGACACCTCGGGGCGGGAGAGGCTGCTCGCGGACGCGCAGGCCGAACTCGACCGGCAGATCGGGTTGAGCCGGGTCAAGGAACAGATCGAGGCCTATCGCGCCGCCACCCAGATGGCCAAGATCCGGGCGGCCCGCGGGATGAAAGTGGCCCAGACGTCGAAGCACATGATCTTCGCCGGCCCGCCGGGTACGGGGAAGACGACCATCGCGCGGGTGGTGGCCAACATCCTCGCCGGGCTCGGGGTGATCTCCGAGCCCAAGCTCGTCGAGACCTCGCGTAAGGATTTCGTCGCCGAATACGAGGGCCAGTCGGCGGTCAAGACGGCCCGCACGATCGACCGGGCCGTCGGCGGGGTGCTGTTCATCGACGAGGCGTACACCCTGGTCCAGGAACGTGACGGCCGCGCGGACCCGTTCGGCACCGAAGCGCTCGACACCCTGCTGGCCCGCATGGAGAACGACCGCGACCGCCTGGTGGTGATCATCGCCGGGTACAGCGCCGACATCGACCGGCTGCTGGAGAGCAACGACGGCCTCCGGTCGCGCTTCGCCACCCGCATCGAATTCGACTCGTACTCTCCCGACGAGATCGTGGAGATAGCGAAAGTCATTGCGCTGGCGAACGATTCGGCGGTCAACGAGGACGCGGCCAAGCTCGTGCTCGAGGCTGCGACACTGCTCGGGCAGCGCACCCTGGGCGGTAAGCCCGCGCTGGACATCGCCGGCAACGGTCGCTACGCCCGGCAGCTGGTGGAGGCCGGCGAGCAGAGCCGCGACATGCGCCTGGCCCGGTCCCTGGACTTCGACAGCCTCGGCGTCGAGCAGCTGAGCGAAATCAACGGCGAGGACATGGCGTCGGCGATCTCCACCGTCCATGCCCGCCTGAACATCAGCGGGTGAGGCATGGCGAGTTTCCGGCTTACCACCAAGGTGCAGGTCAGCGGATGGCGCTTCCTGCTGCGCCGGGTCGAGCACGCGATCGTGCGCCGCGACACCCGGATGTTCGACGATCCACTGCAGTTCTACAGCCGCGCGGTGAGCGCGGGCATCATCATCGCGGTGCTGATCTGCCTGGGCGCGGCGCTGATGGCGTACTTCAAGCCGCTCGGGAAGCGCGGCGGTGACCAGCTGCTGGTCGACCGCACCACCAACCAGCTCTACGTCGTGATGCCCGGCGGCGGGGAGCTGCGGCCGGTGTACAACCTCACCTCCGCTCGCCTCGTGCTCGGCAACCCCGGTACCCCGGTCGCGGTGAAATCCGAAGAGCTGAACCGGATGTCGAAGGGCCAGCCGATCGGCATCCCCGGCGCGCCCTATGCGACGCCGGCCTCCGGCGCCGCCGAGTCGATGTGGACCCTGTGCGACACCGTCACCAAACCGGAGAGCGTGGTGCCGCGGGTGGAGACCTCGGTGCTGGTGCGTCCGCTGGTGGTCGACTCGACGGTCGCGCCGCTGCGCCCCGATCAGGGCATGCTGGTCTCGTTCCGGGGAGCCAACTGGTTGGTGACCGAAGGCGGCCGGCATTCGATCGACCTGGCCGACCGGGCGGTGACCTCGGCAGTGGGGATTCCGGTGACGGCGAGGGCGACCCCGATCTCCGAGGGTCTGTTCAACGCCCTGCCGAACGCCGGGCCGTGGCAGTTGCCCCAGGTGGCCCGGGCCGGTGAGCCCAATACGGTGGGGCTGCAGGCCGATCTGGTGATCGGGTCGGTGTTCGAGACGGTGACCGAATCCGACGATCAGCAGCACTACGTCGTGCTTCCCGACGGGGTGGCCCGCGTCAACGATCCCACCGCCGCGGCGCTGCGCGCCACCAACTCCTACGGGCTGATCGAGCCACCGATGGTGGAAGCCAGTGTGGTGGCGCGTATTCCGGAGCAGGTCTACGTCTCACCGCTGCCCGACAAGGCGCTCGACATCCTCCTGCGCCAGGACGATCCCACGCTGTGCTGGTCCTGGCAGCGGGTGGCGGGCGACCAGGCGCCGCGCACCACGGTCATCGCCGGCCGGCGGCTGCCGATCGCCTCATCCGCGCTCGGCACCGGCATCCGGCAGATCACCGGTAACTCCACGGTGTTCATCGACGGTGGGCAGTACATCCGGCTGCAGTCGCCGGACCCGCGCTACGGCGAGAGCCTCTACTACATCGACCCGCAGGGTGTGCGGTACGGCCTACCCGACGAGCAGACCGCCGGGAACCTCGGCCTGGTGGGGCCGTTGACCGCTCCGTGGCAGGTGGTGAGCCTGCTCGTCGACGGTCCGGTGCTGTCCAAGCAGGCCGCGTTGCTCGAACACGACACCCTGCCCGCGAACCCCAACCCGCGCAAGGTCGGCGAGGACGGCATGGAAGCCGGAGCGCAACCGGCCACATCACGCACCGGAGGCGGCGGATGACTGGAGTTCTCGCATGACGACGAAGAAGTTCACCCCGATCATCAAGCGGGGTCCGCGGCTGACCCCCGGCGAGATCACCGTGACGCCGCCGGACGATCTGGGTGTCGAGATCCCGCCGTCGGGCATGCAGCGGGCGCTGCCATGGGTGATGGGTGGCTGCATGCTCGGGATGATCGCGATCATGATCTTCACCGGTGTCCGGCAGTTGTCGCCGTACATGCTGATGATGCCGTTGATGATGGTGATGGCCACGGTGGGGTTCATGGCCGGCGGCGGGTCGGGCGCCAAGCGGGTGCCCGAGATCAACGCCGACCGCAAGGAGTACCTGCGGTACCTGTCCGGGCTGCGCACCCGGGTCACCTCGTCGGCGGCCGCACAGGTGACGTTCTTCAACTACCACGCACCACATCCCGAGGATCTGCTGTCGATCATCGGCACGAACCGTCAGTGGTCCAGGCAGGCCAACAGCGAGTTCTTCGCCGCGACACGGATCGGCCTGGGCTCCGAGCCGGCGGTGGACCGCCTGCTCAAACCGTCGATCGGCGGGGACGTCAACGGGCTGGCCGGACCGCAGGCCGCGCCGCAACCGCATCTCGAACCGGTCAGCCACATGTGGGTCACCAAATTCCTGCGCACCCACGGCCTCATCCACGACTGCCCGAAACTCCTTCAGCTGCGGTCGTTCCCGACGATCGCGATCGGTGGCGACACCGACGGAGCCGCCGCCCTGCTGGCGGCCATGGTCTGCCATCTGGCGGTGTTCCACCCGCCGGACCTGTTGCAGCTCCGGGTGCTCACCGACAATCCCGAGGACCCGAACTGGAGTTGGGTCAAATGGTTGCCGCACGTGCAGCATCAGAGCGACGTCGACGCCGCGGGCCCCACCAGGATGGTGTTCACCCGCCCGGACGGGTTGAGCGATCTGACCGCCCGCGGACCGCACACCGCCGACTCGGCGCCCAACGGCCCGTACGTCGTCGTGGTCGATCTCACCGGTGGGCGCGCCGGCTTTCCCGCCGACGGCCGCGCCGGTGTCACGGTGCTCACGCTCGGTAATCACAACGGCTCGGCCTACCGGATCCGGGTGGCCGCCGACGGCACCGCCGACGACCGGCTGCCGAACCAGAGTTTCCGCCTGGTCACCAACGCCAGCGACCGGCTGACGCCGGGTCAGGCCGGCCGCATCGCCCGCAAGCTGGCGGGCTGGTCGATCACCGGCGCGATCATCGACAAGAACGTGCGGGTGCAGAAGAAGGTCGCGACCGAATGGCATCAGCTCGTCGGGGCGCAGACCGTCGAGGAGGTGACGCCTGCGCGCTGGCGGATGTTCGCCGACACCGACCGCGACCGGCTGAAGATCCCGTTCGGCCACGAGCTGCGGACCGGCGACATCATGTACCTCGACATCAAGGAGGGCGCCGAGTTCGGCGCGGGCCCGCACGGCATGCTCATCGGCACCACCGGCTCGGGGAAATCGGAATTCCTTCGCACGCTGATTCTCTCGCTGGCCGCGACCCACCATCCCGACCAGGTGAACCTGCTGCTGACCGACTTCAAAGGCGGGTCGACGTTCCTCGGCATGGAGAAGCTGCCGCACACCGCGGCCGTCGTCACGAACATGGAGGAGGAAGCCGAACTCGTCAGCCGGATGGGTGAGGTGCTCACCGGTGAGCTGGACCGGCGGCAGTCGATTCTGCGTCAGGCCGGCATGCAGGTGGGCGCGGCGGGCGCGCTGTCCGGTGTGGCGGAGTACGAGAAGCACCGCGAACGCGGCGCCGATCTCCCACCGCTGCCGACGCTGTTCGTCGTCGTCGACGAGTTCGCCGAACTGCTGCAGAACCACCCCGACTTCATCGCCCTCTTCGACCGGATCTGCCGGGTGGGCCGCTCGCTGCGGGTGCATCTCCTGCTGGCCACGCAGTCGCTCAACACCGGCGGTGTGCGCATCGACAAACTCGAGCCGAACCTGACCTATCGAATCGCGTTGCGCACCACAAGTTCCGCGGAGTCCAAGGCGGTGATCGGGACGCCGGAGGCGCAGTACATCACCAATAAGGAGAGCGGTGTCGGCTTCCTGCGGGTGGGCATGGAGGATCCGGTGAAATTCCAGAGCGTCTACACCGGCACCCCGTACGTCCCGGCATCCGCGGTGCAGGACGACGGTGAGGTCAAACCCCGCCAGCCCCAGCGCAACCGCGTGCGGATCCACAAGTTCACCGCGACGCCGATCTTCGATACGGCGGTGTCGTCGTGACAGCGTCGAGGCAGGGCGCAGAACAGAAGGTCCTGCGGGAGGTCGTACTCGACCAGCTGACGACGGGTGAGATCCGCGCCTACCGGATGTGGCTGCCGCCGCTGACCGATCCGACGCCGGTCGACGAACTCGTCTCGCGGGACCATCAGCGCCGGCCGCTGCGGTTCGGGCTGGGCATCATGGACGAACCCCGCAGGCACCGCCAGGACATCTGGGGGGTGGACGTGTCGGCCGCCGGCGGCAACATCGCGGTCGGCGGGGCCCCGCAGACCGGCAAGTCGACGTTCCTGCAGACCCTGATCCTGTCGGCCGCGGCCACCCACTCACCGCGGGACGTGCAGTTCTACTGTGTCGATCTCGGCGGCGGCGGTCTGATGTACCTCGAGGACCTCCCGCATGTGGGCGGCGTCGCCACCCGTGCCGAACCCGACCGCGTCAACCGCGTGGTGGCGGAGGTCAAAGCCGTTCAGCGGCAACGGGAACGGACGTTCAAAGAGTTGCGGGTCGGTTCCATCGCGGGATACCGGCAGATGCGAGAGGACCCGAACAACCCGGCGGCCGCCGATCCGTTCGGCGACGTCTTCCTGGTGATCGACGGGTGGCCGGCGTTCGTCGCGGAGTTCCCGGACCTGGAACCGGTCGTCCAGGATCTCGCCGGCCAGGGCCTGGCGTTCGGGGTGCACGTGATCATCTCGACGCCGCGCTGGACGGAGCTGAAGTCGCGCGTCCGGGACTACCTCGGCACGAAGATCGAGTTCCGCCTCGGCGATGTGAACGAGACACAGATCGACCGCATCACCCGCGAGATCCCGGCCAACCGGCCGGGCCGGGCGATCTCGATGGAGAAGCACCACCTGATGATGGGGGTGCCCCGCCTCGACGGGCGGCACAGCACGGCCGACCTCGTCCCGGCGATCACGTCGGCCGTCGCCCGGATCGCCGCCCAGCACACGGCCCGGGCGCCGCAGGTGCGGGTGCTCCCGGAGCGGATCCATCTGAACGAGCTCGACCCCACCCCACCGGGACCCGATTCCGACTACCGCACCCGGTGGCGCATCCCGATCGGCGTGCGGGAGTCCGATCTGAGCGTCGCCTACAACCAGATGCAGATGACGCCGCACCTGTTGATCTTCGGTGCGCCCAAGTCCGGCAAAACGACGATCGCCCACGCGGTGGCCCAGGCGATCTGCCGCCGCAACAGCCCCCAGCAAGTGCGCTTCATGCTGGCCGATTACCGGTCGGCGTTGCTGGACGCGGTGCCGCAGAGCCATCTGCTCGACGCCGGCGCAGTCAACCGCAACCACGCATCACTGGAGGCGGCAATCAAGGCGCTGGCGACCAACCTGCAGAAACGGCTGCCACCGCCCGACCTGACCACCGCCCAGCTGCGGTCGCGGTCGTGGTGGAGCGGACCCGACGTGGTGCTGCTCGTCGACGACTGGCACATGATCGTCGCGGCCTCCGGCATGGTGCCGCCGATGGCGCCGCTCGCGCCGCTGCTCCCCGCGGCGGCCGACATCGGCCTGCACATCATCGTGACCTGCCAGATGAGCCAGGCGCATCGCGCCACGATGGACAAATTCGTGGGGGCGGCCTACGGCGCGGGGACCCCGACGCTGTTCCTGTCGGGGGAGAAGACGGAGTTCCCGTCGAGCGAGATCAAACTGCGAAAACGGCCGCCTGGCCAGGCGCTTCTGGTGTCTCCGGACGGTAAGGAGGTGGTCCAGGCGGCCTACGTGGATCCCCCGGAAGAAGAAGTGTTAGCACCACCCCCACAGGGCGGTTAGTATCTACCGAGAGCGTCACAGCAACGTTGGCGGTAAACAGCCAGCAAATAAGTCGGGGGATGAGTACGGAGACGACGAGGCACCAGTGCCCGAGCCGTTCGCCATCGCTTGTCCTGCTTACGGGGAACCAGTAAAGGAGATGCGCAAATGCAACCTCTCGAGCACAATCCGGGCGCGGCGGGCATCGGAGGCCAGGTCGTCGCAAATGGTGCACGGGGTCTGGCGGGTGGTACGGCGGCGACGGCGGCGGTGACCGCGCTGGTTCCCGCCGGCGCCGACGAGGTGTCGGCGATGGCCGCCGCCACCTTCGCCGCCGAGGGTGCCGAGACCCTGGCGCTGAACACCTTCGCGCAGGAGGAGCTCTCCCGGGCGGGTGCGGCGTTCATGGAGATCTCCGGCATCTACGCCGCCGTCGACGCCGCCAACGCCGGCACGTTCTAGCAGGCGCGGCGGAAGACCCAGCGGATCTCCTAGCGGAGCCGATCACACACCATGGCACTGACGGGCATACCTCTCCCACCGACCTGGACGGCGCTGCCGCCCGAGGTCAACACCGGCCGTCTGATGGCCGGAGCCGGCCCCGCGCCGATGCTCCAGGCCGCGGCCGGGTGGGAGGCGTTGGCCCTGCTGCTGGAGACCCAGGCCGACGAGCTCGCGGCCAGCCTGGCGAACCTGTCGTCGGTGTGGACGGGCGGCGCGAGTGAGCGGGCCGTGGCCGCGACCATGCCGATGGTCGTCTGGTTGCGGACCACCTCGGCGCAGGCCATGAAGCGGGCGCTCCAGGCGACGAACCAGGCAAACTCCTATTCCCTTGCATTGGCAACTACTCCGCCGATCCCGGAGATCGAACAGAACCACATCACGCACGCCGTGCTCGAGGCCACGAACTTCCTGGGCGTCAACACCGTGCCGATCGGGGTCAACGAGTTCGACTACTTCGTGCGGATGTGGAACCAGGCCGCGGGGGCGATGGACGTGTACCAGGCCGAGACGCAGCTGAACCTGCTGTTCGAACCGATCCCGCCGATGACGCCGATCGTCATCCCGGGTGTCGGGGAGGCCACCGGTGCCGCCGCGGTCGCCCAGGCGGGCGCGCGCGCGCCGATGGGGGCGGCCCGCAACGGGCTCGTCGCCAAGGCCAGCGCCACCGCCAAGATGGAGTCCGTCGGCCTCAACGCCGGCAGGGCGATGGCGCAGGGGAACATGGCCGCCCAGCGCGCCCAGGGTGCCGTGCAGAAGGGCGAGAACGCGGCCCAGCAGGCCGGGCAGCAACCGCAGGACCAGATGCTGCAGCAGGGCGTGCAGATGGGCGTGCAGATGGCCGGCCAGGCGGGCTCGATGGTTGCCCAGGTGCCGCAGCAGTTCGGGCAGATGGTGCAGACCCCGATGCAGATGCTGACCCAACCGCTGCAGCAGGTGTCGTCGATCTTCGGGCAGATGGGCGGCGGGTTCGGTGGCGAGAAGGCACAGGTCGGTCTCATCGGCGCCGCGCCGTTCTCCAACCACCCGCTCGCGGGCGGCTCCGGTGCGAGCTCGGGTGCCGGACTGGTGCGGGCGGCGTCGCTGCCCGGTGCCGGCGGGACCGCACCGCGCACCCCGCTGATGGCCAACCTGGTCGGCGACAAGATGGGTGCCGCCCCGGTTCCCGTCGGTGCCGGCGCCGCGGCCGGGGCGACCGTGGGCGGGCTGGCGCCGATCGGCGGCGCGGGCGGCGGGATGGGCCCGATGGGGATGGCCGGACAGCAGGGCAAGAGCGGCGGCTCGAAGCCGGGACTGACCGCGCCCGCACCACTCGCACACGACCTCGACGAGGACGACGGCGACGACTGGTGAGTCGTCGCCGACACAGACTTCCCGGTCACCTGACCGGAAGACTCGCCATTTCCGGTGGTGAGGACACAGGAAAAGAAGGATGTATCCAACAATGGCAATGAATACCGATATTGCTGTCCTCGCCAAGGAGGCCAGCAACTTCGAGCGGATCTCGGGCGAGCTGCAGGGCGTGATGCGGTCGGTGGACGCCACCGCCAACAGCCTGCTCCCGCAGTGGCGGGGGCAGGCCGGCGAGGCGGCCCAGGCGGCGCTGCTGCGCTACCAGGAGGCCGCTCAGGCGCAGATCCAGACCCTGACCGAGATCTCCTCCAACATCCACACCTCGGGCACCCAGTACGGCTCGACCGACGAGGATCAGGCCGGCACGCTCGCGTCGTCCATGAACCTCTGACCACCCACAGACCAACTCAAGGAGAAATCAATGTCGGAACAGGTATGGAACTTCGCGGGCATCGAGGGCGGCGCCGGCGAGATCAACGGCGCGGTCAGCACCACCCAGGGCTTGCTCGACGAGGGCAAGGCGTCGCTGGGCGCGCTGGCGGCGGTGTGGGGCGGCTCGGGTTCGGAGGCCTACCAGGCCGTGCAGGCCCGCTGGGACAACACCTCGGCGGAGCTGAACGCGGCCCTGCAGAACCTCGCGCAGACCATCAGCGAGGCCGGCTCCACCATGGCTCAGACCGAAGCCGGCGTCACCGGCATGTTCGCCTGACAGACAGCCGCATGAAGGTGGGCGGGCCGGCCGGCCCTCACGGAACCGGCCGAACTCGCCCACCTCCTGCGCTACGGCGCGATCCCACCATCGAGAGGCACCCCCATGTCGGCCGACTATGACCGGCTCTTCCACTCCCCAGACGCCGCTCAGACGCCTGACGAGGCGACCGTGCACGTCGACCGCGACGCCCTGATGCAGGGCAGCGCCGCGGCGCAGGCACCGGCAGGCGGTTCGACCCACGCCGACGGCGCTGCGCCGCCGCCGCTGCCGATCACCCCGCCGCGCACCCAGACCGCACCGGCACCGCCCCCGCGGCACGCCGAGATCACCACCCAGATGCCGCCCACCACGTCTGCGCCGCCGGCGCAGAGCCCGGCGCCGCAGCGGCCCCCGAACGGCATGATGCGCACCCCGCAGACCAACCTGCCGGGCGGCGCCCGCTTCGAGGCGCCGCGGCAGGCGGTCGCCCCGGCCCCGCGGCCCGCCCCGGCGCCGCCGCCGTCGGCGCACTTCGCCGACGCCGCTGCCGCCGAGGCGCCGTGGCAGCAGGGACAGCCACCCGCGCAGCCGGCCCCGACGTCCGCGGCGGCGATGGGCAACCACCGCGCCATCGACGCGCTGTCGCACGTGGGCGTCAAGTCGGCGGTCAAGATGCCGTCGCAACGCGGTTGGCGCCACGTGCTCTACCTGCTCACCCGGATCAACCTCGGTCTCTCGCCGGACGAGCTGTATGAGATGGACATGCATGCGCGGATCCGCCGCAACGCCCGCGACTCGTACCAGATCGGCGTCCTGGGCCTCAAGGGCGGCGTGGGCAAGACCGCCGTCACCGTGGCGCTGGGGTCGACGCTGGCCAAGGTGCGCGGCGACCGCATCCTGGCCATCGACGCCGACCCCGACGCGGGCAACCTCGCCGACCGGGCGGGGCGTCAGTCCGCGGCGACGATCGCCGATCTGCTCTCGGATCAGGAACTGGCCCGCTACAACGACATTCGCGCGTACACGAGCATGAACGGCGCTAACCTCGAGGTGCTGTCGTCGGAGGAGTACAGCCAGGCCCGCCGCGAATTCAACGACGACGACTGGAAGGGCGCGACGGAGGTCGTGTCGCGGTACTACAACCTCGTGCTCGCCGACTGCGGGGCCGGACTGTTCCAGCCCGCCGCGCGTGCGGTGCTGTCGACGGTGTCCGGGTTGGTGATCGTCGCCAGCGCATCGATCGACGGGGCCCGCCAGGCCGCGGTGACGATGGACTGGATGCGCCAGAACGGCTACCAGGATCTGCTGGGCCGGTCCTGCGTCGTCATCAACCACGTGGTGCCGGGCAAACCCAACATCGACGTCGCCGATCTTGTTCAGCAATTCGAGCGACACGTGGCGCCGGGCCGTGTCATCGTGCTGCCGTGGGACAAGCACATCGCGGCGGGCACGGAGATCCAGCTGGAACTGCTCGACAAGGTCTTCCAGCGACGGATCACCGAGTTGGCGGCCGCCTTGTCTGACGACTTCGACAGGCTCGAACGGCGTTGACCACCACCGCCGCGGCCTCCGCCGCCTCGAGCGTCACGCCCGGGCGGCCGTCGACCACCCGGGTCACGATCCTGACCGGCCGGCGCATGACCGATCTCGTGCTGCCCGCGGCGGCACCCGTCGAGACCTACATCGACGAGACCGTCGCGGTGCTCGCGGAGATCCTCGAGGACACCCCGAAGGACGTGTTGGCGGGGTTCGACTTCGCCGCGCAGGGGGTGTGGGCGTTCGCGCGTCCCGGCGCGCCGCCGTTGAAGGCCGACGAATCCCTCGACGACGCCGGGGTGGTCGACGGGTCGTTGCTGACGCTGGTGTCGGTGAGCCGGACGGAACGCTACCGTCCGCTGGTCGAAGACGTGATCGACGCGATCGCGGTGCTCGACGAGTCGCCCGAATTCGACCGCAACGCGCTGAACCGCTTCGTCGGTGTGGCGATTCCCCTTGTGTCCGTGGCGATCACACTGATGTCGCTGATCTCGTGGGACCGCACCGGGCAGAGCCTGTGGTGGGCGCCGGCCTTGGCGGTGCTCGGACTCGGCCTGCTCGGCGGCAGCATGCTGGCGCAGAACCGGTACGCCAACCTGGACATGGCCGAGAGCCTGCTGATCGCCGCGCTGCCCGCGCTCGCCGGTGCCGCGGCGCTGGCCGTGCCGCTGCCCAACGGCGTCGGATCGCTGGGCGCGCCGCAACTGGCGGGCGCAGGAGCGGTGGTGCTGCTGTTGACCCTGGCGACCAGGGGCGGACCGCGCAAGCGCGCCGAGATCGCGGCGTTCCTGGCGGTCGCGACCGCGGCGCTGACGGCGGCAGCCGTCGCCTACGGCTACGGCTGGCAGTACTGGGTGCCCGCGGGTGCGGTGGCGTTCGGCCTGATCGTGCTCACCAACGCGGCGAAGCTGACGGTGGCGGTGGCCCGGATCGCCCTGCCCCCGATCCCCGCACCCGGTGAGACCGTCACCAACGACGAACTCCTCGACCCCGTCACGTCCCGCGAGGGCGCCGACGAGGAATCGCCGACCTGGCAGGCCATCATCGCGTCGGTGCCCGAATCGGCGGCCCGGTTGCAGGAACGCAGCGTGCTGGCCAAGAAACTGTTGATCGGCTTCCTGACCGCGGGTGCGCTGATCCTGGCGGTCGGTGCGATCGCGGTGGTCGTGCAGGGGCACTTCTTCGTCCACAGCCTGATCGTCGCCGGACTGGTCGCCGCGATCTGCGGCTTCCGGTCCCGGCTGTACGCGGAGCGCTGGTGTGCCTGGGCACTGTTGGCGGTCACCGTGATCGTCCCGACGGGCGTGATGGTCCGGCTGTGCCAGTGGTATCCCGACGACGCGTGGCTGGTGCTCGCGCTCTACACCGCGCTGGGCGCGGTGGCGCTGGTGATCATCGGAGCGACTGACGGCGTGCGCCGGGTGTCGCCGGTGACCAAACGGATCCTCGAGCTGGTCGACGGCGCGGCGATCGCGGCGGTCATCCCGCTGCTGCTCTGGATCGCCAGCGTGTACGACGTGCTGCGCAACCTGCGCTTCTAGGAGGGATCGATGAGCAGCGTTGTGCTGCAGGTGAATCCGCCCGCACTGACCGGTGCCGCGACGGCCTTCGCACAGGCCGCGGCCGGGATCGCGGGCCTGCGGGCCGATGCGCCACTGGGCGAGGCGGCGAACGCGGCGGTGGCGCTGCAGACCGCGGCGGCCTGCCGGCGGGCGCAGTCCGGCATCGGTGCGCTGACGGCCGCGGCGGCGGGCGGGGCGGACGAGTACGGCCGCACCCTGCGCAGCGCCGCCGCGCGCTACGAGGCAGGCGACCGGGCGGCACGCGACGCCATCGCCGGCGTCGTGCTACCCGGCGACTGACCCGCTCAGGTCTTCCACGACTCGGTCAGCTCGGCGACCTGGGCGTCGATTCGCTCGCGGTCGGCGTCGATCGCGGCAGACGCCGCCTCGGTGGCGTTCTGCAGCGCCTCGTTCAACCGGTGCTCGACGACATGCACACCCTGGCGTAGCAGACCCTCCTCCAGGTGCACGCCGGTCAACTGCTGATGGCCGTCGAGCGTCACCTCGACGGTCTCGGTCTCGTCGCACGCGGTGAACGTCTGGTGCTTCATCTTGTGCAGCTGCTCGTCCATGATCGACTGCAACTGCTGCGCCTGCGCCAACACCGCCGCCACCTGGGGGTGCATCTCGCCGGTCACTGCGGATCCTTCCGATCCCTCGGCGGCTTGGGCTGATAGCCGATGACGGATTCGGTGAACGGCCGATCCTCGACGTAGAGGTCCTCGTCGGGCGAAAGTCCGGGTGTGCGCTTCCTCTCCCCACCGCCCTGACCGCGGCCGGCGCCGTGGCCGCCCATCGGCATACCGCCCATACCGCCCATCGCTCCCATGGCACCGGCCGGCCCGGCCGCGGCGGCCCCGCCACCACGGCCCGCGCCTGCCGGACCGGGTGCGACGGTCTCCGCACCGACGGCGGGCTGCAGCGGAGAGGGCGGGACCCCGCCGCCTGCTCCGCCACCCGCGCCACCGCCGGCGCCGCCACCGCCGGCGGCGGCCGGCTTCAGTGCCGGATCCTCGAGTGGGGGCAGCCCTTCCGGCCCGCCGGTGGGAAGCCCGCCGGGCAGGCCACCCGGCAGGCCACCGCCGGAGGGTGCGCCACCACCGGCCGGGGCACCGCCGCCACCGGAGGGTGCCCCGCCTCCCGCGGAGGGTGAGCCGCCACCGGACTGCGCGGCTGCGGGCTGCGGTGAGCCCTGTCCGCCCGGTGCGCCGGCGCCCGTCGCGGCCGCCCGCTGCGCCCCGGCTTGGCCGCCGGGTTGACCGTCGCCGGGGTGTCCGCCGCGCGCGCCACCCGGTGTGCCCTCGCCCGCTGGGTTGCCCTTACCTTGGCGTGGGTCGCCGTTACTGCTGATCGGAGGCACCGGCGCCGCTCCCTGCGGCGGGTCGACGACCGCGGGCAGGCTCTTGCCCGCGACGTCGGCGCTGTAACTCGTCCGGACCTCCTCGGACTTTCGCTGCAGCGCAAGGTAATCCGTCATCGCCGCCGCGAGCGCGTTCTTGTCGCCCGCCTGGCCGGCCTGCGCCACCCGGGCCTCGACCGCCTCGACCTCGGCGACCGTCGGATGCTGACCCGCCCACCTGTCGTGGGCGTCGGCCATGTCGATGGCCTCGTCGCCGAGGAACTGGTAACTCTCGGCCAGCTTCTCCAGCCACTCCTTGTGCTGACGGACCGCGTCACCGGCCTTCTCCGCAGAGGTGCCCTCCCAGTTGACGCCCTCGAGGTTGAAGGACGCGGCCCTCTCGCGGAGTGTGCCGGCGAACTTCTTGGCCTGCTCGCCGTACGTCCGCATCGGGCCCGAGTTCCCGGAGTGGATGATCTGCGCGGCCGCCTTGACGTCCAAGAAGCCCGCGTCGGTCTGGCCGCCCGGCATGGCGGGCACGGTGGAGGGAAACTCGACCGCCGGGACCGACGGCGGCAGGGTCGGGTTGACCGCGACGGGTGCCACCGAGCGCGGACCGCCGGGGTACTCGAGTGCCTGGGCGGCGCGGTTGTCGATCTGCTGGTAGACGTCGGCCGCCTCGGACAGCACCGCGGCGAGCCGTTCGGCTTCGCGGTTCCCGGCGATCAGATGGCTGCGCAGAGTGTCCGAACCCGCCGCGATGCCCGCCGCCGACGCGGTGACGAACGGGAGCCCGCACGGCGGCGTGGGGCGCTGCGATTCGTCGAGGATCTCCTCGTCCAGCGCGGTCGCACGCGCCCGCAGATCCGCCGGCTCGACTCGGACTTCGTCGCCCGCCATGTCTTCCTCCTCAGGTCACCGCGGCATCTCGGCGGCCGGCACCCGGTCGGTCACTGCTCGAGGGCCATCTGGTAGCGGCTTTCCTCGCGCGGGTTGATCAACCGGATGGGCAGCTGCCGATGCCTCGGGGTGTCGATGAAGTTGTGTCGCAGGATGACTCGGCCGACGCCGGGGTGTGGACTCAGATAGGTGGTGGCGTTCGGCCACGACAGTTTGGCCTCCTGGCCGATCCGTCCGTTGACGAAGCCGGCGAACTCGCCGAACTGGGGCCCCAGCGTCACCACCGCGCCCGCCGCCGCCGACCGGACCACGAACTGGGTGAACAGCCGCGCGTCGCCGAGGTTGATGCTGACGTCGACGTCGTCGAACGGCATGTACACCGGATACCGGTCGGCGGTCTCGCCGATGAGGATCCCCGCCGATCCGATCGGCAGCTCGTAGTGCTTGTCCGTCACCGGGCTGATGCCCTGCAGGGCGGCGCGCTGGCCGCCGAACAGACACGAGAACCCGCGTGGCGTCGACGGATTCGCCAACGTCGTCAGCAACACGGTGGTCGTCGGGGCGGTGCCGGGGCGGATCCGCATCCGGGTGATGGTGTGGTCGGCGCGCGCCGACCACCATACGTCCGGTCCGCCGGGCGCACTGTAGGCCGCGGTGAAGGTGCTGCGGCCCTTGATCGCCGACCAGGTCTCCCGCTCGAAGCTGACCTCGGTCGCCCGGTCGAAGTCGTCGAAGCTGCGGCTGGGGCGGGCGTCGATCCCGTTGCCGGCCAACTGATCCGCCAGCCGGGTCGTCGAGGCCACCAGATACCGCGCCAGCCCCGCCACCCCGGTGTCGCGGCGCTGTGCGGGTTTGCGGGTCAGCTCGGGGTCCGCCCGCAGCACGATCCAGGTCCGGCGGCTCGCGGGCGCCGGATACGGTCCGACGACCTGTTCGTACAGCGCCACCAGGCTGGCCGGCGCCGTCTTGCCGACCCGGTATCCCGCCGCCACCACGTCGGCTTCCAGTTCCGGGCAGTGCGCGGCGATCAGCTTCTCGACCAGCGCACTGTCGAGTACGTCGTCGGTGAAGGACTGCCCGTTGACCACCACGGTCGGGGTGAACGGCCGTGGCACGAGTTCGATCGCCGACATCAGGTGGTCGCCCTGCCAGCGCACGGCGACGTGGTCGCCGGGCATGACCGTCGCACCCACCGCGGGCTCCGACGGGGCGCGCGGGGTGCTGCGGTGTCTGCGTCGCCACGAGAACAGCGCCGCCACCCAGCCCGTCAGCCGGCGTCCGCGGATCGTCACGACCGCGATCAGCGCGATCAACACGGACACCGCGACACCGACCCACAGCAGGTTCATCGGGATGAAGAGCGCGACGCAGGCCGGGATCAACACTGCAGCCCAGATCAGGTGGCCGGTGGTCAGGCGCAGCCCGAACTGCGCGAGGAACGATCTCATCGGCGCCTCAACGCCCGCCGGGTCAGCGCGGCGATGCCGAGGACCAGGGCCAGACCCGCGCCGATCACGACGACCCAGGTGATCGGCCCGCGGTCGGGCGGCGGGACGTACACCGGGGGCGGTAGCTGCTTGACGCGGTAGGGGATGTCGGTGGGTCCCTCGGGGACCTCCCACGTCAGCGCGGCCACCGGGTCGATCACGCCCGCCCCGACGTAGTTGTCGACGCCGCCGCCGGGGTGACGGGCGGTGGCGGTGATGCGGTTCATGATCTGTGCCGGGGTCAGGGCGGGGAAACGCTGCTTGAGCAGCGCGGCCAGCCCGGAGACGTACGCCGCCGAGAACGACGTGCCACCGATCGGGATGGGCCCGTCCTGACCCTGCAGCGCGTTGACGGGCTGACCGTCGTAGCCGAGCGCGGTGATGTTCGCGCCGGGGGCGGCCGCGCCCACCCAGGGGCCGGACATCGAGAAGTTGCTGGGCTGACCGTTGTCGTTGATGCTGCCTACGGTCAGCACCAGCGGCGAGTACCAGGCCGGGCTGACGACGGTCTGCACCTGCTGCCAGCCGCGCGGATCGGCCGGGATCGCCGGGTCCGGCGGCGGGTTCTGGGTGCAGTCCTGCCCGGTGTTGCCCGCCGCGACGACGACCACCGCGTTCTTCACGTTGACGGCGTAGTTGATCGCCGCGCCCAACCCGGTCTCGTCGATGGGGCGGGTGATCTTGTAGCAGGCGGCTTCGCTGATGTTGATCACCTGCGCGCCCAGGTTCGCGGCGTGCACGACGGCACGGGCGAGGCTGCGCAGCGATCCCGCGGTCTGCGTGGTGTTGGGGTCGTTGGGATCCTGGCGTGCGCCGACCGGCTGGAACGCCTCCGAGGTCTGGCGCAGCGACAGGACGCGGGCGTCCGGGGCGACCCCGATGAACCCGTCGGTCGGCGATCCACGTCCGGCGATGATCGACGCCGTCAGCGTCCCGTGCGAATCGCAGTCCGACATGCCGTTGCCGGCCTGGTCGACGAAGTCCCCGCCCGGTTCGGCGGGCACGCGCGGTGAACCGTTCACACCGGTGTCGATCACGGCGACGGTGACGCCGGCGCCGGTCGCGAACTTCTGGGCCTCGGCCAGTTGGAGATAGTCGTTCGGCCAGGGCTTGTCGGCAAAGGTCGAGTTCGGCAGCACGGTCGGGGCCGAACACACCCGGCGCTGCTCCGTCGGCGAATCGGGTCCGGTCTGGTCGGGCGGCAGCGCCGCGGGGTCGATGCTCGGTGGTTCGACGGCCCCCCCAGCCGGCGCGCTGACCAGCGCCAACAGCAGGGCCACGAGGATTACGCACACCCGCTGCACCGTGCTCAGCACCCCCCGTGTCGACCCGCCGACGGCTTCGCGCCTCAGTGTAGACAGCAAACCCGGAACCGCCTCGCGGGCGGCCCCTCCCATCACGCCGCGCGGACCGGTCGAATGCACGGAGCAATCCTAAGGGCACCGCGAGGGGGGTAGCTGCGGTTTCTTGTCGGAGGAACTACGGGTGGGAGATCAGGCGTCGAGGTCCTGTTCGACGAGCCCGGCGACGGTGTCGAGCGCGGCCGCATCGTCGGACTCCACGGTGACCTCGGCGCCGTTTCCCGCACCCAGCGTCATGATCATCAGGGCGGACCCGGCGTCGACGGGCTCACCACCGGCGACCGAGAGCGTGACCGGGACGCCTGCGGTGACGACGGCTTCGGCGATGATCGCGGCGGGGCGGGCGTGCAGGCCGATGGCCGAGCCGACGGTGACGGTTCGTGCGGGCATGGTGGAGATCTCCTTCTTCTTGGGTGGGGTCAGGCGTTGGCGAGTGCGGGAACGGTGTCCGCGGACGTTTCGGGTTTGGCGAACTGTTTGGCGGCGACGACCGCGGCGGCGCCTGCCGCCGTGCCCACCGCGAGCGCGACCAGGAACCACACCAGGTTGCCGATCGCGAAGAACACGAAGATCCCGCCGTGCGGCGCCTTGGACGTGACGTCGAAGGCCATCACCATCGCCCCGGTGATCGCACCGCCGAACATCATCGACGGGATGACCCGCAGCGGGTCGGCCGCCGCGAAGGGGATCGCGCCTTCGGAGATGAACGACGCCCCGAGTAGCCAAGCGGCCCTGCCGTTCTCGCGTTCCGGTTCGGTGAACAGGCCGGGCCGCACGGTCGAGGCGAGCGCCATCGCCAGCGGCGGGACCATCCCGGCGGCCATCACCGCCGCCATGATCCGCAGCGAGGCCGGGTCGGCGACGTTGAGCCCGGTGGTCGCGAACGCGTAGGCCGCCTTGTTCACCGGGCCGCCGAGGTCGAAGCACATCATCAGGCCGAGGATGACCCCGAGCACGATCACCGAACTGCCGGACAACCCGTTGAGCCAGTCGGTCAGGCTGGAGGTGAGCCAGGCCAGCGGGCGGCCGAGCAGCAGGAACATCAGCAGGCCGACGACCATCGACGCGAACAGCGGGATGATCACCACCGGCATCAGCCCGCGGGCCCACTGCGGGACGCCGATGCGGCTGATCCACAGCGCGGCGAAGCCGGCGATCAGGCCGCCGACGATGCCGCCGATGAAACCGGCGCCCACCGTCGTGGCGATGTAACCGGCCACGAATCCCGGTGCGATACCCGGCCGATCGGCGATCGCGAACGCGATGTAACCGGCCAGCGCGGGCACCAGGAAGAAGAACGCGAGGTTGCCGATCGTGAACAGCACCGCGCCGAGGTACTGGATCAGCCCGCCCGGCGGCAGGTCGGTCAGCGAGTTCGTGGTGGCGATGATCTTGCCGAGCGAATCCGTCTCGCCGTCAGGGGTATTGGCGATGTCGTACCCCGCGAACAGGAAGCCCAGCGCGATCAGCAGACCGCCCGCGGCGACGAACGGGATCATGTAGCTCACACCGGTCAACAGGATCTGCCGGGTGCGGGTGCCCCAGCCGACGTCACCCGAGGCGGCGGCGGCCGCCGGTGCGCCCGCGGCGACGCCCTCGACGCGGGCCGCGTTCGGATCGTCGGCGGCGGCCAGCGCCTCGGCGACCATCTTGTCGGGTTCGTTGATCGCCCGTTTGACCCCGGAGGCGACGACGGGTTTGCCCGCGAAGCGCTGCCGGTCCTTGACCCCGACGTCGGTGGCGAACAGGACCGCGTCCGCCGCGGCGATCGTCGCCGCCGACAGCGGTGTGCTGCCCGAGGACCCCTGGGTCTCCACCTGCAGCGTGACGCCGGCCTTCTCGGCGGCGGCCACCAGGGAGTCGGCCGCCATGTAGGTGTGCGCGATCCCCGTGGGGCAGGCGGTCACCGCGACCAGGGTCCGCTGCCGCGCCGGTTCGGGTTCGGGTTCCGGTTTCGGCTGCGCGGTGGGCGTCGGTGCCGCGGCCGGTTGCGGATTCACCACACCCTCGACCAGCGAGACGGCCTCGTCGGGGGTGCCCGCCGCCCGCAGCGAGGCGACGAAGTCCTTGCGCACCAGGGCGCGGGCGAGGCTCGACAGCAGTTTCATGTGCTCGGCGCCGCCGGATTCCGGCGCGGCGATCAGGAACACGAGGTCGGCCGGACCGTCAGGAGCGCCGAAGTCGACGCCGGGCGCCAGCCGGGCGAATCCGATGGTGGGCGTGTCGACGTACGGCGAGCGGCAGTGCGGGATCGCGATCCCGCCGGGCAGGCCGGTCGCCGACTGTCCCTCGCGGGCCAGCGCGGCCGAGACCAGGCCGTCGGTGTCGCTGGTGCGCCCGGCGTCGGCGAGCCGGGTGACGAGGCGCCCGATCACGGCTTCCTTGTCTGCGCCGGCGTCGACGTCGAGCAGCACGAGATCGGTGGTGATGATCGGCGATGCGGTGGGACTGGACATCACTGGCTCTTTCGGTCGGGTGTCAGGAGCTGGCGGGGGTCGGGGCGATGGCGCTGACGGAAACGCCGTCGAGATCGAGCTGGGCAGGTGCGGGGAGTGCGGAGCCGGGCAGAGCCGCGGCGGCGCTGCCGTAGGCGACGGCCATGCGCAAGCGGTGGGGGGCCTCGGCACCGCCCACGGCCGCGCGGACGTAGCCGGCCAAGGACGAGTCGCCGGCTCCGACGGTGCTGCGCGGGACGATAGGCGGGGGTGTCGCCGTCCACGCGCCGGTCCGGTCGACGAGGACGGCGCCCGCCGCGCCCAGCGTGGCGAGCACGGTACCGACCCCGCGGTCGACGAGTTGGCGGGCGGCGGCCGCGACCGGCCCCGGATCACCCTGCGCGGCAGCGCTTTCCAACACCTCGGCGGATGCGCCCACGAGGCCGGCCAGCTCCTCGGCATTCGGTTTGACGACATCGGGCGCCGCAGCGCCGAACCCTGCGGCCAGCGCGGCGAGCGGGCCTTCGGAGGTGTCGACGGCGACCCGGCAGGGCAGGGGGGCCAGCCGCGCGACCACCTCGGCGTACCAGTCGTCGGGCAGGCCGGGCGGCAGCGAGCCCGACAGCACCACCCAGGCGGCGCGCTCGGCGGCCGCGACGAGGCTTCGGGTCAACGCGTCGCGCGCGGCCGCGTCGAGCGTCGCGCCGCGCTCGTTGAGTTTCGTCGTGGTGCCGTCGGGTTCGGTGATGGCCAGGTTGGTGCGGACCGGTTCGGCGATCGGCACGCAGCGGAACTGCACACCGGTCGCGCGCAGTGCGGTGACGATCGGGTCGCCGTCGGCGGCGGGCAGCAGGGCGACGGCCTCCACGCCCGCGAGGGTCAGCGCGCGGGCGACGTTCACGCCCTTGCCGCCCGGCTCGCTGGTGACCGACGTGACCCGCTGCACCGCGCCGCGGGTCAGCGGCGTGGGCAGCGCGACCGTGCGGTCGACGCTGGGGTTGGGGGTGACGGTGACGATCACGCGATCACCACCTCGACGCCGCGCTCGGTGAACTGCCTGCGGTAGTTGTCGCTGATCTCCCCGTCGGTGACCAGGGTGTCGACGCTGCTGAGCGACGCGAAGCTGACGAACTCCTCGCGGCCGACCTTCGACGAATCGGCCGCCACCACCACGTAATTGGCGGCCTGCACCATCGCGCGTTTGACGGCGGCCTCCTCGCTGTCGGGGGTCGAGAGGCCGTGGCGCAGGCTGATGCCGTTGGTGCCGATGAACGCGACGTCGACGCGCATGCTGTCGAGAACCCGCAGGGTCTGCTCGCCGACGGCGGCCTGGGTCAGCCCGCGCACCCGGCCGCCGAGGAGTTGCAGCTCCACCATCGGCATGCCGGCCAGCCGGGCGGCGATCGGCACGGAGTTCGTGACGACGACGAGCTCACGTTCGGCGGGCAGCTGGGCGGCGATCCGCGCGGTCGTCGTGCCGGCATCGAGCAGCACGCTGGCGCCGCCGACGGGCAGGCAGTCGAGGGCCGCCGCGGCGATGGCGTCCTTGTAGCCGGCCCGCGTCGCGTCCCGCTCCGCGACGTCGGCCTCGACGAGGTGCAACGCCCGTGCGGGCACCGCACCGCCGTGGACCCGGCGCAGCAGCCCGGCGCGGTCGAGGGCCGCCAGATCACGCCGGACGGTCTCGGTGGTGACGTCGTAGGCCTCGGCCAGCTCCGCCACCGAGGCGCGCCCTCTCTGCATCACCAGAGAGGCGATGGCCTGCTGCCGTTCTTCGGCGTACATGATGCTCCGTATGTGTGGGAAACAACCCCAATGCAGTTGGTTATGTTTTGTTTTACCCCCGTTCGTGTTGACTTGTCAATGGTTTTGAGTAACCTGGTTCACATGACCGCTTCATCAGCGCCCACGTCACACGGGTCCGCGGACACGGTCGGCGCGCCGGCCGGCACCGTGCTGCGCGGCGTCCCGGTGGTGCCCGGGGTCCAGTACGCCCCGGTGATCCGCCCCGGTCGGCTGCCCGTCGTCGACGACACCGCCACCGACCTCGCGGAGTCCGACCGACCGGCCGAGGCCGCCCGGTTCAGCGCCGCGGCCACCGCCGTCGCCACCCGTCTGCGGGACCGCGCCGCGCACGCGACCGGCGCGGCCTCCGAGGTGCTCGCCGCCACCGCGACGCTCGCACAGGACCGGGCGTGGTTGGGCGCCGCGGAGAAACGCATCGCCGCCGGCACCCCGGCCGTCCGCGCGGTCCGCGAGGCCGTCGCGCAGTTCGTCGACCTGTTCACGAAGATGGGTGGGCTGATGGCGGAGCGGGTCACCGACCTGCAGGACATCCGCGACCGCGTCGTGGCCGAGCTCAGCGGGCTGCCCGAACCCGGTGTCCCGCTGCCGAAGGTCGCGTCGATCCTGTGCGCCGAGGATCTCGCGCCCGCCGACACCGCGGGTCTCGACCCGACGCTCGTCGTCGCGCTGGCGACCACGCTGGGTGGCCCGACCAGCCACACCGCCATCATCGCCCGTCAGCTCGGCATCCCGTGCGTGGTCGCCGTCGACGGCCTCGATGCGGTGCCCGCCGGGTCGCTCGTGCTGGTCGACGGCACGGCCGGCACGGTGACCGTCGGCCCCGACGAGGTGGCCGCAGCCGAAGCGGTCGCCACGGCCCGTCGCGAGGCCGAGCGCGCCGCGCACTGGACCGGGCCAGGGGCGACCGCCGACGGGCATCCGGTCGCGATCCTGGCCAATGTGCAGGACGGCGCCGCGGCGCGGTCGGCCCGCGAGACCCCGGCCGAGGGCGTGGGCCTGTTCCGCACCGAACTGTGTTTCCTCAACCGCGACACCGAGCCGACCGTCGACGAGCAGGCCGCGATCTACGGTGAGGTGCTCGACGCGTTCGCCGGGCACAAGGTCGTGGTCCGCACGCTCGACGCCGGGTCGGACAAACCGCTCAGATTCGCCGGACACCACGACGAGGCGAACCCGGCGCTCGGCGTCCGGGGCATCCGCATCGCGCACGGCAACCCGGGCCTCCTCGAGCGCCAGCTCGCAGGCATCGCGGCCGCGGCGGAGCGGACCGGCAACAAGCCTTGGGTGATGGCGCCGATGATCGCGACCGCCGAGGAGGCGCGGGACTTCGCCGCGGCCGTCCGCCGCCACGGGCTGACGCCCGGGGTGATGATCGAGGTGCCCGCCGCCGCCCTGCTGGCCGACCGCATCCTCGAACACGTCGACTTCCTGTCGATCGGCACGAACGACCTCGCCCAGTACACGATGGCCGCCGACCGGATGTCCGCCGACCTGGCCGCGCTCACCGACCCGTGGCAGCCGGCCGTGCTCGCGCTCGTCGCGATGGCCGTTCGGGCGGGCGCCGCGGCGGGCAAGCCCGTCGGCGTGTGCGGTGAAGCCGCGGCCGACCCGACGCTCGCCTGTGTCCTGGCCGGTCTCGGGGTGACGTCGCTGTCCGCGGCGGCCGCGGCGGTGCCCGGCGTGGGAGCCAGACTCGCCCGGGTCACCCTGCAGCAGTGTCGCGACGCGGCCGAGGCCGTGCTGACCACCGCGACCGCCGCCGAGGCGCGCGCCGCCGCGCTCGGCGCGCTGTCCTGATCGCTGCCGAGGAATGATTCGGACCGCGGTCCGGTTGTACGCGACATGCCTGCCATCACCGCCGACACCCTGACTCTGCCCCGCCTGACGTCACCTGCTCCCGCCGACACCGAGCGCCCCGTCCGCTCGATCACCACCGGTCCCCGCGGCTACGAGGGCGAGGGTTTCCCCGTCGTCCGCGCGTTCGCCGGTGTCAGCGCCGCCGACCTCGACCCCTTCATCCACATGGACCAGATGGGCGAGGTGGAATACGAGCCGGGTGAACCCCGCGGCACCGACTGGCACCCGCACCGCGGCTTCGAGACCGTCACCTACATGATCGACGGCCGCTTCGCGCACCAGGACTCCCATGGCGGGGGCGGGTTGATCACCGACGGCGCCACCCAGTGGATGACGGCCGGTTCCGGCATCCTGCACATCGAGACCCCGCCGGCCGAACTCGTCGAGAGCGGCGGGCTGTTCCACGGCATCCAGCTGTGGGTGAACCTGCCGCGCCGCGACAAGTTCGCCGCGCCGCGGTATCAGGCCATCGAGGGCGCCCAGGTCGGTCTGGTGGCGTCCGAGGACGGCGGCGCACTGGTCCGGATCATCGCCGGCGAGATCGACGGAAGGCAGGGGCCCGGTGCGACGCACACGCCGATCACGATGGCGCACGCGACCGTGGAACCCGGTGCGCGGCTCAACATTCCGTGGAACCGGGACTTCAACGCGCTGATGTACGTGCTGTCCGGACGCGGTACGGTCGGACCGGTCGGCCATCCGATCCAGCAGGGTCAGCTCGCGGTGTTCGGCCCCGGTGACCGGCTGAGCGTCGCGGCCGCCCCCGCCCAGGACTCCCACCGCCCCGCCCTCGAGGTGCTGATCCTCGGCGGCAGGCCGATCCGGGAGCCGGTCTTCCACTACGGCCCGTTTGTGATGAACTCGAAGTCCGAGCTGATCCAGGCGGTCGAGGACTACCAGGCCGGCAGGTTCGGCTCCATCCCGCCGGACGCGCTGATGCCGCACACGGCCGGCCGCTGACGTCAGCGCGCGACGGTCAGCGGTTCGGCACGGGGATAGAGCAGCTCGAGTTCGCCCAGGTTCGCCGCCACGGTGACCAGCGGCAGCGCCGCGGAGACGGCCAGGTCGTCGTCACCGGCCTCGGGGCGCAGCGCCAGGGCGAAGTCGTCGCTGATCGGCGGCCTGCGGTCGGTGTCGGGTGCAGGCCCGACCAGCCGCAGGCAGACCAGCTCGGCATGGGCTTCGAGCACCCTGCGGGTCTGCGCGTACACGCCCAGCGGCGGCGGGACCACGTCGGCGATCAGTTCGGCGGCGGCACGCAACCGCACCGCCCGGTTCGCGGCCCGCACCACGGGCGCCCGCACGTCGGTCTTCCCGCCGTTCTCCGAAAGATATTGGCGTACCGCGTCATCGAGAGTCCGGGAGGCCTCCAGGGCGGCGTGGCTGAGCGCGGTCACGCGGTCCGCGGCCTGCTCCGACGAACCGCGGGTGACGCGCAGCACCGCCGCCCGCAACAACGCCGCACCCACCTCGCAGGCGTCGCGCACCGCGGCCGCGACCGTCGCCGACGCGCCGCGCGGCCACATGAGCAGTGAGACCGTCGCGCCCACCAGGGCGCCGAGCACCACGTCCTCCACCCGGATCAGCCCGACGGACCACCCCGTCGGCTGGATGACATTGAAGATGATGAGCACCATCATCGTGAACGCCGCCTGGCCCGCGATGAACGAGGCGATCTCGGGGACGTAGGCCGACCCGAACGCCACCACCGGCAGCAGCAGCCACATCACCGTCGGTTCGACGCCGACGACCTCGATGAGCGCCACCCCGAGCAGGAAGCCGATCGCGGTGCCCGCCACCGCGCGCAGCACCCGTGTCCCGGTGGTCAGCGCGCTGCTCCGGAGCACCGACATCGCGCCGAGCACCACCCAGAAGCCGTGCTCGACGGGGAACACCTGGGTGACCGTGACGGCCAGGGCCAACCCGAGGCCGGTGCGCAGGCTGTTGCGCAGGACGACCGCCCGGGTCGCGACGAAACCCTTCGTGATGGCCGCGACCGCGGTGGTCTCGGGCATCACCCAGTCCGCCGCGCCGGTGCGCGGAAGCCGCCGTCCCAGCACCCGCGCCCAGACCGGCCGGGCGTCGGCCAGCGCGGCGTTGCGGATGATCCGGCCGGTGACACCGACCGTCGCGGAGAACGTGCGACGCCCCAGCAGCGTGCGGGAGACCGCGGCGGCGGTGGCGTCGTCGGGCACCGCGAGGATCTGTTCGATGTCCTCGCGGTAGCGGCCGTGTGCGATCGACCGCAGTTCGTCCAGTGCGGCGTCCAGGTCGGCGTTGCGCGCCGCGCGCTCCTGCCGGTCGTGGGTCCGCAGGACGGCCGCGGAATCACGCAGCACGCGCACGATCGGCGGCTTCATGTCACCGAGCAGCGCCGCGGTGTCGTCGGTGACGCGGTCGGACAGCCAGCCGAGGTCGTCGACCACCCGGACCAGCGCACGGCTGCCCGCCGTCAGCGCGACGGGGCGGAAGTCGGCGTTGACGAAGTTCTCCCACAGCGCGTTCATCGCCCGGTGCACCTCTCGCGTCGATGCGTCGCCCTCCAGGCAGTCCGCCAGTGACCGGCACACCGTCGCCGCGTGGCGCCGCAGGTCGTCGTGATGGCGGGGCGGGAACAGGAACAGCGCGGCGGGCACACACACGGCCAGGGCGATGAGCCATCCGGTGAGCCGCTCGTCGATCGGGCCGGGCGCGGTGCACGCGGGAAGGACGAAGGTCATCAGCGTGGCGCGCTGCCCGGCGGCGATGACCTCGCTGAGCACACCGGAGAACGTCACCGCGACGCCGAGCACGAACATCAGCGCGACGCCGAGCCAGGGGTGGGGCGCGGTGAGGGTGCCCAGGGTGATGAGCACCGCGCCGTTGAACCCGAGCCCGGCGTACGCCAGCGCCCGCGCGGGCCGGTTCCCGGGGAAGTCGGCCAGGATCAGCAGCGCCACCGACCCGAAGATCGTGAACATCGGCGCCTGGGTACCGCCGGCCAGTGCGAAGCTCGCCGCCGCGGCCACCGGCAGCACGATGCCCGCCCGCGCCGCGCGGCGCAGCGCGTCGTGTTCGGGGTCGCGGCGCTCGATCCGCTCGGCCGCCCGGCGCCACAGGACGGCCGGGGTCAGCATGACCGCTGATGGTAGACCGCCGGGGCGACGCTCAGCGGTCGTCGGACACCGTGCTGAAGCGGCCGGAGTCCAGCGTGTGCAGGATCTCGGCGGCGATCCACCGCAGCGCATCCTCGTCCGCGGGGATGGTGGCCTGCTCGTATCCGACGAGGATGTAGACACACCACGCCGCGAAGACCTCCGCCTGCCTCTCGTCGCCGATGACCTCGAGCGAGGACTCGCGCATGATGTCGTACCGCTGCCGGTCGACCCCGGCCTGAACGGCGTGGACGTCGCGATCGATCGAGCTCCACAACCGGATCGCGGCCTCGGCGCCGTGCGGGAGTGCCAGAGCCTCCTCGATCAGCGTCTCGATGCGGCGGTGGGGATCGCTCACCGCGCGGACCGCCTCGATGATCCGCACCGTGCGCTGCTGGCGCCAGTACTCCACGAGCTCGCGGGTGTAGGCCGACCAGTTCGCGAAGTAGTGGTAGAACGACCCCGTCGTCACCCCGAGACGGTTACAGACCTCGGCGAGTTTCAGCCCGCCGTAGCCCTGGTCGGCGAGTACGGCGAGTCCGGTCTCGAAGTACCCCTCCCGAGTGACCACGGCCCCCATGGTCCGACACAGTAGTGGTTGAGGCTGATTTTTTGGCCGACGGCGCCATATGGCTCGCCGTGACGATTCGCCGGTTCGCCGCCGCAATTTGCTGGAAATGCACCCGCGGGTGCGGGGCCGACACCACGTGCAGGTCCCCGACGTTACCTATGGCACAATTTGACTGTGCCGCATACTGCCAGCCGAGGGCCGGGACGACCGCCCGCAGCGAAGGCCGCAGAGACACGTGAGCGCATTCTGCGTGCTGCGAGAGAGGTCTTCAGCGAACTCGGTTACGACGCTGCGACTTTCCAGGCAATTGCGATACGCGCCGATCTGACCCGTCCCGCGATCAACCATTACTTCGCGAGCAAACGCGTCCTCTATCGCGAGGTCGTCGAACAGACCAATGCGTGGGTTATTAGCGCGGGCATGGAACGTGCCCACGGTGAGAGCACGCTGCTGGGCCGACTGTCGGCGTTCTTCTCGGCCGCCATGCACGCCGAGTCCGAAGACCGTTCGGCCGCCGCGTTTCTCGTCACCTCGGTGCTCGAATCGCAGCGGCATCCCGATCTGCGCAGCGACGAACACGACGCGCTGCGGATGTCACGGTCGTTCGTGTCCTGGGCCGTCAACGACGCCATCGAACGCGGTGAACTCCAGACCGACACCGACATCCCGTCGCTCGTCGAGATGCTGGTCGCGGTGATGTGGGGGATGGGTTTCTACGCCGGGTACGTGGGCGGTCAACACGAACTCGCCGTCATCGTCGAGAAGTTCGAGTTGCTCATGGCCAACAAGTTGTGGCAGCTCAGCGTCTGACCGGGTGAGATCAGACACAATCAAATAGCTTGCCTAAGCTATTTCGGTAACATCGGAGTCCAATCCGTCTGTCACCGAGCGCCGCCCTGTGCGCGGCGAAAGGACCCCGATGAGCTCTTTGCGCACCGACGACGACACGTGGGACATCGCGACGAGCGTCGGGTCCACCGCGGTGATGGTGGCCGCCTCGCGCGCCGCCGAGACCGAACGCGATGAGGCGCTCATCCGGGATCCGTACGCGAGATTGCTGGTCAGTGGGGCGGGCACCGGCATCTGGGAGTCGGTCCTCGACGCGGACTTCGTCGCGAAGGTCGCCCAGGCCGACACCGAGGCCGCCGCGATCTTCGAGCACATGAACAGCTACCAGGCCGTGCGCACGCACTTCTTCGACGCCTTCTTCACCGCGGCCGGCGCGGCGGGCATCCGGCAGATCGTCATCCTCGCCTCCGGTCTGGACTCGCGTGCCTACCGCCTCGACTGGCCGTCGGGCACCACGGTGTACGAGATCGACCAGCCCAAGGTGCTCGAGTACAAGGCCGCCACCCTCGCCGAACACGGCGTCGAGCCCGTCGCCACCCGTCGCGAGGTGGCGATGGACCTGCGCTACGACTGGCCCGCCGCACTGCGCGGTGCGGGGTTCGACCCCGCCCAGCCGACCGCCTGGCTGGCCGAGGGACTGCTGATGTACCTGCCCGCCGACGCCCAGGACCGGCTGTTCGAGCAGATCACCGACCTGTCGGCGCCGGGCAGCCGCATCGCCGCCGAGACGGCGGGGGTGCAGGCCGACGACCGGCGCCAGGAGATGAGGGAGAGGTTCGAGCGCATCGCCGAGAAGTTCGAGATGACCGCCACCCTCGACATCCAGCAGCTCATCTACGAGGACCCCGACCGCGCCGACGTCGCGGACTGGCTCGACGCGCACGGCTGGACGGCCACCGCGGTCAGCTCGCAACAGGAGATGCGCCGGCTGGACCGGTGGGCCCTGCCCGCCGACCTGACCGACGACGAGGCGTTCTCGAACTTCGTCACCGCCGAGAGGCTGTCGTGAGACGGCACGCCACCGGCGTGTCGAACCTGGCGACGCGCGTCGGCCCCGAGGTGCTCACCACCGCGGCCGTCGCGAGCGTCACCGGGTGTGACGACCCCCTGGCCGCCGTGCTGCTCGACCGGCCCAAGGTCGTCGAGGTGCTGCAGCGGTCCGCGGAGCTCATCGACCGGGTGCCCGCGCTGGCCGCCGCCCACCACCAGATCGCCGACTACCACGCGACGCGCAGCCGCTTCTTCGACGCGGTCCTCGCCGAGGCCGCCGGATCGGGCATCCGTCAGTGCGTGGTGCTGGCGGCCGGGCTGGACACCCGGGCGTTCCGGCTGGCCTGGCCGGACGGCATGACGGTCTACGAGATCGACCAGCCGACGGTGCTGCGGTACAAGGAGAACGCGCTGACCGCACACGGCGCCCGGCCCGCCGCGGACTGGCACCCGGTGGGCGTCGAATTCGACGTGCCGTGGCCGACCCGGCTCTGGGAGTCGGGCTTCAACCACAACGAACCGACGATCTGGCTGGCCGAGGGCCTGCTCCCGCTGCCGGACGCCACGCAGGACGCGGTGATCTCAGAGATCGACGGGCTCAGCGCGGCAGGCAGCCGGATCGCATTCGACGACGTGCTCGGGATGTGCCCGGGCCGATCGGATGCGCCGGGCTGGCTGACGTCGCGGGGTTGGTGGACCGACGTCGTCGAGGCGCGGCACCTGCCGGAACTCTCGGGACGTCCCGACGACGACGCACAGTCCTACACCGCGCACGCGGTGCTGGTGACCGCCGAGAAAGTGGCGTAGCTCTCAGAGCCCCCAACCGGTTGGTTAGGATCGGGTCATCTCGGTCAGGAAGGACCAGCCATGACCACTGATTCCGCCCAGGCCACCCGGGCCACCACCGATATCCCCGCGGCCGTCGACCGTCTCCGCCGGACCTTCGCGACCGGCCGCACCCGCGACCTCGAATGGCGCCGACGCCAGCTGCGCGCGTTGGAGCGGCTCATGGTCGACAACGAGACGGCCATCGCCGCCGCGCTCGAAAAGGACCTCGGCCGCAAACCCTTCGAGGCATGGCTTGCCGACATCGCCAGCGTCGCCGGCGAGGCCAAGGACGCCGCCAAGAACCTGCGCACGTGGACCCGGCGCCGCTACCGAATGCTGGAGCTGTCACAGCTGCCCGGCCTCGGGTGGGTCGAGTACGAACCCTTCGGCACCGTGCTGATCATCGGCGCGTGGAACTTCCCGTTCGCGCTGACGCTCGGACCCGCCGTCGGGGCGATCGCCGCGGGCAACACCGTCGTGCTCAAACCCTCCGAGGTGGCGCCTGCCTGTTCGGCGTTGATGGCCGAGTTGGTGCCGCGCTACCTCGACACCGAGGCGATCACGGTGATCGAGGGCGACGGTTCGGTCAGCCAGGAACTCATCGCGCAGGGTTTCGACTACCTGCTCTACACCGGCGGCACCGAGATCGGCCGCAAGGTCTACGAGGGGGCCGCCCCGCACCTGACCCCCGTCACGCTGGAACTGGGCGGCAAGAGCCCGGTGATCGTGAGCGCCGACGCCGACCTCGACGTGGCCGCCAAACGCATCGCCTGGACGAAGCTGATCAACTCGGGGCAGATCTGCATCGCCCCCGATTACGTGCTGGCCGAGGCGCCGATCCGCGACCAGCTGGTCGACAAGATCAAGGCGGCGGTCGAGACCTTCGAGTCCGAGAACCCCGACGGCAAACGCATCGTCAACGAGCGGCACTTCGACCGGCTCACCACCGCGCTGGCCGCGACCAAGGGTGACGTGGTGATCGGCGGTGGCTCGGACGCGTCGAGGATCAGCATCCAGCCGACCGTCGTCGTGGATCCCGATCCCGCCGAGCCGCTGATGACCGACGAGATCTTCGGACCGATCCTGCCGATCGTGACGGTCCAAACCCTCGACGACGCAATCGCTTTCGTCAACGCGCGCCCGAAGCCGCTGGCCGCGTACCTGTTCACCAAGACCAAGGCGATCCGCGAGCGGGTGGTCAAGGACGTGTCGTCAGGGGGCATGGTGGTCAACCACCTGCTGTTCCACTTCGCCACGCACAAGCTGCCGTTCGGCGGTGTCGGGCCGTCCGGGATGGGCGCCTACCACGGTCGCTTCGGCTTCGAGACGTTCAGTCACAAGAAGTCCGTCATGACCAAACCCACCCGACCCGACGTGGGTGCCTTCATCTACCCGCCGTATACAGAGAAGGCATGGAAGCTCGCCCGTCGTCTCTTCTAGCGACATCACAGCTGAACCCGAAAGGAAAGCAATGCCAGGAGTGCAGGATCGCGTCATCGTCGTCACCGGAGCCGGCGGAGGGCTGGGCCGGGAGTACGCGCTGACGCTGGCCCGCGAGGGCGCCGCCGTCGTCGTCAACGACCTGGGCGGTGCGCGCGACGGCACCGGTGCGGGCTCGGCGATGGCCGATCAGGTCGTCGACGAGATCAAGGCCGCGGGCGGACGCGCCGCGGCCAACTACGACTCCGTCGCCGAACCCGAGGGCGCCGAGAACATCATCAAGACCGCGATCGACGAGTTCGGCAAGGTCGACGGTGTGGTCAGCAACGCGGGCATCCTGCGCGACGGCACGTTCCACAAGATGACGTACGAGAACTGGGACGCCGTGCTCAAGGTGCACCTGTACGGCGGGTATAACGTGATCCGCGCGGCGTGGCCGCACTTCCGTGAACAGAGCTTCGGTCGCGTCGTCGTCGCCACCTCGACCAGCGGGCTGTTCGGCAACTTCGGTCAGGCCAACTACGGCGCCGCGAAACTCGGCCTCGTCGGCCTGATCAACACGCTCGCCCAGGAGGGCGCGAAGTACAACATCAAGACCAACGCGGTCGCGCCGATCGCGGCGACCCGGATGACGCAGGACATCCTGCCGCCCGAGGTCTTCGAGAAGCTGACGCCGGAGTACGTGGCGCCGATCGTCGCCCACCTCATGACCGAGGAACTGACCGACACCGATTCGGTCTTCATCGTCGGCGGCGGCAAGGTGCAGCGGACCGCGCTGTTCCAGAACGAGGGTGTCACGTTCACCGAAGGGGTGCCGACCCTCGACGACGTCGCCGCCAAGTGGGGCGAGATCACCGATCTGTCGGCTGCGCAGCAGGCCAGCTTCAAGCTCGGCTGAGCGGGCATGAAAGCGCTTCTGGCGCAGGAACTCTCCGGACCCGCCGGGCTGGTCTACACCGACGTCGATGATCCCGTCCCGGGCGAGGCGGTGATCATCGACGTCGGCGCGGCCGGGGTCTGCTTCCCGGATCTGTTGCTGCTGCGCGGTGAGTACCAGCTCAAGCTGGACCCGCCGTTCATCCCCGGTATGGAGGTCGCCGGGACGGTCCGGTCTGCGCCTGAGTCGTCCGGACTGCAACCGGGACAACGGGTTTCGGCGTTCACGATGATGGGTGGGTTCGCCCAACGTGTGGCGGCGCTGCCCGACAG
Organism: Mycobacterium sp. IS-1742; assembly: GCF_001500125.1. Classification (GTDB taxonomy): domain Bacteria; phylum Actinomycetota; class Actinomycetes; order Mycobacteriales; family Mycobacteriaceae; genus Mycobacterium. Next base: position 195,886 of record NZ_LQIV01000043.1, on the reverse strand, counting down.
CGTGATCCCCACGCCCGACGGCGTCGACGACGCGTCGGCGGCGGCGCTGCTCGGGAACTACTACACGATGCAGTTCGCCCTGGCCCGCCGCGGCGGGCTGACGCCGGGCGAGACGGTGCTGGTGCTCGGGTCGGCCGGGGGCATCGGGACGGCGGCCATCCAGCTCGCGAAGGCGCAGGGCGCCACGGTGATCGCGATGGTGCACCGGTCCGGTGCCGAGGACTTCCTCCGTGGTGTCGGGGCGGATGTGGTGTTGCCGCTGGCCGACGGGTGGAAGCAGGCGGTCATGGACGCCACCGGCGGTCAGGGGGTCGACATCGTGGTCGACCCGATCGGTGGGCCCGCCTTCGACGACGCGGTGCGGGTGCTGGCGCCGGAGGGACGGCTGCTGGTCATCGGATTCGCCGCGGGCGGCGGGATTCCCACCGTCAAGGTGAACCGGCTGCTGCTGCGCAACGTGAGCGTCGTCGGGGTCGGGTGGGGCGAGTTCGTCCGGCGCAAGCCGAGCGCGCAGGCCGCCGTCGGCGCCGAGCTGGGCAGGCTGGTCGACGCGGGACTGCGCCCGCCGCCGCCGGTACGTTACGCGCTGTCGGACGGGCCGGCGGCGCTGCAGGCGCTGGCGGACCGCGAGATCAAGGGCAAGCTGGTCCTCGAACCGTGATGACGCTTCGCGCGAAGGACCGACGACGATGACGGTGCGTGCGTTGGCGTTCGACGTCTTCGGCACCGTCGTCGACTGGCGGTCCAGCGTCATCCGGGAACTCGAGGCGTTCGGGCGTGCGCACGCGGTGTCCGCCGACTGGCCGGCGTTCGCCGACGGCTGGCGGGCGGGGTACGTCCCGTCGATGGACCGGGTGCGCCGCGGCGAGTTGCCCTGGACGAAGCTCGACGACCTGCACCGGATGACGCTCGTCGATCTCCTTGGCGCCGAGGGCATTTCGGTCAGCGACGAGTCCGTCGACGAGCTCAACCGGGCGTGGCACCGGCTCGACCCGTGGCCGGACGCTGTCGAGGGGCTGACGCGGCTCAAGCGGCGGTTCGTGATCGCCACGCTCTCCAACGGCAACGTATCGCTGCTGACCAACATGGCGAAGCGGGCCGGGCTGCCGTGGGACGCCGTGATCTCGGCCGAGCTGTTCCGGCACTACAAGCCGGACGCCGAGGCCTATCGCGGCTGCGCCGACCTGCTCGGCATCGCCCCGCACGAGTTGATGCTCGTCGCCGCGCATTCGTCGGACCTGCGGGCCGCACGCGAGGCCGGGCTGCGGACCGGATTCGTGTTCCGCCCGCTCGAATACGGCCCGGACCGGCAGCGCCGGATGCCGGCGGAGGGCGAATTCGACCTGCTGGCAAGAGATTTTCTCGATCTGGCCGAGCAGCTCGGAGCCTGACCGGGCGGCGTACCGTGGGACCGTGGACACCGCGCTGACCAGGGCCCAACGGCTGCTCGTCGACCCGCCCGAACGCCCAGACGTCGGCAAGGGGTATCTCGACCTGCTGACCGACGGCGGCGACCGCAACACCGGGACCATCCAGGCGGTGTGGTCGTCGCGGCTCGGGTCGCTGGTCTACGACGGTTCCCAGACCCTGCTCCGACGGGTGTCGGCGGCGTGGCAGCTGCCGATCGAGTGGCTGAGCGTGCCGGTCGGGGGAGTGGCCCTCGACGTCGGCAGCGGTCCGGGCAACGTCACCGCGGCGCTGGGCCGCGCGGTTGGGCCGGGCGGGCTGGCGCTGGGCGTCGACATCTCCGAGCCGATGCTCGCCCGCGCGGTGCGTGCGGAGGCGGGCCCGAATGTCGGGTTCATGCGGGCCGATGCGCAGCGCTTGCCGCTCCGGGACGAATCCGTCGACGCGGTCGTCTCGGTGGCGATGCTGCAGCTGATCCCCGACCCGGCGGTCGCGCTCGCCGAGATGGTGCGGGTGCTGCGGCCCGGCCGGCGGATGGCGGTCATGGTGCCGACCGCGGGACAGTTGGCCCGTCTGATCAACCTGCTGCCCAACGCCGGTGCCCGGGTGTTCGACGAGGACGAACTGGGCGACACGCTCGAGAAGTTCGGTGTGGTCGGGGTGCGCACGAAGATGATGGGCACCGTGCAGTGGGTCCGGGGGCAACGCCGGTGAGCGCCGGTGGCATCCTCCTCGTCGCACTGGCGATCGCGGTCGGCATGGTCGGCATCGTGCTGCCGATCCTGCCCGGCACCCTGCTGGTGTTCGGCGCCATCGCGGTGTGGGCCGTCGTCGAGCAGAACCTGATCGCGTGGGTGACGCTCGGCGTGGTCACCGCGATCCTCGGCGCGGCGCTGCTGATCAAGTACCTGTGGCCGATGCGGCGGATGCGCGCCGCCGACGTCCGCACGATGAGCCTGGTGGCCGGCGGTGTGCTGGGGGTGATCGGGTTCTTCGTGATCCCTGTGCTGGGACTGGTGATCGGCTTCGTCGGCGGGGTGTACGTGGCCGAACTCGGCGTGCGCCGCGACCAACGGGTGGCGTGGGCGTCGACGGTGCACGCGGTCAAGGGTGTCGCGCTGTCGATGGGCGTCGAGCTGCTCGGGGCGCTGCTCGCGACGGTGGCATGGGTGGTGGGGGTCTACCTCACGTCGTAGGGACCGCCCTGGCGCGACACGATCACCCGCGGAGCGTCGACCGCAGCCGCGCGAGCTCCTCGTCCGTCACGCCCGCCGCCGACAGATATCCGTGAAGCGAGCCGTAGGACTCGACGATGGTGCGGCGCGCCGCGTCGAGATACTCCTCCCGCACGCCCAGAACGGATTCCGTCAACCGGGCTTCCGCCAGCTCCATGATCTCCGGGTTGTCGGCGGCGCGCTCCCGCATGGTGGCCAGGATGCTCTCCCGCAGCCGCGGGACGGCGTCGTTGCTGCGCAGGTAGTCGGCCAGCACCGCGTCGCGGTCCACGCCGGCTGCCTCGAGGACCACCGCGACGGTGAACCCCGTGCGGTCCTTGCCCGCGAAGCAGTGCGCCAGCACCCGGCGCCCCGAGCCCAGCAGCGCCACCACCTGCCGCACGGCGCGCTGGGCCAGCGGTGCGCCGGCGATGCGGCCGTACTCCTCGGTCATGTAGCGCGCGGCGGCGGCAGCGACCGACTCGCCGTCGGGTTTGTCGGTCATCATCCGTTGGAAGGCGTGCTCGTGCGGGGCCTCCCCGTCCGAGGCGACGGTCTCGATGAACGGCAGATGGTGTATGTCGACCCCGGCGGGCACCAGGCCGGGGCCGTGCCGCTCCAGTTCGCGCAGCGTGCGCAGATCGGCGACGTCGGTGACGCCGTAGCCGGTCAGCGCGGAGCGGCCGTCGTCGTCGAGTTTCGACAACTCGCTGGCGCGGAAGAACACGCCGGGGGCGACGCCCGTCCGCTCGGAGACGTCGCGGAAGTTCCACGCCCCCGAGAGTTCGTCGCCGGCCGAGGCCACTAGCGGCACACCGCTGCGGCGAACGGTGACTTCTCGCGGCCCAGTTCCGCGCGGGCGATCGTGCGCATGTGCACCTCGTCCGGACCGTCGAACAGCCGCATCGCCCGGTGCCAGGCGTACAGGCGCGCCAGCGGGAAGTCGTCGGACACCCCGGCGCCGCCGTGCACCTGGATCGCACGGTCGATGACGTCGCACGCCACCTGCGGCGCAACGGCCTTGATCTGGCTCACCAGCACGTGGGCGGCCTTGTTGCCCTGCTGGTCGATGGTCCACGCCGCCTTGTGGCACAGCAGCCGCGCTTGGTCGATCTCATTGCGGGACTTCGCAATAGCCTCACGCACCACGCCCTGCTCGGCCAGCGGCTTGCCGAACGCGACACGCTTCTGCACCCGGTCGATCATCAGCGCCAGCGCCCGCTCGGCCGCACCGAGCGCCCGCATGCAGTGGTGGATGCGGCCGGGCCCGAGCCGGGCCTGGGCGATCGCGAACCCGCTGCCCTCCTCGTGGAGCAGGTTCTCGACGGGCACGCGCACGTTGTCGAACACGATCTCGCAGTGCCCGTGCTGGTCCTGCCAGCCGAACACCGGAAGCGACCGCTGGATGTCGACGCCGGGCGTGTCGGCGGGCACCAGGATCATCGACTGCTGCTGATGCGATGCGGCGTCGCGGTTGGTGCGGCCCATCACGATCAGAATCTTGCAGCGCGGATCGGCGGCGCCGGTGATCCACCACTTGCGGCCGTTGATCACGTAATCCGAGCCGTCGCGCAGCATCGTCGTCTCGATGTTGCGGGCGTCGGAGGAGGCGACGGCCGGTTCGGTCATCGCGAAGGCGCTGCGGATCTCACCGTTCAGCAGCGGCTCCAGCCACTGCTTGTTCTGCTGCTCGTTGCCGAACAGGTGCAGGGTCTCCATGTTGCCGGTATCGGGGGCGGCGCAGTTGATCACCTCCGGGGCGATCTCCATGCTCCACCCCGACAGTTCGGCGAGCTCGGCGTACTCGAGGTTCGACAGCCCCGAGACCGACGGCAGGAACAGGTTCCACAGCCCGCGTTCCTTGGCCAGCTTCTTGAGGTCCTCGACGACCGGCGGGACGGTGTGGTCCTTCGGTCCGGCCTCCTCGCGGTAGCGGTGGTAGTCCGCCTCGGCGGGGAAGACGTACTCGGTCATGAAATCGGTGAGCCGCTCGTGGTAATCCTGCGCCTTGGCCGACATCGCGAAGTCCATGCCGTCACGATATGACGATGCATGCGGGCACCGTTCGTCGGGCCTCGTGCACGAGGCGTTCGGCCGCTACGCGAACGTGAAGTCGTGTGCGACAAACCGCCGGAAAGTCGAGCACAAGCTCACGTTCGGCGGGCGTCCTCAGTCGCTGAGCGACCGCGAGATCACCAGGCGTTGAATCTGATTGGTGCCCTCGAAGATCTGGGTGATCTTCGCTTCGCGCATATAGCGCTCGACGCGGAAGTCCCGGGTGTAGCCGACGCCGCCGAGCACCTGCACAGCATCGGTGGTCACCTTCATCGCGGCGTCGGTCGCCACCAGCTTCGCGACGCTGGCCTGCGTCGAGTACGGCAGGCCGAGGTCACGCCGCCGTGCCGCGTCCAGATAGGTGGCCCGCGCGCTCACCACGGCGGCGGCCATGTCGGCGAGCAGGAAGCCCAGGCCCTGGTGGTCGATGATCTTGCGGCCGAACGTCGTCCGCTCGTTGGCATACGCCGTCGCCTCGTCGAGTGCGGCCTGCGCCAGGCCGACGGCGACCGCCGCGATGCCGAGCCGACCGGAGTCCAGCGCGGAGAACGCGATCTGCAGTCCCTGACCCTCCGCGCCGATACGACGCGCGGCGTCGACGCGGGCCTGGTCGTAGTGTGCGGTGGTCGTCGGGACGGCGTGCAGCCCCATCTTCTCCTCCGGCTTGCCGAAGGACAGCCCCTGCTGATCACCCGGAATCAGGAAACAGCTGATCCCGCGCGACCCCTCGCCGGTCCGCGCGAACAGCGTGTAGAAGTCGGCCTTCCCGCCGTGGGTGATCCACGACTTCTCGCCGGTGATCACATAACCACCCTCGGAAGGCCTTGCCGCACAACGCAATGCCGCCGCATCGGAGCCGGCCTGCGGCTCGGACAGGCTGTACGCCCCGATCTGCGAACCGCTGAGCATCCCAGGCAGCCAGCGCTGCTTCTGCTCGTCGGTGCCGAACGCCAGCAGCGGGTGCGACGACAGGCTGTGCACGCTGACCGCCACGGCGACGGCCGCCCACCGCGCGGCGATCTCCTCGAGCACCTGCAGGTACACCTCGTAGGGCTGTCCGCCGCCGCCCCACTCCTCGGGCTGGGGCAGGCTCAACAGGCCCGCGGCGCCGAGTTGCGCGAAGACCCCGTCCGGATAGGTCTCGGACTTCTCGTGGGCGTCGACGATCGGGTCGAGCACATGAGCGGCGATATCACGGGTCAGCGCGATCAGGTCTTCGGCGTCGCCGGTGGGGAGCAGCCGCTCGACGGGCATCGGATGGCCTCCGGTGTTGTGCTGGACGGTTGTCACCTTACGGTCGGTCAGTCCGAGCGCCGATGCCAGGCGACGAAGTACAGCACCATCGCCGCGGTCAGCGACAGCAGAACCCACAGCACGAGGATCTGGTCGATCCACGCGCCGGGTGGCGGGGCGCCGGGCATGAAGTTGCGGATCGGCACGATCGCGAACAGGACCGCGGCGTACCAGGTCCCGAAGGGCGGCATGAACTTCCTTCGTCCGCGCAGCATCTCGATCGACACGAACAGCGCCAGGGCGGGCAGCGTGATCAGCACCAGGCACAACCCCAGGTCGAAGGCGAGCGCGCCGCGGCCCCGGGTCAACGTGATCGTCTGATAGTCGCCGTCGGTGGACGACTGGGTGGCCGGACCGCTGCGCTCGCTGGTGATGTCCCAGCCGTCCAGGCCGCCGGTCACCTCGAGGCGGGCCGGTTCGAACCGCCGGTCGTCACCGGTGCCGACCAGCACATCGGCCCCGAGCGCGCCGACCGTGTACTCGTCGAACGGCCACGCGTCCGGATCGCCGGTGACCTCGATCGTCGCCTGGGTCTCGGCGGGAAGCTCACCCTTCGGGGTCCGCAGATCCTCGATGCGCAGGTTGACCTCGTTCATGAACAGCCGCACCGCGATGTCGGTGTCGGCGACGTTGAGGTCGGTGTTCATGTGGTCGTCGGCCGGGAACACCACCACGTTGACGTCGAGTTTCTTCTCGACGGTGTGCAACGCCTCCAGGGTCACCTGGACGACGGTGTCGCTGCTTTCGCCGAGATCGGGCGGTCCGAGCGTCTCGGTCGATCCCGAGAGGTAGCGGTAGCCGAGCAGCGACGCCGCGTAGACGATCAGGATGATCAGTATCGTGCCGAGGCTCGCCAGCCGTACGCGCATCCTGTGGTGATCGTTCGACGGTTCATCGGTTGGCACGCGCACCGATGCTAGTGGTCCCGGACCCGTTCGGATCAGAGCGCCGCGAGGATGTCGTTGACCCGGTCGCGGGCGTCGCCGAACAGCATCTGGGTGTTCTGCCGGAAGAACAGCGGGTTCTGCACACCGGCGTATCCCGAGGCCATGGACCGTTTGAACACGACGACGTTGTCGGCGTTCCACACCGTCAGCACGGGCATGCCGGCGATGGGGCTGCCCGGGTCCTCGGACGCGGCGGGGTTGACGGTGTCGTTGGCGCCGATCACGAGGACGACCGCGGTGTCGTCGAAGTCGTCGTTGATCTCGTCCATCTCGAGCACGATGTCGTAGGGCACCTTGGCCTCGGCCAGCAGCACGTTCATGTGTCCGGGCAGCCGCCCGGCGACGGGGTGGATGCCGAACCGCACGTCGACCCCGCGTTCGCGCAGTTTGCGGGTCAGATCGGCGACACCGTACTGCGCTTGGGCGACGGCCATGCCGTAGCCCGGCGTGATGATCACCGAGTCGGCCCCCGCCAGCAGTTCGGCGACACCTTCCGCGGTGATCTCGCGGTGTTCGCCGTAGTCCTTGTCCTCGGCCGGGCCGGCTTCGATCCCGAAGCCGCCGGCGATGACCGAGATGAACGAGCGGTTCATCGCCTTGCACATGATGTAGGACAGGTAGGCACCGGAGGAGCCCACCAGGGCGCCGGTGACGATGAGCAGGTCGTTGGACAGCAGGAAGCCCGATGCGGCCGCGGCCCAGCCCGAATAGCTGTTGAGCATCGACACCACGACCGGCATGTCGCCGCCGCCGATCGAGGCGACCAGGTGCCAGCCCAGCAGCAGTGCGAGCACCGTCACGGCGATGAGCAACCACAGTTGCGGGTCGATGACGAACCACACCGTGAGCACGGCGAACAGGACCAGGGCGCCGATGTTGAGGATGTTCTTGCCGGGCAGCATCAGGGGTGCGGACTTCATCCGCGCCGAGAGCTTCAGGTTGGCCACGATCGAACCGGTGAACGTCACCGCGCCGATGAAGACGCCGACGAACACCTCGGCGGAGTGGATGCCGAGCATGCCTTCGGCGCCGAGCGCGGCGGCCTCGGCGCCGTCGGGCTCGCCCTCGACGTGCAGGTAGCCGTTCCAGCCGACCAACACCGCCGCCAGACCGACGAAGCTGTGCAGCAGCGCGATGAGTTCGGGCATGCCGGTCATCTCGACGATGCGTGCCCGCCACAGGCCGATCGCCGCGCCGACGGCCATGGCGCCGATCAGCAGCCCGGCGCCCAGCGTCCCGATGCCGTGATCGAAGGCGAGCACGACGGTCGCGACCAGCGCCACGGCCATGCCCGCCATCCCGAAGGTGTTGCCTGCCTTCGACGTCTCGTGTTTGGACAATCCGGCCAGCGCCAGGATGAACAGCAGGGCCGCGACGACGTAGGCCGATGTGGCGGCAGTCTCTACCGTGAACATGGGATCCGTTTCAGGGTCTCGAGGGAGGGATGCGCAGGCTAGCTGCGGGAGAACATGGCGAGCATGCGGCGCGTCACCGCGAATCCACCGAAGACGTTGATGCTGGCGACCAGGATCGCGACGGAGGCGAGCGCGGTGATCGCGACATCGTCGTGCCCGATCTGCAGCAGCGCGCCGACGACGATGATCCCGGAGATCGCGTTGGTCACCGACATCAGCGGGGTGTGCAGCGCGTGGTGCACGTTGCCGATCACGTAGTACCCGATCACGATCGCCAGCGCGAAGACCGTCAGGTGGACCTGCAACGCGGCCGGGGACGCCGCGATCAGCGCGAACAGGGCGGCCGCAGCGGCGAAGGTGATGCCCAGGCGGCGTCCCGTCGACATCGGTTGCCTGGCCGGCTTCGCTTCGGCCGGGGCGACGGGAGCCGCCGCGGCGACCGGGGCGGCGGACACCTGCACCGGTGGCGGCGGCCAGGTGATCTCGCCGTCGCGGACGACGGTCACCGAGCGCTGCACCACGTCGTCCCAGTCGAGCGTGAGTTGCCCGTCCTTCTCCGGCGTCAGCAGTTTCAGCAGGTTGACCAGGTTGGTCGCGTAGAGCTGGGACGCCGTCGCGGGCAGCCGCCCGGCCAGGTCGGTGTAGCCGATGATCGTCACCCCGTTGTCGGTGACGATCGCCTGATCCTTGACGGTGCCCTCGACGTTGCCTCCGTTGGCGGCCGCCATGTCGACGATCACGCTGCCCGGCTTCATCGACGCGACCATCTCCGCGGTGATGATCCGCGGCGCGGGACGGCCCGGGATCAACGCGGTGGTGACGATGATGTCGACGTCCTTGCACTGCTCGGCGTACAGGGCCGCCTCGCGAGCCTTGTAGTCCTCGCCCATCTCCTTGGCGTAGCCGGTGGTCGACACCTCGGCCGCCGCCGGATCGACCGCCAGGTACTCCCCGCCCAGCGAGGCGACCTGATCGGCGACCTCCGGCCGCGGATCGGTGGCCCGGACGACGGCGCCGAGGCTGCCGGCGGCCCCGATGGCCGCCAGGCCCGCGACGCCGGCGCCGACCACCAGCACCTTGGCGGGCGGCACCTTGCCCGCGGCGGTCACCTGGCCGGTGAAGAACCGGCCGAACGCGTGCGCGGCCTCCACCACCGCGCGGTAGCCGGCGATGTTGGCCATCGACGACAGCACGTCCAGGGACTGCGCCCGGGAGATCCGCGGTACGGCGTCCATGGCCAGCACCGTGATCCGGCGGGCCGAGAGCTTCTCGACGAGGTCGGGGTTCAGCGCCGGCGAGATCACCCCGACCAGCGTCGAGCCGTCCTTGAGCGCGGCGATCTCGGCGTCGGTCGGGGCGTTGACCTTGAGGACCACATCGGCGGACCAGGGATCGCCGATCTCGGCGCCGGCCTCGACGTAGGCGGCGTCGGAGAAACTGGAGGCGGCGCCTGCGCCGGATTCGACGACGACCGAGTAACCGAGCTTGATGATCTGCCCGACCGTCTGCGGTGTGGCGGCGACGCGGGTCTCACCCGGCTGAGATTCGCGTGGTATCGCGATGAGCATCGGCACAGTTTGGCATCCTTCCGGGCCGACTGCGTGGCCGCCCTACCAGGACAGGTCGGGTTCCTCCGGCCCGCACCGGAGATTTATCGACCCGGCGTCGACGCTCGTCGTCACGCTCACCCTGTCCGCGTCGGTGGGGTCGGCGAAGCGCACCGTTCCGGTGGTCCATCGGCGTACCCGATTGAGGGCCCAGGTGGCTCGGCAGGTCACCGCAACACCTGGTGCGCTCGCTGTAACGGTGCCCGTGTTCTCCTCGGAGCAGATCCGCAGCAGCGACGCCACACCGGCACGGGACAACACGGCGCGTCCGTCGGTGGTGACGACGAACCGGCACCGCCGCAGCACGTCAGGGGGAACCGGCCCGGCGTGGAGGCGATCGTCGGCGGCGCCGACGGCGGCCAGCAGCCGGGCGGCGTGTTCGCCGCGCACCCAGACGCCGACGTCCTCGGCGAGGAAGCAGCTGATCGTGGCGATCAGGGAGCCGACCGTGTGACCGGTGCCGTCGATGTCGACGGCGATGTCGGGCAGCGCGTAGCGCAATCCGCTGCGGCGGGCGTCCGGGTCGGTGATGCGGCGCGACAGCGCGACGGCCTCGGCGTTCTTGACCGCGGCCCGGTCGGGGACGTCGCGGCCCGCCCAGTCCGGCCCGTGGTGCCAGGCGACCGCGTCGGGGGCGTGGTGCAGCACCGCTCCGTTGGCCAGCGCGCGGTGCGCGAACTCCCAGTCCTCGCCGCCGTAGCCGACGAACGACGCGTCGAAGCCGCCGGTGTCGGTGAAGAGGTCGGCACTGCAGGACATGACCGAGCTGATCACGTAGCGGTAGGACCGGTGGTCGAGGTGGAGCAGGTCCGCGGTGGCCGTGTAGGCGTCGCTGAGCCAGCGCGGCTCCGGCAGCGGCCGCGGCGCCGTATCGGAGGCGGGGGCGTCGAGGTCCGCGTAGCGTCGCCGGCCCACCACCAACGCGTCCGGCAGCTGGGCCGGCAGCCGGGTGGCGGCGCGCAGGTAGTCGGGTTCGGGAACGGTGTCGGCGTCGAGGAAGCACAGCACGGCCGCATCCGCCGCCGCGGCGCCGAGATTGCGCGCCGCTGCCGCCCGGAATCCGCGATCCTCCTGCCGGACCACCCGGATGTCGAGCGGCGACCGGGGCAGCGAGGGCGCCCGGGCCGAGCCGTCGTCGGCGACGACCACCTGGACGAGGTGGGCGGGGTAGGTCTGCCGCGTGAGCGCCTCCAGTGTCCGGTCGAGTTCGCGGTGCTGGTTGTAGAAGGGGATGACGACGGCCACCGCGACGTCGGGGGTGGCGCGGCCCGCCATCAGGTCCCACCGATTGCCCGGGACCGTGAATCGGCCGTCGCTCAGCGGGATCGGCCGGGCGGTCATGAGTGCCACCGCTGCAGCAGCACGGCGTACTGCCGTGCGGCCGCGGCCGGGGACGGCCGGCAGTGCGTGCCGGGTGGCAGCCACGTCACCGCGGGACTGTCGAGGGCGCTCTCGAGCGCGTCACGCAGCCCGGCGGGGGTGTCCGGGTACAGCAGGACCGCACCGGGGTTGCGCGCCTCGAACTCCCGGGTGTAGCGGTTGGCGGGTGCGAGCGGACGCCGCCCGGCGCTGATCCAGGAGTTGAGCGACCCGGATGCCGACATGTGGCGGTGCGGGGCGACCGGCACCGTCACGGCGCGCAGCGCGGAGCAGACGTCGGCGTCGGCGAGGTGGCCGGTGACGTGGAAACGCCTTCCGCTGCGGGCACATTCACGGGTCAGCGCGTCGGCGAGGTCGGCGTGTCCCGCCGATGGGGCGCCCAGCGCGTGGATCTCGACGTCCGGTGCGGCGCCGGCCAGCGAGGCGATCACCTCGGCGTGTCCCTTGCCCGGGTAGAGGAAGCCGAAGACGCCGACAGTCCGCGCCTGGCCGGGGCGCGGTGGCTCGGCGCGGACCGGGCCCGCGGCGGACACGGGCAGCGGAACCACGGCGACCCGGCGCGCACGCAGGCCGCCCTCGACCATCAGCGCGCGCTCGTGCTCGCTGCTGACGACGACGCCGTCGACGAGGGCGGCCACCTCGGCGTACGCGGCGCACCGCCGGCCGTGGTGTGTTCCGTCCGACGGTTGCGGGAGGTCGTGCAGGGTCACGGTGATCCGCCCACCGCACCGGCGGATGTCGTGGACGAGCGCGCGCACCGCCTCGGCTGCCTGCTCCGGCGTGCCCCCGAAGAGGCGGTCGGTGAACTGCAGGTGCACCCCGCCGGGCGCCGCCACCCGCAGCGCGGCGTGGGCGGTGTGCACCATCGGGGCCTCGAATCCGTTGTTCCGCAGCGCGCGGACGAGCTCCCTGCCGAACCTGGTGACTCCGTGCGCGCCGGGTCCGGCGACCAGGTGGGTGACGGGCGCGTTCACCGGACCGGACCCGTCGCGGCCAGCCCGAGCAGATCCAGCGTCGCGGCGTGGCGTTCCAGCGCCAAGCCGATGTAGTCGGGATTAGCCTGATACCAGCGCATCTGGATGGCATGCACCTCCTGCGGCGTCCAGGTACGTTGCCCCTCTTGCCAATTCGGCCGAGGATCGGCATCGAAGCCGAGTGCCGCCGGCACCCGGGCCTCCAGGGGCGCGCGGATCGAGCCGAGCAGCGTCCGGGTCGGCGGCTCGACCGGAAGTGTGACATTTTGGTGACGCAGAATTCGCCGGGCCAGCTCGGTCAGCACGCCGTTACCGGGATGGTTGATGGTGTGTGCGGCGTCCGCACCCTGGCGGGCCAACACGTCGGACACCCCCACATCGGTGTGCGCGCGTTCCCGGCGGGCGAGTTCCTCGCGGCTGGCGCCGGCGACCGCCCGCACCTGCTCCGCCGACACCTCGACGTCCCACACGGCGTCGGCGGACCGGCGGTCGCGGGCGGCCACGATCGTGCGCAGATCGTGGTACGGCACCGGGGGAGGCGTCACCGACCGATCGGCCGGATGGCGCACGATGACCTGGAACGGGTACAGGCCCGCGTAGCGAATGACCGGCCACCGCAAGCCTTTTGCGCCGGCCGGGAGCCGCTCGGTCAACTGCGACGTGCCGAGCGGCAGGTCGCGGTAGTCGTCGCGGATGGGCTGACAGATGAGCAGCGCGGTCTCACTCAGCAGGTCGTCGAGGTGACGCAGATCGGACCGCTGCAGTTCGTGTACCGGCGGGATGCGGGCGGTGCGGTACGGCCGCTGGGGGACGCCGTCGAGGATCACCCGCAGCGCCTCGGCCTGACAGTTGCCGACGACCAGCCAGAGCGGCGACGACGGCGACGGCGGCGAACCGGGCGGCCGGTAGAAGTCCCGGTAGTGCCTTCTGCGGCCTGCGTCGTGGTCGTTCACCACATCGAGGGTAGGCCCGGATCCGTGGTACAAATTCGTTGGCGCAATCGTCTAGCAAGCGGCGAGGGTGTGCCTCCCCTGCTTGCTCGACAGGTTGTGTGATTGATCGCTGTTGCCTCGGTCCCTGCTGCGCATCCCTACGTGCGCTCCATTACCGACCCCGAAACCGTTCTGCTGCTGGATGATCCACGCCCGGCCGGTGCGACGTCGCCTGATCAGTGGTGGCCGCCGCGGTTCCTCGAACCCGGGTATGTCGCCGAGAATTCCGGGTACTTCGACGTCATGCATGTGCACTTCGGCTACGACGCGACCCCGCCGGCGGTGCTGCGCGACGTCGCAGCTCTCCTGACCTCGCGCCGGAAGCCGTTGGTGGTGACCGTCCACGATCTGCACAACCCGCACTTCGCGGATCCCCGAGACCATCTGGCGCGGTTGGACGTGCTGATCCCCGCCGCGGACGCCGTGGTGACGCTCACGACGGGAGCCGCCGACGTCATCGCCGAGCGGTGGGGCAGGCGGGCGGGCGTGCTGCCGCACCCGTGTGTCCTGCCGCCGGCCGCCGTCGGGGCGCAGCGCGCGGTACGGGCCCGACCGGTGGTCGCCGTCCATGCGAAATCGTTGCGCGCCAACATCGATCCCTTCCCGGTGATCAACGCGCTGCTGGCCGCCGGCGAATCCGCGTGGCAACTGCGCCTCGACGTCGACGACGACGTCCACCGCTCACCACGGGCGGGCGAACTGACCGCCGTCCGGCTCGACGAGCTGAGCCGGCGCGGTGTCGATGTGCGGGTGCACGCCCGGTTCACCGACCGGGAACTGCAGCAGTACCTCGGCGAGATCGACGCGCTCGTGCTGCCCTACCGGTTCGGGACGCATTCGGGCTGGGTGGAGGCGTGCTACGACGCCGGCGTCGCGGCGGTTGTCCCCGACTGCGGGCACTTCCGCCACCAGCACGGCGATCCGGCCTTCGACCACCGTGCGGTGGGCACGGGGCTGGTGGAGAGCCTGCGGCACGCGGTCCGCGAGGGGCTGGCGCTCGCCGGACACCGGCGGTCGACCGGCGACGACCGGCGCGCGCAACGGAGACGGCAACTGCGAGAGGTCCGGCGGGAGATGAGCGACCTCTACCGCACCGTCCTCGCGGATGCGGACGCGGCGTGACCCCTCCGATCCGGGTGGCCATGATCGCCTCGGCGCGGTACCCCGTGCGCCAGCCGTTCGCCGGCGGCCTCGAAGCGTTCGTCTACCAGTTCGCGCACGCCCTCACCGCGGCGGGCCATTCCGTGACGATGTTCGCGGCTCCGGGTTCCGCGGTCGACCTGCCCTGGGACGTGGTTCCGGTGCACACCCTGGAGCTGACCGACGCCTCTCGTCAGGACACCACGGTGCCCGACTGGGTGGTCCACGAAACGCACGCCTACCTGTCGGTGATGATGAATCTGGCTGACCGGCTGAAGGATTCGTTCGACGTCGTGCACAACCACAGCCTCCACTACCTTCCGTTGGCCATGGCGCGCACGCTTCCGGTGCCGATGCTGACCACGCTGCACACCCCGCCGCTGAAGTGGCTGGAACAGGCCGTGGCGCTTCCCGGCGGGGTGGCCAGTGCGTTCACCGCGGTGAGTGCGTTCACCGCACGGCAGTGGGAACCGGTCAACGGGCCGGTGCCGGTCATCTCCAATGGCATCGACCTCGACGAATGGCGTCCTGGGCCGGGGGGCGACTACGCGGTCTGGAGCGGGCGCCTGGTGCCGGAGAAGGGTCTGCCCGACGCGATCGCCGCGGCCAGGGCGGCGGGGTGGCCGCTGCGGATCGCGGGCCCGGTGGGTGACCCCGCGTACTTCGACGAGGCGGTCCGGCCGGAGCTCGGCGGTGCGGTGAGCTACGAGGGACACCTGCGCCGCGACGAACTCAACGAGCTGGTGGGCGGTGCGGCCGTCGCGCTGGTGACGCCTCGCTGGGAGGAGCCCTACGGTCTCGTGACCGCCGAGGCACTGGCCAGCGGCACACCGGTCGCGGCCTTCGCGCGCGGCGGCATCCCCGAGACCATCGACGCCTCCAGCGGCCGGCTGGCCCCGCCCGGCGACGTCGACGCACTCAGCCGGGCGCTGGTCGCGGCGGCGCAACTGCCGCGCGGCCCGGTCCGGGCGCGTGCGGAATCGCACTGCTCGCAGACCGTGATGGTCGAGCGCTACCTCGCGCGGTACGTGGACCTGATGGCCGTCGAGGACGAGCGGGTCTCGGCGTGATCGGTTACTACGTGCACCATCACGGACGCGGGCACGCATCGCGGGCACTGGCCATCAGCAGGCACCTCACCGAGGAGGTGGTGTTCTTCTCCTCGGCGCCGCGCCCGCGTGAACTCGGCTCCGAATTCGACTGGGTGCGACTGCCTCTCGACGTAGCGGGTCAGGACACCGAGGCCGCCGATCCGACGGCCAACGGCCGGCTGCACTGGGTCCCGCTGAACGTGGGCGGGCTCGCCGACCGATCCGCGGCGCTGGTCAACGCCATCACGGACTTGCGGCCGCGCCGCATGGTCGTCGACGTCTCCGTCGAGGTGACCCTGCTGTGCCGGCTGGCCGGTGTGCCGGTGACGGTGATGGCGATGCCGGGCGAGCGCGGCGACGCCGTGCACGCGCTCGGATACGACATCGCCGACCGGATCGTGGCGCCCTGGTCGGAGGAGGTGTACCGGCCCGGTTGGCTGGCCCGCCACGCCCCGCGCACCCACTACGTGGGGGTGATCAGCCGTTTCGAGGGTGCCGCGCCGACCCCCGCGCCGGCCGGCCCGACCGGACTGCTGCTGGCGGGGGCGGGTGGGTCGGCAACGCCCGATGACGCGCTCGACCAGCTGCGGCGCGCGGCGCCCGACTGCCGCTGGGTGGCCGCCGGTGGTGACGCAGGCTGGGTGGACGAGCTGTGGCCGCTGCTCAGCGCCGCCGACGTCGTCGTGACCCACGCCGGACAGAGCGCCATCGCCGACATCGCGACGGCAGGCGTTCCCGCCGTCGTCATCCCGCAGCGGCGGCCCTTCGACGAGCAGTGCGCCACAGCGGCGGCGCTGGCCGACGCGGGCGTCGTGGTCAGCGCGCCGGTGTGGCCGCACCCCGACGAGTGGGCGGGGCTGCTGTCGGCGGCCCGGGCCCGCAACGCCGCCGATCGGTGGCAGCGGTTGCGTGGTGCGGGTGCCGCGGCGCGCGCCGCATCGGTGATCGCCGCGTGAGCCGCCCGGGGGTCGCCGTGGTGACGGTCGCGCACGGCCGCCACGAGCACCTCCGTCGGCAGAGCGCCGGATTCGACCGCTCGCGGGTGCGGCCGGACCTGCGTGTGGTGGTGGCGATGGACGACCCCGGGATCGCCGGCGCGGCGGGCGGCGCGGTGGAGGTCGTCGACTGCCCGGCGGCGTCGGGGCCATTCTCCGGCCTACCCCTGGCGCGGGCGCGGAACACGGGCGCCGAGCACGCGTTGCGGCGCGGCGCGGACGTGCTGATCTTCCTCGACGTCGACTGCATACCCGGCGACGAGCTGGTCGGCCGGTACGTCCGGGCGTGCGCGGAGACCGAATCCGTCGCGCTGTTCAGCGGACCGGTCACCTACCTGCCGCCGCCACCGCCGGCCGGCTACCCGATCGACGCCCTCGACACCATGACCGCACCGCACCCGGCGCGCCCCGATCCCCCCGCCGGCCGGCTCGTCACCGCCGACGACCACGACCTGTTCTGGTCGCTGTCCTTCGCGGTCACCGCGCGGACGTGGCGGGTCCTGGGCGGTTTCTGCGAGGCGTACACCGGCTACGGCGGCGAGGACACCGACTTCGGCGCCGTCGCGCGCGAGCACGGTGTCCCGCTCGTCTGGGTGGGCGGCGCGCACGCCTACCACCAGCATCATCCGGTGTCGGATCCGCCGGTCGAGCACCTTCACCAGATCGTCGCGAACGCCAGGATCTTCCGGCGCCGCTGGAACCGATGGCCGATGCCGGGCTGGCTCGACGCCTTCGAACGCGACGGGCTGATCTCCCGTCGTGGCGAAGAGATCGAGGTGACCGCGGGCGGTCAGGCGGTCATCAGATAGTCGGCCCGGCCGACGTAGGCGATGCTCGGCGGGTGCGGCGTCGTGGTCGCCGTGACGATCGCCTCGGCGAACTCGTCGGCCGTCGGCAGCGGGCGCATGGTCGGACCGTCGACCCGGTCTCCGGAGACCACGGTGAGGTGGACGCCGGCGTGGGCGAGGACCGTACGCATCCCGTACAGGGCGGTCTCCCCGGCGCGCTTGCTCGCGGCGACGGCCACATAACCCTTCGGCACGGCCTTGTTCGGGAAGAAGTGCGCCTGATGGCTGGTGACGAACACGATGCGGCCGCCCACCGGCATCAGGGGCACGGCCAGTTGCGCGAGACGACGCTGCGCATCCCGGTTGAGTCGCATGGCGTACCGGGGGTCGGCGCCGAGTTCCGGTCGGCTCGCGGTGTTGAGGACCAGTGCGTCGAGACGTCCGAACCGCGCCGCGACGGAATTCATCAGCGTCGCCGCCTCCGCTTCGTCGGAGATGTCCGCGGCCAGCGTGGACGCGTGACCGCCCGCCTGGCGGATCGCGTCCGCCACCGCGTCCGCGCCGCTGAAGTTCTCGCGGTAGTGGACGACGACGTGGGTGTCGGGGCCGGCGAGGTGCCGCGCGACCTCGGCGCCGACGCCCCCCGAGGCGCCCGTGATCAGGACGATCCGTTCGGGTCCATGGTGCATGTCTGGCTCCTTCCTCGACCGGACGATGCATGCCACCGTACACCCGAATTAAGGAAGTTAAGGGAAAGATAAGGTAACGGTAAGGCAGCTTATGTCACCGGCCATTCCTGGGTGCGGCGGGGCCGGAGCGGGTACAAGTTCTCGTCCGTTCCCCCGGAAGGATCACCCGCTTGGCCGCTCTCACCCTGTGCCTGGCGCTGCTGGCGGCGACCGTCGTCCTCGCCCCCGTGGCACAGCGCCTGTCCGTGCCGTATCCGGCCGTCCTATTGGCGGTCGGGTTGGCGCTGGCGTTCATCCCGGGGGTGCCGGTGCTCACCCCGAATCCCGAGCTGATCCTTCCGCTGGTGCTGCCCCCGCTGCTGTTCGCCGCCGCCCGACGCACGTCCTGGCGGGAGTTCCTCGACAACCGGCGCCCCATCACGCTGCTGGCCGTCGCGCTGGTCGGCGTCACCGCCGTCGCCGTCGGCGCGACGCTGCACGCGCTGGTGCCGACCGTCCCGCTGATCGCCGCGATCGCGCTCGGCGCGGCGGTCGCCCCGCCGGACGCCGTGGCCGCCACCGCGGTGGCCCAGAAGCTGGGCATTCCGCGGCGGTTGCGCACCATCCTTGAGGGGGAGGGGCTGTCCAACGACGCGACCTCCCTGGTGCTCTACGAGGTGGCGGTCGCAGGCACGATGACGGGCGCGTTCTCCGCCTGGGGGGCGGGTGAGGCACTCGGGCTCGCCGTCGTCCTCGGGGTGCTGGTCGGCCTGGCCATCGCCTTCGCCACCCGCTGGTTGATCAACAAGCTGCCACCGCACCCGGCGGGCAGCGGGCTCGTCCTGGTCGTCCCGTTCGCGGCCTACGCGGCGGCCGACGCCGTGCACGGCAGCGGCGTACTTGCCGTGGTGACCGTGGCGCTGGCGATGAGCCGCTACGGCGACACCCAGTCGTCGCAGACCCGGCTGGCCACCGGAACGACATGGGAGATCGTCGAACTGCTGTTGACCGGCTCCGCATTCGCCTTCGTCGGCCTGCAGATGCGCGCCGTCGCCGACAGCATCGACGCGCCGCTGCAGGAGCTGGTCGTCCAGGGACTGGTCATCACACTGGTGGTGATCGTCGTGCGGTTCCTGTGGATCTTCCCGGTGGCGACCATCGACGAGCGGCTCCACCGGCGCAAGTCGTATGTGGCGGAGCCGATCGGGTGGCGGGAGATGGCCGTCTCGTCCTGGGCCGGGATGCGTGGCGTGGTGACACTCGCCGCCGTCCTCGCGCTGCCGCCGGAGTTCCCCGAGCGCGAGCGCCTGGTGTTCTTCGCGTTCGTGGTCATCGTGGTGACCCTGCTGCTGCAGGGCCTGACGTTGCCGACGCTCGTCCGCAGGCTCGGGGTGCGGGCCTCGCCCCACGAGGAGGACGACGCGGTACAGGCGCTGATCCGTCGTGCCCGCGAGGCCGGTTTCGCCCGGCTCGACGAACTCCAGGAGCGGGAGGAAGCCGACCCGGAGGTCATCGAACACGCGCGCGACAATGCCGAACGCATGTGGCACTCGGTCGGATTCGCCCCGCCCGACGCCGAATCCCACGACGCCCACGCCGACCACGCGATGACGGTCAACGCGCTCAAGGACGAGATGTTGGCGGCCGCCCGCGAGGCCGTGGTCGAGGCGCGCTCCGAATCGGGCACCGACCCGACGATCGTCGACCGCGTCCTGCGCCGCCTCGACGCCCGCGGCAGCCAGCCCGAATAAATCACGCGGATCGCAAGTCTTCTCGCTGTCCGGTGCTGCCGGTAGCAATATGCCGGTGAACCGCGCGCTGTCCGACCACTGCTGTCGCTGAAGCCTTTTCGCCCCCTCTTCAGCCACAGAAAGTCACCACAGTGTCGGTCTTCGTCGATGTCACGCCGGACGAATCTCAACTCGACTCGCCCGCCGCCCCGCCCCGCGGACCCTGGGGGGCCCGTCTCACCCGTGCTGCGCTGCCGCTGATCTCGCTGGCGGTGTTCTTCGGGCTGTGGCAGCTCGCGGCCTCGAGCGGCGTCTGGAACCAGACCTTCGTGCCGTACCCGGCCGCCGTGTGGCAGGCCTTCATCGATGTGTCCACCACGCACGACGGGGTTCGCGGCTACGGGGGTTATCTACTGGCCGAGCACCTGTACATGACCTTGCGCCGGGTCCTGGCAGGGGTGGTCATCGGGGTGGCGCTCGGGGTGCTGCTCGGCCTGGTCATGGGTTCGGTCAGCTGGGTGCGCAGCGTGCTGGAGCCGTGGTTGACCTTCTTGCGCGCCCTGCCGCCGCTGGCCTACTTCTTCCTGCTCGTCATCTGGCTGGGCATCGACGAGGCGCCGAAGATCACGCTGCTGGCGCTCGCGGCGCTGCCCCCGGCGGCGGTCGCGACGACGGCGGCCGTGCTCGCCGCCCCCGTCGGGCTGACCGAGGCCGCCCGAGCGCTGGGCGCCTCCCGCGCCGAGGTGATCCGCGACGTCGTGGTGCCGTCGGCGCTGCCGGAGACGTTCACCGGCATCCGGCTCGCGGTGGGGATGGCGTACTCGTCGGTGGTCGCCGCCGAACTGTTCAACGGGTTGCCCGGCGTCGGCGGGCTGGTCAAGGACGCCAGCAACTACAACAACACCCCCGTCGTGCTGGTGGGCATCTTCGCCATCGGCATCTCGGGCCTGGTCATCGACGGTCTCCTGCGCACGATCGAACGTCGCGCCGTCCCCTGGAGAGGAAAGGTCTAGGAAGAATATGAGACTCAAAGCCCTTGCCGCCGTGGCGGTCGCGATGCTGGCGCTGGCCGGCTGCTCGGTCGACAAGTCCGGTCAGGACTCCCAGAAGCAGACGATTCGCATTGCGTATCAGAGCTTTCCGAGTGGCGATCTGATCGTGAAGAACAACGGCTGGCTCGAAGAAGCGCTGCCCGACTACACCGTCACGTGGACGAAGTTCGACTCCGGCGCCGACGTCAACACCGCGTTCATCGCCGAGGAGGTCGACTTCGGCGCGTTGGGCTCGAGCCCGGTGGCGCGCGGGCTCTCGGCGCCGCTGAACATCCCCTACAAGGTGGCGTTCGTCCTCGACGTCGCCGGCGACAACGAGGCGCTGGTGGCGCGAAACGGCAGCGGTGTCAACACGATCGCCGACCTGCGGGGTAAGCGGGTCGGCACGCCGTTCGCCTCCACCGCGCACTACAGCCTGCTCGCCGCTCTGGACCGGAACGGGTTGTCGCCCAGGGACGTTGCGCTCGTCGACCTGCAACCGCAGGCCATCCTCGCGGCGTTCGACCGCGGCGACATCGACGCCGGGTACTCCTGGCTGCCGACCCTGGACCAGCTGCGCCGCAACGGCAGGGATCTGATCACCAGCCGCCAGCTGGCCCGTGACGGCAAGCCCACGCTGGACCTCGGGGTGGTCTCCGACGCATTCGCCGGCGCCCACCCGGATGTGGTCGACGTCTGGCGTCAGCAGCAGGCCCGCGCGCTCGAGGTCATCAAGAACGATCCCGACGCCGCGGCCGAGGCCATCGCGGCCGAGATCGGACTGCGCCCCGACGAGGTCGCCGGCCAACTCGAGCAGGGCGTGTACCTGACCCCGGCCGAGGTGGCCTCGGCGGAGTGGCTGGGCTCCGAGGGCGCGCCGGGCAACCTCGCGGCGAATCTGGAGAGCGCCTCGCAGTTCCTCGCCGAGCAGAAGCAGATCCCCTCTGCCGCACCGTTGAAGACCTTCCAGGATGCGATCTACGCCAAGGGTCTGCCCGGTGCCATCACGCAGTGACGGCGTCCGGATCAGCGGTGTCGAACACCGCTACGGGGACGTCACCGCGGTCGGGCCCGTCGACCTGACGGTCGAACCCGGGGCGTTCCTCGTCCTGGTCGGCGCTTCCGGGTGCGGGAAGAGCACGCTGCTGCGACTGCTCGCCGGGTTCGAGACACCCACCGAGGGAACGGTGGCGGTGGCGGGCGTACCGCCCACCCCGGGTGTGACGGCGGGTGTGGTGTTCCAGCAGCCCCGGCTCTTTCCGTGGCGCACGGTCGGCGGCAACGTCGACCTCGCACTGAAGTACGCGCGGGTGCCGCGCGAGCGGCGGGCCGAGCGGCGGCAGCAGTTGCTGGAGCGGGTCGGTCTCGAGGGCACCGCCGACCGGCGGGTCTGGGAGATCAGCGGGGGGCAGCAGCAGCGGGTCGCGATCGCACGGGCGCTGGCGGCGGAGACGCCGCTGTTCTTGCTCGACGAACCGTTCGCCGCGCTCGATGCGCTCACCCGGGAACGGTTGCAGGAGGACGTGCGGCAGGTCAGCGCGGAGTCGGCCCGCACCACGGTGTTCGTCACGCACAGTGCCGACGAGGCGGCGTTCCTCGGATCGCGGATCGTGGTGCTCACGCGCAGGCCGGGCCGGGTGGCGCTCGACCTACCCGTCGACCTGCCGCGCACCGGCGTCGATCCCGACGAACTGCGGCGTTCGCCGGAGTACGCGGAGTTGCGCGCCGAGGTGGGACGCGCCGTCAAGGCGGCCGCGGCGGCCACAGCGGCGTAGCCGCGAACGCTCCCGGGGAACCAGCAACGCACGTCGGTATCGCTGAGCGCACGGCACCGACCGAGGAACACGGTGCCGGGCACAATCAGACGTCGTAGGCGAGAGGGAAACTGTGTCGAAGTCCGTTTCTAACACAAAGAGGGAGGCGACTTTCAGCAAATTGACGGAATGGTAGACAGCTACCGGATCTCCATGCCAAGCTCGGCGTGCTGTATTTCCATGGGCAAGGAGGCCGGATGCCGTCAGCGAATCATGCGTCACGGGTGAGCGCGTTGCTCTTCTCGATCGGGCTGGGCGTCGCGGTGGCCTCCACCGGAGGGATGGCCACGGCGACCGCGGCGACGGGCGAGGGCGCGGAGACGACCGTCTCGACGGGCGATTCGCCGGCGGAGAAGGCGGAACCGTCGTCACCGGCGCAGGACGGCGCGGAGTCGCAGGCCGATGAGGACAACGCGGAGGACACCGCCGACGACACCGCCGAGGAAGGCCCGGACGAGGAGGATCTCCCCGACGAGATCGATCTCCCGGAAGGGCAGGAACCCGATTCCGACGTCGTGTTGGAGCCCACGGACGACGACATCGAGTCCACCGACGGCGACACTCCGGTCCTGGAGGGGAACGAGCAGCCCGCAGCGCAACCGCCGGCCGAGCAACCGCGTGACGGGATCGAGCAGCGCAGCGCCGAGGTGAACGACGTTGCGCCGGTGGCCGCACCGCTCGTCGATGACGACGACATCTCGCCTCCCACAACAGAACTGACGCCGACCACGGAGGCCGCCGACCCGCCGCCGAGCGCCGAGACGGTGGTCCCGCAGACAGCTCCCGAGACGTCGGCGCCCTCTGCGGCGGGCCAGTCGGTGGCGGCGACCTTCGTAGCGCCAAGCGCTCCGACCGCCCGGGGTGTCGTATCCCGGCTGCTGGCGATGGTCGGCCTCGCCCTTCCGCCGTCGTTGTCGTACGGCCCCATCGCACCGACCTGGCCCTCGGTTCTGATCGGTGCGCTGGAGGCGGTGCGCCGGGAGATCGACCGGTTCTTCTTCAACGACGCGCCCGTCGTCGATCCCCGCCAGATCGTCGCGGCCCCGGAGAGCGGCGTGGTGATCGGCACGCTCAACGTGGTCGACGCCGAGAACGACCGCCTGCGCTACATCGTGGTCAAACAACCCACCTATGGCCAGGTCACGATCCATCCGGACGGCACATACATCTACCGGCCTCACGACGACGTGCCGGGCACCGTGCGCTTCGAGGGGTACGACGACGCCTTCACCGTCCGCGTCGTCGACCGCGGCATCACGATGCGCTCGATCCTCGACCGGCTGACCGGCGCCGAGCCCGGATCGGCGATGCGTGTCGCCGTCGAGGTTCCGCCTCAACCCGGCTTCGGCGGTGGCCCCATCGTGACCGTGCGGTTCCACGTCGTCAACGCCAGCAGCAAGCCGGTCACCCTGGAGAAGTACCGGGAGCATGGCATCGGCCAGGTGACACTGGCGCCGCCGGTCGCCGCGGTCCTGCAACCCGGCGAGACGCACCACTTCGAGGTGGTCTACTACTTCCTCGGGTTCGGCCAGGCCAACCCGACGTATGTGAGCGCGAACGGACTGAAGTGGGACATCCACCTCGGCGTCGACGGTGTGGCCAATCCCAAGACCTCGTGCGCCCCGGACGGCGGCGCGCAGTGCACCCCGCCCCAGTGGACGGACTGGAACCAGGAGGTGGTGCTCCTGGACGTCGCAGGCACCACGGTCGACATCCCGTCGGGCCAGGGGCAGGCCCAGGCCGAGGTGCTGAATCGGCTCTGCGCCGGCGGCCGTATCGCGACATGTTCCTTCGTCTCCAAAAAGCAGGCGTCCACCTACGCCAAGGACCGTCTGATCTGGGACTACACGACTCAGGAAAGTGCGGCCAAACTGTCGGAGACGATCGAGTCGGTGAACAGCAGTTCGCAGAGCGTCGAGGTCGGAGCCTCCGCCGGACTCAACATCAAGAAGATCGTCTCGGTCGAACTCAGCACCAAGTACTCACAAGAGTGGACCGAGAGCCTCAAGGTGAGCCGGAAGATCGAGATGACCGTCCCGCCGTGGACGCAGAAGCAGCTCTACGCCGAGCATCCGGTGACCCGCTACACCGGGGACTTCACCGTCACGATGGGGAACACGACCTGGGTTCTGCGAGACGTCTACTTCGACCAGCCGGATGCCAACCGCGCGACCCGGTACCGCGAGGTGTCCGTGCCGGTGCCGCCCAGGACCGCGTAGGGGTCAGACCGGGGGGTAGGCCGGCGGCGGGTAGCCGCCGCCGGGGCCGGAGACCCCGCGCAATCCCCAGAAGAAGTAATTGAAGAAGTACTCGATCTCGTCGCTCGCGTCGTAATCGGGATTCGGGTCCATCTCGATACCTCCGGGTGAGACGCGGGCTTTCGGTGCAGTCTAGACCAGCGGGACCGGACCTAAACAGGCTCCGGCCACATTGCCATACACTGGTCAACCACCCGGTTGATAGATGCCCGTTCGACGGGCCCGTCGATAGTGAGTCGCCATGCCTGCCGAACCCTCGCCGAACGGGTCCACTCGGCGTGAAGAACTGCTGCGGGTCGCCACCAAATTGTTCGCCGCGCGCGGCTACCACGGCACCCGGATGGACGACGTCGCCGACGCCGTCGGCCTGAACAAGGCCACGGTCTACCACTACTACGCCAGCAAGTCGCTGATCCTCTACGACATCTACAAGGGTGCCGCCGACTTCACCGTCGACGCGCTGCACGACGATCCGAGCGCGTCGGCCCGCGAGACGATCTACCACTTCACCCGCCGGCTGCTGGTCGGCATCGCCAGCGACATCGAACGCGCCGCGGTGTACTTCCAGGAGGGCCCCTACATCGGCGAGTGGTTCACCGAGGAGCAGGTGGAGTACATCCGCGCGAAGGAGGCCCAGGTCTACGAGCACGTCCGGGACGTGATCGACCGGGGGATCGCGAGCGGCGAGTTCCACGACTGCGACTCACACGTGCTCGCGCTGGGATACATCGGGATGACGCTGGGCGCCTACCGCTGGCTGCGTCCGCAGGGGCGGCGCACCGCGCAGGAGATCGCCGAGGAGTTCAGCACCGCACTGCTACGCGGGCTGATCCGCGACGAGACGGTGCGCACCGAGTCGCCGCTGGGTGTCGACGTCCGGGCCGGAGCCGCACATGACTGACCTGTTCTCCCTCGACGGCAAGGTCGCGGTGGTCACCGGCGGCGGACGCGGGATCGGCGTGATGATCGCCCGCGGGCTGCTGCAGGCCGGTGCGTCGGTCTATCTGTCGAGCCGCAAGGAGGCGGAACTGTCCGCCGCGGTGGAGGAACTCTCGCCGCTGGGGCGCGTCGAGGCGGTGCCCGCCGACCTCGGCACCGCCGAGGGTGTGCAGACGCTGTCCGACGCGCTCGCCACCCGTGAGGACCGCATCCACGCGCTGTTCAACAACGCCGGCGCCAACTGGGGCGCCCCGTTCGACGAGTTCCCCGAGTCGGGTTTCGACCGGGTCTTCGACGTCAACGTCAAAGGCGTCTTCCTGCTGACCCGCGCCCTGGTGCCGATGCTGGAAGCCGCTGCGACCGAACAGGATCCGGCCCGCGTGGTCAACACCGGCAGCGTCGACGGCTTCCACACGCCGGAGAAGGGCCGCAACAACTTCTCCTACGCCGCCAGCAAGGCCGCCGTGCACATGCTGACCGTTCACCTGGCCACCGAGCTGGCGCCGAAGATCCTCGTCAACGCGATCGCGCCCGGTCTGTTCCCGTCGCGGATGACCAAGGTGCTGCTCGCCGCGGGCGAGGAGGCCGTCGGCGCCGCGCTACCGCTCGGGCGCGTGGGCATGCCCGACGACATGGCCGGTATCGCGGTGTTCCTCGCCGGCCGTGCCAGCGCTTACGTGACCGGCACCGTGATCCCCGTCGACGGTGGCGTGAGCACGATCCGATGAAGTCGACGCTGCTGTCGCGCCGCGACCTGGACTTCCTGCTCTTCGAGTGGCTACGGGTCGACGAACTGACACAGCGGCCCCGGTTCGCCGACCATTCGCACGAGACCTTCACCGGCGTGCTCGACCTGTGCGAACAGCTCGCCGAGCGGTACTTCGCCCCGCACAACAAGAAGAGCGACGCCCACGAACCGACGTTCGACGGCTCGACGGTCACGCTGATTCCCGAGGTCAAAGAGGCCTGGGATGCGTTCGCCCAGGCCGACCTGCTGGGTATGGGGATGGACGCCGAACTCGGTGGCGCCCAACTCCCGGCGACGGTGGCGCAGGCGGCGTTCGCGTGGATCTCGGCGGCCAACCTGGCCACATCGGGCTACGTCATGTTGACGATCGCGAACGCCAACCTGCTCGCGGAATGCGGAACAGCGGAACAGATCGACAGGTTCGTCCGCCCGATGCTCGCCGGGCGCTTCTCCGGGACGATGGCGCTGTCCGAGACGCAGGCCGGGTCGTCGCTGGCGGACATCACCACCCGCGCCGAACCCCGGCCCGACGGCACCTATCGGTTGTTCGGGTCGAAGATGTGGATCTCGGGCGCCGAACACGAGATCACCGAGAACATCGTGAACCTCGTGCTGGCCAAGATCCCCGGCGGTCCGCCGGGCACCAAGGGCATCTCGCTGTTCATCGTGCCGAAGTACCTCGTCGGCGCCGACGGTGCGGTGGGGGAGCGTAACGACGTGGTGCTGGCCGGGCTGAACCACAAGATGGGTCAGCGCGGCATCACCAACACCGTGCTCAATCTCGGGGAGGGTGTCTTCACGCCGGGCGGGGAGCCGGGCGCGGTCGGCTACCTGGTCGGTGAACCGCACCGCGGCATCACCTACATGTTCCGCATGATGAACGAGGCCCGGCTGGGCGTCGGCATGGGTGCGGTGGCGCTCGGCTACACCGGCTACCTGAAATCGCTGAAATACGCCCGCGAACGCCCACAGGGCCGGCCGGTCACCGCCAAGGACCCGGCCACGCCGCAGGTGCCGATCATCGAGCACGCCGACGTCAAGCGAATGTTGTTGGCGCAGAAGTCCTATGTCGAGGGCGCCCTGGCGCTGGCGCTGTACTGCGCGCGGCTGGTCGACCGGGGCGACAACCAGGATCTGCTCGACATCCTGACTCCCATCGCCAAGAGCTGGCCGTCGCAGTGGTGTCTGGAGGCCAACAGCCTGGCCATCCAGGTCCACGGCGGCTACGGCTACACCCGCGAGTACGACGTCGAACAGCACTACCGCGACAACCGGCTCAACCCGATTCACGAGGGCACCCACGGCATCCAGAGCCTGGACCTGCTCGGCCGCAAGGTGACCCAGCGCGGCGGGGCGAGCCTGCGGGCGGCCGGCGAGGCGCTGGCGGCGACGGTGGCGGCCGCCGGCCGGTGCGGTGGGGAGGCCGCCGACCTGGCCGCGTGCCTCGACGCGCAGTGGCAGCGGCTCGTCGCCGTCACCACCGCGATGTTCGCCTCCGGCGACGTCGAGGCGGCGATGGCCAACAGCGTGGTCTATCTCGAGGCGTTCGGCCACATCGTGATCGCCTGGATGTGGCTGGAGCAGTTCGTCGCCGCCGAGGGTGACACGGGCGATTTCTACGACGGCAAACGGCAGGCGGCGCGGTTCTTCTATCGCTACGAACTGCCCAAGGTCGGCCCGCAACTCGACCTGCTCGAGAGCCTGGACCGCACCACGCTCGAGATGCGCGACGGCTGGTTCTGACCCTGCGGGTCAATCGAATTCGATCACCTGGCGGACGGCCTTGCCCTCGGCGAGGCGGTCCATCGCGGTGTTGATGTCGTCGAGTGGGATCGTCGACGACACAAGGGTTTCCACCGGGAGGCGACCGGAGCGCCACAACTCGACGAACCGCGGGATGTCCCGGGCCGGCACCGCCGAACCGAGATAACTGCCGATCAGCGAGCGACCCTCGGCGACGAGACCCAACGGCGACACCGAGACCCGCGCGTCCGGGCGGGGCAGGCCGACGGTGATCGTGCGGCCGCCCGGAGCGGTGTGCGCGATCGCTGTCTCGAGCGCGGCGGGGTGGCCGACGGCCTCGATGACCACCTCGGCCTTGAGGGTGCGTTCGGCGGCCTCCTCCGGGGTGTAGGCGGCGTTGACGCCCATCGACCGGGCGCGGTCGAGTTTGTCCTCCAGCTGGTCGATGCCGACCACGTCGACGCCGTCGTGGGCCATCGCGGTGATGATCGCCGCCATCCCGACTCCGCCCAGGCCGACGACGACGACCGTCTGGCCAGGTTGCGGTCTGCCCACGTTGAGCACCGCGCCGCCGCCGGTGAGCACCGCGCAGCCCAGCAGGGACGCCACCACCGGCGGGACCTCGGCGTCGACCGGCACCACCGAATGGCGGTCCACCACAGCGTGAGTCGCGAACCCCGAGACGCCGAGGTGGTGGTGTACCGGTCGGCCGTCGCGGTGCAGGCGGATGTCGCCGTGCATGAGCGTGCCCGCGGTGTTGGCGGCGGTGCCCGGTTCGCAGGGTGTCAGACCGTCGGTGGCACAGGCGGTGCAGTGGCCGCACCGAGGCAGGAACGTCATGACCACCCGCTGACCCTCGTGCAGATCGGATCCGCCGGGACCGACCTCCTCGACGACCCCGGCGGCCTCGTGGCCGAGCAGCATCGGAACCGGCCGCACGCGATTGCCGTCGACGACGGAGAGGTCCGAATGGCACAGACCCGCGGCCTCGATCCGGACCAGCAGTTCGTCGGGGCCGGGCGGGTCGAGTTGCAGTTCGGAGACCGTCAGGGGAACGGATTCGGCGAAGGGTCTCGGCCGGCCGATCTCTTCGAGGACGGCGCCGCGGATGGTGATCGTCATGCCCTCCAGACTGCCCCTACTGCGACACTGCAACCATGCCCAGCGAATTCAGCAGCGCCGATTTCCCGGTGCAGTGGCCGGTGACGACGCGGTGGACCGACAACGACATGTTCGGTCATCTCAACAACGCCGTGTATTACGCCCTGTTCGACACCGCGATCAACGGGTGGATCAACACCACGGTGGGTGTCGACCCGGTGGGTGCGCCGTGGTTGGGAGTGGTCGCCGAATCGGGCTGCCGGTACTTCGCGGAGCTGAGGTTCCCGGACCCGTTGGTGGTCGGTGTGGCGGTGACGCGGCTGGGCACCAGCAGCGTCACCTACCGCCTGGCACTGTTCGAACGCGACGCGGTGCAGGTCGCGGCGGTGGGGCATTGGGTGCACGTGTACGTCGACCGCGCGACCCGTCGCCCGGTGCCGATCCCGGAGACGGTCAGGTCGCTGCTGGAGACGGCGCGGGTCGAGTAGTCGATATGCTCGCCCCATGCCGCTCGTGAGCAAGACCGTCGAGGTCGAGGCGCCCGCCGAGGCCATCATGGCGATCGTCGCCGACTTCGAGAGGTTCCCGGAATGGAACCCGGAGATCAAGGGGTGCTGGATCCTCGCGCGCTATGACGACGGCCGACCCAGCCAGCTGCGGCTCGACGTCGAGGTGCAGGGGCAGGCCGGCACGTTCATCACCGCGGTGTACTACCCCGGGGAGAACCAGATCTTCACGCTGCTGCAGCAGGGCGACCACTTCGACAAGCACGAGCAGCGGTTCTCGGTCGTGTCGATCGGGGCGTCGTCGCTGCTGACGGTCGACATGGACGTGGAGACCAAGCTCCCCATCCCGAAACCCATGGTGAAGAAGGCGGTCGGTGAGACCCTCGACTACCTGGCCGACAACCTGAAGGCCCGGGCCGAACACCTGGGCGCGGGAAGCGCCTGACCTCAGGCCGCTCCGCTACCCCCAGAGCCCGATCTGCTCCAACCGGACGATCAACCGCTTCGCTCCGTCGGTGAACTGCCCCGTCGTCAACCGCACCACGGTCTCCGCGTCGCGTCTGCGCAGGGCGTCGATCAGCTCCCGGTGACTGGCCACCGCCTCCGCACCCCAACTCGGATCCGTCGCGTACAGCTGCGGAGGCAGATACCGCGCCACGTGCAGCAGGAACCACGCCAGCTTGATCCGCCCGGAGGCGTGGTTGAACGCCCGGTGGAACGCGAACTCCGCGAACGCCACCTCCTCGGCGTCCTCGTGCTCGACCGCGTCGGCCAGTGCGGAGTTGAGTTGGTCGAGCTCCTCGATCTGCGCTTCGCTGATCCGCGCGGTGGCCGCCTCCGCCAATTTCTCCGCGATGGTCGCCTGCAGCCAGAAGATGTCCTCGATGTCCCCACGCGTCAACGGCACCACCACGTGGCCGCGGTGCGGCTCCAGCCGGACCATGCCCTCGCCGCGCAGTGTCCGAAGCGCCTCCCGCACCGGGGTGATGCTCACGCCGAGCTCCGCGGCCGTCTCGTCCAGCCGGATGAACGTGCCCGGCCGCAGCGATCCGGTCATGATCGCCGCACGAAGGTGCCCGGCTACCTCGTCGGAGAGCTGTTCGCGGCGGCTGGCGCGCCGCCTCGCCGGTCGACGGACGGGGGCGTTCACGGTGCTCTCCGGTTCTTCGGCGGGATCGGACGGGCTTGTCCACGAAGCGCCTTGGCCATAGTGTGACCGGGGCCATCCAATGTTTGATCAAATATCAACGACACGCAACCCCGAGACGATGGAGCCGACCGCCGTTGACCCCCGAGCCCGACGCCTCGACGCACGCCGAGCCCTCACACACCGAGCAGCCGTATCTCGCCCGCAGGCAGAACTGGACCAATCAGCTCGCCCGGCACGCCCTCATGCAGCCCGCCGACACTGCGCTGCGGTTCATGGGTCGCACCATCACCTGGGGTGAACTCGACGAGCGCGTCACGAAGCTGGCCGGCGCCCTGAGTCGTCGCGGCGTCGGCTTCGGCGACCGCGTGCTCATCCTCATGCTCAACCGCACGGAGTTCATCGAGTCGTTCCTGGCCGTCAACAAGCTCGGCGGGATCGCCGTCCCGGTGAACTTCCGCATGACGCCGCCCGAGATCGCGTTCCTCGTCGGCGACTGCGCCGCGAAGGTCGTCATCACCGAGTCCGTGCTGGCCCCCGTGGCCACCGCGGTCCGCGACCTCGACGCCACGCTCGAGACGGTGATCGTCGCAGGCGGCGCCACCGAGGACGGGATCCTGGGCTACGACGATCTGATCGCCGAGCCCGGCGAGGCGCCCGCCCCGGTGGACATCCCGAACGACGCACCCGCCCTGATCATGTACACGTCGGGGACCACCGGCCGCCCCAAGGGCGCCGTGCTCACCCACGTCAACATCGCCGGACAGGCCATGACGTTCCTGTTCACCAACGGTGTCGACCTCAACCACGACGTGGGCTTCATCGGGGTGCCGCTGTTCCACATCGCCGGCATCGGCAACACCATCGTCGGCCTGCTGCTCGGCCGACCGACCGTCCTCTACCCGCTCGGGGCGTTCGACCCCGGCGCCCTGCTCGACGTGCTCGCCGAAGAGAAGGTCACCGGCATCTTCCTGGTGCCGGCGCAGTGGCAGGCGGTGTGCGCGGCGCAACGGGCCAATCCCCGTGACCTCAAGCTGCGGGTGCTGTCCTGGGGCGCGGCGCCGGCGTCCGACACCCTGCTGCGCGACATGGCCGAGACCTTCCCCGGCGCGCAGATCCTCGCCGCCTTCGGCCAGACGGAGATGTCGCCGGTGACCTGCATGCTGTTGGGCGAGGACGCGCTGCGCAAGCTCGGCTCCGTCGGCAAGGTCATCCCCACCGTCGCCGCCCGCATCGTCGACGAAGACATGAACGACGTCCCGGTCGGCCAGGTCGGCGAGATCGTGTACCGGGCGCCCACCCTGATGGCCGGCTACTGGAACAACCCGAAGGCCACGGCCGAGGCGTTCGCGGGCGGCTGGTTTCATTCCGGCGATCTGGTCCGTCAGGACGAGGACGGCTACATCTGGGTCGTCGACCGCAAGAAGGACATGATCATCTCGGGGGGCGAGAACATCTACTGCGCCGAGGTCGAGAACGTGTTGGCCGCCCACCCCGCGATCGCGGAGGTGGCCGTCATCGGACGCAGCCACGAGAAGTGGGGCGAGGTCCCGGTGGCCATCGCCGCGGTGCGGGGCGCAGGGGACGCCGGCAGGCAGCCGGCGCTGTCGCTGGCGGATCTGGACGCGTTCCTGACCGAACGGTTGGCCCGGTACAAGCACCCCAAGGCGCTCGAGATCGTCGACGCGCTGCCCCGCAACCCCGCCGGCAAGGTTCTCAAGACAGAGCTGCGCCAGCGGTACGCAGGCCCGCAACCGATTGACGCCGACGAAAGTTCCAGTGCGCCAACGGGTTCGGCCACAGGTTCCGGCGGTTAGCGAATGGGGGTGGGTTTGCTAACGGTTGGGTGCTCAATCCTGCCGATGCGGTGCACGGCCGGAGAACGATCGGGTACAGTCCTGTGGTCTCACTTACTACTAATGAGTAGGGAGACGGTCGTCACTAGGGTCGGGATGGGGCAAGGAGGCGGCGTGCGACAGGTTCTGCCGTTGCGCCACGGGGTCGTTGGTTCCGGCACGGGAGTGCGCGCGTGACCGCCTCCAGCGGCGGGCTGACGGGATACGTACGCGATCAGGTGAGGCCGGGGCTCGAAGCCGTCGGCGGCTTCGTCCGGATGTGCGTACTGACCGGCAAGGCGTTGTTCCGTCCGCCCTTCCAGTGGCGCGAGTTCATCCTCCAGGCCTGGTTCCTGTTCCGGGTGTCCTTCCTGCCCACCGTCGCGGTGTCGGTGCCGCTCACGGTGCTCATCATCTTCACGCTGAACATCCTGCTCGCGGAGTTCGGCGCCGCCGACGTCTCGGGCGCAGGCGCGGCGCTCGGCGCGGTCACCCAGCTCGGGCCGTTGGTCACGGTGCTGGTGGTGGCCGGTGCGGGTTCCACCGCGATCTGCGCCGACCTCGGCGCCCGCACCATCCGCGAGGAGATCGACGCCCTCGAGGTGCTCGGCATCGATCCGATCCAGCGCCTGGTGGTGCCGCGCGTCCTCGCCTCGACCTTCGTCGCGCTGCTGCTCAACGGCGCGGTGATCACCATCGGTCTGGTCGGCGGCTTCATCTTCGGCGTGTACATCCAGAACGTCTCGGCGGGCGCCTACGTCTCCACGCTCACGCTGGTGACCGGTCTGCCCGAGGTGCTGATCTCCGTGGTCAAGGCCACCACGTTCGGCCTGATCGCGGGGCTGGTCGGCTGCTACCGGGGACTCACCGTGGGCGGCGGCGCCAAGGGCGTCGGCACCGGCGTGAACGAGACCCTGGTGCTCTGCGTGGTCGCGCTGTTCGCGGTCAACGTGGTGCTCACGACCATCGGCGTGCGGTTCGGAACGGGGCGCTGACATGGCAACCACATCGGAGTCGAACGCCAAGACCGGGACAGTCCTGCGACAGCGCTTCCCCCGCGGTTATGCCCGCGCGGAGAAGCTCGTCGCGGCGCCGTCACGAGGTCTGGACAGCGTCGGCCACGTCGCGTGGTTCGTCGTCACCGCCGTCGGCTCGATCGGCCACGCCCTGCGGTACTACCGCAAGGAGGTGCTGCGGCTGATCGCCGAGATCGGGATGGGCACAGGCGCGATGGCCGTCATCGGCGGCACCGTCGCGATCGTCGGGTTCGTCACCCTCTCGGGCGGTTCGCTGATCGCGATCCAGGGGTTCGCCTCGCTCGGCAACATCGGCGTCGAGGCGTTCACCGGATTCTTCGCCGCACTGGTCAACGTGCGCATCGCCGCCCCGGTGGTGTCCGGTCAGGCCCTGGCCGCGACCGTGGGCGCCGGCGCCACCGCCGAACTCGGCGCCATGCGCATCAGCGAGGAGATCGACGCCCTCGAGGTGATGGGCATCAAGTCGATCTCCTACCTGGTGTCGACGCGCATCATGGCCGGCTTCATCGTCATCATCCCGCTCTACGCAATGGCGATCATCATGAGCTTCCTATCGGCGCAGGTGACCACGACGCTGTTCTACGGGCAGTCGACCGGCACCTATGAGCACTACTTCCGTACGTTCCTGCGACCCGACGACGTCGCATGGTCGTTCGTGCAGGCGATCATCATCTCGATCATCGTCATGCTCAACCACTGCTACTACGGCTACTACGCCAGTGGTGGTCCGGTGGGCGTCGGTGAGGCGGTCGGCCGCTCGATGCGGGCCTCGCTCATCGCGATCGTGCTGGTTGTCCTGTTGGCCTCGTTGGCGCTGTACGGCACCGACCCGAACTTCAACCTCACGGTGTAGCCATGGCCGAGCCGAACTCACCCGTCAACAAGCCGCGTACGCCGCCGTACAAGATCGCGGGCCTCGTCCTGCTGGTGATCTTCGCGGTGGTCGCCACGCTGGTCGCGTTTCAGTTCCGCGGCGACTTCGCTTCGCGCGAGAAGCTGACCATGATGGCCGCCCGCGCCGGCCTGAACCTCGACCCCGGCACCAAGGTCACCTACAACGGTGTGGAGATCGGCCGCGTCGCCGAGGTCAACGCGGTCAGCGTCGGCAACGATCCCCGGGCCAGGATCACGCTCGAGGTCGACACGAAGTACATGCAGCTGATCCCGGCGAACGTGCTTGCGGACATCTCGGCGACCACGGTGTTCGGCAACAAGTACGTCTCGTTCACCACGCCGCCCGACCCGGTCCCGCAGCGGATCAAGTCCACCGACGTCATCGACGTGACCAGCGTGACGACGGAGTTCAACACGCTGTTCGAGACCGTCGTGTCGGTGGCGGAGAAGGTGGACCCGGTCAAGCTGAACCAGACCCTGACCGCGACCGCGCAGGCCCTGGACGGCCTCGGCGACCGCTTCGGCGAGTCGATCGTCAACGGCAACGCGATCCTGGCCGACCTCAACCCGCAGATGCCGCAGATCCGACGGGACGTCCGCGGGCTGGCCGACCTCGGCGAGGTGTACGCCAACGCCGCCCCCGATCTGTTCGACGGGCTGGAGAATGCGGTGACCACGGCCCGCACGCTCAACGAACAGCGCGGCAACCTCGATCAGGCGCTCATCGCGGCGGTCGGCTTCGGCAACACCGGCGGTGAGGTGTTCGAACGTGGTGGTCCCTACCTGGTCCGCGGTGCGGAGGACCTCATCCCGACGAGTGCGCTGCTCGACGAGTACAGCCCCGCGCTGTTCTGCACGATCCGCAACTTCCACGACGTGGAGCCGAAGATCTCGTCGTCGCTGGGCGGGAACGGCTATTCGCTCAACACCCACTCCGAGGCCCTCGGCGCGGGCAACCCGTACGTGTACCCGGACAACCTGCCGCGCGTGAACGCCAAGGGTGGTCCGGAGGGGCGGCCCGGCTGCTGGCAGCCCATCACCCGGGATCTGTGGCCCGCGCCGTACCTGGTCCTCGACACAGGCGCCTCCCTTGCGCCGTACAACCATCTCGAACTCGGTCAACCGATCGCCATCGAATACGTCTGGGGACGCCAGATCGGGGAGAACACGATCAACCCATGAAAATCACCGGTACCGCACTCAAACTCGGCGCCTTCTCGCTGGTGCTGCTGCTGTTCACCGCGATCATCATCGTGGTGTTCGGTCAGATGCGTTTCGATCGCACCACCGGCTACTCGGCGATCTTCACCAATGTCAGCGGCCTGCGGCCCGGCCAGTTCGTCCGCGCCTCCGGCGTCGAGGTCGGCAAGGTCTCCAAGATCGAGCTGATCGAAGGGGGCAGCCGGGTCAAGGTCGACTTCAAGGTCGACCGGTCCCTGCCCCTGTTCGACGAGTCCACCGCGTCGGTGCGCTACCTGAACCTGATCGGCGACCGCTACCTCGAACTCAAGCGCGGCGACAGCGATCGGAAGATGCCCTCCGGCGGCACCATCCCGGTCGAGCGCACCGAACCCGCGCTGGACCTCGACGCGCTCATCGGCGGTTTCCGCCCGCTGTTCCGGGCGCTCGACCCGGAGAAGGTCAACAACATCGCCAGGTCGATCATCACGGTATTCCAGGGGCAGGGCGGCACCATCAACGACATCCTCGACCAGACCGCGTCGCTGACGTCGGCGCTGGCCGATCGAGACCAGGCGATCGGTGAGGTGATCCGCAACCTCAACACCGTGCTCGACACCACCGTCAGGCACCAGGAGCAGTTCGACGAAACGCTGGTGAACTTCGAGCGGCTCATCACCGGTTTGAAGAACCGCGCCGACCCGATCGCGTCGTCGGTCGCCGACATCAGCGACGCCGCGGGCACCGTGGCCGACCTGCTCGCCGAGAACCGGCCGCTGCTGCAGGACACGGTCGGCTACCTGGAGGCCACCCAGCAGCCGCTGGTCGAGCAGAAGGGTCAGCTCAATGACATCCTCGTCCGGTTGCCGAACGCGTTGAAGATCATCGGCCGCGCCGGCGGCGTGTACGGCGACTTCTTCAACTTCTACGCCTGCGACGTGACGCTCAAGCTCAATGGCCTGCAGCCGGGCGGGCCGGTGCGCACCGTCAAGGTGTGGGGTCAGCCCACGGGTAGGTGCACTCCGCAATGAGAACGCTCGAGGGATCGAACCGCCTCCGCGGCGGGTTGATGGGCATCATCATCCTGGTGCTCGTCGTCGGGGTCGGACAGAGCTTCGCCAGCGTGCCTATGCTGTTCGCCAAGCCGAGGTACTTCGCGCAGTTCGGCGACACCGGCGGCATCAACCCCGGCGACAAGGTCCGCATCGCCGGCGTCGACGTCGGCGAGGTGCTCAAGACCGAGATCGAGGGCGACAAGGTCGTCGTCGGCTTCACGCTGGGCGGTACGCAGATCGGCAGTGACAGCCGCGCGGCGATTCGCACGGATACGATTCTGGGCCGCAAGAACATCGAGATCGAGCCGCGTGGGTCGACTGCGCTGGAGGCGAACGGAATTCTGCCGCTGGGGCAGACGACCACGCCGTACCAGATCTACGACGCGTTCTTCGACCTCACCAAGTCGGCATCCGGCTGGGACACCACATCGGTGCGCGAGTCGCTCAATGTGCTGTCGGAGACGATCGACCAGACCTATCCGCACCTGAGCGCGGCGCTCGACGGGGTGGCCCGCTTCTCCGACACCATCGGTAAGCGCGACGAGCAGCTCAAACAGCTGCTGGCCAATGCCAACAAGATCGCCGGGGTGCTGGGTGAGCGCAGCGGTCAGGTGAATGCGCTGCTGGTCAACGCGCAGACCCTGCTGGCCGCGATCAACGAGCGCAGCTACGCCGTCGGCCAGCTGCTGGAGCGGGTGTCGGCGTTCTCGGAGCAGGTCGAGGGCTTCATCGACGACAACCCGAACCTCAACAGGGTGCTCGAGCAGCTGCGCGTGATCAGCGACATCCTCGTCGAGCGCAAATTCGACCTGGTCGACGTGCTGACCACGCTGAGCAAGTTCACCGCATCGCTGGCCGAGGCCTTCGCGTCCGGCCCGTACTTCAAGGTCATGCTGGTCAACCTGGCGCCCTACTGGATCCTGCAGCCGTACGTCGACGCGGCGTTCAAGAAGCGCGGCATCGACCCGCAGAAGTTCTGGCGTGACGCCGGTCTGCCGGCCTACCAGTTCCCGGATCCGAACGGGGTGCGTCAGCCCAACGGTGCGCCGCCGCCTGCGCCGGCGACCCTGCAGGGCACTCCGGAGTACCCGAATCCCGCGGTGCCGAGGGGCGACCCATGTTCCTACACCCCGCCGGCCGACGGCCTGCCCACACCGGGCAATCCGCTGCCGTGTGCGGACCTGAGCGTCGGCCCGTTCGGCGACAATCCCTACGGTCCGAACTACCACGGCCGGCCCAACGTGGCGACGTCGGAGCCGAACCCGAACGGCATGTTGCCCACTCCCGGCGTCGCCAGTTCCGGGGTGCCGGGTCAGCAGGCGCCCGTGGTGCCGGGTACGCCCGTGCCGCTGCCGCCGGCCCCGCCGGGTGCGCGCAACGAGCCGCCGGGACCGTTCCCCGGTCCGACGGCCGTAGGCGGTCAGGTGAACAACGTGCCGCCGCCGCCCCCGCTGCCGGGTCCGCCGCCGCCGCCGGGGCCGGGCCAGCAGCTGTCGCCCGCCCAGACGGGTCCGCTGCCGGGCAATCCACCGTTCCTCCCGCCGGGATCTCAACAATGACGGGGGCCTGATCAATGTCAACGATCTTCAACGTGCGGAACATGAAGATGCCGACGTTGTCACGCGCTTCGGTGATCATCGGCACGCTTGTCGTGGTGCTGGCGCTGGTGGCCGCGTTCGCGGGCTGGCAGCTGTACAAGAGGCTGTCCACGAACACCGTCGTGGCGTACTTCTCCGACACCCTGGCGCTGTACCCCGGCGACAAGGTGCAGATCATGGGTGTGCGGGTCGGCACGATCGACAAGATCGAACCGGCGGGCGACAAGATGAAGGTGACCTTCAGCTACGAGTCGAAGTACAAGGTGCCCGCGAACGCCACCGCGTCGATCCTCAACCCGAGCCTGGTGGCCTCGCGCACCATTCAGCTGGCCCCGCCGTACACCGGCGGCCCGGTCATGGAGGATGACGCGGTCATCCCGATCGACCGCACCCAGGTGCCCGTCGAGTACGACGAGCTGCGTGACTCGCTCGACCGCATCCTCACCGACCTCGGCCCCACGCCGGACCAGCCCAAGGGTCCGTTCGGTGACGTGATCGAGTCCTTCGCCGACGGTCTGTCCGGCAAGGGAAAGCAGATCAACACGACGTTGAACAGCCTCTCGGAGGCGCTGACCACCCTCAACGAGGGCCGCGGTGACTTCTTCAGCGTGGTCAAGAGCCTCGCGTTGTTCGTCAACGCGCTCTACCGCAGCGATCAGCAGTTCGTCGCCCTCAATGACGACCTGGCGCAGTTCACCAACTCGTTCACCAACACCGACCGCGAGCTGGCGACCGCGCTGCAGGACCTCAACGAGCTGCTCACCACCACGCGCGGGTTCCTCGACGAGAACAGTGAGGTCCTGACCAAGGACATCAACAACCTCGCCGACGTGACCAACGCGATCCTGCAGCCCGAACCGCTCGACGGTCTGGAAACGGGTCTGCACGTGTTACCGAACCTGGGCGGCAACATCCTCAACATCAGCTCACCGGTCAACGGCGGCATCGTCGGTGTGCCGGTCATCAACGGCATGGCCAACCCGATGCAGTTCATCTGCAGTTCGATCCAGGCGGGCAGCCGGCTGGGCTACCAGGAGTCGGCGGAACTGTGCGCGCAGTACCTGGCGCCGATCCTCGATGCGCTGAAGTTCAACTTCCCGCCGTTCGGGTTGAACCAGATCAGCACGGCCATGACGTTGCCGAAGATGATCGCCTACTCCGAGGACCGGCTGCGCCCGCCGCCGGGATACAAGGACACCACGGTGCCCGGCATCTTCTCCCGCGACACGTTGTTCTCCCACGGCAACCACGAGCCCGGCTGGGTCGTCGCCCCGGGGATGCAGGGCGTCGACGTGCAGCCGTTCACCGCGAACATGCTGACGCCGCAGTCGCTGGCCGCGCTGCTCGGCGGACCCGACGCGCCGATCCCGGGTGCACCGCCCGCGTTCGGCACCACGCGCGACGGCAACCTGCCCGGCCCGCCGAACGCCTTCGACGAACGCAATCCGTTGCCGCCGCCGTGGTACCCGCAACCCGGCCCGCCGCCCGCACCCGCCCCGGGTGTCATCCCGGGCGACCCCGGGGGCTCCCCGCTGTCGGGTCCGGCGCCAGGACCCGCGCCCGCCGCGCAGGCACCCGCACCGGCAGGCCCGCCGTTGCCCGCTGAAGCAGGAGCGCCGTGATGAAGCACAGGATCCGTCGTCTCGCCACCCGCACGGTCGCGCTCGCCGTGGCCGCGGTGGTGCTGACGTCGTGCGGTTCGTGGAAGGGCATCGCGAACGTGCCGTTGCCCGGCGGTCCGGGCACCGGCGGCGATGCCATGACGGTGTACGTCCAGATGCCGGACACGTTGGCGCTCAACGTCAACAGCCGGGTCCGGGTGGCCGACGTCTTCGTCGGGACCGTCCGCGCGATCGAGCTGAAGAACTGGGTCGCAACCCTCAAGCTGGGCATCCAGCCGGGTGTCGAACTGCCGTCCAACGCGCTGGCCAAGATCGGTCAGACCAGCCTCCTGGGGTCCCAGCACGTCGAGCTGGAGGCACCACCGGATCCGTCGTCGGAGCCGCTTCGCGACGGGGACACCATCCCGCTGAAGAACGCCTCGGCGTTCCCCACCACCGAGCGGGTGCTCGCCAGCATCGCGACGATCCTGCGCGGCGGAGGCATCCCCAACCTCGAGGTGATCCAGACCGAGGTGAACAACCTGCTGACCGGGCGGGCGGAGCAGATCCGCGAGTTCCTCGGCCGGCTCGACGTGTTCACCGACGAGCTCAACCAGCAGCGTGAAGACCTCACCCGCGCCATCGACTCGACGAACCGGTTGCTCAACATCGTGGCGAGCCGCAACGACACCCTCGACCGTGTGCTCACCGAGTTCCCGCCGCTGATCGAGCACTTCGCCGAGACGCGGGATCTGTTCGCCGACGCCGTGATCGCGGTGGGCCGCATCAGCCGCGCGGCCGACACCTACCTCGGCCAGGCCCAGGACCCCCTGAACACCAACCTGCAGAACCTGCAGCGTCCGCTCAAGCAGTTGGCCAGGTCGTCGCCGTACCTGATCGGTGCGCTCAAGCTGATGCTGACCGCCCCGTTCAGCATCGAGAACATCCCGAAGGTGGTGCGCGGGGACTACATCAACGTGTCGCTGAACGTGGACCTGACGTTGTCGGCCCTCGATAACGCTTTCCTGTCCGGCACCGGTGTGTCGGGTATGGCCCGCGCGCTCGAACAGTCGTGGGGCCGCGACCCGGCGACAATGATCCCGGACGTGCGCTTCACGCCGAACGCGCACAGCGCACCGAACGGACCGCTGGTCGAAAGGGGTGAGTGAGCGGTGCTGACTCGCTTCATCAAGATCCAGCTGATCATCTTCACGGTGCTGACGGTGATCGCGCTCGCGGTGCTCGGCTGGTATTACCTGCGGGTGCCCAGCCTGGTCGGGATCGGGCAGTACACGCTGCACGCCGAACTGCCGAGGTCGGGCGGCCTCTACTCAACCGCCAACGTCACCTACCGCGGCACGACGATCGGCAAGGTCACCGCGGTCGAGCCCACCGAGCGCGCCGCCAAGGCGACCATGAGCATCGACAACCGGTACAGGATCCCGGTCGATGCGAGCGCCAACGTGCACTCGGTCTCGGCCATCGGTGAGCAGTACCTCGACCTGGTGTCGACCGGCAACCCGGGCCAGTACTTCAGCGACGGGCAGACCATCACCAAGAGCACGGTGCCCAGCGAGGTGGGACCCGCACTCGATGCGGCCAACGAGGGCCTTGCCGTGCTGCCCAGGGAGAAGATCGACGCGCTGCTCACCGAGACCGCGGACGCGGTCGGCGGCCTCGGCCCGTCGTTGCAGCGGCTGGTGGACTCCACCACGTTGATCGCCCAGGACTTCAAGGACAACCTGGGTCCGGTCAACGACATCATCGCGAATTCGGCGCCGATCCTGGAGAGCCAGGTGAACTCCGGCGACAACATCGCGCAGTGGTCGCGCAACCTGAACATCCTGGCGGCCCAGTCGGCCGAACAGGACGCCGCACTGCGCAGCGGGCTGCAGCAGGCCGCGCCGACCGCCGACCAGCTCAACGCGGTGTTCAGCGGCGTGCGGGACTCGTTGCCGCAGACGCTGGCCAATCTGGCCGTGGTCATCGACATGCTCAAGCGCTACAACAAGGGCCTGGAACAGGCCCTGGTGGTGCTGCCGCAGGGCGCGTCGGTCGCGCAGGCGGGCACGATCTTCGAGGGCGAGGGCCTGCTGCACTTCGGTCTGTCGATCAACCAGCCGCCGCCGTGTCTGACCGGGTTCCTGCCCGCATCGGAGTGGCGTGCGCCGGCCGACACCAGCATGAAAGAGCTGCCGTCGGGCACCTACTGCAAGATCCCGAAGGACTTCCAGGCCAACGTCGTCCGCGGTGCGCGCAACTATCCGTGCGCCGACGTGCCGGGTAAGCGGGCGGCGACGCCGAAGGAGTGCCGCAGCGACGAACCGTACGTGCCGCTGGGCACCAACCCCTGGTACGGCGATCCGAATCAGATCCGCGACTGCCCGGCCGCCGGTGCCCGCTGCAACCAGCCGGTGCACCCGGGCCGCAACGGCGTGATCCCCGCCCCGTCGATCAACAACGGGATGAACCCGCTGCCCGCCGATCAGCTCCCGCAGCCGCCGTCGCCGGTCAGCGACCCGTTGAGCCCGCCGGGGCAGGGCCGCGTCCAGTGCAGTGGACAGCAGCCCAACCCCTGCATCTACACTCCGGCACCAGGACCACCGGGAACCGCTGTGTACAACCCAGCCAGTGGCGAGGTGGTCGGACCTGACGGCGTCAAGTACAACGTCAGCAATTCGAGCAACCCAGGAGACGACGGATGGAAGGAGATGCTGGCACCCGCCAGCTGAACCCCACCGATGCTGAGGAAACGCCGGACCAGTCGGTAGCAGTATCTTCAGACGACCCAGCCAACCCCACAACCGAATCCCCCGTCGAGGACAGCCCCGAGGCGCACACCGGTGTGCTGACCGGGGACGACGGGCGGCGCCCGCCGCGCCTGGGCCGCGGATGGCTGGCGGCGATCTGCCTCGTGCTCCTGCTGCTCGGCGCCGGTGCCGGCGTCGGCGGATACCTGGCGATGCGGTCGCACCAGGACAGCGCGGAACTCGCGTCGAACGAGGCCGCCGCCCTGGCGGCCGCGCGGGACTGCGTGGCAGCCACCCACGCTCCGGACGCGGCGGCGATGACCGAGAGCCAGGCCAAGATCCTCGAGTGCTCGACGGGCGACTTCGGCGTACAGGCCGGGTTGTACGGCGGGCTGCTCGTCGACGCCTACCGTGCCGCCAACGTGCAGGTGCAGGTGTCCGACATGCGCGCGGCGGTGGAGAAGCACAACGACGACGGGTCCATCGACGTGCTGGTCGCGGTGCGGGTCAAGGTGACCAACTCCGAGGCCGCCGACCAGGAGCAGGGATATCGCCTCCGGGTCCAGATGGCTCCCGACGAAGGCGCGTACAAAGTCGCCAAACTCGACCAGGTGACCTCATGACGGCGGTCGTCGACGCGCCGCCGGAGGCCCCGATCGCCGAGACGGTGCCCGCCGAGCCGCTCGCCAGGTGGCACGTGCGGGCGGGCGCGCTCGCGGTCGACGTGCTGCCCGGTGTGGCCGTCGTCGCGACCACCGCGCCGTGG
The DNA here is from genome assembly GCF_001500125.1 of Mycobacterium sp. IS-1742. GTDB lineage: Bacteria > Actinomycetota > Actinomycetes > Mycobacteriales > Mycobacteriaceae > Mycobacterium. Next base: position 152,188 of record NZ_LQIV01000043.1, on the reverse strand, counting down.
TTCCTGGCGGGCTCGCGAATCGGGTGGTCGTGGTGGGTGCTGACGGCGGTGGCCGTGGTGGCGCTCCTCGCGGTGATCGTCAACCGGGTGTTGGTGCCCTCGCTGACCGGCTGGACGCTCGGCCGGGCGCTGTTCGGGATCCGCGTGGTGCGACGCGACGGCGGTGAGGCCGGGCTGGGCCGGCTGGTGCTTCGGGAGCTGGCCCACCTCCTCGACACCGCGGCGCTCTTCGTCGGATGGCTGTGGCCGCTGTGGGACCGGCGCAACCGGACGTTCGCGGACCTGCTGGTGCGCACCGAGGCGCGCCCCGTCGCACGCCCGGAGCGCGATATGCGCCGGTTCACCGCCAAGGTGCTGATCGGCGCGGTCGTGGTGGCCGCCGTCGCGGTGGCCGTGACCTACCTGGCGGTGTACCGCCAGGAGCAGGCTCTCGACCGCGCACGGACGCAGATCGCCGATCAGGGGCCGCGGATCGTCGAGCAGATGCTGAGCTTCGGCGTGGAGACCATGGACGAGGACTTCAGCCGGGCGCAGTCGCTGACGACCGACGCCTACCGGCCGCAGTTGGTGGCCCAGCAGGACGCCGTCCGCGAGACGGGTGCGACCACCAACGAGTACTGGGCGGTGAGCAGTGCGGTGCTGTCGTCGTCGATGGACGAGGCGGCGATGTTGTTGGCGATGCAGGGACAACGCGGCACCAAGGCCGAGGACCTCAAGTTCATCACCGCCACGGTGCGGGTGGACTTCGAGAAGATCGGCGAGAACTGGCGGGTCGACAACCTGACGGTGCTCAAGGCGCCGCTCATGCAAGGGGCCGGTCAGTGAGCCCGCGCCGCAGAGTCGCGGGCGACGAACCCGACTTCTTCGCGACGACGCCGAGGACCCCCCGGCGGTGGGGGCTTCCGGTGCTCGCGACGCTGGCAGGTCTGCTGCTCGCCGCGGCCGTGACGGCCAGCATGCTGATGCTGGTGTCGCACGAAAGCGACCGCCGTGCCGAACTGCGCGACGCGGCCGCCCTGGATTACGTGCGGAGCTTCATGACGACCTACACCACCCTGGACCCGTTCAACGCCAACGCCTACGCCGACCGCGTCCTCGCCCAGGGCACCGGGGACTTCGCGAAGACGTTCAAAGAGAAGATGAACGAGATCGTCATCCAGGTGGCCCGCGCCGAACCCACCGAGGGCAACGTGGTCGAGGCCGGGGTGCAGCGGTTGAACGACAACGGCAGTGTCGACGTGCTGGTGGCCACCACGACGACCACCAAGACGCCGGACGGCAAATCGACGATCGAGAGCGGAAACCGTTGGGTGGCGACCACGACCCAGGAGGGACAGCAGTGGAAGATCAGCCAGCTGATTCAGGTGATCTGACCACGGACCCCGCCGGGACGGGGTCTGCAGAACCGAAGCGCGGACGTAGGCGGCTGCCGTGGCGGCGAACCAAAAAGGCGTCGGCGCAACCTGATTCGCCGACCGGCGACGTCGTCGACGAACTGGCGCCTGCCGACGAACCGGCGACGGCCGAAGAGCCGGCGCCTCGGAAGCCGACCGGCAAGACGCGCAGGACGGCGGCCGCTCCGGTCACGCCCGAGGTCGCACCCGAGCCCGACGCCGACGCCGACGCCGAGGCCGAGGTCCCCGAGGCCGCGGACGCGCCTGACGGCGAATCGGTGGGTGACCCCGACCCGGAGCCCGTCCTGGTCCCCCACCGTCCCGCCGGCAAGCGCCTGCTGATCGCCGCCGCGGTGGCGTCGGCCGTGTTCGTCGCCGCGAGCGCGTTCGCCGGTGCGATGCTCCAGCCGTACCTGGCCGACCGGGCCGCGGTGGACACCAAACTCGCCATCGCCCGTACGGCGACCGAGGCGATCACCACGCTGTGGAGTTACACACCCGAGGACATGGCAACGCTGCCGGACCGCTCGTCTCGTTATCTCGCAGGCGAATTCGCGAGCGAGTACCGGCGCTACATCGACGCCATCGTCTCGACGAACGAACAGGCGAAGGTGACCAACACGACCCAGGTCATGGGCACCGCCGTCGAGAGCCTCACCCCGACGGAGGCCTCCGCCCTCGTGTACACCAACTCGGTGTCGACGAGTCCGGTCAGCAAGAACGTCCCGTCGCTGCGCTACCTGTCGTACCGGCTGACGATGGAGCGTGACGGCGCCGACTGGTTGATCACGGGTATGACCGCGGTGACCAAGCTGGACCTCACCCCGCAACTCTGACCCGGACAGACCGGGCCATGACCGTTCGCTCACCGGTCTCGAACCGGTTGACCGTCACCGCATTACTGATGCTGACGTTCGCGACGGGGTTGGTCGACGCGATCAGCGTGCTCGTCCTCGGGCACGTGTTCGTGGCCAACATGACCGGGAACGTGATCTTCCTCGGGTTCTGGTTCGTCCCCCACTCCGGCGTGGATCTGACCGCGGCGTTGATCGCCTTCGTCAGCTTCGTCCTCGGTGCGGTGGTCGGGGGCCGGCTCGCCCGTCACCTCGGATCGCGTCCCCGCCGCTGGCTCACCGTCGCGCTCGGTGTCGAGGTGGTGGCACTGACGGTGCTGTCCGTGCTGGCCGGGACCGGGGTGCTCGACTACCACGACAACCGGAAGCTGGTCCTGATCGCGGGCCTCGCAGTGGTTTTCGGCATCCAGAACGCGACCGCGCGGCAGTTCGGCGTTCAGGAGCTCAGCACCACGGTGCTCACGCAGACGATCGTCGGCATCGGCTTCGACAGCAGGCTGGCCGGCGGCAGCGGCGACCGGGAGAAGCTGCGCTACGGGGTGGTGGCGACCATGTGCGCGGGGGCGGCCGTCGGCGCCACCCTGACCCTGGTGGCGGTCGCGCCGGTGATCGCGCTCGCCGGTGCCGTGGTGGCCACCGCGGCGGCGATCTTCTGCCTCGGACCCGCGGCGTGACCGGGTTCGTGAAGCGCAATCCGGCCGCACCGCCCGGATTCTTCGCCTGCGAGGCGGCCGGACTGCGCTGGCTCGCCGCTGCCGGCGGCGCGGCCTGCGTGCCGGTGATCGCTTGTGACGCAACGTCGCTGACACTCGAGCGGTTGGCTCCAGTGACGCCGTCCCGGCGGGCTGCCGCTGATTTCGGGGCCCGGCTCGCCGCAACGCACGACGCGGGCGCCGACGGGTTCGGCGCGGGACCGCACGGCTGGGATGGACCCGGGTTCTTCGGGCCGCTGCACGACCCGCTGCCGATGTCGTTGACGCCGCACCCCAGGTGGGGCGAGTTCTACGCCGACGAGCGGCTCGGACCGATGGGGGAGCGGGCTGCCGCGCGGCTCAGCGCCGCTGGACGCGAAGCCGTCGCGTCGATCCGGGAACTGTGTCGGGACGGCAGATTCGACGACGACGACGGACCAGCGCGTCTGCACGGTGACCTGTGGAGTGGAAACCTGATGTGGACGCCGGACGGTGTGGTGCTGATCGATCCGGCCGCGCACGGCGGGCACCGCGAGACCGATCTGGCGATGCTCGCGCTCTTCGGCTGCCCGCACCTCGATGACGTCGTCGCGGGTTACGAGTCGGTGCGGCCGTTGCGCGAGGGTTGGCAAGAGCGCATCGCCCTCCACCAGCCGTATCCGTTGCTCGCCCACGTGGTGCTGTTCGGCGGCGGATACGCCCGCCAGACGGAGTCGGCGTTGACCGATGTGCTCCGCGGCGTCGGCTGAATAATTTCTTACGCAACGACAGCGAACGTGGCGGCGCGCGGAAACGAGCTTGCCGGAAGCCGGTGTAGTGCATGAATACGCAAGATTCGGAAGTTTTGGGGCAGGAGATCGCGCGCGTCGGCTAACCCCTGCCCCTTTGCGATCATCGCACTGACGTCAGCAAACGTTCAGCGACACCAGTCAAACCCGCGTGGGCGCGCGCCGCGACTCCGCGAGAACGCCTTCAACAGCGTGGAAGCGTGACAAGTTGGCGAGGACACGTGTCGGGGTTTTTATCCGATGCCGGTCATCAGCAATTTGACGTGCTCGCCGGTATCCGGTGCTACGGTGCCTGAGACCAACCTCAGAACCTGCGGGAGGATCCAGTCACGTGGCCAGGCATCGCGGTGTGAAGCGGCGTTCGAAGAAGATTGCTGTCCTCGGGGCGGCCACCGTCACCGCGACCGCGCTGACCGTTGGCGTCACGCCGGTCCCGAAGGCTTCGGCGGCCGCCGTCAGGTCGACCGACGCCGTGGACCTGACGGCCGACTTCCGGCTCTTTTCGCCGCCACAGGCGATCCCGGACCTCACTTTCGGCGCGGGCGAAGCCGCCTACGACCTCAAGAACGAGTTCGCCGATTTCGTGTTCCGGTCGATCTTCGAGAACCTCAACCTCGCCGCATTCGCCCAGGCGGCCGGGGTCGACCCGCAGAGCATCCTGGAACGGGTGCTGGAGAACCTGCCGCTGGCGCTGCTGACCGACCCGATCTTCGTCGACCTGCTCGGTGGCATCACGCTGCCCCTCGCCGCGGCGCTCGGCGCGCTGCCGATCCTCAACGAGATCCCGCTGTTGAGGGACCTGCTGACCCAGGGCCTCAATGCCGCCGGGCTCAACAGCATCGCGGGTCTGCTCGACATCGTCGGCCTCGATCTCAGCAATCTGACCGACCTCACCGGGCTCGGCGAGCGGGTGGGCGTGAACCTCGTGACGTCCGGCGACGTCTTCACGTTGCTCAAGGTGCTCGGCACCGACCTCGGCTGGGTGCCGACGCTGCCGAACTCGGTGGCCGACGACGTCGATGAGACCGAATACCTCGGCATCGGCGTCGACGGGCTGCTCGACCTGGTGGACACCGGCGTGATCAACGTCCCGGGCCTTCTCACCCAGCTTCTCGACCGGCTCGGTCTTTTCGACCTCGACCAGATCCCGGACGTCCTCAAGGTGCGCGTGCCGATCGTCGTCGGTGAGGGGGTGGGGGCCTTCGCGGCCGGGATGGCCTATCAGGACATCGTCGCCCAGCTGCCGAATCAGCCGGGTGGCACGAACTACAACGGCGTTGAGGCCAACCCGCTGCTGGGCAGCGTGACGGTGATGCCGATGTTGTTGCTGCGCAACCCCGGTCGTGCCAACGGCGGTCTGTTCGCCCGGTTGTACCCGCTGGCCGGGCTGTTCGGGATCGACACTGTCACCCCCGAGACCGAGGTGAGCAACAGCGGTGGGCTCCAGGTGCCCGGCGGCCTGTATGTCGGTGGGGCGACGCTGATTCCGGTCAAGATCGACGCCACGCTGCAGCACGACTGGCTCTCCGACGTCCCGGCGTGGCCGAACCCGTTCTCGCTGCTGAACACCCTCTCGGCGGTGGTTGCGCCGACCTACATCCTGCGGGGACTGGACACCGCCCTGGTGGCGGGCGCGGTGGGTGAGCAACTTGCGCCCCAGATCGGGGAGGTCGTCGGCGGCCTGGCCGACGATGACCCGTTGGCGCTCAACCTCTATGTCACCGTCCCGATCGACGCGCTCCCGCTGCTCGAGCCGACCTATCTCTTCTTCGATGCGATCAACCTGTTGACCGGCGCCAACCTGAACAATCCGATCGGCACCGCGCTCGGACCGGCCCTGACCAGCCTGGTCAACCTCGGTTACACCGACGTCGTGCGGCAGTGGAACGACGACGGCGACTACTGGGAGTACGTGCGCACCTTCGACGACAGCGATGTGCCGACGGCGTTCGGATCCTTCCCCGACATCAACTGGATGAACGTGCCGGGCGACATCGTCGGCGCCTTCGCCGCGGGAGTCCGCCAGGCCTTCGAGGACGGCCTCGTCAATCGCGACGGTCCGGTGAAGAATGCGCTGGCCTCACTGCTGAACCTGCTGGGTCTCGATCGGGGCCTCCCCGGCGGGATCGGGGGTCTCGGACTCGATGGTGTCCTCGATCAGATCCGCGACAGCATCGACGGCGTGCTCGACAACCTGGACGTGCCCCGCCCCTCGACGGCGGCCGTCGACTCCGTACCCGACGACTCCTCGCCGCGCATCGCGTTGCGGACCGTCGCGGACGACGAGGCGCCGGCCGAGAATTCCGACACCGAGCCCGTCGAGGAGGAGCCTGTCGACGAACCTGTTGACGAGGAGCCTGTCGACGAACCTGTTGACGAGGAGCCTGTCGACGACGAACCTGTTGACGAAGAGCCTGTCGACGACACCGATGTCGAGGACGCCGATGTCGTGGACGAGCCTGTCGATGAGGCGGAGGGCGATGAGGCGGCCGAGGCCGCGGCGCCCGAGGCCGACGCTTCGAACGACGACGCTTCGAACGACGACGCATCGAACGACGACGCTCCGGCCGACAAGGCGGCCTGACGATCAGTCGGGTGCGATTGCGCCCGAGGCGATCTCGCCGATCACCGGCGCCAGCCACCGCGCGTACTCGCCGGTGATGTGGTTGTCGTCGCGGTACACCAACGTGTTGCCGACGATGACGGGACAGCGGACCGCCGTGCAGAACAGGTCGCCGAGGTCGGCGTAACCGCCCCCGGCGGCCTGTACGGCGGCGGCCTCGGCGGCGATCCCACCGGCGTTGAGCGCCGCCGGCCGCGCGGGTGAACACGCCACCACGTCGTCCATGTGGTCGGAGACGCAGGACGGCACTGTCGACAACGGATCCGGTGCGGGGCCGAGCACGAGCACGGCCGCACCGGTCGCGCGCAGCCGCGACACCAGCCGCCCGAGCCCGTCCACCCAGGCCGGGTCGTAGCTGACGAACCCGAAGTCGCCGCCGTAGCGTCGGGACATGTCGACGACGATCAGCTGCGGGCGTTCGGCTTCCAGCCGGGCCAGCACATCGCCGCGCCACTGCTCGCACTCGCTGAAGGTGCGGCCCAGATACGGGCTGGTGATCGGCAGCTCCATCAGCGGGCAGGTCACTTTACTCATGGTGTCGAGTCGCCAGTGGTGCTGCTCGGCAACGGTTTCCAGTGCGGGTTGCCACATCGCGGCGTGCGAGTCACCGACCAGCGCGACGCGCACGGGTGAGGCCGCGTCGCCGGTCACGCATTCGGGCTGGTCGACGTCGCGCCACGACAGCACGCAGCCGTTGACGAACACCTCCGGCTTCGCGACATCGCCCAGCGGCGGCGACAGATCGGCGGGCACGCTGCGCATCTCCGCGGATGCGGCGACGGCGGCCTGCACCTGCTGACGAGGAGTGGGTGCGGCCGGGGCGCCGGACGGAGCGGCGGCACCGGAGCCCACGGCTCGGGGCGCCGGTGCGGTGAGCGCCGCCGGCGCTGCAGCGGGTCCGTCGCCCGTGGGCACCGGACGCATGACCAGCAGCACGATCGCCGCGCACACCGCGGTGGCTGTGGCGACCCCGCCGACGGCCAGGCTGCGGACCGCCGATCCCCGCAGCGCGGCGGCGAACCGGGCCGGATTCTCCACCAGGTGCAGCGTCAGGATCGCCAGGCCGAGGGCGATGACGACCATCGCGAGCCGGCTCGCCAGCCCGAGGTCCGTCCCGAACACCGCAGGCGCGAGGATCAGCACCGGCCAGTGCCACAGGTACCACGAGTAGGACACTCGCCCGATGGCGCGCGGTACCGGTTTCGACAGCAGTCTGCCGACGCCGAGATTCGGTGTGGCGCAACCGGCGGCGATGACCAGGGCCGTACCGGCGACCGGCAGCAGCGCGGCCGTGCCGGGGAACGGTGTGGCCGCATCGACCCGCGTGCAGGCCGCCACGATCAACGCGAGGCCGGTCCATCCGACCGCGGCGGCCGCGACCGGCGGCAGGCGCCGCCACCAGCCGACGCTGAGCGTGATCAGTCCGCCCGCCGCCAGTTCCCACGCTCGGGTCGGCAGGGAGAAGAACGCCCACGACGGCCAATTGCCGGTCCAGGCAAGCGACACCGCGTACGACGCCGCCGCCACCGCGGTCAGCACCGCCGCGTACGGCAGCACCGAGCGGGTGGCGGCCGTGCCGAACCGGCGGCCCACCACGAAGGCGGTCCCGACGATCAGCACCGGCCATATGAGGTAGAACTGCTCCTCGACGCCGAGTGACCAGAAGTGCTGCAGCGGTGAGGGATCTGTCGCGGTGAGGTAGTCGGTGCCCTGGATCGCGAAGCGGTAGTTGCCGACGTAGAGCGCGTTGGCGATCGCGTCGGCGAGGACGCCGCGGGCCTGCAGCGGCGGCAGCAGCAGCACCGCCCCCACGGCGGTGACCACCAGCACGAGCGCGGCGGCGGGCAGCAACCGGCGGGCGCGGGCGGCGTAGAACGCGCCGAGGCGGACGCCGCCGGCGGTGATCTCACGCCACAGCAACCCGGTGATGAGGAATCCGGAGACGACGAAGAAGACGTCGACGCCGACGAAACCGCCGCCGAGGCCCGGCACGCCGGCGTGGTAGAGCACCACGGCGAGCACCGCGACCGCGCGCAACCCCTCGATGTCGGCGCGGAAGGTCCGGGACGGCGCACTGGACCGGCCGCCTGCGGTGGCGCCGCGGCGGGGGAGGGGGCGGGATGCCCGGGGTATCGTCACATCAGTCACTTGGACCCCGATGGTCCCACGGGTGACCCGTGGAACCCGGTATTGACGTGCGCGACGTGCTAGTTGAACGCGAGCCAGCTGGGCAGCGCGCGCTCGCGCGAATCGCACAGCACCTGGCGGGTGTCGCAGCTGCCGCGCGGTGACCCGGCCCCACTCCACATTCCGCCGGTGTCGCGGCGCAGCACGATCGCCGACGACCCACCGCCGTCGAGCAGTACCGCGTGTTCGGCGCCGAGACCGCGGAACAGGTCCTGCATGTTGTCGGGGGTGTAGTTGCCGCCCTGGAAGACGTAGAGGTGGTCGGCCGCGCTGCTGTAGCCGATCGCCGTGCGCGCCGCGCTGGGGCCGGGGTCGTTGAGTTGGCCTGTCGCACCCGGGGCGAGCAGGCCGAGGCCGGCCACGGCGACGAACCGGGCGTTGCGGTCCATCAACTTCTGGATCTCCGGGGAGGCGGCGTCGAAATCCTGTGTCCCCTTGGGCATCACGACATACGGCGCACCGCCCACCGGCAGGATCATCGTCGCCAGCGCCGACCAGGTCTCGTCACCGCCGGACAGGCCCTGCTTGCCCGCGTACGCGATGGTGCCCGTGATCGGCGCGTTGGCGCGGCCCTGTCCGCGGGTGTTGTCGACGTAGGCGCCCAGCGGGGAACTGCATCCGGTGTCGCGCCAGGACCCGCCCTTCTGACCCCGGACGTCGAAGAAGTTGGCGTTGACCGCGATGGTCGGCTGCCCGAGCGCCTGCCAGGCCTGAATTGGGGTGAACGTCTCCGAGGCCTGCCAGAGCCCCTCACCGGTGCGCGCCCTGGGATCGCGTTCGCAGCGGGCCTGGTAGCCCTGATGGGTGTCGACCAGCAACCGCGGGTTGAGCCGTGACGACGCGTTTTTGATCGTCATCAGGTGGCCGCCGTTGTTCAGTGTGTACTCGCGTCCGTCGGCGGCGCGGAACGGGGCGGCGAACTCCCCGCCGAAGTTGTAGACGAGGTAGGCGCCCTTGGTGTTGGCGATGGCCCCGAGAAGCAACGCTCTGGGGTCGCTCGCCCTCGCGTGCGGTTGGCCCGTCGTGCCCAGTGCCGCACAGAGAGCGAACACGGCGACACCCGCCGTGAACCGCCGCAGGGCGTTTGCTGAGATGGGCACGGTCGCCTTTCGACAGAGGTCACCTAGCCCTAACGATATTCACAGCCGTCACTCTGTCAACTTTGATAACAGCCAGGTCGCGACCGTGCAACGGCGGGATCGCCGTTGGGGATCTTTCGGACGTGTTTGCGTGAATCGCTCCCGGGTGGGGTAACCGGGCCACGTGCCCGTCGACGACCCGACGCCGTCAGGCATCCGGACGCGTGCGTCCATGGAGATCGAGATCTAAGGAGCAGAAATGATCGGAACCATCCTCGGCGCATTGATCGTCGGCCTGATCGTCGGCGCGCTGGCGCGGTTGATCATGCCGGGTAAGCAGAACATCGGCGTCATCATGACCGTCGCGTTGGGCGCCCTCGGCGCGTTCATCGGCAGCTGGCTGACCTATCAGCTCGGGTACAGCAATTCCAACGGCGGCTTCGAGATCATCCCGTTCCTCGTCGGGATCATCGTCGCGATCGTGCTGATCGCGATCTACGTCGGGATCACCGGCAAACGCGGGTCGCGTCCCGGTACCGCCGTCCGCTAGGAACCCTTCCGGAAGGGGTGGGCTCGGGCGTCCTGCGCCTCGAGCCCACCTTGGCGTGGGGTCATCGTCCGGGCGGCGCCAATCGGTAGACCGCGCCCGCGTCGTCGTCGGTGATGTAGACCGCGCCGTCCGGACCGGCCACGGCGTCCACCGGCCGGCCCCACCGCGAACCGTCGTCGGCCTGGAAACCGCCGACCAGAGTCTGCTGATCGCCGAGGTCCCCGGCACGGAACGGATAGAACGACACTTCTGGTGCGCGGGGTGGCCGCCGGTTCCACGAGCCGTGGATGCCGACCAGGGCGCCGCGGGCGTAGGGCTCGGGGAGTTCACCGTCGACGAAGCTCAGGCCCAGCGGCGCCGAATGCGCCCCGAAACTCTGCTCGACCGGCGGCAGCGCGGCGCAGTCGAGCCGGCTGCCGTCGGCGTTCGTCTGCACGTCCCGGATGAACGGCACGTCGGCCGGTCCGCCGTCGATGTTGCAGTACGGCCATCCCAGTTCGCGCCCCGGTGTGAGCTTCGCGAGTTGCTCGGGCGGGTGGTCGTTGACGTAGGACGGGTCCACCTCGCCGGTCGCTGGGTTCGCGACGTTGTCCCTGCCGTTCACCGCCGTCCAGATCGCGCCGTCGGGGGCGGTTGCCAGACCCGTCCCGTTGCGGACCCCGGTGGCGAACGGTTCGGCCGAACCCCCGCCGGGCGGCACCCGCATGATGGTGGCCCGCGGCGGGGTGGCCTCCCGGTCCTCTTCGGAGATGTTTCCCGTGGAACCGATCGAGAAGTACACCGCCCCGTCCGGTCCGACCGTGACGCTCTTGAGGGCGTGCGCGTACGCCCCCCGCAGGTCCGGGCTCTCGGCGTCGGGCAGTCCGGCGGCCACGGTGCGACGGTTGCTCGCCCGGCCCTCGGCGTAGTCGTAGGCGGCGATCTCGTCGCTTTCGGCGATGTAGAGCGTCGACCCGGCGAACGCCATGCCGTGCGGTTGGGTCAGTCCCGTCAGCAGCGGCGACGACCGGGGACCGCTTTCGGCAGGCTCCAGTCTGACGATCTCACCGGTGCTGGGCACCGACACCAGCAGCGCACCGTCAGGCGCCCACCGCGCGAGCCGGGGCTCCGGAACCCGGGCCCACACCGAGATCGTCCAGCCGGCGGGGATCGACGCGCGGCGCGGTTCGTCGAAGGGGGCCGCGTCCAGACCGGCGGGAACCGCGACGGTGACCGAGGCGACCCCCGCTGCCTGCGGCGTCGTCGAGGGGGGTTGCGCAGCCGGCGGCGCAACGGGCTCCTCCGGAGTGCTTGTGGCACATCCGGCGAGCACCGCAATGGCGGTGAGGGCTCCGAAGGTGCTATGCGGCAGCGAGATTCGCATGCATTTCCCAGACCAGGATCTCGGCCGGTTCGACTGCCGTGACGCGCTGGCCACCGGATGACGTGAAGCGCACCGCGTCGCCTTCGTGTAGCGCACCGGCGCCCTCGAGTGACACCTGACCGCGCGGAACGAACAGGTGCAGATACGGCGCCTGGGGCAGTTCGACGCTGTCGCCGGGCTGCAGCCGCGCCCCGTGCAGCGCGGCATACCGGTTGCGGATCGAGATGGCGGTATCGCCGCGATGTTCGGGCATCCCCGACGCGATCGTGACGAGCTTGCCGTGCAGGAGTTCGTCGTCGATCTCGAGCTGCTGGTAACCCGGGTCGGAGCCGGACTCGTCGGGCACCACCCACATCTGCACGAAGTGGACGGGCTCGCGGTGGCTGTCGCCACCGGTGAGACGCCACGAGTCGTTCTTCTCCGAGTGCAGGATGCCGCGGCCGGCCGACATCCGTTGCGCCAAACCGGGATAGATCACGCCGGAGTGGCCGGTGGAGTCCTGGTGCACCAGCGATCCGCGAAGCACCCAGGTGACGATCTCCATGTCGCGGTGCGGGTGCGTCTCGAAACCCGCACCCGGAGTGACGATGTCGTCGTTGTTGACCAGCAGGAGGCCGTGGTGGGTGTTGGCCGGGTCGTAGTGGTCGGCGAAGGAGAAGGAGTGCTTGGAGTCCAGCCAGGAGATCGTCGTCTTGGCGCGGTCGTCGGCGCGCCGGATGTCGATGCGTTCGGCTTCTCTCATGCCCTCGGTCATGGTCGCTTCCCCTTGGATCCTGCGCCAGCCTAGGTGGCGGCTCTGGACACGACAACTCACATGATGTGTCATGTATTCCGTGTGGCTGTCGGCGGAGGAGCAACGGGTGTGGCGCGGCTACCTCGCGATGGTGGCCGAACTGCAGGTCGCGATGAACCGGCAGTTACAGCGCGACTGCGGCCTCTCGCTCGCCGATTACGAGGTGCTGGTGGCGCTGTCCGAGCGGGGCGCCCGACGCGTGAACGAACTGGGCCAGGCGCTGGCCTGGGAGCAGAGCCGGCTGTCCCACCAGCTGCGCCGAATGCGTGACCGTGGTCTGGTGTCGAGGCGCGACGCCGCCGACGACCGGCGCGGCGCCACCGTCGCGCTCACCGAGGCCGGGGCGGCGGCGCTGAGGGCGGCGGCGCCGGGACACGCCGCGTTGGTGCGGCGGGTGCTCTTCGACGGTATGCCGACGGCGAGGCGCACGGCGTTCAGCGACGTGATCGACACCGTCCGGGAACGCCTGCGCGGCTCACCAGTCTGATTCGTCGAAGGTGATGACGCCGCGGATGTTCTTGCCGTCGAGCATGTCCTGATAGCCCTGGTTGATGTCCTCGAGGCGGTAGGTGTTGGTGACCATCTCGTCGACCTTGAGCAGACCGGACTTGTACAGCCCGATCAGCCGGGGCGTCTCGACGTGGCTGCTGCCACCGCCGAAGATGTTGCCCTTCAACGTCTTCTGCAACATCGTGAACAGGAACAGGTTGAGCTTGACGTCGGCCTCGAACATCGAACCCATACCGGTGACGACGCAGGTGCCGGTCTTGGCCGTCAACGTCATCGCCTCTTCGACGTACTCACCGCGCATCTCGCCCACGGCGATGATCGTCTTCTCGGCCATGAAGCCGTGAGTCAGTTCGAGCACCGGGTTGATCGCCTCGGCCATCGACGAGAAGACGTGGGTGGCGCCGAACTTGACGGCCTGGTCGCGTTTGAACTCGACCGGGTCGATGGCGACGATGTTGCGCGCCCCGGCGATGACCGCCCCCTGCAGCGCTGAGAGACCGATACCCCCGACACCGACGATCACGACCGTCTCGCCCGGTTGCACCTCGGCGACGTTGGTCGCCGACCCGAAGCCGGTCGGCACCGCGCACCCCATGATGGCCGCCGTCTCGAACGGCACGTCGTGGTCGATCTTGACGACGGAGTCCTTGTGGACGGTCATGTACGGGGCGAAGGTGCCGAGCAGGTTCATCGGCGACACCTCGGTGCTGCCTGCGTGCACCCGTGACGTGCCGTCGGCGATCGCCTTCCCCCCGAGCAGCAGGGCGCCGCGGTCACACAGCGAGCGGTAGCCCCGCAGGCAGGGCTGACACTGGCCGCAGGCGGGGATGAACGCGAGGATGACGTGGTCGCCCTCCTCGATGCCGGTGACGTTGCGACCGACCTTGGTGACGACGCCCGCGCCCTCGTGGCCGCCGAGCGCGGGCAGGCCGATCGGGGTCGCGCCCGTGGTCAGGTGGTAGTCGGAATGACACATCCCGGCGGCGTGCATGCGGATCTGCACCTCGTCGTCGACCGGGTCGCCGATCTCGATCTCGTCGACGCGGAACGGCGCATTCACTTCCCAGAGCAGAGCACCCTTGGTCTTCATGGGTGGCGATCATAGAACACGTTCCAGTTCGCGGGATAACGACGCCTGTGAGCTGGGCATTGAGTGGACAGACGCCGTCCGGCGACTGTGCCTTCCGGGCGGCGACTGTGACGCGGTGGCGGATTTTCACTCGATTTCCCGCCATGGCGGCACTTTCGGCGGCGAATGTTTTCGGCATGAATGAGAAAACTGCTACGAGTCAGCTTGCCCGCGGTCGTGAAAGTGCCCGGGAATTGCTTGACGAACGGTCAAGATACCGAGCGAGCGGCGCCGGTCTGATGCCGCTGTCCGTGTCGCGGCGGGGGATCGTCATCGCCGAAGGCGACTCCTGGTTCCATTATCCGGGTCGAGACGTCCTTGCGGTACTGCAGGATGACTTTCGATGGGAAGTCTCGTCGGTCGCTCACTTCGGCGACAATCTCGAGGACATGGCTTACGCAGAATCGCAGATGGCCGACCTGTGCCGGCAGCTCGAGTGGATCGCTCAGCGTGACGAGGTACCGTCGGCGGTGCTGCTCTCCGGTGGCGGGAACGATCTGGCGGGACCGGAATTCGCGATGCTGCTCGAGCACGACAAGAGTTCGAAGCCCGGCCTCAACTCAGTGATAAGCAATGAATTGATCAACGTCCGTCTCCGCGACTCGCTGCTGTATCTGGTCGGGGCGATCCAGGAATGCTCAAGGGAGACGTTCGGTACCGGGATTCCGATCTACGTCCACGGCTATGGCCACCCCGTACCTGACGACAGGGGATTCATGGGCGGATGGGGACCTCTGCCCGGGCCATGGTTGGGCCCGGCGTTCGCCCGAAAAGGCGTGCACAAGCACGACATGGACCGGCGCAAGGAGATCGCTCGGGAGCTGATCGACGAATTCAACGTCATGCTGAGTGAGACCGCATCACTGCCCGAGGCCGTCGACCTCAACTACGTCGATGTCCGCACCGCGCTCGACAGCGGGTCCGATTACCGCCAGTCGTGGTCGAATGAACTGCATCCGACAGATGCCGGTTTCCGCGAAGTGGCGCGCCTGCTCGACGAGGCCATCACTGCGCAGCCGAACTGACCCGACGCTCGGCGACCTACAGCGTGTCCGCCAACCCGAACGGCGCGAACGTGGTCGCATGGAAAGCCACGACGTGCGACACCCCGTCGGGCGTCACGTCGAGGACATGCAGCTGAAAGGCCTCGTGCCTGCCGCTCTCCGGGTTGCGCATGTACAGCGCCGCCGCGGTCTGCCCGTTGGCCGTGGTGGGGATCAACCGCATGTCACCGGCCCGTTCGGCCGGGCAGTGCGTTTTCGACAGCAGCACGATGTCGCGCGGGCCCTGGTACCAGCCGTCGAACGGCGGCATCTCCCACACGGCGTCGGCGGTGAACAGGTCGACCAGTTTGTCGATGTCGTAGGTCTCGAACGCCGCGATGTAGCGCGTCAACAGATCCTGCGCCTCCGGCGAGTCCGGGGGACGGAGCACGTCGTCCTCACTCGGCCCGATGGCGTCGAGCTGGGCCCGCGCCCGCTGCAGCAGGCTGTTCACCGCCGCGGTCGACGTGCCGAGGGCGTCGGCCACCTCCGCGGCCTTCCACTGCAGCACCTCCCGCAACACCAGCACCGCCCGCTGCCTCGGGGACAGGTGCTGCAGCGCCGCGATGAAGGCCAACCGCACCGACTCCCGCGAGCCGACGATGCTCGACGGATCGCCGGCGTCGTCGGGCAGCGGCTGCAGCCACGGCACCTCGGCGCGCTCGTGGATGTCGTCGACCGGGTCGGAACTGGGGGCGCCGAGACCCGTCGGCAGCGGGCGCCGCGACCGGCCGTCGAGCGCGGTCAACGAGGTGTTGGTCGCGATCCGGTAGAGCCAGGTGCGCACCGACGACTTGCCCTGAAACCCCTTGTAGGACTTCCACGCCCGTAGGTACGTCTCCTGGACGAGGTCCTCGGCGTCGTGCAGCGACCCGGTCATCCGGTAGCAGTGCGCGAGCAGTTCCCGCCGATACTTCTGCGCATCGGCGAGGAACGCGTCTTCGGCGCGGCTGTCGTCACGGCCGTCATCGACGGTGCGAGCCAGGACGGTCACGGTCGCGAGCTTACGCACGATGGCCGACATCCGGCACCCCGTCATACCTGCCGCGACCGATAGTCTTTCCAGCCATGGCCAGCACCCGTAGCGAGCGACATTTCGACGGCGTCGGCGGGGTACGGATCGTCTACGACACCTGGACGCCCGACGTGCCCGCGCGCGGCGTGGTCGTGCTCTCCCACGGCTACGCCGAACACGCCCGCCGCTACGACCACGTCGCCCAGCGATTCGGCGACGCCGGGCTCGTCGTCTACGCCCTCGACCACCGCGGCCACGGCCGCTCCGGCGGCAAGCGCGTCTACCTCCGCGACATCTCCGAGTACACCAGCGACTTCCACACCCTCGTCGGTATCGCGGCCCGTGAGCACCCGGACCTGCCCCGCGTCGTCCTCGGACACAGCATGGGCGGTGGCGTGGTGTTCGCCTACGGCGCCGAGCACCCGGGCGACTACGCGGCGATGGTGCTGTCCGGGCCCGCGGTCTACGCGCAGTCGGCGGTCAAGCCGTGGCTGGTGACCGTCGCGAAGCTGCTCGGCCGGGTCGCCCCCGGGGTGCCGGTCGAGGAACTCGACGCCGACGCGGTGTCCCGCGATCCGGAGGTGGTGGCCGCCTACAAGGCCGATCCGCTCGTGCACCACGGCAAGCTGCCCGCAGGCGTCGCGCGCGGACTGTTCACCGTGGGCGAGACCATGCCGCAGCGTGCGGGCGCGGTGACCGCACCGCTGCTGGTCGTGCACGGCGAGAAGGACCGACTGATCCCGGTCGAGGGGAGCCACCGGCTGGTCGAGTGCGTGGGCGCCCGGGACGTGCACCTGAAGGTGTACCCGGACCTGTTCCATGAGGTGTTCAACGAACCGGAGCAGGCGCTGGTTCTCGACGACGTCACCTCGTGGATCGAGGTACGCCTGTGAAACGTGTTGTCCGGCAGTTTGTTTGGTGCGTAGCGGCGGTGCTGCTGGTGGCCGGGTGCGGCTCGGGTGGCGGGGACGGCAACGCGGCTCCGGCAGGGCAGACGACTGCGACCGGCTGGACCGACGACGAGGTCGCCTTCACCGCCGACGGCCTGACCATCCACGGCACGTACCGCCACGGGGCCGCCCCCGGCCCCGCCGCGCTGCTGATCTCCGAGAGCGGGCAGACCGACCGCAACGGCGACAACGCGGTGGCGGGCGCGATAGGCAACATGCGCCAGCTCGCCGAACTGCTCTCCGAACGCGACGTCGCCAGCCTGCGCTACGACAAAGTGGGCACCGGACGGACCGGCCTGGGACCGTACGCCACCAGGCCCGCCGACGTCGGCACCGCCGTCTACACCGCGGGCGCGGCCGCCGGGCTGCGGTTCCTCGCCGACCAGCCGGACACCGCACGCGACCGGATCTCGATCTACGCGCTCGGCGAAGGGACCGTCCACGCCATGTCGCTGGCCGCAGCAGGTAAACCGAAGGTCCACTCGCTGGCGCTGCTGCAGCCGCTGGCCGCCCGCTACCTCGACATCATCACCGAACGGGTGCGCGGCGAGGCCGACCCGACGGTCCTGCAGAACTGGCTGGCCGCGGTCGAGGAGATCCGCAGCAGGGGCACCGTGCCGGCGCAACTGCCCGAAGGCCTCGGCGCGATCGTCAACCCCGGGAACATCAAGGCCGTCATCGAGGCCGACAAGGTGGATCCGCTCGCGCTGGCCGCGAAGGTGCCCGCGGGTACGCCGGTGCTGCTGACGTGTTCGAACTCCGACGGGCAGGCCAAGTGCGATGCGCTGCGGCCGTTGACCGACGCGCTGCGGCACACCGCGTTGACCGTCGTCGAACTCGACGGGGTCAACCACGTGCTGCGCGACGATCCGACCGACAACGTCGCGAACTACGCTCAACAGGGTCCACTTTCTCCACAGGTGGTGGAGGCGCTGGACAGGTTCGTCACCGAGTGATGTCGGGTGAGTCGCTTAGGTTCGTGGCATGAGGGACAAGCAAGAAGCGCAGCGGATTGCGCATGAGTGACGACAAGATGCTGGCGCGCATCGCGGCCCTGCTGCGCCAGGCCGAGGGCACCGACAACGTGCACGAGGCCGAAGCGTTCATGGCCGCCGCGCAGCGCCTGGCCACCGCGACGTCGATCGACCTCGCGGTGGCGCGTTCACACACCGATCAGCGCACCAAGGCGCAGATGCCCGTGCAGCGCACCATCACGATCGGCGCGGCGGGCACCCGCGGCCTCCGGACGTATGTGCAGTTGTTCGTGGTCATCGCCGCCGCGAACGACGTCAAATGCGACGTCGCGTCCAACTCGACCTTCGTGCACGCCTACGGTTTCGCCGAGGACATCGACGCCAGTCACGCGCTGTACGCCGGCCTGGTGACGCAGATGGTCAAGGCGTCGGAGGCCTACATCGCCTCGGGCGCGCACCGGCCCACCCCGACCATCACGGCGCGGCTGAACTTCCAGTTGGCGTTCGGCGCGCGGATCGGTCTGCGGCTCGGCGAGGCCCGCGAGGAGGCGCTGGCCGCCGCGGCCAAGCAGGAGAACAGCCGGCCGGGCACCGCAATCGCGCTGCGGGACAAGGACCTCGAGCTCAAGGACTTCTACCGGGAGGCGTCGCAGGCGCGTGGCACCTGGCGCGCGACGAGTGCGACGGCCGGGTACTCGTCGGCGGCGCGGCGCGCCGGGGACCGCGCCGGGCGGCGGGCGCGGCTGGGTCCGAACCCGGAACTGGCCGGTGCCCGCCCGGCGCTGGAGACGTGACCGGCCGCGACACCCAACGCGCGAAGGTCTACGGCGCGGAGCAGTTCGTCCGGACGCTGTTCGACCGGGCGGCCGAGCGCGGCAACCGGGTGGTCGAGTTCTTCGGCACCCAGCTGACGCTGCCGCCCGAGGCGCGCTTCGGGTCGGTGGCCTCGGTGCAGGCCTACGTCGACCGCGTCCTCGCCCACCCGCGGATCCGGCACGACTGGCCCGGGGCCGGTCCGCTCACGGTGCGGGCCCGCCGGGGCGTGACGGCCGCGCACTACGAGGTCGCCGACGGCAGGGCCGTCATCGCCGTCCCCGAGCGGCAGACCACCTGGGCGCTGCGCGAACTGGTCGTCCTGCACGAGATCACCCACCATCTGTCCCGCGCGGAACCCGCGCACGGCCCCGCGTTCGCGTCCACGTTGTGCGAGGTCGCCGAGGCCGTGATGGGCCCGGAGGTGGCCCACGTCCTGCGGGTGGTGTACGCCCAGGAGGGGGTCCGGCTGGGTGGGCCTTCCACGGGCTAACGTGTGCGGCGTGAGCGAGCCCAATCCGCAGGTGGTCGACCAGCTCTTCGACCGTGTGCTGCACACCGAGGACGAGGCGCTGATCGCGGCCAGGGAGTCGGCCGCGGCGGCGGGGATGCCGCAGATCGAGGTGTCCGCGCAGCACGGCAGGCTGTTGTCGATCCTCGCCGCCGTCACCGGTGCGCGTCAGGTGCTGGAGATCGGCACCCTCGCCGGCTACAGCACGATCAACCTGGCCCGTGGCGCCGGGCCGGACGGGCACGTCGTCACCCTCGAGTTCGACCCCCGCCACGCCGAGGTGGCCCGGGCCAACCTGGCCCGCGCGGGTGTCGCCGACCGGGTCGAGGTGCTGGTCGGGGCGGCGCTCGACACCCTGCCGACCCTGCAGCACGGCGCGCCGTTCGACCTGGTGTTCATCGACGCCGACAAGGAGAACAACGTCGCCTACGTCGAGTGGGCGATCAAGCTCGGCAGGCCGGGCACGGTGATCGTCGTCGACAACGTCACCCGCATGGGCCGGATCTACGACCCGGCGCCCGACGACCTGCAGGCTCAAGCCGTGCGCGAGATGCTCGAGATGATGGGTGGCCACCCGAGGTTGAGCACCGCGGCGATCCAGACCGTCGGCGCCAAGAACTGGGACGGTTTCGCGGTCGCCGTCGTGACCTAGCCGCGAATCTGGGTATCACAGCGGCATGGGGATCTGTTTCCGAAACGGCATGCTGACCGTCGACCGGGTGGTCCACGCCTCGCCGGCGGCGGTGTGGTCGGTGCTCGTCGACCTCGACGCCTGGCCGAAGTGGGGCCCGACCGTGGCGGGCGCCGAACTGCTCGACGGCACCGAACTCGGCCTCGGCGAACGCGGGAAGGTCTACACGCCGGTGGGTATCCCGCTGCCGTTCACGATCACCGAATTCGAGCCGGTCCGACGCTGGGCGTGGCAGGTCGCGGGCGTACCCGCCACCGCACACGGCGTCGAACCGACCGAAGCAGGCACCCGCCTGTACATGAGCGCACCCGTGTGGGCGGGCGCCTATCTGCCGGTGCTGGCCGTCGCGCTGCAACGCATCGACCGGATGGTCAGCGTCGGCTGACGCCGAAAGTACGGTTGTTGCACTGCTTACGCGAGTAACCGGGTCAACAACCGTACTGTCGGTGCAACCGAAGGCCTAGCCGCAGACCGCGCCGACCGCCGCCGACCCGACCAGCTTCGTGTATTTGGCCAGCACGCCGGTGGTGTACACCGGGGGCAACGGCTCGAAACCGGCCTTGCGAGAGGCGAATTCGTCCTCGTCGACCAGTAGGTCCAGGGTGCCGTTGGCGACGTCGAGCCGGATCCGGTCGCCGTCGCGCACGAACGCGATGGGTCCGCCGTCGACCGCCTCCGGCGCGATGTGGCCGACGCACAGACCGGTCGTACCGCCGGAGAACCGGCCGTCGGTCATCAGCAGCACGTCCTTGCCCAGACCCGCGCCCTTGATCGCACCGGTGATGGCCAGCATCTCGCGCATCCCCGGCCCGCCCTTGGGGCCTTCGTAGCGGATGACGACGACGTCGCCGTGCGTGATCGTGCCGTCCTCGAGCGCATCGAGCGCGGCCCGCTCCCGCTCGAAAACCCGTGCGGTGCCCTCGAACACGTCGGAGTCGAAGCCCGCTGACTTCACGACCGCGCCCTCCGGCGCCAGCGATCCGTGCAGGATCGTGATGCCGCCGGTGGGGTGGATGGGGTTGTTCATCGCGCGCAGCACCTTGCCGTCGGGGTCCGGCGGCTCGATGTGGGCGAGGTTCTCGGCCATGGTCTGGCCGGTGACGGTCAGGCAGTCGCCGTGCAGCAGACCGGCGTCCAGCAGCGCCTTCATCACCACCGGCACGCCGCCGATCTCGTCGACGTGCTTCATGACGTGACGCCCGAACGGTTTGACGTCCGCGAGGTGCGGCACCCTCTGCCCCACCCGCGTGAAGTCCTCCAGCGAGAGCTTGACGTTGGCCTCCCACGCGATGGCCAGCAGATGCAGCACGGCGTTGGTGGATCCGCCGAACGCCATGACGACGGCGATCGCGTTCTCGAACGCCTCCTTGGTGAGGATGTCGCGGGCGGTGATGCCGCGGCGCAGCATCTCGACGACCGCCTCACCCGACCGGCGCGCATACTCGTCGCGCCGCTTGTCGATGGCCACCGGAGATGCACTGCCCGGCAACGACATACCGAGCGCCTCAGCCGCTGACGCCATGGTGTTGGCGGTGTACATCCCGCCGCATGCGCCTTCACCGGGACAGATCGCGCGCTCGATGATGTCGACGTCCTCGCGCGACATCAGCCCGCGGGCACACGCCCCGACCGCCTCGAAGGCGTCGATGATCGTGACTTCCTTCTCGGAGCCGTCGGTGAGCTTGGCCACGCCCGGCATGATCGAGCCGTTGTACAGGAACACCGAGGCCAGATCGAGCCTGGCGGCGGCCATCAGCATGCCGGGGATCGACTTGTCGCAGCCGGCCAGCAGCACCGTGCCGTCGAGGCGCTCGGCCTGCACGACGGTCTCGACGCTGTCGGCGATCACCTCGCGCGAGACCAGCGAGAAGTGCATACCCTCGTGGCCCATCGAGATGCCGTCGGACACCGAGATGGTGCCGAACTCGAGTGGGTAGCCGCCGCCGGAGTGGACGCCGCCCTTGACCGCCTGCGCCAACCGCTGCAGCGACATGTTGCACGGCGTGATCTCGTTCCACGACGAGCCCACCCCGATCTGCGGCTTGACCCAGTCGTCGTCGCCCATGCCGACCGCGCGGAGCATCCCGCGGGCGGCGGTCTTCTCGAGACCGTCGGTGACGTCGCGGCTGCGGGGTTTGATGTCGGGCTCCGCCGGACGCGGGGCTCCGGTCTCTGAACTTCCTGAGGGCATCTATCGATTATGCCTCCGGCGTTTCACCCGGCCAAACCAATTCTGATACCCCCTTGGGGTATGCGGGTAGGGTGGTGTCATGACGTCACGAACCCTCCGGCCGCTCGCCCTGTTCGCCGCGCCCCTCGTTGCCCTGTTCCTGTCCTCGTGTACCAGCACCGAACCGCAGCAGGCGGACGGCCACACCGACCACGGTCAGCACTCCGAGGCCGGCCACGACCAGGCCGCAGGCCACGACCAAGGGCCCCACAACGCCGACGACGTCACCTTCGCTCGGGACATGATGCCGCACCACGAGCAGGCGCTGCAGCTGGTCGACCTGGCGCGGGACCGCTCCAGCGACCCGGCGCTGCTCGAACTCGCCTCGGCGATCGCCGCCGCGCAGGGGCCCGAGATGGACCAGCTGGCGGGGATGCTGCGCAGCTGGGGCCAGGACCCCGAGGCCGGAATGCACCACGGCGGCCACGGCATGACGATGCCCGGCATGGTCGACGACGCCACCATGAAGCGGCTCGAGTCGCTGCGCGGCGCCGAGTTCGACACACTGTGGCTGGAATCGATGATCAGCCACCACCAGGGTGCCGTGGAGATGGCCAAGGCCGAGATCGCCAACGGCGACAACGCCGACGCCAAGTCGATGGCCGAGCACATCGTCGAGACCCAACAGGCCGAGATCGCCCAGATGAAGCAGATGCTGGAGGGTTAGCGATGTCCACAGGTGATCCCGACGACGTTGCGGTGCACGGCTATTCGGCGCAGAAAGCGAACTACGCCAAACGGCTCCGCCGCATCGAGGGGCAGGTCCGCGGCATCGCCAAGATGATCGAGGACGACAAGTACTGCATCGACGTCCTCACCCAGATCAGCGCTGTCAACAGTGCGCTGCAGTCCGTCGCGCTGGGCCTGCTCGACGAGCATCTCGGCCACTGCGTCAGCCAGGCCGTGGCCGAGGGCGGTGAACAGGCCGACGCCAAACTCGCCGAGGCGAGCGCGGCGATCGCGCGGCTCGTGCGGTCCTGACACACTGCTGAGGTGACCGATGTCGTCGATGTCGTCGTGCTGCCCGCCACCGTCGAGCACCTGACCGCGCTGCGCAGCGACAGGACGGCATTCGGTGAACTCCTCGGATGCGCCGTGCCCGACGGCTGGCCGGAGTTCCCGGAGGCGATCGAATTCACGCTCGGGAAGCTGACCGACCATCCGCACGAGGCGGGGTGGTGGATGCACTTCTTCCTCGCCGACGGGGGCTCGCTGCTGGTCGGGTCGGGGGGCTTCGTCGGGCCACCGCGCAACGGTGTGGTCGAGATCGGTTACGAGATCGCCCCGGAGTTCCGCAACCGCGGCTACGCCACCGCCGCCGCCAGGGCGATGATCGGCAAGGCGATGTCCGCGACGGGCCGGCTGAGAACCGTCGTGGCCCACACCCGGGCGCACGAGAACCCGTCGACGGGGGTGCTGCGCCGGCTCGGCTTCCAGCGGGTCGCCGAGGTCGAGGATCCCGACGAGGGACCGGTGTGGCGCTGGGAGGTCGCCGTGCCGGCCGGAGTGCGATGACGGTCGATTGACCCGGGCGTGGACGCCGCGGGTCGCCCGGCAGCTCACGGTGCTGGCGGCGGCCGCGTTCGTGTACGTGACCGCGGAGGTCCTGCCGATCGGCGCGCTGCCGGCGATCGCCGCCGACCTGCGTGTCAGCGAGGCCTTGGTCGGCACTTTGCTCGCCGGATACGCGCTGATCGCCGCGGTGGCGACGATGCCGCTGGTGCGGCTGACCGCGTCGTGGCCGCGGCGGCGCACGCTGCTGCTGACACTGGTGTGCCTGACCGGATCGCAGGCCGTCTGCGCGCTCGCCCCGAACTTCGCGGTGCTCGCCTCGGGCCGGGTGCTGTGCGCGCTGACCCACGGCCTGATGTGGTCGGTCATCGCCCCGATCGGGGTGCGCCTGGTGCCGGCCGGCCACGCCGCCCGCGCCACCACCGCGGTCTACGCCGGTACCGGACTGGCCCTGGTCGTGGGCAATCCGCTCACCGCGGCGATGAGCCAGCTGTGGGGGTGGCGGACGGCGGTCGTCGTCGTCACCGCCGCCGCCGCGACGGTCACGATCGGGGCTTGGCGGGCGCTGCCGCCGATGCGGTCAGAGGCGAGCGTTGCCGGCAGGAGAATCCCGAGGCCCCGCAACCCCCGGCTGACCACCCTGGCGGTGCTGACGTTGCTGGGCGTGACCGGGCACTTCCTGGCGTACACGTTCGTCCTCGTCGTCATCCAGGACGTGGTGGGCGTGCCCGGCGCGCGCTCGGCTTGGCTGCTGGCCGCGTTCGGGACCGCCGGCCTGATCGGGATGGCGGCGCTGGCCCGGCCGGGGGACCGCAGGCCGCACCTGGCGGTGGTCGGCTGTCTCGGGGTGATGGTGGTGGCCTTCGGCGTGCTGACCGCCCTGGCGTTCGGGCACCACAGCGGGCGGCTCCTCCTCGTTGTGGGCGCGGTCGCGGTCGTGGCCTGGGGTGCGGCGTCGACGGCGGTACCGCCGATGTTGCAGGCGGCGGTCATGCGGACAGCTCCGGAGAACCCCGACGGGGCGTCCGGGGTGTACGTGGCGGCGTTTCAGGTCGGCATCGTCGCAGGCGCCCTCGGCGGCGGCCTGCTCTACGAGTGGGCCGGTGCGGGCCCGGTGCTGGCCGGTTCCACCGCCGTCACCGCGGTGGTGCTGGCCTGCGCGGTGGGCCGGTCCGACCTTTTCAGGAGCCCTGCGGCGGCCCGGAGCCGGTGATCGTGAACCCCGACCGGGGGTGGCGGGCCCGCGTCCTGTGCGACACTGGACCTTGATCTGTGACTGGAGGTATCGGATGCCGCAGCGGACTGTGCGGAAGCTGACCACCGCGATCTTCGCGGCCGGATTGTTCGGAGGCCTGGTGCTGAGCGCCGCGCCTGCGCTGGCGCAACCGGCGCCGCCACACCCACCGCCGCCGGCACCGGTCGATCCGATCGCCCCGCCGCCGGCGCCGGCCAACCCGTTCGCGTTCCCGGCGCCCGCCGCGGCGGACCCCTACGCGGCCACCGCGCAGCCGCTGCCGATTCCCGAGGGCACCCCGGCCGGCCAGAACCCGACCCCCTACGTCGGCAAGCCGGTGTTCGCGCCGCCGACGTTCAACCCGGTCAACGGGTCGATCGCCGGCGCGGCCAAACCGATCTACATCGACTTCCAGCGCCCGATCGCCAACCGGGCCCTGGCCGAACAGGCCATCCACATCTCGTCGAACCCGCCGGTGCCGGGCCGCTTCTACTGGACCAGTGACACCCAGGTGCGCTGGCGCCCGCAGGACTTCTGGCCGGCCGGCACGGTGGTGAACATCGACGCCTCAGGCACCAAGTCGAGCTTCACCGTCCCCGAACAACTGGTCGCCACCATCGACAACAAGTCGTTGCAGATGGAGATCCACCGCAACGGCGAGCTGGTGAAGACCTTCCCCGTCTCGATGGGCAAGAAGGGCTACGACACCAAGAACGGCACCTACTACGTGTTGGAGAAATTCGCCGACATCGTGATGGACTCCTCCACCTACGGCGTGCCGGTCGACGACCCGTCCGGTGAGGGCTACAAGCTCAAGGTCCAGGACGCCGTGCGCATCGACAACAGCGGAGTCTTCGTGCACAGCGCGCCGTGGTCGGTGGGCTCCCAGGGCGAGAGCAACGTCAGCCACGGCTGCATCAACCTCAGCCCGGCCAACGCGCAGTGGTTCTTCGACAACTTCGGCAGCGGCGACGCGGTCGTGATCAAGAACTCGACCGGCATCTACAACCAGCCCGACGGTGCGTCGGACTGGCAGATGTTCTGACCTGACTCCCGTTCGGCGCCGCCCGCGCGGCACCCCGTGTCAGGATGAGGTCGGCCGGCCGTCGCACCGGCGGCCGGCCTTCTGCCGAGGGTTAGCCGATGCCGGGTGCCGACAAGGCCACAGCACGCACGGTCGCGGTGATCGTGCTGATCCTGCTCGCCGGGGTCGCCCTGCGGGGCGCACTGCCCGGCGCTGACGAACCCGCCGCTGACGAACCCGCCGACGGCGGTCCGGCACCGCTGGTCGCCGTCCTGGTGATGCTCGGTCTGTCGATGGCGGTCATCGCGATCTCGGTGCTCAGTCAGGCACGCCACCCCGTCGCGCGCCCGGGCGGCGCGGGCGAGCTGCCCCGCGACCGCGGTGGCGAGGGCAGGCGGTTCACGTGGCGGATGGCGCTCGTGATGGTCGGCGCCCTGCTGCTGTGGCTGTTGGTGGTGCTGACGCTGATGCGGATCAGCGGCTGGCTGGACGTGACGGTCGACCCACCGGACGCGCCGCCGCCCGATTCGGAGCCGGCGACCGGATCCGGGGGGGCCGAGCCTCCACCGCCCCCTCCCGAGGTGCCGGACTCCACCGCCGTGTTGGGCTACTTCGCCGCCGCGACAGCGCTTTTCGTCGTGCTGTCGGTGGTCGGCGCGATGGCGGGCCGCAGTGCGCGGCGCCGTCCCGCCGCGGAGGTGTCCGCCGCGGTCGACGACGACGCACCGGTGGTCAGTGGGACACAGTCACTGGCGCGCGCGGCCGAGCGCGGGCTGATCGAGATCGGTGATCTCAGCCGCGAACCGCGGGAGGCGATCATCGCCTGCTATGCGGCGATGGAGCGCGAACTGGGCAAGTCACCGGGCGCCGTGCCCCAGGACTCCGACACCCCCACCGAGGTGCTGGCCCGCGCCGTCGACCGCCGCCTGCTGCACGGGGAGAGCGCCGCCGAACTCGTCGACCTGTTCGAGGAAGCCCGGTTCAGCACCCACGTGATGGGGGAGGACCACCGCGATGCCGCGGTCCGGGTGCTGCGGCTGGTGCTGCGCGAACTGCAGGACGCGGCGTGACCCGCGCCGTCGCCGCCGCGCTGGTCCTGCTCCTCGTCGTGGAGATCTACGCCGTCGCGCGGCTCGACCGCGACGACGTGCTGACGGTCTCGGGTGTCGCGCTGGCCGGTGCGCTGGTCGCCGCGCGTTTCGCGTTGGCGGGCGACGACACCCGGGCGCCGACCGCCACCGACGCCGACGAGCGCGGTGCGGCACTGCGCCGGTGGGTGGACCGGACCGAGACCATGGTCGGCTGGGCGGAGGCCAGCCGCGCGGACTGGGACCGACGGCTGCGCCCGATGCTGGCACGCCAGTTCGAGCTGGCCACCGGTCAACGAAAAGCACGCGACGTCAAGGCCTTTCACGCGACGGGCCAGATGCTGTTCGGCGCCGAGCTGTGGCAGTGGGTGGATCCGGAGAACGTCTCCCGCACCGGGGCACACGAACCCGGTCCGGGCCGGGAGGCGCTCGACGAGATCCTGCGACGACTGGAACGGGTGTGACAGGGGAGCCATGAACATGCCGGCAGCGACAACCACGGCCAACTGCGAGGCCGTCCTCGACGAGATCGGGGCGGTGGTCGTCGGCAAGCGCCGCGCGCTGGCGCTGATCCTGACCGCCGTGCTGGCCCGCGGCCACATCCTGATCGAGGATCTGCCCGGGCTGGGCAAGACGTTGATCGCCCGGTCCTTCGCCGCCGCGCTCGGCCTGCAGTTCACCCGCGTGCAGTTCACCCCGGACCTGCTGCCCGCCGACCTGCTCGGCTCCACCATCTACGACATGCATTCCGGCCGTTTCGAATTCCGGAAAGGGCCGATCTTCACCAACCTGCTGCTCGCCGACGAGATCAACCGGACGCCGCCGAAGACCCAGGCCGCCCTGCTCGAGGCGATGGCCGAACGCCAGGTCAGCATCGACGGTGTCACCCACCCGCTGCCCGCGCCGTTCCTGGTTCTGGCCACCGACAACCCGATCGAATACGAGGGCACCTACCCGCTGCCCGAGGCGCAACTGGACCGCTTCGCCGTCCGCCTCGAACTGCGCTACCTGTCCGGGCCCGACGAGGTGACGATGTTGCGGCGCAGGCTCGACCGCGGATCGGCGGAGCCGACGGTGCAGCGCGTGGTCGACGGGTCCGAGCTGCTGGCCATGCAGGAGTCGGTGGAGCAGGTGACGGTGCATGAGGACGTGCTCCAGTACGTCGTGTCGCTGGCCACGGCCTCGCGTCAGCACCCCCAGGTCGCGGTCGGGGTGAGTCCGCGCGCGGAACTCGACCTCGTCCAGCTCGCCCGGGCCCGTGCGTTGCTGGCGGGCCGCGACTTCGTGATCCCCGAGGACGTCAAGTCGCTGGCCGTGCCGGTGCTGGCCCACCGGATCAGCCTGCGCCCGGAGATGTGGGTCCGGCGGGTGCAGGGCGCCGACGTGGTCGAGGAACTGCTGCGCCGCCTGCCGGTGCCGCGCACCGGGAACACCTCGTGAGCGATACCGTCGAACTGCGCTGGCGGGCATCGGCTTTGACGCGGGCGCTGGCGACATGCGCGGCGGTCGGGCTGATGGCGGCACTGTTCGCGGTGCGGTGGGAGCTGGTGGCGTTCGTCGCGCCGCTGCTCGGCGTGCTGTGCTCGATCGGCTGGCAGCCCCGCCCGCCGGAAGTCCGGGTGTCCAGCAGTTCGCCGTTGCAGCGGTGCTTCGAGGGCGAGCCCTCCGCGGTCGAGATCTCGGCGACCGCCGACGACGGCAGCCCCGTCGCGCTGACCCCGTCCACCGTCGACGGGGCGGACCTCACCACCACGGCCGACGGCGCGCGGACGACGGTGACGCTGACGGCCTCGCGGTGGGGCCGTTATCCGGTGCGCGCGCAGGTCCGCGTGGCGGCTCGCGGCGGACTGCTCGAGGGGACGGGGTCCGTCGACGCCGCGCACGTGTGCGTGTTCCCGCTCGCACCACCGCAATCGGTCACCGTCCCCCGCACCGATCTGCTCGACCGGCTGGGCACCCACCTCACCCGCCACCTCGGTCCGGGCGTCGAGTACGCCGACATCCGCGGATACGTACCGGGCGATCAGCTCCGCACGGTGAACTGGCCGGTCAGCGCACGCCGCCGGAATCTGCATGTCACCCAGCGGTTGACCGACCGGTCGGCCGACGTCGTCGTTCTCGCCGACACCTACCCGCAGCCACCGGGACCGGCCACCGCCGCCACCGAGCGGACCGCCCGCGGCGCCGTCCAGGTGGTGCAGAGCGCGCTGCGGTACGGTGACCGCGCCGGACTGGTCACCCTCGGCAGCCGCAACACCCGGTGGCTCGCCGCCGACATCGGCCAGCGGCAGTTCTACCGCATCCTCGACGTCCTGCTGGCGGCGGGCGAATCCGATGCCACCACAGGCTCTCTCGCGCCCCAGGCCGCCGTGCCACCGGGAGCGATCGTGGTGGCGTTCTCCACGATGCTGGAGACCGAGTTCGCGCTCGCGCTGATCGACCTCCGCAAACGGGGACACACCGTGATCGCCGTCGACGTCCTCGAGGGCAGTCCCCTCGAGGGTGAGCGAGATCCGCTGATCGACCGGATGTGGGCGCTGCAGCGCTCCTTCATGTACCGCGACATGGGGACCATCGGCGTGGACGTGGTGTCCTGGCCCGCCGACGCCACCCTTGACCAGGCGATGGCCCTGACCCGCCACCGGCGCACGGGGGTACGACGGTGAAGGCGTTGCCTGCCTTCGTGTTCGGCGTCGTGATGGTGGCGGCGGTGGCGTACCGCGCCGACGGCGCCGCACTCGTCGCCGCGGTGGCGGCCCTGGTCGCGGTGGCCGCTTCGGTGCGGTGGCCGGTGGCAGCGGTCGGCGCGGTGCTGCTCACGGTGTCGGCGGTTGTGCTCGCGCCCAGTGCCCCGATGTCGACCGCGCTGGCCGGACTGGCCGCGGCGGCCTACCTCGTGTTGCGGCACAACGACGGCCGCGCCACCCCGCCGACGATGGTCGCCGCCGTCGGGTTCGCGCTCACCGCCACCGCGGTGGTGGCGCTGCCGGCGTACATCCCGTGGCTACCGCTCGCGGCGCCCGTCGCCCTGCTGGCCGGCTACGTGCTGACCTTGCGGCCCTACCACCGGTGAGCGGCCGGCTAGTTCCAGATGCGGACGCGGCGATCGGGCTCCAGGTACAGCGCATCGCCCTCGTCGACCTCGAACGCCTCGTAGAACGCGTCGATGTTGCGGACGACCCCGTTGCAGCGGAACTCCGGCGGTGAGTGCGGATCGGTGGCGAGTCGCCGGATCGCCTCTGCCGAACGGTATTTCGTGCGCCACACCTGTGCCCAGCCGAAGAACACCCGCTGCACGCCGGTCAGCCCGTCGATCACCGGCGCCGGTTCGCCCTTGAGCGACAGCTCGTAGGCCAGCAGCGCGATCGACAGACCACCGAGGTCGCCGATGTTCTCGCCGACGGTGAACGCGCCGTTGACATGCGCGTCATGGTGGCCGTCGGTGTCGGCCAGCTCGCGCGGCGTGTACTGCTCGTACTGTTCGATCAGCGCCTTGGTGCGGGCGCCGAACTCGGTGCGGTCGGCGTCGGTCCACCAGTCGACCAGGTTGCCGTCCCCGTCGTACTTGGCGCCCTGATCGTCGAAACCGTGCCCGATCTCGTGGCCGATGACCGCACCGATGCCGCCGTAGTTGGCGGCGTCGTCGGCGTCCGCGTCGAAGAACGGCGGCTGCAGAATGGCTGCGGGGAAGACGATCTCGTTCATCCCGGGGTTGTAGTAGGCGTTGACCGTCTGCGGTGTCATGAACCACTCGTCGCGGTCCACCGGGCCACCGAGCTTCTGCACCTCACGGTCGGAGGCCAGCTGGTAGCCGCGCAGGTAGTTGCCGTAGAGGTCGTCGCGGCGGATGACCAGCTGCGAGTAGTCCTTCCAGCGGGCCGGGTAGCCGATCTTCGGGGTGAACTTGTCCAGCTTGGCGAGTGCCTTCTCGCGGGTCTCGGGCGTCATCCACTCGAGCCGGTTGATGCTCACCCGGTAGGCCTCGCGCAGGTTGGCGACCAGCTCGTCCATGCGCGCCTTGGCATTCGGCGGGAAGTGGCGCTGTACGTAGAGCTTGCCGAGCGCCTCGCCCATCAGGTTCTCCACCACCGAGACCCCGCGCTTCCACCGGTCGCGGATCTGTTCGGTGCCCGACAGCAGGCGTCCGTAGAACGCGAAGTCCTCGGCCACCAGTTCGTCGGTGAGCAGGAAGGCGCGGGCATGGACGAGGCGCCACCGCGCCCACTGCTTCCAGTCCTCGAGCGGTTCACTCGACCAGGCCGCGGCGAATTCGGTGAGATAGTCGGGTTGGCGCACCACGACCTCGGCCACGGCCTCCGGGCGTTCCGGCGTGGACGCGCCCAGCGCCGTCAGCCAGCCGCCCCAGTCGAAGCCGGGCGCCTCGGCCGACAGATCGGCGAACGTGCGCAGGTTGTAGGTCAGGTCGGCGTCGCGGCGTTTGACCACATCCCAGTGCGCGGCGGCCAGCTTGCGCTCCAACGCCACGACGCGCTCCGCCGCCTCGGCGTGGTCCTGGGTGGCGTCGCCGCCGTAGACCAGGGAGAACATCGCCGCGATGTGCCGCGGGTAGGCGGCGAGGATCTCGGCGTGCTGCTCGTCGCGGAAATACGACTCGTCGGGCAACCCGATCCCGGATTGGCTGAAGTGCAACAGGTAGCGGGTCGAGTTCTTGGAGTCGGTGTCGACGTACACCCCGGCGCCACCGCCGACGCCGGTGCGCTGCAGGCCGCCCAGGACCGCCGCGAGCGCGTCGGGGCTGTCGGCGGCGTCGACGAGCGCGAGTTCGTCGAGCAGGGGCTGGACACCGATCCGCGCCACCGTCGCCTCGTCGAGGAAGCTGGCGTACAGGTCGCCGATGCGCTGTTCGTCGGTGCCCTCGTCGGCGTTCGACTCCGCCGCCTCGGTGATCAGATCGCGGATCTGCTCCTCGGCGCGGTCGTAGAGCGTGCGGAACGCGCCGTCGGCGGCCCGGTCGGCCGGGATCTCGTACTCGGCCAGCCAGCGGCCGTTGACGTGCCCGAACAGGTCGTCCTGCGCGCGGGCCGCGGTGTCGAGGTAACTGAGGTCGATGCCTGATCTGATCGCTTCTACCGTCACCCCCACATGCTGCCAGAAACGCACCGGTACCCTCACGGCCATGCCCGACGAGCTCACCGACGAGCGTGCCGACGTGGCCGAATCCGCCGATGACCGGGTGTTCACCGGATTCGGTGTCGCCTCGGCCGTGCTGGCCGCCCTCTCGGTGGCCGCGGTGGTGCTGGCCGCGATGATCTGGTCGGGGCACCGCGAGGACTCCGCGGAACGCGCCTACCAGACCCGCGTGCTGCAGGCCGCCGCCGACTGGACCAGCGTGCTGGTCAACATGAACAAGGACACCGTCGACGCCAGCATGCAGCGGCTGCACGAGAACACCATCGGCGATCTGAACGCCGACTTCGACTCCGCGGTGGAGCCGTACCGTCAGCTCGTGCAGCGGCTGCAGACCCGCACGACCGGTCAGGTCGACTCGGTCTCGATCGAATCGCTGCACCACCCGGCGCCCGGTCCCGACGGCGGGCCCGCGCTCGCGCCCCCGCCGGATCCGCAGCTGTCCGCGTTCGCCTCCCGCACCGACACCGTTCTGGTGGTCGCGACGTCGATCAGCGAGAACGTCGGCAACAAGGAGCCGCAGACCGTGCGCTGGACCCTGCGCGTCGACGTCTCCGACGTCGACGGGAAGCTGATGATCTCCCGGCTGGAGCCGATCCGATGAGGAACCGGTTGCGCGTCCTGGTCTTCGACGTCCTGGTGCCCGTCGCCGCGATCGCGGGGCTGCTGTACATCGGGCTCACCCTCGGCTGGCCGCTGTGGTGGGTGTCGGTGTGTTCGGTGCTGTGCCTGCTGATCGTGCAGGCCGTGATCGTCAATGTCGTGCTGGCGCGGCGCGACGGCGTCACCGTCGGCACCGACGACGACGGGCCCGGTCTGCGGTTGGCGGTGATGGGTCTGGCGACGGTCGCGGTGGTGGCCGCCGTCGCTCTGGGCTACCAGCGCTGGACGGTGCCCGACCGCGCGTTCACCGCGGACAGCGCCGAGGTGGTGCGCATCGCCAGCAGCGTCTCGGAGGCGACCGCGACGTTCTCGCCGCAGAGCCCGACCGCCTCCATCGACCGCGCGGCGGCGCAGATGGTGCCCGAGCGGGCCCAGGCGTTCAAGGACGAGTTCGCCGGGGTGGCCAAGGAGCTGACGAGCAAGAACGTCTCCGCCCAGGCCAGCACGGTGTCGGCGGGAGTGGAGGCGATCGGCCCGCAGGTCGCGAGCGTGGCGGTGGTGCTGCGCGGAACCCAGAGCGTTCCGGGTCAGCCGGTGGACAACGCGGTGCTCGCGCTACGGGTCACGCTGTCCAAGACCGACGGGCGCTGGATGGTCGACGACGTCACGCCGATCCACGCCCGGTGATTTCGGTGTAGTTGGTCGCGCTCAGCGCAACGAACCACACCGAAATCCCTAGAGCAGGCGGGCGTAGTCGACCTTGAGGCAGCGGTCCATCACGACCTGAAGACCCGCGGCGACGCCGTCGCGCGCGACGTCCTCGTCCCACAGGCCCTGCTGCAGCCACAGCGTCTTCGCCCCGACCGCGATGGTCTCGCGCAGCACCCCGGGCAGTTCGCTGCTGCGCCGGAACACGTCGACCATGTCGGGCACGACGGGGAGATCGGCCAATGACGGATACACCGGCGTCCCGTCGATCTCGCTGACCGTCGGGTTCACCAGGTACAGCTCGAAGTGGCTGGCCGAGCGCAGGTAGTCCCACACCCCGTAGCTCGGGCGCATCGGATTCGCCGACGCGCCCACCACCGCGACCGTGCGGGTCTCGCGCATGATGCGCCGCAGGTCGTCGTGCTCCGGTTCGATCCACTCAGCGGTTTCGCTCATACCTCGAGCATTCCCTGTCACCGCCGCCGCGACGCACGCCTCAGCGCGGGTTGTTGGCGCGCTGCGCGCGGATCTTGGCGAACCGCTCCGACAGCCGGCCCATCCGGATCATCAACGAGGCCGACGGGCTGACCTCACCGTCGATGTAGCTCTGGAACTCGTCGACCGCGACACCGATGCGCGACGCGAATTCCGGAGCGCCGAGTCCCGACCGGTTGAGCAGCAGCTGCACATGGTGGCCGACCTCGGCGCGCTCGGCGGCCGCCATCTGCTCACGGGTCCGCACCAGCACCTCCGCCAGCGCCTTGGACACCCCGTAGGGCTTCGCCTTGTCGAGGACCTCCTCGACCTGGCGTGCGGTGCGGCCGTACGGATCCCGCTTGATCGCGGTGACGATCCGCTGCCACACCGTGAGGTCGTCGGTCTCGAGGGCGTCGCGGATGGCCGCCGTGGACCAGAACTCCACCGGCCTGTCGTCGATCGACGCGCGCCGGGACGCCGCCGTGAGCGGACGGGTCTCGTCGGAAGCAGCGTCGCGGCGGGTCCCCCGCGCGTCGCTCGTCAACGTCACCTCGCCTCCTCGAGCATTGCCACGGCCACCGACAGGCATCGCTGCCGCACCAGTGCCCAGTCGGACTCCGCGTCCGGGTCCGAGATCGCGGCGTCGTGCTCATCGGACGGCTGCGGATCGGCCAGGCGGCGCACCAGCTGGGTGGCCACCCACTGCTTTTTCGGCTGCTGCCCACAGTAATACCGGTCCATTCCGGACAGCACGATTGCGGCGGTCTGCGTTTCCATCGACTCCACCAGATCGGCGAATTCCGCGTAGTCGCGGCTGCTGTTGCGGCACATGATGAGGTAGCTCTTCAGGCGCAGGGTCTCCGCGCCCGTCGGGATCTGCAGCCGGTCGCCGGTCGGCAGCTGCACGTTCGTGGTCTCCACCGGGCCGCGCCGCTCCACCGGCGCCCGCTCGGTGTCCGCCTCGGTCTCCAGCGCGTCGAGCGCCACCGACAGCCGCCCGCGCCACAGCGTGACGGGGTGCACCGGCAGCGTCGTGCGCACGGTCGACCCGTTGCCGTCGGGGTGGCCGTTTCGGCCGCGGCGCCCCGGGGTGCGCAACCGGACCGTCTGGTCGCCGCCGTTGCGGGCCACCACCCGCTGTTTGATCGGCTGGCAGCCGCTGAACGCGAGGGGGTCGGCCACGGTGACGGTCTCCGGCGCCAGGTTCTTCATCCGCGCGGCGGACTTCACCATGCCCCGCAGGTCGGCGCCGGACGGGCCGAGCGCGGAGATGTCGTCGGGGATGATGACCAGATCGTCGATCTGCACCTTGGGCAGCGGCTTCTCGAAGTCCACCGAGGGCAGCAGCCGGTCCAGCCATCTGGGCAGCCACCAGTTCCACCGGTCGAACATCGCCATCAGCGCGGGCACGAGGATCAACCGCACGATCGTGGCGTCGACGGCGATCGCCACCGCGCACGCCACGCCCAGCTGGGCGACGAGCGGCATACCGGCGAACGCGAAACCGATGAACACCGCGATCATGATCAGCGCCGCGCTGGTGATGGTGCGGGCGCTGGTGCTGACGCCGTAGGCCACGGCGTCGCGGGTGTTACCGGTCTGCAGGAAGCGTTCGCGGATGCGGGTCAGCAGGAAGATCTCGTAGTCCATCGACAGGCCGAACGTCATCGCCAGCACCAGCGGGGGAATCGTGCTGTCCAGCGACGGGATCGGCTCGAAGCCCAGCGGTTCGAGCCACCCCCACTGGAACACGGCGACCAGGCTGCCGTAGGCGGCGGCGACCGACAGCACGGTCATCAGCACACCCTTGAGGGCCAGCACCACCGACCGGATCGAGATCAGCAGCATCAGGAACGCGATCAGCGCGACGAACCCGAACACCAGCGTCTGTGTCTGGGAGACCCGGTCGTCGAAGTCCTTGATCAGCGCGGTGGGCCCGCCCACGTCGACGGAGACATTCGGCCCGGCCGTCGAGGGCAGGTTGGCCCGCATCCAGTCGACGGTCTCGCGGGCACCCTTGTCCTCGGGGTCGACGGTCAGCACGGCCGACAGCAGCGCGCTGCGGTAGTCGTCGCCGAACTCCGCAGGCGACACCGTGGCGACGTTGGGCGCCTCGGTCATCTTCGCCCGCACCGCGTCGAGGGTGGGGTCCTTGGCGGCGGCCGATGCGGGGTTGCCGTCGGGGAAGGTGACCAACACCCGCACGGGCCCGAGGGCGCCGGGGCCCAGCGCCTCGGCCGCGGCGTTGACGCCGCCGCGCACCTCGTGGGTGGGCTCGAACTGGCGCTGCATGCTGTTGCCGAGCTCCATCATGAACGCCGGCGCCGCCATGCTGAGCAGGACCACGGTGGCCGCCGTCGCCGCCACCCACGGCCTGCGCATCACCCATCCGGTCCAGCGCGTCCAGAACCGGGACTGGGTGGTGTCGGGACGGCGCGAGAAATGCAGATAGGACGAGCGTTTGGCGGCGGCCCGGCCGAACGTCGCGAGGACCGCGGGGGTGAGCGTCGTCGAGGTGAGGACCGCGACCGCCACCGCGAGGATGGCGCCGGTCGCCATCGACGTCAGCACGGGCGTGTTGATCAGGTAGATGCCGGTGACCGAGGCGATCACGGTCATCCCGGACAGCAGCACCGCCAGCCCCGAGGTCGCCATCGCCGCGTCGGCGGCCTGTTGGGCGTCGCGGCCCGCGCGCAGCTCCTCCCGGAACCGCATCAGGATGAACAGCGAGTAGTCGACGGCCAGCGCGATCCCGAACATCGACACCGTCGAGGCGACGAACACCGACATCGTCGTGATCGTCGACAGCAGATAGACCAGGCCCATCGTCACGGCGACCGTGCACACGCCGAGCAGCAGCGGCATCGCGGCGGCGGCGAACGACCCGAACACGGCGAGCAGCACGATCAACACGATCGGCAGGTTCCACTGTTCGGCCTGGGCGATGTCGGTCTTGATCGCGCCCGACGCCGCCGCGCCGAGCGCGCCTTGGCCGATCACGTACATCTTGACCTTGCCGTCGCGGAACTCGCCGGGTTCCTCGCCGTCGATGCCGACCCTGGTGCGCAGGTCCTTGGCCACGTCGGTGGCGCCGGTGTTGTTGAAGTCCAGCGACAGGGTGATCACGTACGGCCGATCGGGCTGCGGCGCCGGCTGCTGCGGATTGGGCGAGATCTTGACGCTGGGCACCTCGCCCGCGATCTGTTCGAGGTGCGCGACGGCGGCGGTCATGTCGTCGTAGGAGGCGTCGGCGCGGGGCGCGGCCACCAGCGCCAGCGGTGACGCGCCCTGACCGGGGAAGTGGTCCTCGAGTTCGTACTGCACATGCAGCGACTGCGACCCCTCGACCTCGAAACCTCCGCCGGTGAGGTTCGACGAGTGGTTGAGCGCGAGATAGATCGAGGGCAGCAGCAGGAGCACCCAGGCGCCGAAGACCGCCCAGCGGAATCTGCGCAGGGTGCCGCTCAAGCGCATCATGAACTGCTGGATGGTGTCTCCTGAGTACTTTCCCGGCGTTTCGCGGCCTGCTGAGCGAGAGCGTACCGCAGCGTGCGGTAAGGTACCGCGCCCTCAACCCAGCTGCGAGCAAGCTGTGACCAAGCCTTTAACCTGCCCTGATACCGATCTCGCGCGTCGCGTCGCAGGTGTTACACGGGCCGCGGGGGCGGGATCGGCGGCTCGTCGGATTGGCGAGGTCCCTCGGGCGGATGGCAGGATGGCCGTCGGCTGTCCAAGCGTCGGGGGACCTACAGCGATGTCCGGAGACGTCCGGACCTTCTCCAGGAGTGCCATGCCATCGATCAGCCTGCGCCGAACCGCCCTTGCCGCGTTCGCCGTCACCGCCGCGGGCGGTGTCGCCGCCGCCGCGTTGACCATGCCCGCGACACCGGCGACCGCGGCACCGGACCCGTGCGCGGCCAGCCAGGTCGCCAAGACCGTCGCCGCCGTGGCCACCAACACCTCCAATTACCTGGCCGCCAATCCGGAGACCGATCAGGCGCTGACGACCATCGCCCAGCAGCAGGCGGGTCCGGCGTCGCTCGCCTCGCTCAAGGCGTTCCTCGATGCCAACCCGCAGGTCGGGTCGGACATGCAGAAGCTGCAGCAACCGCTGACGAACCTGTCCGGGCGCTGCAAGCTTCCCGTCACCATCCCGCAGGTGCTCGGTCTCATGCAGGCCGCACAGCAGAGCGGCGCGGCCCAGCCCGCCGCGCCTGCCCCGGTGTCGCCGGCGGCGGGATCGCAGGCCGTCGCGACCAGCCAGCGTTGACCTCGGCGACCCAAGATCAGACTTTTTCCCTGCTCTTTACGTTAAGACAGGAAAGTCGGCCCGGATTCTGATTAGCTGTGCTGTGCCGTCAACCATCGTGGTTTCGGCCTCTCAGATCAGATGAAGGAGCATGTCCATGTTGCTTCCTGCCCGTACCGCACGACGTGTGGTAGCTGGTGCGGCCGGCATCGGCGCGATTGCCGGTGCGATGATGTTCGGCGCGGTGCCCGCGATGGCCCAGCCGGCGCCTCCTCCGCCGCTGCCGCCGAACTGCACCGCCGCCGATCTTGCGGGTGTCGCCTCCGGCGTCTCCGCGTCCACGTCGGCGTACCTGTTCACCCACCCGCCGGTGAACGACTTCTTCACCAGCCTCGAGGGCCAGTCGCGTGACCAGATCCGGCCCCAGGTGGAGGAGTACCTGAACGCCAACCCGCAGGTGAAGGCAGATCTGACCGGCATCCGCCAGCCGCTGGTCGACCTGAAGAACCGGTGCGGCACGGCGACTCCGCCCGAAGACGAGATCGACACGCCGTAGTCGGCGTGCGGGCTGAATCCGGGGAGCAGCCCGAACACGCAGCGCAGGACACCCCCGGTCGCACGGTGCTGATGGTCGACGACGACCCCGATGTCCGCACGTCCGTCGCGCGCGGACTGCGGCATTCGGGGTTCGACGTACGCGTCGCCGCGAACGGTAAGGAAGCGCTACGGCTGCTGTCGGCCGAATCGCACGACGCCTTGGTGCTCGACGTGCAGATGCCGGAACTCGACGGTGTGGCCGTGGTGACCGCGTTGCGCGCACTCGGCAACGACATCCCCATCTGCGTGCTGTCGGCGCGCGACACCGTCAACGACCGGATCGCCGGACTCGAGGCGGGCGCCGACGACTACCTCACCAAACCGTTCGACCTCGGCGAGTTGGTGGCCCGGCTGCATGCGCTGCTGCGCCGGGCCCACCACTCCGACCGTCCGTCGGACACCATGACGGTCGGGCCGTTGACCATCGACACCGCCCGCCGCCTGGTGTTCGTCGACGGGGAACGGGTCGATCTGACCAAACGCGAGTTCGACCTGCTCGCGGTGCTCGCCGAGAACAACGGCGTGGTGCTGTCGCGTCAGCGGCTGCTCGAGCTGGTGTGGGGTTACGACTTCGACGTCGACACCAACGTCGCCGACGTGTTCATCTCCTATCTGCGGCGCAAGCTCGAGCGCGACGGTCTGCCGCGGGTGATCCACACCGTCCGCGGGATCGGGTACGTGCTGCGGGACGAGCCCTGACGCCGTGTGGTTGCCCCGCGTCCTCCGTTCGACCTCGCTGCGCACCAGGGTCGCCGTGGCGTCCGCGGCCGCCGCGTCGGCCGTCGTGGCGGCGTTCACGATCCTGACCTCCGTGGTGCTGGCCAACAACGACGCCGCCCAGCTCGACCGCCGGCTCGACTCGATCGTCGACGCGAGCATGTACCCCGAGCAGCTGCAGGACCCCCGGCGCGGCGTGCTGACCACGGGGCGTGACCGGTCGACCGGGCAGGTGGTGTTCCAGCGCGGGTTCCAGCTGCCGAAGCTTCCGCCGGGCACCGAATCCGTCCAGGTCAACGGCGTGGAGTACCGGGTTCGCACCCTCGTCGTCGAGCAGGAGGGCGGCGTGCTGGTGTCGATCGGCATCCGCGCCGACAGCATCCTGCTCAGCCGTGGCCGCATCCCCGAGTACGTGCTGGTGGGTCTGGTGACGGTGCTCATCGCCGGCGGCCTGGGTTGGCTATTGGCCGGCCCCGCGATCCGCCCGTTGCGCAAACTCACCGAGCAGACCTCGATGCTGAGCACCGGCACCGACGAGATGCCCGAGGTGCGGGGCGCCCGGGAGGCCGAGGAACTGTCCGAGGCGATGTCGGCCATGCTGCGCCGGCTGGCCGCCGCCCAGCAGGCCACGACGAACTCACTGCAGGCGGCCCAGGACTTCGCCGCGAACGCCGCCCACGAGCTGCGGACGCCGCTCACCGCGATGCGCGCCGATCTGGACACGCTGCGGATCCACGACCTGCCCGACGACGAACGCGACGAGGTGGTCGCCGACCTGTCCCGCGCGCAGCGCCGGGTCGAGGCGATCATCACCGCCCTGGGACAGCTGGCGTCCGGTCAGCTGGCCCAGGCCGCGGACCGGGAGCAGATCGACATCACCGACACCCTCGACCGCGTCGCGCGGGAGAACATGCGCTCGGCCCCGCAGGTCGAGATCCTGGTCGACGCCGAGGATCTCGGCACGGTGTGGGGGTTCCCGGACGGGCTGCGTCTGGCCGTCGACAACCTGGTGCGCAATGCGATCACCCACGGCGGCGCCGGGCGCGTGGTGCTCACCGCGCGGCGTACCAACGGGTGGCTGACCATCGTCGTCGACGACGACGGACGGGGCCTGCCCGCCGAGGAACACCAGACGGTGCTCGGCCGATTCCGGCGGGGTAGCACCGCGGCACCCGGCGGATCTGGCCTGGGCCTCGCGCTCGTCGCGCAGCAGGCCGAATTGCACGGCGGCACAATCGAGTTGGAGGACAGCCCACTCGGCGGGTTACGCGCCACGCTGACGGTGTCCACCTCGCCCGAGGGTGTGGACCCTCAGCTGCGTTGAATCTGCCTGCGCCGCAACGCCATTGCCACGCCTCGCCAGCCGAGCAGCAGCAGCGCGGTGACCAGTGACGCCACGATGATGAAACTGACCGCGACGCCTTGACCGCTCAGCTTGCGCAGCACCATGCCGACCACGATCGTGCACACCCACACGATCACGCCGGTCGGAGCGAGCGAGAGCGGCTGTCGCCAGGCCCGGGCGGCCAGCCATCCGACGGCGGTGCCCGCCACGAACGGCCACGAGGTCTCGGCGATGCCCGCGACCGTCAGTCCCTCGGCGTGGCTGCGCCGCCCGATCGTGCAGAACACCACGACGCTGACCAGATCGGCCGACAGGGCGAGTGCGGTGGTGCGGCGGTCAACGGTCGGCATGGGTGTTCACGTTCATCACTTCGGGTCGGGGGATACGGCATCGGGGTCGATGTCCTTCTCCGTGCGGAACATGAAGAAGAACACCACCCAGCCGATGGCGGCCAGGAAGATCCAGCTGACCAGCCGGTAGATGAGCATGGCGGAGATGGCGCCGGCCAGCGTCATCCCGCTCGACACCAAGCCGGGCACCAGCACCGCCTCCACCACCAACAACCCGCCGGGCATCAGGGGAATGGTGCCGACGGCGCGCGCGGCGGCGTAGGCGACGGTCAGACCGGCCAGCGAGGGGTGACCGCCCGCGGCGTAACACGCGAACGCCAGGCAGGCGACGTCGGCGATCCAGTTGAACAGCGACCACCCGAAGGCCATGCCGAGGTCGCGGCGGCCCAACTGCACGGATTCCAACTGCTGCAGCAACTCTCGCCACTTCGCCAACCCGGTGTCGACGGGTTTGTTGCGCAGCGAGTTGAACCGGGCGAGCAGCCGCGCGCCGATGCCGTCGATCAGCTCCGGACGGCTCGCGACCGCCTGGGCGAGCACCAGCAGCGCGGCGAAGCCGCCCAGCGTGAAAATCAGCGACAGCGGGTTCTTGCTGGCGCCGAGCATGAACGCGCCGCCCAGGCCCAGCAGCGCGAGGCCCACGCCCTGCAACACCCCGGACATCACCAACTGCCACGAGGCCACCACCGGGCTGGCGCCCCACAGCCGCTGCTGCCGGTAGAGGAAGGTCGCCGACAGCACCGGGCCGCCGGGCATGGTGGTGCTCAGTGCGTTGCCCGCGTAGTACGCCGCCTCCGAGCGCCACTGCCGCAGGTGCACCCCGGCCGAGCGCAGCAGGGTGCGCTGGATCTGCGCGAAGCTGTGCATCGAGGCCAGCGACGCGACGACGGCGGCCAGCACCCACCACCAGTTCGCGGAGAGCAGGCTCTTCCAGGCCTTGGCCAGCTGATCCCACACCAGCACCACCTCGACGGTGAGCACGGCGACGGCGACGGTGATGATCGCCCAGCGGACCCACCAGTACTTTACGCGGGTGGATCCGTCGGGGTCGGCCCGTCCTCGCTTGGCGTCGTTCGCCGTCGCGTCGTGGGACACGCCCTACAGAGTAACGGTGTGCCTGCGCGGTTTCGCCTGCCTGCGCGGGCGCGCCGTCACCAGGGAGCGGGCAGTGACGACGGTTACGCTCGTCGCATGTCAGACGGTGTGTTCCTGGACGACCAGTCGGTGTCGCCGCTCGTCCGCAAGGCAGCCGCATGGTCGTGGCGACTGCTGATCATCTTCGGCGCGCTCGTCGCGGTGCTGTGGGTGATCAGGCAGTTGGAGATCATCGTCGTGCCGGTGGCGCGGGCCACCATGCTCGCCGCCCTGCTGATGCCGGCGGTCGACTTCCTCGACCGCCGCGGCGCCCCGCGGGGAGGGGCGGTCGCGTTGGTGCTTCTCAGCGGCATCGCAGTGGTCGGCGGCCTGCTCACGTTCGTCGTCAGCCAGTTCATCGAAGGCATGCCTGCGCTCGGGGAACAGGTCACCCGCAGCATCGACGGTCTGCGGGTGTGGCTCGTCGAGGGGCCGCTGAACCTGAGCCGCGACCAGATCGACAACGCGGGCAACGCGGCGATCGAGGCGGTGCAGAACAACCAGGAGCGGTTGACCAGCGGGGCGTTGTCCACCGCGGGAACCATCACCGAGATCGTCACCGGCGCGCTGCTGGTCCTGTTCACGCTGATCTTCCTGCTGCACGGCGGCCGCAACATCTTCAGTTTCGTCACCAAGGTCTTCCCGCCCGAGGTGCGCGAGCGGGTGCGCGGGGCCGGCCGCGCCGGGTTCCACTCGCTCATCGGATACGTGCGCGCGACGTTCCTGGTCGCACTCGTCGACGCGGTGGGAATCGGCACAGGTCTGGCGATCATGGGGGTGCCGTTGGCGTTGCCGTTGGCGTCGCTGGTGTTCCTCGGTGCGTTCGTCCCATTGGTCGGCGCGGTGGTCACCGGGTTCCTCGCGGTCATCGTCGCGCTGCTGACCAAGGGTCTGGTCTACGCGCTGATCACCCTCGGCCTGATCCTGGCCGTCCAGCAACTCGAGGGACACGTGCTGCAGCCGCTGGTGATGGGCCGCGCGGTGTCCATCCATCCGCTGGCCGTCGTGCTCGCGATCGCGGGCGGCGGCGTGCTCGCCGGAATCGTCGGGGCGCTGCTCGCGGTGCCCGCGGTCGCCTTCCTCAACAGCGCGATACGCGTGCTGCTCGCCCGCGACCAGCAGGCCGAGGTGCAGCAGCTCGAGGCCGACGACGGACCGCGTATCCAGGCGAAGCCGGACGACGTCGAGGAGAAGGTCGACTAGCTACGCGGCCTCTCCGTCGTCCCCGCTCTCGTCGTCGGGGTCGGTGAGGTAGCGCTGCGGGTGGAAGTGGTTGTTGATTCTCGGTTGGCCGGTGTCGTGGTGTTCGGGTGGGATCCAGTGGGTGCGGCCGTTGCCGGGGCGCACGGTGGTCCATCCGGTTTTCTCGATGAGCAGGTTGGCGGGTTGGCAGGCCAGGGTTTGGGTGTCGATGTCGGTGCGGCCGCCTTGGGAGTAGTCGTCGGTGTGGTGGGCTTCGGTCCAGTAGAACGGCACGGTGCAGTGGGGGTGGGTGCAGCCACGATCCCGGGCGAACAGGGCGAGGCGTTGGGCGTGGACGCGCAGCGTTTGGCGCGGCCGAGGTAGAGGATTTCTTCGGTGTGGTCGTCGAACACCGCCAAGTAGTGGCGGGAGTGGCCGGCCAGGCGGATGAGGTCGCGCATGGGGATCCGGTTGCCGCCGCCGGTGTGGGCCCAGCCGGCGGCGCGTTCGAGCTCGCTGAGCGTGGCGGTGGCCACGATGCCGGCCGGTACGCCGGCGACCTGGGCGAGAGTACCGGAGGCGATCGCGTCGCCCATCGCGCGGGTCAGCGCGTCGTGGTGGCGTTGGCCGGGGGTGCGGTCATCGCGGCCGGTGACCGCGTCGTCATGGGGCAAATTCTGGCCGGGGGCGGCGTATTTGGCGGCGATGACATCCCAGAGGGCGCGGGCTTCGGGGGTGAGCCAGCCTTCGATGCGGCTCATCCCGTCGGCCTGTTGGCGGCCCACCCGGAGGTGGCGGCGGCGTCGCAGGGTCTGGTGGTCGGGTTCGGTGCCGTCCTGGTCGATGAACCCCAACAGGGTGTCGGCGACCTGCTTGAACTGATCCGGGCGTAGCTGCAGGGCGTGGGTGACGAGGTCGCGTTCGTAGTCGTCGCGGCGGGTGGCTGACACCCAGACCGGCAGCTTCCGGATGAAGTCCTGGATGACCCGCACATGCGCGGCCCCGATGTCGCCGCGGGCGAC
This sequence comes from Mycobacterium sp. IS-1742, assembly GCF_001500125.1. GTDB lineage: Bacteria > Actinomycetota > Actinomycetes > Mycobacteriales > Mycobacteriaceae > Mycobacterium. The sequence goes on along the minus strand of NZ_LQIV01000043.1, from coordinate 107,609 downwards.
CGCGTCGGCGGTATGCGCCAACTCGGTCTGCACGCGTTCCCCGTGAATCGTGTAGCGCGGGCCGAGTTGGGTGGCGTCGGTGATCCGGTTGCGGGCGTCGGTGGGGGTGATGCGCAGGTGGTTGGCCAACACTTCCCGGATGGAGGTGGCGCCCAAAGCGTGGGGGTCGGCGTCGATCAGGCGTGCGGTGAGCCGGTGCTCCACGGCCGGGACCGCCCAGACGGCGTGTTTGATGCGGTCGAGTTCGGCCACCACCTGCGGATCGGTCAGGTCGTCGAGGGGGGCGGTGTGCAGGTCGGCGACCGCCGCCCGCAGACGGTCGACCGCTGCGCTGAAGTCCCCATCCATGCCTCGAACACTAGTTCGAGGGTCCGACAAAACCCGCCGCGATGTGACAGCTGAAACCACTGTGGCGCAGGTTGTTTCGAGATTGCCGCGAGCGTGCGCACACTGCTGGGCAACCCACGGCGTATCGGGTGCAAACACGCACCTTCGCGGCGGAAGGGCGGCCTACTAGGGTGAGCGCATGCGGGTTGGCGTGCTGGGTTCGAAGGGCAAGGTCGGAGCGACGATGGTGCAGGCGGTCGAGGCCGCCGACGATCTCACGTTCACCGCGGGGGTCGACGCCGGTGATCCGCTCAGCGCGCTCGTCGACACCCGGACCGACGCCGTCATCGACTTCACCCACCCCAGTGTGGTGATGGACAACCTGAAGTTCCTGATCGACAACGGCATTCACGCGGTCGTCGGCACCACCGGCTTCACCGACGAGCGCATCGCGCAGGTGCAGGACTGGCTCGCGGACAAGCCCGAATCGGCCGTCCTGATCGCGCCCAACTTCGCGATCGGCGCCGTCCTGTCGATGCATTTCGCGCAGCAGGCGGCACGGTTCTTCGAGTCGGTCGAAGTCATCGAACTGCACCACCCGCACAAGGCCGACGCGCCGTCGGGCACCGCGGCACGCACCGCGAAGCTCATCGCCGCCGCACGAAAAGACATGCCGCCCAACCCGGATGCCACCAGCACCGGCATCGAGGGGGCGCGCGGTGCGGACGTCGACGGGATTCCCGTGCACTCGATCCGGCTCGCCGGCCTCGTCGCGCACCAGGAGGTCCTCTTCGGCACCCAGGGCGAGACGCTGACCATCCGGCACGACAGCATCGACCGCACGTCGTTCGTCCCCGGCGTGCTGCTCGCGGTGCGGAAGGTGTCCGAGCGTCCGGGCCTCACCATCGGCATCGAACCGCTGCTCGACCTGACATGACCGACGACCGTCGCGCGTTGCGCACCCAGGTGCTCATCGGCCTCATGTGCGTCGCGCTGGTCGTGTACTTCCTGCTGCTCGGCCGGATCGCGTTCGCGTTCATCGACACCGGCGAGCCGGCGGCCATCGGGCTGGGCGTCGCGCTGCTGGTCCTGCCGCTGATCGGCGTCTGGGTCATGGTCAGCACGCTGCAAGCCGGCTTCGCCCATCAACGCCTGGCGCGGATGGCGCGCGAACAGGACATGGATCTCGACGTCAGCGATCTGCCGCGCCGCCCATCCGGGCGTATCGAGCGAGACGCCGCCGACGCGCTGTTCGACTCCGTGCGCAACGAACTGCAGGAGGATCCGGACAACTGGATCCGCTGGTATCGCCTGGCCCGGGCCTACGACTACGCCGGTGACCGGGGCCGGGCGCGCGCCGCCATGCGCAGAGCCGTCGAACTGCAGGAGGGTGCGTGACCGCCACCCCGGCCCGCTTGCTGATCATCCACCACACCCCGTCGCCCCATTGCCAGGAGATGCTGGAGGCGGTCGTGGCCGGTGCCACCGATCCCGAGATCGAAGGCGTGGAGGTCGTCCGGCGGCAGGCTCTCATCGTCTCGCCGGTCGAGATGCTGGAGGCCGACGGTTACGTGCTCGGCACGCCGGTGAACCTGGGATACATGTCGGGGGCCCTCAAGCACGCGTTCGACCAGTCGTACTACCAGCTGCTCGACACCGCCGCCGGCCGACCGTTCGGGCTCTACCTTCACGGCAACCAGGGCACCGAGGGCGCCGAGCGTGCCCTCGACGGCATCACCGCCGGGCTGGGGTGGGAGCGGGTCGCCGAGACCGTCGTCGTATCGGGCAAACCGGCCAAAGCCGACGTCGAGGAGTGCTGGAACCTCGGCGCCACCGTCGCCGCTCGGCTGATGGGTTAGCCCCGGTCCGCGTCGCTCGACACGAATCAGCCGATTACCCCGGCCGAAGCGCTGTGTCACTGGCACTGTTCAGCTGTGACTCAAGGACCTGGACGTCTCCTCGGCAAGTCGACGGTGATCACCGGGGCGGCGATGGGCATCGGGCGGGCGACCGCCGAGGTCTTCGCCCGCGAGGGCGCACGTCTGATCGTGACCGACATTCAACGTGAACCGCTGCTCGGGTTGGCTGACGAATTGCGCCACAGCGGTGCCGACGTCGAGACGGTCGTCGGCGATGTCTCGGTCGAGGAGGATGCGCGCCGGATGATCGCGGCCGCAGTCGACCGGTTCGGACGGCTCGACGTGCTCGTCGCCAACGCCGGCATCATCCCGCTCGGCGACGCTACGGAGGTGACGGCCGCCGGCTGGGACGAAGTCATGGCGATCGACGGGCGCGGGATGTTCCTCACGTGCAAGTTCGCGATCGAAGCGATGGTGTCGACCGGTGGCGGCGCCGTCGTCTGTCTCTCCTCGATCTCGGGACTGGCCGGCCAGAAGCGCCAGGCCGCCTACGGACCGGCCAAGTTCGTCGCCACCGGCCTGACCAAGCACCTGGCGGTCGAGTGGGCTGACCGCGGCATCCGGGTGAACGCCGTTGCGCCGGGGACGATCCGGACAGAGCGGGTCAATCGGCTCCCGGAGGAGCCGGGCGGCTCGGAATACCTCGCCGACATCCAGCGCATGCACCCGATGGGCCGACTCGGTGAACCGGTCGAGGTCGCTCGCGCCATCGCCTTTCTGGCCTCCGACGACGCCTCGTTCGTCACCGGCGCCGTGTTGCCCGTCGACGGGGGATTCCTGGCGCAATAGCGTGCGGGAACCCGGCGGCCGCCGGGGCCGCGATCGATGGAAGGGTCTTGACCCATATCGACCGAAATGAAGGGATGAACGAATGCCGGGTATCGCCGAGATCGCCCTGGGCGCAGCCCCCGTCGCCGGTGGTGCACTGCTCGGTGTCGTCGCGGGCAACCTGCGGGGACCCGACTTCCGCGGCATGATCGCCAAGGACATGGAGCTGCTCGAACGCCTCCCGGCCGAACAGGTCGAACTCCGTGAACGCCTCAAGCGCAGCATCGACCAGCGCATCGAGGACCTCGTCACCACGACCGAGCGCAGCCGTGAACTGCGCATGGCGGCCATGTCCTATGAGGGCAACTGGCGCGACATCGTGGTGTTCATCTGCGCGGTCCTGTTCACGATCGTGTGGTGGAACGTCAACCACGACCGCAGCAACTGGCTGGTGATGTTCATCGTGCTGATCGTGTTGTCGATCGTCGCCGGGGTGTACGCGGCGCGCGGTCTGCTGCGGGCGCTGGGCAGGACGTCGCGCACCCGCCGCGGCCGCGCCTAACTCGGCAGCGAACCGGCGAACAACTCCTGCAGCGCGATCCAGTGCCGCTGCGCCGCCTCCTCGTCGTACGGCGCGTTGTCCGGGACGGCGAAACCGTGACCGGCCGGATAGATCTCCACCGTGTGCTGCACACCCGCCGCGGCGAGCGCCTTGTCGAGCGTCTCGGCCTGTTCGGCGGTGAACGAGTTGTCGTTCTCGGCGCCGGCCACGTAGACCGTGCCCGTGATGCGGTCGGCCAGCAGGTGGGGGCTCGTGTCGTCGTCGGTGACCAGCCCCCCGCCGTGGAACGATCCGGCAGCCGCCACTCGCTCGGGGACCCGCCCCGCCACGATCAGCGACGTCCGACCGCCCATGCAGTACCCGCACACCCCGAACCTGTCGCCGCGCACCTCGGGCCGCCCGGCGAGGAAGTCGAAGAACGCGGTGGCGTCGGTGGCCATCTTGTCGGGGGTGACGGAGCCGATCATCCCGAACAGCCGTCGGCGTTCGGCCTGGTCGCCGAACACCGTGCGCATGTCGAACGGCGCCCATTCGCCGCTGCGGTAGTACACGTCCGGCAGCAGGACCGCGTGACCGAATGCGGCCAGCCGGTCGGCCATCTCGTGGAACGTGGGACGGACACCGCCGGCGTCGGGATACATCACCACACCCGACCACGGACCGGGTCCGTTCGGCGTGTGCAGGGTCACGGGGCAGTCGCCGTCCGGCGTCGTCACGGTCGCGGTGATACTCGGCATGCCATCCGTTCTACTCGCCGCCCTGGACGTAAGCTGGCCGACGTGCCGATCCCCACGCCCTACGAGGATCTGCTGCGTCTCGTGTTCGAGCGCGGCACCCCCAAATCGGACCGCACCGGAACCGGCACCCGCAGCCTGTTCGGGCACCAGATGCGCTACGACCTGGGCGCCGGTTTCCCGCTGATCACCACCAAGAAGGTGCACCTCAAATCGGTGGTCTACGAGCTGCTGTGGTTCCTGCGCGGCGACTCCAACGTTCGCTGGCTGCAGGAGCACGGCGTCACGATCTGGGATGAATGGGCCAGCGAGACCGGTGAGCTCGGCCCCGTCTACGGCGTGCAGTGGCGGTCATGGCCGACCCCGTCGGGCGGGCACGTCGACCAGATCAGTGCGGCCATCGACCTGCTGCGGACCGATCCGGACTCGCGCCGCAACATCGTCTCGGCGTGGAATGTGGGAGAGATCCCCCAGATGGCGCTGCCGCCGTGCCATGCCTTCTTCCAGTTCTATGTCGCCGAGGGCCGGCTCTCCTGCCAGCTGTACCAGCGCAGTGCTGACCTGTTCCTCGGCGTGCCGTTCAACATCGCGAGCTATGCGCTGCTCACGCACATGATGGCCGCGCAGGCCGGGCTCGGCGTCGGGGAGTTCGTGTGGACCGGCGGGGACTGTCACATCTACGACAACCACGTCGACCAGGTGACCGAACAGCTCGGTCGCGAACCGCGTCCTTATCCCGAACTTGTCCTCGCACAACGTGATTCGATCTTCGACTACACATACGAGGACATCGTCGTCAAAAACTATGACCCGCACCCGGCGATCAAAGCGCCGGTGGCGGTATGAGGTCTGTCGGACTCATCTGGGCGCAGTCGACCTCGGGCGTGATCGGACGCGACGGCGGGATCCCGTGGCGGCTGCCCGAGGATCTGGCCCGGTTCAAGGAGATCACGCTCGGCCACCCGGTGGTGATGGGCCGGCTCACCTGGGAGTCGTTGCCGCCGAAGGTGCGGCCGCTCCCCGGGCGCAAGAACGTCGTCCTCACCCGGCGGCCCGACTACCTGGCCGAGGGAGCGGAGGTCGTGACGAGCCTCGACGACGCGCTGGGAGACGAGGAGACCTGGGTGATCGGCGGCGAGCGCGTCTACGCGCTGGCCCTTACGCGGGCCACCCGGTGTGAGGTCACCGAGGTCGAGATCGAACTGCATCGTCAGGACGCGGACGCGGTGGCGCCCGTGCTGGGGGAAGCCTGGGTGGGCACCGCGGGGGACTGGCTGACCAGTGTCACCGGACTGCGCTACCGGTTCCACAGCTACCGGCGCGCCGACGCCTGAGGGCACTTCCGCGACACATGCTGTCGGTGCGGTGGGCGACGATGTGGTGATGGCTGCCTCCCTCACCGGCGCCCAGGCCCGCCGGATCGCCGTCGCCGCGCAGGGGTTCACCGAACCCAGACCGCGCGGTCCGGTCACGCGTGCGCATCTGCGCAGGCTGATCAACCGCATCCAGGTGCTGCAGCTCGACTCGGTGTCGGTGGCGGTCCGGGCACACTACGCACCGGTGTTCAGCCGGCTCGGCCCCTACGACAGCCGGGTGCTCGACGCCGCCGCCTGGTCGCACTCGGCTCGTGCGCCACGCCTGCTGGTCGAGTACTGGGCGCACGAGGCCGCGCTCATCGCCGTCGACGACTGGCCGTTGCTGCGGTGGCGGATGCGCGAGTACACCCACGGCCGGTGGGGCACGCACATCGTCAAGGCCAACCCCCAGCTCGTCGAGGACGTCGTCGAGGCGGTCACCGCCCTCGGACCCGCCACCGCGGGTCAGATCGAGGAATACCTCGGCGCAGACCAACGCGGCCGCAAAGGGCCGTGGTGGGATCGCAGCGACACCAAGTGGGTGACCGAGGCGCTGTTCGCCTCGGGTGTGCTCACCACCGCGACGCGCGTCGGCTTCGCCCGACACTACGACCTGACCGAGCGGGTGCTGCCCGCGCAGGTGATGGCCCGTCGGGTCGACGACGACGAGGCGGTGCGCGAGCTGTGCCTGCGCGCAGCCGGGGCGCTGGGGGTGGCCACCGAGGCCGACATCCGCGACTATTTCCGGCTCTCCGCCAAACAGGTCAAACCGGCGATCGCGAGTCTGGTCGCCGCCGGTGAGCTCGAGCCGGTCGAGGTCGACGGCTGGCCGGCGCCGGCGTACCTGCGTGCCGGGCGGACCGTTCCGCGTGCCGACCGGGGAACGGCGCTGCTGTGTCCGTTCGATCCCCTGATCTTCTTCCGGCCGCGCGTCGAACGGCTCTTCGGCTTCCACTACCGCATCGAGATCTACACGCCCGCGGCCAAGCGGCAGTACGGCTACTACGTGTGGCCGTTCCTGCTCGACGGCCGGCTGGTCGGGCGTGTCGACCTCAAGGCCGAGCGGGCCCGTGACGCGCTGCACGTGGTGGGCGCGTTCGTCGAACCGGGGGAGGACCCGGTGCGGGTGGCCACCGCGTTGACGGCTGAGCTGAAGACCATGGCGGAGTGGCTGGGGCTGTCCGACGTCACGGTCGGGGAACGCGGCGACCTGGCCACGGTCCTGCGCCGGTCCGCCGCGTTAGGGTGACGCCGTGGCCGAGACCGCGCCGCTGCACGTGCAGCTGATCGCCAAGACCGAGTTCACGGCGCCACCCGGCGTGCCGTGGGACACCGACGCCGACGGGGGCTCCGCGCTGGTCGAGTTCGCCGGCCGCGCCTGCTACCAGAGCTGGTCCAAGCCCAACCCCCGCACGGCCACCAACGCCTCCTACCTGCGCCACATCATCGACGTCGGACACCTCTCGGTCCTCGAGCACGCGTCGGTGTCGTTCTACATCACGGGGCTCTCGCGGTCCTGCACCCACGAGCTGATCCGGCACCGGCACTTCTCGTACTCGCAGCTCTCGCAGCGTTACGTGCCCGAGAACGACGCGCAGGTCGTGGTGCCGCCCGGCATCGAGGGCGACGCCGAACTCGAGGAGATCTTCACCGCCGCGGCCGATGCGAGCCGCGCCGCCTACACCGAACTGCTGGCGAAGCTGGAGGCCAAGCTCATAGGCGACGAGCCCAGAGAGAAGCGGGCCACGCTGCGCCGCAAGCAGGCCAGGCAGGCGGCGCGATCGGTGCTGCCGAACGCCACCGAGACCCGCATCGTCGTCACCGGCAACTACCGGGCCTGGCGTCATTTCATCGCGATGCGGGCCAGTGAGCACGCCGACCTCGAGATTCGCCGGCTGGCCATCGCCTGCCTGCGGGAACTGGTCACCGCCGCGCCCGCGGTGTTCGCCGACTTCGAGATCTACGCACTGTCCGACGGCACGGAGGTGGCGACCACCCCGCTCGTCACCGAGGCGTGAGGTCAAGCGGGTAATCTTGTCACCCGTGAGTATCAGCGGATTCGACGTGACGGCCCGGTTGGGCACCGTGCTCACCGCGATGGTCACTCCGTTCAAGCCCGACGGCTCGCTCGACACGGACGCCGCCGCGCGTCTGGCGAACCACCTCGTCGATTCCGGCTGCGACGGTCTGGTGCTGTCCGGTACCACCGGTGAGTCCCCGACCACCACCGACGACGAGAAGCTGACGCTGCTGCGTACCGTGCTGGAGGCCGTCGGCGACCGGGCTCGCATCATCGCCGGAGCGGGCACCTACGACACCGCGCACAGCATCCACCTGGCCAAGGCGTGCGCGGCCGAGGGTGCGCACGGCCTGCTCGTGGTCACGCCCTACTACTCCCGCCCGTCGCAGAACGGCCTGCTGGCGCATTTCACCGCCGTCGCCGACGCGACCGACAGGCCCGTCGTGCTGTACGACATCCCGCCGCGCTCGGTCGTCCCGATCGCCTGGGACACCATCCGGACGCTCGCCGAGCACCCGAACATCGTGGCGATCAAGGACGCGAAGGGCGACCTGCACGGCGGCGCGCAGATCATCGCCGAGACCGGTCTGGCGTACTACAGCGGCGACGACGCGCTGAACCTGCCGTGGCTGGCCATGGGCGCCGTCGGGTTCATCAGCGTGTGGGGCCACTTCGCGGCCGGTCAGCTGCGAGAGATGCTGTCCGCGTTCAACTCCGGAGACGTGGCCACCGCCCGCAAGATCAGCGTCGTGCTGGGCCGGCTGAGCGACGCGCAGGCGCGTCTGGGTGGCGTGACGATGTCGAAGGCCGGTCTCGGGTTGCTGGGCTTCGACGTCGGGCAGCCGCGGCTGCCGCAGATCCCGCCCACAGTCGACGAATTGGCCGCGCTGGCCGAGGACATGCGCGCCGCGGCGGTGCTGCGGTGACGCTGTGAACAACGACCTGATCGCACCCGGCCCGCTGGCGGTCGGCGGCCTGCGGGTGACGGCTCTCGGCGGGATCAGCGAGATCGGTCGCAACATGACCGTCTTCGAACACCTCGGCCGGCTGCTCGTCATCGACTGCGGTGTGCTGTTCCCCGGTCACGACGAACCCGGTGTGGACCTGATCCTGCCGGACCTGCGCCACATCGAGGACCGCCTCGACGACGTCGAGGCGCTGGTGCTCACCCATGCGCACGAAGACCACATCGGTGCCGTGCCGTTCCTGCTCAAACTGCGCCCCGACATCCCCGTCGTCGGATCGCGGTTCACCCTCGCACTCGTCCGCGAGAAGTGCCGCGAACACCGGATCAAACCGCATTTCGTCGAGGTCGCCGAAGGGCAGCGCAGCACCCACGGCGTCTTCGAATGCCAGTACTTCGCCGTCAACCACTCGGTGCCGGGCTGCCTGGCCGTCGCGCTCCACACCGGCGCGGGCACCGTCCTGCACACCGGTGACATCAAACTCGATCAGCTCCCGCTCGACGGGCGGCCCACCGACCTGCCGGGGATGTCACGCCTCGGCGATGCCGGCGTGGACCTGTTCCTGTGCGATTCGACCAACGCCGACCGCCCGGGCGTCGGGCCGTCGGAGAGCGAGATCGGCCCCACCCTGCACCGGCTGATCCGGGGGGCCGACGGCCGGGTGATCGTCGCGTGCTTCGCCTCCAACGTCGACCGCGTGCAGCAGATCATCGACGCGGCCGTGGCGCTGGGCCGCCGGGTCTCCTTCGTGGGCCGGTCGATGGTGCGCAACATGGGCATCGCCCGCGAGCTGGGTTACCTCAAGGTGGACGACGGCGATCTGCTCGACATCGGCGCCGCCGAGATGATGCCCGCGGAGAAGGTCGTGTTGATCACCACCGGAACGCAGGGCGAACCCATGTCGGCGCTGTCGCGGATGTCGCGCGGTGAGCACCGCAGCATCACGCTGACCGCAGGCGACCTGATCATCCTGTCCTCGTCGCTGATCCCGGGCAACGAGGAGGCCGTCTACGGCGTCATCGACTCGCTGTCCAAGATCGGCGCCCGGGTGGTCACGAACGCTCATGCGCGCGTGCATGTCTCGGGTCACGCCTACGCCGGGGAGCTGTTGTTCCTCTACAACGGTGTCAAACCGCGCAACGTGATGCCGGTGCACGGCACGTGGCGGCATCTGCGCGCCAACGCCGCGCTGGCCGCCCGCACCGGGGTCCCGCCCGAGTCGATCGTGTTGGCGGAGAACGGCGTCAGCGTCGACCTGGTGGCCGGGAAGGCGAGCATCGCCGGTGCGGTCGGCGTCGGGAAGATGTTCGTCGACGGGCTGGTCACCGGAGACGTCGGCGAGACCACGCTGGGCGAACGCCTCGTTCTGTCTTCGGGTTTCGTCGCGGTCACGGTCGTCGTGCACCGGGGGACGGGCCGGCCGGCGGGACCCGCGCACCTGATGTCGCGCGGGTTCTCCGAGGATCCGAAGGCGCTCGAACCGGCCGCGCGCAAGGTCGAGGACGAGTTGGAGAGGCTGGCCGCCGACACGGTCACCGATCCGGCGCGGATCGCCCAGGCGGTGCGACGCACCGTCGGCAAGTGGGTGGGCGAGACGTACCGCCGCCAGCCCATGATCGTGCCGACGGTCATCGAGATCTGACGCCTCGATTCCGCCGGTCACCGGCAATTTCACCCGTTCGGACGAGGTTCTCCGAGCTCGCGAGTGATTTGATCAGACGACAGCGTCAATAAGTCGTCGCTGGTCGAGGCGTCGAGCGAGAGGACCGCCATGAATGCTCACCAACTCATCCATGTCTGGCAGCGTCCCGCGAAGGCCGGCGCGCACCGGCGCGCGGCCGTGGTCGTCACCGTCGACGCGCCGATCGCCGCGCAGCCGTCGGTGCGCTGGTGGACCGCCCCGACCGGACGATTCACCGCCGCCGCCCACCACGTGTTCGCGCTGCCGCAGCCGCACACGCTCCCGGACAACCGGTCGCACTACTATCCCTCGCGGTGCGTGTACCTGGAGAGTTCGGAACTCGCCCGAATGATGGATCACCTCTGAGCCGCGGTCGTCGGCTCACATCGGTCGGCCGGGTGGGGCCGTGCAGGTGAACCCCGACCCGTCGCGCTGCGGCACGTACGCCCCGCCTGCGACGTCGCAGCACGTGCGGTACGCGGTGTGCATCGCCGGGGTGTCCATCCGGCCCTTCGGCGTGAAGTCGCCGCCGACGAACGCGTACTTCAACTGCTCGGTGCAGACGACGTAAGCGTTGATGTCCCATCCCGCCGGCTCGGCGGACGCGACGGCGGGACCCCCGACGGATGCGGCGATCGCGAAGACCCCGGCGATGAACGGCTTCATGACACCAAGCGTCGTTGTTGTAACGCGATAACGCAAGGGTCCGTCAGCGCTTGTTGACGAAGCCCGCGTCCACGGGGAGCGCGACACCGGTGATGTAGCGCGCCTCGTCGGACGCCAGGAAGGCGACCGCGGCGGCGATGTCCTCGGCGTCGAGTGCCTGGACCGGCAGGGCGTTCGTCATATCGGGCGCCATGCCGCCCCTGCCCTGCGTCTCCTGCGCGAGGCCCTCGAGCCAGCTGCGGGTGAACTCGTTGTCGATCATCGGCGTGTTCACCCCCGCGGGATGGACCGAGTTCACCCGGATGCTGTGTGTCGCAAGGATGTTCGCGTACACCCGCATGATGCCGACGATGCCGTGCTTGGCGGCGGCATAGCCGATCGAGCCGGCCATCGGCGATGCCAGACCGACGAGGCCGGCCACCGAACTGGTCAACACGATCGAGCCGCCGTTGCCCGCCTTGATCATCGGCCGCATCGCGACGTCGACGGTGTGGAAGACCCCGGTCAGGTTGACGTCGATGACGTCCTGCCACGCGTCCTCGCCGGCCATCGGCGCGATCCCGGCGTTGGCGACGACGACGTCGAGTCGGCCGCCGAGGCGCTCCACACCGTCGATCAGCGCGGCCTTGAGCGCGGCGCGGTCCCGGACGTCGGCCGGCGAGGCCACGATCCGGGCGCCGGTGTCCTCGACGAGCTTGACCGTGGCCGCCAGGTCGTCCGGGGTGGCCAGGGGATAGGGCACCGAGGCGATCTGGTCGCAGATGTCGACCGCGATGATGTCGGCGCCGTCGGAGGCGAGCCGGACCGCGTGCGCACGGCCCTGCCCGCGCGCCGCGCCTGTGATGAAGGCGACCTTGCCCTCGAGTGGACGCATCGCTGTCCTCCCGTCAGGGCCGCAGCTGACCCTTGGCCGGATCGCCGGCCGGGATCGGCTCGAGCATCTTGATGTCGGGGGCGCCGTCGAGGTGTTCGCCCACCTCGGCGAACAGTGTGGTGATGCCCGGCGCGGTGCCGTGGGCTTTCAGCGCCTCCGCGTCGGCCCACTGCTCGACGAACACGAAGGTGCCATTGGCCTCGTGCAGTGAGTAGAGCTCGCAGCCCGGTTCGGAGTGCACCGTCTCGATGGCTTTCTTGCAGGCCTCGCGCACGGTGTCGACGGACTCGGGTTTGGCGGTCATGGTGGCGACGACGACGACGGGCATGGGTGGTGAACTCCTCGATGAGTGACGGGGGCCAGACCGGACAGGTGTCCAGCCTACCCACGGCGACTCCGCTGAGACGCAGGTGAAACCATTCTGTGACCCGTGTGGCTGATGGTGATTGTGGGGCCAGTGCGACTAGGCTGGAGCCCATGGCTGGTAAGACCGTCACCCGCTCCGGCGCCCGTACGAGCAGGTCAAAGGCCGGAACGCGGAGCGGGGCCCGGCCGGGTCGGCCCGCGAAGCCCGCACCCCGGCGTAAACCCGCGCCGCGACGCCATCCGTCGCCCGTCGGCGCGGCGGGCGCCGCGGTCGGCCGCGGGGCGCGGGCCGGCTGGCTGATGCTGGCGCGTGGGGCGGGCAGTACGGCGCGTTCGGTCGGCCGCGCCCGCGAGATCGAACCCGGGCACCGCCGCGACGGGATCGCCCTCGCGCTGCTCGGGATCGCGGTCGTGGTGGCCGCCGGGTCGTGGTTCGACGCCGCCCGTCCCGTCGGTCAGTGGATCGACACGGTGCTGCGCACCCTCGTCGGCGGCGCGGTGGTGCTCGTTCCCGTCGTGCTCGCCGCCGTCGCCGTCGCGCTCATGCGCAGCGAGCCCGACCCCGAGGCCCGCCCGCGCCTGATCCTGGGCACGGCGATGATCACCTTGCCCGCGCTGGGACTCTGGCATCTGTGGTCGGGCTCGCCGCAGGCTCCGGGGGAGCGACAGCACGCCGCCGGCTTCACCGGCTTCGCGATCGGGGGTCCGCTGGCTGACGGTCTCACCGCGTGGATCGCCGCACCGCTGCTGTTCATCGGGGTGCTGTTCGGTCTGCTCCTGGTCACCGGAACGACGATCAGGGAGGTGCCGGAGACGGTACGGGCGATGTTCTCCACGCGCGGATACCGCGACGACGAGTACGACGACGAGTACGACGAGTACGACGAGTACGACGAATACTACGAAGCCGATCCTGGTGCGGCCGAGGACTTCTCGGACGGCTACTACGACGATCCGTCGATGTCGCGCGACGAGCAGCTCTGGCCGTCGGGTTCGCCGATGGACAACTATCCGCTCGATCCGCAGGACGCCGACGCACCGACGCTGCCCGAGGTTCCCGCGCTGCCCGCCGCGCCTGCGGCCGAGGCGAAACCCAAGCGCAAGAAGGCCGCCCCGGAGAAGAAGCCGGTCGAGGACCAGGACACGCTGTCGCTCGACCGTGTCGTCGAAGGGCCCTACACACTGCCCTCGCTGGACCTGCTGGTCGCCGGCGATCCACCCAAGCTGCGCAGTTCGGCGAATGACCGGATGATCGAGGCGATCAACTCGGTGCTGCAGCAGTTCAAGGTCGACGCCGCGGTCACCGGCTGCACCCGCGGACCCACGGTCACCCGCTACGAGGTCGAGCTCGGGCCCGGTGTGAAGGTCGAGAAGATCACCGCGCTGCAGCGCAACATCGCCTACGCGGTGGCCACCGAGAGCGTCCGCATGCTGGCGCCCATCCCGGGCAAGTCGGCCGTCGGCATCGAGGTGCCGAACACCGACCGCGAGATGGTGCGTCTGGCCGACGTGCTCACCGCACCGTCGACCCGCCGCGACCACCACCCGTTGGTGATCGGATTGGGCAAGGACATCGAGGGTGACTTCATCTCCGCCAACCTGGCGAAGATGCCGCACCTGCTGGTCGCCGGCTCGACGGGTTCGGGTAAGTCGAGCTTCGTCAACTCGATGCTGGTGTCGTTGCTGGCGCGCGCCACACCGGACGAGGTCCGGATGATCCTGATCGACCCGAAGATGGTGGAATTGACACCCTACGAGGGCATCCCGCACCTGATCACGCCGATCATCACCGAACCGAAGAAGGCCGCCGCCGCGCTGGCCTGGCTCGTCGAGGAGATGGAGCAGCGCTACCAGGACATGCAGGCCTCGCGGGTGCGTCACATCGACGTGTTCAACGAGAAGGTGCGGTCCGGTGAGATCACCGCGCCGCTGGGCAGCGAGCGGGTGTACAAGCCGTACCCCTACATCCTCGCGATCGTCGACGAGCTGGCGGACCTGATGATGACCGCACCGCGCGACGTCGAGGACGCGATCGTCCGGATCACCCAGAAGGCGCGGGCAGCCGGTATTCATCTGGTCTTGGCCACGCAGAGGCCGTCGGTCGACGTCGTCACCGGCCTGATCAAGACCAACGTGCCGTCGCGGCTGGCGTTCGCCACCTCGTCGCTGACCGACAGCCGCGTCATCCTCGACCAGCCCGGTGCGGAGAAGCTGATCGGCATGGGCGACGGGCTGTTCCTGCCGATGGGTGCCGGGAAGCCGATCCGCCTCCAAGGCGCGTTCATCACCGACGAGGAGATCCAGGCCGTCGTCTCGGCGACCAAGGACCAGGCCGAGCCCGAGTTCATCGAGGGCGTCACCGCGGCCAAGGCCGGTGAGCGCAAGGACGTCGACCCCGACATCGGCGACGACATGGACGTGTTCCTGCAGGCCGTCGAGCTCGTGGTGTCGTCGCAGTTCGGCTCCACGTCGATGTTGCAGCGCAAGCTGCGGGTGGGCTTCGCCAAGGCGGGTCGTCTGATGGACCTCATGGAGACCCGTCAGATCGTGGGCCCCTCCGAGGGCTCCAAGGCGCGCGAGGTGCTGGTCAAACCCGACGAGCTGGCGGGCACGCTGGCGCTGATCCGCGGCGGGGCCGACGCGAACGGCGCCGACACCGAGTGACAAACAGCTAGAGCGTGAGCAACATTCGGGTGTTGCCGAGGATGTTGGGCTTCACGTACGACAGGTCGAGGAACTCCGCGACGCCGGTGTCGTATGAGCGGCACATCTCCTCGTACACCTCAGCGGTGACCGGGGTGCCGTCGATCTCGGCGAATCCGTGCCGGGCGAAGAACTCCACCTCGAAGGTCAGCACGAAGATCCGCTCCAGACGCAGTTCGCGCGCCACGTCGAGCAGCCGCTCGACGATGAGGTGCCCGACGCCGCGGCCCCGGACCTTGGGGTGCACCGCCACCGTGCGCACCTCGCCGAGGTCGGCCCACAGCACGTGCAGCGCGCCGCAGCCGATCAGTTCGTCGTGCAGCTCGGCGACCCAGAACTCCTGCACCGCCTCGTAGATGTTGACCAGGTTCTTCTCGAGCAGGATCTTGCCGGCGTAGATGTCGACGAGCCCTTTGATCGCCGGGACGTCCGAGGTGCGCGCCCGGCGCACGACGACGTCGTCCGCCGGGTTCTGGTCCGCTGCGCTCACGCTGCGACAATATCGCCAGAGGCAACCGATATTCTGTTGCGGTGTCGGGCCCGTCTCCTACTGATCCGGTGGTGCCGCGCGCCCGAGTGGCGAACATCGCCAATGTGCTGACCGGCGTGCGCTTCCTCCTCGTACCGGTGTTCCTCGCCGCGCTGTTCGTCGGCGACGGTCATGAAACGTATTGGCGCGTGGTCGCTTTCGTGGTGTTCGCGGTGGCGGTGATCACGGACCGCTTCGACGGTGCGCTGGCCCGCAGCTACGGCATGGTCACCGAATTCGGCACGCTCGCCGACCCGATCGCCGACAAGGCGCTCATCGGCGCCGCGCTGATCGGACTGTCGGTGCTGGGAGACCTGCCCTGGTGGGTGACCGTCGTCATCCTCGCCCGCGAACTCGGGGTCACGGTGCTGCGCTTCGCGGTGCTGCGCCACGGGGTGATCCCCGCCAGCCGCGGCGGCAAGCTCAAGACGCTCGTCCAGGCGGTCGCGATCGGGCTGTTCGTGCTGCCTCTGGCGGCCTGGCCCGGACCGTGGCTCGCGGTGGCCTGGGTGACGATGGTGGCCGCCGTCGTGCTGACCCTGCTGACCGGTCTGGACTATGTGGTGTCGGCGATCCGGGACTCCCGTGAACGACCCGCTGCTCACTGACGACGCCCGCGCACTGGTCGCCGACCTGACCGTGCGCCATCAGAGCGTCGCGACCGCCGAGTCGCTGACCGCCGGTCTGCTCAGCGCGACGCTGGCCGGTGTCCCCGGCTCCAGTGCCGTGCTTCGCGGCGGTCTGGTCACCTATGTCGAGGACACCAAGATCGCCCTCGCCGGGGTGGCCCCGCAGGTCCTCGACGCCGTGGGACCCGTCGCCGCCCCCACCGCGCGGGCGCTCGCGGTCGGCGCGCGGCAGCGGTGCGGGGCGACCTGGGGCGTGGGGCTGACCGGGGTGGCCGGACCCGAACCGCACGGCGGCCATCCGGTGGGCACGGTGTTCCTCGGCCTGGCCGGGCCGGTCGACACCGAGGTGGTCGAACTGCGGTTGAGCGGTTCGCGCTGGGACATCCGCAAGGCGGCGGTCGACGCGGCGATCACCCACCTGCGCGCGCGCGTCGAAGCGCAGTGATCTGAAACTCTTTCGCGGCCGGGAACCGCGTCGGTGTCCGGGGCGTTGTGCAGGTAGCAACCCAGCCGACGAAGGAGGGCACGATGGCGGCATTGTTGCGCGAGGTGATCGGCGACGTGCTGCGCCGCGCCCGTACGTCGCAGGGCCGCACCCTGCGGGAAGTCTCCGACACCGCCCGGGTCAGCCTGGGGTATCTCTCCGAGGTCGAACGCGGCCGCAAGGAAGCGTCGAGCGAACTGCTCAGCGCGATCTGCGGGGCTCTCGACGTACCGCTGTCGCGGGTGCTCTCCGACGCGGGCGAGGAACTGGCCCATCAGGAACTCGCCGCCGCGCGCGTCCCGAACATCGACGTGACGACGAAGGTCGTGATTCCGCAGGCCGTGTCGATGGCGGTGGCCTGACACGTCCCCCATATCTCGACGGGGCTGTGGCGCCGTCCGCAGAACCGATAAGTTGGCACCAGAACACAGTCGACAAGATCCGAAGGCGGAGTGAAGCGATGGCCAACCCGTTCGTCAAGGCGTGGAAATATGTGATGGCGCTGTTCAGCTCGAAGGTCGACGAGTACGCCGATCCGAAGGTGCAGATCCAGCAGGCGATCGAGGAGGCGCAGCGCCAGCATCAGGCATTGACCCAGCAGGCCGCCCAGGTCATCGGCAACCAGCGCCAGCTGGAGATGCGGCTGAACCGGCAGCTCGCCGACATCGAGAAACTGCAGGTCAACGTCCGTCAGGCACTGACGCTCGCCGATCAGGCCGTGGCGAACGGCGACACCGCCAAGGCCACCGAGTACAACAATGCGGCCGAGGCGTTCGCCGCACAGCTGGTGACCGCCGAACAGAGCGTCGAGGACCTCAAGGGGCTGCACGACCAGGCCCTGCAGGCCGCCGGTCAGGCCAAGAAGGCCGTCGAGCAGAACGCGATGATGCTGCAGCAGAAGATCGCCGAGCGCACCAAGCTGCTCAGTCAGCTCGAGCAGGCGAAGATGCAGGAGCAGGTCAGCTCGTCGCTGCGGTCGATGAGCGAGCTGGCGGCCCCGGGCACCACGCCGAGCCTCGACGAGGTGCGCCAGAAGATCGAGCGGCGCTACGCCAACGCGATGGGCGAGGCCGAGCTGGCGCAGAACTCCGTGCAGGGCCGCATGCTCGAGGTCCAGCAGGCCAGCGTGCAGATGGCCGGCCACTCCCGCCTGGAACAGATCCGCGCGTCGATGCGCGGCGAGGCACTGCCGTCCGGTGGCGCGACCCCGGCGGCGAATCCGGCCACCCCGGCCGCCAACCCGGCTGCGCCGACGCCGGAAAATCCGTTGTCACAGTAGTTCTCGCGAGGTGAGGCAGTGAAGACGCAGACCAGACAGGCCCCGACGGCGTGGCGCTCGATGCTGCAGCGCGGGGTGGACACCGCTGCCGAACTGTCCGATGTGGTGGCCGACAGACTGCACGCCGCCGCCGACCCGCGCGCCAAGCTGCTCCGTAAGCGGCGCTGGGCGCTGCGGTTCGGGGTGTTCTTCGCGGTCACCAGCGTGTTCTGGATCCTGGTCACCGCCGTGCTGGCCGCCTGGAGCACGCCGTTCTGGGTCTTCATCATCACCGGGGCGATCGCGGCCGGCGCCATGTTCCCCGCCACCCTGCTGCTGCTGCGGTACCGCTGGCTGCGTGCCGAACCGCTGCCGCCCGCGCGGGTGCGCGGGTCGCGTCGGCTACCCCCGTACAACTCGGCCGCCCGGGCGCCGATGGCGGCGCTGACGTCCGCCGAGCGGGGCTTGTTCTCGCTGCTCGGGGTGATGGAGCGGGGTCGGATGCTGCCCCAGGACGAGCTGCGGGAGTTGACGACGGCGGCTCGCCAGAGTGCGGCGACCATGGCCGCCACCGCGGCCGAGGTGGTGTCGATGGAACGCGCCATGGCATCGACGCCGCAGTCGCGCGCCCACCTGCAGTCGACGGTGTGGGCGTTCGCCGCCCAGATGGATCAGGGTGTGCGCCAGTACCACGAGATGGTCGACGCCGCAGCGCAACTCGTCTCGGCGGCGAACAACGGCCCGATGTCGAGTTCGCCGATGCACGGCAGGCGCTACCGCGACGAACTGGTCAACGCCACCGACCGGCTGCAGGGCTGGGCGCAGGCGTTCGACGAGCTGGGAGCGGCCACGCCGCATCGATTCAGGTCAGCCTGACCCCTAGAGGGTGGTGCGCAGCGCCGGGAACGGCACGGCCAGCACACCGCGAAGCACCGCCCCCAGGAACCCCAGCTTGTCGAAGTAGTCCCGCCACAGGGTGATCTGACCGGCGTGCACCTCGAAGACGCCGCAGACCCAGAACTGCGCCCGCACCGGCCCGAACACCAGGACGTCGGTGCGTTCGGTGAGCACGGTGTCACCTTCGGCGGCGATGCGGTGGATCTTCACGCCGAACTGCATGCGTCCCTGCCCGCTGCGGAACAGCTTGCTGATGCGCCGGCGACCGCGGATGGTGGGGAAGCCGACGTTCTGCCAGGCGATGTGGTCGGCCATCATCGAGTCCGCGGTGTCGAAATCGTCGTCCTGCAGGGCGTACAGGAAGTTCTCGACCGTGCGCGCAGTGGTCGTGCTCTGCAGAGCAGAGGTGGAGCCGTTGCTCGAGTCCGTCATGCTGGTCAAGGGTAGTCCCTCGACTGCCTCCGCCCACCGGATCGCCGCTGTGGCAGGGTGGGCGGGTGCGTGTCGCCGTCGTCGCCGGTCCCGACCCTGGTCACGCGTTTCCCGCGATCGCGCTGTGTCGCAGGTTCGCAGATGCCGGTGACGAGCCGACGCTGCTCACCGGGGTCGAGTGGCTCGACACCGCGCGGGCGGCCGGACTGGCGGCCGAGGAACTGCTCGGGCTCGATCCGACCACGGTCGACGACGATTCCGACGCCGGCGCCAAGATCCACCGGCGGGCCGCGCGGATGGCGGTGCTCAACGCCCCGGTGATCGAGGCGCTCGCGCCGGACCTCGTGGTCTCCGACGTGATCACCGCCTGTGGGGGCCTGGCCGCGGAACTGCTCGGCCTGCCGTGGGTCGAACTCAACCCGCACCCCCTCTACCGGCCGTCGAAGGGACTGCCTCCGCTGGGCAGCGGACTCGCACCCGGGGTGGGGGTGCGCGGCCGGTTGCGCGACACCGTGATGCGGGCGCTGACCGCGCGGTCGTGGCGGGAGGGGTTGCGGCAGCGCGCCGAGGCGCGGGCCGGTATCGGCCTGCCCGCCGACGACGCCGGCCCGGTGCGGCGGCTGATCGCGACGCTGCCCGCGCTCGAGGTGCCCCGCCCGGATTGGCCCGCGGAGGCGGTGCTGGTGGGTCCGTTGCATTTCGAGCCGACCTCCCAGGTGCTGGCCGTGCCGCCCGGCGACGGTCCGGTGGTGCTGGTCGCGCCGTCGACGGCGAGTACGGGGGAGCGGGGCGTCGCCGAGGTCGCGTTGGAGGCGCTGACGCCGGGCGAGGTCCTGCCGGCCGGTGCCCGGGTCGTGGTCTCGCGCCTGTCGGGTCCCGACGGTGCCGTGCCACCATGGGCGGTCGTCGGGCTGGGTCGTCAGGACGAACTGCTCACCCACGCCGACGTGGTGATCTGCGGGGGCGGGCACGGCATGGTGGCCAAGACGCTGCTGGCCGGGGTGCCGATGGTGGTCGTGCCGGGTGGCGGTGACCAGTGGGAGATCGCCAATCGGGTTGTGCGTCAAGGCAGTGCGCGGCTGGTCCGGCCGCTGAGCGGGGACGCGCTGGCGACCGCCGTTCGCGGGGTGCTGGCGGATCCCGGTCACCGGGCGGCGGCCCGGGCAGCGGCGGCGACCGCGGGCCAGGTCGCCGATCCGGTGCGCGTGTGTCACGGCGCGCTCGCGTAATTTGGTGTCGTGCGACTGACGGAATTCCGCGAACTCGTCGACGGCCAGTTCGGCACCATCCGTGGCCGGTCGCTGCTCGTCGACCACGTGCTGACCGGACTCGGCGGGCGCACCGCGGCGCAGGCCATCGAGGACGGCGTCGAACCCCGCGACGTGTGGCGGGCGCTGTGCGCCGACTTCGACGTCCCGCGCGATCAGTGGTGAGGCGGGCTCAGTCCGCGTCGGTTACCGGCTTGACCGCGCCTCCGGTGCGCGCGTCTCCGCCGTCATCGAGCCCGGTGTCCGGTTTCGCGGTCGTCTGGCGACCCTCGTAGGGCGGTACGGCGGGTTCGGCGTCCGACGGCGGCGCCTCGGTCTTGTCCCCTCCGGTCTGCCCCGGGGCGCCCTCCTCGGCATAGGCCGGCACCGTCTCGTCCCCGCGATAGGTGTCCGACGGGCGGTCCGCGGGTCCGCCCGACGGCACGTCCGAGCCGGTGTCACGTGAGCCCGGCGCGCCCCGCTGCTCCTGTGACTCTTCGGATACATGTTCGTTCGAGGTGCTCATCTCCACTCCTCTCGAGCGGCCGCGGCACCGCGGCCGCGATCATCTGCTGCGTGTGGGCGCTCGGGCGTCCACGGCGGTGCGTAGGTCGTTGACGAGGTCGAGCGTGGCGCGGGTGGCGGCGGTGAGCGCGGCGACGTCCTCGTCGGACAGGGTGTCGCACACCCAGTCCCAATGGGCGGCGACCCGGTCGCCCGGGTGCGGTGCCGCGGTCAGCGACGTGCCGTTCCTGCGCCACCGCAGCCGCTCGACGACAGCCGGGCCGAGGCTCAGCACGCCGCTTCGCAGAGTCAGCGGGTGCGTGCTGACCACGGCGTGATCACCGTCGACGGATTCGACCGTGCCCGAACGGATCCGGCACTGCTGCATGACCCGCAGCGGGGTGGCCGGGTCCCGGTCGAGGAAGCGCGCCCACGGATAGACCACGAACACGTGAAAGCTGTGGTGGGCCAGCGCTTTCCCGGCGGGCACCGCATCGAGCAGACCGGTCACCTGTCCGGTGAACGCGCGCCGCAGCGCGGCCAGCAGCAGGTCCGGATCCACCGAACCGAGCAGGCCCCCGCCGACCCAGTAGCTCCGCACCACCTCGTCGTCGAGGGGTTCGACGCCGCCGACGGCCGACAGCACCTCCAGATAAGGCCAGGCGCCGTCGAATTCGCGCGCCCGGTTCTCCAGGGTGGCGCCCGCGGACAGTCCGGCGTCCCCGGGTCCGCAGTACCCGAGTTCGTTGGGCGGGTAGGCGTACCGCGCGAAGAGGGTGCGGCCGCCGCGGCGGGTCCGGAGGGGCATGTCAGCAGATCCGGGGAAGCTGTTCGCCGATCGGTAGGTCCACCACGCGCGTTCCGCCCAGTGCGGTGCGGGCGACGACCATCCCGGGGTGGTCGGTGACGCAGGTGCCGATGACGGCGGCGCGGGCGCCGAGCGGATGCGCCCGCATCGCCTCGAGCACGCGGTCGGCGTCGCCGGCCGGGACGAAGGCCACCAGCTTGCCCTCGTTGGCCACGTACATCGGGTCCAGGCCCAGCAGGCCGCACGCGTCGCGGACCTGCGGCGGCACCGGAATCGCTCGTTCGTCGAGCACGATGCCCACCCCCGCGGCCTTCGCGATCTCGTTGAGCGTGGCGGCCATTCCGCCGCGGGTGGGATCGCGCAATGCATGGATGTCGGTGCCGGTGTCGATCATGGCCGCGACCAGACCGTGCAGTGGCGCGGTGTCGCTGGCGACGCTGGTCGCGAACTCCAGACCTTCGCGGCAGCTCATCACCGCGACCCCGTGGACACCGATGTCGCCGCTGACGATGACCACGTCGCCCTCGGTGGCGCGTTGCGGACGGATGTCCACACGCGGGTCGACCAACCCGATTCCGCTGGTGTTGACGTAGATCCCGTCGCCGTGCCCGGAGTCGACGACCTTGGTGTCGCCGGTGACCAGTTTCACCCCGGCGGCCAACGCCGCGGTGCCGACCGCATGGGCGACCCGGGCCAGATCGTCGAGCGCGGTGCCCTCCTCGAGGATGAACGCCGTCGACAGCGCCAACGGCGCCGCGCCGGCCATCGCGAGGTCGTTGACCGTGCCGTTGACCGCGAGGTCGCCGATCGTGCCGCCCGGGAAGACGATCGGCTTGACGACGAACGAATCAGTGGAGAACGCCAGCCGGGTGCCGCCGACGGTGACGACGGCAGAGTCGCCCATCGCCGCGTCGGCGGCCGGGCCGAACGCGGGCAGGAACAGATGCTCGATCAGCTCACCCGACATCGCGCCCCCACCGCCGTGACCCATGACGATGTTCGGCGCGTCCCGCAGCGGTGCCGGGCACACCCAGCTCTCCATGTCGATGGCCGCCTCCGGCGGCGTGTCGATGGCCGCCGCCGGGTCGACGGTGGCGCCCTGCTCGTCACGCATGGCTGACCTCGAGGCGCCGGTAGAGATAGTAGGCCGCGCAGGCGCCCTCTGACGAGACCATCGTGGCCCCCAACGGATTACGCGGTGTGCACACCGTGCCGAACGCGGCGCACTCGTGCGGTTTGATCAGGCCCTGCAACACTTCCCCCGATCGGCACAGCGTGGACTCGTCGGTGTGGATGCCGGTCACCGCGAAGCGGTGCTCCGCGTCGAACTCCCGGTAGGCGGGGGACAGCCGCCAGCCACTGCGCGGGATCATCCCGATGCCGCGCCAGCTGCGGTCGGTGATCTCGAAGACGTCGGTCAGCATCGCCTTGGCCGCCGGGTTCCCCTCGGCGCGCACCGCGCGCGGGTAGGCGTTCTCCAGTTCGTGGCGGCCCGCCTCGAGCTGCACGACCGTGCGGCGGATGCCTTCGAGGATGTCGAGCGGTTCGAAACCGGTGACGACGATCGGGATCCGGTACTTCTCACACAGCGGCGGGTACTCGTCGGTGCCCATCACCGAGCAGACGTGGCCGGCGGCGAGGAACGCCTGGACGCGGCAGGTGGGGGACTGCATGATCGCCGAGATCGCCGGCGGGACGAGCACGTGCGACACCAGGAGCGAGAAATTCGGGATGCCCTGTCTCTTGGCCTGGTAGACGGTCATCGCGTTCGCCGGTGCGGTGGTCTCGAAGCCGATGCCGAAGAACACCACCTGGCGGTCCGGGTTGTCCTTGGCCACCGCGAGCGCGTCGAGTGGCGAGTACACCACCCGCACGTCGCCGCCGCGGCTCTTGATCCGGAAGAGATCGCTGTCACTGCCGGGCACGCGCAGCATGTCGCCGAAGGAGCAGAAGATAACCTCGGGACGCGACGCGATCTCGAGCGCCTTGTCGATGATCTCCAGCGGGGTGACGCACACCGGGCAGCCCGGTCCGTGGATCATCTCGATCTGATCGGGGAGCAGCTGGTCGATCCCGTGCCGGATGATCGAATGCGTCTGGCCCCCGCAGACTTCCATGATCGACCAGCGCCGCGTCGTGACGGCCTTGATCTGCTCGATGAGCTTGCCCGCGAGCTGCGGGTCACTGAATTCGTCGAGATACTTCATTGCTGTGCCCTCTCACCATTCGGGTTGGCCAGACCGGCTTGTCGCGCGGCGAGTTCGAAGCCGTCACCGAACTCCTCGGCGAGCACACCGAGGTGTTCGAACTCCCGCAGCGTGCGCATCGCCGATTCCTCGTCGAGACGCTGGATCGCGAACCCGACGTGCACCACGACGTACTGCCCGACCTGTGCATCCGGGATGTACTGCAGGCACACGTCCTTCTTGACACCACCGAAGTCCACGACGGCCATCAGCGTGCCGTCGCGGTCGGTGACACTGTCGATCTTTCCCGGTACCGCAAGACACATGCGCATCTCCTCCTCTACTTCGGCCGTCACCCTGCGTTGGCCACCATCAGCTGACCGAGTGCGATGCCGCCGTCGTTCGGCGGTACCCGGCGGTGGGTCAGCGCCTCGATGCCATGGACAGCCAGTCCGTGCAACGTCATTCGCAGCAGCAGCGGGTTCTGGAACACTCCGCCGGACAGCGCCACGGGACCGTCGGCGCGCTCGGCGAGCCGCACCACGAGGTCGGCCACCGCCCGGTGGAACCGCCAGGCGATCACCGCGGGCGGGGTGTCGCGCCGGTGGTCGGCGACGATCGCCGCGATCACCGCGCCGGCGTCGATCAGCGCCGGACACGACGCGTCGGCGACGGTGAACGCGTACGGCGCGGCATCGTGGTCGACCGTGCGCGCGAGCGCCTCGAGTTCGATCGCCGCCTGCGCCTCGTAGTCAATGGTCTGCCGGACGCCCGCGAGCGCGGCGACGCAGTCGAACAACCGCCCCATGCTGGACGTGGGCACGCAGTTGAGGCCGGTCTCGAGCTGGTGGCGCAGTACGCGCCGCTCGTCGGTGGGACAGGCCCGCACCGGCGGCAGGTCCTCGGCCCACGGCGTCCCGGCCGCCCACAGGTGTGCGAGCGCCATCCGATAGGGCCGCAGCACGCTGATGTCGCCGCCGGCCAGCGGGACGTATCCCAGCGCCGCGATCCGGCGGTAGCCCTTGTAGTCGGCGAGCAGCACCTCACCGCCCCACACCGCGCCGTCGGGCCCGTATCCGGTTCCGTCGAAGGCGAATCCGAGGACGGGCGCCGAACCGTCGAGGCCGTGCTCGGCCATCACCGCGGCGATGTGGGCGTGGTGGTGCTGCACCGTCCGCAGCGGCCGGTCGCCGGCGTTCCTCCCGGCCCACTGGCTCGACCGGTACCGCGGATGGGCGTCGGCGGCCACGATCTGCGGCGCCACGCCGGTCAGTGCGCGAAGATGCCGTTCGGCGGTGCCGAACGCCGACAGGGTCGCGACGTCGTCCATGTCGCCGATGTGCTGGCTGAGCCACGCGTAGCGGCCGTCGGCGACGGCCATGGTGTTCTTGAGGTCGGCGCCGCAGGCCAGCGTCGGGGCCACCGCGACAGGCAGCGCGACCGGGAGCGGGGCGTAACCGCGGGACCGGCGGATGGGCAGTTCGGCGCCGTCGACCATCCGGACCACCGAATCGTCGCAGGGGACCAGGATCTCGCGGTCGTGCATCAGCCAGCCGTCGGCGAGTCCGGCAAGCCGCGCGACCGCGTCGCCGTCGGTGTGGCAGAGCGGTTCCCCGGACAGGTTGCCCGACGTCATCACCAGGACCTGTGGGCCCGGTTCGTCGCCGGGCAGCCCGAACAGCAGGGCGTGCAGCGGCGAATACGCCAGCAGCACACCCAGGTCCGGATTTCCCGGCGCCACCGCGGCCGACACCGGCGTCGGTGTCCGGCGCGGCGCGAGCACGATCGGCCGCTGCGGTCCGCTCAACAGCCGCTGCGCCGCGTCGTCGAGCGTCGCGATCCGGCACGCGGTGGCCAGGTCCGGCACCATGACCGCGAAGGGCTTGTCGCCGCGTCGTTTCCGGCGTCGCAGCTCGGTCACCGCGGTGTCGCTCCGCGCATCGCAGGCCAGGTGGTACCCGCCGATGCCCTTGACCGCGACCACGCCTCCGTCGCGCAGGAGCCGCCGGGCCCGGCGCAGGCCGTCCTCACCCGGGGTCTGGTGTCCGCCGGCGTCGCGGAAGGTCAATGTCGGGCCGCACTCCGGGCAGCACACGGGCTGCGCGTGGAACCGGCGGTCGGTCGGGTCGGCGTATTCGCGGGCGCAGTCCGCGCACATCGGGAAGCCGGCCATCGAGGTGGCGGCACGGTCGTAGGGCAGTGAGGCGATGATGGTGAACCGGGGTCCACAGTCGGTGCAGTTGACGAAGGGGTGCCGGTGGCGACGGTCGCCGGGGTCGCGTTGCTCGGCGGCGCACCGGTCGCACATCGCGACATCAGGGGACGCCAGGGTGCGGCCACCTCCGCGCGAGGTGTCGGCGATGAAGAACCCGGTGCCGCCCGTCGGTGAAATGTCCTCGGCGTCAATGGTTTCGACGACGGCCAGCGGTGGCGGTCGGGTGCGCAGCCGCTCGAGGAAGGAGGCCACGGCGTCGGGCGCCCCTTCGATCTCGACGATCGCGCCCGCGCTGTCGTTGCGCACCGATCCGGTCAGTCCGAGCGCCGTCGCCGTGGTGTACACGAAGGGCCGGAAACCGACCCCCTGCACCACGCCGCGCACGCACAGTCGCAGTCTTCGGCGGTTCACGGCGCGGTCTCCGCATCCGGTGGCGCTCCGCGTCCCATCAGTTCGAGCCCGGCCATGGCGGCGTCGGCGCCGGTGCGGTCGGTCTTCTCGACGACGAATCCCATGTGGATGATCACCCAGTCACCGGGGGCGAACGTCTCCTCCGGCAGCATGCCGACGTTCACCCTGCGGTGTTCGCCCGCGACGTCGACGAGCGCGAGTTGGCCGCCGTAGCCGTCCAGCATCCCGACGACCTGTCCGGGGATCCCGAGGCACACGGCGTCACCCCCGTCCCGCCTGCGCCGGCCGCCCGGACGCCACTGCGCCGACGGCCCGGACCGCTTCGGGCACCGCCGCCGCGACGGGGGTGGACAGCCCGATCCCCTCGGCGACGTCGGCGACTTCACATCCGATCACCACCGTGGGCGGTGGAGTGCCGCCGAGTGCGGTGAGGCCGGCGAAGACCGCCGCAGGGTCCATCGCGTGGGCGTCGAGACCCGCTGCGGTGCGCAGCCCGGCGTGATCGGCCTCGAAGACGTGCAGGGTCCCGGGGGCCCCGCGGTTCGGCAGGGCGTCGACGAGCACGAGCAACTCCCAGTGCTCGAGCAGGTCGTAAGCCAGGTGCATACCGCGGATGCCGTAGTCGACCGCACGGACGCGGGGATCGGTGATCAGCGGCGCGGCGCGGCGGAGCACCTCCGGACCGAAGCCGTCGTCCCCGAGGAAGATGTTGCCGATGCCGGCGATCAGGATGTCGGACGTGATGTCACCCCGGTCACATCCGGCGGATCTTCAGATAGCGCTTGGCGTCCGGTATGGAACGCAGGCCCAGCGTCGCCGCGAACAGCGCGACGATCGCCGCGACGATGACGGCGATCCAGCCGACTACGTACATGACGGGCTCCCATCGTTGATCGGTTCCACTTCGTCGGGTGCGAAGTACAGGTAGCGGCCGTACCAGTCGTGCAGGTCGGCGGCGGGGTCGTCGTCGAGCACGACACCGATCTGCGCGTCGCCGTCGACGGTCTCGTGCACGGACGTGACCCGTGCGGACCGCCCGGTGTAGAACAGGTCCTGGGCGTCGGCGCGCCGGGTGGGGTGCAGCCGCACCCGAGTGCCCCGGCTGACCCGGACGCCACCGACCAGCACGGCATCGCGGTCGGGTGCGACGGCCTCGTCGGCGAGCGGATCCCACCAGTCGACGCCGTCGGGGACCTCGGGAACGAGGCCGGGTGGCTGCGCGGCGCGCGGATCGCGTAACACGCCGTGCAGGTTGAGCATCGCCTCGGCCGACATGGTCTCGCAGCGGTCGACGATCGCCGCCGCCCGTGGGTCGGTCGCGCGCGCCTGTGCCTTCTCCTCGTCGGTCATGGTCATCACGCGCAGGGTCAGGATCTCGTCGATCTCCGTGGAGTCGAACAGGTCGCCCTCGCTCTGTTCGGCGATCTCCGGGTGGTCGTAGAGGATGATCGGGGAGACCAGCACCAAACGCCGGTCACCGGGCGGGCCTGCCAGGACGGGGAAGCAGCGGTGGTGGTGGCATCGGGCGCTCGCGTCGGCGGCCTCGGCCGGCGGGTCGAGCAGGGAGACGAAGTCGCCGTCGTGGACTTCGGCGATCAGGTGTGTGCCGATCAGCGATCGGGCGATCGCCCCATCCTTGTCACGGGCGGCCGCACCCGTGTTCCGCACGGTGACCGTCACCCCGGTCAGGGCGCCCTCGGGCTGCGCGTGGACCGTGAGCTCGGCGTGCAGTTCACAGCGCGTCCGCACGAGGCGGCCCCTCTCGAGGTGTTCGATGTCGCGGCCGGATCCGACGTTGATCGGCAGCGTCAGCGTGATGCCGGCCAGCGGTATCGGGTCGACCGCGACCTCACGGGCGACGGCCTCGTCCCAGGTCACCCAGGAGCCCTCGGTGGTGCACAGTTCGTCGACCGGAACGAAGGCGCCGCCGGGAGCCGAACTCTCCGCGCGTCGGTGCTGCAGCTGCAGGAAGCGGACCACCATCGAGATCGTGGCGGCACCGGTGTGCTCGACGAGCAACTGGGCCGAGAGTCGATCGTCCTCGCCGATCCCGGCAGCGGCGGCTCCCGGCGGGCCCAGCACCCCGAACTGCCAGCGCGCCTGGTTCTTTCGCGAGGTCGCCCGGTAGGGGTACAGGAGGTAACCCTCGTACAGCACCGCGTCGGCGACGGCGCGCGCCCGGTCCCAGTCGACGGTCACGGCACCTCCTGCCTGGCCTGTGACAGCAGCGCGGTCACGGCGTCGTCGCAGGACAGCAGTCCGTGTGCGGACCGGTATGCGGTGAGCGCGGTGATCGTGTCGTGCGACAGCCGCAGCCACCCGGTGTTCGGATAGTGCAGCGCGATCAGATCGCGCCACACCGTGACCGGGAGCCGGTAGGAGTCCTCGCGGTCCCACGGGATCTGCGTCACGGCGAAACCCCGTGCGCCGCGGGTGAACAGTGTTCCGCTGAACAGGAACTGCAGCGGTACGACACCGTCGCGCAGGGCGTGCAGGTACTTGGCGGCGGCGACCTCGACGTCGTAGGTGCACTCCAGGGGCAGGTCGACATGGGTGATCTCGGAGAATCCGGGCACCATCGTCGCGCTGTGCTGCCACAGGAACGTGTGTTGCGTCGTGCCCCACCGCTCGCGCGGACCGAACAGGTCGGCGAGGCCTTCGGCCTCGGCGTCGGTGTAACCGCGCCGGAGCGGGTCGATGCGGACCTGGCAGCGCAGGGCGATGGCGTGCACCGGGTCGTCACCGGTCGTGGTGATCTCGATGCGTGCCGTCAGCACCGGTGTGACGGCGTAGCGTTCGGGCGTCACGCTCTGCACCGAGAACGTCAGGTCGCCGGTCATCGCGGTACCACCCTGCCGCGTTCGGCGATCCGGTCGAAGAAGCCACTCAGGTACTCCTCGACCTCCGCGCCACCGTCGAAACCACGCCACAGCAATCGGAGTCGGCCCACGAGCTCGTAGCAGGCGTCGATCGGAAGCAGGTAGCACTGCGGTGACGTCTGCGCGTCGGCGCGCGCCGGTATCCGCACCAGCAGCGCCTCGGTGTCGTCCGCGGGCAGGTCTGCGCGCGGATCCGACGCCCGGATGCTCTGCCACGCGTCCAGATCGAGTTCGGACTCGGTGGCTCCGGCCGGCCCCGGATAGAGGGCGACCACCCGTCCGAGTGCCGAGTTGCGGAAGAAGAACGCGAGACCCACGGGGATCTGCAGCGCCTCCCACCGGGCGCGGTCGAGCGCGAAGTCCTCGAGCACGAGGTACCGGTCGGGCACCGCGCGGTAGCGCAGCGTCGCCTGGGTGTCGGTGAACAGCAGATAGCAGCCGCGGCAGACGCACATCAGTTGGCGGCCCTCGACGTTGACGACGTGCTGGTGCTCGTCGGCGATCGGTTCCGCGCACATCTCGCAGCGTTCACCCGCGGGCCGGGGTGCGGTGCGGGAGGCCCGGATACGGGCCAGGACGTCGTACGCGGAGGTCGTCATCAGGCCACGCTCTCGGCGATCGCGACCGCCCAGACGCCCTGGCGGCGCAGGACGGGGACGGGTTCGAGGCGTTCGGCGCCGCCGAGACCCGCGCCGGCGTGCACCACGTCGAACCCCGCTCCGCACCGGGGGCAGTGCAGCGCGGTGCCGAGCAGGGCGGCGCCGGCCATCGACGCGCCGCACCGCCCGCAGTGATCGTGATACGCGTAGAGGGTGTCGCCGAGCCGGCAGACCAGGACCGTCGCACCCGCGAGGGCGAACCCACCGACCTCTCCGGGTGCGAGGTCGGCCAGCCCTGGCACCGGTAGCCAGGACGCCGGGCCGTGCACCCGGGTGAACAGCGACTCGGCCGGGATCACCGTGTCCGGCGAATCGTGTTCGCCCGCAACGACGTCGATGGTGTCGATCTCGGGTGCAGCGGCCCGGACGGCGTCCTCGACGGCCAGCTCGAGGGTCACCGCCGAAGACGGGCAGCTCTTGCAGCTCCCGGTGAAGCGCAACCGCGCGGTGTTGCCGTCGACCTCGATCAGGTGGACGTCGCCGCCGTGCGAGCCGAGGTAGGGGCGCACGGTGTCGAGCGCATCGGTGATCCGCCGCTCGACGCTGTGCGGGTGCAGGCCGTGTACCAGCAGCAGGCTGGCGACCAGCGGATCGGCCGCGACGACGTCGGCCAGACCGCAGTCGGCGTCCACCGCGAGGCGCAGCATGCGGCCCAGCGCCGCCCCGTACAGGTCGGTGACCTCGCCCACCAGTTGTTCGGCGCGTTCGCGCGCCGCGGCGCCGCCCGCCGAACTGGCGTCCAGCAGCGTCTGGATCCGCTCACCCGCTGTGCGCCAACGCGTGTCCGCGTCCGCGTCGCGCTCGCCCGGCGAGCTCATACCCTATTCCCCGGTGACGGACTGGGTGGGGGAGTGCAGCAGATCCAGCGACTCCCCGCCGCCGAGGTACATGTGCACCCCGCAGGGCAGGCACGGGTCGAAGCTGCGCACCGTCCGCATGATGTCGATGCCCTTGAACTTCTCCCGCCCGTTCTCCTCGAAGATCGGCTGCCCCTGGACGGCGTCCTCATAGGGGCCCGGCGTGCCGTAGCTGTCGCGCGGGTTGGCGTTCCACGGGGTCGGCGGATACGGGTGGTAGTTCGCGATCTTGCCGTCGCGAATGACCATGTGGTGGCTGAGCACCCCGCGCACCGCCTCGGTGAACCCGCAACCGATGCCTTCGTCCGGCACCTCGAAGCGCTCCCACGTCTTGGTGCGGCCGGCGCGGATCTCGGTCAGCGCCTTCTCCGCGAAGTGCAGTGCACACGCCGCCGCGTAGGCCTGGAAGTACGTGCGGGCCCGATTGCGTTCCAGCGTGTTGCTGCCGTACTGCGGGATCTTCCACTCCAGTTCGACGGGACCCTTCAACGCGGTCTTCGGCAGATTGATCTGGACACTGTGACCGGTCGACTTCACGTATCCGATGTCGACGAGATTGGCCAGCGCCGTCGACCACAACCGGGCCAGCGGCCCGCCGCCGGTGTCGAGCGCGAGGTGATCGGTCCCGTCGAACCAGCGCGGTGACATGACCCAGCTGTAGTTCTCGTCGAAGTCACGCTTCTGCGGTTTGGGGTTCGTGTGCTGGTTCCACGGGTGCCGCCGGTCGACCGGGTTGCCCAGCGGATCGGTCTTGACGAACATCTCCTGATCGGTCCAGTCGTCGTAGTAACTGTGTCCCAACAGGATTCGGATACCGAGGTTGATGTCCACCAGCGATGTGGTGACGAGTTTGCCGTCGACCACCACACCGGGGGTGACGAACATCTTGCGCCCCCAGTTCTCCATGTCCTGGTAGCTGAAGTTGCAGTGCTCGGGATCCTGGAACGACCCCCAGCAGCCGAGCAGCGTGCGGCGCAGACCCACCTGGTCGTATCCGGGCAATGCCTCGTAGAAGAAGTCGAACAGGTCGTCGTGCATCGGCACGACCTTCTTCATGAACTCCACATAGCGCATCAGCCGGGTCATGTAGTCGGTCATCAGCTGGACGGTCGCCGTGGTGCCGATGCCCCCGGGGTACAGGGTCGACGGGTGGACGTGACGACCCTCCATGAGGCAGAACATCTCTCGTGTCCACCGGCTGACCTGCAGTGCCTCCCGGTAGAACTCGCCGGTGAACGGGTTGAGCGCGCGCATGATGTCGGCGACCGTACGGTGACCGTGCATGTCGGCGTGCGGCGCCGCGGTGTTCTCGGCCTTCGCCAGCACCGACGGGTTCGTCTCGGCGACCATCTTCTCGCAGTAGTCCACGCCGACGAGGTTCTCCTGGAAGATGTTGTGGTCGAACATGTATTCCGCGGCCTCGCCGAGGTTGACCAGCCACTCCGCCAGGTGCGGCGGCTGCACGCCGTAGGCCATGTTCTGCGTGTAGCACGAGCAGGTCGCGTGGTTGTCACCGCAGATACCGCAGATGCGGCTGGTGATGAAGTGGGCGTCGCGGGGATCCTTGCCCTTCATGAAGATGGAGTAGCCGCGGAAGATCGACGACGTGCTGTGGCACTCCACGACTTCGCGGTTGTCGAAGTCGACCTTCGTGTAGATGCCGAGGCTGCCGACGATGCGGGTGATGGGGTCCCAGGCCATCTCCACCAGCTGGCCGGGTTCCCGCTTGACATGCGAGGGGTCTGGGATAGTCGTGGTCATCGAATTCTTCTCTCGTGCTGTGCGGCCCGCGCGCCGGGCACCGTCATCCGGTGCCGGCGACACGGGCACGGACGGCGCGCACCTACCAGGTGCGCGTCGCGCCCGTTTCGAGTTCGGCGCCGGGGTGGCGCCACTTCGGCTCTTTGTCGACGGTGCGACCGGTGACGTGGCGCAGGCTGCGGATGACCGACCCGTACAGGGTGGACGCGGTGGTCGAGACCTTGCCGCCCGGTGGCTCGTCCATGAACGGCATGAACTTGTCCGGGAAGCCGGGCATGGTGCACCCGATGCAGATGCCACCCACGTTGGGACACCCCCCGATACCGTTGATCCACCCGCGCTTGGGCACGTTGCACTTCACCACGGGACCCCAACAACCCAGCTTGACAATGCATTTCGGTGACCCATACTCCGTGGCGAAGTCACCCTGCTCGTAGTACCCCGCGCGGTCACACCCCTCGTGTACTGACTGACCGAACAGCCACTGCGGCCGCAGTGCATCGTCGAGCGGGATCATCGGCGCCTGGTCGGTCGCCATGTAGAGCAGGTAGGTGAGTGTCTCCGCCAGATTGTCCGGATGGATCGGACACCCCGGTACGCAGACGATCGGTATGCCTGCCTTGCTCTTCCAGTCCCAACCGAGATAGTCGGGCACACCCATGGCTCCGGTCGGATTACCCGCCATCGCGTGGATGCCGCCGTAGGTCGCGCAGGTGCCGACCGCAACCACCGCGGTCGCCTTGGGGGTCAACCGGTCGAGCCACTCGCTGGTGGTCATCGGTTGACCGGTCGCCGGGTTGTTGCCGAACCCGCACCAGTAACCCTCGCTCTTGATCGCCTCGTTCGGGATCGATCCCTCGACGACCAACACGAACGGTTCCAATTCGCCTCTGTCCGCTTTGAAGAACCATTCGAGAAAGTCGTCGGCGCCCCCGTTCGGTCCGCATTCGAAGTCGATCAGGGGCCAGTGGACGGCGATCTTGGGCAGTCCCGGGAGGGCGCCGAGCGCGATCTCCTCGATACTGGGCTGGGTGGCGGCAGTCAGCGCCACAGAATCACCGTCGCAACTCAATCCGGCATTGATCCACAGAACGTGGATCAGTGCCTCTTCCGCTTTGACTGCTGCCTCAGTAGGCATCGCCACAGCTTTCCGGGGCCGGGGCTGGCGACCCCTGCGCCGCCGGAGTCGACCCTCGGCCCACTTGCGCGGCGCTAAGTTCTGGGTCTACTCCGGCGGTTCGGTTCTGTCAACGGTCGTCACGACATGACCCGGTACCGGGACGGGTTTGCCGAGAGGTCGATCCAGGCGTACCACTGTTCTGCGCCGTCGCCCGTCGTCGCGGACACCGGCAAGACGCCGACACCCGGGTTCAGCGACCGGGCGTGGCGGGCGCACGCCTCGAGGTCGAAGTCCACGTACGGCAGGAGGTCGGTCTTGTTGACGATGATCAGGCCGGCGGCGGCAAACATGTGGGGGTACTTCAAGGGTTTGTCGGTGCCCTCGGTCACGGAGATGATCACGACCTTGCTGTGTTCGCCGAGGTCGAACAGTGCGGGGCAGACGAGGTTGCCGACGTTCTCGATGAACAGCAGTGTGCCGGGTGCGGGGTCGAGTTCCTCGAGCGCTCGCCGCACCATCATCGCGTCGAGGTGGCAACCGGCGCCGGTGTTGACCTGCACGGCCCGGGCGCCCGCCGCGCGGATGCGTTCGGCGTCGAGTGCCGTCTCCTGATCGCCCTCGATCACGGCGATGGGCCGGTGCGCGCCGAGCTCGCGGATGGTCCGTTCGAGCAGGGTGGTCTTGCCCGCCCCCGGCGAGCTGGTGAGGTTGAGCGCGAGGATGTCGCGTTCGGCGAACCAGCGGCGATTCTGCGCGGCGAGGTCGTCGTTGCGGGCGAGCACCTTCTGCTCCAGGGTCACGGTCTCGGTGTGCGGATGCTCGTGCGTAAGGGGGTGGTCGTGGGCGTGGTCGTGGGTGTGGGTGTGGTCGTGGGTGTGGTCGTCGCCGCAGCCGCAGGTCGCGCACATGGTCAGCTCACTTCCATCGAGAGGATCCGCAGTTCGCGCCCGGCGCGCACGTCGACGTCGGCGCTTCCGCACGGGCACAACAGGATCAGATCGGTCAGTTCGAAGTCGGCATCGCAGGTCCGGCACCGCGCCAGCCCGGGCCGCACGTCCAGGTCGAGACGGGCGCCGCCGCCGGCGGTGCCCTCGGTGGCCAACTCGAAGCAGAACTGCATCGCGGCGGGCACCACCGCGCACAGCGCTCCGACCTCGAGGCGCACACTGTGCACGCGCCGGCCTGCGGCGTGATCGCAGACCGCGTCGACAATGCTCTGGGTGATCGCCATCTCGTGCATCGCTCGGATCCCGTGCATCGCGTTCGTACGTCGCCGTGCCGTCCTGTAGGCAGCCGGTGTCCTCACGATAGGCCGGTGCCGGGCCGAGCGGACGGAATCGCCGATCGGTCCGGCCGCCCATCGGCGTGTCAACTTGAGTCGAACAGGTGTTCGTCTATGGTGGGTGGTGTTCGACGGCTAGACGACTGCTTCCGCCGACTTGTCGGTGGGTCCCTCTAGCGTCACGGCCAACTGATCGACACCGGTCACCGAACATCACGAGGATGGAGACAGACATGGCACCGCAGGCACCCGATCGCGAGAAGGCCCTCGAGCTGGCGCTCGCGCAGATCGAGAAGAGTCACGGTAAAGGCTCGGTGATGCGGCTCGGCGACGAGGTCCGCGCGCCGATCTCGGTCATCCCGACCGGCTCCATCGCCCTGGACGTGGCGCTGGGCATCGGCGGCCTGCCGCGCGGGCGCGTCATCGAGATCTACGGTCCGGAGTCCTCGGGTAAGACCACTGTCGCGTTGCACGCGGTGGCCAACGCCCAGGCCGCCGGCGGCATCGCGGCGTTCATCGACGCCGAGCACGCGCTGGATCCCGACTACGCCAAGAAACTCGGGGTGGACACCGACTCGCTGCTGGTTTCCCAGCCCGACACCGGTGAGCAGGCCCTCGAGATCGCCGACATGCTGATCCGCTCGGGTGCGCTGGACATCCTGGTCATCGACTCGGTCGCCGCACTGGTGCCGCGCGCCGAGATCGAGGGTGAGATGGGCGACAGCCACGTCGGTCTGCAGGCCCGGTTGATGAGCCAGGCGCTGCGCAAGATCACCGGTGCGCTGAGCAATTCGGGCACCACCGCGATCTTCATCAACCAGCTCCGCGAGAAGATCGGCGTGATGTTCGGCTCGCCCGAGACGACCACGGGTGGCAAGGCGCTGAAGTTCTACGCCTCGGTCCGCATGGATGTCCGCCGTATCGAGACGCTCAAGGACGGCACCGACGCGGTGGGCAACCGCACCCGGGTCAAGATCGTCAAGAACAAGGTGTCGCCGCCGTTCAAGCAGGCCGAGTTCGACATCCTCTACGGCAAGGGCATCAGCAAGGAGGGCTCGCTCATCGACATGGGCGTGGAACACGGCTTCATCCGCAAGTCCGGGTCCTGGTTCACCTATGAGGGTGAGCAGTTGGGCCAGGGTAAGGAGAACGCCCGTAAGTTCCTGCTGGAGAACGCCGATGTGGCCAACGAGATCGAGAAGAAGATCAAAGAGAAGCTCAACATCGGTGCCGTGGTGACCGCTGATGACGTCCTTCCCGCGCCCGTCGACTTCTGAGTCCGATCCCGACGAGGAGCCGAACCGCGAGGAGCAGGCGCACGCGTACTGTCTGCGCCTGCTCACCGCGCGGGCCCGCACCAGAGCGGAGTTGGCCGGCAAGCTGAGTCAGCGCGGGTATGACGAACCGGTCGCGGCGCGGGTGCTCGACCGGTTGGCCGATGTCGGGCTCGTCGACGACGAGGACTTCGCCGAGCAGTGGGTGCGCTCCCGCCACCTCCACGCCGGAAAAGGCAAGCGCGCGTTGGCCTCCGAACTGCGCCGCAAGGGCGTCGACGACGAGGTGATCAACTCCTCGCTCGCCGACATCGACGCCGGTGCCGAACGCGACCGGGCCGAGCGACTCGTCCGCGACCGGCTGCGCCGCGAGAAACTCGACGACGAACCGGGTTCGGACCTGAAGGTGAAGCGGCGGCTGGCCGGCATGCTGGCCCGCCGCGGCTACAGCCAGTCGATGGCGCTCGACGTGGTCACCGTCGAGCTCGCCAGTGAGCGGGAGCGCCGGCGGGTGTAGCGGCCGATCGGGCTGGTCACACCGCTTTCGCGCCCGGCGCGCCCTCCTGTTCGACGGCCTCGGTGTCCAGCGGCGCCGGTCCGCGCCGGGATCGCCGCATCCGGCGTTCCAGCCTGGTCGCCAGGGCGGACAACGCGAAGTTCACGCTGATCATCAGCACGGCGATGACGATGAGGGCGGGGATGTAGTTGCCGTAGGACGATCCGACGACGGTGCCCTGGCGCACCATCTCGACGAACGTGATCTGGTAGCCGATCGCGGTGTCCTTGAGCACCACCACGAGCTGGGAGACCAGCACCGGCAACATCGACGTGATGGCCTGCGGCAGCAGGATCGAGCGCATGGTCTGTCCCCAGCGCAGGCCCAGCGCCGAGGCCGCCTCGGCCTGTCCTCGTGGCAGCGCGTGCACCCCGGCCCGGACGATCTCGGCGATGACCGCACCGTTGTAGAGCGTCAGGCCGGTGATGACGCCGGCCAGCGCGAGGTGTTTGGAGGGGAAGACGTCGTAGAACGCGTACAGGAAGTACGCGAAGATCATCATGATCAGCACCGGGACGGCACGGAAGAACTCCACGATCACCGCGCAGACCCAGCGGATCGGGGTGATCACCGACAGTCGGCCCACACCGAGCCCGAACCCCAGGATCAGCGCCAGCACGATCGACAACGCGGCCGCCGTCAACGTGCCCTGCACGCCGGGCAGCACGTAGGTGGTCCACAGGTCCGACGTGAGGAACGGCTCCCACTTGGCGGCGGTGAGCTGTCCTTTCGACTCCAGTCGCGAGTACACGACCCAGACGATCAGCGCGGTGATCGCCAACGTGATGACGGTGACGACGATGTTGCGTCGCCGGGCGCGCGGTCCCGGCGCGTCGAACAGGACGGTCCCGCTCATCGGATCACCACCGTGCTCATCACCGGGCCACCGCCAAACGCTTGCCGAGCCAACCGAACAGCAGGCCCAGCGGCAACGTCAGGATGAGGAACCCCAGGGCGAAGATCGACCCGACCACGAGCAGCGCCGCGGTGTTCTCGATCATCTCCTTCATCAGCAGGGCCGCCTCGGCCACGCCGATCGCCGAGGCGATCGTGGTGTTCTTCGTCAAGGCGATCAGCACCGAGCCCAGCGGAATGATCACCGCTCGAAAAGCCTGTGGCAGCAGGATCATCCGCAGGTTCTGCCCGAAGGTCAGGCCGAGTGAGCGCGCCGCCTCGGCCTGGCCGAGCGGCACCGTGTTGACCCCGGAGCGCACCGTCTCGCACACGAACGACGCGGTGTAGACGGTCAACCCGAGCACCGCCAACCGGAAGTTGCTGTCCTCGATCGACGTGCTCGACTGCGGGTCGACCAGCGTGATGCCGAGGGTCTGGGACACCCCGAACGAACAGAACAGGATGATCAGCGTCAACGGCGTGTTGCGGACGACGTTGACGTAGGCGGTGCCGAGCCAGGCCAGCATGGGCACCGGCGACAGCCGCATCGCGGCCAGCACCGTGCCCAGGACGAGCGCTCCGACCGCGGAGTAGACCGTCAGCTGGACCGTCGTCCAGAACGCCTCGAAGATCTCTGCGCGGTACTCGGTGAATATCTCCACGGCCGGAGCCAGACCCCCGGCTCAGTAGCGGTCGACCTGCGGCGGGGCGGGTGCCGTGATGCCCGCCGGGCCGAGGTTCTTGTCGAAGGCTTCCTTCCAGGCGCCGCTGGACTCCATCTTCTCGATCGCGTCGTTGATCTTGGTACGCATCTCGGTGTCGTCCTTCTTCAGCCCGATGCCGTAGCGCTCCTCGGAGAAGGTGTCGCCCACGATCTTGAACGCACCCGGGGTCTGGGCGGCGTACCCGGCCAGGATCACCTCGTCGGTGGTGACCGCGTCGATGGCGCCGTTCTTCAGCGCCTCGATGCACGCCGAGTAGGTGTCGTACTGCTGCAGCTGCACACCCGGGTACTCGTCCTTGATCTTCTGCGCGGGAGTCGAACCCGACACCGAGCACAGTCGCTTGTTGTTCTGCAGCGACGCGGCGCCGGTGATGTCGGTGTTGTCCTCACGCACCAGCAGGCTCTGACCGGTGACCAGGTACGGCCCGGCGAAGTCCACCTTCTCCTTGCGGGAGTCGGTGATCGAGTACGTGGCGACGATGTAGTCGACCTGGCCGTTCTGGATCAACGTCTCACGCTGTCCGGACGGCGATTCCTTCCACTCGATCTGCT
Source organism: Mycobacterium sp. IS-1742 (assembly GCF_001500125.1). Lineage (GTDB taxonomy): Bacteria > Actinomycetota > Actinomycetes > Mycobacteriales > Mycobacteriaceae > Mycobacterium. The sequence continues at coordinate 68,511 of NZ_LQIV01000043.1, read as the reverse complement.
CGGGGGTGTAGCCCAGTTCGCCCGCCACGTAGGTGGCGACGTCGACGTCGAACCCGCTCATCGACCCGTCGGGGTTGCGCAGGCCCAGCCCCGGCTGGTCGAACTTCGTGCCGATGACGATGGTGTTCTCGTCACCGCCGCCCCCACCTCCACAGGCGGTGGCCGCGAACGGCACGGCGACGGCCAGCGCGAGGGCGGCCGTGACGCGCCTGCGAGACATCATCGAGAAGGACGGCATGGGTGATTTTCCTTTCGCCGAGCGTTAGTGGTGGAGGATCTTGCCGAGGAAGTCCTTGGCGCGGTCGGTCTGCGGGTTGTCGAAGAACTGGGCCGGTTCAGCGTCCTCGACGATCGCCCCGTCGGACATGAACACGACGCGGTCGGAGGCGCGGCGCGCGAAACCCATCTCATGGGTCACCACCAGCATGGTCATGCCCTCGCTCGCCAGCGACGCCATCACGGCCAGCACCTCGTTGATCATCTCGGGGTCCAGCGCGCTGGTCGGCTCGTCGAAGAGCATCACCTTCGGGTTCATCGCGAGCGAGCGGGCGATCGCGACACGTTGCTGCTGGCCGCCGGACAACTGTGCGGGGTACTTGTCGGCCTGGTTGGCGACCCCGACCCGCTCGAGCAGCGCCATCGCGGCCTCGCGTGCCGCGTCCTTGCCGAGTCCGCGCACCTTCATCGGCGCCAGCGTGACGTTGTCGACGATCGTCTTGTGCGCGAACAGGTTGAAGGACTGGAACACCATGCCGACGTCGGATCGCAGCTGCGCGAGTTTGCGCCCCTCCTCGGGCAGCACGTGCCCGTCGATCGCGATCGTGCCGGAGTCGATGGTCTCGAGCCGGTTGATCGTGCGGCACAGCGTGGATTTGCCGGACCCCGAGGGACCGAGCACGACCACGACCTGGCCCCGCCCGACGGTGAGGTTGATGTCCTTGAGGACGTGCAGATCGCCGAAGTGCTTGTTGACCCCTTGCATCGAGATCATCGGCACCGCCCGAGAGTCCGGATCGACCGACCGCGCATCGGGCCCGGTGGGGTGTCCGGCCGTTTCCATGGGTGCTGACCTTACCCACGGAACGCCTGATGTGCCCGGAACTGATCAATCCCGGCCCCCGTACCATGGGGCCGTGACTTCGACGGTGACCCAGCAGGCGGCGAGCGCGCTGCCGCCGGTGGCGCGCACCTATCAGGTCCGCACCTACGGCTGTCAGATGAACGTGCACGACTCGGAGCGGCTGGCGGGTCTGCTGGAGGCCGCGGGCTACCGGCGCGCCGCGGACGGCTCCGACGCCGATGTGGTCGTCTTCAACACCTGTGCGGTGCGCGAGAACGCCGACAACAAGCTGTACGGCAACCTGTCCCACCTCGCGCCGCGCAAACAGTCCGACCCGCAGATGCAGATCGCCGTCGGCGGCTGCCTCGCCCAGAAGGACCGCGACGCCGTGCTGCGCCGCGCCCCGTGGGTGGACGTCGTGTTCGGCACCCACAACATCGGCGCACTGCCCGCGTTGCTCGAACGCGCCCGCCACAACCGCGCCGCGCAGGTCGAGATCGCCGAGGCCTTAGAGGAGTTCCCGTCGGCGCTGCCCGCCGCACGCGAATCGGCGTACGCCGGGTGGGTGTCGATCTCGGTGGGCTGCAACAACACCTGCACGTTCTGCATCGTCCCGTCGCTGCGCGGCAGGGAGGTCGACCGGCGCCCCGGCGACGTCCTCGCCGAGATCCAGACGCTGGTCGACCAGGGCGTGCTCGAGGTGACGCTGCTGGGCCAGAACGTCAACGCCTACGGCGTGTCCTTCGCTGACCCGTCGGTTCCCCGCGACCGCGGCGCGTTCGCCGAACTGTTGCGCGCGTGCGGGCGGATCCACGGGCTCGAACGCGTACGGTTCACTTCGCCGCATCCGGCCGAGTTCACCGACGATGTGATCGAGGCGATGGCCGAGACGCCGAATGTCTGCCCCGCACTGCACATGCCGCTGCAGTCCGGATCCGACCGGATCCTGCGCGCCATGCGCCGGTCCTACCGCGCGGAGAAGTATCTCGGGATCATCGACCGGGTGCGTGCGGCGATCCCCGACGCGGCGATCACCACCGACCTGATCGTCGGTTTCCCGGGCGAGACGGAGGAGGACTTCCAGGCCACGCTCGACGTGGTGGCCGCCTCGCGGTTCTCCAGCGCGTTCACGTTCCAGTACTCCAAGCGACCCGGGACGCCCGCCGCCGACATGCCCGGACAACTCCCGAAAGCCGTTGTGAGCGAACGGTATCAACGTCTGATCGACCTGCAGGAGAAGATCTCGCTCGACGAGAACCTGGCCCAGGTCGGCCGCACGCTCGAGCTGCTGGTGGCCACGGGCGAGGGCCGCAAGGACGCGGCCACCGCCCGCATGTCCGGGCGCGCCCGCGACGGCAGGCTGGTGCACTTCGCCCCCGGCGGCGCCGACATCCGGCCCGGTGACGTCGTCACCACCACGGTGACCGGTGCGGCGCCGCACCACCTCATCGCCGACGGCGCCCTGCTGACACACCGACGCACCCGCGCCGGTGACGCCCACGCCGCGGGCCTGCGGCCTCGCACCGGGGTCGGATTGGGCATCCCGGGCATCGGCGCGCCCGCACCCACCCCGGCGGCGACGGGGTGCGCGCGATGAGCGGCCCGGACGGGCCCGACGAATTCGAGTCGTACAAGGGCGATATCGAGGACGCGGAGCGCCGGGTGGCGGGGGAGTTCGACCCGGGCGCCCGCGCCCTGGTGGTCGCCGTCCTGGTGTTCGTCGTGCTGCTGTCGTTCGTGCTGCCGCACGCCGGCGGCGCCAGGGGTTTCGACGTGCTGGCCGGCACCGACGCGGCCGCCGCTGCGGGGATCTCTCTGCCGTCGCGGGTGTTCGCCGTGCTGGCGATCGTGTTCTCCGTCGGGTTCTCCATCCTCGCGCTGCTCACCCGGCGCTGGGCGATCGCGTGGGTGGCGCTGGCAGGTTCGGCGGTGGCCAGCGCGATCGGCATGCTCGCGGTGTGGTCCCGGCAGACCGCGGCCGAGCCGTATCCGGGGCCGGGCATCGGCCTGGTCGTCGGCTGGCTGGCGGTGATCGTGCTCACCTTCCACTGGGCCAGGGTGGTCTGGACCCGCACCGCGGTGCAGTTGGCCGCCGAGGAGGAGCGCCGCCGCCGCGCCAGGGAGAACCAGGGCAAGGGTCTGCTGGACTTCGGCAACGGCGACGACCCGGACAACCCGACCGGCTGATCCGCGCCCCGGTCAGGTGCGGCGCTTGCCCAACGCCTCGACCGCCGCGTCGGCCCACTGCCGCCACTGCTGGGCATTCGCCCGGGCCTGCTCGGCATCCTTGGTGCGGCCCGCGGCCTCGGCCTTCTGGGCCTGGCGCTCGTACTGTTCGGCACGCACCCGGAACTGGTCGGCGCGGGCCTGCGCCTCCGGATCGGTCCAGTTCGACGAGGCGGCGTCGCGGACCTTCTTCTCCACCGCGCGCAGGCGCCGTTCGAATTCCGCGGCCCGCTCGCGGGGCACCTTGCCGATGGCGTCCCACTTGTCGCCGATCGCGCGGAACGCCGCGCGGGCGGCGTCCGGGTTGGAGGTGTCGATCTGCTCGGCCTGGGCGAGCAGCGTCTCCTTGGCGGCGGCGTTCGCCTTGAACTCCGCGTCCCGTTCGGCGGTCGCGGCGTTGCGGGCGGAGAAGAACACGTCCTGGGCGGCCTTGAACCGCTGCCACAGCGCGTCGTCGACGTCCTTGGCGGCCCGGCCCGCGGCCTTCCACTCCGCCAGCAGGTCACGGAACGCGGCGCTCGTCGCACCCCACTCCCTGGAGCCGGACAGTTCCTCGGCGCGTTCGCAGAGCGCCTCCTTGGCCTGCCGCGCACCCGCACGGCCCCGGTCGAGCTCGGCGAAGTGCGAACCGCGCCGCCGGTTGAACGTCTCGCGGGCGGCCGAATAGCGCTTCCACAGCGCGTCGTCGGTCTTGCGGTCCAGGCCCGTGATCGTGCGCCACTCGTCGAGGATCTCCCGCAGCCGGTCACCTGCGGTCTTCCACTGCGTGGAGTTCGCCGCGATGTCCTCGGCCTCGACGGCCAGCGCCTCCTTGCGCGCCAGCTGCGCGGCACGCTGCTCGTCGCGGCGGGCCCGCTCGGCCTGGGCCTCCTCGTCGGCGTGCTCCACGATCGCGGTCAGTCGCGCGGCCAGCGAGTCCACGTCACCGAGGACATGGGCCTCCGGCAGGCTCTCGGCCAGTGTGGCGGCCGCGGACTTGATCTTGCGGGCATCGCCTGCGTGGGTGACCAGCCGCTGCTCGAGCAGCACCACCTCGGTCTGCAGATCGTCGAAGCGGCGCCCGAAGTGGGCATACGCCGCCTCGGGCTCACCGGCCTGCCACGACCCGATGACGCGCTCACCGGATCCGGTGATCAGCCACACCGTGCCGTCGGGGTCCACCCGGCCGAAGCGGTGCGGATCGCTGGCCGGTGGCGCCGCCACCGCGGGCGTCGGCCGGCCCGGCCGGGGGACGGGCCGCGGCGGCCCCGGTCGGGGTGAGGGACCGGGCCGGGGTGCGGGCCCCGGCGCCGGACGTGGCGTCGCCTCGTTGTTGGCCTCCGAGGTCGCACCCGGCTCGCTGGTCGTCATCTTTCGTTCCTCGCACCCTCCGCGCGGTGGACCGCGCACTGCCGCGCAACGCGGCGCCTTCGCCTGTCGATATGAGCCTGTTCTTCCGGATCGGTGTGGCCGGCTGTCGAAGGCTATTCAAACAGGTCGGCCATGGGTGTGCGCACACCTTCGGCGCGCCGGTTTGCGGGACGGACCGCCATCCGGGCACGCTCATGCCCGCTACCACGACGAGGAGATGCGATGGCCAGGGCGGATATCGCCGCGCTGCTGGCGCTGGGCGCCGCGCTGTTCATCGCGATCGGCGATGTCATCCACCAGCGCTCCGCGCACGAGGTGACCGACGAGGCGGTCGGGCACCTCGAGTTGTTCCTGCGGCTGTTGCGCGACCGGCAGTGGTGGCTGGGCAGCACCGTCGCCGCCGTGGGTTTCGGCCTGCAGGCCGCCGCGCTCGGGCTGGGGTCGGTGCTGCTGGTGCAGGCGCTGCTGGTGACGTCGCTGCTGTTTGCGCTGCCGATCAACGCCCGCCTGACCGGCCGGCGGGTCACGCGCTGGGAGTGGCTCTGGGCGGCGCTGCTGGCCGGTGCGGTGGCGGTGATCGTGACCGTGGGCAACCCGACCGCCGGGCAGGCCCGCGCCTCGTGGGAGACCTGGGCCGTCGTGATCGCGGTGCTGGTCCCGATGCTGGTGCTCTGCGTCGTCGGGGCGCGGATCTGGTCGGGCACGCCCAGCGCGGTGCTGCTGGCGCTGGTGTCCGGCGCGCTGTGGGGCGTCTTCGCCGTGCTGACCAAGGGCGTCGTCGACCGGCTCGACGACGGTCTGTGGGCGGTGCTGCAGATGCCCGAGCTCTACGCGCTGGCGGCCGTGGCCGTCGCCGGGACGGCCTGGCAGCAGGCCTCGTTCCGGTCCGGTGCGCTGACCGCGTCGCTGCCGACGATGACCGTGGCCGAACCGGTGGTGGGATCGGTGCTCGGCGTGGTGGTGCTGGGGGAGACGATGCGCCCCGGTGAGGCCGGATGGACGACGCTGGTCGTCGCGGCCGCGGTGATGGTGCTGGCCACCGCCGCGCTGGCCCGCGGCGAAGCGGCCGGCGCCGAGGCCCAGGCCTCCCTCGCGCACTAGTTTGGTGGCGTGCTCACCGCGATCGCCCTTGTGCCGTCCGCTCCGGTGATGGTGCCGCAACTGGCAGGCGCAGCGGCCGGTGAACTGTCCGAGCTGCGCGCGGCGGTGGCGCGGTCTGTCGGCGGACTGCCCGACCGCTGGGTGGCGATCGGCGTCGGCTCCGGCGACGAGGTGCTCACCCCGCCGACCGCGGGCACCTTCGCCGGCTACGGCGTCGACGTGCGGGTGAGGCTGTCGCCGGACGGCGCCGCCACACCCGTCGACCTGCCCCTCTGCGCGCTGATCGCCGGGTGGGTCCGGGGTGAACACGCCCCGCACGCCGCGGCGGAGGTCCGAGTCCACGCCGGCGACCTCGACGCCGACACCGCGATGGCGCGGGGCCGGGCGTTGCGCGCCCACATCGACGACGCGGACGGTGAGATCGGGGTGCTGGTCGTCGCCGACGGCTGCCACACCCTCACCCCACCGGCGCCCGGCGGGTACGACCCCGACGCGGTGCCCGTCCAAGCGGTGCTCGACGACGCGCTGGCCGCCGGGGACACCGCCGCGCTGAGCCGGCTGCCGGGCTCCGTCGTCGGCCGGGTCGCCTACCAGGTGCTGGCGGGGCTGACCGGATCCGCGCCCGGTTCGGCCGAGGAGTTCTACCGGGGCGCCCCCTACGGCGTCGGCTACTTCGCCGGCCGCTGGACACCATGAGGCCGCTGGCGATCATCGGGCCGACCGGGACGGGGAAGTCGGCGCTGGCCCTGGACGTGGCCGAACGGCTCAGCGGTGAGGCCGCCGCGGAGATCGTCAACGCCGACGCCATGCAGCTCTACCACGGGATGGACATCGGCACCGCGAAGCTGCCGGTCGCGCAGCGCCGCGGTGTCCCGCACCACCAACTCGACGTCCTCGACGTCACCGAGACCGCGTCGGTGGCGCGCTACCAGGCCGACGCCGCCCGCGACGTCGAGGCCATCGCCGCCCGTGGTGCGCTGCCGATCATCGTCGGCGGATCGATGATGTACGTCCAGGCGCTGCTCGACGACTGGGCGTTCCCCGCCACCGACCCCGCCGTGCGCGCCAGATGGGAGGCGCGGCTCGCCGAGGTCGGGGTCGCGGCGTTGCACGGTGAGCTAGCCACCGTGGACCCGGATGCCGCGGCCTCGATCCTGCCCACCGACGGCCGCCGCATCGTCCGCGCGCTGGAGGTGGTGGAACTGACCGGCCGGCCGTTCGCAGCCTCGGCGCCCACCATCGGCGCGCCTCGCTGGGATACGGCGATCGTCGGGTTGGACTGGGCCACAGACGTTCTCGATGAACGGTTGGCGGAGCGCACCGACACGATGTTCGCCGAAGGGCTGGTCGTCGAGGTGGCCGGCCTGGTGCGTCGCGGCCTGCGTGACGGGGTGACGGCGTCGCGGGCGCTGGGGTACGCCCAGGTGCTCGCCGATCTCGACGCCGGCGGCGACGGGTCGGCCGCGCGCGAACCGACGTACGTCGGCACCCGGCGCTACGTGCGCAGGCAGCGGTCGTGGTTCCGCCGCGACCACCGGGTGTGCTGGCTCGACGGCGCGTCGCCGGACAACGTCGACCGCACGCTGCGTGCCTGGCGCGCCGTATCCTGAGCAAGTGCAGTTCGCCAAGGGTCACGGGACGCAGAACGACTTCGTGCTGCTGCCTGACCTCGACGCGCGGCGCGCGCTGACGCCGGCCGTCGTCTCCGCGCTGTGTGACCGGCGTCGCGGGCTCGGCGCCGACGGGGTGCTGCGCGTCACCACCGCAGGCGCGGCCATGGCGGCGGGGGTGTTCGAGCGGCTGCCCGAGGGTGTCGCGGCCGGTGACTGGTACATGGACTACCGCAACGCCGACGGGTCGATCGCCCAGATGTGCGGTAACGGCGTACGGGTGTTCGCGCACTATCTGCGGGCTACGGACCTGGAATCGCGCGACGAGTTCGTGGTCGGGTCGTTGGCCGGGCCGCGGCCCGTCGTCCTGCACGGCTTCGACCCGGCGCACCGCTGGCGGGCCGAGGTGACCGTCGAGATGGGCAAGGTCAACCTGCTGGGCACCGGGTCGGCCGTGGTCGGCGGGCGCCGCTTCACCGGACTGGGGGTCGACGTCGGCAATCCGCACCTGGCCTGCGTCGACGCATCGCTCACCGAGGCCGAGCTCGCGGCGCTCGACGTGGCCGCCCCGGTCGAGTTCGACGACGCCCAGTTCCCCGACGGCGTCAACGTCGAGGTCCTCACCGCGGTACGTGATGGGTCGGTGTCGATGCGGGTACACGAGCGGGGTGTCGGCGAGACGCGTTCGTGCGGTACCGGGACCGTCGCCGCGGCCGTCGCGGCGCTGTCAGAGGCCGGACAGGCGCTGGGCACGCTCGACGTCCGCATCCCCGGCGGCGTGGTCACGGTGTCGGTCACCGAGACCACGAGTTTTCTGCGCGGACCCTCCGAACTGGTCGCCACCGGCGAACTCGCCGGGGAATGGTGGCACTCTCATCGTCGTTAATTGGGGTGCATGAAAAGTGATCTCCGTGCGAACCTTGATTCGCTCATGACATTTCCCGAATTTTCTTCACACGAGACTCCCAGTGCCGGTGAACTGGCGCTCGAGGACCGCTCCGCGCTGCGCCGCGTCGCCGGTCTGTCCACCGAACTGGCCGACATCTCCGAGGTCGAATACCGCCAGCTGCGGCTCGAACGCGTCGTGCTGGTGGGCGTGTGGACCGAGGGCAGCGCGGCCGACGCCGAGGCCGGCCTCGCCGAACTCGCCGCGCTCGCCGAGACCGCGGGCTCCGAGGTGCTCGAAGGCGTCGTCCAGCGGCGCGACAAGCCCGACGCCTCGACCTACATCGGCTCGGGCAAGGCCGCCGAACTGCGCGAGATCGTGCTCGCGACCGGCGCGGACACGGTGATCTGCGACGGTGAGCTCAGCCCTGCGCAGCTGACCGCGCTGGAGAGGATCGTCAAGGTCAAGGTGATCGACCGCACCGCCCTGATCCTCGACATCTTCGCCCAGCACGCCACCAGCCGCGAAGGCAAGGCCCAGGTCTCCCTGGCGCAGATGGAGTACATGCTTCCGCGGCTGCGCGGTTGGGGTGAATCGATGTCGCGGCAGGCCGGTGGGCGTGCCGGCGGCGCCGGTGGCGGTGTCGGCACGCGCGGTCCCGGTGAGACGAAGATCGAGACCGACCGGCGTCGCATCCGCGAGCGGATGTCCAAGCTGCGCCGCGAGATCAAGGACATGAAGAAGATCCGCGACACCCAGCGCAGTGGGCGCCGCCGCACCGAGGTGCCCTCGGTGGCGATCGTCGGCTACACCAACGCGGGGAAGTCCAGTCTGCTCAACGCGCTCACCGGCGCCGGGGTGCTGGTCGAGAACGCACTGTTCGCGACGCTCGAACCCACCACCCGCCGAGGTGAATTCGACGACGGCCGGCCGTTCGTCCTCACCGACACCGTCGGTTTCGTACGACATCTTCCGACGCAGTTGGTCGAGGCGTTCCGCTCGACGCTCGAAGAGGTCGCCGACGCCGACCTCCTCGTCCACGTCGTCGACGGCTCGGATGCCAACCCGCTGGCGCAGATCAGCGCGGTCCGCGAGGTGATCAACGAGGTCATCGCCGGAGCCGCCCCGGCGACATCGAGCCCCGAACGGCACGCCAAGCCCGCGCCGGAACTGTTGGTGGTCAACAAGATCGACGCCGCCGACGGGCTCTCGCTGGCGCATCTGCGCGGTGCGCTGCCCGACGCGGTGTTCGTGTCGGCGCGTACGGGGCAAGGGCTGGACCGGCTTTCGGCCCGGATGTCGGAGCTGGTCGAGTCCACCGACGTCACCGTCGACGTGACCATTCCCTACGACCGCGGCGATCTCGTGGCCCGGGTGCACAGCGAGGGGCGCATCGACGCCACCGAGCACACCACGGACGGCACACGGGTCAAGGCGCGGGTGCCGGTGGCGCTCGCCGCGGGCCTGCAGGAGTTCTCGACATTCTCCTGACGAGGGCTCGCCCGAGGAACCGAAGACCCATGCGCTAGACTGTCCTCAACGCCGACGTCACCGAAACCGACGACGGCTCGTCGTGGAACGCTTACCATCGCGTCCGGCTCAAGCTCTTCTCGCGGCGATCGATGTTGCCGACCGGCAATCTCGCCACTTGCGTACCCATCACCTGCGCCGTGCAACAGCGCTGCCCGGGGGTGCGCGACACTGCCCTGAAAGGCACACACCTGCATGACAACTGCACAATCCTTCGCCGACCTCGGCGTGCGGGGACCCCTGCGCCGCGTTCTGGAGAACCGTGGCATCGACAGCCCGTTCCCGATCCAGGCCGCGACGTTGCCCGACAGCCTGGCCGGCCGTGACGTGCTCGGCCGCGGTAAGACCGGCAGCGGCAAGACGCTGGCGTTCTCCCTGCCGCTGGTGAGCCGGCTCGCCGACGCCAAACGGCGGTCGGCGCGCCCGTCGGGCCTGGTGCTCGCGCCGACGCGCGAACTGGCGACCCAGATCACCGCGGTCCTCGAACCCCTCGCCGCCGCATACGATCTGAAGGTGGCCACCATCTTCGGTGGCGTCTCCCAGAACCCGCAGGCCGCGGCGTTGCGGGCCGGTGTCGACATCGTCGTCGCCTGCCCCGGTCGGCTCGAAGACCTGATGCGCCAACGGATCATCTCGCTGGACAGCGTGGAGATCACCGTGCTCGACGAGGCCGACCACATGGCCGATCTCGGCTTCCTGCCCGGCGTCACCCGCATCCTGGCCGCCACGCCCGCGGGCGGTCAGCGGCTGCTGTTCTCGGCGACCCTGGACAACGGCGTCGACAAGCTGGTGCGCCGCTTCCTGCGCGAGCCCGTCACCCACTCGGTCGACGAGGTCAACGCGCCGCCGCCGGCGATGACCCACCACGTGTTCCACGTGGCCGGAGCGCACGAGAAGAAGGCGCTGGTGCACACGCTCGCCGCGGGCACCGGACGCCGAATCCTGTTTATGCGCACCAAACATCAGGCCCGCAAGCTGGCCCGTCAGCTCACCGAGGCCGGCGTGCCGTCGGTCGACCTGCACGGGAACCTGTCCCAGAACGCCCGTGAGCGCAATCTCGCCGCGTTCTCGACCGGAGACGCCAAGGTGCTGGTCGCCACCGACATCGCGGCCCGTGGTGTGCACGTCGACGAGGTCGAGCTCGTGGTGCACGTCGACCCCCCTGTCGAACACAAGGCCTATCTGCACCGTTCGGGCCGCACCGCACGCGCCGGCAGCGCGGGCGACGTCGTCACCGTCGTGCTGCCCGAGGAGCGGCGCGACACCGCCGCGCTGTTGCGGCGCGCCGGCATCAACGTCGCGCCCCAGCAGGTCGGTGCCGATTCGCCGTCGGTGACCGCACTGGTCGGCGAGGTTGCGCCGTATCGCGCGCCTGCGCCGAAGGTCGTGAAGCAGCCCCGCACCGCCTCCGACCGTCCCCGCAGGCGTTCCACGCCGCAGGGTCACGGCGAGCGGCAGGGCCGGCCCCAGGGCGGCGACACCGCATCCCGCTCGCGGCGCCCCCGCCGGCGTCCGCAGGCCGCCCGCTGACCGCTCACCGCTGCCGGATCACCGGAGGTTCGTGCGCCCGCACCGGCGGTAGCGGACCGGTGAACCTCTCCACCTGAACCAGCACGTGGGCGCCGGTGCTGCCGCGTGCCAGCGACGAGGTGCCGACGTCGTCGGTGAGCACGTTGGGGTTCCCGTGCACGCACATCGCGTCGTGGTCGGCGGGGTCGGCGGGATCGAACCAGGCGCCCGTCGGAAGGTGGACGACGTCGCGCCGGACGCGGTCGTCGAGCACCACACCGGCCAGGCAGGCGCCGCGGTCGTTGAACACCCGGACCACGTCGCCGTCGGCCACACCGCGGTCGGCGGCGTCTGCGGGGTGCATCCGGATCGCCTCGCGGCCACGAACTTTCGCGGCCTGGCTGGTGGCGCCACCGTCGAGTTGGCCGTGCAGCCGGGTGGCCGGCTGGTTGGCGATCAGATGCAGCGGATAAGTGGCGGCGCGTTCGCCACCGAGCCATTCGGTGGGTTCGAACCACGCGGGATGTCCGATGCAGTCGGCGTAGCCGAATCCGGCGATGTCGGAGGAGAAGATCTCGATGCGGCCGCTCGGCGTGCCGAGGCGGTGCGCAACGGGGTCGGCGCGGAAGTCGGCGAGCAGCGTCAGGCCCGGTTCGACGGGCAGCCGGAGGCTGCCGGCGCGCCAGAACTCCTCGAAAACCGGCACCGCGAAATCGAGTCCCGCCGACCACTTCTCGTAGAGATGGGCGAGCCACTGCCGGGCGGTGCGTCCCTCGGTGAACTGCTCGCCGAAGCCGAGGCGGTCGGCCAGCGCGGCGAACGTCGAGTAGTCGTCGCGGCTGTCCGCATATGGGTCGACCAGTTTCGGCATCGCCATCAACACGGGATCGTTCTTCGACCCCGAGTAGTCGTCGCGTTCGAACGCGGTGGTGGACGGCACCACGATGTCGGCGTGCCTGGCCATCGCGGTCCAGTACGGATCGTGCACCACGACGGTCTCCACGCGGGCCAGTGCCCGCCGCAACCGGGGGAGGTTCTGATGGTGGTGGAACGGGTTGCCGCCGGCCCAGTACACGCAGCGGATGTCGGGATAGGTCAGCCGCATCCCGTTGTAGTCGTACGGCTCGCCGGGGTGCAGCAGCATATCGCTGACCGCCGCGACCGGGATGAACGTGCGTACCGGGTTGACGCCCTGCGGCAGCCGGGGCAGACCGCACCGTAGCGGCGGCAGACCCGGTTCGTTCATCGACCCGTAACCGTGTCCGAAACCTTCTCCGGGAACACCGATCTGACCCAGCATCGCCGCGAGCGTCAGGCCCATCCACGGCGCCTGCTCGCCGTGCCGGACCCGTTGCAGTGACCAGCTGACGGTGACGATGGTGCGCTGCGCGGCCATTCTCCGTGCCAGTGTGGCGATCTCGGCGGCCGGCAGACCGCAGATCGCCGCCGCCCATCGGGGGGTCTTCGCGACGCCGTCGTCGGCGCCGAGCAGGTAGCGCTCGAAACGCTCGTAGCCGACGCAGTGCGACGCGAGGAATCCGCGGTCGGCGAGCCCCTCGGTGGCCAGGACATGGGCCATCGCCAGCATGATCGCCACATCGGTGCCCGGTACCGGTGCGTGCCATTCACACTCACCGTCCACATCGTCGCGCAGCGGTGAGAACGACACGATCCGGCCGCCCCGTTCGCGGAACCTGCGCAGCGCGTCACGGGCCGGGTGTGCCGTCGTGCCACCGTGATTGGTGCCCGTGTTCTTCATCGCGAGCCCGCCGAAGCACACCAGCAGATCGGTGTGGGCGGCGATGACGTCCCAGTCGGTGGAGCGCTTGAACAGATCGTCGTGGGTGCCGACGACACGGGGCATGATCACACCGGTGGCGCCGAGGCTGTAGGAGTGACGCGAAAAGGTGTAACCGCCAAGCAGTTTGAGGAAGCGGTGCACCTGGCTCTGGGCATGATGGAACCGGCCGGCGCTGGCCCACCCGTAGGAGCCGCCGTAGATCGCCTCGTTGCCGTGTGTGTCGACCACCCGGCGCAGCTCGGCCGAGAGCAGTTCGGTCAGCTCGTCCCACGACACTGCGACGAATTCGTCCGCACCGCGGCGCCTGCTGGCGCCGGGCCCGTCGTCGAGCCAGCCGCGCCGGACCGCCGGACCCGCGATGCGGGAGCGGTGCCGCACCGAACCGGGCAGATTGCCCAGCAGGGGAGAAGGATCCTGATCACCGGGCAGCGGCGCGACGGAGGCGATGTCACCGGACGCGACCTCGGCGGAGAAGCCGCCCCAATGGGTGAGGCTGGTCGGGCGGGTGGGCATGGCGGAAAGTCTAGGTCCACGGATTCGCACATATCTCGGCGAAAATCGCCTGTCGTGCCCGCGAAAAGGACGTCGGCTGTCACAAGATTGGCTGGCGCGATACTTTCGAGTCACTTTCGCGCCGAATACGGGAGGTTCGATGAGCGGGCGGCGACCCCTGCTGCACACGGCGCTGGCGCGTGTGACGATCGGTCTGGCGGTGGCAGCGGCGGGTCTGTTCTCGGCGCCCCTGGCGGCGGCGGATCCGGCCACCGAGGCCAACGACGCCATCACCGCGGCTTACGACGGCAGCGGCGGCCCCACCGGTCCGCTCGGCGTGCGTGAGGGCGGCGTCTACCCCGTCGGTGACGGATTCGGCCAGAACTTCGCGGCGGGCAAGATGTTCTTCACCCCCGCCACCGGCGCGCACTGGATGCAGGGCGCGGTCCTGGAGAAGTACGAGTCGCTCGGCGGGCCCGCCGACAGTGACCTGGGCTTTCCCACGATCGACGAGGGGCCGGGACGGGTCGGCCCGGACAGCCGCAACGCCACGTTCTCCGCCACGGACAAACCGGTGATCTTCTGGACACCGGCGACCGGCGCACGCGTCGTGCGCGGCGCGATCAACGCCGCGTGGGACCGGCTCGGCGGATCGGCGGGGGTGCTCGGGGTACCCGCCGAGGACGAGGTCTACCGCGGCGACGTGGCCTCCCAGAAGTTCACCGGCGGGCAGCTGTCGTGGAACCGCAAGGACAAGACGTTCACCACGGTTCCGCCCGATCTCGCCGGTCAGCTCAAGGACCTGTCGGTCCCGCAGGACGCCACGTCGGCCATTGCGGCCGCGCGGCGCGCGGCCGGCGGCGCGCTGGGCCCGCTGGGCGCCAAGGACGGCGACCAGTACGAGATCGGCGACGACGGGGTCGGTCAGAACTACGCCGGCGGCAAGATCTTTTACACCCCGCAGACCGGGGCGAACGTCGTCACCGGTCAGGTCCTCGAGAAGTACGAGAGCGTGGGCGGGCCTGCCGGCGATCTGGGCTTCCCGACGAACAGCGAAGCAGACGGAGGGCTGGGCTCGAACAGCCGCATCAGCACGTTCGCGGCGGAGGACAAGCCGGTCATCTTCTGGACCCCGGACTACGGCGCCGTGATCGTCCGGGGCGCCATGAACGCGGGATGGTCGAAGCTCGACGGGGCGAAGGGGCCGCTGGGCGCACCCACCGCCGATCAGACCGAGAACGGTGACGTCGTCACCCAGCGGTTCAGCGACGGTGTGCTGTCCTACGACCGGTCGACCGGCAGGTTCAGCACCGAGCCGGCGAATCTCGCCCCGCGGCTCGCCGGCCTCGAGGTGCCCGGTGAGGAGGTGCCGAAGTCTCCCGCGCAGCCGGAGTCCTCGGCCGCCGAGGACGACGGCAAGTGGTTGAGCTGGCGCTGGAACTGGTGGTGGCTGCTGGCGCTGATCCCGGTGCTGCTCGTGGTCGGGCTGGTCGCCGGCGCGGTGCTGTGGAGGCGCCGGCGGGGCGACCGCGAGGACCAGTTCCGCGACGACCAGTTCCGCGACGACCGGGACGTCTTCGCCGACGCCGCCCGCTACCGGCCCGACGGTGGACCGGCCGCGTCGGCGGGCCCGTGGGGCCCGCCTGACGATTCGGGCGACGAGGCACTCGCGGCGGAGCGGTCTCCGGGCCCGGATGGTCTCTTCGGCGGACAGGACGACCCCGACTCGATCGACACCGCGCCGACGCGCATCGAAGCGCCGGTGACCGACGAGGCCCGGGCCCAGTCCGCCCTCGAGGAGCCCTCCCTGCCCGCACCCGCGCTCGCGGAGTCGGCTGCCGGTGGTGCGACCGCACCGGAGCCGGCGGGCGACGAGTGGATCGACGAGACACCCGAGAACGAGACACCCGAGGCCGAGCAACCTGAGGCCGGGGAATCCGCGATGCCCGCCGCGTTCATGGCGCCCTTCGTGGACGACGCGCCCAGCGGCAGGCACGCGGCGATCGACATCGAGGAGCCGACCCCCGGCCGCACCGCCATCCAGTTGGCCGGCGACGCCTCCGGCGCTCCGCCGCCGGGTTACCCGGTGAAGGCGGACACCAAGACCGGCCTGTACTGGGCGCCGTTCAGCCCCGGTTACGACCAGGCGATTGCCGAAATCTATTTCGCCAGCGAGGAATTCGCGCGTACCAACGGATTCGTCCGCGGCGACTGAGCGGCCGTCAGATCTTGCGGATGACGGTCACGACCTTGCCCAGCACGGCGGCGTCGTTGCCCGGGATCGGCTCGAAGGCGGGATTGTGCGGCATCAGCCACACCTGGCCGCGGCTGCGCTTGAAGGTCTTGACCGTGGCTTCGCCGTCGATCATGGCCGCGACGATGTCACCGTTGTCGGCGACCGCCTGTTGCCGGACCACGACCCAGTCGCCGTCGCAGATCGCGGCGTCGACCATCGATTCGCCGACCACCTTGAGCAGGAACAGCGACCCTTCGCCGACGAGTTCGCGCGGCAGCGGGAACACGTCCTCGACCGCTTCCTCCGCCAGGATCGGCCCACCGGCGGCGATCCTGCCGAGCACCGGCACGAAGGTGGGTTCCGGTAGCGCGTCGCTGCCCGCGACATCGGTGGTGACCACCGGCGTCGCCTGCTCCTCGGAGAGGCGGACGTCGACGGCACGGGGCCGGTTGGGGTCACGCCGCAGGTAGCCCTTGCGCTCGAGCGTGCGCAGTTGGTGCGCCACCGAGGATGTCGACGTGAGGCCGACGGCATCGCCGATCTCCCGGATGCTCGGGGGATAGCCGCGGCTGGTCACCGAGGCACGGATCACCTCGAGGATGGTGCGTTGTCGTTCGGTCAGGCCGGCGTCTGCCCCGCGGCGCCCGCCGGCCCGGGTCTCGCTGCTGTCGTCGCTCATGGGGCCGAATCTAGTCGCCCGGAGCCCGATGATCAAACATGTGTTCGACGCGTGTCGCGTTCCGCCGGGGTCGTCGGCCGCTCGGACGGACTTGTCGGACCCCTCATTTATCGTCTGCAACAGTTCGATCACACGTTCTATTCATCGAACACACGATCGACTACATTCGAACACACAGGCGAACATCCACCGGGAAGGGCACCCACATGACGATCCTCGAAGTGAGGCAGATCCAGCAGCAACCGGCCGCGGGCGGGGTGCGTCGCCCGTCCGACGCCCGGCGGCCACGTGCGGGGCGTCCCGCCGGTGCGGCAATCCGCCACCGGGGCAACGGGGTGCTGGTGTCGCGCGCCTCGCACCGCCGCCGCCCCATCACACCCGCGACGACCGTGCTGCTCGCCCTCGTGGCCGCCGGAATCACGGTCTGGCTCGGCCTGGTCGCCAACCTGGGCGGCGTGGCGGGCCAGCAGGCGTCGGTGCCCGCCGAACTGGCGGTGGTTCAGGTCCAGACCGGGGAGAGCCTGCACCAGGTCGCGCAGCGCGTCGCCCCCGACGCCCCGGTCGGCGCGGTGGTGGAGCGGATCCGTGAGCTCAACCAGCTGGATTCGGCGGCGATCGATGCCGGGCAGACGCTGATCGCCCCTGTCGGCTGACGCGCCTCGTGGACAGTGAATCGTGGTGCGGGGCACCGGCGCTGCTCACCGCGCCGCACGTGGCGTGGCCACCGACCCGCGCCCTCGGCGGCGGTGTGGGCACCCGGGTAGGCTCGCAAGGGTTCGAAGGGCGTACCCGGTGGTCTGGCGAAGGAGCGGTGATGCACTGTCCGTTCTGTCGTCATCCCGATTCGCGCGTCGTGGACACCCGGGAGACCGACGAAGGTCAGGCGATCCGGCGCCGCCGGTCCTGTCCGGAGTGCGGCCGGCGGTTCACCACGGTGGAGACCGCGGTGCTCGCCGTCGTCAAGCGCAGCGGAGTGACGGAACCGTTCAGCCGGGAGAAGGTCATCAAGGGCGTGCGCCGGGCGTGCCAGGGCCGCCAGGTCGACGACGACGCCCTCAACCTGCTCGCCCAGCAGGTCGAGGACGCGGTCCGGGCGACCGGTTCTCCTGAGGTCCCTAGCCACGAGGTCGGTCTGGCGATCCTCGGGCCGCTCCGTGATCTCGACGAGGTCGCCTACCTGCGCTTCGCCTCGGTCTACCGATCCTTCGAGTCCGCAGCCGATTTCGAGCGCGAGATCGAAGCCCTGCGCGCGCACCAGGACGTCACGCGGTCGGGCTGACCGCGGATCAGTCGAGACGGCGCCCGCTGTCGGCGACGACCCGGCCGGCGATGCTGACCCATCCGTCGGCACTCCACACGGTGTGGATCACCGAGCCCTTCCCCTGCACAATCGTCAGGTCGCGGCTGAGGTAATCCGTGATGCGCACCGCCGCGGCGCCGGTCGCTTCGTCCTCGGGCACACCGAGATCCGGGGCGAACATGCGCGCCCGGATGTGTCCGGCCTCGCGGTCGGTCCACGTCCACAGGTAGTGGTGGGCGTCGTCGGAGTAGTCCGCGGGGTCCGCGGCGGCGAGGGCGTCGGTCGACGCCAGGTCGTGGATGGCGAATTCCGGCGCCCAGTCGGACCGTGCCCTGACCACGGTCAGGTCGTCGTCGTAGCGGACCTGCACGATGCCGGCCGGCACCTGCAGGGTCCGCACCGGCTGGCCGTTCTCGCGCAGCCACCACGACGCACCGACGGTGGGATGCCCGGCGAAGGGGAGTTCGGTGGCGGGGGTGAAGATCCTGATGTGCGCGGTCGTCGCACCGGCCTGCGGGATGTCGACGAAAATCGTTTCGCTGTAACCGAGTTCGCGGGCGATGCGCTGCCGGTCGGCGGGGTCGACGGTGGCCGCGTCGACGACGCCGAGTGGGTTGCCGTGGTTTCCGTCGGGGTCGGTGAAGACGCGCAACACTTGGACATCGATGGCCATGGGCCGATGCTACGTGTTCGGCGCGCGACGTTCAGGTGGCGCTGCGTTCGTCGCTGCCCATCGCGTCGAGCACGGCGACGCGGGTGTCGACGGAGCCGCTGATCGCCGATTCGCTCAGACCGGCGCGCAGCAACCGGCGCAGCAGTTCCTGGTCATGGGTCGCCGGCTCGGTCGAGTCGATGAAGCGCTCCACGGTCTCGACGAACCGGTCCGGATCGTCGTGGAACGGGAAGTGCCCGGCGCCCTCGAAGACCTCCAGCCGCGAGCCGGGCATCGCCGCGTGCGCAAGCCGGGCGTGGCTGACCGGGATCACCGAATCATGGGTGCCCCAGATGAGCTGCACCGGAACGGATTCGGTGAGATAACAGCGGTCGAGCATCGTGACCACCTGACCACGCCAGTCGACCACGGCGCGCAGTGTCCTGGCGAACGCCGACGACGCCGTCGGTTCGGGCAGATCGGCGAGGATTCGCATCATCTCGGCGAGGTCGCGGCCCATCTTGGTGGTGCCCAGCACCCTGCCCGCGACGTGTCCGGCGACCTGCAGCGTCGGCAACACCAGCGGCAGCCGCAGCAGCGCGAGCGCCTCGCTTCCCATCGGCAGTGAGGCCACACGCAGCGCGATGTTGACGTCCTTGGTGACCCCACCGGCGCCGACGAGGATGAGGCGGTCGACGAACTGCGGGAACTGGTAGGCGAACTGCATCGCCACCCCGCCGCCCAGCGAATGACCGACGACGGTCACCCGGTCCACGCCGAGCACGCTGAGCAGATCCCGCATGCCGTTGGCGTAGGCGGCCACCGAGTAGTCCGCGCGGGGTTTGTCCGACTTGCCGTGCCCGAGCAGATCCGGCGCGATCACCGTGAAACGCTGCGCGAGTTTCGTCTGCACGGTGCTCCATGTCGTGGAGTTGTCGCCGATGCCGTGGATCAGCAGGATCGCCGGGCCGTCGCCGGCGATCCGGAACGCCCGGCGGTACCCGTGGATGGTGCGGTAGTGCAGTGTCGGTGTGACATCGCGGACCGGGCGCAGGTTGGGTGTTCGGTCAGTCATCGCGCCAACCTCGTCATCGGGCCGGAGTGGCTCCGGCGTGCGGTGTGCTCAGCTACGGTCCTCGCCGTCGGAGAAGCCGTCCCGGTACCGGTCCTCTTTGTCCTTCTCGCCGGTCTGCTGCGCGAGGAACCGTTCGAACTCGGCGCCGAGTTCGTCACCGCTGGGCAGGTCTTCGTCGTGCGCGAGCAGCGAACGATTCTCCTGGGCGGCGACGAACGCATCGTACTGGCGCTCCAGTGCGGTCACCACCTGAGCAACTTCGACGCTGGCCTCAACCTGTTCGTTGATCTTGGTGTAGACCTCCGCGCCGGCTTCCCCGAGCGCGGCCAGCGGGATCTGCAGCGCCGCGGTCTTGGCGACCTCGGCGAGCAACGCCTCGGCGGCCGGGGGGTACGCCGTCTGGGACAGGTAGTGCGGCACGTACACGGTGTAGCCGACCACCTCGTGACCGTGCTGGGCCATCCGGAACTCGAGCAGGTTGGACACGCTCGCCGGCACCTGCACCTCGCCGACCCACGGGGTGTGCTCGGCGATCAGCTCCTTGTTGTTGGAGTGCGCGGTCATCGTCACCGGCCGGGTGTGCGGCACCGCCATCGGGATCGAGCCCAGCCCGATCGTCTGGCGCACACCGAGCTGCTCGGCCAGCAGGCGGACCGCGGTGATGAAGCGCTCCCAGCGCAGGTCGGGTTCCATCCCCGCCAGGAGCAGGAAAGGCGTGCCGACGCTGTCGTGCATGG
This sequence comes from Mycobacterium sp. IS-1742, assembly GCF_001500125.1. Taxonomy (GTDB): domain Bacteria; phylum Actinomycetota; class Actinomycetes; order Mycobacteriales; family Mycobacteriaceae; genus Mycobacterium. The sequence goes on along the minus strand of NZ_LQIV01000043.1, from coordinate 48,267 downwards.
CATAGAGGTTCAGCTCGGGCTCCTCGTAGCCCGAGAAGTGGTCGGCCTTGAACGTCATCAGCGGCCGCCGCGAGCGGTAGTCGAGGAGTTCGTCGATGGCGAACGACGCGACCAGTTCGGTGTCGAGGCTGTTCTTGAGGTGCGCGGTGGTCAGCCGGACCACGTGACCCGCGTCGGAGAAGCCTTCCAGCGCATGGAGCAACACCGGGCCGCGCCCGTCGGCGGCGGACAGCTGCGGAGCGGGGAACTCTAACTCGTACATCCCGGTCTGCTCGGGCTGGTACTGCTGCTCTGGGATGTCTGGATGGTCTGCCATCTCGATTCGCCTCCTCGCCGCGGTGTCAACGCCTCTGCAACGTCGCGCCGTGACCATAAGTGTCCCGCATTTTGCGGCGCCCACTGCCGCGGGTACCGGCACCCGGGGCAACACGGTACGGGTGGTACCGCATTCCGCGCAGGATGCCCGGACCAGTGGGGGCTGAACCGGCGTTGCTGGCCGGCTGCCTCCGCGGTGCGCCTGACCCCGTCGGCGGCGGGGCGGTGAGACGATGACCGCGATGAACGGCGTGCTCGTGCGGGGTCTCGGCGCACCGGGTGCGGTGGTGCTCACGTGCGCGGTGCTGTGCGGATGCGTGCGGACGACCGACGGCGCGCCCTCGCTGGAGGCCGACGCGAGGCCCGTTGTGCTTGCCGAGGCGCTCATCGAACCGTCCCGCTTCCCGCCGGCCTATCAGGCGGCCGTTCTGGACCCACAGGCGGCCGGCGAAGCCGTCGCCGCCGTCGACGGTGTACCGACCGGCGCCACCGTCGAGCCGCCCGGTTGCGCACCGCCACGCGTCGGACCGGATCCGCGGCAGACGGTGGCCGCACAGGGCGTCGACCCCTCGACCGGCGCCGCGCTGACCGTGATCCTCACCCGCGCCGACGCCGCGCTCTCGTCCCGGCGCGACCAACTCGCCCGCTGCGCATCAGTGACCGCCACCGCGGGAGAGGTGGTCAGCACCGTGGACACCGTGCTGGTGGCCCCGCCGCCGGTGGATGCCGACGACACGCTGGCGAGCGAGGCCACGATCGAGCGGTCCACCGAACCCGCCGTGCGGGTGCTCGCGCTGAGCGCCCAGGTCAACGAGGTGTGGCTGACGGTCGCGTGGCTCAACAACGACCCCGGCACCCAACCCGACACCTCGGCGCTCGACACCCTGTTCACCGACGCGCTGCTGACACTGCGGCGCGCAGCCCCGTGACGGCCGTTCTCCCCAGCGGCGGGTTCATCCACAGATGAGGCCGGCGCAGCGGCCGCCGCGGCCGGACTGACGGCAGGGGCGGCCACTGTTCGAGGCATGACGACATCGCATACCCCCGATTTCGAACTCGACCGTCCCGGCACGCTGATCGCCGCCGTGCCCGCCGTCTTGGGCTTCGTACCCGAGATGTCCCTCGTGCTGGTGACCGTGGACCGCGGTGACCTCGGGTGCGTCCTGCGTCTCGACCTCGACGACGACATGGACGAACAGATCGCCCACCTCGCCGAGGTGGCGGCGGCCGGCCGGCCCGACCGCGGCGGGGCCGTGATCGTCGACGAGCACGGGGCGGGTTGCCACCCCTGCAACGACGACTACCGGGAACTCGCCGACCGGCTGGCCGAACAGCTGGCCTCCTGGGATATCACGCTGCTCGGCGCGCACGTGGTCGACCGCGTCGCCACGGGCGGGCGCTGGCACTGCGCCGACGGGTGCGGCCGCGGCGGCGTGATCGAGGATCCTTCGGCGTCGCCGCTGGCGGTGGCGGCGGTGCTCGACGGCCGCAGGCTGTACACCCGCCGGGCCGAACTGCAGGCGGTGGTGGCCGCCGACCCGGTGCGCAGCGCGGAACTGGCCGACGTGATCGCCGCGGACTCCGACAGCCCGGGCGAGATGTCCGCGGGGCAGGCCCGCGCGGTGATCGACGAAGCCCGGGCTGCGGCCGCCCACGTGGCCGACGGTGGTGTGTTGTCCGACGAGGTGGCCGCACGGCTGGGCCGCGCGCTGCGCGACGTGCGGGTGCGCGACACCCTGTTCGCACTCGCGGTGGGGGAGGACGCCGACCGGGCCGAGGCGCTGTGGGTGTCGCTGGCGCGCATCCTGCCGGCCCCGTGGCGCACCGAGGCGCTCGTGCTGCTGGCGTTCTCCGCGTACGCGCGGGGTGACGGGCCACTGGCCGGTGTCTCGCTGGACGCCGCGCTGCGGCTCGACCCCGTTCACCGGATGGCGGGCATGCTCGATCAGGCGCTGCAATCGGGCTTGCGCCCGGAAAGGATCCGCGACCTGGCGGTCACGGGCTACCGGCTGGCCGAGCAGTTGGGCGTGCGGTTGCCGCCGCGTCAGCGGAACCGGCGGCGTGCGGGTTAGACCTTCTCGACCTTGACGGCGTGAGCCATGTGGTGCGGCAACTCGACCTGTTCGTGGCCGGGGATGACGATGTTCACTCCGCCGTGGTCGGCGGACTCGACGGTGACGCGCGCGTTGGGCACCACGCCGGCGTCCTTGAGGCGCGCGATGAGCTCGGCGTCGCCCTGCACGTGCTCGGTCAGCTGGCGGACCACGACCGCACCGGCACCGCCGGCCGGCAGCTCGGTGAGCCGGACGAGGTTGCCGGCCTCCGCGCGGGACAGCGGGTCGAGCCCGAGTTCGGACAACCCGGGGATCGGGTTGCCGAACGGGGAGGTGGTGGGGTTGTCGAGCACCTGCACGAGGCGCCGCTCGACGTCCTCGCTCATCACGTGCTCCCAGCGGCAGGCCTCGGCGTGGACTTCCTCCCACGGCAGACCGATCACGTCGACCAGCAGCCGCTCGGCGAGCCGGTGCTTGCGCATCACGGCGATGGCGAGGGCGCGGCCCTTCTCGGTGAGTTCCAGATGCCGGTCCCCGGCGACCTGGAGCAGCCCGTCGCGCTCCATACGCGAGACGGTCTGGCTGACCGTCGGACCGCTCTGGTCGAGGCGCTCGGCGATGCGCGCGCGCAGCGGCACCACGCCCTCTTCCTCGAGGTCGTAAATGGTGCGCAGGTACATCTCAGTGGTATCGACCAAGTCGTTCATTCGGCGCCTCTCAAGACCCTCTGTCGTGTCGAGTCTACCGGTTGGCCCGCCTCATCTGCGGTCTTCGTCGGTCACGACACACGCGGTCGGCTGTGGGGTTGACGACAGCGTGCCCGCCGGGGTGATCCGGCGGGCACGCTGGTCGTTCGGGGTTGTGCGGTCAGCTCGCGTAGGAGCGCAGCCGGTCGGCCCGCTCGCCGTTGCGCAGCTTGGCCATCACCTCGCGCTCGATCTGGCGGACCCGCTCGCGGGACAACCCGAAGAGCTTGCCGATCTGGTCGAGTGTGCGCGGCTGCCCGTCGTCGAGACCGAACCGCAGCCGGATCACCTGCTGCTCCCGCTCGTCGAGCGTGGCCAGCACGTGCCGGATGTCGGTGTGCAGGAGCTCGGAGATCACCGCGTTCTCGGCCGACATCGCCTCGGCGTCCTCGATGAAGTCGCCCAGCGGGGCCTCTTCGTCGCTGCCGACCGGCATGTCGAGACTCACCGGGTCGCGGCTGTGCTCCAGCAGGTCGGCGATCTTCTCCGCGGGGATGCCGGACTCCTCGGCGAGTTCCTCGTCGGTGGCTTCCCGGCCGAGGTTCTGGTGCATCTCACGCTTGATCCGGGCCAGCTTGTTGACCTGCTCGACGAGGTGCACAGGGAGCCGGATGGTGCGGCTCTGATCGGCCATGCCGCGGGTGATGGCCTGACGGATCCACCACGTCGCATACGTCGAGAACTTGAAGCCCTTGGTGTAGTCGAACTTCTCCATGGCGCGGATCAACCCGAGGTTGCCCTCCTGGATCAGATCGAGCAGCGGCATGCCCCGGCCGGTGTAGCGCTTGGCCAGCGACACCACCAGGCGCAGGTTGGCTTCGAGCAGGTGCCGCCGGGCGGCCTCGCCGTCGCGGACGACCGCGGCCAGATCGCGCTTGCGGCTCTCTCCGAGCCGCTTCTTGGTGTTCAGCACGTGCTGGGCGTACAGCCCGGCCTCGATGCGCTTGGCCAGCTCGACTTCGTCGGCGGCGTTCAGCAGGGCCGTTTTGCCGATGCCGTTCAGATACACGCGCACGAGGTCAGCGGCCGGGCTCTGGGCGTCCAGATCGCTATCGACGCGGCTTGTGGTGGCATTTGCCATGACGGCCTCCTGATCAGCTCGGTCTGTCATGAGCTTCAACGTTCAAGTGCCGTCAGTAGTTCCCGGGTATCGCGTGCTTCACACGTGTTGATCAGCGGTTTCTCGCAGACGGCCTGAGAATGTGCTGAGAATGGCCGGTCGGGCCCGTCAGCGGCCGACGTCGGGATCGTCGCCCGCGATGTCCGGTTGCGGTGCGGTCCGGGTTGGCTGGTCGAGCGCGGGCCGTTCCGCGGTGGGGAACAACGGGATCCGCCTGTTGTCGAAGCGGCGGGGCTCCTCGGCGCGCCGCGGCGGCCGGTCGTTGGCGATCAGGACGGCCATCCACGGCAGCGGGATCGACAGGACCACGATGCCCAGCGAGATGAGACCGTTCTCCCAGACGCTGTAGGCGACCGCGGCCAGGATGAGGGCGGGGATGCGGAACGACATCAGCGTGAGGTATTTGCGGACGCGGGCACGATGCTGCTCCTCGTACGCGGGTGCGGCACGAGTGATCAGAACTGGCCGACCCTCATCGTCGAAACTCAGCTCGGAGCCGTGTTTCATACCTCCACTGTTCCACACCACCCACCCCCCGCGCCCGTCGCATTTCTTACCGAATACTTGCCGGGCACAATGTGTGTATGCAGACGCAGACGATCGAGCGCACCGACACCGACGAACGTCTCGACGACGGGACGGACAGCGACACCCCGAAGTACTTCCACTACGTCAAGAAGGACAAGATCGCCGAGAGCGCGGTGATGGGAACCCATGTCGTCGCGCTGTGCGGTGAGGTGTTCCCGGTGACGAAGTCGGCCAAGCCCGGTTCGCCGGTGTGCCCGGACTGCAAACGGATCTACGAGTCGCTCAAGAAGTAGCGGGCTCGTCGGGTGTGACCGGCGCGGGCCGGTCGGATGCGGCGCGTTCCTCCAGCCAGCCCCTCATCCGGCGGGCGTGGGTGGTCGGCGCCGGCCACTGTTCCTCGACCGCGGCGTTGAGCTCCGCGCCGATCATGATGGCGAAGCCGAGGAAGAACGCGAACAGCAGGAACGCGATCGGTGTCGCCAGCGCACCGTAGGTGTAGCCGGTGCTGGTGATCCACCCGAGGTACACCCGCAGCCCGAGCGTGGTGACCAGGAACACCACCGTGGCCAGTATCGATCCGAGAATCAGGCGGTGTGACGGAAGCGGTTTCGGCAGCGACACCCGGTAGAGGATGTTGACGGCGATCATCAGGCCGATGAACAGCGTCGGCCAGTAGCCGAACCGCAGTACGGCGTCCCAGTCGTCGGGGATGAACTCCGCGACCTTGCGCGGGCCCAGCGCCAGCAGGGGAGCGGCGCCGATCGCGAACAGCAGCATCACCACGTAGAGGCCCAGCGCGTAGAAGCGCTGCCGGACCGGATGCCGCAGGGGAGTCTGATCATGGGCCTCGACGATCGAGTCGACGAACGCCGAGATCGCCGACGACCCCGCCCACAGTGAGATGACGAAGCCCACCGACACCACCTCGCCGCGCGCGCCCTTGACGATGTCGCGCACCGTTGGCTCGATGATCTCGTTGACGACGTTGGACGAGAAGAAGCTGTCCGCGGTGTTGATCAGCTGGTTCTCGATCGTCGGGAGGACATCGGGCCCGAAGAGCGGGGCGATGTAGGCCAGGCTGCCGAGCATCCCCAGCAGCAGCGGGGGCAACGACAGCGCACACCAGAACGCCGCCTGGGCCGACTCCGAGAAGATGGAGTCGTCCCAGCTCTTCGACAGGGTGCGAACGAGGGCGCGGCGAACGTGGTGTCGGGTTGTTGTTACCGGCGGGGGCTGGTCTGTCATGACCAGACCAGCATTACTGACAACGGGTGGTTACACCCACAATGGCGCTGGCCGTGTTGGCGGGCCGTGGTCCTGACTTACGCCTCGACGGGGCTCACTTCGAGAATTGCTGCGAGTTCGACGAGCTTCGCTTCGTGCTCATTGGCATGGTGCTGGCAGAACAGCAATTCCGCGCCGGAGGGCAGCTTCGCACGCACGCGCGCCGCGGCACCGCAGCGATCGCAGCGATCAGCCCGCGTGAGTTCGGGGCTGGTCAGAGTTGCGGTCATGGCTCCTCCGTTTCCTTCTCTGCGATCGGGCGGTGCACCCTCTCGCGTATCTCCACTCTGTCAGACGTATTCAGTTCCGGCCTTGTTCCCTAGGGGTTCACCGGTGTGTCGTGTCTCACGTCAACCCGGGTTGCCGGCCAGGCAGGCTAGACGTATGTACCCACATTCGACCCCGAAACCACCTGTCCTCGTGCACTTGTGCAGTGCGGCCGATTGGCAGGCGATTTCAGCCGAGGGCGAACACCGGCCGGACTCGCTCGGACGTGTCGGCTTCGTGCATCTGTCGACACCCCAGCAGGTGCACCTGCCGGCCAACCGGCTCTTCGCCGGCCGCACCGATCTGGTGCTGCTCCACATCGATCCGGACCGGCTGACCGACCCGGTGCGCTGGGAGCCCGGTCTTCCAACGGATCCCGAGGCCATGGTGTTCCCGCACCTGTACGGTCCACTGCCCGCGCAGGCCGTGACCGACGTCACGCCCTACCGGCCGGGGCCCGACGGCACGTTCCCCCCGCTCGATCAGCGGACGTGAGCGTCGGCCTCGATCTCGACGTGGAGGCCCGGGGCGATCAGCGCCGAGACCTCGACCATCGTCGAAACCGGACGCACCTGCCCGAACACCTCCGCGTGCACGGCGCCGACCTCCCGCCAGCGCGAGATGTCCGTGACGTAGATCCGCGTCCGCACCACATCCGACATCGACGCCCCAGCTTCTGTGAGCGCGGATTCGATGCGGCGCAAGGCGTCTCGCGTCTGCGCGACGACGTCGTCGCCCGCGCCGGTGGTGCCGGCCACCGCGATGTGATCGCCGACCCGCACCACGCGCGAATATCCCACCAGCGCTTCGAACTCCGAACCGGACCCGATGTGGGTCCGGTCACCCGCCATCAGACCGGCTCGGCTTCGACGATCGACAGCGGAGTCACGGTGTCGATGACTCGAGTGAGTCGAAAACCAGTGCGTGACAACAGGTTCGCGTACTCGCCGCGGGTCCGTTCCCGGCCGCCGGCGGTGACCAGCATCTCGAGGTCGAGCATCAGACCGATGAATGCGTCGGCACGTTCGGGCAGCACCATCTCGAGCAGCACCAGCTTGCCGCCGGGCGCCATGGCCGTGCGGATGTTGCGCAGGATCGTCGCCGCGTCGTCGTCGGACCAGTCGTGGATGATGTTCTTCATCACATAGGCGTCGCCGCCCTCGGGCACCGACTCCATGAAAGATCCACCTGCGACCCGGGTGCGATCCGCGACGCCTGCGGCCTCCAGCGTCGGACCGGCGTTCTCGACGACCGAAGGCTGATCGAAGAGCACGCCCCGGGCCTGCGGCGCACTGCGCAGCATCGTCGAGAGCAGCGCACCGTGTCCGCCGCCCACATCGACGATCAACCGGAACCCGGAGAAATCGTAGGCGCTCAACGCGGCCTCGTCGGCCAGGCCGCTGGTCGCGGTCATCGCCCGGTTGAACACCTCGGCGAACTCGGGATCGCTGGCGAGGTAGTCCCAGACCGGCATGCCGCGCAACATCTCGGTGGCGGTCCCGCCGGTGCGCACCGAATGCTCGAGGTTGCCCCAGTCCGCCCAGCGGATCGGGTGCCCGATGAACAGCACCATGTCGCGCAACGAGCCCGGCGAATCCGAGCGCAGTGCGTGGCCGACGCGGGTCAGGGCGAACGACCCGTCGGCACGCTGGGTGAACACGCCGCGGCTGGCCAGGGCCCGCATCAGCCGGTGCACTCCGTCGGGACTGGCGCCGACGCGGTGGGCGACGTCGTTGGAGTGTTTCGGCCCTGCCGCCAACTGGTCGGCGATCCCCAGCTTGGCCGCGGTGTAGAGCGCCGCCGTCGTCCAGGCGCCGGTCGCCAGTTCGAGCAGGGCGATGTTGCCCGGCGCGGTCGTGCGATGCAGGCGCTGCAGACCGGCGCGAACGCGGTCGATCGCGCGCACCACCCGCTGGGGTGGAACCCTCGGAGGTTTCGGCACGGTCAGTCGAGGTAGTCGCGCAGCACCTGGGACCGGCTGGGGTGCCGGAGCTTGCTCATCGTCTTCGACTCGATCTGGCGGATCCGCTCGCGGGTGACGCCGTAGACCTGGCCGATCTCGTCGAGCGTGCGCGGCTGGCCGTCGGTGAGGCCGAACCGCAACCGCACCACGCCGGCTTCGCGCTCCGACAGCGTCTCCAGCACAGACTGCAGCTGATCCTGCAGCAGCGTGAAGGAGACGGCGTCGACCGCCACGACGGCCTCGGAGTCCTCGATGAAGTCGCCGAGCTGGCTGTCGCCCTCGTCACCGATCGTCTGGTCCAGGGAGATCGGCTCACGGGCGTACTGCTGGATCTCCAGCACCTTCTCCGGCGTGATGTCCATCTCCTTGGCGAGCTCCTCGGGCGTGGGTTCGCGACCCAGGTCCTGGAGCAGCTCGCGCTGGATGCGGCCCAGCTTGTTGATGACCTCGACCATGTGCACCGGGATGCGGATGGTGCGGGCCTGGTCGGCCATGGCGCGCGTGATGGCCTGACGGATCCACCAGGTGGCGTAGGTGGAGAACTTGTAGCCCTTGGTGTAGTCGAACTTCTCGACCGCGCGGATCAGACCGAGGTTGCCCTCCTGGATGAGGTCGAGGAACGCCATCCCGCGGCCGGTGTAGCGCTTGGCCAGCGATACGACCAGACGCAGGTTCGCCTCGAGCAGGTGGTTCTTGGCACGGTCGCCGTCGCGGCAGATCCACTGCATGTCGCGGCGCTGCTGCACCGGCAGCTTCTCGCCCTTCTCGGCGAGCTCGGCCAGCTTCTGCGTCGCGAACAGGCCGGCCTCGATCCGCTTGGCGAGCTCGACCTCCTCCTCGGCGTTGAGCAGCGCCACCTTGCCGATCTGCTTGAGGTAGGCGCGCACCGAGTCCGCGGAGGCGGTGAGTTCGGCGTCCTTGCGGGCCTGGCGCAGCGCCTCGGACTCCTCCTCGTCCCAGACGAAGTCGCCGGAGGCCTTGTCCTTCTCGGAGGGTTCGGCGATCTCTTCGTCCTCGGTGGCGGGCGCGGCGGGCACCGCTCCGCCCTTCGGGGCGGCCTTGGCCTCGGCGCCGGCGGTCTCGGCCGCGTCGCCGTCGTCCTCGGAGTCGTCGGCGTCATCCGACGCGTCGTCCGTCGAGTCGTCCGACGAGTCGTCGTCGGTGTCGAGATCCTCGAGGTCCAGATCGGCGTCGTCGACGTCGATGTCCGGTTCGGCGTCGAGGGTGTCGGTGCTGTCGAGATCGTCGTCGGCGAGGGCGTCGGTGGCGCCGGCCTCGGGCGCGGTGGACTTCTTGGCGCGACCGCGGGTGGCGGTGCCGTCCTTCTTCGCCGGGCCGCGGGTCTTCGTCGCGGTGCCCTTGGCGGCCCGCTTGGCCGGTGCGGTCCCATTCGCCGCCTTGGCCGCCGGGGCCTTCGCCGCGGCGGCCTTCTTCGCGGGGGTCTTGGTAGCGGTGCGCTTCACCGGCTCATCGGTTGCCGGGCTTGCCTTTGTCGCTGCCACGTACACCCTTTCGGTCTTACTCTCCCGGTGGGCACCGAGACCCCAACACATGTGGGAGCAGGCACCAACCCGAAATGTCGGCTATGTCGAATGTCGGCGTGATCTCAACTCGGATATCTGCCGCTATTCGGTTGGCGGCCGCCGACGTCCATTGTAACGACACTGCGGGGCGACGCCGTGCCGAGCGGCGAAAATCGACGACCCGGGCGAGCCGGGACGACGTGGTTACCGGTTGGTAGCTGTGACGTCCACCTCAGCGGCCATCGCCGCGCCGACGATTCCGGCGGAGTTCTGCAGCGCGGCGGCCACCACCGGCGTGCGGTTCTTGAGCAGCGGCACCCACTTGTCGGCCTTGCGGCTGATCCCGCCGCCGGCGATGAACAGATCGGGCCAGATCGCGTTCTCGATCGCCACGAGCACCTTGGTGACCTCTTCGGTCCAGCGGTCGTAGCTCCAGCCCTTGCGCTCCTTGACCGACGAGGCCGCGCGGTGCTCGGCTTCCTTGCCGCCCACCTCCAGGTGACCGAATTCGGTGTTGGGCAGCAGGATGCCGTTGTGGATGACCGCCGAGCCGATCCCGGTGCCGAAGGTCAGCAGCACGATGACGCCGGTGTTGTCCCGGCCCGCCCCGAAACGCTCCTCGGCCAGCCCCGCGGCGTCGGCGTCGTTGAGCACGGTCACCGGCTGCCCGTCCAGGGCGGCGCTGTAGATCTCCTGGGCGTTGACCCCCAGCCACGACTTGTCGACGTTGGCGGCGGTGTGCACGACGCCGCTGGTGACCACGCCGGGGTAGGTCACGCCCAGCCTGCCGGTCCAGCCGAATTCCTTGACCACGGCGGCGATCGTCTTGGCGACCGCGTCGGGCGTGGCGGGCTGCGGGGTGGGCAGTTTGAACCGCTCGCCGATCAGCTGACCGGTGCCCAGGTCGACGACACCGCCCTTGACGCCGCTGCCCCCCACGTCGATGCCGAATCCGCGCCGCGCGTCCCCGCCGGCGGCGTCCGGATCTGCGACGGGCGAATCGGTGGCGGTCATCAGCGCTCCTCACAGTGGCGGCCCGGCGGTACGCGTCCCAACACCCTAGTGGCAACCGGTGGGGCACGGGCGGCGGTCCGGGCAACCGGCGCAGACAATCGCGCGCCGACGTGATGCGATGTCGGGATGGACGCCGCTGAAGGAAAAGACGATCCGGTGGTGTTGCGTGAGGTGGCCGAGCAGTTGGCCGCGGAGGCAGCCGCATTCGTGCGGACCCGGCGCGGCGAGGTGTTCGGCGCCGAGTCCGGTGGCGCCCCCGCAGGCGCGGTGGCCGCCAAGAGCACACCGACCGACCCGGTGACGGTCGTCGACACCGAGACCGAACGGCTGCTGCGCGACCGGCTCGCCGAGTACCGCCCCGGCGACCACATCCTCGGCGAGGAGGAGGGCGGTGCCGCCGACGCGGGCGCCGGCCAGCTGACGTGGGTGCTCGACCCGATCGACGGCACGGTCAACTTCGTCTACGGCATCGAGGCGTACGCGGTGTCGGTCGCGGTGCAGCGGGACGGCGAATCGGTGGCCGGTGCGGTCGCCGACGTCGCCGCAGGCGCGCTGTACTCCGCCGCGCGCGGACAGGGCGCACAGCTGCGCCGCGACGGCACGGTGCGCCCGTTGCGCTGCAATACGCCCGAGCGGCTCGCGATGGCGCTGATGGGCACCGGGTTCGCCTATGCCCCCGACCGCCGGCGCAGGCAGGCCGAACTGCTCGTCGACCTGATGCCCCGCGTGCGCGACGTCCGCCGAATCGGGTCGTGCGCGCTGGACCTGTGCATGGTCGCGGCCGGACAGCTGGACGTCTATTACGAGGACGGCGTCAACGTGTGGGACTGGGCGGCCGGGGCGCTGATCGCCGCCGAGGCCGGAGCGACGGTGTCCTTGCCGACACCGGCAGGGGCGGTCGGCGGGGCCGGGCTGGTCGTCGCCGCGGCTCCCGGGATCGCCGGCGAGTTCGACGAAGCGCTGCGCCGGGCCGGGGTGCGGCGCTGACCTCTCAGCAGGTGCCGGTGTGGATCCGCTTGAGCAGTTCGGGATCGGCCGGGGCGGTGGCGTCGGGGCGCAGGCTCGCCAGCACCGCGTCGATGTCGTCGCTGGCGGCCAGCTCGGCGAAGTCGGTCCCGATCGCCAGGTCGACCGTGGGGTCGGGGCGCTGGTCTTCGAACAGTTCGGTGCACGGCGCCACCAGCCACACCGCGGCGGCCGCGGCGCGCCCGGACGGGCCGAACCGGATCTGTCCCTGACACTGCAGGCGCGCGCTCACGTAGATCGGGTCGTTGGCCGCTTCCGGCTGGGCGAACCCCAGATCGCGCAGTTCGCCGGCGATCTCACCGGCCTGGCCGCCCATACCGCTCGCGTTGAGCACCCGGATCCTGGTGTCGGCCAGTTTCGCCGGGCTGACGTCGATCATGTCGGTGCGCGCCACCGGCTTACCGAGCACCGGCGGCGGCGGCTCGGTGGCCGGTGCCGGCGGGGGCGGGTTGCAGATCGCGGCCTCACGCACGTCGGTCGGCTGGTTCAGGGCCATCACCCACACCACCAGCGCGACGACCGCGAGTGCGCCGATCATGAGGAGGCCGGGCACGTAGTTACGCCGGCGGAAGGGGCGACCGTGCCTGTCGAACGCGGTGCCTTCGGTGATGCTCGAGACCACCCATGCACTGTAGAGCCCCCCGCGCCGCTGGTCACTTGCGGTCGGTCGAGTGCGGGCGAGACAATGTGATGTAAATCACAGCAGTCTCGGGGTGGTAACGGGCACGAATCATTTGGGGAATGCGTTCGACGCTGGTACAAAGCACTGCTGCAAGGCTCACCGGAGGGGACAAGACGATGGCTACCGACTACGACGCCCCACGGCGTACCGAAACCGACGATGTCTCCGAAGACTCGCTCGAAGAACTGAAGGCCCGGCGGAACGAGGCGCAGTCGGCGGTCGTCGACGTCGACGAATCGGAGACCGCCGAGAATTTCGAGCTGCCCGGCGCCGACCTGTCCGGAGAGGAGCTCTCCGTCCGGGTGATCCCCAAGCAGGCCGACGAGTTCACCTGCTCCAGCTGCTTCCTGGTGCACCACCGCAGCCGTCTCGCCAGCGAGAAGAACGGCGTGATGATCTGCTCGGACTGCGCGGCCTGACGCCTCAGCGGCCGAGCGCGGACAGCACCCGATCGGGGTGGCGGGTGCTCACCAGCCAGTAGGGCGTGGGGTCCTCGGGGTCGTCGAGCACCAGCAGCACCATCGGGCCCACCCAGGCCCGGTGCACGACATAGGCGGCCGGATCGAGTTGGCGCCCGAGCGCCGCGCTCTTCGCCGTCTTGGGCACGTCCGCCGATTTTGCCACGACGCTGACCGGCAGGTGCGCGTCGGCGACCCACAGTTCGGTATCGCCCTCGGGGCCGGCGACCACGCGGATCTCGGCTCGGCCGAACCACGCCAGGATGACGGCGGCCACCGGGAGAAGCACCGCGTACGGCACCCAGTCCGGCAGGGCTTCGACACCCAGGTTGACCTCGTAGGCGATCAGTGCCGCCAGCCCGAGTCCGGGCAGCCACCACCACCACGGCACCGAGAGCCGTTCGCGGTAGCGCACCGTTTGGGTGGTTGCGCGCGTGTCGGACACGCGCCTCAGAGTAATCTGTGACGTCGTGTCCACCTCTCTGGCGGTCCTGCGTCTGGACCGCGAGCTACCGATGCCCGCCAGGGCCCACGACGGTGACGCGGGCGTCGACCTCTTCAGCGCCCGCGATGTCGAACTGGGCCCCGGGCAGCGAGACCTGGTGCCGACGGGGATCGCCGTGGCGATCCCGCACGGCATGGTGGGCCTGGTTCATCCGCGGTCGGGTTTGGCTGCGCGCGTGGGGCTTTCGATCGTCAACAGCCCGGGGACGATCGACGCCGGCTATCGAGGGGAGATCAAGGTGTCGCTGATCAACCTCGATCCGCACGCGCCGATCGTCATCCGGCGCGGAGACCGCATCGCCCAGCTGCTGGTGCAGCGGGTCGAACTACCCGAGCTGGTCGAGGTGACGTCGTTCGACGAAGCCGGACTGGCCGAGACCACCCGTGGCGAAGGCGGCCACGGATCCTCCGGCGGACATGCGAGTTTGTGATGGCATTCGGAAAACGCAAGAGCAGCGACAAGATCGGTGAGCCGGCCGCGGAGCCGACCGCCGGACCCTCCGTCGAACCGACGGGCGAGGAGGACCTCGACGGTCCGTTCGACATCGACGACTTCGACGATCCCGAGGTGGCCGTGCAGGGCCGGCTGGACCTCGGTTCGGTGCTGGTGCCGATGCCGGCCGCCGGTCAGGTCCAGGTCGAGCTCAACGAGGCCGGCGTGCCGAGCGCGGTGTGGGTGGTCACACCCCACGGCCGGTTCACCATCGCCGCCTACGCGGCGCCGAAGTCCGCGGGATTGTGGCGCGAGGTGGCCGGCGAACTGGCCGACTCGCTGCGCAGAGACGGCGCGGCGGTGAGCATCCAGGACGGTCCGTGGGGCCGCGAGGTGGTCGGCACGGCGACCGGCATGGTCCGGTTCATCGGTGTCGACGGCTACCGCTGGATGATCCGCTGTGTCGTCAACGGGGTCGCCGAGAACATCGACGCCCTCACTGCCGAGGCGCGGGAAGCCCTGCGCGACACCGTCGTCCGACGCGGCGACACCCCCCTGCCGGTGCGCACGCCGCTGGCGGTTCAGCTGCCCGAGCCGATGGCCGAACAGCTGAGAGCCGCTGCCGCCGCGCAGCAGGGCCAGCAGCCCGACCCGCAGCAGGCGCCGCCGCAGCCACCGCAGCCCGCGGCACGGCGCAGCGCCCAGGGTTCGGCGATGCAGCAGTTGCGCACCATCACCGGCGGCTAGCAGGCACTCCCGTCGGGCGGCTACGGACGGTCGCAGGCCTCGGCGAGGGCCGCCAGGCAGGCGACGCCGAGGACGGCGGGTTCGGCGCCCATCTCGTCGAGGGTGACGGTCCGCAGCGCGGCGCACGGCGCGGCGGACACCCACTCCATCCCGACCTCGAGCGGGTGCACCGGATCGTCGATCGCCGCGGCCACGCCCATCGGCACCGCGAGTGCCTCCAGTTGCGCGCACGTCGGCGCGACGTAGCCGGCCGCCTCGTCCATCGCGTCCGGCAGCGCAGGCCACTGGGCGACCCACGAGCGGGTCAGCTCCTCGCCGAGCCAGCGCGGGCTCGATGCGCGCATCTGCGACGTCGCCGCCACCAGCCCGTCGCGACGCAGGCTGTGCGCCGAGTACCGCGCCATCACCGCGGCGGGCGCCGTCACCGGCGAACCGGTCCACGCGGGCAGCGCCGCCAGCACGGCGACCGCGGCACCCGGATGCGCCAGCGCCCACTCGACCGCGACCGCCGCGCCGATCGACACGCCGCCGACCGCCACCGGACCCGCGGCAGCGGCCTCGTCGAGCGCGTCGCGGTACCCCTCGACCAGCCGGTGGGGCTGCGGGGGCGGGGTGACGACGACCGCGCCGGCCTCGTGCAGCGCGGGGGAGAACGCCCGGTAGGCGTAGTCGTCGTCGGACCCCGTTCCGGGCAGCAGCACCGTCGTCACACCCCGCAGATCGACCGTCATCACACGATCGTGCACTGCCCGCGGATCACGCACGGTTAGAACCGCCCGGCGCGGTCAACCCCGCATGGCATAAGGGAACCAACGGGTCTACCGTGGCGTTGGATTGAGTGCGGGTCCACGGTGGATCTGCGATAGGTCAGGAGAGGCCATGGCTACGGCCGAAGGGTATCTGCGTCGGCTGACCCGACGTCTGACGGAGGACCCGGAGCAACTCGACGTCGAGGAGCTCAGCGACGAAGCCGCGCACACCGGCGCCCAGAAGGCGATCGACTGTCAGCGCGGCCAGGAAGTCACGATGGTCGGCACGCTGCGCAGCGTGGAGACGAACTCCAAGGGCTGCGCGGGCGGTGTCCGCGCCGAACTGTTCGACGGCACCGATTCGGTGATGCTGGTGTGGCTCGGACAGCGACGTATCGCCGGGATCGAATCCGGCCGGACCCTGCGGGTGCACGGCCGGGTCGGCAAGCTCGAGAACGGGACGAAGGCGATCTACAACCCGCACTACGAAATCCAGAAGTGAGCGACCCGGTCACCGGATCAGACGAGGCCTCCGAACCGGACAAGCCGACCGGCGCGCAGGCGATCCTCGCCCAGATGGGCGGCGTCAGCGGCCTGATCTACTCCTCGCTGCCCATCGTCGTGTTCGTACCCGTCTCCTCCATCGCCGGGCTGGTCCCCGCGATCGCGGCCGCGCTCGGTGTCGCCGCGGTGATCCTGGTGTGGCGTCTGGTGCGCCGGGAGACCGTGCAGCCCGCGATCTCCGGATTCATCGGCGTGGGAATCAGCGCGCTCATCGCCTACCTGGTCGGCGAGTCCAAGGGTTACTTCCTGCTGGGGATCTGGATGTCCCTGTTCTGGGCGAGCGTCTTCGCCCTGTCGGTGGTGATCAGGCGTCCCGTCGTCGGCTACGTCTGGGGCTGGATCAACGGCCACAGCGACGACTGGCGCCGAATCCCCACGGCGGTGCGGGCTTTCGACCTCGCCACGGCGACCTGGGTGGCGGTGTTCCTGTCCCGCTTCATCGTCCAGCACCACCTCTACGACGCCGACCGGACGGGGTGGCTGGGGGTCGCGCGGATCGCGATGGGCTGGCCGCTGACCGCTCTGGCCGCCCTGGTGACCTACTTCGCCATCCGCAGCGCGCAGCGCGCCCTGCACGCCCCGGTGCCGCCGCAGGAACACCGCAGCGCCGAGACCCGGACCGAGTGACCCTCAGCGCGATCTGGGGTTGAGGACCAGGCGGCTCAGCTCGTCCTCGACCTCCGCGGACGCGACGAACAGCAACTCGTCGCCGCCTTCGAGCGGTTCGTCGGCCTCCGGGACGATGACCCGGGCACCGCGAAGGATCGTGACGAGCGCCGAATCCCGCGGCAATTCGAGGCGTTTGACGGGTTTGCCGCCCCACGGCGTGTCGTCGGGCAGCGTGATCTCGACGAGGTTGGCCTGACCCTTGCGAAACTCGATGAGCCGCACCAGGTCACCCACGGCGACCGCCTCCTCGACCAGCGACGCCAGCATCCGCGGTGTCGACACCGCGACGTCGACGCCCCAGTTCTCGTCGAACAGCCACTCGTTGCGCGGGTCGTTGACCCGGGCGACCACCCGCGACACCCCGAATTCGGTCTTGGCCAGCAGGCTCACCACCACGTTGACCTTGTCGTCGCCGGTCGCGCCGATCACCACGTCGAATTCCTCGAGATGCACCGACTCCAGCACGGAGATCTCACAGGCGTCCCCGAGCCGCCAGTGCGCGGCGGGGATGGCGTCGACGTCGATGTGGTCGGGGTTGCGTTCGAGCAGAGTCACCTCGTGGTTGCTCTCGAGGAGTTCCCGGGCGATGGACCGGCCGACCGCGCCGGCCCCGGCGATGGCGACCTTCACGACTCGTCCTCACCGGGCGGCAGCGCGCTGATCGCCATGGCCTCGGCGATGTGGCCGGCGACGGCGGCGATGTACACCTGATCGCCGGCCTGCAGGACTGTCTTGGGGTCGGGCAGCACGCCGCTGCCGAACCGGATGAGGAACGCCACCCGGCCTCCGGTCGCCGTCTCCAGTTCCGTCACGCGGTGGCCCGCCCAATCCTCGTGCAGCGGAAGCTCGGCCACCCCCACGTTGCCCGACGGGTCGCGCCACTTGGTGGTCTCGGTCTCGCGGGTCAGCACGTTGAGCAGCCGGTCGGTGGTCCACGGCACCGTGGCGACGGTGGGGATCCCGAGGCGTTCGTACACGGCGGCGCGTTTCGCGTCGTAGATCCGGGCCACCACGCGTTCCACACCGAACGTCTCCCGGGCGACCCGCGCCGAGATGATGTTGGAGTTGTCCCCCGAGGACACCGCCGCGAACGCGCTGGCATCCTCGATGCCGGCGCGCAGCAGCACGTCCCGGTCGAAGCCCATGCCCAGCACCCGCTCGCCCGCGAACTCGGGACTGAGCCGGTGGAAGGCGGTGGGGTCCCGGTCGATGACGGCCACGTCGTGACCGATCCGCGACAAGCTGTCGGACAGGGAGGCCCCCACCCGACCGCATCCCATCACCACTACATGCACGTGCGGTTCCTTTCGGCTCAGCCACTGCCGGGACAGGGGCGAAACTCCGCAACCGGAACGCTACAGCCCTGCGTCACTGGGCATACCCTTGGACCTCGTGTCCAAGCTTTCTACCGCGGCGCGGCGGCTGGTTCTCGGGCGGCCGTTCCGCTCCGACCGGCTGTCCCACACACTGCTGCCGAAGCGGATCGCGCTGCCGGTCTTCGCGTCCGACGCCATGTCGTCAGTGGCCTACGCGCCGGAGGAGATCTTCCTGGTCCTGTCGGTGGCGGGTCTGACCTCGTACACCATGTCGCCGTGGATCGGGCTCGCGGTGGCCGGTGTCATGTTGATCGTCATCGCCAGTTACCGGCAGAACGTGCACGCCTATCCGTCCGGTGGCGGGGACTACGAGGTGGTCACCACGAATCTCGGCCCCACCGCGGGGCTGACGGTGGCCAGCGCGCTGTTGGTCGACTATGTGCTGACGGTGGCCGTGTCGATGTCCTCGGCGATGTCGAACATCGGCTCGGCGATCCCGTTCGTCGGCGAACACAAGGTGCTCTTCGCCGTCATCGCGGTGCTGCTGTTGGCGTCGGCCAACCTGCGTGGCATCCGCGAATCCGGCACCGCCTTCGCGATCCCCACCTATCTGTTCATGCTGGGCATCTTCGCCATGCTGGGCTGGGGGTTCTTCCAGATCTATGTGTTGGGCGAACCGCTGCAGGCCGAGTCGGCGGGATTCGAGCTGCACGCCGAACACGAGGACATCGCCGGATTCGCCCTGATCTTTCTCGTCGCGCGTGCCTTCTCGTCGGGATGTGCGGCGCTGACCGGTGTAGAGGCCATCAGCAACGGGGTGCCCGCCTTCCGGAAACCCAAGTCACGCAATGCGGCCACGACGCTGGCCCTGCTCGGGCTGATCGCGATCAGCCTGTTCATGGGCATCATCATGCTGGCCAAGGCGACCGGTGCGAAGATCGCCGAGCGTCCCGCCGAACAACTCGTCGGGGCGCCTCCGGGTTATCAACAGAAGACGTTGATCACCCAGCTGGCGGACGCGGTGTTCCACGGGTCGTCGGTCGGCCTGCTGCTGATCGCCGGCGTGACAGCGCTGATCCTGGTTCTCGCCGCCAACACGGCGTTCAACGGCTTTCCCGTTCTCGGTTCGATTCTGGCGCAGGACCGGTTCCTGCCCCGTCAGCTGCACACCCGCGGTGACCGGTTGGCGTTCTCCAACGGAATTCTGTTTCTGGCGTTCGCCGCGGTTGCGTTCATCGTCGCGTTCGGGGCCGAGGTCACTGCGCTGATCCAGCTCTACATCGTCGGCGTATTCGTCTCGTTCACGCTCAGCCAGATCGGCATGGTGCGGCACTGGACCAGGCTGCTGCGCACCGAGACCGATCCGGCCGTGCGCAACAAGATGATCCGGTCCCGTCTGATCAACGGAATCGGATTGAGCTGCACCGGGTCGGTGTTGGTCATCGTGGTCGCGACGAAGTTCCTGGCCGGCGCGTGGATCGCCATCCTGGCGATGGGAAGCCTCTTCCTCATCATGAAGTCGATCCGCAGGCACTACGACACGGTGTCGCGGGAACTCGAGGAGCAGGAGGCCGCCGAGGGCGGGGACATCGTGCTGCCCAGCCGCAACCACGCCATCATCCTGGTGTCCAAACTGCACCTGCCGACCCTGCGGGCCCTGGCGTACGCCCGCGCCACCCGCCCCGACGTGCTCGAGGCCATCACCGTCAGCGTCGACGACGCCGAGACCCGCGCACTGGTGCACCAGTGGGAGGACAGCGACGTCACTGTGCCGCTCAAGGTGATCGCCTCGCCCTACCGCGAGATCACCCGCCCGGTGCTCGACTACGTCAAGCGGGTGACCAAGGAGTCGCCCCGCACGGTCGTCACCGTGTTCATCCCCGAGTACGTCGTCGGGCACTGGTGGGAACAGCTGCTGCACAACCAGAGTGCGCTGCGGCTCAAGGGCAGGCTGCTGTTCATGCCCAACGTGATGGTGACGTCGGTTCCGTGGCAGCTGAGCTCGTCCGAACGGCTCAAGACCCTGCAGCCGCAGTCGGCGCCGGGAGATGCCCGAAGGGGCTTCCTGGAGTGAGCGGATCCGACGGTGCGCCAGCCGAACTCGTCCTCGTGGCCGGTGCTCCCGCCAACGGCGGCAGCTGCGTTGCGCGCCACGACGGCCGGGTGGTGTTCGTCCGGCACGCGCTGCCGGGGGAGACCGTGCGGGTCCGCGTGCAGTCCGACCGCGGATCGTACTGGCACGCCGACGTCGTCGAGGTCATCGAACCCTCGCCCGATCGGATCGCCTCGCTGTGCCCGATCGCCGGTGTCGACGGAGCCGGCTGCTGCGATCTGGCGTTCGTCACGCCGGAGGGCGCGCGACGGCTCAAGGGCGCCGTGGTGGCCAACCAACTGGCCCGGCTGGGCGGATACCGGTGGTGTGACGAAGACCAGGCGAGCGCCGAGGCGATCGGCGACGGCGCCGCGACGCAGTGGCGCACCAGGGTCCGGCTGGACACCGGCGCCGACGGCGCACCGGGGTTCCACCGCTATCACAGCGCCGAACTGGTCACCGATCTGCGATGCGCGCAGTTGCCGCCGGAGCTGCTCGACGACGTGCACCTGCTGCGATTCCCACCGGGGGCGCACGTCCACGTCGCCCTCGACGACGACGGGGCCCGCCACATCGTGCAGAGCGGGCCCCGCGCGGGCCGCCACACGCCGACGACGGTGGTGTCCGGCGACTACGAGGCCACCCAGCGCGTCGGCGGACGGGCGTGGCGGGTGCCGGTGACCGCGTTCTGGCAGGCCCACCGGGACGCCGCGCGCCGGTACAGCGAACTCGTCGCGGGGTGGGCGGCATTGAGTCCCGGGCAGACGGCGTGGGATCTCTACGGTGGCGCAGGGGTTTTCGCCGCGGCGCTGGCCGAACAGGTCGGCGACGGCGGCCGGGTGCTGACCGTGGACACCTCGCGGGCGGCGGGCCGGTCGGCGCGCGCCGCGCTGGCCGACCTGCCCCAGGTGTCGGTGGTCACCGATTCGGTGCGCCGGGCGCTCGCGGCGCAGCGCGGCGCTGCCGACGTGGCGGTGCTAGATCCGCCGCGCGCCGGCGCCGGACGCGAGATCATCGACGCGGTCAGCGCCGCCGGGGTGCCGCGCGTCATCCACATCGGCTGCGAGGCAGCGTCTTTCGCGCGCGATGTCGGCTTGTACCTGCGTTCCGGCTACACGGTCGAGGAGGTGCGGGTGTTCGACTCGTTCCCGCTCACCCACCACGTCGAATGCGTGGCGGTGCTGACCAGGTGAACGCTCTGCGCTCAGCGTGGCTCGAGTTCGTCGGTGAGGAGACCACACCGGCGGGGACGGCAACCATCCTCGGCGTCGCCGCGCTCGGCGGATACCTGGCACCCCGGGTCGCCGGTGACCGGCTCGACACCGCGAAACGCACCCTTCTGGTGGTGGCGGCCGTCGACCTGTGGGGTGGCGCGTGGGCCAACAACACCGTGGCGTGTGCGCGCTGGTACGAGCGGCCCGGCCAGACCGACGCCGACCATCTCCGGTTCGCGCTCGCCCATGTGCATCCGCTGGTGCTGGCCTGGATCGACGGGGGCGGCCGCAGGCGGTGGCGCTGGGCCCTGGCCGACTACGGCTACCTGCTCGCGGCGACGGTCCTCGTCCGGTACGCGCGACGCCACCGCCGCGCGGCCGGGATCGCGACGACGCTGGGCGGCATCTGGCTGGACCGGGCGCTCGGACCGTCCCGCACCGCGCCGTGGTTCGGGCCGGTGTTCTACGCCAAGCTGCTGATGGGGCACGCGTCGGCGGCGCTGTGGTCGGATGCGACGCTCACGCGACGCTGAGGAGATCGGATGCGTCTACGGGCGGGAGCGGCCCACCCGTCCCAGCGCGAGGGCGGCGCGCCGCAGCGCGGACGGTGCCTCCCGTGGGTACAACCGGGCGGCCAGAGCGTCCTTGCCCGCGTGTGCACCGGCCACCGCATCGCGGGGGAGTCCGCCGTTGCGCACCGGCGCCGCGGGCAGGTCGGCGTAGTCGTCGGTGACGTGCCACCGTGAGCCGATGTCCAGCAGCGAGCGGTGTTTGACCGGGTAGTAGTCCCGGCGGCCGGCCAGTGCGACACCGCTCGACCCCGCGGCGGAAGCCATCAGGTGGTGGTGGAAGCGGGTCGTGATCCACGTCTGCCCCGCCCGTGCAGGCAGGCCGTGCGCCCAGACGCCGGTGAAAGGTACGAAGAGCACGCCGGGCAGGAGGTGTTCGACCCGGTCGAACACCACTCGGTCCGCGCCGGGAATGCCTTCGACGAACGCGACGTCCGGACCCTCGACCCGCCAGTGTTCGACCACACGCCTGACCACTTCGGCCAGACCCTCCAGGCCCTGACCGCCGGCGAAGTCGTCCATCAGGTCGGACTGGAGGCAGAAGACGAATCTGCGCTGTGCCGCCTCCGAATCCGCGTCGTACACGTCGTCTGAGCCGATGGCGAGCCAGACGTCGTCGCCGGTGTGCGACAGGTTCGCCGCCGAGCCGGCCATGGCCTCCCACGACGGCCGGTCGCGGACGTCGACGTGCCAGAACCCATCGAGCGTCTCGCGCAGCAGACGGAGGCGCTCGCAGTCGCCGACCGGAAGCAGTCCCTGGCCGGTGGCGACCGCGCGGCCCCCGGACCGCCGCGCTGCGGCGACGACCGTCGCAGGCAGTGCGACGTGGTGCGCCCAGACCGTGTTGAGGTAACCACCGCCGACCATGTGCACCGTGTCCGCGCGGGCGAGCAGGTCGATGCCGGATGCGATCGTGGGCATCCGACCGGGATCCTCGACGACCCCGGCGGCGAAAGCGATCGCCTCGGCAGCGTCGGAGGCGGCGGTCCGGAAGCAGATCCGCCAGACCGTGTCGACGAACGTCACCCGTGGATGACAGCCACCCAGGAGCACCGCGGCCTGCCCGGGCGTGTGGCAGTCGACCGCCACGTCCGCCTCCGGACGTGCCCGGGCCAGATAGCGCAACCACGTCCGCAGGATCAGCTCGTCGCCGTAGTTCGGATGCCCGGCGGGCGCAACCAGATACACGAGTTCTCGGGGTGCGGTCGCGCGACCTCGCCGGGCGTCGGTGCCGGACGGCGCGAACAGTCCACCAAGGGGTTTCACGACGTCAGATCCCGCCTCCGGTAGCCCAGCACGCCCGCGGTCGACAACGCGGCCCCGATGGCCAGGAACGCCACGATCGCACCGCTGTTGGGCGGTTCGGCGGGCACCGCCGCGACGTGAGGGAACGGCGACACCTGCTGGAGCCGGCGCGGCGCCGTCAGGCTGTCGGCCAGAACCTCGAGCAGGAATCCGCCGGCCACCGGGACGGCCCCCACCGCCGTCACGGCCTGGGGCAACCAGCCCACCGCCAGCGCGCCCGCGCCCAGCGCCAGCAGGGCGACGGGAGCGGGGTTCGGCGCGCCGGCGAGTGCGGAGCCCCACCGCAGCGGTCCACCGGTGGCCACCGACCCGGCCCACATCGCCAGCGCGGCGACCGCGTGCAGCACCAGCACACCGGCGGCAGTCACGGCGATCTCCGCAGCGGCGAGGCGCGCCCGCGGCACCGGCGCGGCGAGCACTGTCGTCCACCGGCGCGCTTTCTCGTCGGCGACCAGTGCGGCCAACCTGGTTGCCGCGAACATGCCGGTGGCAATGGCGAGCAGACGGAACAGCGCCGCGGCGAATCCGTCGGCAGAGCTCAGCCCCGCGAGGCCCGCCGCGGCGGCCAGTTCGGCGAACCGTGGATTCTCCGTGAGGAATTCGAGGATCGAGGTGAGCATGGCCCCGAGTAGCAGGAAGTACGTCCCGATCCCGACTGCCCAGCCGGCAGCCGGGCGCAGCGCGCGTCGGAGCGCGAATCCGCCGACCGATCCCAACAGGGACGTTCGGGGCCGGCGACGGGTCGACACGCTCACCAACCCGGTCCCCATGTCGCGACGGCGTGCCATCGCCAGCGCGGCCACGCCGATCAGCGGCGGCACCGCGACCAGCACCACCAGGGGGCCGATGTGGTTGTCGGCGTACGGCGCGGCCCGTCCCAGCAGCCCGAACGGGCTGAGCCATGCCGTCCACGCCAGCGACGGCACGCCGTCGGAGAGCATGCGCACCAGCAGTGCGGCGCCGAGCATGGCGACGGACGCGCCGACCGCCGCGGATCTGGTGGGCAACACCTGTGCGGCAAGGACGCCGGCTGTGGCGAACCACGCCGTGGTGCCCAGGACGCCGGTCGCGTAGAGCGCCGCGCCGCGCGGATCCGTCCCCGCGGCCACCATGGCGAGTCCGACCGCCGCGCCGATCGCCACCGCGGCGCCGATGGCCGCGAGCAGGCAGCGCGCGACGGCGTCCACCGTGCGCAGAGGTCCGGCCAGCAGCAGATCCCAGCGGCCGGCGTCCTCCTCGCCGCGGGTGATCCGGGTGACCGCGAGCAGCGCCCACACCGCGGCGATGACGAGCACCGGTGTGCCGGTCCGCCACACCGTGAAGCCTCCGGGATCGTCGAGCGCGAGGGGCGGGCCGAACAACACCCGCACCGCCGGATTCTCGGCCAGCGCGCGCAGCGCCCCCTGGTCGAGCTCACCGGAGAAGGTGCTCTGGTATTGGGCGGCCACCAGGGCCGACATACCGGCGGCGACGGACGCAACGATCAACGCGCCCCGGCGCACCTGACGCACCGCGAGCCGGCCGACGGTCTTGGTGGCGGCGGGCGTCGACGCGGTACGGGCGGCCGGCATCGTCGCGGTGCTCATCGGGAAGCCTCGCCGTAGTAGTCGAGGAAGATCTCCTCGAGCGTGGGTTCGTGCATGCGCAGCGAGGTCACGTCCACCGTCGACAGCGCCCGCAGGATCAGGGCCGGCGGCCCCGACATCGTGAACCGCAACCGGCGGCCCTCGAGCCGTTCGATGTCGGAGACGCCTGCCACGCCGGCCAACTGCGGTGCGGCGTCGTGGTACCCGACCTCCACCACGGTGCGGCGCAGCCGTCGGAGGTCAGCGATGTTGTCGATCTCGACCAGCTTGCCGGACCGCAGTATCCCCACCCTGTCGCAGACGGCCTCCACCTCGGCGAGCTGATGCGAGCTCAGGAAGACCGTCTGGCCGCGGTCGCGCGCCTCGTGGATGCAGCGGCGGAACTCCCGCTCCATCAGCGGGTCGAGTCCGCTGGTCGGCTCGTCGAGCACGAGCAGCGGGGCCCGTGTGGCGAAGGCCGCGACCAGGGCGACCTTCTGGCGGTTGCCGGTGGAATACGCCTTCCCGGGCCGGTCGAGGTCGAGGTCGAAGCGCCGGATCAGCTCGGCGCGGTAGCCGGTGTCGACTCCAGGACCGATGTTGCCGAGCAGTTCGAGGGTCTCGGCGCCGGTCAGCGACGGCCACAGCGCGACGTCGGCCGGGACGTACGCCAGTAGGCGGTGGACACGGCGCACATCGCCGGCGTCGATCCCGAAGACGCGGGCCGACCCCTCACTGGGCCGCAGGAACCCCAGCAGCATCCGGATGGTCGTCGACTTGCCCGCGCCGTTGGGTCCGAGGAAGCCGAACACCTCACCCGGCGTCACGGCGAGGTCGAGCCCGTCGACGGCGAGGACCGGGCCGAACCGTTTGCCGAGTCCGTCGGTGTGGATGGCGAGTGGAGATTCGGCGCGCGCAGGCGCCGGCGGGATGGCATGCAACGGAAGCCCTTTCGTGAGTCGGGTCAACTGCCTGCCGACCAGACTTCCCGGCGCACCGAGGATGAATGTACTCCGTGGGTCGGCCCTGCGCGGCCGATCGCCTAGGGTGGTGTGCGACAGGTGTGCCGGGAAGTCTGGTCGGCGATTGTGATGACCCCTACCCATGGTGAGGCCGATTTGACGAACACACCTGTCCCGCAACCCCGACGTTCGGTGCTCTCCCGCGGATCCTGGTCGGAGACAACGCGTATCGCGGCGATCCTGCGCAAGGAGACCGTCGGCGGAGCGGTGCTGCTGGTGGCGTCGGCCGTCGCGCTGGTGTGGGCCAACTCCCCGTGGGCGGCGTCCTACTTCGCGTTGCGCGACCTCGAGATCGGGGCC
This sequence comes from Mycobacterium sp. IS-1742, assembly GCF_001500125.1. GTDB lineage: Bacteria > Actinomycetota > Actinomycetes > Mycobacteriales > Mycobacteriaceae > Mycobacterium. The sequence continues at coordinate 22,238 of NZ_LQIV01000043.1, read as the reverse complement.
GAGCCGTTCGGCCTGCACCTGAGCCTGACGCTGGGCACGTGGGCGGCCGACGGCCTGCTGGCGATCTTCTTCCTCGTGGTCGGGCTCGAACTCAAACGCGAGTTCGTCGCCGGCGACCTGCGCGACCCCGCCAGGGCGGCGCTGCCGATGGCCGCGGCGGTCGGCGGCATGGTGGTGCCCGCGTTGATCTTCCTGGCGGTCACGGCCCACGTCGGCGACGGCGCCACCCGTGGCTGGGCCATCCCCACGGCCACCGACATCGCGTTCGCGGTCGCCGTGCTGGCGGTGATCTCCACCCACCTGCCTGCCGCGCTGCGCACCTTCCTGCTGACGCTCGCGGTCGTCGACGATCTGCTCGCGGTGTCGGTCATCGCGGTCTTCTACACCGACGAGATCAATCTCACAGCGCTCGGTCTGTCGCTCGTCCCGCTGGCGCTGTTCGGCATCTGTGTGCAGCGACGGATCCGGTCCTTGTGGCTGCTGATGCCGCTCGGCGTGGCCACCTGGGTGCTGATCCACGAATCCGGCGTGCACGCCACCGTCGCCGGGGTCCTGCTCGGATTCACCGTTCCGGTCGTGCGGAGCGCCGCCGCGGGAGGCCCCGACGCCGGGCCCGGTCTGGCCGAACACTTCGAGCACCGCCTACGTCCGCTCTCGGCCGGGGTCGCGGTGCCGGTGTTCGCCTTCTTCGCCGCCGGGGTCGCCCTGGGCGGGTTGAGTGGCCTCACCACGGCATTGCGCGATCCGATCACCCTCGGGATCATCCTGGGCCTGGTGGTGGGCAAGCCCGTCGGTATCTTCCTGACGACCCGCCTGTTGACCGCGGTCACCCGGGCCAACCTCGATGCCGCGCTGCGCTGGATCGACGTGTTCGGCGTGGCGTTGCTGGCCGGTATCGGGTTCACCGTGTCCCTGCTCATCGGCGACCTCGCGTACGGTCTGGGGTCCGATCGTGACGATTTCGTGAAGGTCGGGGTGCTCACCGGATCCCTGGTCGCGGCGTTGGTCGCCGCGGTGCTTCTGAGGGTCCGCAACCGCCGCTACCGGGCAATACACGAGCAGGAGACCGCCGATCTGGACCGCGACGGAGTGCCCGACGTGTACCAGTCTCGACGCGACTGACGCGGGAGGCCGTGCGTAGACTGACGGAATGCTTGAACAGATCCGCGGTCCCGCCGATCTGCAGCACCTTTCGCAGTCTCAGCTCAGCGAATTGGCCGGGGAGATTCGCCAGTTCCTCATCCACAAGGTTGCTGCCACCGGCGGGCATCTGGGCCCGAACCTCGGCGTCGTCGAGTTGACGCTCGCCCTGCACCGGGTCTTCGACTCGCCGCACGATCCGCTCATCTTCGACACGGGTCACCAGGCCTACGTGCACAAGATGCTGACCGGACGCTCCCACGAGTTCGACTCGCTGCGGAAGAAGGACGGCCTCTCGGGCTATCCCTCGCGCAGCGAGAGCGAACACGACTGGGTCGAGTCCAGCCACGCCAGCGCCGCGCTGTCCTACGCCGACGGGCTGGCCAAGGCCTTCGAGCTGACCGGGCACCGCAATCGCCATGTGGTGGCGGTCGTCGGTGACGGCGCCCTGACCGGCGGCATGTGCTGGGAGGCGCTGAACAACATCGCCGCGGCGCGCCGTCCCGTGGTGATCGTCGTCAACGACAACGGCCGCAGTTACGCGCCCACCATCGGCGGGTTCGCCGACCACCTGGCCGCGCTGCGTCTGCAGCCCGGGTACGAACGTGTCCTCGAGGAGGGCCGCAAGGCCGTTCGCGGACTGCCGGTCATCGGTGAGTTCTGCTACCAGTGCATGCACAGCGTGAAGGCGGGCATCAAGGACGCCCTGTCGCCCCAGGTGATGTTCACCGACCTGGGCCTCAAGTACGTCGGGCCCATAGACGGCCACGACGAGCACGCCGTCGAGTCGGCGCTGCGCCATGCCCGCGGTTTCAATGCTCCGGTCATCGTGCACGTCGTGACCCGCAAGGGCATGGGTTATGCACCGGCCGAGAACGACGAGGCCGAGCAGATGCACGCGTGCGGCGTCATCGACGTCGCGACCGGACGTGCCACGAAGGTGGCCGCGCCGGGGTGGACGTCGTCGTTCTCCGAGGCGCTGATCGACTACGGCGCCAAACGCCGCGACGTGGTCGCGATCACCGCCGCCATGCCCGGCCCGACCGGCCTGTCCGCATTCCGTGACCGGTTCCCGGACCGCTTCTTCGACGTCGGCATCGCCGAACAGCACGCGATGACGTCCGCGGCGGGCCTGGCGATGGGCGGTCTGCACCCGGTGGTGGCGATCTACTCGACGTTCCTCAACCGCGCGTTCGATCAGCTGATGATGGACGTCGCCCTGCACAAACTGCCGGTCACGCTGGTGCTTGACCGCTCCGGGGTCACCGGCCCGGACGGCGCCAGCCACAACGGCATGTGGGATCTGTCGGTGCTGGGCATCGTGCCGGGGATGCGGGTGGCCGCCCCCCGCGACGGCGCGCGGCTGCGCGAGGAACTCGGCGAGGCGCTCGACGTCAACGACGGCCCCACCGCCATCCGGTTTCCCAAAGGTGATGTGGGCGAGGACATTCCGGCGCTGCGTCGGCACCGCGGGGTGGACGTGCTGGCCGAGCCCGCAGACGGCCTGTCCGACGACGTGCTGCTCGTGGCGATCGGCCCGTTCGCCTCGATGGCGCTCACCGTCGCCGAACGCCTGCGCAAGCAGGGCATCGGTGTCACCGTCGTCGACCCGCGCTGGGTGCTGCCGGTGCCGGCCGTGCTCACCGAACTGGCCGCCGCCCACAAGCTGGTGGTCACCGTCGAGGACAACGGCCTGCACGGCGGGATCGGCTCGTCGGTGTCGGCGGCGCTGCGTCACGCCGAGGTCGACGTGCCGTGCCGCGACGTGGGTCTGCCGCAGCGGTTCTACGACCACGCCTCGCGCGGCGAGGTCCTCTCCGACGTGGGCCTGACCGACCGCAACATCTCCCGGCAGATCACCGGTTGGGTGGCCGCCCTCGGCGCCACGCCGGCCGACGCGGAAGTCAGCGAGCGACTGGACTGACGGTCGGCCTGCGTCCCCCGAGCGGGACGCGGGCGACCTCGCGGAGTTCGGTCGAGGCGTCGGGCTGCTCGAAGAGCACCTCGGCCTGACGGCCCGAAAGCAGCAGTGTCGCAATGGTGTTGCCGAACACCGGCCCGGCGGTGTTGGTCCAGCTCACCGTCAGCTCCGGTGATCCGTGCCTGCGGGCCCACCGCCGCATGATCGGGGCGAGCCGCTTCGACCAGCCGAGCTTGAACGCCGGCTTCACATAGGACGGCACATAGTTGTGCACCGGTGAACACACCAACTGGTGGACGGTCGCCGCGTCGTCGCCGACGTCGGTGAGGGTGGCCTTCGCGGCGTAGCTGTGGTGCACGTCGCCGGAGAGCACCGTGACCGTCGCCGGACCGTCCGGATGCGTCGCGGCCCCACGGATCATCGTGGTCAGCCGCAGGAACGACTTCATGAAGGCCGGCCAGTGCTCGAGATCGGCGCCCTGGCGGATCTTCTCGGCGGGGACGCCGCGCCAGCCCGGGCGGTCGGCGGAGATCTCGTTGACGGTCTGCAGATCCGACAGCGCCGGCGGCATCAGCCACGGCACCGAGGATCCGAGCACCAGGTGGTCGATCTGGTCGATCCCGTCGGCGGCCTGTTGCTCCAGCCAGGTGAACTCCCGTTCGCCGATCATCATCCGCTCGCCGGAGTCGAGGATCCGGCCGTTGCGCGAGTCCATCATGATGAAGCGGTTGCGCCCGAAGTCCCATCGGTAGCTGAACCGCACACCCTTGTTGGCGTCCACTTCGGCGTCGGCGCGGTCGGCCATCTCGACCAGGGCGGGCCACACGTCGCCGTCGATGCGGCTCATCTTCTGGTAGTCCTCGTCGGCCTCCAGTTCGGCCGGGCTGAGATTGCCCATGTGCTGGTACACCCAGTAGGACGCCAGGCCCGCCCGGATGCGGTCGCGCCACCACGGTTCGGCGTTGATCTCGGCGCGCCAGGCCGCGGAGGTGTTCCAGTCGTCACGAATGTCGTGGTCGTCGAAGATCATCGCCGTCGGGACCGTGGACATGATCCAGCGGATCTCGGGGTCCGACCACGAATGCCGGTAGAGGCCTTCGTATTCGCCGAAGCTGACCACCTCGTCGGGCGGGCGCTGTCCGTGTTTGGCGCGTCGCCGGCGCCGTCCCGTCAGATGCCTGCGCGCTTCGGGGGTGAGTTCGTCGGCGTACACCTGATCGCCGAGCAGGATCAGCAGGTCCGGCCACTCACTGACCGGGAGTCTCGCCATCCGGTCGGCATACCGGTCCAGCGCGTCGGCGCCCAGTTTCTCGTCGATCTCCTCGACCCCGGTCTTGGGGTAGCGGCAGGAGCCGAACACCGCCCGCAACCGCTCGGTGCTCACCGGTCCGCGGGTGCGGATGACGCTGGGGGGGAACGGACTGTCCGGCAGCGGCCACACCAGTTCGCCGTCGATGTGCACCTGGTACTCGGTCGCCGAATCCGGCTCCAGGCCGGTGACGGTGACCAAGGCGTAGTGGTGTTCTTTCACTTGGAAAGTTCTTGTGCTGCAACCGAGTACGGTGACCGTCGCGGGGCAGTCGGTCTGAACCCAGAACACCGCGGTGGTCTCGCCGACGTGTCGTAGGGCGGGGCCGAGAAGCAGTGCGGCAGAGGTGCCGGGGGAGTCGGTCGGCGTTCCGGTGGTACTCACCCCTCGGCGGTTCCCTGTTCGTCAATTACTCAAACGCGATCGGGTCACTCGGCGGTGCCGGGTGCGAGCGCCGCGGTCAGCACCGGTACCACCAGGTCGCGTTGCCACGGGCGCACCGCGGCCGCCACGAGGAACTCCTCGACCGCGGTGGCGATGTCGGCGACCGGCTGCCAGTCCCAACACAGCCGGCGCACCACATCCGGGGTGACGAGGTTCTCCGACGGCACCGAGACCCGCTCCGACAGAGCGGACAGACCGGCGCGGGCGGCTTCCAGCCGTGCGGCCGCCTCGGGTTTGCGGCGCGCCCACCGTGACGGCGGGGGAGGACCGTTCGTGGGCTCCGCCGTATCGGGCGGATCGGGGTTGTGGCGCGCCCGGTCCAGCGCGTCCAGCCAGATCTGCGCGCTGCGGCGCTGTCGGGCGCCGCCGAACACCGGCAGCGCGGTCAGCTTCTCGACGCTGTCGGGGTCGGCCGTGGCGGCGCTGATGATTGCGGCGTCGGGCAGGATGCGGCCCGGCGCGATGTCGCGCCTGCGGGCGATGTGGTCGCGCGTCGTCCACAGCTCCCGCACGGCCGCCAGTGCCCGCGGGTTGCGCACCTTGTGGATACCGGAGGTGCGGCGCCACCGGTCGCGGCGCGTCGGCGTCGCCTCATAGGTGCGCAGATGTTCGAATTCCTGTGCGGCCCAATCGGTCTTGCCCTGGTCGTCGAGTACCGCGGCGACGGCGTCGCGCAGTTCGAGCAGCACCTCCACGTCGAGCGCGGCGTAGTTGAGCCACTCGTCGGGCAGCGGACGCTTGGACCAGTCGGCGGCGCCGTGCCCCTTCATCAGCTGCAGTCCCAGCAGTTCGGAGACCATCGTCGCGAGGTTGACGCGGGCGAAGCCGGCCAGCCGGCCGGCCAGTTCGGTGTCGTAGAGCTTCGGCGGCCGCATGCCCAGTTCGGCCAGGCACGGCAGATCCTGATCGGCGGCGTGCAGAACCCACTCGTCGGTGTCGAGGACGTCGGCGACGGGGGCCATCACCATGGTGGCGTCCTCGCCGTGGTTGACCGGGTCGATCAGGACCGTGCCGGCACCCTCGCGCCGGATCTGCACGAGGTAGGCGCGGTTGGAGTACCGGAAACCCGACGCGCGCTCGGCGTCGATCGCGAACGGGCCGTGTCCGCCGGCGAGCAGTTCGGCGGCGGCGAGGATCTCGTCGGTGGACACCGCGAGGTCGGGCACTCCGTCGGCCGGGGTGAGCAGCGGGGTGGCCGCCGGATCGGTGCCGGCGTCCTGCTCATCGGTGACCTCGAGGTCCGTGTTCGGCGTCTCGCTCATCTCACGCGCGGGTGCGGGAACTGAGGTCGGTGACCCCGGTGGGGGGCAGTCCCGCGGCGTGCTCGAGCACCTCGCAGAAGGCCTCCACGTGCGGACCGAGGTCCAGCGTGATCGCGGTCCAGGACGCCCGCAGTTCGAGCTGGTGGGCGCGCGGGGGACCGGAGATGTCGCCGTAGCGCACCGACGTGGTGGCGGTGACCGTTCCGCCCAGCGCGGTGACCTGCTCGGACCTGGAGTCCAGCGCCTCGACCAGCCAGCTCCAGGCCACCTCGGGCAGCAGCGGGTCGACCGCTTCGCTGGAGTCGAGGTCCGCCTGGATGTAGGCCACCAGACGCATGGTGCCGTCCCACGCCTCGGCGCCTTCGGGGTCGTGGAGCAGGATCAGCCGGCCGAAGGCGTCACCTTCGGACCGCTCGGGCACGATCGCGGTCTCGGGATGCCGGATCTCGGCGCCCAGCGCGTAGCTGTAGGGCGCCAGCCGCTGTGGTGGGCGGATCGGGCCCAGCTCGATCTCCGGCCGTACGGTGGTGGCATTCATCGCCGCCACCGCAGCACGGAACTGAGCCGGTTCGGCGGTGGTCACGCGGGTGACGCTAGACCATTGCGCCCCGCCTGCACGCAGGCGCGCCGAATCGACTCGTGATGGTGATCCGGGCATCCGCGGGCGGTTGCCGGTCGTGGCAGCATTGGGGGCGATGAACACCCGCCGTGAACTGCCCGACTCGCCCTATCTCGCCGCCGCCCGCGGCCGCAAGCCCGCCCGGGTGCCGGTGTGGTTCATGCGGCAGGCGGGCCGTTCGCTGCCCGAGTACCGGGCGCTGCGGGCGCGCAACACCATGATGCAGGCCTGTTTCGACGCCGAGCTGATCACCGAGATCACGCTGCAGCCGGTGCGCAGGCACGGCGTCGACGCCGCCATCCTGTTCTCCGACATCGTCGTCCCGCTGCGGGCCTCGGGGATCGCGCTCGACATCGTTCCCGACGTGGGGCCGGTGATCGACCATCCGGTGCGGACCGCCGCCGACGTCGCCGGGATCAGGCCGCTCGAGCGGCAGACGATCGAACCCGTCGAACAGGCGGTGCGGATGCTCACCGCGGCGCTCGGCGACGTCCCCCTGATCGGCTTCGCCGGCGCCCCCTTCACGCTGGCGTCCTATCTGGTGGAGGGCGGTCCGAGCAAGCACCACGAGCACACCAAGGCGATGATGCTCGGCGCGCCCGACACCTGGCATGCGCTGATGTCGGCGCTCACCGATGTGACGATCGCCTTCCTGCAGGCTCAGGTCGACGCCGGGGTCGACGCCCTGCAGGTGTTCGACTCGTGGGCGGGCACCCTGTCGCTGGCGGACTACCGGTCCTACGTGCTGCCGCACAGCACCCGCGTGTTCCAGGCGCTCGCGCCGGCCGGGGTGCCGATGACACACTTCGGCGTGGGCACCGCCGAACTGCTCGGCGCCATGTCGGAGGCCGTCGCGGCGTCCGGGGCGCCCGGGGTGGTGGGCGTGGACTGGCGCACCTCGCTGACCGACGCCGCGGCGCGGGTCGAACGGGGCAGCGCGCTGCAGGGCAACCTCGATCCGGTGGTGCTGCTGGCCGGCTGGCCGGTGGTCGAACCCGCGGTGCGGGCGGTCGTCGAGGACGGCCGGCGCGCGGTGGACGCCGGCGCGGCGGGGCACGTGTTCAACCTCGGGCACGGTGTGCTGCCCGCGACGGACCCCGAGATCGTGACGGCCACGGTGGAGCTGGTGCACTCGTTGTGAGCACGACGTACTGCGTTGTGGGAGGCGGGATCTCGGGCCTCGCGGCGGCCTATCGGCTGCGTGTCACCGCCGGGCCGGAGGCCGCGATCACCGTCTTCGACCCCGCCGACCGCCTCGGTGGCGTGCTGCGCACCGAACGCGTGGGCGGGCAGCTGCTCGACGTCGGCGCCGAAGCCTTCGTCGCGCGGCGGCCCGAGATACCGGCGCTGCTCGCCGAACTGGGGCTGGCGGACCGTCAGGTCGGGACCACCGGTGTGCGCCCGCTCATCCTCAGCCAGGCCACGCTGCACCCGATGCCCGAGCACACCCTGCAGGGCATCCCGTCCGGGGCGTTGTCGATGGCCGGGTTGGTCGACGATGCGACGATCGCCCGGATCACGGACGAACCGATGCGGCCGCTGCGCTGGCGCGCGGGCGCCGACCCGAGCGTGGGCGAGCTGGTCGCCGACCGGTTCGGCGAGCAGGTAGTGGCCCGTTCGGTCGATCCGCTGCTGGGCGGCGTCTACGCCGGGTCGGCCTCGTCGATCGGGTTGCGTGCGGCCGCGCCGACCCTGGCCGCGGCGCTGGACCGCGGCGCCCGGAACCTCACCGAGGCCGTGCGCGAGGCGCTTCCGCCGCCGGCGCCGGGATCGGTCTTCGGGGCGGTCGACGGCGGGTACGCGGTCCTGCTCGACGCGCTGCGTGCGAAGGGCGGCATCCACTGGGCCCAGGTGGGCGTCGACCGGGTCGAGCCGGTGGGCCGGGGTGTCGACGTCGTCGACGACGAAGGCAACCGCTGGCCGGCCGATGCGGTGGTGCTGGCGGTGCCCGCCCCGCGGCTGCCGCGGCTGGTCGAGCACTTCGCGCCGCGCACCGCGGCCGCCGCACGACGGATCCCGGTGGCCTCGGCCGCCGTGGTCGCGCTGGCGCTGCCCGGCGGCACCCCGCTGCCGCAGCAGTCCGGCGTGCTGGTCGCGACGGGCGAGCGACTCCGGGCGAAGGCGATCACGCTGTCGTCGCGGAAATGGGGCAGACGCGGGAACGCTGAACTCCTGCGGCTGTCCTACGGCCGGTTCGGTGACGATCTGGCGCGCAGCACCGGCGACGACGAGCTGCTGGCGTGGGCCACGGCCGACCTGGCGACGGTGTTCGGCATCGACGCCGAACCCGTCGACGCGCTGGTGCAGCGCTGGATCGACGCGATGCCGCAGTACGGTCCCGGCCACGCGGGTCTGGTGGCCGAACTGCGGGCCGGTCTGCCCCGGGGCGTCGCCGTGGCCGGCGGTTACCTGGACGGCATCGGGGTGCCCGCCTGCGTCGCGTCGGCGAACCGGGCGGTGGCATCGTTGGCCACCTCGGGCGTGGCACGATAGGGGCCATGGCCAAGCTCGACTTCGACGCGCTCAACTCCACCATCCGGTATCTGATGTTCTCGGTGTTCTCGGTACGGCCGGGGGAACTCGGGTACGACGAGCAGGCGCGCGCGGCGATCGTCGACGAGACCGCCACCTTCCTCAAACAACAGGAGGAACGCGGGGTCGTGGTCCGTGGGCTCTACGACATCGCGGGGATGCGGGCCGACGCCGACTTCATGATCTGGACCCACGCCGACAACGTCGAGGCGCTGCAGGCCACCTACTCGGACTTCCGCCGCGCCACCGCGCTGGGCCGGGCCAGCACACCGGTCTGGAGCAACGTCGCGCTACACCGCCCGGCGGAGTTCAACAAGAGCCACATCCCGGCCTTCCTCGCGGGGGAGGAGCCGGGCAACTACATCTGTGTGTACCCGTTCGTCCGGTCGCTGGAGTGGTACCTGCTGCCCGACGACGAGCGCCGTCGCATGCTGTCCGAGCACGGGATGGCCGCGCGCGGATACAAGGACGTCCGCGCCAACACGGTGCCGGCGTTCGCACTGGGCGACTACGAGTGGATCCTCGCCTTCGAGGCGCCCGAACTCCACCGCATCGTGGACCTGATGCGCGATCTGCGGGCGACCGATGCACGGCGCCACGTCCGCGAGGAGACCCCGTTCTTCACGGGCCCGCGGGTCGGTGTCGAGGAACTGGTCACGCGGCTGCCCTGAGCCGTCGCCCCGGGCGGGTGGTTGCTTTCGCAATTAGCTTCGACGGCCCCTGGCCCGGCTTGCTAGCCTCGCCTCACGTGCGTCACGGTCGGGGGGATCCGGCGCACTACGTCGAGCGGTGTGGGGGCGCGAGTGCCGAGCGTGCGTGCCAGACCCCGAGAAGCGACCGTCATCGCCGCGTCCGGCGCGGGCGCGGCGCTGCTGACGATCTGGCTGATCGGTGGGTTCCCGGGGGCGAAGGCGGCCGACAACGTCGGCGTCGCGGTGTTCGCCGGATATGCGGTGGTGTGCGCCGTGCTCGCCGCCCGCGCGTCGACCGGACGGTTCCGTAACGTCTGGATCTGCTTCGCGATCGCCTTCGGCGGCTGGACCGTGGGTGAGATCGTGTTCGGCTATCAGGATCTGGTGCTGGGCCACACGGCGTTCCCATCACTCGCCGACATCGGGTTCCTGCTGTGCCCGATCTTCAGCTGTCTGGCGCTGATGCAGTGGCCCAGCAGAACCGCGGGGCACTCCCGGGTGCGCCTGCTGCTCGACGGGCTGATCTTCGCGTTGTCGCTGTTCCTGCTCGCCTGGGTGCTCGTGCTGCGCAATGTGTACGAGAGCTTCCGCGAGGACAAGGTCGCGGTCAGCCTCGCGCTGGCCTACCCGCTCCTCGACGTGGTGGTGCTCGCCGTCGCGGGGTTCGTCCTGGTCCGCGCCGGTCCCTGGCGGCGGCTGCCGTTGTTGCTGCTCACCGCCTCCGCCGCGCTGCTCACCGTGTCCGACATCGCCTTCGCCTGGCTGACCGCGCAGGGCACCTACGCCGCCGTCTTCCCCATCGACGTGGGCTGGGTGGCCGGCACCGTGCTCTTCGGCGCGGCCGCCCTCCTGAGCCGGGGCGTGCCGCCCACCCCCGACACCGTCCCCCCGCTTCCCACCAGCATCTCGCTCTGGTTGCCCTACCTGCCCCTGCTGGTCGGGGGCACCGTCGCGACGGTGGTCGTGCTGGACGGTGTCCTGCGCGCCATCGTGATCGTCGTGATCGTCGCCATCTGCCTGCGCCAGTTCCTCGCCTCGTGGGAGAACCGCAGGCTCATGCGGATGGTCGCCGACCTCGCGCTGCGCGATCCCCTGACGGGCCTGGCGAATCTCGCGCTGTTCAACGACCGGTTGGCCCACGCCGTGCAACTGCGGGAGCGCGACCCCCGCGCCGTCGCGGTGCTCTCACTGGATCTCAACGACTTCAAGGTCGTCAACGACAGCCTCGGCCACTCGGCGGGCAACGCGATGCTCGTCCAGGTCGCCGACCGCCTGGTCGCGTGCGTCCGGCCCGGTGACACGGTGGCGCGCGTCGGGGGTGACGAGTTCGCGGTCCTCATCGAGGACCGGGTGGACCACTCCCTCGAGATCGCCCACCGCATCGTCGAATCCTTCGACACCCCGTTCAGCATCGACGGCGAGAGCCTGCTGATGCGGCCCAGCGTCGGCCTGGCCGTCGCCGCACCGGACGACGACCCCGATCCGTCGGGCGAGCAGCTGTTCAAACGGGCCGACGCGGCGATGTACGCCGCCAAGCGGTCCCGCACGGTCGGCGTGCACGTGTACACCCCCGAGATGACGCTGGTGTACCCGGAGCAGCCGGGACTGGTCCGGGTGGCCGACGCCTGCGTGCGGGGCCGCGGTGTGGCGGCGGTCCAGATGCTGGGCGAACTGCGCCAGGCCATCGACCGCCGCGAGTTGAGCGTGGTCTACCAGCCGCAGTACCACCTCGCCACCTCGCAGCTGGCGGGCCTGGAGGCGTTGGTGCGGTGGCCGCACCCCGTCCGAGGCACACTCGCCCCGGGCGACTTCCTGCCGATGGTGCGCAGCCACGGCATGATGGGGGCGCTCACCGACCTGGTGGTCGACAAGGCGCTCGACGACGCCGCGGAATGGGCGGCCGGCGGGACGCCCGTGCCTGTGGCGGTCAACCTCTTCGCGGCGACCGTCGCCGACACCGACCTGCCGGACAAGATCGCCTCGGCACTCGACGCGCGCGGGCTCCCGCCCGCCGCGCTGACCATCGAGCTCACCGAGGATCTGATCCTGCCCGACGTCAAACGGACCTGCGCGGTGCTGCGTGAACTGCGCAGCCATGGTGTCCGCGTCGCCATCGACGACTTCGGCAGCGGCTATTCGGCCCTGAGCTATCTGCGGGAACTGCCGATCGACGAGGTCAAGCTCGACCGCCGGTTCATCGGCCCGGTCATCTGGGACCCGAGAGCCGGCGAGGTGGTCCGTGCCGTCGTCAACCTGGCGCAGACGCTCGGACTGACGACGGTGGCGGAGGGCGTCGAGAACGCGGAGACCGCCGAGCGCCTGCGTGCCTACCGCTGCGATGTCGCCCAGGGCTTCTTCTACAGCCCGCCGTTGAGCCGGCCCGGCGTCGCGGCGTTGCTGCGCACGGAGACTATTCGCCCGCCGGCACCAGTCGCAGTGAAATGGAATTGATGCAGTACCGCTGATCGGTCGGCGTCGGGTAACCCTCGCCTTCGAAGACGTGGCCCAGGTGGCTGTGGCAGTTCGCGCACACCACCTCGACCCGTCGCATCCCGAGCGAGTCGTCGGGCCGCAGGATGACCGCGTCGGAGTCGGCGGGGTCGAAGAAAGACGGCCAGCCGCAATGGGATTCGAACTTCTCGCTGCTGCGGAAGAGTTGGGCGCCGCAGGCCCGGCACTGGTAGACACCCTCGGTCTTGGTGTCGGTGTACTCACCGGTGAACGGCCGCTCGGTACCGGCCCGGCGCAGCACCGCGAACTCCTCGGGGCTGAGCTTGCGGCGCCACTCGTCGTCGGTCAATTGCACCTTCGGGGCAGACATGACCCCAAGCTACCCTCGAGCCGTCACGCCGTCGGCGCGGCCCGCTTGACCTGCGGCGCACCCTCGGCGGGGTCGGTGAGCCACGGCGGGTCGATACCCCGGTCGAGGCGGCCGTCGGCCTTGGCGTCGAGGTAGCGGAAGTACAGCACGGCGAACACCACGACCAGCATCAGCGACCAGCCGTAGGTCACCTTCATGTACTCGAGGAACCGGCCGGTGGTGGGCCACCGCCACATCAGCCACTTGTCCATCGTCATGAAGCCGTACACCGCCAGCCACGCCGGCCAGTTGCGCAGCACCGAGTTGGGCAGCACCACCGTCATCAGGAACGGGAACAACATCATCGAGTAGTAGGCCTGCCCCAGCGACAGCACCAGGAACGACGCCGTCAGCAGCACACCCGAGGACGTCAGCAACCAGAAGCGCGGATCCCGGGTGCGGTAGAAGCGGTACAGCAGTACCAGGCTGCCGATCGTGAGCGCCAGGAACAGGATTCGGAGCGCAAGGATCAGCAGGGGCGGCAGACCGTAGTAGATGCCGTTGCCCTCGATCGAGCTGTTGAAGTAGTCCCGGGTGCCCATGATGTAGGGCAGCGTGCGGGTGACGAAGTTCATCGGGTCGGTCAGCAGTGGCCACGCGGCGAGGTTGAACACCAGCGGCACCGCCGCCGCCGTGACGAGCGGCCGCCACTGGCGGTTGAGCAGCGGCAGCAACAACAGCGGCGCCAGTGACGGTTTCACCACCAGCGCCAAGCCGATCGCCACACCGGCCCACCACTGGTGGCCGCGCTTACCGTCGAGCAGCCAGCGGAAGAACAGCACCTCGGCCAGCAGCATGAAGCCGTTGATGTTGGTGAAAACGAGTGTGTTGGTGACCGATTCGGTGCAGTACATCGCAAGCACCAGCGCGGGCGCCGCCACCGAGGCCAGCGTGTAGTCGAACAGTCGCAGCAGGAAGTACGCGGCGAGGAGGGTGGCGAGGCTGTTGAGCGTGAAGTACCAGTTGCGCGCCGCGAACTCCGGCAGGAAACCGAACGGCGCCAGCAGCAGGGTCCCGCCCGGGGGGTAGAGGTAGTGCGGGTCGACGTGGTCGAAGTGCTCGTTGTAGATGTCCAGGCCCAGGCGCATGTTCGACACCGCGCGGTAGACCGGCCCGAAGTCGTCGGTGATGTAGCCGTTGGTCGCCAGGACGTACGTGCGGTGGATGACCGTCATGATCGCCAACGGCCACAACACGTTGCGCAGGACCGTCGCCACGTCCGGAGGCGAGGTGCGCGGCCGGAAGGTGCTCATGAGGCCGGTGCGTAGAGAGTCTGCTGCCGCCACGAGCGAACCGTACACCGGCGGCGCGCCGCCGAGACGTCAGGCCGGACAGTACGTGTCGGTCGCCGGCGGGGCACCGGTGTCGACGTAGCCCACCAGCGGTGCCAGCGCGCAGGGGGAGTAGACGCTCGCCCCGTGGCCGATGCCCTGCCACATGACGCGCTTGTTGGACGCGCCGGCGTTGAGGATGGTCGCGGCGACCGCGGCGACGCCTTCGTTGCCGACGATGGGGTCGTTCTGCACCCCGAGCAGCAACACGGGCACCGGGAGGTCCTTGGGTTCGGCCGGGGCCGATCCGCTCGGCCAGTTGAGGCAGGTGACCAGGTCGAGCGCGCCGACGACGCCGAACTGCGGATACTGCTTGCCCCAGGCGACCACCAGTTCGCGCACCCGGTCGGGCGTCGGGCGGTTCAGCGCGTCGCTGCAGGAGTTGACGAACTGACCGTCGGTCTGGCGCAGCCCCTCGGCGTCGGCGATCAGCGCGGTGAGCCGGGCGGTGTCACCGGACCGGGCACCGGCCAGCGCCGCGCCGAGATCGTTGGTCGAGGCGACACCGTCGCCCTTCGGGAACGCCAGCGCGGTGCTGATCGCCTCGGCCACCGCGGCCACCGACGCCCCGCCCGGTCCGTCACCCGACCGCGCCGCCGACAGCAGCCCGTCCACGACACCCTTCGGGTCGGGGGCGGCCGGACAGCCGACGGCCACGCACTGGGCCGCCCACGCGTCGAGCGCGGCCTGTTCACCCTTGACGCGCTGCTCGGCGGCGGCCTCGGCGCCGATCGCCAGCGGCAGCGGCGAGTCGAGCGCCAACCGGGCCACCTTGTTGGGGTGCGATCCGGCATAGGCCAGCGCCACCTGGGCGCCGTTGCCGATCCCCAGCAGTGCCAGCGCGGGCACGTCCCAGGTGCTGCGCAACCGCTCGAGGTCTTCGGCGGCGTGGGCGTTGTCGTATGCCGAGTCGCCGGGGGCGATGGTGTCGGTGCAGCTGGTCGTCGCCGTCATCGTGATGGCGCCGAGGTTGGCGACCGGATCGTCGCCGTAGGCGAACTGGGCCTGCTCGATCATCTCCTGGCGGTCGTACAGGTCGCGGCACTCCAACGCCCCGGACATCCCGATACCGCGACGGTCGACGGCGACGATCGGGTGCTTGTCGAGCAGGGCCTGCGAGCGCGCCAGCCACACCGGCAGCTGCGCCGACGACGGCAGGTCGGAGCCGGTCGTCATCACCACCGGCCCGGCGTCGGCCGGTGTGCGCGCAGAGGTGGCCCGCACGACACCGATGGTGACCGTGCCGGTCGCGCCGTCGATCGGGTCGAGGTCGGCGTCGTAGGTGGCGCAGTCCAGCGTCACGTCGGGCACGGGGTCGACGGCCGCGTCGCCGAACACCTCGTCGGTGCACTCCCGCCACGACAGATCGTTCTTGGGCTTCTCGACCGGGGGCGGTCCGGCCTGCTGCTGGGTGGGCTGGGGCTGACCCTGCGGCCGCGCTCCGTCGTCGGTGGCGAACCGCGGGTTGGCCGCCAGGCCGGGGGCACAGCCGGCCAGCACCAGCGCGACCGTCGACAGGCTCACGGCCCGGAGCAGCAGGGGGTGCCGACGCATGCTGACCACAGTAGCGAGGGGGTCACCGGCTCCGGACGTACCGGCAGTACAGATAGCCGTCGTCGTCGGCGAGGACGTGGCTGCGGCGCAGCGGCGTGCGGACCTGACCCGGGCCGGTCACGATCCGCTGCGCCTCGCCGCCGACGAGCACCGGCGCGACCGTGACACACAGTTCGTCGAGCAGGTCGGCGGCGGTGAACAGGCCGAGGACGCCGGGGCCGCCTTCGGTGAGCACGCGCAACAACCCCCGCCGCGCGAGGACGTCGAGTGCGGTGGCCGGGTCCACCGAGTCGGGTTCGGAACCCGAGGCGTCGACGACCTCGGCGAGGCCGGCGAACCGCTCACGCGCCGTGCCGGCCGTGCGCGCGCTGGTCAGCAGGATCGGCGCCACGTCGGTGCGGTGGAAGAACTTGGCGTCGCGGTCCAGGTCGGCCGAGCGGGTGAGCACCGCGATGGGCGGGATCTCGCTCTGACCGCGGGCGGCCCGGTCCTGGCGCGCGGCGGCGCTGAGGTGGGCGCCGGAGTAGTCCTCCGTGCGGACCGTGGCGGCGCCGACGACGATCACGTCGGCCGCTTGGCGCATCCTGGCGAACAGTGCCCGGTCGCCGGCCGCGCCGAGGCCTCCCGACCTGCCCGCGACCGTGGCGCCGCCGTCCACGCTGGCGATCATGTTGCCGCGCACCCAGCAGCGCCGCAGGTCGTCGGGGTAGGCGTAGAAGTCGCCGATCCGGTCGTCGCCGACCGCCTCGACAGGTCCCAGCACTGTGAACTGTGTCCCAGCCGTGGCCTCGGGCATAGGAACGATTGCAGCACGTCGCTACGCTGCTTCGCATGCCTGGGTCCAGTGGTGCGCCGAATCGACCGGACCATCTCGTCGACCGCCATCCCAGCGTCACCCCGGAACGTCTCGTCGCCCAGTTGGTGCCGCCGCCGACGTTCACCCACGTCAGCTTCGACAACTACCGCCCCGATCCGGCCGAACCCTCACAGGCCGCGGCCGTCGACGCGTGCCGCGCGTTCTGCGCCGACGCCGTGGCGCGGCGCGCGGGCAAGAAGAAGCTGTTCGGCAAGCGTGAGGTGTTGCCGGGTGTCGGGGTGTACCTCGACGGCGGATTCGGGGTGGGCAAGACGCACCTGCTCGCCTCGTCGTACTACCAGTTGCCCGAACCGAAAGCGTTCGCGACGTTCGGGGAGCTGACCCAGCTGGCCGGGGTGTTCGGGTTCGTCGAGAGCGTGGAACTGCTCAGCGACTACGTCGTGGTGTGCATCGACGAGTTCGAACTCGACGATCCGGGCAACACGACGCTGATCTCGCGGCTGCTGTCACAGCTCGTCGAGCGGGGCGTGTCCATCGCGGCGACGTCGAACACCCTGCCCGAGCAGTTGGGGGAGGGCCGGTTCGCCGCGCAGGACTTCCTGCGGGAGATCCACACGCTCGCCTCGATCTTCACGACCGTGCGGATCGAGGGTCCGGACTACCGGCACCGCGACCTGCCGCCGGCGCCCGAGCCGCCCACCGACGCGGAGGTCACCGACCGTGCCGCGGGCACGGCGGGGGCCACCCTCGACGACTTCGATGCGTTGTGCAAGCACCTGGCGACCATGCATCCCTCGCGGTACCTGTCGCTGATCGAGGGCGTCACGCAGGTGTTCATCACCGGTGTGCACCCGCTCGACGATCAGAGCGTCGCGCTGCGCCTGGTGTCCCTGACCGACCGGCTCTACGACGCGGGCATCCCGGTGGTGGCCTCGGGCTCGAAACTGGACACCATCTTCAGCGAGGAGATGCTGGCCGGGGGGTTCCGCAAGAAGTACCTGCGGGCGACGTCGCGGCTGCTGGCGCTGACCGCGGCCGGACAGGAGGCGCGGGAGTCCTAGGCGTTGTCGGAGTCTCAGGCGTTCCCGAGCGGGCACACCATCACGAAGTCGTTCTCGACGCCCGCGCCGAGGCGGAACGTCTTCGTGCCCGTGACGGCGAAACCGTGTTTGGCGTAGAACCTCTGGGCCCGCCGGTTCTCCTGGTTGACGCCCAGCCACACGCAGCGGTACCCGGTCCGACGGGCCAGGGTGAGCGCCTCGTCCATCAGCGCCGACGAGGCGCCGGAGCCGTGGCTGTCGGGTAGGACGTACATCTTCGACACTTCGATCGCCGGGCGCGGGGACACCGCGCGCTGAACGTCATCATCATCGGGCACGCCGCGAATCAGCATGGCGTAGCCCACCATTCGCCCATCGGTGCGGGCGGCGAGCACGACGCGGTCCGGATCGGTGAGGTAGTCGGCGAACCGGTGCTGCGAGAGGTTCTCGGCGACGAACGCCGCGATGTTCTCCGCGGTCACCGACTCCGGACACGCCAGCGGGAAGGTGCGGGCCGCGACGTCGGCGAGTTCGGGCAGGTCGGCGTGGGTGGCCGGGAAGATCTGCGGGCCTAGATGTTCCACTGCGCGAGGTGCTCGCCGGTGATCTTGTCGATCAGCACGACGTTGGACACCAGATCGCGGTAGCAGTCCCACCACACGCCGCCGCTGACCGTCGAACCGGCCGGGGCGTTGGTGAGCGCGGCCTGCAGGGCGTCGGGTGCGTCGGTGTTGCGGGGTTCGTAGGCGTCGCCGGTCGGGGTGACGCCGCGGAACTGGAACGTGATGGCCATCGCGTAGGGCACCGGCACCCTGACCGGCTGGACCACGACGTTGGCGCGGTACACCTGGTTGCGCGGCGGGCGCGGCGGATATCCGAAGCCCGGCGGGATCGGCGACGGTTCGACGCTGAGGACCGTCACGTCGGCGACCAGGCCCTTGAAGTCCACGCGAAGCGGTTGACCGATGCGGCCGATGGGCGATCCCACCGCGCCGGCGGGCGCCGCGGTCAGCCCGGCCGCGACGATCAGGGCGGTCAGCAGCAACAGAAGCCGGCGCATGGTTTCCCTCCCTAGGTGTGCATCGCATGATGGCACACCGCGCCGGGGCGCCACAGTCGATCCGGGTCAGCGGGCCTCCAGCCGAAGCAGCGCCGCCTTGGCGGCCGGCCCGCCGACGTACTGGCCGGCCGTGCCGTCGGAGCGCACCACCCGGTGGCAGGGGATCACCACCGGCAGCGGATTGTGGGCGCACGCACTGCCGACGGCGCGCACCGCCTTCGGGTTCCCGACGGCGGCGGCCACCGCCGCGTAGCTGGCGCGCCGGCCGTAGCCGATGGCGCGCAGCTGTTCGACCACGGTGCGGCGGAACCCGTCGGCGAGGCGCAGGTCCACCGGCACGTCGAAGGTGGTGCGCCGCCCGGCGAAGTACTCGTCGAGCTGCCGCGCCACGGTGTCGAGCCGCTGCGGCGCCCGCAGGACGCGCGGGCTGATCCTGGCCGCGAGGGTCCCCAGCACCGCGGCGTGGTCCTCGATGTCGTAGGCCACCCGCACCAGGCCGGCGGGGGTGGCGGCCACCAGCAGCGTGCCGACCGGGGTGTCGACGGTCCGGTAGGCGACGTCGAGGAGTCCCGCGCGCTCGGCGTCGGCGCTCAGCGTGGCGCGCAGCCGGGCCAGCGTCGTCTCGTCGGTCGCATCGTCGGTCGGGGCGGCGAACATGTCGGCGGTCATCGGTGGGCCTCCTCGCGGTAGATCGAGCGCAGTGTCCGGAGGCCGTCCGCGCAGGCGCGGCGAGCGGCGTCGGGGGAGTTGCCGAGCAGTCCGGCGATCTCGGCGAACGGCAGGCCGGCGATGTGGTGATAGGCGACGGCCTGGCGTTGCTTGGCCGGCAGGGAGGCCAGCGCGGCCCACAGGTCGGGGTGTCGGTCGGCGGGGTCGCCGTGGCCGGACGCGCGGTCGGGAACGGTGTCGGTCGGCACCGCCCGGCGGGAGTTGGCGCGGCCGACGTCGAGCGCGCGCCGGTGCGCGATCGTCACCAGCCACGCTTCGACGTTGGCGCCGGCGGGCAGGTCCGGGTAGGCGCGCAGCGCGGACAGAAACGTCTCCGACCACGCGTCTTCGGCGTCGACGGGTCCGACGACGGCGCGGCACACCCGCAATACGGTGGACCCGTGTTCGGCCACCACATCCTCGAACGGTCGCATCCTCACATCTTGTAGACGCCGCGGCGCGCGGTGATGTGAGATCAGTCCTTCCCGGTGATCGAGTCGAGCAGGCCGATGAGGTCGGTCTGCGCGCGCTGCCGGTCGACGCCGAGCCGGTGCAGCGGTCCGTCGGCGTCCTCGGACTCGAGCAGCGCCAGCAGCAGATGTTCGGTGCCGATGTAGTTGTGCCCGAGTCGCAGCGCCTCGCGGAAGGTCAGCTCGAGCGCCTTCTTGGCGGGGCCGCTGAAGGGGACGAGGTCCAGGGCCGGACCGTCGGTGGACGGCGTCAGGGCCACCGCCGCCCGGACGTCCTCGGGCGTCAGGCCCTGAGCGGTGAGCAACGCGACTCCCAGTGACTCGGTGTCGACGAGCATGCCGAGCAGCAGATGGCCGGGCGTGATCTCGGCGTGGCGGGCGTTTCGGGCGGCGTCCTGGGCGTGCACCACCGCCGCGCGAGCGCGGGGCGTGAAGCGGGCGAATCCCTGGTTCGGATCGAGGGCTTCGGTGTCCGCCTTGGGGACGAACCGTTTCTGCGCCGCCTGTTTGGTCACACCCATGCACTTGCCGATGTCGGTCCACGACGCGCCGGAGCGGCGGGCCTGGTCGACGAAGTGCCCGATCAGGTGGTCGGCGACCTCGCCGAGGGCCTCCGCGGCCAGGACCGCGTCGGTGAGTTGGTCGAGTGGTTCGTCGTGGACGGTCTTGATGGCTTCGATGAGGTCGTCGAGGCGGACGGGGTGAGCGATGGGATCGGCCATGCGTCAACTGTAGGTTGACGCTTTATGCGCGTCAACCATCGGTTGACGACTCACCGGCGGGTTTAGCTGCGGACGTATCCGCGGCGCACCGCACGCTCGAGAATCCCCAGGGTTGCGCGCAGCGCTGCCTCGGAGATGACCGGGAAGATGCCCGCCTCACGCCACTTGTCGTCGATCTGCGACCAGTCGTAGAAGGAGGTGACGACGGTGCCATCGGCGGTGGGTTCCAGTGCGTAGCCGTAGACGTGCCCGATCTGCGGGCGGATCTGCCCGAGGATCGTCCAGGCGATGCGCCGGTTGGGCTCGAACTCGCGGATCTCCACCGTCACCTCGTATCTCCCCATCGGGAAGTCGTTGAGCGCTTCGCGGTCCATGTGGACGACGAAGGTGTCGCCGACCGCCGAGACCGGTTGGCCGTCCGCGCCCTGGAGCATCCCCGAGGAGTCGATCGCCACGTGTCCCTGCGGGTCGCAGAGCACTTCGAAGATCACCTCCGGCGAGGCGGGGATCATGCGCTGGACTTCGATGCGTTCGGTCATGGGCACGATGGTGTCAGCAGCGCCATACCCGAGGTCGGGTTTCTGGTGGTTTGCCGAAGGGTACGCGAATTACCATGACGAACCTTCACGAACTGCCGACCGGCGGTCATCGCCCGCCCGGTCTGCGACGCTCGGTAGCGTTCATCCACGAAAACGCCGACAGCGACATCGGGCTTGCCGAGATCGCGGCGGCGGCGAACCTCACCCCGCGGGCGGTGCAGTACATGTACCGCAGGCACCTCGGGGTGACGCCGCTCGAGTACCTCCGGCGCGTCCGCCTCGACCTCGCGCACCGCGATCTTCAAGCCGCCGACCCCGCCGTCGACACCGTCAACTCGATCGCCGGCCGGTGGGGCTTCTCGCATGCGGGCCGTTTCAGCGTCGCGTACCGACGCATGTACGGGACCCAACCGAGCGCGACACTGCGCACCACCGATCAATCCCGCGACCGCCAGCGCTACGCATAACGAAGGCTTCGCGAAGCGAAGATCGGACGCCGGCCGGCATCGTCGTCGAAAAATGGCCCGGCAGAGCAACTTCGGCTAACCCTGACGGCATTTCCCGCCAGGTGTAACGCCGCATGATCATGGTACGACAGTCCCTACGCGACGGTCCGTCGCTGATATCGTGCCTGGACCACGATCAAGATCGGGATGCGGATCCCGCCGGAGGAAAGGGAGGCCGATGGTGGGACGTGTCGATGCTCTCGGACGCAAGACCACGAAACTGGCTGTCGTCGGGGCGGGTGCGCTCGCGCTGGCGGGCGCCGTACTCGCGTTCGGCGCGGGCAGCGCGAACGCCGACGTGGTGGACATCGGCGGTAAGCCGAACCCGGTCTTCGACGCCAACCCGGCGGCCGAGGGCGGCGTTCGCACAAGCGGCAAGGGTGTCGCGAACGCCGGACCCTCGGACGTGCGCCGGTCACGCAAGGGTGCGCCGCTGGCCCCCTCGGGCGGTGAGGTGAAGGACAGCATCCGCGCCGTGCCCCCGATCACCGGCGGTATCGGGACGTACATCCGGACGGGGCCGGCGCGCAACGGGCCGGGCATGTCCGGTTGGTGATCTGACGAGAAACGCCGCTGCGCAACCGCGCAGCGGCGTTTTCGTCGTGCGGGGGGGGGGGGGGGGGGGGACCCGCGGGGAGCGGGGGCCGGGGGGGTGGGGCACCCGGGGCGGGGCGCCCGCAGGAGCCCCCCGGGCCCGGGGGGGGGGGCCGGG
>NZ_LQIV01000042.1 GCF_001500125.1 Mycobacterium sp. IS-1742 | reverse complement strand
GGGGCGGGGCCTCCTGAGGAAGTGGCGCGCTCGGAGCTGGTGGCGCGCTCGGGCGAGGTGGCTGGTACACCGGAGCGGGGACGTACCCGGTGCTGGTGTTGATCGTGACGATCGAACCGGGAATGGTCCTACCCCGCGGAGTCGTACCGACGACGGTGCCCTTCGCCGACGAGCTGTTCACCGCCGTCGGCTGCGGGGCGACCTGAAAGCCAGCTTTGGACAACTTCTTTCGCGCCGCATCGAGGTTCAGCCCGGTCACGCTCGGTACCTCGCTGCCGGGACCGCCGTCGACGTAGCGCGGATCGGTGGGGGGCATGGCGACCGGGCCGAAGTCGTTGGCGATCGGCTTCATCGCCATGTACCAGGTCCGGGCCGGTTCCGTTCCGCCGTAGAGGTCACCGTCGCTGCATTGGCGCAGAGGGTACGAGCACAGTCCTGAGGGGGTCGGGGAGTCGTTGAAGATGTAGTTCGCGGCGGCGTACTGATTGGTGAAGCCGAGGAAGCCCGACGACCGATGTGACTCGGTGGTGCCGGTCTTGCCCGCCATCGGGAGATCCCATCCGACCGAACCGGCAGCGCCCGTGGCGGTTCCGCCGGTGTGGTCCTTGCCCAGCGCATTGGCCATCGTGTTGGCGAGCCCCTCGGGGACGACCTGCTCGCAGGGCGCCGTCGCGAGGGCCACCTCATCGCCGTTGCGGTCAAAGACCTTGTCGATCGGGCTGGGCGGGCACCACATTCCTCCGGAGGCCAGCGTCGCGGCGACGTTGGACAATTCGAGCGCGTTGAGCTCCAGCGGCCCGAGCGTGAACGATCCGAGGTTCTGCCGCTTGACCCAATCGGCGATGCTCTCGTTGGATTCAGGGTCGTACGCGCGCGCGGTTCCGGGCTCGGCGTAGGACCGCAGCCCGAGCCGGACCGCCATGTCCACCGCGCGCGGAACACCGATCTGGGAGATCAATTTGGCGAACGCGGTGTTGGGCGATTTCGCGAGCGCATCGGTGACATTCATCTGACCGGCGAACCCGGAGACGTTCCTCACGCACCAGGTCTTCGGGGGGCACCCCGGCTCGGAGCTGTCGCCCAGTCCGGTGCCCCGAAACGTCTGAGGCACATCGAGTGTGGCGTTGATACCCATCCCCATCTCCAACGCCGCGGCCGTGGTGAAGATCTTGAAGATCGAGCCGGCGCCGTCGCCGACGAGAGAGAACGGCTGCGGTTGCACCGTCTGGCCGGCGTTGATGTCCAGCCCGTAAGTGCGGCTGTCGGCCATCGCGGCGATGCGGTGGGCGTCCTTGCCGGGCCTGATCACGCTCATCACGCTGGCCACGCCGACGGCCGTGGGGTCGGCGACTTCGTCGATGGCGTTCTTCACGCCGTCCTGGACCTTCGGGTCGAGGGTGGTGCGGATCAGATAGCCGTTGCGGGTCACGTCCTCCGTGCTCAGACCCGCGCGGGCCAGGTACTCCATCGCGTATGCACAGAAGAACGCGCGGTCGCGGGCGGCGATGCAGCCCTGCGGCAGCGGATCGGGCCGCAGCAGCACGCCCAGCGGCCGGTCCTTGGCGGCGCGGAGTTCGTCGGCCTTGTCGGGCAGGTTCTCGATCATGGTGTTGAACACCACGTTGCGCCGTTCGAGCGTGGCATCGGGGTGGGTGTACGGGTCCAGCGAGCTGGGGGAGCGCACCATTCCGGCCAGCATCGCCGCCTGCTCCCAGTTGAGTTCGCTCGCATCGACACCGAAGTAGGTCTTCGCGGCGTCCTGAACACCGAACGCGCCGTTGCCGAACGACACCAGGTTCAAGTAGCGGGCCAGGATCTCCGCCTTGGGCAGCGCCGCGTCCATGGCCAGGGCCGCACGGATCTCGCGGAGTTTGCGGGCCGGGGTGTTCTCCACCGCGGTGCGCCGGTCCGCATTGGTCTTCGCCTTCACCAGGAGGTTGAAGTTCTTGACGTACTGCTGCTCGAGCGTCGACCCGCCGCGGGTGCTTTCGGCGCCCTGAAGGTAACCCGCCAGGCCGGTCAGGGTGCCCTGCCAGTCGACGCCGTTGTGCTCGCTGAAACGCTTGTCCTCGATCGAGATGATCGCCAGCTTCATCGTGTTGGCGATCCGATTGCTGGGAACCACCCAGCGGCGCTGCTCGTACAGCCACGCGATGGGGTTCCCTTCCGTGTCCACCATGGTGGAGACGATCGGCGCGTCACCCTCGAGCAGTTGTGTGAATTCTTCGGTGGCCGAATCGGATACGCGTAGAACCGCCGTTCCGGCGCCGCCGACAAATGGGAACATCAACGCCGCCGTGAGCAGCCCGGCGGCGAGGCAGCAGCCCACCAGTCTGGCGAGCGCTTCCCACTTTGCCCGGCGCTGGACGCGCATGGCGTCAGCTTAGGACGGTTCACGGGTCCTGACAGCGGATTGCGCGGGACTCGCGGCGGTCTACTGGTGGCGTTGAGCCCGACACCCGCTGGTGCCACAATCGACGTATGGACTCGGGCCCGCTGGGCCGGAGATCGGTCGGCCTCCGCTCGGACCTCGACACGCTGTCGGCGCCGTGCCGCGTACTTGGTCGGCTTCCGTTGCCCGATGAGCGACTGAGCCCGAGGACGAACCCGTCGCGGAGAGCTCGTGGTCGCCGATGCAACGGCGCCGAGGCGGCGTCGGGCGGAATGGAGTCATCATGATCACCCTCTACGCGGTGGCCGGCGCAGTCGCACTGACACTGCTCTGTCTCGTGTCCAACGTGCGCGTGATCCAACAGTTCGAACGCGGCGTGGTGTACCGGTTCGGACAGGTGCAATCCCGGGTGCGCGAGCCCGGGCTGGCGCTGCTGATCCCGATCGCTGACCGCCTGCAGAAGGTGAATATGCAGATCATCACGATGCCGGTGCCCGCCCAGGACGGCATCACCCGCGACAACGTCACCGTTCGGGTCGATGCGGTCATCTACTTCCAGGTGGCCGATCCGGTGCGGGCGGTTGTCGACGTACAGAACTACATATCGGCCATCGGGCAGGTCGCGCAGACGTCGCTGCGGTCGATCATCGGCAAGAGCAACCTCGACGACCTGTTGTCCAACCGCGAACACCTCAACCAGGGCCTGGAGTTGATGATCGACAGCCCGGCGCTGGGCTGGGGCATCCACATCGACCGCGTCGAGATCAAGGACGTGATCCTGCCCGACTCCATGAAGCGGTCGATCGCCCGCCAGGCCGAGGCCGAGCGGGAGCGACGAGCCAGGGTCATCACCGCGGACGGCGAACTGCAGGCCTCGCAGAAGCTGGCCGCCGCGGCCGGCGTGATGTCCGAACAACCTGCGGCACTGCAACTGCGGCTGCTACAGACCGTCGTGGAGGTGGCCGCGGAGAAGAATTCGACCCTGGTGCTGCCCTTCCCCGTCGAACTGCTTCGCTTCCTGGAACGGTCCACCCCGCAGGCGCACGGCGAGAGCCCGGCCGAGGATGACGTGTCGCGCTCGGACACCGACGTTCAGGCTGCGCTGACGGCGTCGCTGTCGGGCCTATCGTCTGCACTGACGCAGTCTCAATGTGGCGTCCAGTTCGGTGACGCGTCAGTGCTTGAGCCATAGCAGATTCCCCGTTGTTGCTGACGCAGACGAACAGCACCTTCGGGTGGCTGGGCATCCGTCGATCAGCGCGTGAGCGCCACGCCGAGCTCGGCCAGCAGTCGCCGCACGCGGTGTTCGATGTCGTCGCGGATCGGGCGCACCGCGTCGAGGCCCTGCCCGGCAGGGTCGGGGAGTTCCCAATTCTCGTAACGCTTTCCGGGGAACACCGGGCAGGTGTCCCCGCAGCCCATCGTGACGACGACATCGGCGGCCCGCACGATCTCGTCCGTCCAGGGTTTGGGGTACTCGCCGGTGATATCGATGCCGACCTCGCCCATCGCGGCGACGGCCGCGGGATTGATCTGGTGGCCGGGTTCGGAGCCGCCCGACCACCCCACCGCCCGGCCGCCGGCCAGATGGGTGAAGTAGCCCAGCGCCATCTGGGAGCGTCCGGCATTGTGCGTGCACAGGAACAGCACGGTCGGCTTACCGTCGGCGACCCTGCCTTCCACCCGGGCCAGGGCGTGCAGCCGCTGCCGGGCGAACCGCTCGGCCAGCAGCGGGAGGGAGTCGGGATTCATTGCACGACCGGCCAATTGGTCGTACGCGGTGTTCAGAATCCGTTCGATCGTCTCCACCCCGAACGTGGACCCGAACTCCGCCTGCAAGGTCCCGAGAGGGCCGGTCACAGGGGTGTCGGTCATGAGGGCTCCGTTCCTGTCCTCGAGTCGGTGGGCAGGTGCTCATGGGTGTGGTGGCTGAACCGCTTGCGCAGTGCCAGGGAGACGTAGACCAGTGCGACCAGGACCGGCACCTCGATCAGGGGCCCGACGACGCCGGCCAGCGCCTGGCCCGAGGTGGCGCCGTAGGTCGCGATCGCCACGGCGATGGCCAGCTCGAAGTTGTTGCCCGCGGCGGTGAACGCCAGGGTGGTGGTGCGTTCGTAACCGAGGTCGAGCACGGTGCCCAGCAGATACCCCCCGCCCCACATGATCGCGAAGTAGGCCAGCAGCGGCAGCGCGATGCGCACGACATCCATTGGGCGGCTGGTGATCTGATCACCCTGCAGCGCGAAGAGGATCACGATGGTGAACAGCAGTCCGTACAGCGCCCACGGTCCGACGCGCGGCAAGAAGCTCGATTCGTACCAGTCGCGGCCTTTGGCCTTCTCGCCGAAACGGCGCGACAGGTAACCCGCGGCCAGCGGGATGCCCAGGAAGATGAGCACCGACTTGGCGATCTGCCACGGGGAGGTGCTGATGGAGGTCTGCTCGAGACCGAGCCAGCCCGGCAGCACCGACAGGTAGAACCAGCCCAGCGCCGCGAACATGACGACCTGGAACATCGAGTTCAGCGCGACGAGCACCGCGGCGGCCTCGCGGTCTCCGCAGGCCAGGTCGTTCCAGATGATCACCATGGCGATGCAGCGCGCCAGGCCGACGATGATGAGGCCGGTGCGGTATTCGGGCAGATCGGGCAGCAGCAACCAGGCCAGGGCGAACATGAGTGCCGGGCCGAGCACCCAGTTCAACAGCAGCGAGGACAGCAGAAGTCTGCGGTCCCCGGTGACGGTGTCGAGCCGGTCGTAGCGCACCTTGGCCAGCACCGGGTACATCATGATCAACAACCCGGCCGCGATGGGCAGCGAGATCCCGTCGATCTGAACGCTTTCCAGCGCGGTGTTCAGGCCGGGGATCAGGCGACCCAGAAGCAGTCCGGCGGCCATCGCCGCGCCGATCCACACGGGCAGGAACCGGTCCAGGGTGGACAGGTTGCCCACCACTGCCGGTGCGGCGCCGGCGGTGGTGGTCACGCGGGAACCCCGGTCCAGGTGTCGACGCCCAGCAGCACGGCGAGACTCGCCAGGGCGTCGGGGACGACGGTGTAATAGACCCAGGAGGCGCGGCGCTGCGAGGTGAGCAGGCCGGCGTCGCGCAGGACCTTGAGGTGATGTGACACGGTCGGTTGCGTCACGTCGACTCCGTCGGAGACGTCGCAGACGCATGCCTCGCCGCCTTCGCGGCTGGCGATCGCGGAGAACAATTGCAGCCGAACAGGATCGGCGAGTGCCTTCAGCTTGACCGCCATATCGGCGGCTTCGGCGGCCGACAGCGGTTCACGCAGCAGGGCACCCGGCGCGCAACATGCGTCGGGAGCGGACCTGCCGTCCGGTGACTTCGACATGCATCGATATTGACAGTGATCGATATCGTGCGCAAGGCGCTGCCGGGTGCGGTGGTCGCGAGGCCCACCGCACCGTGGGCGTCAGCAGCAGGACGGGGCGGCGTCGGCGGAAGGCCGATCGGTGCCCTGGGCTCCGCAGCACACGCCGGCGTCCTCGGCGTTGTCGTCGAGGTGCTGTGGGCTGTTCCCGAAGGTGTCGGAGTCCGCGAGCACTGTGTAGACCTCCCACTTCTCGCCGGCCGGCCCGGTCACCCACACCTTGTCCTGGGTGGCGAAGCAGCATGTGGTGCCGATCTCCTCGTCGGTGAACAGACCCTCACCGGCGAGGCGGGCGATCTCGGAATGAACGGTCTCGCTGGAGGCGACCTCGACGCCCAGATGGTTGAGGGTGCCGCCCTTGCCGGGGTTCTCCAGGAGCACCAGCTTCAGCGGCGGCTCCGCCACGGCGAAGTTGGCATACCCGGGCTTCACCTTGGCGGGGGACGTGTTGAACAGCTTGGTGTAGAAGGTGATCGCTTCGTCGAGGTCGTCGACGTTGAGCGCCAGTTGTACGCGGGACATGGAGCCCTCCTCGGGTTGTTTGACATATATCGAAATGACGCGTCACGGCCCAGCATGCCACCTTTTAGATATATGTCAACATCTCTGGCAGACTGGTGTCATGCCCAAAGCGCTGCCCGTCATCGACATGTCCGCACCGGTGTGCTGTGCCCCGGTGGCTGCCGGCCCGATGAGCGACGACGACGCGCTCCACGTGGCCCTGCGGCTGAAGGCGCTCGCCGACCCGGCGCGTGTGAAGGTGATGTCGTACCTCTTCTCCTCCGCGCAGGGGGAGCGGAACAGCGGCGACTTGGCAGAGGCGCTGGGGCTGAAGGAGTCGACGGTCAGTCATCACCTCACCCAGCTGCGCAACGCCGGCCTGGTCGTCTCGGAGCGCCGCGGCATGAATGTGTATCACCGTGCTCATCCGGAAGCCATGCACGCGCTCTGCCTGGTGCTGGATCCGAACTGCTGCCGGTGAACCCCGGGCCGGGCCGACCTGCGGAGAACTCCCGTCCTACTATCTGCGTATGAATGCAGATAGTGCGCGATGCGCGAGGCGTCTGCCCGACGACGAGGCCAACCTCGTGGCCGAGGTTTTCCGGATGCTGGCCGACCCCACGCGGGTGCAGATCCTCTGGGCGCTGGTGAGTCACGAGAAGTCCGTCAACGACCTCGCCGCTCACGTCGCGAAGCCGAGCTCCACGGTGTCGCAGCACCTGGCGAAGCTACGCATGGCGCGCCTTGTCCGCACCCGCCGCGAGGGCACCACCATCTTCTACAGCCTCGACAACAACCACGTCGCGCAGCTGGTCACCGACGCGGTCTTCAACGCCGAACACGCCGGGCCCGGCGTCCCCGGCCATCACCGCGATGCGTCCGATCTGGCCGCCCTGCACGCCGACGTCACGCCGAACGGGCGACCGTCATGACCCACGAAGCCAAGTCCGTGAGCCACGGCCACGACCACCATCACGACCACTCCCACGAGGGACGCGGCGGCAAGGTGGGCGCCGCCGTCCGCGAGGTGTTCGCACCGCACAGCCACGACGCCGCAGACAGCATCGACGACGCCCTGGAATCCAGCGCCGCCGGTATCCGGGCGGTGAAGATCAGCCTCCTCGCGTTGGGCGCGACAGCGGTTGCGCAGTTGGCGATCGTGCTGGTCTCCGGATCGGTCGCACTGCTCGCCGACACCATCCACAACTTCTCCGACGCGCTGACCGCCATCCCGCTGTGGATCGCGTTCGTGGTCGGCACCAAGGCCGCCACCCGCCGCTACACGTACGGATTCGGGCGCGCCGAGGACATCGCCGGCCTGTTCGTCGTCGCGATGATCGCCCTGTCGGCGATCGTGGCCGGGGTCGAATCGATCCGCCGCCTCATCAATCCGGTGCCCATCGACCACGTGGGCTGGGTGGCCGCGGCCGGTCTGGTCGGGTTCATCGGCAACGAACTCGTGGCCCTGTACCGCATCCGGGTCGGGCGCCGCATCGGCTCGGTCGCCCTGGTCGCCGACGGACTCCACGCGCGGACCGACGGATTCACCTCGCTGGCAGTGCTTTTCGGAGCCGGCGGAGTCGCCTTGGGCTTCCCGCTGGCCGACCCCGTCATCGGGCTGGTCATCACCGTCGCCATCCTCGCCGTGCTGCGCACCGCCGTGCGCGACGTCTTCCGCCGACTCATGGACGGTGTGGAACCCGAGCTGGTCGACAAGGCCGAAGCCGCGCTGGCCGCCGAACCCGGCGTGACCGACGTGCGCGCCGTGCGGATGCGGTGGATCGGCCACCGCCTGCATGCCGACGCCGAACTCGACATCGACCCCGCCGTGAGCCTGGCCGACGCCCACCGCATCGCGCACGAGGCGGAGCACACCCTCACGCACGCGGTTCCGAAACTCTCGTCGGCTCTGGTGCACGCCTACCCGGCGAACCCGTCCCTGCGCCGCTAGCGCGTCAACCCCAGCAGCGGGGGAACCAGGTACCGGCGCGCGAACGACCGGGCGGCGTCATCGTCCCCGAGCGCGACGTTCTGCGACGGCGTCAGCACGAACGACACGATCACCCGGACCGTGACCTCGGCGACCTCGAGTAACTCGATCTGCGTGCGGCTGTCGTCGGGCAGCGCCACCGCCAGCTGGTGGGCCAGGAACGACGAGGCGGTCCGGACGACGCCGTCGCCCTCGACGGTCAGGAAGGGCAGCACGGTTTCGGGTTCGGTGGCGAGCAACCGTTGCAGCAGCGCGTGGTCGCGCAGCGTGGTCAGCGTGAACACGAACCCTTCGACCAGCTTGTCCTCCGCGTCGGCGTAACCGCCGGCTTCGGCGGCGAGGTCGGAGAGGAACCGCTCGAGCTCGCGCAGCAGGACCGCCTCGACGATCGCGTCCTTGTTGGCGAAGTTGCGGTACAGCGTGACGCGGGCGAGCCCGGACCGACGCGTGATGTCCTCGACGGTGGAGCGGCGAATCCCCAGAAGCTCGAACTGCTTCAACGCCGCGTCGAGGATGCGCTCGGCGTTGCCCTCGGCCGTCGGCGACCCGAAGCGCTGCACCGCCTTGGCGAGCAGGCCGCTGTACTTCATCAAGGCAGTGTAAACGCTGTTCGGACGCTATTGATACAAACGAACCAGGAATGTATCTTCAGTTCATATGGCACTCGGTGCCCTGGACAACCGCGATCGGCAGGAGGCTCGTGATGGCCATGACTTCTTCGACGGGAACCGCTCCCAGTCGGGACGAATTCTCCGAGCGCCTGCTGCGGGGGTCGGCCAAGAAGTCGTACGCACCCGTCGTCGACATCGACTGGGACACGCCGGTCGTCCCGGACACGTTCTTCCTCCCGCCCACCATGGTGTCGCTCTACGGCACACCGATGTGGGAACGGATGACCCGCGAGCAGCGGATCGAACTCTCGCGCCAGGAGTTCGTCAACCTGCTCTCGGCCGGCGTGTGGTTCGAGAACATCCTCAACCAGGCGCTGTTGCGGGGCCTCATGCACGCCGACGCCACGTCGGCCTCGACCCACTACTCACTGACCGAACTCGGTGACGAGACCCGTCACATGGTCATGTTCGGCCGCACGATCGACGCCGTCGACGGGAAACCGTTTCAGCCGAAGCGTTTTCAGCGGATGATCATCAACGCACTGCCGCTCGTGTTCCAGAGGTCGGTGCTCTGGATCGCGGCGCTCGTCGGGGAGGAGATCTTCGACGCGTTGCAGCGCCAAATCCTCGACGATCCCGACGTGCAGCCCATCGTGCGCCGCATCATGCGCATCCATGTCACCGAGGAGGCGCGGCACATCCAGTTCGCCCGCGACGGCGCCCGCCGGGCCGTTCCCGCCATGCGGCCGGTCAACCGGTATCTGCTGGCCACGATTCACGGTGCGGGTGGCCCGTTCTACCGCTACCTGTTCACCAACCGCGCGGTGTACCACCGCGTCGGTCTCGACGGCCGGGAGGCTCGCCGGCAGGCACGCCGCAACCCGCACTTCCACCAGACGATGCGCGACGGGTTCGCGCCGCTGGCGGCGTTTCTCGAAGACGTCGGCCTGATGAGCCGGATCGGTCGACGGATGTGGAAACGGAGCAGCTTCCTGTGACCCTCGCTGACGATGGCGTGTTCGACGGTGACGCCGAACTGGACGTCGCCGGCGTGCGCTGCCCGGTCCGGGTCCGCCTCACCGGTCACCTGAACCCGATCGACGGCCGGTATCACTGGCAGGGTCTGGCCTATGGGGCGCCCGACGAGGTTCAGCCGGGCAAGTCGGCGCAACTGCTGATCGGAACGCGCAGTGCGGTCGTGCGCGTGGTCGAGAAGATCCCGTCGGGGCAACTCATGGTGAGCGGAGTGGGGGCGCCGCCGTACGACCTGGTGTCTGAATGAGGGTCGGCGAGCAGCGGCGATTTAGGGTTTGAGCGCCACGGCCAATAGAATCGCCGGGCAATGACCGATACCGCCTCAGGTGTGTCGACGGCCACCGAGTCGCGAACAACCCGGATCCTCGCCGAAGCGCAGCGTCGCAGAACGTTCGCCGTGATCAGCCATCCCGACGCCGGCAAGTCCACCCTGACCGAGGCCCTGGTGCTCCACGCCAAGGCGATCACCGAGGCGGGCGCCATCCACGGCAAGGCGGGCCGCCGCGCGACGGTGTCGGACTGGATGGAGATGGAGAAGGCCCGCGGCATCTCGATCACCTCGACCGCCCTGCAGTTTCCCTACCGGACCGCCAGCGGCGAGACCTGCGTCATCAACCTGCTCGACACCCCCGGCCACGCGGACTTCTCCGAGGACACCTACCGGGTGCTGACCGCCGTCGACTGTGCCGTGATGCTCATCGACGCCGGCAAGGGTCTCGAACCGCAGACGCTCAAGCTCTTCCAGGTCTGCCGGCACCGCGGCATCCCGATCATCACGGTGATCAACAAGTGGGACCGGCCGGGCCGCCACGCGCTGGAGTTGATGGACGAGATCCACGAGCGCATCCAGCTGCAGACCACCCCGCTGACCTGGCCCGTCGGTATCGCCGGCGACTTCAAGGGCGTTCTCGACCGGCGCAGCGGAATGTTCATCAAGTTCACCCGGACCGCGGGCGGGGCCACCGCTGCGCCCGAGGAACACATCGACGCCGCACGCGCCCACGAGGTCGCCGGCGACGACTGGGAGAACGCGGTCGAGGAATCCGAACTGCTGTCGGCGGACGGCGCCGACTTCGACCGGGAGTCGTTCCTCAAGTGCACCTCGACGCCGGTGCTGTTCACCTCGGCGGTGCTCAACTTCGGCGTCAACCAGCTCCTCGACGTGCTGGCCCAGCTGGCACCTGCGCCGAACGGTCAGGTCGATGTCGACGGCAACCGACGCGAGGCCACCGCGCCGTTCAGCGCGTTCGTGTTCAAGGTCCAGGCGGGGATGGATTCCGCGCACCGCGACCGGATCGCCTACGCGCGCGTGTGTTCGGGCACCTTCGAGCGCGGCGACGTTCTCACCCACGGCGCCACCGGCAAGCCGTTCGTCACCAAGTACGCGCAGTCGGTCTTCGGCCAGCAGCGCTCCACGCTGGACACCGCCTGGCCGGGTGACGTCATCGGCCTGGCCAACGCCGCCGCGCTGCGCCCGGGCGACACCCTGTATCGCGATGTCTCCGTGCAGTATCCGCCGATTCCGAGCTTCTCGCCCGAGCATTTCGCCGTCGCGCGGGGCACCGATCCCAGCAAGCACAAGCAATTCCGCAAGGGGATCGAGCAGCTGGACCAGGAGGGCGTCATCCAGGTGCTGCGATCGGACCGGCGCGGCGACCAGGCACCGGTGTTCGCCGCTGTCGGCCCGATGCAGTTCGAGGTCGCCAGCCATCGGATGGCCGGCGAGTTCAACGCGCCGATCACGCTCGAGCCGCTGCCGTACACGGTTGCGCGCGTTGCCGATCCCTCAGACGCCGCGATTCTGCAGAAGCAGGCTTCGGTCGAGGTGTTCACCCGCTCCGACGGGGTGGTCATCGCGGTGTTCTCCAACAGGTGGCGTCTCGAGAACGTCGAGCGGGAACTGCCCGACGTGACACTGCGATCACTGGTCGCGGCGGAGGAGTAGCCGCGAGCTCAGAGGTCGAGGACCACCCTGGCGTTGTCCTTGGACCGGGACACGCAGATCATCATCGACGTATTCGCCTGTCGCTCAGCGTCTGTCAGCAGGTCGTCTCGATGATCGATCGCCC
This sequence comes from Mycobacterium sp. IS-1742, assembly GCF_001500125.1. Taxonomy (GTDB): domain Bacteria; phylum Actinomycetota; class Actinomycetes; order Mycobacteriales; family Mycobacteriaceae; genus Mycobacterium. The sequence continues at coordinate 245,044 of NZ_LQIV01000042.1, read as the reverse complement.
CGCCGAGCACCTTGGTCTCGCACGTTCCGCAGAATCCGCTGGTACACGAGAACGCCGTATCGGGCAGCGCGTCGAGGACCGCGTCGAGCACCGTGCGATCGGGCGGGACCGTGATCGTCATCCCGCTGCGCGCCAATTCGACCTCGAACGACCCGTCGGTCACGAGAGGCCCGGACTCGGCGTCGGCGGATGCGCTGAACCGTTCGACATGCAGGACGACGTCCGGGTATCGAGAAGTCGCCTCCTGAACGGCCGAGATCATCGCCGCCGGGCCGCAGCAGTACACGTGCGTTCCCGGTGCACAGCCTTCCAGCGCGCCGGTGAGATCCGGCAGCCCCCTCTCGTCGAAGGGGACAAGCTCCACCCGGTCCCCGCCGAGGGCGGTCAACCGGTCGACGAACGCCATCGACGACAGAGTGCGGCCCCCGTAGACCAGCCTGTAGCGGGGTGAGTCGTGCAGGGCGTGCAGCTCGTCGAGCATGGCCGCGATCGGGGTGACACCGATTCCGCCTGCGAGGAACAGGTACTCGGGTGCCGGTGTCAGCGCGAAGTTGTTGCGCGGAGCCTCGACCTCGACGAGGTCGCCGACGCGCAGCTGCTCGTGCACTTCCCGAGAACCGCCGCGTCCGTCGACGACCAACAGCACCGCGACGGTGTAGCCGGAGGGATCGTCCCCTGGTCCACACAGCGAATACTGCCGCACCAGACCGGATTTGAGGGTGATCGACAGATGCGCGCCGGCCGTCCACGGCGGAAGCGGCGCCCCCTGCGGATCCCGGAAGGTGACCGAGATGACGCCGTCGGCCTCGAGGCCTAACTGGGTGACGCGCAGTCTCATCGCGCCCCGACGGATTGTGATCCGTTGGTGGCGGGCGCATCCGTGCGTTCGCGCGCGGCTTGGATCGTCGTCACCGCGTACTGGGTGGCGCGGCGATAGTTGAGCGTGTAGATGTCCGCCGGGGCGGAGACCTCGAGCGCCTGACCCGCGAGCGGTACCTCCTTGGGCTCCAGTCCCTCCAGGACCGGGGTGTCCTCGTTGAAGACCGCGGTCTCGAGTTCGAGGATCTCGTCGACGGTTCCGCCGGTGAAGTTCGCGTCGGTGGCCACCGCCCAGTAGATGACGCACCGGTCGTAGCTGACCGGGGACGGGAAGTCCATCAGGTACCGCTTACCGAGGTCGCCCAGGTCGAACAGGATCGTGGCGATACCCGGCGCGTACGAGTGGTAGTGCATCATCGCGTCCCCGACGTCGGAGTAGTCCGAATCGGGCACCTGCTTGTAGAAGTACGACGACCACACCTCGCGGCCCTCCCTCTTCACCTCGAGGTCGGGCACCGCGTGCTCGATGTCGCCCATCGTCCCGCTGTGCACGAACGGGAAGTGCGCCATATCGCGGAAGTTCTCGGTGGCGGCCATGAAACCGCATTCCGCCGGGATGGGTTCGGCTGCACGCCACTGCAGATCCAGATCCGAGATCTCCGGTGGGTTCGGGACGTCGAAGACCGGATCCCCGAGGCACGTCCAGACGTGTTCGAACCGTTCGATCACCGGATACGCCCCGACCGCGGCCTTCGGCGGGATCCGCCCGCCCGCACCCAGCGACGGGATCGCGGTGCACGAACCGGACTGACCGTCGAATCGCCAACCGTGGTAGGGGCATTGGATGCTGTCGCCGACGACGGAACCATCGGCGAGGTTGGCGCCGCGGTGAATGCAGCGCCGGTCGGTCACCCTGGCGGCGCCGGTGGAATCGCGGAAGACGACCAGCTTCTGGTCGAGCAACTGCGCCTCGCGCGGCTGATCGTCGATGTCGCGCGAACGCGCCACGACGAACCACACGTGCTGGTAGGCCTCGCGCAGGCGTTCGGGGGTGAAGGCACTGGTGTCCATGAGGTTCTCCTCGGCGTCTGAACTGGGGCTCAGGTGCAGCGCGGCAACACCATTGAGTTCCGGCAGGGTGCCGCACCGGCGGGGGTCATGTCTGAATGACAGTAAACCTACATTGCGCCAGTAGTTTGTCAAGCGGAGTTTTCCGGATCGTACGGTGGCCGAGCCCTTGTACCGTGACGGCGTGCGCTACATCGACGGCCAGGAGTACGCGACGGTCAGCGAGGTGGCCGAGGCGGCGGGAATCAGCCCGCAGACCGTCCGCCTGTGGGAGAGCCTCGGTCGCGTGGTGAGCCGCCGCAGCCCCGGCGGTCACCGGCTCTTCGATGTGGAGGCCGTCAAGTTGGTGGTCGACCAGGCCGCGCAGATGCGCCGCGAGGAGCGCAGCGGTCAGGCGCCACTGCCCGCCCCACCCGACGTGCGGGCGGCGGAGTTCGCGGCAACGGGGGCTCGTATCCGCGCCGCGCGCGAGCAGCGGGGATTGACCCAGGAGCAGGTCGCGGCCCGCGCAAGCATTTCGAGATCACTGTTGTCGGCGGTCGAGCGCGGCGAGTCCGGGATGTCGGCGCAGGTGTACAACCGGATCGCCGACGCGCTCGACATCCCGATGAGCGATCTCGCGCAGCCGGCACCCGGTCCGCGCTCGGTGATGCGACCGGGCGACAGGCCGCGGACGGTCCTGGCAGGCGGGGTCACGTGGGAGGAGTTGGCGTCCACCGGGCACTCCATGGCGCCCGCGATCCTCCTGGTCGAACCGGAGGGCTCCAGCGGAGGATCGGTCGTGGCGCTCCGGGAGCACTTCATCACGATCGTGACCGGTGAACTGACGGTCGACGTCGCACCGCCGAGCGAGCGGCACGTTCTCGGCGCCGGGGACTCCCTGATGATCCTGCCCGGCCAGTCCCACAGCTGGGTCAACCTGGGGGACGAGACCGTGCGCGCAGTGTGGGTCGAACAACTCAACGGCTGACGGCGCTGGATCGCCGCGTCCGGGGATCGGCGAACGGTTCGCAGTGCCCGGCACCGGCGTATCGTCCGGCCATGGACGCAGAAGAAGTACCTCTGCTCGGTGCGGTGCGCCAGGCACTCGACAGCGGGCATCCGCTCGACCTCCTGGGGCTTGCCGCCGTGCTGATCCTCGCGACCACGACGGGACCGGTGATGCTCGCGCCGGAGTCGGAGGGACAGCCGGCCGGCCTCGGGGAACTCGTCGCCTCGCTCGTCGACGTGGAGGCCCCTGAGACAACGGTGTTGCTGACCGTGCTCGGCGAGATGCTGGGCGAGGACGACGCACTGCGCGCCCGCTGCGGGCACGCGGCCGCGGCGCGCCGCCACCACCTGCCGGGTTGGCTCGCCACGCTCGGACGAACGACCGTCCGCCGGGCCGTGCGAATGACGCATGTGCTCGGCGACGGCGACGAACTCCTTCTCGGGGTCCGGTTCGCCGACGGGCAGGAGATGACGTGCGTCGTGAACATCGACCATCTGGCGGGGTCCTCGGTCGGTGATGCGTTCTTCGTCCCGGACTCCGTCGACGCCGTCCTGTCGGTCGCGGAGGCCGCGAACACCGATCCCGACACCACATTCGACGACATCACCGTCGCCGATGCCCGGGCCGGTCTGCGGGAAGCGCTCGAACGTCCGCTGCCGGGACTCGCGTCGACGGAGTCGGACACCTGGCCCGCCTGTCGTCCGCTGGTGGAGTGGCTGATCCGGCTGATGCCGCCGGACGGGTCGAGTTTCCTCGTCACACAGAGGAGTCCGGAGCATGCGCGGGACGTCTGCACGCGCTTCTTCCGCTCCCCGGCGGGGGCGCCGTTCCGGGATCTGGATCACCGGGTGCTCCTCGTGCACTGCCTTCAGGACGGGGACCCGTTGCGGTGGAGTGCGGCGCGATTGAGCCGACTCCTGGAGTCGGCGGTCGCCGAGGACGTCGCGTCGAGAGAGGCCCGGTTGGATATGCCCGCGATGATGGCCGCGTTCGTGCCGTTCGCCCACGCCGAGGCCGGGATCAGGGCCGAGTTGACCGACGAGTCCGTCGCCGCGGTCGTGGAGGCGGCCGACGACTACCGAGCGGCCCTACGCCCTTGACCTGACCGCTTGAGACCGCGGAAACGGGTTACCCGTCGGCATGGAATTCGGCATCTCGACCTTCGTCAACGACGACAGCATCGATCCCGTCTCGCTGGCGCGGGCGGTCGAGGAACGCGGCTTCGCCTCGCTGCAGGTGGCTGAGCACACCCACATCCCGGCGAGCCGCGAGTCACCGTACCCGGAAGGCGGGGACCTGCCCTCGGTCTACTACCGCACGCTGGACCCGTTCGTCACGCTCGCCGCCGCCGCGGCGGTCACCCGGCACATCGAGCTGGTCACGGGCATCGCACTTCTCATCCAGCGCGATCCCATCATCACCGCCAAGGAAGGGGCCAGTGTCGACCTGATCTCCGGCGGCCGTTTCGTGTTCGGTGTCGGCGCCGGCTGGAACATCGAGGAACTGCGCCACCACGGCACGGACCCGAAGACCCGCGGTGCCCTGCTCGACGAGCGCATCGAGGCCGTCAAGGCGCTGTGGACCGACGAACCCGCCGAGTACCACGGGCGGTACGTCGACTTCGAACCGTCGTTCAGCCGCCCGAAACCGGTGCAGAAACCGCATCCACCGATCTACATCGGCGGCAACTCCGATGCGACGGTCAAGCGGGTCATCCGGCACGACGCCGGATGGATCTCCAACCCGCTGCCCGTCGAACAGCTCACCAGACGCGTCGAGCAGATGCGTGACGGCGCAGGCCACGACGTCCCGCTGGCGATGTTCGGCACGCCGCCCGAGCCGGAGTACTGGCGCGCTGCGGAGGATCTCGGATTCGGTCAACTGGCGCTGTTGTTACCGACCAGGCCGCGCGACGAATCACTACGGCGGCTCGACGAATTCGCGGCGATGGTGGAACAGTACCGGTCCACCGACCCGCCGGCCCACGCGATGTAGCCGTCCGGGCGTACGAGCACGGCCGGACCGGCATCGCTGCGTTCGGCCTGCTGTCCCTCGAACGAGTTCACCACGGCGGCACCGCGTTCGCGGACGAGGACGAAGCCCGGTGTACGGAGCAGTTCGGTGATGCGTCCCTCGGACAACGGGATCCGGGTGCCCCGGGTGCCGACCAGGCCGGGGCCCCGATAGCGCAGGCCGGTGCCGGCGAAACTGCCCGCGACGCCGTCACGAATCGCCGGAACGCGAAGGAGTCCGGGTGCCAACAGGTTTCGCAGCCACCGCGCCGCCCGCGGGTGCAGCGTGAGGCCCCGCGCCATCAATCCGGACTGCCGCAGCACGCGCCGGCCGACCGGATGCCGTTCGGTGTGGTAGGTGTCGAGGAGGGCGTCGTCCGACCCGGCCAGCACGGCGTCGAGCTTCCATGCGAGGTTCGCCGCGTCCTGGATGCCGGTGTTCATGCCCTGCCCACCCATCGGCGAGTGCACGTGCGCGGCGTCCCCGGCCAGGAACACGCGCCCGTGGCGGTACTGCGCGACCTGCCTCTCGTCACAATGGAAGCGCGACGTCCAGCCGACATCCACCAGGCCAGGGTCGGCACCGAACGCCCTGGTGAGCGCTGTGGGGGCGACCTCGGCGCCGTCGGCGGGCACGTCGTCGGGAACCTGGCGGTGACGGTTCCACGTCATGGCTCGAAACCAGGACCCGTCGGCGTCGTGGCGGTCGTAGGGGGCAAGGAATCCGAGCACGTCGCGGGTACTGTGCACCGTCAGGCCCCCGCCGGTGGGACCGTCGGCCAGCTTGACGTCGGCCAGGACGAGAGAGGACAGGATCGTCTTCCCCGGGAAGTCGACTCCCAGCACCCGACGCACCGCGCTGTGCGCGCCGTCCGCGCCGACGACATAGGCTGCCCGCCACACCGAGTCGCGTTCGGAGTCCGGCGTCCGGGCGGTGACCGTCACACCGCCGGCGTCCTGGTCGATGCCCACGACCTCGACGCCGCGACGAATCTCGGCACCCTGGTCCCGCGCATAGCCCTCGAGGGCCCGGTCGACGTTGGTCTGCGGCGTGACGAGCACGAACGGGTACGGCGAATCCAGGTGAGCGAGGTCGATCCGTGCGCCGGCGAAGAGCGACACCCGCGGCGCCCGGTGCCCGCACGCGATCAGGTCGTCGGCGAGTCCGCGCGCGTCGAGAACCTCCAGCGTGCGCGCCATGGTGGCGAACGCCCGGCTCGACGGGTTCGGGGCGGCGCGCTTCTCGAGCACCACGACGGTGCGGCCGGCGCGCGCGAGATCGCCCGCCGCGGTCAGACCGGTCGGCCCCGCGCCGACGACGAGGACGTCGACCGTGGCGGTCACCGGAGTGCCCCCTCCGGGTCGGGGTAGTACCGGCGGATGTCGTCCGGGGTGGCCTTGGCCTCGCGGTTGAAGACGAACCGACAGCCGGGCTGGCTGACGTGCGCGGCGTTGACGATCGCCTCGAACAACTGGGTGTTGCCGGCGACCAGGCGCACCCCGGCGCCGATCAGCACCGCGTCGTACCGCCCGGCGCTCAGCCAGGTCCTGGCCTTGTCGGCGCCCGCGTCGCCGAAGCCGATCAGACAGTTGTCGACGTGATAGCCGGCGGCGCGTAACGCGTCGACGTTCGCGTCGTTGGCGGCGCGCAGCGTCTCCTTCGACAGGTTCGCGAATTGGGCGAAGTCCGGAGAGGAGTAGTCGATGAGCTCGGGGTCGAGCCCGATCTGGATGGCGGTGACAGTCACGGCAGAGGCGCCCTTCGCTCAAGTCAACGGTTGTTGACCACGACGCTAGGCCGATGCCGCGGTCATGTCAACACGTGGTGACTAAGCGCTCGGCGCCGGCTCAGAACGCGGCCTCGGGGACCTCCATCAGGCCCAGGTCGACCGCTTCGACGGCGCAGCGCAGCGCAGTGAGGTGGGGAAGAACATTCGCCGTGAAGAACGCGGCGGTGGCGATCTTGCCTCGATAGAAGGCGTCGTCCGGCGGATGGTGGGCGAGGGCCTTCTGGGCAGCGTCCGCCTGCACGAGCAATCTCCAGCCGATGAGCAGGTCACCGACGGCGAGCAGGTAGGGCACCGACTGCATACCGATCTTGTAGATCTGCGTCGGCTGCTCCGAAGCCGAGAGCAGATAGCCGGTGAGTGCGGTCGTCATCGCCTGCACGTCTTCCAGTGCGGTCCGGACGCTTTCGGCCTGCTTCTTCAGGCCGCTGTCGGCCGTGTCGACGGTGTGGCTGATCTGAGAGGTCAGGTGTGCCAACGCCGCGCCGCCGTCGCGCACGACCTTGCGGAAGAAGAAGTCGAGGGCCTGGATCGCGGTGGTGCCCTCGTACAGCGAGTCGATCTTGGCGTCGCGGACGTACTGCTCGACGGGGTAGTCCTGCAGGTAGCCGGAACCGCCGAGGGTTTGAAGAGACTCGGTGAGGATGCTGTATGCGCGCTCCGAGCCGACACCCTTGAGAATCGGCAGGAGGAGATCGTCGACGCGGTGGGCCATTCCGGGATCCGCACCCGAGACATGCTGTGCCACATCGGGATTCTGATGGGCGGCGGCATACAGGTACAGCGCCCGCAGCCCTTCGGCATAGGCCTTCTGGGTCATCAGGCTGCGACGCACGTCGGGATGCCTGATGATCGCGACCCGTGGGGCGGTCTTGTCGGTCATCTGCGTCATGTCGGCGCCCTGCACTCTGACCTTCGCGTAGGCCAGTGCGTTGAGGTAGCCGGTCGACAACGTGCCCGCCGACTTGACCCCGATGGTCATCCGGGCGTGCTCGATGACCGTGAACATCTGCGCGATGCCGTTGTGGACGTCGCCGACGAGGTATCCGACGGCCGGTATGCCATGCGCACCGAAGGTGAGTTCGCATGTGGGCGAGGACTTCAGGCCCATCTTGTGTTCCAGCCCGGTCGCGAACACGCCGTTGCGGGGTCCGAGTTCGAGCGTGTCGGGATCGAAGAGATACTTCGGCACGTAGAACAGGCTCAGTCCCTTGGTGCCCGGCCCGGCACCCTCCGGACGGGCCAGCACCAGGTGGAATATGTTCTCGGCCGAGTCCCCGACGTCGCCGCCGGAGATGAAGGTCTTGACGCCCTCGATGTGCCAGGTGCCGTCCGGCTGGGCCGTCGCGCGCGTGCGGCCCGCGCCGACGTCGGAACCGGCGTCCGCCTCGGTCAGCACCATGGTGGCGGCCCAGCCGCGTTCCAACCCGCCTGCCGCCCAACGTTTTTGCTGATCTGTGCCCTCGATGGCGAGTGCCTGCGCCATGGTCGGCCCCAAGGCCCAGAAGAACGCTGCCGACGGGTTCGCGCACACCAGCATCTCCTGGATCGCCCAGGCCAGCGCAGCGGGGGCGGGCACGCCGCCGATCTCCTCGGCGAGGCCGACGCGCCACCATTCGGCGGCCTTGACCGCCCGCACCGACGCGGCCAGTGGCAGGGGTACCGACACGGTGTGAGTCACGGGGTCGAGGACCGGCGGATTGCGGTCGGCATCGGCGAACGAGTCGGCGAGCGGGCCCTCCGCCAGGCGGGCCGCCTCGGCGAGCATCGTTCGGGCCGTCTCCTCGTCGAGGTCGCCGTAGCCACCGGAGTCGAGAACCACTCCGAGTCTCAACACCTCGAAGAGGTTGAACGCGATGTCGCGCACGTTGGCGATGTAGTGGCCCATCGGTCATCCCCGATCCTGCGAGATGGACAGAAGTGTCCGTGAGCAGGGAAGACGTACGCAACCGTAACCTACGGTGACGCAACCGGAGGGTTCCAGGTCGCGCCACCGTGTTGTGACCCAGATCACATTACCTCTCGCCCGACGCCCGCTTCGCTTGGGAGCTCCACCGGCCGGGTACAGGCGTGCGAACACATGACTGCGGAGGGGTGGCCCGGCCGGATGACGTCAACGGACTCGTTGTGTCCCAAGCGCATGCAGTTCGGCCCCTGCGGCGGTGTCCGTCCGGACGGACAGTGCGAGATGCGGAAGGGCCCCTGCGCTTTCCCCGATGTCGTGCCGTGGTCGGGAGTCGAACCGGCGCCACGTCCGGCGCAGGCCCCGCTGGTGCTCACCGACTTCAGTTGCGCACCGTTCGACGAGTCCGACGTCGCGGCGACCGCCGCCATCCTGGCGCAGTCGTGTGACGCCGTGCTGGTCGGCGAGCACCAGAACCGGCCGGATTTCCCACCCACTCTGATGGGCCGCCTGCTCCTCGACGCCGGGATGACGCCGTGGATCACCCTGTCGTGCCGCGACCGCAACCGCGTGGTTCTCGAGCAGGAACTACGCGGTCTGCGCATGCTCGGGGTCGGCACCGTGCTCTGCGTGACCGGCGACGGCCGCGGCTACGACGTGCGGCCGGACGTCACCCAGACCTTCGACCTCGACGGCCCCCGTTTGGTGTCGCTGGCCGCATCGGTCGGGATGGTGCCTGCCGTGCCGGAGACGCCCACCGCACCGCCGGTGCATGCCCGGCCGGCCCGCCTGGTCGAGAAGCAGCGGGCGGGAGCCAGCCTCGCCGTGCTCAACCACGTGCCGTTCCCCGAGTCCATCGCCGAGTTCATGGCCACGGCACGGGCCGCCGGGTTGTCGATTCCGGTGATCGCCGCGGTGGCGGTGTTCACCGACGTGGTGTCGGCCGCGGTTCTGCAGGGGCTGCCCGGCCTCGAACTCGACCAGTCGGTGGTCGACGAGGTCCTCGGTGCGGCCGATCCGGTGGCGGCAGGCATCGCGGCCGCCGTCGCCGAGGCGCGGGCGCTGCTGTCGATCGAGGGGGTCGAGGGCGTCAATGTCTCCGGGCTGGCTTCCGCTTCCGGCACGCGGGTGGGCGCGGAGATCAAGGCCGAGGTCGGCCGGCTCGTCAAAGCTGAGGTGGGGGCATGACGGAAGCGATGGACGCCGAGTTCGACACGGTGGCCGAGTGGACGGCGCAGGTCGCCGCCGATCTGGGTCCGGACTACTACATCCCCGCGGGATGCCGGGGCAGCGGCAGCCCGGCCGCCCTGGACTGGCTCATCGAGCAATTGCAGTTGACGCCGGACGATTCGCTGCTCGACTGCGGGGCCGGCGTCGGGGGACCGGCCGCATATGCCGCCGAAGCGGTGTCGCTGCGACCCCTGCTCGTCGAACCGGAGGCGGGCGCCTGCCGCGCCGCCCGAACCCTGTTCGGCTTCCCCGTGATCCGGGCGGTCGGCTCGGCGCTGCCGCTGGCCGACGCCAGCGTCGACGCCGCCTGGTCGCTGGGCGTGCTGTGCACGACCCCGCACCAGCTCGAGCTGCTCACCGAGATGCGCCGCACCGTGCGGCCGCCGGGCCGCATTGCGCTTCTCGCCTTCGTCTCGCGCGAGCCCTTGTTGACCAAACAGCCCGAGGGGAACCACTTTCCGGCACGCGGGGATCTCATCGAGTTGATCGCCGAAGCGGGCCTGCGCATCGAGAAGTGGCGCGGCACGGCCGACCTTCCCGCGATCCCCCGCACATGGACCGACCGCGTCGACGCGGTCACCGAGGCGCTCGCCGAGCGGCACGGGGCGTCGCGGGCCTGGCAACTCGCCGAGCGGCAGAGCGGCCGGATCGCCGACCTGCTGGCCGAAGGCGCCGTCACGGGCGAGATGCTGGTGCTACGGCACGCGTGAGTGTCCGATCTTGGAAACCGCCGCCGACAGCTGCCCGTAGCGCTCCAGTTCGGTTCGCAGCGGCGCCAACACCAGTTCCTCGGCAACCCCGTCGACTCGTCGGTGCAACTCGGACGCCACCTTGCGTCGCCGCCGCGTCGCTCCCAGTGCCACGAACGGCCGTACGAGGATGCGCAGGACCAGTCCGAGGGCGAGCCCGCCGAGGAGCAGCACCGTCGGCAGCGCGAACGGGCCGAGCGACGGAGCGTCCAGGTCGATCTGCAGGTACGCCAGTACGGCGAGCGCACCCAGCCACACGCCTCCCGCGACGGCCACCGCGACGAGCAACCATTGCAGCACCCCGACCAGCCGCCACCAGCGCGGTGACCGGGCCATCCCGAGATCGGCCCCGCCGACGGCCCTGTCGAGGGCGTCGGGGACCGAATCGGCGTGAGATCGCGCCGCCTCGCGCATGATTCGCGGCCACGGTGCGGGGAGCCGATCCGATGCGGTGTCGGCCAGCGCACGCATCGCGCTGTCGACGCCGGCGCGCGAGGCAGCCGAACCCGACGGCATCGACGTCCGCCGGAGGATTTCGCCCTGGGTGTCGGGGGAGTCCAGACCGAGACGGCGCAACGGATCCGGGCGCAGTTTGGGGATCCAGCGTACCGGTGGCCAACCGGTCGCGGCCAGACCCCGGCGGGTGTGCGCCCGGCCGACGGCGTCGACCACGGTGGGGACCGCCGCCGCACCGGCCAGGGCGTCACGCAGATGCCGTTCGGCGTCCCGCAGCGCGGGTTCGGAGCCACGCGCGGGGACCAGCGGTGTGAGCCGTGCGGCCATCGCGTCGAGATCGGCGCTCACCCGCGCCGTCCGGGCCCGGTGATCGGCCACGGTGGAGACGAGGAACTCGTGCAACTCCGAGGCGCCGTCCGGTTTCACGGCCGAGGTGGCGAGTACCGGCACGCCGGTCAGGCCGTCCTCGGCGAGCAGCCGGTGCAGATCGTGCATGCACGACGCCAGGTCGGGCAGGGGCAGTCGGTCGGCCTGGTTGAGCACGACGACCATCACCTCGCGGTGCGGCGCCAGCGGCCGCAGATACTCGTCGTGCAGCACGGCGTCGGCGTACTTCTGCGGGTCGAGCACCCACACGAACGCGTCGACGAGGCGGATGAGCCGGTCGACCTCGGCGCGGTGCGTCGCCTCGATGGAGTCGTGGTCGGGCAGGTCGAGCAGAACGAGCCCGGACAGGTGCGGGGTGGCCGAGGCTCCGCCGGTCTGACGGTTGCGAACGTCCAGCCAGTCGAGGAGCTCCGTGGCGGGTGACGGCCCGAAGACGACGGCCTGGGTGGCCGACGTGGTCGGCCGGCGGATGCCCACCTGAGCCAACGGTGCCCCCGCCACCGCGTTGAACAACGACGACTTGCCGCTTCCGGTCGCACCCGCCAACGCCACGACGGTGTGCTCACCGGACAACCGCAACCGGGTTCCGGCACGCGCGTCGAGGTTGTGGACGTCGGCCAGGACGTCCTCGGGGAGCCGGCCGGCACCGAGCGCCGCCACCGACGACAACGCGGCCAGCCGTTCGACGAGACTCATTGCAGCACCGCGGCAACGCGATTCGCGGCCGCCCGCAGGTCGTCGCCGCTGACCGCCGACGCCGCCGAGTCCAGGATCCAGAGATACCGCCCGGAATCCTCGGTCAACAACTGGCCGACGCGAGCGAGGAGTTCGTCACGCGCCTGGCGGGCCAGTCCGCGTACGGCCTGCTCGCCGAAGATCGCCTCCAGCACTTTCTGACTGGCCACGGTCGTCCCGCCGGCGACCGCGATCTCCGCTCCGGTCAAGCCGGCCGTCTGGCTGAACACGGCGAGCATGACGACCAGTCCGGCGCCGTTGACGCCGTAGGACGCCAACCGGGCCCCCGAGCGCTTCGACGCACCCTCGGTGCGGACGAGTTCGAGTACGAACCCCTCCCAATCACGGACCAGCCGCTCGACGGCCTCGGGCAATCCGGGTGCGGGCCGGGCCAGTTCGTCGGTCAGCAGCAGTGCGCCGGCCTGGTGTCGCGCCCAGCACGCGTAGGCCGATTCGGCGGCGTCCTCGACCGCTGCCCGCACGACGGTCGCGATGCCGGTCTCCAACGCCGACCCCAGTTCCTCGACCGGTGTGGACCGGCCGGTGACCGCGGAGACCATCCGGTCGCGGATACGGCCGACGCGGGATTCCAAGCGCCGCAGGAACTCTCCGGTGCCGACCACGTCCTGCCAACGCGCCAGCACCTCGCCGCGCAGCATGGCGCCGTCGCGGATGGCCTCGTCGACCCGCCCGAGGGCGCCGTCATAGGACGACCGCACGCACGACTCCAGCTGGGCGCGCACGTCGGCCTGTTCGTCGGCCGCGCCGGCCAGGGCGTACGTCCGCGGGGGCAGGCTGCGCAGCGCACCGTCGAGGGTGTAGCGCACCACCGACGCCCGCTGCTCGGCGTCCGCGGTGAGCCCGCCCAGCCAGGCGCGGATCGGCGCGATCGACTTCTCCTTCAACCGCCCGTTGCGCAGCGACTGCTCGGCGATCACGAACAGCGGCGCGCCGTTGAGCCCGCCGGCGGCGAGCATGTCCTGCAGATGGCCCGCCACGTCGTGGACGGCCTCGGGCGGGCAGCGGTCCAGCACGACGGCGATCGCGGTACCGCGGTCCCGCGCGGTGTGCAGCATGTGCCAGGGGACTGCGTCGGCGTAGCGGGCCGCGGTGGTGAGGAAGATCCAGAGGTCTGCGGCGGCCAGCAACGTGGACGCGAGTTCGCGGTTACTGCTCACGACGCTGTCGATGTCGGGGGCGTCGAGCAGCGCGAGGCCCGGCCCGATGCCCGGGTGGGGCGCCAACCGCAGCCCGTCCGGACCGGCCGATCGCGGTAACTGCGGCAGGATCCGGTCGTCGGTGAACCACTGCAGATCAGTCGGATGGCACACGATCACCGGGCCGCGGGTGGTCGGGCGCAGGACGCCCGACTGGCTGACGTCGGCGCCGACGAGTGAATTGATCAGCGTTGACTTGCCCGCGCCCGTCGAACCGCCGACCACCGCCAGCAGCGGTGCGTCGATACTGCGCAGCCGCGGGATCAGATAGTCCGAGAGCTGCCCGGTCAGCTGCCGGCGGTCGCGTTCCGCGGGCCACGCCGACGGCGCGGGAAGGGGAAAGGTGGTGCGCTCGAGCGCCGCGCCGAGGGCGACCACCGCGTCGAGGAGAGCCGTGGCCGCCGTCATCCCCTCAGCGTGCCTCACTCGGCCGTCGAGCGGACTGCTTTGACCGACCGGGACCCTTGCCGCATATACCCCCTGGGGGTATGGTGCGAACTGTGCACACACATGACCACCACCACGCCGAGGGCAGCGTCAACACGATGGCGCTCAGCGCGACGCTGCACTGCCTCACCGGGTGCGCGATCGGCGAGATCCTCGGCTTGATCATCGGAACCGCCATCGGGTTGAGCAACGTGGCCACCATCGGGCTCGCCGTCGCGCTGGCCTTCCTGTTCGGCTACGCGCTGTCGACGCTGCCGCTGCTGAGGGCGGGTCTCGCGTTCGGCACGGCACTGAGCGTGGTGTTGGCGGCCGACACCCTGTCGATCCTGACCATGGAGATCGTCGACAACCTCGTCATGGCCGCCATACCCGGTGCGATGAACGCCGGGTTGGTCAACGCGGTGTTCTGGGTGAGCATGATGATCGCTCTCGGTGCGGCCTTCCTCGCCGCCTACCCGGTCAACCGTTTCCTGCTCCGCCGGGGCAAAGGCCATGCGCTGACCCACGAGTACCACCACGGCGCCACGCACCCGAGCGGTGCGCGCCGGTTCATCCCGTCGTTGAGCACGGGGGCTTTGGCCGCGGCGATCATCGCGTTCATGCTCGGCGGCCTCGTGGTGTCGATCGCCGACGAACTCGGCGCCTCCGATGGCGGCTCGCACGCGCAGGCGGTCCCGCCCGACACGAATTGACGCCTGTGTTTGTCCAGCTCAGAGGGGGTGCGGGAAGGTTTCGCGCGGGTGAAGCGGTTTGCATGAACGAGCGCAGGGGTAGAGACCCGTCAGACGCACAACATCGTGGAGCTGAGAGGTATGAGTGGAAGACACCGGTCACCCGAGCCGATGACCCGGCCCCGGACGACGAACTGGCCCGTGGTCGTGGGCGGCTCGCTGTCGTTCGCCGTGGCCTCGGCAGGCGCCCTCGCCGGCGCGATCGTGCACTTCTCGTCACCCGAACCCGCCGCCCCCGCGCCGCAGGCACCGCAGGCCGCGAGCAGCGCACCGGTCACCCAGAACGGGACCGTCATCGCCGTGACCGCCGATTCGGTGACCACCCGCAGCGACGACGGACTCATCCAGACCTACCGGCTCACGCCGGACACCTATGCCGTGACGGCCGATCGCCAGCAGCCCGCCAGCCCGGCGGCGTCGTTCGCGGTCGACGATCGCGTGGCGGTCTTCGCCACCGTGCAGGCTGGTCAGCACGTCGCGACCGCCGTGGCCGACCAGGCGGCCGTCGGCCCGGACGGCCCACCCATGGACTACCTGGCCGCGTCCTGAGCGCTCACCGCACGGTGATGACGACCTTGCCCTTCGCCGTGCGATCCTCCAGCGCCGCAATGGCTTCGGCAGCCCGCTCGAGCGGGTAGACATCGGGTTGCGGCGCCGACACCGCGCCGGAGGCCAGCAGCGGCTCGAGTTCGGCCCACTGCTCGCGCACATAGCCCGGATGCGCGAAAGTCCAAGCGCCCCACCCCACGCCGACGACATCGACGTTGTTGAGCAGCAGCCGGTTCACCTTGACGGTGGGAATCTCGCCGCCGGTGAAGCCGATCACCAGCAGACGTCCGCCAGGGGCGAGGGAGCGCAGTGAGTCGGTGAACCGGTCGCCGCCGACCGGGTCGACCACGACGTCGACACCGCGGCCCCCGGTCACCTCCTTGACCGCGTCCTTGAAACCGTCGGCCAACACGACCTCGTCCGCGCCGGCCGCCCGCGCCACCGGGATCTTCTCCTCGGTGCTGACCACGGCGATGGTGCGGCCCGCACCGAAGGCCGGGGCCAAACGCAGTGTGGACGTGCCGATTCCACCGGCGGCGCCGTGGACCAGGACGGTCTCGCCCTGGGCCAGCCGACCGCGGGTACGCAGCGCGCAGTGCACCGTCAGATCGTTGAACAGCAGACCCGCGCCCGCTTCGAACGACACCGCGTCGGGCAGCGGGAACACCCGATCGGGCGCCAGCGCAACCACTTCGGCCATCCCGCCGGACAGCATCGTCAGACCCGCCACCCGGTCACCGGCGGACACGCCCGAATCGGCGGGGGCGCTGCGCACCACACCGGCGATCTCCGCCCCCGGCGTGAACGGCAGGTCCGGCTTGTACTGATAGAGCCCGCGCGTGAGCAGCGCGTCGGGGAACGCCACCCCGGCGGCGTGCACATCGATCAGCACCGAATCGGCATCCTCGGGTTCGTCGACGTCGACGACCTGGACCGAACCGGGACCGTCCAACCGGGCAATCTGAACCGCGCGCATGGTCGCTTCCTTCCGTCGACGGGAACCATTTAACATCCCGGGGTGATCGACGCCCGTGCCGCGGTACTGCTCCGACCCGGCGCAGACCCCACCCTGACCGATGTGGCCATCCGCCCGCCCGTCGGCGACGAGGTCCTGGTCCGCGTCGACGCGGTGGGCATCTGCCACACCGACCTCAGCGTGGCCGCCCGCTGGCCGGCCAGGCGCCTACCCATGGTGTTCGGTCACGAGGGCGCAGGCACCGTCGTGGCCCGCGGACCC
This sequence comes from Mycobacterium sp. IS-1742, assembly GCF_001500125.1. Taxonomy (GTDB): domain Bacteria; phylum Actinomycetota; class Actinomycetes; order Mycobacteriales; family Mycobacteriaceae; genus Mycobacterium. Next base: position 228,726 of record NZ_LQIV01000042.1, on the reverse strand, counting down.
GAGGCCGATCTGCCCACCGGACAACCGGTGGTGCTCACCTTCGCCAGCTGTGGACGGTGCTCCTTCTGCGCGGCGGGCCAACCGGCGTACTGCGAACGGTCCACCGACCACAACATGCGCGGCGACGGGGCGGGGGCGTCGAGCGCCCTGCGACTGGACGGCCAACCCATCGCCGGCGGCTTCTTCGGCCAGTCCAGTCACGCCACCTATGCCCTTGCGCGCCAACGCAACACCGTCGCCGTCGACGGCGGTCTCGACCCGGCGCTGGCCGCCCCGCTCGGGTGCAGCGTGCAGACCGGGGTCGGCACCGTCCTCAACGCCCTGGCCGCGCGTCCCGAGCACACCGTGGTCGTGTTCGGCGCCGGCGCGGTCGGACTGTCCGCCGTGATGGGTGCGCGAATCGCCGGGTGCCGGACCATCGTCGCCGTCGACCCGGTGGCCCGGCGGCGGGAGCTGGCCGCCGAACTCGGTGCCACCGCGACCGTCGACCCCGCCGGTGGCGACGTCACTGCCGCCGTGCTCGATGCGACCGGCGGCGGGGCGCACGCCGCCGTCGACACCACCGCGGTGCCCGACGTGGTCTCCATCGCGCTCACGGCGCTGCGCCCGCGCGGCGCGCTGGCGCTCGTCGGGCTCGGGGCGCCGGTCGCACCGCTGCCGGTGGGGCTGATCATGGGTCGCGGCCTGACGGTGCGCGGCGTCGTCGAAGGCGACAGCGAACCCCACGCCTTCATCCCGCGCCTGGTCGCCCTCGTCCGGTCCGGCGAACTGCCGCTCGACCGGTTGATCACCACTTTCCCGTTCGAGGAATTCGATGCCGCCTGGTCGGCCGCCAAATCCGGGCGCGTTATCAAGCCGGTGCTGGTCACCGAGGGCTAGGCTGTAAAACCCGGCGACGTTGCCGGCGCCGATGGGAGCACCCGTGAGCAGCGCACGACCGACCACCCGATTCGCTGCCGCGCGGGCATTGCCGCCGGGCCGGGTGGTCCCGGTGCGCTCGGTCGACGGGGTCCGGTTGCACACCGAGGTCTTCGGGCCCGAGGACGCTCCGCCGGTCGTCCTCGCTCATGGCATCACGTGCGCGATTCGGGTCTGGGCCTACCAGATCGCCGACCTCGCACGCGATCACCGGGTCATCGCCTTCGACCATCGCGGACACGGCCGCAGCGGGGTACCGCCGCGGCGCGGCAACTACAGCCTCGACTACCTGGCCGCCGACCTCGACGCGGTGCTCGACGCGACCGTCGCCGCCGGCGAGCGGGCGGTGGTCGCGGGTCACTCGATGGGCGGGATCGCGATCACGAGCTGGGCCGAACGCTTCCCCGAGCGGGTGGCGCAGCGGGCCGCGGGCGTCGCCCTGATCAACACCACCACCGGCGATCTCCTCCGCGACATCCAGTTCCTCCCGGTGCCGCACCGGCTGTCGGCGACGCGGGTTCGGGCCGCCGGCACCGTCATCAAGACGTTCGGTGCGGCGCCCCTGCTCGCCGCCGCGCACCGGCCGAGCCGCCGCTTCGTCTCCGAGTTGGCCGTCGGTCGGGCCGCCGACCCCGCCGTCGCGGCGTTCGTGTTCGAGCTGTTCGCCGGCACACCCGCCGCGGGGCGCGGCGGGTGGGCCAGGGTGCTGGTCGAATCTCTCGGTCCGCGCCACATCGGCCTGGAGAACCTCCACGTGCCGACCCTCGTGATCGGCAGCGACAAGGACCGCCTGCTGCCGATCACCTCGGCGAAGCGGATCGCCGAGACCGTGCCCAACCTCGCGGCGTTCCTCGAACTCACCGGTGGGCACTGCGCCATCCTGGAACGCCCGGACGAGGTCAACGGCGCGCTGCGCAACCTGGTGGAATCCGTGAGGGCGCCGCGCCGCGCCACGTCCTAACGCGACAACCGCTCGTGCACCTCGGCGGCGGCCCGCTGCCCCGAGCGCACCGCACCGTCGAGGAAGCCCGTCCACCGGTCCGCGGTTTCCGTTCCGGCCCAGTGGATTCCGTCGACCGGTGTGCGCAGCCACTGACCGTGGGCCGTCCACGCACCCGGTGGCACCGCCGCCGTCGGGCCGCCCGGCGCGAACGCCTCGGCGCCCCACAGGTGGTCGACGTAGTCGACCGGCGCCGCGGCCTCGTCGCCGAACAGCGCGGCGAACCCGGCGAGCGCACGTGTCCGGCGCTCCTCCGGCGAGAGCACGTCGAACGCCGCGGCGTCGGTGAAGCCGAGAAGGACCCCGGGCCCGTCGTCGGACGGGCTGACGTCGAAGGTGATGAACACCGGGCCCTCGTCGGAGAGCGCCTCACCCGAACAGCCGCCCTCGCGCCAGAACGGCCGGTCGTAGGCGGCGTAGGCCTTGCTCAACCGGCCCTGCGGCCAGTGGGTGGCCAAATCGGTGTAGCCGGCCGGTAGCCGCGGCTCGAACGTGATCGCGTCGCGGTGCGCGGGCGCGATCGCGACGATCACCGCACGCGCCGTCGCATGGCCGGAGTCGGTGTGCACCTGCAGCGTCCCGTCCGCGTCCCGTTGCACCCGCCGCACCGGCGCGCCGATCCGGACCCGGTCGCCCAGCTCTGCGGCCATCCGGGAGGCGATCTCCTGGGCGCCGCCCGGGAAACGGTCCTGCTGCGCGCCGCCCTCGACGTCGAGCATGCACCCGATACCGCCGGCCGCCTTGACGTACCGCGCGGCGTGCAGCATCGACACCGCATCGGGTTCACACCCCCAGGTCACCCGCGACATGATCGCCATCAGGTCGCGGGTGGAGGCGCTCGCGTGCACCGACCGCAGCCACATTTCCAGGCTGAGATCGTCGAGGCGGTGCGCACTCGCCGCGGTCCACGGCGCGGCGAGTGGGATCTGCTTGCACAACCGCTCGAAGCGCCACTGGATGCGGCTGACGTCGAGCAGTTCGATGATCGACAGCCGCGGCACCGTGCTGCGGTAGGAGCGCACGCGCCCGCGCCAGCGGATGAGGTTCTTGCCACGGCTGTACGTGCGGACGGTGACGCAACCCAGTTCCCTCGCCAGCGCGGCGACCGCGTCCTGGGTCGGGCCGATGAACGTGGCGCCCAGGTCGACGGGGATCCCCGCGACCGTCGTGGTGTACGCCCGGCCGCCGACCCGGTCGCGTCCTTCGAACACCACGACGTCGTGGCCGCGGCGGGTGAGTTCGCGCGCCGCCGTGAGCCCGGCGAACCCGGCCCCCACCACGACGACGTCGGCGCCGGCCGATGCAGTCATCCGACTAGGCTCTCACGTCGTGCAGGTGATGACGGCGCTGTTCGGGCCGACAGATGCGATCGAACGAGCCCACGCCCTGCGCGAGGCGGGCGCCGACGGGGTCTTCACCTTCGAGGGACCCCACGACGTCTTCACCCCGCTGACGCTCGCGTCGACCGTGGGCGGGCTGGACCTGATGACCAACGTCGCGATCGCGTTCCCGCGCAATCCGATTCACCTCGCACATCAGGCCGTCGACCATCAGATCCTGTCCGGCGGGCGGTTCACGCTCGGTCTGGGCACGCAGATCCGCACGCAGATCGAGAAACGGTTCGGCGCCGAGTTCGACCGACCCGTCGCGCGGATGACCGAGTTGATCGCTGCGCTGCGGGCGATCTTCGCCACCTGGTCGACCGGGGAGCGGCTGGACTTCCGCGGGGAGTTCTACCGGCACACGCTGATGACACCGAACTTCACGCCGCGCGACAACGCGTTCGGACCGCCGCCGATCTACGTGGGGGCGCTCGGCCCGCGGCTGACCAGGGCGGCCGCCGAGCACGCCGACGGGCTGCTGGTGATGCCGTTCGGCACCAAACGGTTCCTGCACGAATCGACGATGTCGGCGGTCGCCGAGGGTCTCGGCGCCGCGGGGCGCGATGCCGCGCAGTTCGCCGTCGTCCCGGAGATCATCGTGTCCGTCGCGTCCGAGCAGAATCCCGACCACGCCGCCACCCGACAGTTGCTGGCGTTCTACGGGTCGACGCCGGCCTACCGTCCGGTGCTGGACCTGCACGGGTGGGGCGATCTGCAGCCGGAGCTGCACGCGATGTCCAAACAGGGCCGCTGGCAGGAGATGGCGACGCTCATCCCCGACGAGGTGCTGCACACCATCGCGGCCTGCGGCAGCCCCGCGGAGATCGCCGCGCACATCCGCGACCGGGTGGCCGGCGTTGCCGACAGGATCTGCCTCTACCAGCCCCGGCCGATCGACGTGGATTCGTTGGCCCGGATCGTCGACGCACTGCGCGGGTGAGCCCTATGGTGGGGTCGGTACGTAAGCGGACCAATGGAGGTTCCATGGGCAGCGTCGACGCTGATCACACCGATGTCCTGATCATCGGTGCCGGTATTTCGGGCATAGGCGCGGCCTACCGCCTGCAGGAGAGGAACCCGCGGCTGACGTACGCGATCCTCGAGCGCCGGGCGCGGATCGGCGGCACGTGGGATCTGTTCCGTTACCCGGGCATCCGCTCCGACAGCGACATCTTCACGCTGAGCTTCCCGTTCGAGCGGTGGACCAGGCCGGAGAACGTCGCCGACGGCGCCGACATCCGCGAATACCTGACCGCGACCGCCCGCAAGCACGGCATCGACTCCCACATCCGGTTCAACACCCACGTGCTGTCGGCGGACTGGGATTCGGCCACCGACACCTGGACCGTGCGCACCGAGCAGGACGGACAGCAGCGGACCTACTGCAGCAGGTTCCTGTTCTTCGGCACCGGTTACTACAACTACGACGAGCCTTACCGCCCCGTGTTCCCGGGGATCGAGAAGTTCGCCGGCGAGGTGGTCCACCCGCAGCACTGGCCGGAGTCCCTCGACTACACCGGCAAGAACATCGTGGTGATCGGCAGCGGTGCCACCGCGATCAGCATGGTCCCCGCGCTGGCCCGCGACGCCGGCCACGTCACCATGTTGCAGCGTTCGCCGACCTATGTGCTGTCCTCGCCGCGGATCAACCCGGTGGTGCAGGCCATCCGCAAGGTGTTCCCGGCGCGGATCGCGTTCCACCTCGTGCGGTTCTACAACCTGGCGTTCATCGTCTCCACCTATGCGCTGTCCCGGAAAGCGCCCCGCCTGGTACGGCGGTTCATCCGCAGTCAGGCCGCCAAGACGCTGCCCGAGGGTTATCCGGTCGACGTGCACTTCAACCCGCGCTACGACCCGTGGGATCAGCGGATGTGCCTGAGCCTGGACGACGACCTCTACTTGGCGATCGCCGAAGGACGGGCCGAGGTGGTGACCGACCACATCGACACGTTCGACGAGCACGGGGTCGTGTTGCGCTCCGGCGAGCGGATCGACGCCGACGTGATCGTCACCGCCACGGGACTGGAACTGCAGGCTCTCGGCGGCATCGCGCTCAGCATCGACGGGGCGGAGATCAAACCGCAGGACCGGTTCGTGTTCAAGGAGCACATGCTCGAGGATGTGCCGAACCTGGCGTGGTGCGTGGGGTACATCAACGCGTCGTGGACGCTGCGCGCGGACCTGACCGCGCGGGCCTTCGCCCGCCTCGTCGACTTCATGGACCAGCACGGCTACACGCATGCCTATCCGCACCTGGGCGACAAGCCGATGGCGGAGAAGCCGGCGTGGAACATCAACGCCGGGTACGTCCAGCGGGCGCCGCACGCCCTGCCGAAGTCGGGCACGCACCGGCCGTGGAACGTGCGGCACAACTATGTGCTCGACGCGATCGACCACCGCTTCGACCGGATCGAGGAGTCGATGGTGTTCGGCCGCGTGCCGGCGCCGGACCGGGTGATCTCGGCGTAGTACGTCGCGTCCGGCGCGACCAAGTACACCGAAATCGCCGGCCGCTACGGGGCCAGCGTGAGCCAGTCGGCGAAACCCGACGGGTCGTGGCGGCCGAGCGCACCGTGCTCGAACAGGCCCCAGCCCTCGACGGTGCGGCCGTCCACCTCACAGGTCGCGCGCCCCACGTGGTCGATGACACCGAACATCGCCCGCCCGGACACCGCGGGATCACTCAGGTCGTAATCCCTTCGCTCGGTGAACTTCTCGCCCTTCCACACCCCGTGCAGCCAATCGGCGTCACCGCCGTAACCGCCACCGATGTGGATGGGGACCGGCAGCTTGGATTCCACCTCGAACACGATCGGGGAACCGTCACCGGTCGTGGCTTCGATGGTGGCGCCGTAGGGGATCCGCGTCCCCGACGTGTAGTGGATGCGTACCCGCGGCCACCCCAACTGCTCGACGCGCCCGTCCCGCCACACCCTCGTGCAGTCGTTCAGGGAGCGGAAACCACTGGGGTCCTCCTGGATGATCAGCACGATGGCGAAGTCGTCGAACGCCATCGGGACGTACAGCCACCACATGCCTTCGAAGGGCGGATCGGCCGGGCGTCCGGCGGGTTCGGCCTCACCGATGGGCCGGATACCCCACGACCTGTCACGGCTGCCGATCCAGGTCTGCGGATCGACGGCGATCTCCTCACCGTCGAGCAGGATCCGTCCGCTCCAGGCGCCCACCTGGGCGAACCGCTGCGCATCCAGCGTGACCCGGTTGCCGGTCCGCATGATGTGCGGCTGCTCCTGCACGACGTCGAACAGCCCCTCCCAGGTGAGATCGACTGCGACACCCTCGGTTTCGTCCATCACGATGCGCAGTTTGCGCAACGGTTCGGTGACCTCCACGCGGTAGGCGCCGACGTGCTGGTTCAACCGGTCCTGGTCGATGCCGTCGGACAGGTGCACCGCGGTGTGCGTATCGCCGAGCAACCCCTTCTCGCCGCCGCCGCGCCGGGACAGCAGCACGAAAGCGTCCTTGACCCCGAGGTTGGGGTAATAGCCGATGCCGGTGATGAGGAAGATGTCGCCGCTTCGGTCATGGGCGTTGAAATAGGAACGGTCGTAGAAGTTCCGGTCCGAGGACCCCGGCCACGCGATCGGCTGCGGGATCTGGTGTACCGGGAATTCGTCCATGGGTCCGAGCATCACGCATCCTCTCCGATGAGGCGGCGCAGCAGCGCGCCGTGGTAGAACAGCGACTCGACGTCGGTGGGCTGTTCGATCTCGCCGAACCGGACACGGCGCGCGCTGGTGCGCATGAACACGCACGCCCAGATCGTCCCGGCGTAGACGAAGAACCAGTGCAGGTCGCCGAGTCGCACGCCGGTCAGGTCGGCGTAGGTGGCCTTGACGTCCTCCTCGCGCATGAAATGGGGCATTCCCTCGAGTCCGGCCAACCCGGTGAGTTCCTGGAACACCATGTGCGAGAACACCATCCAAGCCACGTCCATCTCGCGCGGCCCGAGCGTGGCCATCTCCCAGTCCAACACGGCGACCGGCCGGAAATCTCGGTAGAGGACGTTGCCCACACGGCTGTCGCCCCACTGCAGGACGGGGTCGGTCGCGGCGACCTCGGCCGGCCAGTGCGTCTCCAGCCACTCCAGTGCCCGTTCGACGAGCGCCGCGCGGCCGATGTCGGCGGCGGCGAACTCGTACCAACCCTTGAGCCAGTCGAGGTTTCGGCGCAGCGCGTTGTCCGTCGAGCCGCCGGCGAGGAAGCCGAACGTGGTCAGCGGGTCAGGGATGGAGTGCAATTTCCCGAGCACCTCGACGGTGCTGTCCTGTAGTCGGCGTTGCTCTTCGGGGGTGGCGTCGTAGAGCCAGTTGCCGCCGAAGGTGTAGGGCATGATGTCGGGCGGCACCACGCCCTCGATGTGGTCCATGAGGAAGAACGGCGCACCGAGGACCTCGCCGGTCGGCTCGAGCCACCGCACCGGCGGGACGGGAACGTCGGTCTTCTCGGCGACCAGTCGCAGCAGCTCGAACTGGTGGTCCATCCGGTATTCGGAGAACACCGGTACGTCTTCGGCGGTCGGGGCGACCCGGGCCACGAAGCGTTGCGGTGTGCCGTCCAGGACGACGGTCAGCACGATGGTCTCCGAACTCATCCCGTTGGCGTCGATGCCGCTCTCGACACGCACCTCGGGCGCGGCGCCGCCGGCCAGCTGGGTGGCCAGCCAACGCGACAGGATCTCGGGGAGGGCGGCGACGTCGCGACTGGAGTGCTGCAGGCGGCTGACGTCCGTCTCGACCGTCGGTTCAGATTCCATGCGATGTTCCTCCGGCCTAATTACGATACGATCAGTAGCGTTATGAAATCAGACACACCTGCGGTTGGCAAGGCTCAGACCGCGGGCCGTCCGCGTGACCCGCGTATCGACGCTGCCATACTGCGGGCCACCGCGGATCTTCTTGTGGAAAACGGTTATTCGAATTTGACGATGGCCGCCGTCGCCGAGCGCGCCGGCACCACCAAGACCGCGATCTACCGCCGATGGTCGAGCAAGGCCGAGCTGGTCCACGAGGCGGCGTTCCCCGCCGCGCCGACCGCGCTCGTCACTCCCGCCGGTGACATCGCCGCGGACGTACGCGCGATGATCGGTGCGGCGCGCGACGTCTACGTCAGGCCGGTGGTCCAGGCGGCGTTACCCGGGTTGATCGCCGACATGGCCGCTGACCCGGACCTCAACGCGCGGGTGCGGGCGCGTTTCACCGACACGTTCGCGGCTGTGCGCACCCGGCTCGCCGATGCGGTCGAGCGCGGTGAGGTGCACGACGGCGTCGATCCCGACCGCCTGATCGAGGTGATCGGCGGCGCGACCATGCTGGGACTCCTGCTGCATCCCGACGGAGGCCTCGACGACGAGTGGGTGGAGCAGACGAGCGCGATCGTCACCCGCGGTGTGGTGGCCTAATCGGTCGCGATCTGTGCGCGGTTGCGGGCGGTCACGTTGTCGAACCGGGCGCCGAGCCCGGTGAAGTCGCGGTCCTGCGACCCCGCGATGTCCTGTTCGGCGGCCAGGGCGGGGGCGATGACCGGGTCGGTGCCGCGGGTGTAGATCTCCTTCAGCCCGGCCATGGTCGGCGCGGGCACCTCGGCGACCTGGGCGGCCAGTTCGATGGCCCGGTCGAGGAGCCTCTCGTGGGGCACCACCTCGGTCACCAGGCCGATCCGCTCCGCCCGCTCGGCGCCGACCACCTCACCGGTCATCGACAGCCGACGCGCCATCGCGGCGCCGACCACCTGCGGCAGCCGCGCGGTCATCCCGCCGCCGGGCAGGATGCCGACGCGGGCGTGCGTATCGGCGAACACCGCGCGTTCCGAGGCGACGAGGAAGTCACACCCCAGCGCCATCTCCAGCCCACCGGTGAACACCGCGCCGTTGACCGCCCCGATGATCGGGGTGCGCATCTGCGCGACCCGGGCGATGCAGCTCTGCTGCTGGAACTCGGCGAAGTACTCCGTGCCGTCGCGGGCGGCCTCTTTGAGGTCGACGCCGGCGCAGAAGGCGGGATCCGCCCCGGTGAGCACCACGGCGTGCACCGACTCGGCGTCGTCGGCCTCGGACAGCGCCGCGTGGAGCCCGCGAATGAGGTCGCGGCTGAGCGCATTGCGTGCCTCCGGGCGGTTCATGGTCAGCAGCCGGACGTGGTCGATGTCGGCGACCTGGACGAGCGTCATGTACGCAAGCTAACGCAGGAACTGGTCGGCGTTGTTCGCCAGGTCGAGCAGCGGCTGCGGCAGCGCGCCGAGAGCCAACGTCACCGCGGCGGTCACCGTGACGGCGGCGGTGGTCAGCCCGCTGGGTACGACGATCTGCGGTGCGTCGGCCGGCGGATCGGTGAAGAACATCAACACGATCACCCGCACGTAGAAGTACGCGGCGACCGCGCTGGCGACGACGCCCACCACGACCAGCGGTATCGCGCCGCCCTCGCCCGCTGCCTTGAACACCGCGAACTTGCTGACGAACCCGCTGGTCAGCGGGATCCCCGCGAACGCCAGCAGGAACAGCGAGAACACCGCGCCGACAAGGGGATTGCGCCTGCCGAGCCCCGCCCAGCGGGCCATCGCCGTCTCCTCCTGCCCTTCGGCGTCGCGCACCAGGCCCACGACCGCGAACGCGCCCACCGTGGAGAACCCGTACGCGAACAGATAGAACAGCACCGACGACAGGCCCGGCCGGTTCTCGGCGATCACGCCGGTGAGGATGAACCCGGAGTGGGCGATCGCCGAATAGGCGAGCATCCGTTTGACGTCGGTCTGGGTCACCGCCGTGACCGTGCCGACGACCATCGTCAGGATCGCGACCGCCCACAGCACCGGGCGCCAGTCGTCGCGCAGGGCGGGCAGGGCCACGTAGAAGATCCGCAGCAGGGCGCCGAACGCCGCGATCTTGGTGGCGGCCGCCATGAACGCGGTCACCGGCGTCGGCGCGCCCTGGTAGACGTCGGGGATCCACGAGTGGAACGGTGCGGCGCCCACCTTGAACAACACCCCGACCAGGATCAGGCCGGTACCGGTCAGCGCCAGCGACGTCGTGCCGGTGTCCTTGGCGACCACGGCGGCGATCCCGCGCAGGTCGAGCGTTCCCGCGTAGCCGTACAGCATCGCGACGCCGTAGAGGAAGAACGCCGAGGAGAACGCGCCGAGCAGGAAGTACTTGAGTGCGGCCTCCTGGGACAGCAGGCGACGGCGGCGCGCCAGCCCGCACAGCAGGTACAGCGGCAGCGAGAGCACCTCGAGCGCGATGAACATCGTGAGCAGGTCGTCGGCGGCGGGGAACAGCAGCATGCCCGCCACGGCGAACATGGTCAGCGGGAAGACCTCGGTCTGTGCCACCCCGGCGCGGGCCGCCACCCGCTCGGCGACGCTGCCGGGCACCGCGGAGGCCTGTGGGGTGAACGCATCGAGTCCGCCTGCGGCGCCGTCGTTGTCGGTGTCGGCCCGGCGTTCCGCGATCAGCAGGATGCCGAGGACGGCGACGAGCAGGATGGTGCCCTGCAGGAACAGCGCCGGCCGGTCGATCACCACCGACCCCATCACGGCGGGCCTGCCGATCTCTCCGGACATCTGCCGGACCACCACGACGACGGCCGCAAGCGCGGCGACCGTGGCGGCCAGGGCGAGCGTCAGCTGTGCCGCGTAGCGGCGGCGCCTGGGCAGGAACGCCTCGATGAGCACCCCGGCGATCGCCGCGCCCACCACGATGAGCATGGGGGAGATCAGCCCGTATTCGACGGTCGGGGTGGGGATCACGGCGCGCCCCTCTCTGCCAGAGTCGGCGCCGGGTCCGGTTGGTCGATGGTCGTCAGCGTGTGCCCCACGGCCGGATCGATCACATCGAGCGCCGGTTTCGGATACACGCCCAGCACCAGCAGGAGCGCGATCAACGGTGCGACGACGGCGAGTTCACGCGGCACCAGGTCGCGCAACCGCTCGTTGCCCTCGGTCACCGGGCCGGTCATCATCCGCTGATACATCCACAGCACGTAGATCGCGGAGAGCACCAGCGCGGTGGCCGCCAGCACCGCCAGGACCGGATAGCGGGTGAACGTGCCGATGAGCACCAGGAATTCACTGATGAACGGCGCCAGCCCGGGCAGCGACAACGTCGCCAGACCCGCGACGAGGAACGTGCCGGCCAGCACGGGTGCGACCTTCTGCACGCCGCCGTAGGCGGTGATGAGACGTGAACCGCGCCGCGAGACGAGGAAGCCCGCGATGAGGAACAGCGCCGCGGTGGAGATGCCATGGTTGACCATGTAGAGCGCCGAACCGGACTGCCCCTGGCTCGTCATGACGAAGATGCCGAGGATGATGAACCCGAAGTGCGAGATCGACGTGTAGGCGATCAGGCGCATCACATCGGTCTGACCGATCGCGACCACCGCGCCGTAGACGATGCCGACGACGGCCAGCGTGATGATCACCGGGCGGAACAGCGTTGCGGCGTCGGGGAACAACTGCAGGCAGTACCGGAGCATGCCGAACGTGCCGACCTTGTCCATCACCGCCATCATCAGCACGGCGCTGGCGGGGGTGGCCTCGACCGCGGCGTCCGGCAACCAGCGGTGCAGCGGCCACAGCGGCGCCTTCACCGCGAACGCGAACATGAACCCGAGGAACATCAGGTTGAGCAGCGCGGGGTCGACCACGAAATCCCCGGCGGCCACCGCGCCGACGATCGCCCGGAAGTCGAAGGTGCCGGCCTCGAAGGCGTCGCTGCCCGCCGTCGTGACGTACAGCCCGATCACCGCGGCCAGCATGATGAGGCCGCCGAACAGGTTGTACAGCAGGAACTTCACGGCCGCCTTCGAGGCGGCCGCCCGGTCGGATCCGAACCCGCCGATGAGGAAGTACATCGGGATGAGCATGGCCTCGAAGAACACGTAGAACAGCAGCACGTCGAGGGCCACCAGCGACATGAACACCATGCCCTCGACGGCCAGGGTGAGGGCGAGGTAGGTGTGCACCGACCTCGCCTGCGGTGCGCTGTCGGCGTCGTGCCACCCGGCGATCACGAGCAACGGCACCAGCACCGCGGTCAACACAATCAACGCCAGCGCGATCCCGTCGACACCGAGGATGTAGCCCGTGCCGAACGACGGTATCCAGCGCCGGGATTCGACGAACTGGTACTGCTCGCCGCCGGGTTCGAACCCGACGGCGATGACGGCGGTGACCGCGAGCGCCACCAGCGACACCGCCAGCGCCACCCACTTCGCCAGCGCCCGTCGGGGCATCAGCATCACCAGTCCGGCGCCGACGATCGGCGCCGCCCACAGCACGCTCAACCAGGGAATCACCACAGGTTCACCACCAGGATCGCCGCCACCACCAGCGCCGCGCCTCCGAGCATGCCCAGCGCGTAGGACCTCGCGAATCCGGTTTGCAGACGGCGCAATCCGTCCGACGCGCGGGCCACCAGTGCGGCGAGGCCGGTCGCGGCACCGTCGACCGCCCGGTCGTCGACGCCGACCAGGCCCGCCGTCACCGCCTGACCGGGTCGCATGAAGACGGCTTCGTTGAGCGCATCGCCGTAGAGATCCCGGCGCGCGGCGACGGTCAGCGCCGAACCCGCCGGGACGTCGGCGGGCACCGCGCGGGTGGCGTACATGCGGTAGGCGATCGCGATGCCGACCGCGACGACAGACAGGATGATGATCGTGGCCACGACCACGGGGATCGCGTGCGCCTCCTCGTGGGTGCCGACGACCGGTTCGAGCCAGTGCGACAGCGTGCCGCCGACCGCCAGCAGCCCGCCTGAGGCCACCGAACCGACGGCGAGCAGGATCATCGGCGCGGTCATGACGGCAGGCGCCTCATGGGGGTGAACGCCGTCGGCCCAACGCTTCTCACCGAAGAAGGTCATCAGCATCACGCGGGTCATGTAGAACGCGGTGATGCCCGCGCCGAGGATCGCGGCGCCGCCGAGGACCCAGCCCTTCACGCCGCCGGCGCCCAGTGCGGCTTCGATGATGCCGTCCTTGGAGAAGAACCCGGCCAGCGGCGGCACCCCGATGATCGCCAGATAACCGAGCCCGAACGTGGCGAAGGTGATCGGCAGGGCCTTGCGCAGACCGCCGTAGCGGCGCATGTTCACCTCGTCGTCCATGGCGTGCATGACCGACCCGGCGCCGAGGAACAGTCCGGCCTTGAAGAAGCCGTGGGTCAGCAGGTGCATGATCGCGAACGCGTAGCCGGCGGGCCCGAGCCCCGCGGCGAGCACCATGTAGCCGATCTGGCTCATGGTGGACGCGGCCAGCGCCTTCTTGATGTCGTCCTTGGCGCAGCCGATGATCGCGCCGAACAACAGGGTCACGGTGCCGACGATGACGACGCCGAGTTGCGCGGTCGGCGCCAGGTCGAAGACCGGACCGGAGCGCACGATCAGATAGACCCCGGCGGTCACCATGGTCGCGGCGTGGATGAGCGCCGACACCGGTGTCGGGCCCTCCATCGCATCGCCCAGCCAGGACTGCAGCGGCACCTGGGCGGACTTGCCGCAGGCGCCGAGCAGCAGCAGCAGGCCGATCACGGTGAGTGTGCCCTCGCCGAGTTGCGGTGCGGCGCCGAACACTCCGGCGAACGACACCGACCCGACGGTGGCGAACATGACCATCAACGCGATGGCCAACCCCATGTCGCCGACGCGGTTGACGATGAACGCCTTCTTCGCCGCCGTGGCCGCGGACGGTTTGTGCGACCAGAACCCGATCAGCAGGTACGACGCCAGGCCGACACCCTCCCAGCCGACGTAGAGCCCGAGGTAGTTGTCGGCGAGGACCAGCAGCAGCATCGCGGCGAGGAACAGGTTGAGGTAGGCGAAGAACCGTCTGCGGCCGGGGTCGTGGGCCATGTACCCGATCGAGTACACGTGGATCAGCGAGCCCACTCCGGTGATCAGCAGCACGAAGCACATCGACAACTGGTCGAGTTGCAGGCCGAAGTCGACCTGCAGCCCGCCGACCGGCACCCACGAGAACAGCGCCTCGTGCACGGCGCGGTCCTCGGCGGGGCGGCCGAGCATGCCGGTGAACAGCACGGCGCCCACGACGAACGACGCGACCGCCGCTGCGGTGCCCAGCAGATGACCCCACCGGTCCGACCGGCGCCCGGACAGCAGCAGCACGACGGCACCGGCCAGCGGCAGCGCGATCAGCAGCCACACCCCAGCGCTCATCAGTGCTCTCTCTTCTTCGCGCGAGCGCTCATCAGTGCCTTTCCTTCTTCGCGCGAGCGCTCATCAGTGCCTCAGCAGGTTGGCGTCGTCGACCGACGCCGACCGGCGAGCCCGGTAGATGGTCATGATGATGGCCAGCCCGATGACCACCTCGCACGCCGCGACCACCATCGTGAAGAACGCCACCACCTGACCGTCGAGGTGGCCGTGCATGCGCGAGAACGCCACGAACGCGAGGTTCGCCGCGTTGAGCATCAGCTCCACGCACATGAACACCACGATGACGTTGCGCCGCAGCAACACCCCGGCCGCTCCGACGGTGAACAGCAACGCGGAGAGGTACAGGTAGTTGTCGGGGTTCACCGGCGGCCGTTCCTCTCGTTGTCCGACGGTGGCACCTGACGTGGCTGCAGGATCGTGCTGACCGACGACTTCGCACCGCTGCCGTCCGGCAACCGGCCGGGCATGTCGACGGCATTGTGGCGGGCGTACACACCGGGATTGGGCATCGGGGTGGCGTGACCGCCTTCCTGGAAGCGTTCGATGGACAGTTCCCGCTGCGTCTTGCGGTGTTCGAAGCGTTCCCGGTGCGCGAGCACCATCGCGCCGAGCGCCGCGGTGATGAGCAGCGCGCCGGTCAGTTCGAACGCCCACAGGTAGCGGGTGAAGATCAACGCCGCCAGCCCCTCGACGTTGCCGCCGGTGTTGGCGTCGGGCAGGCCGGTGAAGCCGGCCACCGAGACGGTGCCGATGCCCGCGATCAGCAGGACGCCGAACCCGACGCCGACCACGATGGCCGCGACCCGTTGTCCGCGAATGGTTTCCACCAGCGACTCCGACGAGTCCACGCCGACGAGCATCAGCACGAACAGGAACAGCATCATCACCGCGCCGGTGTAGACCACGACCTGCACGACCCCGAGGAACAACGCCTCCTGGGCGATGTAGAGCACGGCCAACGCGATCATCGTGGTCGCGAGGAAGATCGCCGAGTACACCGCCTTGGGCGCCCACACCACACCCAGCGCCCCGATCAGGGCGATCCCGCCGAGGACCCAGAACACGACGGCCTCGCCGGTGGAGGTGCGTGACGCGCCGTCGGCGGCGAGCACCAAGACCTCCGGGCTCACCGGATGTCCTCGGTGACAGGCCCGATGCGACCCAGGTAGTAGTCGTCGTCGGTGGCGCCGGGCGCCATCGGATGCGGCGGCGCCAGCATGCCGTCGCGCAGCGGCGCGAGCAGCTTGTCCTTACCCCAGATCAGGTCCGCCCGGTTGTCGTCGGCCATCTCGTAGTCGTTGGTCATCGTCAGGGCGCGGGTCGGGCACGCCTCGATGCACAGACCGCAACCGATGCAGCGCAGGTAGTTGATCTGGTAGACGCGGCCGTAACGCTCACCGGGGGAGAATCGTTCGTCGGCGGTGTTGTCGTCACCCTCGACGTAGATCGCGTCGGCCGGGCAGGCCCACGCGCACAGTTCGCAGCCGATGCACTTCTCGAGACCGTCGGGATACCGGTTCAGTTGGTGGCGGCCGTGATAGCGCGGGGCGACCGGACCGGGTTTCTCCGGATACTCCTCGGTGATCGGTTTCTTGAACAGCGTGCCGAACGTGACGGCGAAGCCTGCGACGGCGTCCCACAGCTTAGGCATCTGTCGTCTCCCTGCTGGCGGCCGCGCGCGTGGTGGGCGCGCCGCCGGGTATCGGCGGAATCGGGAACACGTCCGCGGCGGTGCGCTCGGGCACCGTCCGGTCGGCGCGGAATCGCATGGTGCGCCACAGGATCGCGGCGAGCACGAAGGTGACCACCGTGCCCACGATCATCAGGCCGCTCGCCCAGCCGCCGTGGCCGGTGCTCCGCAGGCTGTGGGCCGTCGCGACGATCATGATCCAGGCCAGCGACACCGGGATCAGCAGCTTCCACCCGATCGCCATGAACTGGTCGTAACGCAGCCGTGGCAGCGTGCCCCGCAACCAGATGTAGACGAACAGGAACGCCCACACCTTGGCGGTGAACCACAGCAGGGGCCACCATCCGCTGTTGGCGCCGTCCCACAGGCTGATCGGCCACGGAGCATGCCAGCCACCCAGGAACATGGTGGTGGCCAGCGCCGAGACCGTCGTCATGTTGACGTATTCGGCGAGCATGAACATCGCGAACTTCAGCGACGAGTACTCGGTGTGGAAACCGCCCACAAGTTCGCCCTCGGCCTCGGGCAGATCGAACGGCGCCCGGTTGGTCTCGCCGACCATCGACGTCACGTACACCAGGAACGACGGCAACAGCAGGAAGACGTACCAGGTGGAACTCTGGGCGACGACGATGCCCGACGTGGACATCGTGCCGGCGTAGAGGAAGACCGTCGCGAACGACAGCGCCATCGCGATCTCGTACGACACCACCTGGGCGCTCGACCGCAGGCCGCCGAGAAGCGGATACGTCGACCCCGACGCCCACCCGGCGAGCACGATGCCGTACACCCCGACCGAGGTGACGGCGAGGATGTAGAGCACCGCCACCGCGAGATCGGTCAGCTGCAGCGCCGTGCGGTGCCCGAACACCGACACCTCACCGCCCAGCGGGATCACCGCGAACGCGAGGAACGCAGGAATGACCGAGATCACCGGAGCCAGAAGGTAGATCGGCTTGTCGACGCCCGCGGGGGTGATGCCCTCCTTGAGGGCCAGCTTGATGCCGTCGGCCAGGGACTGCAACAAACCCTTGGGACCGACCCGGTTCGGGCCGAACCGCATCTGCATGCGGCCCAGCACCTTCCGCTCGATCAGGATCGCGGCCAGCACCGTGAGCACCAGGAACGCGAAGACGCCGACGGCCTTGGCGAGGATCAGCCACAACGGGTCGTGGCCGAAGAGCGTGGGATCGGGGTGGGTCACGGGGCGGCCCGCCCGATCGAGACGACGGCGCCGGTGCTCACCCCGAGTTGGCGGTGCACCTGCGAGCCGGGGGAGTTCAGCGGCAGCCAGACGACGCCGTCGGGCATGTCGGTGACGGTGAGCGGAAGCGTGATCCGTCCGCGGTCGGTGCCGACGGTCACCGGCTCTCCTGGCGCCGCGCCGAGGGCCCGCGCGGTGGGTGCGGACAGCCGGACGACAGCGGGCGGCGCGGTGCCCGCCAGATACGGTTCCCCGTCCTGCATCCGCCCGAGGTCGAGCAGCAGCCGCCATCCCGCCAGCACCGCCTGCCCGGGCCCGATCTGCGGGGGCACCGCCGCCTCGTGTTCGCACGGGGGCCGCGGACCGTCCCACCAGCCCAGCCGGGCGAGTTCTTCTCCGGCGGTCTGCGCATCCGGCAGGCCGAGGTGCACGCCCATCTCGTCGGCCAGGAAGTTGAGCACCCGCAGGTCGGGAATGGCGTTGCTGCGCAACGCCGGACCGAACGGGCGCAGGCGGCCCTCCCAGTCGAGGAACGCCCCGGCCTTCTCGGCCACCGGCGCCACCGGGAAGACCACGTCGGCGACCCGTGTGACATCGCTGTCGCGCAGTTCGAGGCTCACCACGAACGGTACGGCCGCCAGCGCGGCAAGGGCGGCGTCCGGATCCGGCAGATCGGTCACGTCGACGGCGCCGCAGACCAGCGCGCCCAGCGCGCCGGAGCGTGCGGCCTCGAGCATCGCGCCGGTGTCACGGCCCGGGGTGCCCGGCAGGTCATCGACATGCCAGGCGGCCGCCAGTCCGGCGCGGGCGGCGCCGTCGGTGACCGGACGGCCGCCGGGCAGCAGGGTCGGCAGCGCGCCGGCCTCGACGGCGCCGCGCTCACCGGCGCGCCGCGGGATCCACGCCAGGCGGGCGCCGGTCGCGGCGGCCCGCCGCGCGGCCGCCGTCAACGCACCGGGTGCGGTGGCCAGGCGTTCACCGACGAGGATGACCGCGCCCGGCAGTCGCAGCAGCGGCTCGTCGGTCAGCCCGTCGAGCGCGGCGGGTTCGCTGCCGGGAACGGCGGCGACGAGTCGGCCGGACAGTTTGGTCAGTCCGCGGCCCGCGAACGGCGCGACCGAGAGCACCTGCAGTCCGTGTTTGCGGACGGCCTTGCGCAGCCGCAGGAACACGATCGGGGACTCGTCCTCGGGTTCGAACCCGGCCAGCAGGACCGCGGGAGCGTTCTCCAGGTCCGCGTAGGTGACCTGCATCGGCCGGGCCGCCACGTGCGCGGTGAGGAAATCGGCCTCCTCGGCGCTGTGCGGCCGCACACGGAAGTCGACGTCGTTGGTGCCGAGCACCATTCGCGCGAATTTCGCATAGGCGTAGGCATCTTCGACCGTGGCCCGGCCGCCCACCACCACGCCTGCCCGGCCGCCGGCGGCGGCCAGTCCGGTGGCCGCGACCGCGAGCGCCTCCGACCACGACGCCGGCCGCAGGGCGCCGTCCTCGCCACGGACCAGCGGCGTGGTGATGCGGTCGCCGACTCCTGCGTAGGTGAACGCCCAGCGTCCCTTGTCGCAGTTCCACTCCTCGTTGACCTGGGGGTCGTCACCGGCCAAGCGGCGCAACACCTTTCCGCGGCGGTGATCAGTGCGCTGCGCGCAGCCCGAGGCGCAGTGCTCACACACGCTGGGGGTCGAGACCAGGTCGAACGGCCGCGCGCGGAACCGGTACGCGGTCCCGGTCAACGCGCCCACCGGGCAGATCTGGACGGTGTTGCCGGAGAAGTACGACTGGAACGGTTCGCCGGGGGCGATACCGACCTGTTGCAGCGCACCGCGTTCCAGCAGTTCGATGAAAGGGTCACCGGCGATCTGCTGGGAGAACCGGGTACACCGTGCGCACAGCACGCAGCGTTCCCGGTCCAGCAGCACCTGGGAGCTGATGTTGATCGGTTTCGGGAACGTGCGTTTGACGTCGGTGAACCTCGTCTCGGCGCGGCCGTTGGACATCGCCTGGTTCTGCAGCGGGCATTCGCCGCCCTTGTCGCACACCGGGCAGTCGAGCGGATGGTTGATCAGCAGCAGTTCCATCACACCGCGCTGGGCCTTGTCGGCCGCCTCGGAGGTGAACTGCGTGCGCACCACCATGTCCTGGCTCACCGTGGTGGTGCACGACGCCATCGGCTTGCGCTGGCCCTCGACCTCGACGAGGCACTGCCTGCACGCGCCGACAGGGTCGAGCAGCGGGTGGTCGCAGAACCGGGGGATCTGGATGCCGATCAGCTCGGCGGCCCGGATCACCAGCGTTCCCTTCGGCACACTGACCGTGACCCCGTCGACGGTGAGCTCGACCATCTCGACCGGCGGCGCGCTCGGCGTTCCGGTGTCGGCGGTCTGCGTCATCGGCGGCACCTCCTACCCGCGAGTGTGCGATGTCGTACGCCTTGCGCGGCGCGTCGCGGACGACACCGCACACTCGGCGGTGGGGTGGCGCGCGGAGAAGTCACACCCCCACCTCCTGTCCGGCCATCAGCGTCGAGGCGTGGGGATCAAACGGGCAGCCGTCCCCGAGGTGCGCGAGGTACTCGTCGCGGAAATACTTGATCGACGAGATGATCGGGCTGGCCGCCCCGTCGCCCAACGCGCAGAACGATTTTCCGAGGATGGTGTCGGAGATGTCGAGCAGCTTGTCCACGTCGGCCTCGGTGGCGTCGCCGCTCTCCAGGCGCGCGTAGATCTGGGCGAGCCAGTAGGTGCCCTCGCGGCACGGTGTGCACTTGCCGCAGGATTCGTGGGCGTAGAACTGCGTCCAGCGGCGCACGGCGCGCACCACGCAGGTGGTCTCGTCGAAGATCTGCAGCGCCTTGGTGCCGAGCATCGACCCGGCCGAGGCCATCCCCTCGTAATCCAGTGGCACGTCCAGGTGCTCGCCGGTGAGCAGGGGTGTCGAGGATCCCCCGGGCGTCCAGAATTTCAGTTCGTGGCCGGCGCGGACGCCGCCGGCGTAGTCGAGCAGCTCGCGCAACGTGATCCCCAACGGCGCCTCGTACTGACCCGGCCGGGTGACGTGGCCGGACAGCGAATACAGCGTGAAGCCGGGCGATTTCTCCGACCCCATCGAGCGGAACCAGTCGATGCCGCCCAGCAGGATGGGCGGCACGCTCGCGATCGACTCGACGTTGTTGACCACCGTCGGAGAGGCGTACAGGCCGGCGACGGCCGGGAACGGCGGGCGTAACCGGGGCTGACCGCGGCGGCCTTCCAGCGAGTCCAGCAGTGCCGTCTCCTCACCGCAGATGTAGGCGCCCGCCCCGGCGTGCACGACGAGCTCGAGGTCGAATCCGGAGCCGCGGATATCAGTGCCCAGGTATCCGGCTTCGTAGGCTTCGGCGACGGCGGCCTGCAGCCGGCGCAGCACCGGCACCACCTCACCGCGTACGTAGATGAACGCATGGTGGGCGCGAATCGCGTACGAGGCGATGATCGCGCCTTCCACCAAGAAGTGTGGCGTCGTCAACAGCAGCGGGATGTCCTTGCACGTCCCGGGTTCCGACTCGTCGGCGTTGACCACGAGGTAGTGGGGTTTGGCGGCCGCTCCGTCCTCACCCTGGGGGATGAAGGACCACTTGGTGCCGGTGGGGAAACCGGCGCCACCGCGGCCGCGAAGCCCGGAGTTCTTCACGGTGGCGATGACGTCGTCGGGCGCCATGCCGAGCGCCTGTTCCAGCGCCCGGTACCCACCGTGGCGCCGGTAGGTCTCCAGCGTCCAGGGTTCGGGTTCGTCCCAGAACCGGCTCAGCACCGGGGTGAGCGCCGTCATGAGCGCGGTTCTGTTCCGTGGGCGGGCCGGGGCACGGCGGCGTCCGGCGCGGGTGCGGGTTCGTCCCTGGTGGAGTCAGCCGCCTCGGTGATCTCCGGATCAGGCTGTGTGCCCGCGCCTTCGGCGTCGGAAGGATCCGGCGCCGACATTCCGTTCGCACGTGCCACCCGCAGACCGGCCAGCGTCGCATCGCCCGTCCCACCGGGATTGGTGACCGCCCGCGGGTCGCCGAGTCCGGCGAGGGTGCGCGCGGTCTCCCGGAACGTGCACAAGGGCGCGCCCCGCGTCGGGGTGACCGGTGTGCCCGCACGCAGGGAATCGACGAGATCGCGGGCCGACGCGGGCGTCTGGTTGTCGAAGAACTCCCAGTTCACCATCACCACCGGGGCGTAGTCGCATGCCGCGTTGCATTCGATGTGTTCGAGGGTGACCCGCCCGTCGGCAGTCGTCTGCCCGGCGGATACGCCGAGATGCCCCTCCAACTCGTCGAGGATCTCGTCGCCGCCCATGATCGCGCACAGGGTGTTCGTGCAGACCCCGACCAGGTAGTCGCCGGTCGGCGTGCGACGGTACATCGAGTAGAACGTGGCCACCGCCGTCACCTCGGCGGCGGTCAACCCGAGTACGTTGGCGCAGAACGCGATTCCCGCCGAGGTGAGGCAGCCGTCCTCGCCCTGCACCAGGTGCAGCAGCGGCAGCAACGCCGAACGGGCCTGTGGATACCGCGAGACGATGCGCGCGGCGTCGTCGGTCAGGCGGGCCGCGACGTCGTCCGGATAGGCGGTGGGGCCGCCGACCGGCGGGCCGGGCTCCTCCGGACGTTGCCCGAGTTCGAGGAAGACGCTCATGATCGTCTCTTCTTCGCGCAAGCGCTCATCAGCGGTCCACCCCGCCCATGACCGGATCGATCGACGCGACCGCGGAGATCGCGTCGGCGACCATGCCCCCCTCGCACATCGCGGCCACCGCTTGCAGATTCGTGAACGACGGGTCGCGGTAGTGCACGCGGTAGGGTCGCGTGCCACCGTCAGAGACCATGTGCACGCCGAGTTCACCGCGCGGCGATTCCACCGCCGTGTACACCTGCCCGGCGGGCACCCGGATGCCTTCGGTCACCAGCTTGAAGTGATGGATCAGCCCTTCCATCGACTGGCCCATGATGCGGGCGATGTGGGCGGGCGAGTTCCCGAGACCGTCGGGCCCCAGCTCGAGGTCGGCCGGCCAGGCCAGCTTCTTGTCCTCGATCATCACCGGTCCGGGCTCGAGGCGGTCCACACACTGTTCGACGATCTTGAGCGACTCCCGCATCTCCTTCACCCGGATCAGATAGCGACCGTAGGCGTCGCACCCGTCGTCGGTGATCACGTCGAATTCGTAGTTCTCGTAACCGCAGTACGGCTGGGCCCGGCGCAGATCGTGCGGCAGCCCGGTCGAGCGCAGCACCGGCCCGGTGATGCCCAGCGCCATGCACCCGGCCAGGTCGAGGTAGCCGATGCCCTGCGTGCGGGCCTTCCAGATGTAGTTCTCGTTGAGCAGGTTCTCCAGGTCCCGCAGCCGGCCCGGCAACAGCGCGAGCAGGTCGCGGATGCGCGCGACGGCGCCGTCGGGCAGGTCGGCGGCCAGCCCGCCGGGCCGGATGTAGGCGTGGTTCATCCGCAGGCCGGTGATCATCTCGAACACCGACAGGATCTCCTCGCGCTCCCGGAAGCCGTAGAACATCGCGCTCATCGCCCCGAGTTCCATACCGCCGGTCGCCAACGCGACCAGATGCGAGGAGATGCGGTTGAGCTCCATCAACATCACCCGGATCACGTTGCAGCGTTCCGGGATCGCGTCGGTGACCCCGAGCAGCTTCTCGACACCGAGGCAGTACGCGGTCTCGTTGAAGAACGGCGACAGGTAGTCCATCCGGGTGACGAAGGTGACGCCCTGGGTCCAGTTCCGGTACTCCAGGTTCTTCTCGATGCCCGTGTGCAGATAGCCGATGCCGCAACGGGCCTCGGTGATCGTCTCGCCCTCGATCTCGAGGATCAGCCGGAGCACCCCGTGCGTCGAGGGGTGCTGCGGCCCCATGTTCACGACGATGCGTTCGCCGGCCTGCGCCTGTTCGGCGGCGGCCACCACCTGTTCCCAGTCCTCACCGCCGACGACCACCACGGTGTCGGTGCCCGAGCGCGCGTCACCGCCCGCGGCGGGCGGGTCAGGGGGAGTGTTCATCAGTTGTAGGCCCTCCGCTCGTCGGGCGGTGGTATCCGGGCGCCGTGGTACTCGACGGGGATGCCGCCCAGCGGGTAGTCCTTGCGCTGCGGGTGCCCGACCCAGTCGTCGGGCATCTCGATCCGGGTCAGCGACGGGTGGCCGTCGAAGATGATGCCGAAGAAGTCGTAGGTCTCCCGCTCGTGCCAGTCGGTGGTGGGATACACGGCGAACAGCGACGGGATGTGCGGATCTTCGTCGGGGGCGGCCACTTCCAATCGGATCCGGCGATTGTGGGTGATCGACATCAGCGGGTAGACGGCGTGCAGTTCGCGCCCGGCGTCCCCGGGGTAGTGGACGCCGCTGACGCCGAGGCACAGTTCGAACCGCAGGGCCGCGTCGTCGCGCAGCGCCTTGGCGACGACGGGAAGCCCGGACCGGGTGATGTCCAGCGTCAATTCGTCGCGGTACACGACGACGCGTTCGACCGATGCGTCGTAGTCGTCCTGGCCCAGTGCCGCGATCAGCGCATCGACGACGTCGTCGAAGTAGCCGCCGTACGGCCGAGGTGAACCGCCGGGCAGCCGGACCGGCCGGACCAGCCGGCCATAACCCGACGTGTCACCAGAATCCCTGGCGCCGAACATCCCTCGACGCACGCCGATGATCTCGGTGTCGCCCGTACCGTTCGGGGTGGTGTGGTCGGCCTCCGTCACCGCAGCAGACCCTTCAACTCGATCGTGGACGGCACCGCCAGCGCCGCCTGTTCGGCTTCCCGGATGGCCTCGTCGCGATTGACGCCCAGCGGCATCTGCTGAATCTTCTCGTGCAGCTTGATGATTGCGTGCAGGAGCATCTCCGGCCGCGGCGGGCAGCCGGGCAGATAGATGTCCACCGGGACGACGTGGTCGACGCCCTGGACGATGGCGTAGTTGTTGAACATGCCGCCCGAGGATGCGCACACCCCCATCGCGAGCACCCATTTGGGTTCGGCCATCTGGTCGTAGATCTGCCGCAGCACCGGTGCCATCTTCTGGCTGACCCGGCCGGCGACGATCATCAGATCCGCCTGCCGCGGGGTCGCCGAGAAGCGCTCCATGCCGAACCGGGAGATGTCGAATCGAGGCCCGGCGGTGGCCATCATCTCGATCGCGCAGCAGGCAAGTCCAAAGGTCGCGGGCCACAGCGAACCGCTGCGGACATACCCCGCGACCTTCTCGACCGTCGACAGCAGGATGCCGCCCGGCAGGCGTTCCTCTAGTCCCAATTGAGCCCTCCCCGACGCCACACATAGGCGTACGCGACGAACACGGTGAGCATGAACAGCAGCATCTCCACCAGGGCGAACAGACCGAGGCTGTCGAACGCGACCGCCCACGGGTAGAGAAAGACGATCTCGATGTCGAAGACGATGAACAGCATCGCGGTCAGGTAGTACTTGATCGGGAACCGCTGGACGTTGACCGCGGTGCGCTCGGCCCCCGGCAGGGGTTCGATCCCGCATTCGTAGGCCTGCAGCTTCGCCCGGTTGTACCGGGTCGGCCCGACGACTCCGGCGATCACCACCGACACCACCGCGAACACCGCCGCGATGGCGCCGAGCACCAGGATCGGCGTGTACAGGTCCATACCGGCCAAACGCTCCCTCGGGGCTGTCGATGTGAGCTAACCCACAGCCTAGCCGTGTTTGGGATCTGCGCCACACCTTTTGGTTAGTACCGTTCACCAGTGCGGCGCGCGCCGTCGGCCTGCCCGGGCATGCGTGAACGCCCCAGGGCGACAGTGGGTTTGGGGATCGGCTACTGCGCGGAGAGCCGCAGCAGCGACACGACCGCCTCACCGAGGCGGATGGGGTCGATCGGATGCGGTACGGCGGCTTCGGCACGCGACCAGGTGGCCAGCCAGGCGTCGTCCGGTCGGCCGGTCAGCACCAGGATCGGCGGGGCGTCGGTGATCTCGTCCTTGATCTGCTTCGCCAGGCCCATACCGCCCGTGGGGGTGGCTTCGCCGTCGAGGATGGCCAGGTCGAAACCGCCCGCATCGAGCTGTTTGATCACCATCGGGGCGGTTGCCACGTCGAGGTAGTCCAGCTCCGGCAGCTCAGGGTGGACCCGCCTACCGAGCGCCAGCCGCACCGCCTCCCGCGTCTGCGGATTGTCGCTGTAGACCAGGATCCGCAGCGTACGGGGGGCGTCAGCCATGGCGCCGATGCTAGCGGCTGCGTACGCCGCGCCGATCGACTCCGGAGGTTTGTCCTTGAGGCCGTCTACTCGGGCGTGTCGCCGAGCAGCGGCGCCATGTCGGCCGGGTCGAAGTACTCGTCGATACGGGTGATCAGGCCGTCGTCGCGCACCAGGATCACGATGCAGACCCGCAGCGCGATGGATGAGCCGTTGGTGCCGGTGGCGTGCAGGACGTGCTGCTGGACGAAACCGCCGGCGAACAGGCGCCGGTCGAGTATCTCGTACCGACGCTGCGTGGTGTGGTCGATGAACCAGAAGATCACCCGCAGCGCCCGGGCACGGTCGTTGTCCCGCCGGTCGCCGGAATGCCACACCAGCACGTCGTCGGCCCACATCGCCTCCACGGCGGCGGTGTCGCTGCGTTCGATGGCGTCGAAGAGGCGATCAGCCACCCCGACCACGGTGTCGATCGGTACGTCAGCCATGTCGCACCCTTCCGCTTGACCTGAAGTTCCGTTGAGGTACGACACTGCGGGCATGCCTGAGACGACACCCCCGAAGTCCCTGTTCGATGAGGTCTACGCCGGCGGCGTCGCGCCCTGGGTCATCGGCGCACCGCAACCCGCGATCGTCGACCTCGAACGGCGCGGCGCCATCCACGGCGCCGTCCTCGACGCCGGCTGCGGGGCCGGCGAACACACCATCCTGCTGACCGGCCTCGGCTACGACGTGCTCGGTGTCGACTTCTCCGCCCGCGCGGTCGCGCTGGCCCGGCGCAACGCGGCCGAGCGCGGCGTGGCGGCCCGCTTCGAGGTGGCCGACGCGTTGCACCTCGACGGCGGCCCACGGTTCGACACCGTCGTCGACAGCGCGCTGTTCCACGTCTTCGACGCCACCGATAGGCGGCGCTACGTGCAGAGCCTGGGCTCGGTGTGCCGTCCCGGCGCCGTCGTCCACATCCTGGCGCTCTCCGATGCCGGCCGGGGTTTCGGACCGCAGGTCAGCGAGGCCGACATCCGGACCGCGTTCACCGACGGCTGGCGGGTCGAAGCGCTCGAGACGGCCACCTACCGAGGTGTGGTCGGCCCTGCGCACGCCGAGGCGCTCGGGCTGCCGGTGGGCGCACGCGTCGACGAACCGGCGTGGCTGGCCCGCGTGCGGTTCGGCTGACCGCATCGCGCGCTCAGCCCTCCTCGTCATAGCCCGGGTGCGCTACGCGGAGCCGGTGCCGCACGACCGTGCGCAGCGCCGGGAGCAGTTCCGGGGCCCGGCCGTCGAACTCACCGGCGCGGATCGCGGCCGCCAACTGGGCCTCGTCGTCGAACCCCAGGGCGGCCAGCGCGCCGACGGCCTCCCCGCAGGACGCGTCGGCGAGTTCGCGTTCGACGGTGCGCAGCACGTTGGTCGCGACCCGGAGGTGGAACCCGACGTGACCGGTGTCGGCGGTGGCCGGTCGGACCTCCTTGTCGAGGAAGTCGGCCACCGCCGCGACGAGTTCGGCCGCGGTCGGTCTGCCGTACAGCCACTGCGGCCCCGTCATCGCGGCCCCCCGCCGTCGAGGAGGTCGAGCAGATCCCATTCGGTCTCGCAGACGCGGCGCCCGATGGCCGCCAGTTCGACCGAGGGGGTCTGCCCGCTGAGGTGCCGTTCGGCCTGGAAGCGGCAGATGACGCCCCACCGCAGCGTCGCGACCGTCAGCCACCAGCGGAACGCCGACCGGTCCAGGGTCTGGCCGCTGGCCGCCTCGTACGCGCCGAGGAACTCCTCGACGCTGCCCAGACCGCCTGCGCCGAGCCGCTCGGGGGCGCCGAAGCGCCACGCCCGGATGCAGAACCAGGCGAGGTCCTCGTAGACCTCCCCGACGTGCACGAGTTCCCAGTCGAGGACCGCCGCGAGGCCGGTGTCGTCGACGATCAGGTTGCCCATCCGGAAATCACCGTGCACCAGCCGGTGCGGGGTGGGCGGCGGCCGGTGGGCCGCCAGCCAGCGAAACGCCCACTCGAAAGTGGCTGTGGTGTCGCCCATCTCGTCGAGGCGTTCCCGCCATTCGGTGATCTCGTCCGTCTCGGACAGCCCGATGTCGCACGGATCGGCGCGGTGGATGGCCGCCAGTGCCTGCGCGCATTGGGTGAGCAACCGGCTGCGCCCGGTGTCGTCGAGCGACCGGTAGATGCGGCGGACGATCGTCTCACCGCCGATCGCCTCACAGATGAGGTACGGATTGCCCAGTGCCGCAGTGTTGTTGTCGGCGGTCAGGATGTGGGGGACCGGTGCGCCGACGGCAGCGGCGCGTTGTTGGGCTCGGGCCTCGAGTTCCATCCCGGCGTGCACCTCGTCGGGCGGGCCGGTGCGCAGGATGAGCGCGCTCCTGGAGTCCGCGGCCACCGCGTCGAAGGCCCACGTGGTCCGGCTCGCGCCACCGGTCAGCGTGGTCAAATTCTCGACCGTCACCTCACCCAGGATCGGGTGCAGCACCGCCTCGAGTTCGGACTTCACTTGCGTCCGAAACCGAACAGCCGCTGGGCGACCCGCCGGATCTGGATCTCCTCGGCGCCTTCGGTGATCCGGTAGCGACGGTGATGGCGGTAGATGTGTTCGAACGGTTCGTGCCGGCTGTAGCCGACACCGCCGTGCACCTGCATCGCCCGGTCGGCGGCCTCGCACACCAGCCGGTTGGCGCGGTAGTTCGCCATCGACACCTTGTCGGAGACCTCCATGTGATGGCTGCGGTCGAGTTCGGTGGCGGCGTAGTACACCAGCAACCGCACCATCTGGGCCTCGGTCTGCAGTTCCACCAACGGCCACTGCACCGCCTGGTTCACCGCGAGCGGCTTGCCGAACACCATGCGCTGTCCGGCGTAGCCGACCGCACGGTCGATGCAGTACTGGGCGGCGCCGAGACTGCTCGCCGCCTGGCGGATCCGGTTCTCGTGCAGGAAGGTCTGGCCCACCTCGAGTCCGCGGTCCACCTCGCCGAGGACCGCGTCGTCGGGTACCCGCACGTCGGTGAGCACCACCTCGCCGTGGTCGGTGGGCATGTTGAACGTCCACCAGTAATACGGCACCTCGAAACCGGGCGTATCGGTCGGCACGAGGAAGGCGGTGATGCCGCGGGCCTGACCGGGTTCGCCGGAGGTGCGGGCGAAGATCAGGTCGTGGGTCGCGCGGTGCACACCGGTGTTCCACCGCTTGGTGCCGTTGATGATCCAGCCGTCGCCGTCGCGCTCGGCGCGGGTCTCCAGCCACGTCGCGTCGGATCCGTGGTCCGGTTCGGTCAGACCGAAGGCCATCGACCGCTTCCCGGTCAGCATGGCCTCGATCCACTCGGCCTTCTGCGCCTCGGTGCCGAAGCGGTCCATCATGATGACCTGCGGGAAGTTGCCGACGATCGACGACTCGTCCTGCAGGTCGTTGTGCAGGCCGAGGCCCTTGTGCGCCAGGTGTTCCCGGATGACGGCCATGTCGATGTTGGACCCGCCGCGGCCGCCGAACTGCTCGGGCAGTCCGTACCGCAGCCATCCTGCCGCGTCCGCGCGTCGGCGCATCTCGTCGAGCAGATCCTCCCACGCGCGCTGCGGGATGCCGCCGTTCTCCCAGTCGGTGCGGGCGTATTCGCGGTGGCGGTCGAAATACTGAATGTGTTCGCGTTCGAGCGGTTTGATCTCGGCTTCGATGAACGCGTCCATCTCCTCGAGCAAGCCGGGTAGGTGGTCCGGAAGGGTGAAGTCCATGTCTCTCCTTGCGTCGAGTGCGCGGTTGTTGGCGGGGTTACTCATCGGATCAGAAGCCATACAGCGTCTTCTTCCAGATGGTCGACAGCGTGGAGATGGCGTCGGCGTCGCTCATCTGCAATCCGAGCCCCGAGGTGCCGACCATCACGACCGTGAAGTTCTCGAACAGCAGCGCGATCGCCGCCGCGGTGTACTCCGCGTTGAGTTCGGCGCCGTACCCCTGGTCCTGGGCGTGCCGCACCGACGCGGCGACGACGTCCATCCCGACGCGGCGGAACTCGTGCTGCAGGTCGGCGAAGCGCCGTTGACCGGTCGCCAGTTGCGCGACGGCGATCATGATGCCGATGTTCTGTTTGAAGGTGTTCCAGTAGCCGGTGACCACCGTGGTGAAGAAGGCGCCGTCGTCGGGGGAGGAGGGCAGCGGCACACTGGAACCCGACGGGGCGACGACATCGTCGAGGAAGGACTGCGCCAGCGCGGCGAGCAGATCCTCCTTGTCGTCGAAGTAGCGGTAGAACACCGCGGGCGACTTACCGGCGGCCGAGGTGATGTCGGCCAGGGTTGTACCGTGAAAACCCCGCTCGGCGAACAACTTCCGGGCCGCCAACTCGATGGCGTGCCGGGTCTGGCGGCCCTTGCTGCTCAGCGTCGACGACTCCGGGGCCATACGTGCTCAGCCGGTGATCCGGTCCCCGGCGCGCAGCAGCGCGCTGGGCAGGTCGTGTCCGACGACCGTGCGGGCGACGCCGGCGGCGGCGATGGCGCTCTGCAGGTCGACGTCGCTGTCGATACCGCTGTCGCGCAACAGGTAGACCAGATCCTCGGTGGCGATGTTGCCGCTCGCTCCGGGTGCGAAGGGGCAGCCGCCCAGACCGCCCACCGAGGCGTCGAGGCGGGTGATCCCGGCCTGGATTGCGGCGTACGCGCTGGCGAGCCCGGCGCCGCGGGTGTTGTGGAAGTGGGCGCCGAGCGGCAGGTCGCCGATGCGGGGACGCACCAGCGCGACGAGATCGCTGACGCGCCGCGGCGTCGCCGTGCCGATGGTGTCGGCTACCGCCAACCGGTCGGCACCGAATCCGACTGCCGCGTCGACGATCTCGACGACACGCTGCGGCGGTGTCGGTCCGTCGAACGGGCAGTCCCATGCGGTCGCGATGATCACCTCGACGGTGGCGCCGCTGTCGTGGGCGATCGCGACGATGTCGGGGATGGCCGCGACCGACTCCGCGCTGGACCGCCCGACGTTGGCGCGGCTGTGGCCGTCGGCGGCCGACACCACGTACTCGAGCGAACGCAGGCCCGCCGCGATGGCTCGTTTGGCGCCGTTCGGGCTGGCCACCAGAGCCGAGAACTCGACCTGGTCGAATCGGCCGAGTTCAGCGGCGAGTTCGGCCGCGTCGGCGAGTGCGGGCACCTTCGACGGCGAGACGAACGCGGTGGCCTCGATCTCGCGGACACCGGTCGCCACCACCGCTTCGAGCAGTTCGAGCTTGGCCGACAACGGAATCGGTGTCTCGATCTGCAGGCCGTCGCGCAGCGAAACCTCGCGGATGTCGACCTTGGCGGGCAATGTGCTCACAGCACCCCCTCGGACCGGAGTTCGGCCAGTTCGTCGGCGGTCTTGCCCAGGATCCCGGCATAGACCTCGTCGTTGTGTTGACCCGGCCGCGCGGGTCCCGCGTTGCGGATGCCGCCCGGCGATTCCGAGAGCACCGGAACGATGCCCGGCCCGAGCACGACACGGTCGACCCTCTCATCGAAGTGCTCGGCGATCATGCCGCGCGCCTGCAGTTGCGGGTCGTCGACCACCTCGGCGACGGTGTTGATCGGTCCCGCGATGACCCCGGCCGCCGACAGGGTCTCGATGATGTCGCCGGGCTGCCGTTCCGCCGCCCAGTCGCCGATGATCTTGTCGAGTTCGTCCTGATTGCGGCCCCGCGCACCGTGGTCGGCGAACCGGCCGTCGGTGGCCAGTTCGGGTTGCCCCATCGCGGTGCACAACCGACGGAACACGGTGTCCTGGTTGGCCGCGATGACGACCCAGCTGCCGTCCGCGGTGCGGTAGATGTTCGACGGGGCGATGCCCTCGAGCCGGGTGCCCGACGGTCCGCGCACTACGCCGCCGACGTCGTAGTCGGGGATCGTCGACTCCTGCACCGCCAGACAGGATTCGGTGAGGGCGGTGTCGACCACCTGGCCCTTTCCGGTGACGGTGCGCCGGTACAGCGCCGCCAGCGCGCCCTGCGCGGCGAACATCCCGGCGAGACTGTCGCCGAGCGAGAGGGCCAGCCGCGGCGGCGGGCCGCCCGGGAACCCGTTGAGGTGGCGCAGGCCGCTGGCGGCCTCGGCGACCGACGCGTAGCCGGCGCGGTGCGCATCCGGCCCGGTCTGGCCGTAACCGGACACCCGCACCAGGATGATGCCCTCGTTGCGCGCACTGAGGACGTCGTAGCCGAGGTCCCAGCGTTCGAGGGTGCCCGGCCGGAAGTTCTCGACAATGACGTCGGACTGTTCGACGAGGTCGAGGAAGAGGTCCCGGCCGCGCGGCGTGCGCAGATCGAGCGTGATCGCCTTCTTGTTGCGGGCGTGCACGGTCCAGAAGAAGCGGTGGCCGTCGAGTTCGGCCTGACCCCAGGTGCGCAACGGATCCGGCGCCCCTGGCGGTTCGATCTTGAGCACCTCGGCGCCCATGTCGCCGAGCAACCGACCGGCGAACGGGCCCGAGATCAGCGTGCCGACCTCGATGACCCGGATACCGTCCAGCGCGCCTGCCGTCATTCGCCCTCCGAGAAGAATCCGTGGCGGTGCAACCAATCCGTGCAGATACCGACCGCCTCCCGCAGCGTCTCACGCTGATCGGACCCGGAGTAGTAGTGGTTCGCTCCGGCGATCTCGTGCATCTCCTTGTCGGGATGTCCGATCGCCTCGAACAGTCGCCGGGTGTGGCTCGGGGTGCAGGCGTCATCGGCAAGGTTGCCGATCACCAGCGCGGGCACCGCGATGTCGGGGCCGGCCTTGACCGCGTCACCGTTCGCGTCGTCGTAGCTCCACTGCGACAGCCAGCTGCGCAGCGTGCAGAACCGGGCCAGCCCGACCGGGCCCATGTTCACCACCCGCGGGTCACCGAGGTAGCAGGTGCCGGGCTTGCGGTCGTTGGGATCGACGTTCGGGTCCAGCCAGCGGGGGTCGGCCATGGTGCCGTGCACGACGAACGCGAACTCGTCATCCGGCCGGCCACTCGCCCTGAGCTCGGCCAGTTGTCCTTGACCCACGCCGTGATTCGCCGGTTCCGCGCGATCTGGGCGGCACGGTAGCGCTCGAGGAACTCGGGTGTGTAGGGCGGTTGGTTGGGGTTGTCGGGGTTGTACAGGTCGAGTTCGGGGTCGCGGTCGGTCGGATCCGACTCGTCCAGGATCGAGGCGTCGAGCCATTCGGTCAGCGTGCCGTGGCGGCTGATGTGGGCGGCCAGCAGCATGATGCCGTCGGCCGGGATCAGACCGAGCCGGGTGAGGTCGGGTCCGTCGCCGGACGGGCTCGCGGTCACGGTGGGATGCTGCGCCTGCTGCTGGTAGAACACCGACAGCGACCCGCCGCCGCTCCACCCGGCGAGTACCACCTTGGAGTAACCCAGCCGGTTCTTGGCATCTTTGACCGCCTCGCCGAGGTCTTCGACGACCTTTTCCATGAGCAACGCCGAATCGGTTCCGCGAAAACGGCTGTTGCAGTAGATGACGTGGTGGCCGGCCTTGGCCAGCGCGTTCATCATCGGCAGATACGCGCCACCGCCGATCGGATGCATGAACACCAGCACGGTGTCCGACGGTTTGTTTCGCGGCCGCAGCAGATGGCTCTCCAGCACGACCAGTTCGGCGACACCACCGTAGACGTCGCGCACCCCCGAAGTGTTCTGGTAGGCAACGAGATACGGGATGCGGTCGTATTCGTACCTGATCGCCGTCGTCACGAGTGCTGCCCCAGGTCGTTGGCGAGCACCTCGGGTGAGGGAATAAGCCGCCTGCGGGTGTCGACGGCGATCACCTGCCAGTCCACCCGCTGGTACTCGTCGAATTTGCGGCGCGCGCGTTCCCGCGCCTTCTCCGGAGCACCGTGGTGCACACCCTGAGGAGCGTGGGAGATGAGTCCCGGCGGCATCGGGATGCCGTACAGCGTGCCGCCGTGGAAGAACGCGATCTCGTCGTAGTCGACGTTGCGGTGATACCACGGTGTGCGCTCGGTACCGGGCACACCTTCGGCCGGCTTCGGCAGGAAGTTCATCACGTACACCCCGGTGGCCTGCATGAACAGGTGCGCGGTGGCGGGCAGGTGCACGCTGTCGGAGGTGACGACGTGGTAGTCCTCGATGTTGAACGTGAAGGCGAAGTTGTCACCGCGCCAGCCTTCGACGTCGAGCGGATGGTGTTGGTAGAACAGCGATGTGGGGCCGCCCTCGTGAAAGAGCCGCACCTCGTACTCGCCGTCGACCCGTGGACCGACGCCGTCGTCGAGGGGTTCCGGGTCGGGGATGGCGGCCTGGGTCGGGTCGAAGGGGAAGTGGCGGCCGAGCGGACCGGGCGGCGGGACCCGGAACTCGTCGGTGGACTGGATCATCAGCAGCGTGGTCTCGGCGTCGGGGATCTGCCGGAAGGTGCATGCCTTCGGGATGTAGACCCAGTCGCCGGCGCGGTAGCGCAACGGGCCGAACTCGGTCTCGAGCAGACCCGAACCGGTGTGGACGAACGACAGGAGGTCGCCGTCGACATAGCGGGCGAAGTACGGCATCTCGTCGGCGCGCCGGGACAGCAGAACCCGGCAGTCGGCGTTGGAGAACATCAACAGCGGCGCGCCGTCGGCGTCGGTGGCGTCCGCCGGCTTGAGTTGGTCGCTCAGCACGTCGAGGGGCCGCAGCGGTCCGACGGTGCGGAACGCGGTGGGATCGTTGCGCCGGTACATGTTGGCGGTGCGTCCGGTGAACCCGCCGCGGCCGAGTTCGTCGTCTTTCTGGCCGTCGAGGTCGGCGTGCGGCCGTCGCGGCGTCTTGCCTTTGCGCAGGTGAACGAACGATTCCATCGGAGTCTCCCGTGACTGTTCATGGGCAGCGGTGACAAACTAAAACTGACGTTACTTTTATCTTCCGGTCGGCACAAGGGCCTCCGATGACTTCCGGAACCCCACGCGGTCTTCTCCTTCACACGACACCACGAACGAGGAGTGGGCGAATGCCGAATGACGTGATGACCGCGAGGACAACCGTCGACGCCCCCGTGGACGCGGTGTTCGCGGTGCTCGCCGACCCCGCATCCCATGCAGCGGTCGACGGCACGGGATGGGTGCGGGAACCGCTCGACCGCGCCCCGCTGACCGCCCAGGGGCAGATCTTCGAGATGGCGATGTACTTCGACAGACCTCCGGACGGCCACTACCGGACGGCGAACAGGGTGATCGCGTTCGACCCACCCCGTGTCATCGCATGGGAGACGGGCCAACGCAACGGCCACGAACTCGAATTCGGCGGCTGGTTCTGGCGGTACGATCTCGCGGCGGTGGGTGCCGCCCGCACCGAGGTGACGCTGACCTACGACTGGTCGGCCGTACCCGCCGACCTGCGGGAGCAGATCACGTTCCCGCCCTTCGGTCAGGACCACCTCGACAACTCGTTGCGCAACCTGGCCGGTCTGGCCCGACTCAGTCGGTCAGGTCCACCCGCACCGTGAGCAGGTCGGTGCCGAACGTGCGGACACCGAAGCTGTTGAACTGGGGGAGTTCTCGCAACCGGGCATGCGGATCGTCGTCCGGCATCAGGTGGGCGACGCCGGAATGCCAACGGCCGCGCAGCCGCACCCGCACGTGCGGGTCGGCCTTGATGTTGCGGATGTACTGCGATCGTTCGCCGAACTCGGAGACGAACCAGAACTGATCGCCGACCCGCCTGCCGCCCAGTGGTGTTCGACGCGGCCGACCTGACGTGCGGCCGGTGGTCTCGAGCAGTGTCTGGAACGGCAGCCGGCGCATCACCGGGTTGGCGATGCGCTTCTGGAACGTGTGGGTCACCGTGTCACGCAGTCCGGTCATCGGGGTGCTCCTTGTCGGTCGTCGGTCGTCACACCATCGCGAACGGAGGGAGCTGTGCGCCGATCGACAGCGCGCCCGCCAGTTCACGGCTGGTGTCGTAATCGAAGATGACATGACCGGCGAGCACGTCGACGTCGCGTCGGGCGCGCTGCAGCGGATTCGTCACGAAATGGGCGCTCGCACCCGAGGCCGCCAGCAGCATTCCGATGACCGCCCGGGATTCGTGCACGATGTGCGCGGCGGCCAGCCGGGCCCGGGCCCGGACGGTCAGCGGCACCGTGTCGCCGGCGCGCACCAGCGTCTCGATGCCGTCGACGGTGTCATCGAGCAACGC
Organism: Mycobacterium sp. IS-1742; assembly: GCF_001500125.1. Lineage (GTDB taxonomy): Bacteria > Actinomycetota > Actinomycetes > Mycobacteriales > Mycobacteriaceae > Mycobacterium. The sequence goes on along the minus strand of NZ_LQIV01000042.1, from coordinate 193,018 downwards.
CCGCAGCGCGCGCAGCCGCACCTCGGCCTCCGCGAGCCGGGCCTGGGCGAGCGGTTTGTCCTTCTGCCGCACGCCCTCGTAGGCGAGCACGCGTTCGCCGAGGCGTTCGGTGTATATCTCGGCGACCCGTTCGGCGCTGCCGAGTGCCGGCATCGCGGCCAGGAACGCCAACGCGGGCACCATCGGCCAGCGGTAGGTCGCCGAGTCGTGCAGTGCGGCGCCGGGCGCGGTGCCCGCGTAGATGTCGGTCACGCGGACCAGGCGGTGCCCCGGAACGAACGCGTCGGTGATCACCACGTCGTTGGAGCCGGTGGCCCGCATGCCGTCGGTGTGCCAGACGTCCTCGACGGCGACGTCGGCGATCGGAAGCAGGGCGAGTGCGGGATAGATACCGTCGTCGGGTCCGCACAGCGCGCCCACCATGATCCAGTTGCCGTGCATCACCCCGGTGGCCCACGACCACCGCCCGCTCAACCGCACTCCGTCGCCGTCGGGGCGGCCACGGCCGGTGGGTGCCAGTGGTGCCGGTGCGAGGAACGGCCGGTCCGCGAACGCCTCGGCCTGGGCCTGTTCGTCGAACAACGCGAGCAGCCAGTTGTGCAGGATGTAAAAGCCGATGGTCCAGGCGCTCGAGGCGCAGCCGTGCGCCATCTTCCGCACCGGCCCGAGGATCTCCGGGTAGGCGGCCTCCTGTCCGCCGAAGCGGGCGGGCACCAGCAGATCGGTCAGCGTCGAGGCGATCAGCTCGTCCACCGTGGCCTGGGGCAGGCGACGCAACTGTTCGGCCTCGTGCGCCCGGGCGGCGAGGTGGGCCACGAAGTCGGGACTCATGCGCGGGACCCTACCGTACTTTTTAGTATGGAAAGCGGGCTCAGTGCCGCAGCATGAGTCCCAGGAACCGCTCGTGCCGGGCGCGCTGCCCCGCCTCGGGAACGCGACCGGACAGATGGATGAAGCCGACCCCCGCGGCGAAGATGGCGTTCGCCCGCAGATCCGCGTCCTCCGCGTCGAACCCGTCGTCGAGCAGCGCCTGGCGCAGTTTCGCCACCAGCGCCCGGTCGGCCGCGCGCACGCTCGCGGCGACGGCCCGGTCGCTGCGCGCCCATTCCCGCATCGCGCGTTCCCTGGTCCAGTGCGGCGCGCTGACCAGTTCGGACATCATCTGCGACAGGCGTTCCCGCGGCGGCAGCCCGGCCATGGCGTCCCACCGCCTGCGGTCGTCGTCGCGCATCCGTCCCCACTGCTCGACCAGCGCGGCGCGGTAGGCAGGCATATCGTCGAAGTGCCAGTAGAAGCTGCCCTTGGTGACGCCCAAACGGTCGCAGAGGCGGTCGACCTTGAGCGCGGCCAGGCCCTCCTCGGCAACGATCACGTAACCCTGACGTATCCAGTCGTCGACGGAAAGCCGTCCGCCGCCGGACGATCGAGGCCTCGGCATGGGCCCAGACATTAACCGTTTGCGCAGGTGACGCGGCGTTGGACGAGGCGCTTCGGAGCAGTGCTTCGTTCGCAATTCCCCGGGCGGGCGCGCTGCCTGCACGTTTATGGGGTTTTCTCGGTTAATGGCCCATGTTTTACTCAGTGGCGCAACAACTGAATCTCTCGGTCCGCTCTCTGCCGCACGGTCAGTGGAGCGGGCGCGGACAACGCAGTGCAGAAAAACGCTGCGGTGCCAATGGCGACTGTGTCCGCTGGGTCGAGCGTGATACGCGGTAACCGGAAGATGGATGGATTGCTTCATGACGATCGTTGACAAGATTCGAGGCCATTGGGCACGCCGATTCGCGGTGGCCGCCGTCGTGGCGGCGTTGCTTCCCGGCGTGATCGGCCTGACCGGCGGTTCGGCACTCGCGGGGGCGTTCTCGCGGCCGGGACTGCCGGTCGAGTACCTGATGGTCCCCTCACCGTCGATGGGACGCGACATCAAGGTCCAGTTCCAGAGCGGTGGCCCCGGATCTCCTGCGGTCTACCTGCTGGACGGCCTGCGCGCCCGTGAGGACTTCAACGGCTGGGACATCGAGACCCAGGCCTTCGAGTGGTACCTCGACTCGGGCCTGTCGGTGGTGATGCCGGTCGGCGGACAGTCGAGCTTCTATACCGACTGGTATGCCCCGGCGTGCGGCAAGGCCGGCTGCCAGACCTACAAATGGGAGACGTTCCTGACCTCGGAGCTGCCGAACTGGCTGGCGGCCAACCGGGACGTCAAGCCGACCGGTAGCGCCGCGGTGGGCCTGTCGATGGCCGGCTCGGCGTCGCTGGTGCTCTCGATCTACCACCCGCAGCAGTTCATCTACGCGGCCTCGCTGTCGGGCTTCCTCAACCTGTCCGAGGGCTGGTGGCCGTTCCTGGTGAACCTGGCGATGGGCGATGCCGGTGGTTTCAAGAGCGAGCCGATGTGGGGGCCGGGCGGCAGCGAGGCGTGGCTGCGCAACGACCCGATGGTCAACATCGACAAGATCGTCGCCAACGGCACCCGCATCTGGGTCTACTGCGGCAACGGCAAGCCGGGCGAGCTCGGCGGCGCCGGCCTGCCCCAGGAGTTCCTGGAGAGCCTGACGCTGCGCACCAACATCACCTTCCAGGAGCGCTACATCGCCGCCGGCGGTCAGAACGGGGTCTTCAACTTCCCGGCCGGCGGCACGCACACCTGGCAGTACTGGGGTCAGCAGCTGCAGCAGATGAAGCCCGACCTGCAGCGCGTGCTGCTGGGCTGAGCCCGAAGGGCCGGCGGCGTCAGAAGCCGCCGGCCACCCGTACCACTGCCCGGCCGGAATACCGGCCGGCGCGCACCTCGTCGATCACCTCCGCGACGTCCTTCACGTCGACGTCGTGGGAGAGATCGGCGAGGTGTCGTGGTTTGAGGGGTCCGCCCAGCTTGGCCCACAACTCGCGCCGCGGTGCGATCGGCAGCTGCACCGAGTCCATGCCGAGCAGCGCCGCGCCGCGCAGGATGAACGGCAGCACCGTCGTGTTCAGCCCCGGGCCACCGGTCAGCCCGCTGGCGGCGACCGCACCGCCGTACGCGAGGGTGCTCAACACGTCGGCGAGGGTGGCGCCGCCGACACAGTCCAACCCACCCGCCCAGCGCGCCTTGCCCAGCGGTCGCGGCTTGGCGTCCGGATCCTCCGGGAGCCGGCCGATGACCTCGGCCGCGCCGAGCGTGCGCAGCAGATCCGCCTTGTCGGACTTCCCGGTCGAGGCGACGACGTGGTAGCCGAGCGCCGAGAGCAGGTCCACGCTGACCGATCCGACGCCCCCGCTCGCGCCGGTCACCACGATCGACCCGTCATCGGGGCCGATGCCGCGCCCGGTGAGGGCCTCGACGCTCATCGCGGCGGTGAAGCCCGCGGTGCCGATCGCCGCGCCCTCGTGCGGGCTCAGGGGGCCCAGCGCCACGACCTGGTCCGCGGGAAGGCGGGCGAACTCCGCGTACCCGCCGTGCTTGCCGGTGCCGATGTCATAGCCGTGCGCCAGCACCAGGTCGCCCACACCGAACTCGTCGCTCCGTGAGGCCACCACCTCACCGGTGAGGTCGATGCCGGGAACGATCGGATAGTCGCGCACCACACCGCCGTTGGGCGTCACGGCCAACGCGTCCTTGAAATTCACGCTCGAGTAGTGCACCCGGATGGTCACCTCGCCCGGCGGCAGCGCGGACTCCTCGAGGGTGTCGACCGCCAGGTCGATCCCGTCTTCGGACTGGCGCGCGACCAACGCCTGAAAACTGTTCATAGCCGTTCACGTTAGTGAGCCGACGGACCGTCCGGCGTAAACTGGGCGCACACCTTGAGGAGGTGTGAGCCATGAAGAAACTCCTCGTCACCGTGGCCACGCTTGTGGTGTCGACGGGAATCGCACTGACCGGGGCCGGTAGCGCCCAAGCCGACGACGACCCCGGCCTCTGCTGGGACGGCTGGATCTGGAGCGCGTGCGTGTCGGGACCGGGCTGGGTCGACTGGACGCCGTGGGGACACTGGAACCCCGGACACGGGCCCTGGGACGTTCACCACGGCGGTAAGCACTGGAAGTAGCTCCGCGCCCGGGCGGTAAGGTTCGCCCGTGAGCACGGTGACCTCTCGCGCCGGCGCCCTGTGCGGCGTACTGGTCGGTGCGTGCTCGGGTCTGGTCGCCATGGCCGCCCACGCCCTGGCCGGAGGCGACGTGCCCACGGGTCCGACCCTGGTGCTCGTCGCGCTCGTCTGCTCGGCGGTCGGCGCCCTCGCAGGCGCCGACGGCCGAGCGCGTGTCGCCGGGCTGATCACCGCGGTCGGTGTGGGACAACTCCTCACGCACGTGGTGCTGGCGGTGTCCGCCGGTCACCACGGCGGCCACGAGGTGATGCCGTCGGCGCCCATGGCGTTCGCCCACGCACTCGCGGCCGTCGTGCTCGGTCTGCTCATCGGTCTCGTCGGCCACCTGTACCGGGTCTGCGCATCGGTCCTGTGCTGGCTGATGCTCACCCTGGTACACCGGGGACGCCCGGCGGCGCCACGCCGCCACCGCACGACATCGATTGTCGTGCAACAAGTTCTGCTTCGTTCCGGGCTGGGGATGCGGGCTCCGCCGTCGGCGGTGTCGTTCGGCGGCTGAGGCCGCACCACACTCCCACGCCTGCGTCATCCGCGGGCGCGCCCCGTCGGCGCCATGTGCCGCGCGCCGACGTTCCGTGGCGCGTGATCGTTCGCGCCACCCACCTCGGACGAAAGCACTTCACGCATGACGACCACACCCGAGGGTCGCCTCGACCCTCCCGCACCCCGACAATCCGACCCTTCCGCGTTCGCCGCGCTGCTGCGCCGACTGCACTTCTACGCCGGCGTGTTCGTCGGCCCGTTCCTGATGATCGCCGCCGTCAGTGGCGGCCTGTACGCGATCGCGCCGTCGATCGAGCAGTTCGTCTACCGCGACCATCTGCACGTCACCACCTCCGGTGACTGGCGTCCGGTCGCCGAGCAGATCCGGGCCGCCCAGGCTCTGCGCCCCGACCTGACGGTCACCGCCGTCCGCCCCGCCGGGGAATCGGGTGAGACCACGCGTGTCCTGTTCGACGACCCCGCACTCGGTGAATCCGAGCGCCGCGCGGTGTTCGTCGACCCGGCGACCGCGCAGCCGATCGGTGACCTCCCCGTCTACGGCAGCAGCGGCGCACTGCCGGTCCGCACCTGGATCGACCAGTTGCACCGCAGCCTGCACCTGGGCGAACCGGGACGGGTGTACAGCGAACTGGCCGCCTCGTGGTTGTGGGTGATCACGCTGGCGGGCGTGGGCCTGTGGTGGGCCAGGGGCCGGCGCGGGAGGCGGTTGCTCACCGTCGACCGCGCGGCGCGGGGCCGCACCCGCACACTCCACTGGCACGGTGCCGTGGGCCTGTGGATCGCCGCCGGCCTACTGTTCCTGTCCGCGACCGGACTGACCTGGTCGCATTACGCCGGTGACAACATCGCCGCACTGCGGACAGCGCTGTCGTGGACCACGCCGACGGTGTCGACGGCCGTCGGCGCGCCGGGGCATGGGCACCACGACGGCCACGTCACTCCCGGCGGCGATGCGCCGCGGGTCGACGAGGTGGACCGCGTGCTGCGCGTGGCCCGGGACGCCGGTGTCGCAGGCCACGTGGAGGTGTCGATCCCGGCGGGCGCCGACACCGCGTTCACGGTCGCCCAGACCCGCGAGCCGTGGGTGATGTCGACCAACGCCGTCGCCGTCGACGGATCGACCGGGCAGGTGACCGACACCTCGTGGTTCGCCGACTGGCCGCTGGCCGCGAAGCTGTCCGCCTGGGGGATCCAGCTGCACATGGGTCTGCTGTTCGGTCTGGTCAGCCAGGTGGGCCTGGCGGTGCTGGCGGCCGCGCTGGTGACGGTCATCGTGCGCGGTTACCTGATGTGGTGGCGCAGGCGACCCACCCGCGGCGGCGGGACGGCCGGACGACCGCCCACACGTGGTGTGCTGCGCGGCGTCTCGCCCGCGGCGGTGGTGGTGCTGGTGTGTGCTGCCGTGGCGGTCGGATGGTTCGTCCCGTTGCTCGGGCTCAGCCTGCTCGCCTTTGTCGCCGTCGACGCCGCGATCGGATTCGCGCAGCGGCGCAACGCCGGCGGAGGTTCGCGATGAGGGCGGCGCTCGTGGCGTGGACACTCGTCGCCGCCGTGCTCGCCGGGTGTTCGGGTGCTGGGCAACCCGCGACGGATGCCGCGGCCGTGCGCGTGCACGACGCCTGGGTGAAAGCGGCCGATGGCGGGATGACCGCCGCGTTCGCGCAATTGAGCAACGACGCCGACCGGGAGGTGCGCATGACCTCGGCGAGCACCTCGGCGGCCGGGCGCGTCGAGTTGCACGAGGTGGTCCGCGGCGGCGACGTGCCGTCGATGCAACCGAAGCAGGGTGGAATCACCCTGCCCGCCCGCGCGGACATCCATCTGGCGCCCGGCGGGGACCACCTGATGCTGATGGACCTGACTGCGCCGCTGACGCCCGGATCGGACGTCGACATCACCGCGACGTTCGCCGACGGTTCGACACTGCCGATCACCGCTCAGGTTCGCGAGTTCCCCGGTGCCGAGGAACATTACGGCAGGGGCCACCATGGGTGACCGGATCAGCAGGCGCACGCTGCTCGGCGCCGGACGGGCGGCCGCGGGCATCGCCGGGGTGGGGTTCACCGCGACGGCGGGCGCCCGCGGTCTGCGGCCGCCTGCCGTCGCCACGGAGCCGTTTCACGGCGTGCACCAGGCCGGTATCGCCACGCGCCCGCAGGCTTACACGACGCTGATCGCGCTGGACCTGCGCCCCGGTCATGCCGACCGTACGACGCTGCGGTCGATCATGAGGTTGTGGAGCGAGGACGTCGCGCGTCTGACCCAGGGGCTTCCTGCGCTCGCCGACACCGAACCCGAACTCGCCGCCGACCCGGCAAGGCTCACCGTCACGGTCGGCTACGGCCCGGACCTGTTCGACACCGTGGGGCTGAGCGCGTATCGGCCCACCGCGCTGAGGCCGCTGCCGCACTTCGCCGTGGACCGTCTCGAATCGCGCTGGTGTGGCGGTCAATTGCTGGTGCAGCTGTGCGCTGACAACCTCCTCACGATCAGCCACGCCTGCCGGGTGCTCACCAAGAACGTGCGCACGATGACCACCATCCGCTGGATTCAGCGCGGTCACCGCAACCCGGCGGGTTCGTCGATGCGCAACGTCATGGGCCAGGTGGACGGGACGGTCACCCTCGACGACGCCGCCCTGGACGATCACGTGTGGTCGTCGGGCGGGGACCAACCGTGGTTCGCGGGCGGCACGGTCTTGGTGCTGCGGCGGATCCGCGCCCAGATGGACACCTGGGACGAGGTGGACCGGCACTCCAAGGAGATGTTCGTCGGCCGCAGACTCCGCGACGGCGCGCCGCTGACCGGTTCGCGCGAGCACGACGAACCCGATTTCACCGCAGCGGTCAACGGAATCCCCGTGATCCCGGAGAACTCGCACATCGCGCTCGCCCGACATCGCTCGGCGGGCGAACAGTTCCTCCGCCGCCCGTACAACTACGACGACACGCCATCGGACGGTGAGATCTCCGACAGCGGACTGCTGTTTCTGGCCTACCAGCGTGATCCGGCCTCACAGTTCGTACCGGCTCAACAGCGCCTGTCCGACGCCGATGCGCTCAACCCGTGGATCACTCCGATCGGGTCGGCGGTGTTCGCGATCCTCCCGGGTGTGCGCGAAGGGGGGTACCTGGGTCAGCAGCTGTTCGAGATGTGAACGGCTACTTCAACTGTGCCGAGGTCAGGCCGAGCAGGCGGCGGGCCACCACGAGTTGCTGGATCTGCTGGGTGCCCTCGAAGATGTCGAGGATCTTGCTGTCGCGCGCCCACTTCTCCAGCAGGGATTCTTCGGAATACCCTGCGGTGCCGGCCAATTCGACCACCTTCAGGGTGACGTCACTACCCACCCGGGCGGCCTTGGCCTTGGCCATCGACGCTTCCTTCGAGTTCGGGATCGCGTTGTCGGCCTGCCAGGCCGAGCGCACGGTCAGCAGGTAGCCGGCCTCCCAATCGGCCTCCAGCCGAAGGAATTCGGCCGCGGCCGCGCTCTGGGCGTGTGCGGGCTTGTCGTAGGAGATCTCGACGCCGGCGTCGGTGAGGATCTTGCGCAGCTCCTCGAGCGCGGCGCGCCCGATGCCGACGGCCATACCCGCCACCACCGGCCGGGTGTTGTCGAAGGTCTCCATGACCCCGGCGAAACCCTTCTCGACGTGGATCTCGGGGTCCCCGAGGAGGTTGTCCTTCGGGATGCGGGCGTTGTCGAAGCGGATGACCGCGGTGTCGGAGGCCTTGATGCCGAGCTTGTCCTCGAGTCGCTCGACGGTCACGCCGGGGTGGTCGCGCGGCACGATGAACGATTTGATCGCCGCGCGCCCCAGCGACTTGTCCAGCGTGGCCCACACGACGATGTGGCTGGCGCGCGAGCCGGCGGTGACGAAGATCTTCTCGCCGTTGATCACGTACTCGTCGCCGTCGAGGCGGGCCGTCGTCGACACCGCCGCGGAATCGGAACCGAAGCCCGGCTCGGTGATGGCCATGGCGGCCCACACACCCTTGCCGAGCCGGTCGAGCTGTTCATCGGTCGCGACCCCGGAGATCGCCGCGTTGCCCAGGCCCTGCCGGGGCACCGACAGCATCAGACCGACGTCGCCCCAGCTGATCTCGGTGACGTTGAGGACCGCGGACATGTTGCCGCCGTTGACGTTTCCCTTTGGACCGTCCTCGGCGTCGCGGAACGCCTCGGCGCCCGCGAACGAGATGGTGTTGGCTTCAGAGATGCCCTCGAACAGCGTGGCGAGCGTGTCCAGCTCGACCGGGTACTCGTGTTCTCGCAGGTCGTACTTGCGTGAGATCGGCCGCAACATCTCCGCGGCCCCCTGATGGGCCTTCTCGATGACGGCGTGCAGCTTCTTCGGCAGTTCCAGGTTGATTGCCATGACGAATCCGTTTCTGACTAGAAGACGACCTAGAGGACGGCCTAGAGGACGACGACGCCCTCGGCGACACCGATCACGCGCAGATCGCGGTACCAGCGTTCGACGGGATGTTCTTTGGTGTATCCGTGACCCCCGAGCAGCTGGACGCCGTCGAGGCCGATCTGCATGCCCTTGTCGGTGCCGAGCCGCTTGGCGAGCGCGGCCTCCCGGGCGTAGGGCAGACCCTGTTCGGCGCGCGATGCGCCGCGCCAGGTGATCAGGCGCAGGCCGTCGAGTTCGATGGCGATGTTGGCGCACATGAACGCCACCGCCTGACGGTGGGCGATCGGCTCGCCGAACGCCTGACGCTCCTTGACGTAGGGCACCACATAGTCGAGCACGGCGTGCGAGGTGCCGACGGCCAGCGCCGCCCAGCCGAGCCGCGAGAGGGCGATCGCCTCGCGGTAGTCCTCGGCGGCGGCGGCGTCCTCGCCGAGCCGGTTGCCCAGCGGGACCGCCACGTTGTCGAGTTCCACCCGGCCCAGCGCCGCGGCACGCACCCCCATGCTGGGGTCGGGGGTCACCGTGAGCCCTTCGGACGCCGACTCGACGATGAACATCGCGGGCTTGCCGTCCAGCTGCGCGGCGATGATGAACACCTCGGCGTCGGCGGCGGCGGGAACCAGCGACTTCGTCCCGGTCAGCCGGTAGCCGCCGGGGGTGCGGACCGCCGTGGTCTTGAGTGCGGTCGGATCGAACAACGGGCGCGGTTCGGCGATCGCCAGACATGCCTGCGGCACGTTCTCTCCGGCGAAAGCGGGCAGGTAGGTGGCCTGCTGGTCGGCGCTGCCCCAGTGGGTGAGCGCTGCGGCCACGCCGCCGGGCGCCAGGATCGGCAGGGCCAGACCCATGTCGCCGTAGGCGAGTGCCTCGGCAACCAGGGCATTGGTGATGGTCGAACGGTGTTCGGCGATCCCCTCGAAGTCCTCGGGGATGTTGACCGCGGTGATGCCGAGTTCGGTGGCCTTCGCGATCAGGTCCGGCGGGTAGGCGGCTGCGGCGTCGGCGTCGTGAGCGGCCGGGCGCAGAACCTCCTCGGCGAACTCCTTGACGGTCTCGACGATCATCTTCTGGTCGTCGTCGGGGGTCAGGTCGAAGTAGTCCGACCCCTTGGGCGCGCTGGTCAGGCGGGTGGGCTGCTTGCCGAGGCCCTGGATCCGCTTGAACTGGCGGGTCGAGGCGCCCGCGGCGGAGAACACCTGCTTCACGCCGTATTTCAAGCCGCGATTGAGCGGATCGCGCAGGTTGTACCGGTCGAGGAACTCCTGGCCCACCAGCGGTGTGATCAGCGCCAATCCGATGTCCGTCGGTGTCCGCTTGTGTCGCTGCAGGCCCACGGCGCTCTCGTGATCGGTGCGCTTCGGGCGGGCCGATGTGCCGTTCTTGGACGGCAGGGTGTTGGTCATTCCAGCTGCCTCACGTTGTCGGGGCGATGGCCATGACCGTATCTTACTCCGGAGTAAGGTCAGGGCGACCTGTTATCTACTTCACACCTGTCAAGCGCGGTCCGGCACAATGCCGCACATGCGCAGACACGCCGCCGCGATCGATGCCTACGCCGGCGGTTGGGCTCTGGTCAGCGGCGCCGCCCGCGCCGAGGGCCTCGGGTTCGCCTTCGCCCGCCGCCTCGCCGCCGCAGGTCTCAACCTGGTCCTGACGGACGTTCTCGACGCCGACTTGTATGAGCGAGCCGACGAACTGGTGTCGCGGTTCGGTGTGGACGTGCGCACGGCCGTCTGTGACCTCGGGAGCCCGGCGCCGTATTCGGAACTCGAGGCCGCCGTGGCCGGCATCGACGTCGACGTCCTGGTGTGCAACCACATGTTCACCCCGGCGGACACGCCGACGATCCTCGACATGCCGCTGGACACGCACAGCCGCATGATCGACATCAACGCCCGCGGCTATACGAACCTGATCCACCGCTTCGGGACGCAGATGCGCCGCCGCGGCCGCGGCGCGATCATCATCGTCGCGTCGGGTGCGGGTTTGACCTCCGCGCCCTACACCGGCGCCTACTCGGCGAACAAGGCGTTTCAGATCGCCCTCGGGGAGGCGCTCTGGTACGAACTGCGCGGCACCGGCGTCGATGTTCTCGTGATGATCGGCGGGCTGATGAACACCCAGGGAGACGCCCTCGACCAGTACCCCCGGTATCTGATGGCCGAACCCGAAGACGTTGTCCGCGAGGTGGTTTCGGCAGTAGGGCGCAAACACCTCGTCGTGCCCGGACTCGCCAACCGGTTGTTCCTGCTGGCGCAGACTCGGTTGATGTCGCGGCGCAGGACCGTCTCGGCGATCGGGCGGTTCATGGCCAAGGGTCTCGGCAAGTCCCGCTAACCCGCGAGGTGGCCCAGTGCCGCGTCGTGGAGCAGGCCGTTGGACGCGACGACGCTGCCGCCGTGCGGACCCGCTCCGCCGTCGAGGTTCGTGAACGTGCCCCCGGCTTCGCGCACCAGGACGTCGATCGCGGCCAGATCCCACAGGGACACCTCGGGTTCGGCGGCGATGTCCACCGCGCCCTCGGCCAGTAGGCAGTACGACAGGAAATCGCCGAACCCCCGGACCCGCCAGACGGCGTCGGTGAGGTCGATGAACCGGTCCCGCAGACCACGTTTCGCCCATCCGGACAGGCTGGAGAACGACAGGCTGGCGGAGTTCAACTCGCCGACCTTCGACACCGACAGCCTCCGCGGCGACTCGCCGGCGACCGCGACGAAGGCGCCCAGCCCGTCGGCCGCCCACCAGCGCCGCTGCAGGGCGGGTGCGCTCACCACGCCGACCACGGGCACACCGTCGTTCAGAAGCGAGATCAGCGTCGCCCAGATCGGGACGCCGCGCACGAAGTTCTTCGTCCCGTCGATCGGGTCGATCACCCATTGGCGGCCGCGGAAAAGCGCTGTGCCACCGAACTCTTCGCCGAGAACCGCGTCGTCGCAGCGCTCGCCGGAGAGCGCCTGACGCAGGTCGCTCTCCACCGAACGGTCAGCGTCGGTCACCGGCGTCAGGTCGGGTTTGGTCTCGATCCGAAGGTCGAGTGCGCGGAACCGGTCGACGGTCACCGCGTCGGCGTGGTCGGCGAGCCGCAACGCCAACGCCAGGTCGTCGGCCAGGCTGGGGGAACCGGTGCTCATGCCTGCAAGTCCTACCATGGCCGTGTGTGGGAATTCGCCGTGCTCCTGTTGTTGATCGGGGCCATCGCCGTGCTTGCCGCGCCGTGGATCATGCGAAGCCGGGGTCCCCGAGGGGAACTCGCGCAGGGGACGCTGCTCGTGACCGGCGTCAGCCCTCGGCCGAACGACGTGACGGGAGAGCAGTTCGTCACGATCTCCGGTGTGATCAACGGCCCGACGGTCAACGAGCACGTCGTGTGTCAACGCATGGCCGTCGACGTGAACAACTGGCCGACGATGGGCGCCCTGTTTCCCATCGTGTATTCGCCGAAGAACCCGGACAACTGGAACTTTGCGCCGCCGGAACCACCCGACGGGCACCTGCCGCCGCCCCCGAACTAGGCGGCGTGGCGGCCGGCGGCGGCCAGATCGATGCCGATCCTGACCTCGAGGTCGCTGAGGTCGACGACCGTCACACCGGGCAGTTTCCGAGCCACGGATGCGTACCGGGCGCCGGTCGGTGTGGTGAACTCTGCGCGATGGCGGCCCTGCTCATCGGTCGACGTGCTCACCCGCCACCGGGGCGCCTCCTTGCTGTAATTGCAGCGTTCGCACAAACCCAATCCGTTGTGCGCGCTGGTGCGGCCGCCCCGGCGGGCGGGCTCGGCGTGGTCGCGGTGGCGGATCGGCGCGTCGCAGTAGGGGGTGCGGCAGGTGCCGTCGCGCAGGTCGATGAACGCGGCCAACCCTGTGGGGAATAACCGTTGTCGTGACTCCATCGCCACCAGAGCGCCCGATCGGGGATGGCGGTACAGCCGCCGCAGCGTCGCCGTCGACCGCGTGTCGGTCACCGCGGCGTTGACCAGGTGGCGGCCCACGGAGGCGGGCACCGGTCCGTATCCGGCGATGTCGGCGGGCACGTCGTCACCGCCGAAGAGTGTCTCGTCGGTGATCGCGAGGTTCACCGCTATCGGGACGGGAACGTCGGCCGGTCGCCCGGTGACCCGCTCCACCAAGGTGTCGGCCATGACCTGACCGCGCGACCGGTCGTCGAACGTGGTGTCGGCCGCCCTCTTGAGCGCTGCGTACACCGCCACCCCCTGAGCGACCGGCAGCAGCGCCGTCAGGTAGGTCATCGTGTCCGGCGCCGGCCGGCAGGTCACGGTGCGCTCGGATGCGGCTTTGGCGGCCCGGTCCACCACCGCCTGCGGATCCAATCGATACGCGATCTTTTTCGCCTCGGCCTCGATGCGCCTGTCGCCCATGCCTTCCAGCCCCGACACGTCGGCGCACATCTCTTCGTCCAGCGCGCGCCGGTCCTCGACCGACAGCCACGCCGACTCCCGCACGAGCACCGTCGCCCGCCACTCCGAGAGGGCACCGCACTCCAGCGCGGCCAGGGTGTGCGGCATCTCGTGGACCAGGGCCCGGGCGAATCCGAGATGGCGCCCACCCTTGTTCGGGCAGTCCCGCCGCGCCAGCGCCACCTCCGAGGCCAGGCCGCGGCCGCGCTGTCGCGCCGGTACCCCGGCCGCCGCCTCCGCGGCGCGACGCAATTCGTCGAGCCGGGCGGTGGCCCGCGCGGGCGCGGCCGCGGCCGCCGACTTCTCCCGTTCCAGCGTCGCGATCCGCTCGATCAGCGCCGCCTCACCATCATCATCGAACATGTGTTCGACAGTACCGCGGGGGTACGACACACCTGATCGGTCGGTGTCAGCCGTGCCCGATGCGGAGCAGCTCGGCCACGCTGGTCAGCTTCACCCTCGGTCGGCCCGCCGTCTCCCCGGCAGACCGTTCGTGCTCGTCGATCAGTTTCCAGTGGTCGTCGGTGACCAGCTTGGGTTGCCGGGACACCAGCCACTCGACCAGCCGGTCGGCGTGGTCGTCGCCGAACTCGGCCAGCGAGGCGCCACTCAGATCGGCGATGACCGTGTCGACGGTCGCCTGGGAGTCCTTCTTGTTGCTGCCGATGACGCCCGATGGTCCGCGCTTGATCCACCCGACCACGTACTCGTTGCGCCTGCCGTCGATCCGGCCGTCGGTGTGGGGGATCGTGCCGCTGCGCTCGTCGAACGGCAGACCGGGTGTCGGCACGCCGCGGTAGCCGACCGCGCGCACCACCAATTGCGCGGGCAGCTCCTCCCGTTCGCCGGTGTCCTTCGCGACCACTCGGCCGTTGTCTGTGACGAGTTCGTTGCGCCCCAACACGATCGACTCGACGTGCTCGCGGCCCTTGATCTCGATCGGCGACGTGCGGAACCGGAACACGATGCGGCGGCTCGCTCCGCGCGGCGAACGTTCGGCATAACCGCGCAGCACCTTGATGTTCTGCTTGACGGTCTTGCCGGCCGCCTCGAGGTCCTCGTCGGTGATGTCGGCGAAGTCGGCGGGGTCGACGATGACGTCGACGTCGCCGAGACCCTCGAGGTCGCCGAGTTCGCGCAACTCGAGCGTGGTGAACGTGGCCTGCAGCGGGCCGCGCCTGCCGATGACGACGACCTCCTCGACCCCGCGCCGGTGCAGCGATTCGAGCGCATGGTCGGCGATGTCGGTGCTGGCCAGCGCTTCGGGATCGGTGACGAGGATGCGCGCGACGTCGAGGGCCACGTTGCCGTTGCCCACCACGATCGCGCGGCCCGTCGACAGGTCCGGCCCCATCTGCTCGAAGTGCGGATGGGCGTTGTACCAACCGACGAAGTCGACGGCTGCGACGCTGCCGGGCAGGTCCTCGCCCGGGATGTTCAGGGAGCGGTCGGACTGCGCGCCCACCGCGTACACCACCGCGTCGTACCGGTCGGCCAACTCGTCGGGGTGGACAAGCTCGCCGACCGCGATGTTGCCGAAGAAGCGGAAGCGCGGGTCGTTCGAGGTCTTGTCGAACTGTGCGCTGATGGACTTGATCTTCGGATGATCGGGCGCCACCCCGGAACGCACGAGACCCCACGGAGTGGGCAGCATCTCGAGCATGTCGACACGCACGTCGCGGTCCGCGTCGTCGCTGTCGGCGAACTTGAGCAGGGAGGAAGCGGCGAAGTAGCCGGACGGGCCGGAACCGACGATCGCCACGTGATACGGGCGCTGCTGGGGCATATGAGGGTGCCTTCTGTCGCTGCCCGGCCACGCGCAAGGGGCTGTCGCGACGCGATCGGGCTGGTTACCAGTCCGACTCTAAACGCGACGGCTCCACGCCGAGGGCAAGTCGCGACGAACTCGCCGGTGCCGCGGGCGGGCCCGCGACCGGCCACGCCGCGGCCGGTACCCTGAATCTCCGTGGATCCCGACCGCCAAGCCGACATCGCCGCCCTCGACGCCACCCTTACGACGGTGGAGCGGGTGCTCGACGTCGACGGTTTGCGGAACCGGATCGAGAAGCTCGAACAAGAGGCCTCCGACCCGAATCTGTGGGATGACCAGAGCCGCGCCCAGAAGGTGACCAGCGAGCTGTCGCACGCGCAGGGTGAACTGCGCCGGGTGGAGGAACTCCGCCAGCGCGTCGACGACCTCCCGGTGCTCTACGAGCTCGCCGACGAAGAGGGTGGCGCAGAGGAAGTCGCCGAGGCCCTCGAGGAAGCCAACGCCGAACTCGCCAAGCTGCGCGAAGACATCGAGGCGATGGAGGTCCGCACCCTTCTGTCCGGCGAATACGACGAACGCGAGGCCGTCGTCACCATCAGGTCCGGCGCGGGCGGTGTGGACGCCGCCGACTGGGCCGAAATGCTGATGCGGATGTACGTCCGCTGGGCCGAACAGCACAAGTACCCGGTCGAGGTGTTCGACACCTCCTACGCCGAAGAGGCGGGCATCAAGAGCGCGACCTTCGCGGTGCACGCGCCCTACGCCTACGGCACCCTGTCGGTGGAGCAGGGCACCCACCGGCTGGTGCGCATCAGCCCGTTCGACAACCAGGGCCGCCGCCAGACGTCGTTCGCCGATGTCGAGGTGCTCCCGGTCACCGAGACGACCGACCACATCGAGATCCCGGAGACGGATCTGCGCGTCGACGTGTACCGCTCCAGCGGGCCGGGCGGGCAGTCGGTGAACACCACCGACTCGGCGGTCCGCCTCACACACATCCCCACCGGCATCGTCGTCACCTGCCAGAACGAGAAGTCCCAGCTGCAGAACAAGGTCGCGGCGATGCGTGTGCTGCAGGCGAAACTACTCGAGCGCAAGCGGCAGGAGGAGCGCGCGGAACTCGACGCGCTCAAGGGCGACGGCGGCAGTTCGTGGGGCAACCAGATGCGCTCCTACGTGCTGCACCCCTATCAGATGGTCAAGGACTTGCGCACCGAGTACGAGGTCGGCAACCCCACCTCGGTCCTCGACGGTGACATCGACGGATTCCTCGAGGCCGGGATCCGCTGGCGGAACCGGCGCGATGACGAGTAGCGCGACGCTGGCGATCGGGTTCGCCGAGGGATGGCACGACTTCTGGCACGGCGACATCGGCATCTGGGTGATGACCCGGGGTCTGCAGATCGCGCTCCTGGTGATCGGGGCGCTGCTCGGTGCCCGGTTCATCAACTGGGTGGCGCGCCGGGTGACGCGGCGCATCGACGCCGAGTACCAGGAGAGCGATCAGCTGGTGCGTTCCGAGAGCGCCAAACACCGGCAGGCGGTGGCGTCGGTGATCTCGTGGGTGTCGATCGCGGTGCTGTTCGTCGTGGTCGGCGTGCAGATCACCGCGGTGCTCAACATTCCCGTCGGGTCGCTGGTCGCTCCCGCGGCCGTCCTCGGCGCGGCGCTGGGCTTCGGCGCCCAGAAGCTCGTCCAGGACCTTTTGGCCGGGTTCTTCATCATCACCGAACGCCAGTACGGCTTCGGCGACCTGGTGCAGCTGAACATGGTCGGCGCGACGGACGCCGCCGAGGGCACCGTCGAAGAGGTCACGCTGCGCGTGACCAAACTGCGCACCAGCGAGGGCGAGGTGTTCACGGTCCCCAACGGCAACATCGTCCGCTCGTTGAACATGTCCAAGGACTGGGCGCGGGCGGTCGTCGACATCCCGGTGCCCACGACAGCGGACCTCAACAACGTCAACGAGCTGCTCCACCGGGTGGGCGAGAACGCGATGGACGATTCCAAGCTGAGCGCGCTGCTGCTCGACACCCCGCAGCTGATGGGTGTCGAGAGCATCGAGGTCGACACGGTCAACTTGCGGATGGTGGCGCGCACCTTGCCGGGTAAACAGTTCGAGGTCGGCCGCCGTCTGCGGATCCGCATCATCGCCGCGCTGAACAACGCCGGCATCGCCACCAAGGACCACACCCCGAGGGTCGACACGATCGCCGGTCACGGGGAAGCCCCACAGCAGAGCCGCTCGGCGGAGTCCAGGCAGTGATCCTGCGACGGCTGCTGCGCCATATGCAGAACGAGCAACGGGTGTGGCCGCGGTACATGCCGGGAGGCCGGGTGCGCACCTCCACGCTGGGCCTCATCGTGGCGTTCATCGCGCTGTTCTGGCTGTATCAGGTCTACGAGCCACCGGCTCAGCCCGCGCAGAACCCCGCCCAGCAGGTCGTGCCACCCGGGTTCGTACCCGACCCCGACTACACCTGGGTCCCCCGCACCCAGGTCGAGGCACCGGTGACGACCACGTCGCGCCCGCCGCGTACGACGACGACCACGGCGCCGACGACCACGAGCCCGACGGAGACCACGACCACCACGCCGACGACCTCGACGCCGCCGTCGCCGACGACGACGGTGATCGACCCCGACGGCCCCGGTTTGCTGCCACCGCGAACGATCACCCAGACACCGGCGTCCGAGCCGGTACCGCCGCCGGTGCCCGGGCTGCCGCTGCCACTGCCGTAACCGGCCGCGGGGTGACGCCCCGCTACACTGGCGAGCCGTGATGATCACCCTCGACCACGTGACCAAGCAGTACAAGTCCTCGGCGCGGCCCGCGCTGGACAACGTGTCGCTGCAGATCGACAAGGGTGAATTCGTGTTCCTCATCGGGCCGTCCGGATCGGGCAAGTCGACGTTCATGCGCCTGCTGCTCGCCGAGGACACGCCGACCTCCGGCGACATCCGGGTGTCGAAGTTCCACGTCAACAAGCTCCCCGGCCGGCACATCCCCGGCCTGCGGCAGGTGATGGGCTGCGTGTTCCAGGACTTCCGGCTGCTGCAGCAGAAGACGGTCTTCGAGAACGTCGCGTTCGCGCTCGAGGTCATCGGGAAGCGGTCGGAGGTGATCAACCGGGTGGTGCCCGAAGTGCTCGAGATGGTCGGGTTGTCCGGCAAGGCCAGCCGTCTGCCCGCCGAACTGTCCGGCGGCGAGCAGCAGCGCGTGGCGATCGCCCGGGCGTTCGTGAACCGGCCGCTGGTGTTGCTGGCCGACGAGCCGACCGGGAACCTCGACCCGGAGACGAGTAAGGACATCATGGATCTGCTGGAGCGGATCAACCGCACGGGAACGACCGTGCTGATGGCCACCCACGACCATCACATCGTCGACTCGATGCGCCAACGCGTTCTCGAACTCGAGTTGGGCCGCCTGGTCCGCGACGAGCAGCGCGGTGTCTACGGAATGGATCGCTAAGTGCGCTTTGGGTTTCTGATCAATGAGGTCCTGACCGGGCTTCGTCGCAACGTCACGATGACGGTGGCGATGATCCTGACGACCGCGATCTCCATCGGCCTGCTCGGCGGTGGTCTGCTGATCGTGCGGTTGGCCGACAACTCCAAGGACATCTACCTGGACCGGGTGGAGAGTCAGGTGTTCCTGACCCCGGAGGTCTCGGCGAGCGATCCGACGTGTGATGCCGACCCGTGTCAGGGTCTGCGCACGCAGCTGGAGGAGAGAAACGACGTCCAGTCCGTCGTGTTCCTCAACCGCGACGACGCCTACGACGACGCCATCCGAAAGTTCCCGCAGTACAAGGACGTCGCGGGCAAGGACGCGTTCCCGGCGTCGTTCGTGGTGAAGCTGGTCGATCCCGAGCAACACCAGGAGTTCGACAAGGCGATGGTCGGACAACCCGGGGTCCAAGGGGTGCAGAACCAGAAGGACCTGGTCGACCGGTTGTTCGCGGTGCTCGACGGGTTGAGCAATGCGGCGTTCGCCGTGGCTCTGGTTCAGGCCATCGGCGCGGTGCTGCTGATCGCCAACATGGTGCAGGTCGCGGCGTACACCCGGCGCACGGAGGTCGGCATCATGCGGTTGGTGGGCGCCAGCCGCTGGTACACCCAGTTGCCGTTCCTGTTGGAGGCGATGCTCGCCGCCCTGATCGGCGTCGTCATCGCGATCGTCGGACTGGTGGTGGTGCGGGCGGCCTTTCTGGACAACGCGCTCAACCAGTTCTATCAAGCCAACCTGATCGCCCGGATCGACTTCGCGGACATCCTCTACATCTCACCGATCCTGTTGATCGTGGGCGTGGCCATGGCCGGTGTCACCGCATACGTCACACTGCGCCTGTACGTGCGAAGGTAGGGCGTGGCAGCCAAGAAGGCCGGCAAGGCCGGGGCGACCAAGGACCGCAACAACCAGGTCGTCGCCAGTAACCGCAGGGCGCGGCACAACTACGCGATCCTCGACACCTACGAGGCGGGCATCGCCCTGATGGGCACCGAGGTGAAGAGTCTGCGCGACGGGCAGGCGTCGCTGGCCGACGCGTTCGCCACCGTCGACGACGGCGAGATCTGGCTGCGCAATTTGCACATCCCGGAGTATCACCACGGCACCTGGACCAACCACGCACCGCGGCGCAACCGCAAGCTGCTGCTGCACCGCAAGCAGATCGATCAGCTGGTGGGCAAGATCCGCGACGGCAACCTGACCCTCGTACCGCTGTCGCTGTACTTCTCCGGCGGCAAGGTCAAGGTCGAGCTGGCGCTCGCGCGCGGTAAGCAGGCCCACGACAAACGCCAGGACCTGGCCCGTCGCGACGCCGAGCGTGAGGTCGTCCGCGAGCTGGGGCGCCGGGCCAAGGGCATGTCCTGATAGGGATCCTGTTCGCGCTGGCGTCGGCGGCCGGCTACGGGGTCAGTGACTTCGTCGGGGGGATCGCCGCGCGACGGGTCGCCGCACTGCGCGTGGTGCTGATTTCCTACCCGGTCGCAATGGTGTTGCTCACCGTGTTGGCCGTGGCCGTCGGCGGGTCGATCTCGCCCGATGCGGTCGTCTGGGGTGCGCTCAGCGGGCTGTCGCAGGGACTCGGCGTGTGGTGGTTCTACGCCGCACTGGGCGCGGGCCCGATCTCCGTGGTGTCGCCGCTGACCGCCGTGCTCGTGGCCGCTCTGCCGATCGGTGTCGGACTGACGCTGGGGGAGCGCCCGGGGATCATCGCGACGGTCGGCATCGTGGTCGCGCTGGTCGCCGTCGTCCTGGTCAGCCGCGAAGCGACCGACGAGGACGTCCGCGTGCACCGGTTCACGAAGACCGTCGCCTGGTTGACGGTCGGGGCGGGGCTGGCGTTCGGTTTGAACTTCGTGCTGATCGACCGCGCGCCACCGGAGGCCGGGCTCTGGCCGCTGGTGTTCGCGCGGGTGGCGGCGACCGTTCTGGTGGTGGCGATCGCCGCTGTCACCAGACAGATGAAGGCGCCCACCGGGGTGCCGCTCAAGCTGGCGGTGCTGGCCGGCGTGCTCGACACCGGGGCGAACGTGGCCATGCTGCTCGCGCTGCAGGCGTCGCTGTTGTCGTTGTCCGGCGTGTTGATGTCGCTCTACCCGGCGGCGACGGTTCTCCTGGCGATCGTCGTCCTGCGGGAGCGGGTGACGCGCTGGCAGGCGCTCGGTATGGCCCTGGCTCTCGGCGCCGTCGCGATGATCGCGGCCGGGTAGACCGTCGTTCCATGCTTTGCCCGGATCGAAAGTACCTGTGACGGCCTCGTCCGTTCGCGTGCGGTCCGAACGCGTTGCCGTGGCATCATAGGTCTGATTGCCAGCAAACTGCGGGGGGTCTGTGTCCGTCAAGAGTGCGCAGTGGCGCCTCGTGATCTTTGCCGTCGTGGCGGTGCTGGCGTGGGTGAACGCGCTTGCGCTGTTAGGCGACGAGGTCGCCCGCTGGGCGGCCGCCGCGATGCAGGCCACGGTCGGCATCGCGGCGCTGATCGCCGCAGTGCTGGTCGCGCGGCGAACCGCGGGGGTCGCGCGGTGGTGGCGCTTGCTGGTGATGGCCGCGATGGGCAGCTGGCTGGTCGCCGAGGTGGCGTGGTTCCTCGGTGGTGGCGGAACTGGTGGTGAGCATGCCCCGCCGGTAGCTGTCGTCGCCTACTTCCTGCCGCCGGTGCTGTCACTGGCCGCGATGATCGTGCTGGCCCGCGGCGGGGGAGGACTGCGGGGTCGGCACAGCGGGTTGCGGCATTCACGGGTCGTGGCGATGCTCGACGGTCTCGTGGCGGCGTCGGCCTTCGCGATCCTGGCGTTCATCGCGGGCCTGGGCGCGATGACCGGTGCGGCGCTACCCCGGTCCCAGAACGTGACGGTGGTGGTCGCCTATTCGCTGCTGGAGCTTGCGGTCGTGGTGGTTGCGGCGCTGATGGCGATGGCCTACCGGCGCGACCGGCCTGACCGCGTGAACTATCTGCTCCTCGCCGGCGGGGTGCTGACCATTGCCGCGTCGGACCGGCTGGTCGCCTATCTACGGACGGTCGGGGTGGAATCAGGTGACCTCTGGGGCGGCGTCGGTTTCACCCTCGGCCCGCTCATCATCTTCTTCGCCGTCATCGAAGTGCGACCGACGCCGTTGACCGGCCGCGGTGAGGAGGCGATGGACTGGCTGCAGGCCTTCCTGCCCTACATCGGGTTCCTGTGCATCATCGGCTTGCTGTCCTACCACCTGCTGATCGGGAAGGAGATGCCCACCGCGGTGATCGCCGTGGCGGTGACGATGATCGCTCTGGTCACCGCCCGGCAGGTGGTCGCGATGCGGGCGCAGCGACTGTTGACCCGTCAGCTCTACGAGGCGCAACGCCGGCTGGCGCACCAGGTGCACCACGACCCGCTCACCGGACTGCCCAACCGGGTGCTGTTCGCCAAACGGCTCGACGAGGCGATGCACGACGGCAAATTCGTGCTGATCTTCGTCGACATCGACGACTTCAAAGAGGTCAACGACCAATTCGGTCACGCCGCAGGTGACGATCTGCTCTGCGCGGTGGGCGAGCGGCTTCGCCAGTGCGTCGGACCGTCGGACACGCTCGCGCGCATCGGCGGAGACGAGTTCGCGATCCTGGTCGAAGGGGAGCATGAGGCGCCCGAAGTCGTCGCGGACAAACTCCGGGTGGCGCTGCGGGATCCGTTCGCCGTGCACGGCTCGTCGGTGCGGGTGCGGGCGAGCATGGGACTGGTCCGGCCCTCGGCCGACGAACCGAATCCGACGTCGGACGATCTGCTGCGCCAGGCCGACATCTCGATGTACGCCGGGAAGCGGCTGGGCAAGGACACCGCGGTGGTCTACCGGCCGTCGTCGGGGGTGTCGGTCGACTTCCCGAGTGCGCTGCGGCATGCGGACGGCGGGGTACCGAAGGGGTTCAGCCTGGCCTACCAGCCGGTGGTCACGCTGCCGCACGCCACTCCGGTCGCCGTCGAGGCCCTGGCGCGGTGGACCGCGCCGAACGGGATGCAGATCTCGCCGGAGACCTTCGTCGCGGTGGCCGAAGGCGCCGGCCTGGGCGGAGCGCTCGACGCCATGGTGCTGGACCTGGCCTGCCGCGAGGTGGAGGCGGCCGGGCTCGACATCGCCCTTCACGTCAACATCGGCGCAGCACGGTTGGGCAACCGCGATTTCGAGCAGCGGGTGGTGCGGTCACTCGAGCGGTACGGGATCGAGCCGGAGCGACTCGTGCTCGAGATCACCGAAACCGTTCCGATCGTCGACCTGTCGAAGGGGGCGGCTGCCATCAGGCGGATGCGCTCGGTCGGCGTCCAGGTCGCCCTGGATGACTTCGGTGCCGGTTTCAACTCGCTCAACTATCTGCACGCGTTGCCGATCGACGTGGTCAAACTCGACCGCAGCCTCGTCGTCGGCGGAGAACCCGAGCGCGACGTGGCGCTCTACCGCTCGGTGATCGGACTGTGCGATGCGCTGGGTCTCGACGTGATCGCCGAGGGGATCGAGTACCCCGAGCAGGCCGACACGGTGTTCGCCGCGGGATGCCGGATGGCCCAGGGGCATCTGTTCGGGCGGGCGGTGCCGATGAGCGGTCTGAGTGACGTGCTGTCCGCGACACGTCAGGAGGCGATTCTGCGGGGGTGACGCGCCGCGGAACAAAGGGGTGGAGGGCGACGTTGTCGCTCGCGTACCATGGATTTTCCTGCCGAAGGTCGGCGGGGATGCGAGGGGCTGAACGGTTTCGACTTCGCGCATCGAATCAAGGGAAGCGTGCCGGTGCAGGCAAGAGACCACCGTAAGCGTCGTTGCAACCAATTAAGCGCCGATACCAATCAGCGCGACTACGCTCTCGCTGCCTAAGCGAAGCTAGTCCGTCAGACCGGGAGCGCCCTCGGCCCGGACCCTGGCGTCAGCTAGAGGGACCCACCTTCAGGTCCGGTCGCGGGACCTGAAGGGACATCAAACAGCGACTGGGATCGTCATCCTGACTTGTTCGCGTGATCAGGAGATCCGAGTAGAGACATAGCGAACTGCGCACGGAGAAGCCTCGAGGACATGCCGTAGGACCCGGGTTCGATTCCCGGCAGCTCCACAAGACAACCGGCCAGGGTCACAAGCCCTGGCCGGTTTTCTTTTGCGTCAAGATTCCCCGTCAGGATCTTCGGTGTTGTCTCCCGTCGTATGGTGGGCTGCGAGTCGGTCAGCGAAGGACCGGAACTGTCTACGCGTCAGTTCTCTTCGTCGATCAGGGCAAGCAGACAGCCGCACCTCGGTGACCACACCGAGGCGCTGCAGTTCCAGGATGTATGTAATCGGCTGGGGCCGGCGGAAGCCCTCCAGCTTGGCCGTCTCGAGGGTTACAACCTATGCCGCTGGACAGCGCCTGCAGTCGACTGTTCAGTCGCCGCAGCTTCTCGATTTCCTAGCGGTAGCTCCCAGGCGATCGACCTAGTCGCCAGGTATTCGGCTTGTAGGAACGCATTCTTTCTCGCGCAGCGTCATCAGAGGCTTTCTCGGCGGCGCTCTTCGACGATTTTCGCTCGGGCGTACGCAGCTTCTGGAGTGTCTTGGGGTCGGGTTCGAAGCCGAGAAGCGGCTTCGAGCTCTTGGCCTTTTTCTCGGCCTCAAGTTGTGCCCTACTCACCGATGGGATTCCGAGCTGCCTCGCAAAAGGCGACACTAGTTGCCTTGGCGGCTGCCTTTTCTTGTCTTCTCGGGTGGGCTTGTTTCTCGAACTTTTCGCGGGCGCCGACTTCTTCTGACCTGGGCGCTGAATTACATGGGAGTTGGGATCGTGCCCGCCCCGATTCAGGTCTTGCATCTTCTTTTGCAGGACCGAGAGGTGTATCCGCTGGTTGTTCGAATGCTCCTCAAGCTTGTTGTACTTTGCGCGCAACTCTTCGAGCTCCGAGTAGGCGGTCCGGGCTCGCTCGGACCACCACACTGCGTGGTATTGGGGTAAGCGCGCTTGGCAGGCCCTACACACCGCTTTGGGGCGTGGTACCTCGCCGAGCGTGATGGGATCGCAGTACCCGTGACCGCACAGCGCCTCGTCGGCTCGGTCATTGAGGTAGTCCCAGTGATGAGCCGCGGCTGATGCCTTCTCGCGCACGTAGAAGTAAGGCGGCTCCTGCATTGAAACCACCGACGGGATATCTTCGTCGCTCACTTTATGCAACCCAGGGATTTGGCGTTGAACGCACTGTCTTATGGCCGCTGATGATAGGACTCGTACTCCATGATCGCTGCGAGATCAGCACCATCTGACGCCTTAGTAGCGAGTTCAACGTCGGAGGTTGGTGGCCAGCACTCAGACCGCCGCAGTGCTACCAGTACACGCTGTACGCGCCGAGCGTTTATGTGGCGGTTTTGCTGGCAATAGGCCTAGGGACGCCTTGCGGCGCTGCTAACTAGCAGCCCGCCCGAGCTGCAGCGGCGGACATGGGGGTTTAGGGGCATGAGTCGAGTCAGCACATTGCTAGTTGCCGCTGGCGTCGCGGCGTCACTCGCGGCGGGAGGTGTGCCTCGGGCTGAGGCCGCCCCAGCATCAGGATGCGGCCCGGACCGGGCAACGGCCGTGCGATCTGCGCTTTCTCAAATGCCACCTCCCCAGATCGCCTCAAAGACCGATGCTCGTTGGAGTCCCTACGTTTTCGAACCCGCCAGCAACTACGACCCATGCGCTGATCTGTCCACCGTCCTCATCACCATTGAAGGAGCGACAGGAAGCTCGCCAATGCAGGCGCTCATGTTCAATCGCGGGACCTTTCTCGGTACCGGCACATCCCGGGATTACGCCTTTATAAGTCTGAACCGTGCGGCCTCGACGGACGACACCGTGGTGTTGAACTATCGGGTCGGCAAGTCCTGCACGGCATGTGATGACGGCACCACCTTCAGCGTTCGATACCACTGGGACGGGTCTCGGGTGCAGATGCTCGATCCGCCACCACCCATCTCGTAGAGAGCGCAAAACCGATGATAAAGATCATCGCCATCATTGCGGCGCTCGCAGGTCAAGTTCTCCTTGCCAGCCCGGCCCATGCCGACTACTACTCCTATATGGATGCGCTTGAGAACTCTGGGTTACTGGTGTACGAGCGTCCGCCGAGGTGCATCGACAGGACGCAGATGGACCCGTTATGCCCGGTGCGCGACAAGTTCTACAGCGAGGATGAGGCAGCGGACATCGCGATATGGATCTGCGGCCACGTCTATAGGGGTGCTCTCCGACGGAACACCATCGAAAGCATCTCCTTCGGAGAAGGTCCGAAATACACCGTTGCCGCCGCCGAAGCGATCTACGACATCGCAACCACGTATTACTGCTAGCGGCGGCAGAATCCAACCGTCATTAGAAGAGAGGCATTATGGCGCACCGAATACCCGTACTCGTGGGGGCGGTGGCACTTGCCGTCGCCAGCGGAACCGTCGCATTGCCCAGTGCCAATGCAGGGACCTACGTCCAAACCCAATCCGGCAAGATGCGCTGTACTGTCACTGCGAACGGCGAGGGTACTGGGAATGACAGCCCTACAGTAATCTGCGAGGCGTCGGGCCGGCCGCCGTCTCTGGGCGGCGACAATATCGGTTTCCTGCAGGCGCCCATGACCGACTACGGCACTCACTATCACGCGGCGATTGTCGATTCCGCCGGAAATTTTCACTTCGGAGACGGTGGCAATATCGGTGGGGCGGGCACGGGACAAGACCTGGTGATGACTTACGGTCAGACCTACCGTCTGCACGGTTGGACTATTGAGTCGAGCACCGACGGTACACGGTTCACAAACGACCGGACGGGTCACGGAATGTTCGTAAGCATCCAGGACACGTACGGATTCTGAGGACACTCACGGCCAGCGGTTCGTCGAACAGGACAACGGCGTACTGGGGGCCGGGGACGCAGCAGTGCGGCCAGCACCCAACGGTTCACACGACGTGGCCATTATTCGTGCCCGTCCGATCAGTCGCGTTTCGCCTCGTAGCGCAGCAGCACCGTGCCACCCGGGAAGGTGCGGTTCTCCACCAGTCGCAGCGAGATCCACGACGGCAGCGTCGGGAAGAACGGGGTGCCGCCGCCGACAAGGGTGGGCGCGACCACCATCCGGTATTCGTCCACCAGTCCGGCCTGCACGATCGGCGCGGCCAGCGTCGCGCCGGCCACCTCGATCTGGCCGTCGGTTTCGGCTTTCAGCTTTCCCACCACCTCGACCGGGTCGCCGCGTTCCAGACGGGAGTTCCAGTCGACGGACTCCAGCGTGTGCGAGAACACGACTTTGGGCATGTCGCGCCAGACGCGGGCGTAGTCGATGATCAACGGAGTGGCATCCGGGGCCTCGTCGGCGGTCGGCCAGTACGCGGACATCAGTTCGTAGAGCCGCCGCCCGTACAACGACAGGGCGGTCTCCCGTTCGAAGTCGTTCCAGTACTGGTGCAGTTCATCGCTCGGATCGGACCAGTCGATGCTGCCTCGTGCGTCGGCGATGTATCCGTCCACCGACACGTTGAAGCCATAGATGAGTTTGCCCACGAAGAGCAGACTGCAGGAGAGGGCGGAATTCATCGCGGCTATCCGGAGATCAGGCTCCCGGCGCCGCGTCCGCGCAAGACACCCCTACGCCACGCGAATCCTCGGAAACAATTGACGCGCCTCGGATGTCGCGATCCACGACTTGCCTTCGCATGTCGCCAAGCCGAGCTTCTTCAGCTCCTGCAGTCGCTCGCCCGCCGCCTCGGGAATGATCTGCAACCGGTCGGCGATGACATCGCGCTTCATCGGGTCACGGTGCTGGATGAGGATGTTCAGCGCGTTGTACAGCGGGCGCTCGATGACCGGCTTCGCGTGGTCTTTCATTCCCGACGCCCAGGTAGTCGCCTTGGGGGTGACTTTGCGAGGGCTGCGACTGCGCCGGTCGCGACGAGGCGAGGCCGCCTTCGGCGGGGCATCCGGGTCCGGTACGTGCTCCCCGCAGCGCAGGCACACGTCGTTGACGTCCGTCGTGGGATGGATGCAGTCAGCCTCTTCCAGCCTGGCGCCCCGCTTGCCCAGTGGATTCGGACGCGCGCGGCGCCGGCGGCGCGGCTTCGGTTGCTCGGGCTCCGTGTTCGGGTGGGTTTTGAGCGCGGCGACGAACTCGGCCAGCTCCTGGGGCGACAGTTCCACAACCTGTCCGTCGGCCAGCGTGATCTTCGCCATCGTGCACTCCTTTCGCCTCTGCGACCTACCGTGGCCGGTAACCCCACCTGCGGTAGTTCTACTGCAGGTTGGCGGGGAAGTCCGTCTTTCCCAGCGTTCAGGTCGCGCAGGCGTCAGCCGAGTCTGCGCAGCAGCGCTGCGGCGCGGACCTCGTCGCCGACGGTGATGGCGATGTGCACCTCGCCGTCGCGGCGCACCCACCTCAGCGTGACGTCTTCGCCGTATCGGATCGGCCGCCGGTACTCGACGACAGCGCGATAGGGGGCCCGGCACACCTCGGGCGCCTCGGCCATGACCTCGTGGATCGCATGCCAATACGCGGTGTTGGTGACGTGTTCGAACACGTCGATGTCGGTCCGGCGCAGCGCGAAGGGTGCGGCGACGTCGGTGTCCGCCGGGTTGGTCAGCCACGGTCGCCACTTGAGGCGGTGCTCCTCGGTGGTGCTCGCGAACTTCTCGATCAGGCTGTCGGAGACCCGTTGTGGTGTCAGGGTCCGTTCGTTGATCGCGATCCAGAAACCCTCGGTCTCGATCCGGCCGCCCTCGCTGCCGACCAGGTCGACACGCATGGTGCACCACCGGGTCGACAGCGCCGAGCACCACCGGCTGAACGACACCTCGTTGGGCCATTCGACCGGTTCGATCACGTCGATCACCGTGCGTTGGACCAGCCAGTGCGGATGCGCTTCGGCCTCGCCTGCATCGAGGAGGTTCTCGGCGCCGACTTCCTGGATATAGCGGGCCACTCCGTCGAGGCGCAGTTGCAGCTGCTCGCCGATGTCGCCGGTCGGGACGGGCCACGAGGTCTCGTAGATGTAGCCCGCCGACGGCTTGGGGCTCAGGCGACCGGTCACGGCATCGTTGGGCATCTGGTTACTCCCGTCGCGGATCGATGAGGGTGACGCCGACGGGTGCGGCGGTGCCGACCAGCGGCAGAAGGTGCGCACCTTCGGCCAGTCCGACGACGCGCTCGACCATCGCCTGCGGGCGCAACCTGCCCGCCTCGATCAGCTGCAACATGGCGGGGTAGTCCACCGCGGCCATACCGTGGCTGCCCAGCACGTCGAGCTCCCACGCGATCACCCGGTCCATCGGGACCGCCGGGTGTCCTGTCACGTTCGGCAGGAGACCGATCTGCACATGGCGTCCGCGCCGTCGGAGGCTGTGGATTGCGTCGGCCAACGCCGTGGGGGATCCCACCGCGTCGACGGAGACGTGACTGCCCCCGCCCGTGAGGTCGTGCACGCGTGCCGCCGTATCGGATCCGTCGGCGAGCAGTGTGTGTTCCGCGCCCAGGGTGCGCGCCATCTCGAGTGCGCCCGGCTCCCGATCCACCGCGATCACCCGCGCGCCGAACGCGGCGGCGATGTGCACCGCACTGAGCCCGACACCGCCGACCCCGATGACCGTCACCCACTCGCCGGCCCGTACCCGCGCCCGGGCGCTCAGCGCGCGGTAGGCGGTGGCGAACCGGCAGCCCAGCCCCGCGGCTGCGGCGTCGTCGACCGACTCCGGGACGGCGACGAGGTTGGTGTCCGCCGCATGCAGCGCGACGTACTCGGCGAACGACCCCCAGTGTGTGAAGCCCGGTTGTGTCTGGTCCGGGCACACCTGTGCCTGGCCGTCGCGGCACCACGGGCACCGACCGCATCCGCAGACGAACGGTGTGGTGACGCGCTCGCCGACCGTCCATGTCTCGACGCCGTCGGCCACCGCCACGATCACGCCCACCAGCTCGTGACCCGGAACATGAGGCAGCGCAATCCCGTCGTCGTGACCCGCCCACCCGTGCCAGTCGCTGCGGCACAGGCCGGTCGCGTGCACCTCGACGACCACTCCGCCCGGCGGCGGGACCGGATCCGCGACGGCACGCACCGCCACGGCGCCGCCGAACTGTTCGAAGACGACAGCGCGCATCACGCCCGCAACAGGGCATCGGAACTCACCTCGACACGGTCCCACACCGCCTCGGCGCCACGGCGCGGACGGCCCACACCGCCGCGATGGCCGAAAGCACGTGCCACGCGCCGTGGAACTGCCAGAGGCTGTCGGGCCGGCACAGCGGCGATCCCGAGCGTCCCGCGGCGTACGCCGCGAGTCCCAGCGCCAAGATTCCCGCCGCCGGCGCCCATACCAACCGCAATCGCCGACGGCTGCGGGCGAGGATGACGACATACACCAGCCCGACGGCGATGATCGGCAGGTCGTGCACCGGTTTCGACCACGACGGCTGCGGACCGTGGAATGCGACGCTGCCGATCCCGACCGCGACGAGCGCCACTCCGGCGAGCCACGCCAGGGGCGCCCTCCACCGGGCGGCCGAGCACAGGACGACCAGTCCGGCGGCGACAAAAGCCAGGCTGGTGACGGCGAGGACCGGCTGTGCCAGCGCGCCGTCGACAATGCGCTCGCAGTCAGACTGACCGAAGCGTGGGGGAGCGGTCATGAGCCGCATGGTCGATCACCGTAGCGTGCCGGTATCGCAGGAAGGCCGGCGTGATCGGCAACGGCGGGTGACCCTTGGACGGTGGGCGGTGTGAGGACGTGGCCGGGCCTCGCGGGGGCATTCGTCGCCGGCGGACTGCCCGCACTGGCGTTTCCCGCACCGTCGTGGTGGTGGCTGGCGTGGGTCGGCGTCGTCCCGCTGCTTCTCGTGGTGCGGGCGGCGGCGACGGTCCGGGCAGCGGCACTCCGGGCGTGGTGCGGGATGGCCGCGTACGTCCTGGCCACCCAGTACTGGCTGCTGCCCAGCGCCGGGCCGCTGTTGCTCGTGCTGGCCCTCGGGCTCGGCGCGTTGTGGGTGCCGTGGGGGGCGGCCACGTATCTGCTGTTCGGTGAGCAGGTCACGGCGGGACGGACATACGCGGCGCTGGTGGTGCTGCCCAGCGCCTGGATCGTGGCCGAGATGGTGCGGTCGCTGCCCGGTCTGGGTGGTCCGTGGGCCCCGCTGGGCGCCTCGCAGTGGAATCAGCCGGCCACGCTCGCGTCGGCGTCGCTCGGCGGCGTAGGGCTCACCGGTTTTCTCATCGTGGCGGCGAACACCGCGATCGTCGGGACGATCCTTCATCGGCGGTCCGCCGTCCGCATCGTCGCGGCAGCGGTGGCGGTGGTGTGCGTGGCGCTCGGCCCGGCCTGGTTCCGGCTGGGTCCGGCACCGGCGGTCGGGCCGACCGTCCGGGTGGCGCTCGTGCAACCGGGCGACATCGAGGACTCCGCGGCCCGCCAGGCCGCCGGCGAAGCCCTGACCGGACAACTGCGCGGCCGGGAGCTCGACCTGATCGTCTGGGGTGAGAGCAGCGTCGGGGTCGATCTCGCCGGCCGACCGGAGGACATGGGACGCCTGGCCGATCTGTCCCGGCGGGTTGGCGCGGACCTGCTCGTCAACGTCGACGCCCGCGATCGCTCGGGCGCAATCCGCAAGTCGTCGATGCTGATCGGACCGGACGGGCCGCGCGGCTCCTACTCGAAGATGCGTCTCGTACCGTTCGGTGAGTACGTGCCGCTGCGGCCGCTGTTCGGGTGGGCGACACGGCACACCAAGGCCGCGGCGGAGGACCGGCAGCGCGGCAGTGAACCGGTCGTGTTGCACACCGGCCGTGGCCTCGCCGTCGGGCCGCTGATCAGTTTCGAGGCGACGTTCTCCGATCTTCCCCGCCACCTGGTCGAGCGCGGCGCGCAGCTGCTGGTGTATCAGAGTTCCACCTCGACATACCAAGGGAGTTGGGCGCAGCCGCAGTTGGCCAGCAAAGTCGCGGTCCACGCCGTGGAGGTGGGTCACCCGGCGGTGCACGCCGGATTGTCCGGTGTCAGCTCCGCTTTCGACGCGCGGGGTCGTCGACTCGCCTGGTATCCCGACACCATGACCGGCGTGATCGTGGTGGACGTTCCGCTCGCCGCGCAGCCCACAGCATTCCAGCGGTTCGGCAATTGGGTACTGCCGACGGCGGTTTCACTCCTGGCCGGCGCTGCCCTCGTCGCCCTCATGCGGTACCGGTCGGCTCGTCACACAACACGCCGGGCCGGGTGATCGGCGGAATCGCCAGTCGGGGGCATGATGGTTCGCTGATGACGACGCTGGAGGACAGGGCGTTTCGCCGAGCGGCCGACGACGAGAGGTCGCCGCTGTCGCCGTCCCTGGCGGGTGGGTTGTCGGCCGAGTACCTGTCCCGGGTGATCGCCGTATTGGTCGACGAATACGTCGATCTCGGCCGCCTCCGCGATGACCGTGCCGACGGGCGCGGCACGGCGTCGGGGAATCCGCGGTCGATGGCCGCGATCCTGTTGTACGGCTGCGCGACCGGAGTCACCTCATCGCGGATGATCGCGCGAAAGTGCGTCGAGGACGCCTGTTTTCGGTGGCTGGCCGGGGGCCGAGCTCCGGACCATCGATCGATCGCGCAATTCCGCAGGCGACATGTCGCCGCGCTGACACCGCTGTTCGTCGAGGTGTTGGTGTGGTGTCAGGCCTCCGGGGTCGAGCGGCTGGGCGGAATCACGCTGCGCGGGACGGCCAGAGGCGCACTGGCGGAGGACGTGTTGGCCATGTTGGCCGACGCCGAACGAACCGACACCGTCGAGGACGCGACGCGCCCGGTCGCGGTGCGCGCGACCACGAACAGGCACCGTGCGGTGGTGGGAACGCTGCTGGTCGCGTTGATGTGCGCCGGCGGGTACGCCGCCGTCGCGGCCAAGCGCGTCACGCTGTCCGTCGACGGCGTCTCGACGACGGTGTCGACGATGCAGTCGCGTGTGGCCGACGTGTTGCGGGACAACGGCTATGCCGTCGGTGAGCACGACGAGGTCACCCCGAGGGCGGATCAGTCGGTAGGCGCGTCCGACACCATCGTGCTGAAACGCGGTCGCCCGCTGCAGGTGTCGGTCGACGGCCGGCCGGCCGAACACGTCTGGACGACGGCGATGACCGTCGGTGACGCCCTGAAGCGGCTGTCGATGCACGAGGTGGCGCCCGTCGGCGCATCGCGTGCCACTCCCGTACCGGTGGCCGGTATGGCGCTGGCGGTGGTCAGTCCGAAGCGGGTGTACATCAACGACGGCGGCCTCAAGAGTGAGCGACGGTTGGCGGCGGCCACTGTCGGCCAGTTGCTCGATGCCGCGGGCGCGCCGCTCCAGCAGAGCGACAGGGTGGTGCCGCGGGCGTCCGATCCGGTCCGCGAGGGCATGCAGATCGTGGTCACCCGCGTCAGGGTGCACAAGGTCTCCGAGCGGTTGCCGCTACCCGCGCCGCTGCGGCGGATCCATGACCCGACGATCAACATCAGCCGAAGCGTGGTCGCCGACCCCGGCAGCCCGGGCACCCAGGACGTCACCTTCGCCGTCTCCACGGTCAACGGCCGGCCCGTGGCGCGACAGGTGGTGGCGCGCAGCGTGGTGTCACCCGCCCGGCCTCAGGTCCAACGGGTCGGCGCCAAACCGGGAACGCAGGTGCCGCCGGTGGTCACCACGGCGTGGGATGCGCTCGCCACCTGCGAATCGAGCGGCAACTGGGCGATCAACACCGGCAACGGCTTCTACGGTGGCGTGCAGTTCAAACAGAGCACCTGGGAGGCGTACGGCGGACTGCGCTACGCGCCGCGCGCCGACCTGGCCACCCGTGAGGAGCAGATCGCGATCGCGGAGGTCACCCGGGCGAAGCAGGGCTGGGGCGCCTGGCCGGTGTGCAGCGCGAGGGTGCGACGCTGACGATACGACGCGATTCGGGACCGGCGATGGCATCGCCGCCTATGCTGATGGCCGACCTAGCCCCGAATCCGACGGCGTTCCCTGTGGCCACTGACACGTCAGCCGATGTCCCCGCCGTCAGACGCGTTGTCCGCAAAGCCGTTGCATCGGCAACTATCTTGGTGGTCCTCGCCGTCGTGTCGGCGTGCGGGCACGTCGCCCAGTCGGCGCGGGTCGGGGACACGCCTGTGGCGCCGCCACCGGCCGCGGTCGCCGCACCGCCTCCGACATCCGCCGCGCCTCCCCGCCCGTCGCCGCCTCGGCAAGCGGTCACCGCCGACTTCTCGGCGATCGACAAGGTGGTGAACGACGCGATCGCGGCGCGGCGGCTGCCCGGTGCGGTGGTGCTGGTCGGGCACCGCGGAGAGGTCGTGTTCCACCATGCGTACGGGGACCGGAAACTGGCCGGTGAACCCGGGCTGGACGGGGTGGCGGCCCCCGCGGAGCCGATGACCGAGGACACGATCTTCGACCTGGCGTCGCTGACCAAGTGCCTCGCCACGGCGATGGCCGTCATGCAACTCCACGAACAGGGCAGGGTCGCACTCGACGATCCCGTGCAGAAGTACCTGCCCGGCTTCAACACCTCGCAGGACCCCGTGCGTGCCAAGGTGTCGGTTCGCATGCTGCTCACCCACTTCTCGGGTGAGGCGCCGGACGTGAACCTCGACGATCCGTGGGGACTGAACCGCGCCGACAGGAAGGAGGGCCTCCATCGCGCGCTCACCACGCCGCTGCTGTCCGCGCCCGGAGAGGTCTACCGGTATTCCGACATCAACTTCATCCTGCTCGGCGCGTTGATCGAGCGGGTCACCGGTGAGCCCGAAGACGTCTATGTCGAGCGGAACATCTTTGCGCCGCTTGACATGTCGGACACGGGTTACCTGCCGCCGGCCAAGGCATGCGGTCCGCACACGGTAAAGGGAGTCGCGGTGCGGTGGGCGCCCACGGCGCGCGCCGCCGTCAAGGCGCGTTGTCCAGAAGGATCGTGGAGCACCGATCTGCTCTCGCGCATCGCGCCCACGGCCCATGACGACGAAGGCCGCCGCGATCCGCGCACGAATCCCGACTTCGACCATCTGCTGCGGGGATCCGTGCACGACACGACGACCCGGCGGATGGGTGGGGTGGCCGGGCACGCCGGTGTGTTCTCCACGGCGCACGACGTCGGCGTCTTCGCCCAGGCCCTGCTGGATCGACTTGCCGGCCGCCCGAGCGCCTTCCCGCTCGCGAAGGCGACCCTCGAGACGATGACGGCCCCTCAGCAGCCCGGAAGCACGGCTCGACAAATCGAGACAGCGCAGCAGGCCACCGCGGAAGCCATGACGAACACGCCGAACGTACGGCATCCGCTGCTGGCGCCGGACTATCCCGCGGTCAGGGGACAGAATCTGCGCGGCCTCGGGTGGGACATCGACACCGCCCATTCACAGCCGCGCGGCACGGTCTTTCCCGTCGGCAGCTTCGGCCACACCGGCTTCACCGGAACCTCGGTGTGGATCGATCCGGGTTCGGACACCTACGTCGTCCTCCTCGCGAACGCGATTCACCCGCGGGGCAATTGGCCGATCTCGACGCTGCGCGGTGAAGTGGCCACGCTGACCGCCCGGGCCCTCGGCCTGTACGGCGCCGCGCCGCGCTGAGCCCCGTCACGCGCGGTCGAGATCCCACTGCCCGAAATCGGCCGCCAGGACCTCGTTCACATCCACGTTGGTGCCGCCCAGGCGGAAACCCGGGTCCGACGCGGTGACGATCACGTACTGGTAGAGGACAGCCCTGGGCTCGCGCACCCCATCAGACCAGGCCCTGGTCTGCCACGCCCACCAGTGTCCCGGCGCCGTCGAGCGCCCTATCACGCCGTCGTCGATCGCCCACGCACACACCCGGGCGTGTCCGTAGACGCCGGTGCGGTCCACGCCCAGCACCGAATTGATCCCGCGCAACCACTCGACCGCAACGCTTCCCCACGTGTCGGCGTCGATGTCCTCGTCGATGCTGAAGAAGATCGGCGCGGACGCCGGCCCACCGGCCGCGGAGTGCAGCCGCATGGCGGTCCGGGCGTCCGCGACGCCACCGTCGTACCCGCGGGTGAAGTCCGACGGTGTTGGCCACCCGGGTTTGCCGTACTGATAGCAGCTGGCGACGCGAAGACCCGCAGCGCGGAGCGCATCCGCGTAGCCGCGGGTGACCGGCTTGAAATCGAAGTCCGCCCCCGGCCGGAGCTCGGACACATAGACGAGCGCCCCGTCGAAGCCCGCCGCCTTGATCTGGTCGGGCGGGACCTGCCGATGCGTGAAGTCGATCATCCTCAAATCGGCGGCCGAAGCCCTCTGGGCGGAA
This sequence comes from Mycobacterium sp. IS-1742, assembly GCF_001500125.1. GTDB lineage: Bacteria > Actinomycetota > Actinomycetes > Mycobacteriales > Mycobacteriaceae > Mycobacterium. Next base: position 157,052 of record NZ_LQIV01000042.1, on the reverse strand, counting down.
ACCGTCGCCATCGCGGAACCGGAGGCCAGGAGAGCCGGCGCGCAGAGCCCGTAGATCAGTGCTCTGCGCCGGGAGACGGAGCGCGGGTCGCCGCGACCGGACGGCCTCGGCGGATCATGCACGGCGCGATGGTAACAACGGCGCCGCCATCCCCGGGGTCAGTTCCGCGGAGAATCCCGCCAAAGTCCTCGGCAGGACAGGGCGGTCTCGGTACCGTCGACCCCATGTTGTTCGCGGCGATCCGCGACATGCAGTGGCGACGGCGACGCTTCTTCATCGCGATCGTCAGCACCGGCCTGGTTTTCGCGATGACATTGGTGTTGACCGGACTCGCGAACGGCTTTCGCGTCGAAGCCGAACGCACCGTTGATTCGATGGGCGTCGACGCGTTCGTGATTCGGGCGGGCGCGAACGGGCCGTTCCTCGGTGCGACGCCGTTCATCCCCGCCAACCTCTCGCAGGTGGCCGAGACACCGGGCGTCACAGCCGCGGCCCCGCTCGCCACGGCCGCGACGACGGTCCGCGAAGGCACGGCGACCCGGAACGCCAACGCGTTCGGAGCCCCGGAGCGCGGTCCCGGGATGCCGTCGGTCACGGAGGGCCGCGCTCCGTCGGCACCGAACGAGGTCGCGGCCTCGAGCACCCTCGGTCGACGCGTGGGAGAGGAGGTGCAGGCCGGCGCGCGCACGCTGCAGATCGTCGGCATCGTGCCCGATTCCACCGCACTGGCGAAGATGCCCAATCTCTTTCTGACGACCGAGGGCCTGCAGCAGTTGGCGTACAACGGTCAGCCGCTGGTCACGTCGATCGGGGTGGTCGGCCTTCCACAGCAGGCTCCCGAAGGCTTCGACGTCGTCGATCGAGCAACAGGTGTCGACGACCTGCTGCGGCCGCTGAAGGCCGGGGTGGACGGAATCACGATCGTGGCAGCATTGCTGTGGGTCGTGGCCGCGTTGATTGTCGGGTCGGTCGTGTATGTCTCTGCCCTGGAACGCATGCGCGACTTCGCGGTCTTCAAGGCGATCGGCGCGCGGACGGTCTCGATCTTGGCGGGGCTGGCCCTTCAGGCGGTCGTAGTCGCTCTTCTCGCGGCGGCGCTGGGCATGGTGCTCTCGCAGCTGCTGGCGCCGCTTTTCCCTATGTATGTCGTCGTGCCGGTGCGCGCCTTCGTCGCGCTGCCGGTGATCGCCGTCGGCATCGGGCTGCTGGCGAGCGTCGCCGGAGTCAGGCGGATCGTGGCGGTCGACCCGGCGCTGGCCTTCGGAGGGCCGTGAGCGGTGAGCGCCTTGACCATTCGCGATCTGGTCGTCGAGTACTCCAGCGGGGGGTACGCCGTCCGGCCGATCAACGGCTTGAGCCTCGACGTGTCGGCGGGGTCGCTCCTGATTCTGTTGGGGCCCAGCGGTTGTGGGAAGACGACCCTGTTGTCCTGCCTCGGCGGCATCCTGCGGCCGCAGTCCGGCAGCATCAGGTTCAACGGCGTTGACATCACCGCACTCGACGGCGGCGAGTTGGCGAGGCACCGACGCGACACGGTGGGCATCGTGTTCCAGGCGTTCAACCTCGTCCCTAGCCTCACCGCCATCGAGAACGTCATGGTTCCTCTGCGCATGGCGGGGGCGTCGCGCGCCCGTGCGCGTCAGCGCGCCGAAGACCTCTTGAGCCGGGTCGGACTCGCGGAGCGGATGAAACACCGTCCAGGTGACTTGAGCGGCGGTCAGCAGCAGCGCGTCGCAGTCGCTCGTGCGCTCGCGGTCGACCCGCCGCTGATCCTCGCCGACGAACCGACCGCCCACCTGGATTTCATCCAGGTAGAAGGAGTGCTTCGGCTGATTCGCTCGCTCGCGCAGGGCGAACGCGTCGTGGTGGTCGCGACGCACGACAGCCGCATGCTGCCGATGGCTGACCGCGTCGTCGAACTGCTGCCCGCGCTCCCGTCGAGCAACCAGCCGCTCGACACCGTGGACCTGGGGGCCGGCGAAGTGCTGTTCCGACAGGGCACCATGGGGCATCTGATCTATGTCGTCACTCGGGGCGAGCTTGAGATCGTGCATGAACTGTCCGGTGGCGGAGAGGAATTGGTGAAAGTCGCCCAGCCCGGGGATTACTTCGGCGAACTCGGCGTCTTGTTCAACCTGCCGCGCTCGGCGACTGTGCGCGCCCGAACCGACGCGACCGTCGTCGGCTATACGGTGCAGGAGTTTCGGCAACGGTCCGGCGTGATGGGCGTGAGCGATCTGATCGCGCACCGAGAGTGTGAGCGCGACCAAAGGTAGCTGAGATGCTCAGATCCGTTGCCATCACAAATGTTTGCGTCGAATCCACAAGACCGATTCGCGTAATCGCGCCGTCTCGGCGCGCACTGTGGTTACGGTGTCATCAGTTTCGGACGCGCAATGAGGGAGTCGGCGATGTTGCGGTCGAGCTGTGGCATACGAAATGGCCTGGGCGTTCTGGGTGTGAGTGCGATGATCCTCGGAGGCGCCGGGCTGGCGTCCGCTCAGCCGGCACCTCCGCCTCCACCACCGCAGCCGGGATGCACGGCGGCCGATCTGGCCCAGGTGTCGGGTGTGGTCGGGACCGCGATGGGCAATTATCTGTTCACCCATCCGGACGTCAACAACTTCTTCACCAGCCTTCGGGGTCTGCCCAACGAGGAGCTCCGCGGGAGGGTGCAGGATTACATGACCGCCAACCGCCAGGTGGAGATGGAGATCAACGGAATCCGCCAGCCCCTGACCGACCTGCGGGCTCGCTGTGACGCACCCGCGGCGGGGCCTCTGGGTCCGCCGTGACGTGTTACACCGATTTGAGGCACGGCGGGCGCATCGAGGAGTGAAGCGATGACTCTTTGGACACGGACATTCACCGCCGCGGCCGCAGTCGCGGCGTTCGGGACCATCCCCGGCGCAATAGTGGTGTACGCGCCCGGCGTCGCCGACGCGGACGTGTGCGCCAGCGTCGGCCGCCGAGTCTCTGTGAGCGGGTGTGCCAATATCGCCGACGCGGTCGCCCCCTATGTTCCGCCGCCGGCCTACTACGCGCCCATGCCGTACGACCCACCGCCGCCGCCGAACGTCACGGGGTGCGTCAGCTACAACGGCAGGTGGGTCAATGCGGGCGGGTGCAATTAGGGCGCACCTCTCGGGGAACCGCGGCACGCCCTGCGATGATCGACACCGTGGTGGAGCTGATCGCAGCGCAACGTGAGTTCTCGGCCTACGGCCCTTCGCATCTGACCGTGCTGATCGTGTTCGTTGTCGGGGCCGCGCTGCTGGTGTGGCACGGGCGGCGACAGACCGAGGCGCAGGCGCGTCTGGTCGGGCGGGTGCTGGCCGTCCTGATCCTGGGCGCCTTCCTCACGGCGCTCGTCTACAAGCTCATCCGGTCGGACCTGGCCACCTCCGTGCCGCTGCAGTTGTGCGACATCGCCGAACTGACGGCGGCCTACGCCCTGTGGTCCCAGCGGCATCGGGCGTTCGTGCTCACCTACTTCTGGGGGCTGGTGCTCAGTTCACAGGCCCTGCTCACCCCGGACATCGGCACCCCCGAGGAAGGCGCTCCCGACTTCCCCCACCACCTGTTCGTCACGTTCTTCACCCTGCACGTGCTCGTCGTCTGGGCGGCGGTCTACCTCACCTGGGGGCGCGGGATGCGACCGCGCTGGGCCGACTACCGGTTCGCGGTCGTCGTGACGCTGGGGTGGGTTGCTTTCACGCTCGCGTTCAACGCGATCGCGGGAACCAACTACGGCTATCTCAACGCCAAGCCGCCGACCGCGTCGGTGCTCGACGTCCTGGGCCCGTGGCCGGTGTACCTGGTCGCCGAGATCGCGGTCGTCATGGTGGTGTGGGCGTTGATGACCTGGCCGTGGGAGCGCAAGACGTTGCGCGCGAACGCCGACGGAGCGACGGCCTCGGTGAACTGACGTCGCGCCGTCTGAGCTGCGATGATGACGCGACATGAGGGTCGAGACGCGCCGTGCGCGCTCACCCGGGTCGCGCACGGACGGGTGTGCACGCAATGATGGACGGGTTGTGACTGACGTTGACCTCGACCTCGACGCGCTGCCCCTGGCGCCGAAGAACCCGCTGCCGTACCGGCAGTTGCTGCCCCTGGTGCGCAACTTCCACACCGGCCAGGAGGTGCTGCGCCAGGCTGCGGGGCCGGTGATCCGGCTCAAACTCGGGCCGAAGTGGATGATCCCGCAGATCGTCGTGGTTACCTCACCGGCCGGAATCCGCGACGTCCTCGGTCGCAATCACGAGTCGGCCGAACGATGCCGCGTTCACGACGAGGTCCGCGACCTCGGCGGTGAGAGCCTGTTCGTCCTCCCCAACGATCCGTGGGTGCCGCGTCGCCGCGCGCTGCAGCCCGTGTTCACCAAGCCCAGCGTGCGCGGATTCGGCGGGCACATGTCGCGGGCGGCGCAGATGGTCGGAAAGGGCTGGGGCGAGACCGCTCAGGTGAACCTCGACGACGAGTGCCGCAGACTGACGATGCGCTCACTGGGCCGGTCCATCCTCGGGCTGGACCTCGACGCGAAGGCCGACGTGATCGCCGGTCCGTTGCCCGTCGCCGCGGGCTACGCCGCCGACCGTGCGCTGAAACCCGTACGGGCGCCTCGTTGGCTGCCCACGCCGCAGCGCCGCCGCGCCAACGCCGCGGTGGCCACCATGAAGACCGTGACCCGCGACATCCTGCAGGCCTGCCGTGCGGACCCGACCCGGGATGCGCCACTGGTCCATGCGCTGATCCACGCCTCGGATCCGGAGACCGGTCGCGCGCTGTCCGACGACGACATCTGCAACGAACTGCTGGTCTTCATGCTGGCCGGTCACGACACCACCGCCACGCTGCTGACCTACGCGCTCTGGGCGCTGGGCCACCACCCGGACATGCAGGACCGGGTGGCCGCCGAGGCCCGCGCGGTCGGTGACCGGCTCCTCACCCCGGACGACGTCGGCCGGCTCGGGTACACCGTGCAGGTGCTCAACGAGTCGCTTCGGCTGTGCCCGCCGGCCGCCGGCGTCGGCCGGCTGGCGCTGCGCGATGTCGCGGTAGACGGATACCGCGTCGAGGCGGGCAGCCTGGTCGGCATCGGGATCTATGCCGTCCATCGGGACCCCGCGCTGTGGGACCGCCCCCTGGAATTCGACCCGGAGCGGTTCAGCCCGCAGAACGCCAAGGACCGCGACCGCTGGCAGTTCATCCCGTTCGCCGGCGGACCACGCGCCTGCATCGGTCAGCACTTCGCGATGCTGGAGGCCACGCTCGCGCTGGCCACGCTGATCGGCTCGCACGAAATCCGCTCGGTGGACGATGATTTCCCGCTCGAAACCCCGTACACCACCGTCGCCGCCGGGCCCATATGGGCCCGCGTGCACCGCCGCACCTGAGAACATCACCTCATGACGGTCGTCATCGCACTGCGCTGTGCCGACGGAGTGGTGCTCGGCGCCGACTCCCAGATCACCGAACCCGCCCGCGGCCTGACCTACCCGGCCCAGAAGCTGCACGGCCTCGGGAAGCGCGCCGCGTGGGGCGGTAGCGGATCCCGTGCGGTGCTCTTCGATCTGGAGCGGCTGTTCGACGCGCAGCCCGAGACGATCGTCGAGGCCCAGGACGTAGGGCGGGCGCTGCAGGCGCGGGTGGTGCCCGTCCTCCAGCACCACTACGAGAACTTCATCGAGAAGGTGCCCGGCGAATCGGACAGCGGCGCCACACCCGCGACGTACGTGTTGGCCGCCGGGTACTCCAACGGCGAACCGTTCATCGTCGACATCGATCCGCACGGCCTCATCGGCCACTACGAGGAGACCGGCTTCCACGCGGTGGGCAGTGGTGCGCCGATGGCCCAGCAGGCGCGCGCGCTGCTGGCCAACTTCCGGATGTCCGAGCGGCCCGTCCAGTACGGCGTGGTCGCGGCGCTGCGGGTCCTGGACGCCCTCGACGAGAGTTCGCCCACGGTCGGTGGGCCGATGGACCTCTGCCGCATCACCGCCGACGGTGCCGAGCATCTGTCGGACGACGAAGTGGCCGAGGTCCGCGACCGCGTACGGCGCTGGGAGGATCTCGAACGCCGCACCCTCGACAGGTTGTTCGACTAGGCCTTGACGATGGGCAGCACCTCGGCACCCGGCACCGCCGCGAGTCTGCCGGGTTCGGCCAGGATCTTCGACGCCCGCACCCCGCTGCCGATCACCACGCGGGGCTGGGTGAGAACCTGTTCGTCGATCAGGATCGGCCACCCGTCCGGCAGGCCCACCGGGGTGATGCCGCCGTACTCCATCCCGCTGAGCGACACCGCGACCTCCATGGGGGCGAACGAGATCTTGCGGGCGTCGAGCCACTTGCGCACGACGCCGTTGACGTCCGCTCGCGTGGTCGCCAACACCAGGCAGGCGGCGTGCCAGATCCGTTCGGCGCGTTTGGCTTCCACCACGACGCAGTTGGCCGATTGCTCCAGCGCGATCCCGTAGTGCTCGCAGAACTCGGCCGTATCCGCGAACCCGGGGTCGATGGCGCTCACCCACAATCCCTGTGCGCCGCGGTGCCGCACCTCCTGCCGCACCGGCTCGGCGACCAGGTCGAGCGCGTCGCCGATCGGGCTGAAATCCAAAGCACCCAAACGCATCACAGCGGGCCTGTCTCGAGGCTGTCGCTGCGGTCACCGACGAAACGCAACAGATCCGGGTCCGCGGAGACGAACCTGTCGACCTCCTCGCCGCCGTCGCACCGCAGCAGCGCGATGGTCACCCGACCGGGTGTTCGCGACACCACGGTCCACACCGCACCGCTGTCCTCCCACCGCTGGAGCTCCTCGACACGGTCCCGCTCGGTCATGTCTCAACCATCCCATGTCGGCCCTGGCATAGGCTCGCGACGTGGACGCAGCCCGGGCGGTGGCGGTCGCCGCGATCTTCGTGTGGTTGGGGATGGTGCTCGCCATCTCGTTTCTCGAGGCGCCGCTGAAATTCCGGGCGCCGGGGGTCACCCTCGCGCTCGGGCTGGGTATCGGCCGACTGGTGTTCCGTGCGCTCAACCTCAGCGAGGTCCTGCTCGCCGTCGCCGTGGTCGCGGCGTTCGTCGCGCACCGGCCCCCGGTGGGGGCGGCCGTCGGCGCCGCCGGCGCCCTCGGCTGCCTCCTGGCTCAGGTGATTCTGGTCCGCCCGCGCCTGAGCCGGCGGTCGGACGCGGTGCTCGCCGGAGCGGAGGGGCCGCGCTCGCACGCGCACCTGGTCTATGTCGGGTTCGAGGTCGTCAAGGTGGTCGCGCTGCTCACCTCCGGAGTGCTGCTGCTCGCGGCCTGAGGTAGGTAAACCTACCCTCATTCTCTCGGGTAGGCTCGTCGCTCAAATGACCGAGATCGACGAGGCGCTCACACCGGTTCTGCCACGGGAGTTGGCCGCCGTCTCCGACGAGGTGCGCGCCGTGCCCGCGCCGCCGTTGCCCGCATTGTCCGCGCCCTACGCGCTGCGCCACGCCGACCCGGCCGGCGACGCGGCGCTGATCTCGCAGTGGATGAACCGGCCCCACCTCGTCGAGGCCTGGGAGTACCCATGGCCGCCGGAGCGCTGGCGCCGCCACTTGAAGGCCCAGCTCGACGGCGAGTATTCGCGTCCGGTGATCGGCAGCGTCGACGGCGCCGACATGGCCTACCTCGAGCTGTACCGCGCGGCCAAGGATTCGATCGCGTCCCGGTACGACGCCGATCCGTACGACATCGGCATCCACGTGGCGATCGCCGACCTCGACTTCGTGAACCGCGGTCTGGCGCCGTCGTTGCTGCCGAGGGTGGTGGGAAGCCTGTTCGAGGCCGAACCGCGGTGTCGCCGCATCATGTTCGATCCCGACCATCGCAACACCGCCGCTCGGCGCGTGTGTGAGGCCGGCGGGTGCACGTTCCTCGGAGAACACGATATGGAGAACCGCCGGATGGCGCTGTACGCGTTGCCGCGCACACCGCAGGACGCGCCCGCGGTCGACTCCTAGCCACTGCCCGCGGTCACAGCGCACCCCGGCGGACGCCGTCGTCGATCCACACCGCGCCGGGCACCGACTCGACGGTGACCACACCGCGGCGGGCGGTGATCTCGTCGACCACCGCGGCGCAGGCCGCGATGCGCTCCGGGGTGTCGACGACGACCGTGGTGACGGGAACGTGTCGTTCGATCCGCAGCAGGCTGTCGGTCAGCGGTGCCTCGCCACCCTGGAAGCCCCAGACACCCCGGAACACGGTGGCCCCGGCGCTCGAATGCAGCGCGCGCAGGCGGGTGATCAGGGCGCGGTGCACCGGCACGCCGTCGTGCATCGCCGACCCACGGGTCTGCAGGGTCAGCTTCCGGTGCGCGTGGGGATGCGTGCCGTCCGACGGCGGCGCCATCAGCGCGCCGTCGAGCGCGGAGGTGTTCACCGCCTCGACGGTCACCATCTGCAGGCCCGGCGTCGCGCGCAGGACGTCGATCGCCGCCACCGCCCGCGCGGTCGGCCCCATCCCGACGACCATCGCCGGCACGTCGAGGTTGCGGCTGAAGAACCTGGCGCGGTGCCGCTGACCGTGCGCGGTGCCGTCCACCCCGAGGTACGCCGTCGCGGAGTGAAAACCGTGACCGCGCAGCGTGTCGCACACCGCGGCGTAGGCGAGTACGCCCGAGATCCGCTGCCCCCGGCGCACATAGACCGTCAGCCGAGTCAGCGGTCCGCTCGGCACCGGCCCGTCCGCGGAGCGCACCGATTCCACGGTGACCAGGCCGCGGGAAACCAGACCTACCGCCTGTGCGGCCAGTTCCCGCATCTGCGCGGAGCGGTCGACCGCGACGATCGCGATGGGCGGATCCTCGGAGCCCGTCAGCGTGACATCGCTGCGCAGGTCATGCCGCGGCCCGAACCCCGCGATACCGCGGATCACGATGCTGGTGGCCACCGACGCGGCGCCGTACAGGTCGAGCAGCGCGTCGGCCGTGAACCGGTCCGCGCTGCGCTGCCGCTCGCCGAAGTAGGCCGTCACCTTCGCCAGGTCGCCGTTCACAGCAGGCCCCCGAGCCACAGGCCCGCCGCGGCGGCCGACACGCCCAGGACGACGCTGCCGACCACGTTGGCGGCGGCCGGCCAGCCGCGGCGCTCCTCGGCGAGGCGGTGGGTTTCCAGCATCCACGTCGAGAAGGTGGTGTAGGAGCCGATGAACGCCGTGCCCACCAGCAGTGCCAGATGCGGGCTCAGCGCGAGCCCGCCGAGCAAGCCGAGGATGAACGCCCCGCTGACGTTGACCGCCGCGGTGCCGAACGGAAACGGGCGTCCCACCGCCGACGTGACCGCACGGTCGAGCAGGAAGCGGCACACCGCACCTGCCCCGCCGAGCAGCAACACCCCCGCCCATACGATCATCGGCGTATGCGCGCCCGTCTCACCAGCGCGGTGGCGACCGCGACCGCGACCAGACCGGCAGCCAGGCTGGCGGCGGTGTAGCCGGCCGCCAGCCCGTGGTGGCCGTGTTCGAGCATGCGCACCGTCTCGACCTGCATCGTCGAGAACGTCGTCAGACCGCCGCACAGGCCGGTGCCCAACAACGGGCGGCGGTAGCTGGACACCGGCAGTCGTTCGAGCAACCGGGTGGTGACATAGCCGAGCAGGAAGGCGCCCACGATGTTGACCGTGAACGTCGGCCACGGCCACCGGCCTGGGTCGGGCGCGGCGAGTTCCTCGAACCCCGCCCGCGCCAGCGTGCCCAGCGCTCCGCCGACGAAAACCGCGGCCAGTTCCCGGCCATCGAAACGGGGCATGACCGAGAGTATGGCGGGAATACCTCCAGCCGTCGGACAGCGCCACGTCGCAAGGGAGCAGAATCGAGATCATGGCGGCCAACCCCCGCGCCGGGCAGCCGGCGCAACCCGAAGACCTCATCGACGTCGCGCAGGTCGTGACGGCGTACTACGCCGTGCGTCCCGACCCCGAGGACGTGGCCCAGCAGGTGGCGTTCGGCACCTCCGGACACCGCGGTTCGAGCCTGGACGCGGCGTTCAACGAGGCGCACATCCTCGCGACCACCCAGGCGATCGTCGAATACCGCGCCGCCCAGGGCACGACGGGCCCGCTGTTCATCGGCCGCGACACCCACGCGCTCTCGGAGCCGGCGTGGACGTCGGCGCTCGAGGTGCTCGCCGCCAACGATGTTGTGGCGATGGTCGATTCGGCGGGCCGCTACACGCCCACCCCGGCGGTCAGTCACGCCATCCTGAGCTTCAACCGCGGGCGGGAGTCCGGCCTGGCCGACGGGATCGTGGTCACGCCGTCGCACAATCCGCCGCGTGACGGCGGGTTCAAGTACAACCCGCCCAACGGCGGGCCCGCGGACACCGACGCCACCGGGGCGATCGCGAAACGGGCGAACGAGATCCTGCGCGACGGTCTGCGTGATGTGAAACGCGTCCCGCTGGCCCGGGCGTTGCCGACCGCGCAGCGCCACGACTACCTCGACGCCTACGTCGCGGACCTGCCGAACGTCGTCGATCTGCACGCGATCCGCGCCGAAGGGGTGCGCATCGGCGCCGACCCGCTCGGCGGCGCCAGCGTCGACTACTGGGGTGCGATCGCCGAACGGCACGACCTCAACCTCACCGTGGTCAATCCGCTGGTGGACGCGACGTGGCGGTTCATGACCCTCGACGGGGACGGCAAGATCCGCATGGACTGCAGTTCGCCGAACGCCATGGCCAGCTTGATCGGGAAGATCGGCGACTACCAGGTCGCCACCGGTAACGACGCCGACTCCGACCGCCACGGCATCGTCACCCCCGACGGCGGGTTGTTGAACCCCAACCATTACCTTGCGGTGGCGATCGACTACCTGTTCACCCACCGGCCCGACTGGTCGTCGTCGACGGCGGTGGGCAAGACCGCGGTGAGCTCCTCGATCATCGACCGCGTGGTCGCCGGGCTGGGGCGCACCTTGCAGGAGGTGCCGGTCGGGTTCAAATGGTTCGTCGACGGATTGATCGGCGGCACAATCGGGTTCGGTGGCGAGGAGAGCGCCGGGGCATCGTTCCTGCGCACCGACGGCACCGTGTGGACCACCGACAAGGACGGGATCATTCTGGCGCTGCTGGCCTCGGAGATCCTCGCGGTGACCGGGTCGACGCCGTCGCAGCGGTATGCCGAACTCGCCGAGAAGTACGGCGCCCCGACGTATGCGCGCATCGATGCGCCGGCCGACCGTGAGCAGAAGGCGCGGCTGGCCAAGCTGTCTCCCGAGCAGGTGACGGCCACCGAACTGGCCGGCGAGCCGATCACGGCGAAGCTGACCGCGGCGCCGGGCAACAACGCACCGCTGGGCGGGCTGAAGGTGACCACCGAGAACGCCTGGTTCGCCGCGCGTCCGTCGGGCACAGAGGACGTCTACAAGATCTACGCGGAATCCTTCAAGGGGCCCGAGCACCTCGCCGAGGTGCAGAAGGCGGCGCGTGAAGTGGTGGCGGCGGTCATTTCGTGAGTTCGCGGACGGAGGACGAGTGTCCGCAGACGACCAAACAGCGGCTGCCCCGTGAGGTCTGGGTCCTGGTCGTCGCCAATGTCGTCGTAGCGCTCGGCTACGGGGTGGTGGCCCCGGTGCTGCCGCAGTACGCCCGGCACTTCGGCGTCAGCATCAGCGCCGCGACATTCGTCATCACCGCCTTCGCGGTGATGCGTCTGGTCGGGGCGCCGGCGGCGGGGCTGTTCGTGCAGCGACTGGGGGAGCGGCGGGTCTACGTCAGCGGCCTGATCATCGTGGCGCTGTCGACCGCGGCGTGCGCGTTCGCCGAAACCTATTGGCAACTGCTGCTGTTCCGGTCGCTGGGCGGAATCGGCTCCGCGATGTTCACGGTGTCGTCGCTGGGGCTGATGATCCGGATATCGCCCGCCGACGCACGGGGACGCGTCGCCGGGTTGTTCTCGTCGGGGTTCATGATCGGATCGGTGGGCGGCCCGATCCTCGGGAGTCTGACCGCGGGGCTGGGATTGTCGGCGCCGTTCGTCATCTACGGTGCGGCGCTGCTGGTCGCCGCGGCGGTCGTGTTCATCAGCCTGCGCAAGTCCGTCGTGGTCGGGCAGGCGGACGACGTGGCAGGAACGCCGGTGCCGTTTCGGGCCGTCATCCGCCACCGCGCATACCAGGCGGCGCTGTTCTCCAACTTCGCGACGGGGTGGGCCTCGTTCGGTCTGCGCATCGCGCTGGTGCCGCTGTTCGTCGTGGAGGTGCTGGGCCGTAGCCCGGGAGCGGCCGGGCTGGCGCTCACCGCATTCGCGGTGGGCAACATCTCCGTCGTCATCCCCAGCGGGTATCTCTCCGACCGGCTCGGGCGCCGCAAGCTGCTGATCTTCGGGCTGGCGTTGGCGGCCCTGTCCACCGCGCTGGTGGGGTTCACCGAATCGATGCCGGTGTTCCTGGCGGCCGCCTACGTCGCGGGTGCGGCCACGGGGGTGTTCGTCTCACCGCAGCAGGCCGCGGTCGCCGACGTGGTGGGCAACAAGTCGCGCGGCGGGACGGCGGTCGCGACGTTTCAGATGATGGCCGATCTCGGCTCGATCGGCGGCTCGCTGCTGGTCGGCCTGATCGCCCAGTACACCTCGTTCGCCTGGGCCTTCCTGATCAGCGGCGTCATCCTGGGCGTGGCCGCGGTGGGCTGGATCTTCGCGCCGGAGACCCGGCCGCGCTCGTCGACCGAGCACACCGAGGCCCGGCCGCTCGGACCGGAGGCCGGCGGCGAAGTGCCGTGACCAGCGATTTTGAGCGGCCACCCTCCGTGGTGTAACTTCGGTGAGCATCACATCACGGGGCTATGGCGCAGTTGGTAGCGCACCACACTGGCAGTGTGGGGGTCAGGGGTTCGAATCCCCTTAGCTCCACCCACCGGACACCCGAGGCCGAGGCCTCGGGTGTTCTCATTTTCCGGGGGTGTGCTGCTCGAGCAGCCACGCGGCCACGGACTTCGCGCGCCGGGCGGAATCCACATCGCCCTCGGCGGCGCAGACGATGGTCCCCTTCACCAGGATGTTGAGGCTCCACGCCAGTTCCTTGGCGTCGCGCAGGCCCGCCCGCTCGGCGCGGTCTCGCAGGATGTCCCGGATTCTGTCGAGGTGGCCGATGCAGGCGGTCCCGATGCGGCCTTCGGAACCGACCTCGAACAGGACCTTGACGAACGAGCACGCCTCGTAATCCGAGCGGCGGTGAAACCATTCGTCGAGAACGTCGAACAGCGCAAGGAGCTGCTCCTTCGGATCTTCCGCGCGCTCGCGCGGCTGCCTGTCGATGACTTCGTCAGTCCACAACTCGGCGCGGCGGTCCATGAACGCCAGCACGAGGTCTTCCTTCGACGGGAAATGCCGGTAGAGCGTGGCTTTCGCGACGCCGGCCCGCGCCACGACTTCGTCGATGCCGACGTCGCAGATCCCGCGACGGGTGAAGAGCTCATAGGTGGTGTCGAGGATCCGTTGGCGGGCAGGTGGCGCGGTTTCGGTCGTCATCGTGTACTTCCCTCGGTCAGCAGCCGTCGATTCTCAGTTTAGAGACAGACAGGTCTGTCTACTTCATTGGTCATGGGGCGTGCCGGCGGCAGTTCGCTCCCGTTGGACTTAAGGAGTGGTCGATGCCTGAAGTGGAACTGCATCACGACGGACATCCGGCGTTTCGCCGTCAGGTCCGGTTCGACTGGGCCGATCTGCCGCGGCACTGGGTACCGGGTGACCCGTTCACGACGCACATGATCAACGTGCTGCACCTGCTGCTACCCGAAGGGGAGCGACATTTCATCAAAGCCGTCCTCGAGGCGTCGTCGCTGGTCGACGACCCGGAACTGGAGGCGGCCATCAAACCGTTCATCCAGCAGGAATCCTGGCATGCCTGGGCGCATCAGGTCGTCCTGGACAGGTTGGCCGACCAAGGCATCGACACCGCTGCCTACACCGATCGCCTCGGCCGGACGCTGTCGGTGACATTAGGGGATCCGCCGGCGTTCTTCCCGCCGCCGTTGAAGAGGTGGTGGCTGTATCGGCGTCTGGCCGACGTCGCCTCCCTCGAACACTTCACCGCCGTGCTGGGACAGTGGGTGCTGCGAAACAAGGGGCTGGAGCAGGCGGGCGCCGATCCGGTCATGCTCGACCTGCTGCGCTGGCACGGGGCCGAGGAGGTCGAGCACAGGTCGCTGGTGTTCGACGTCTACCAGAACGTGTGTGGAAGCTATGCGATCAGAGCGTTCTCGATGTTGATGACCGCACCGCTGTTCATCGGCTGGTGGATCGCGGGAGCCCGCCATCTGATGAGGAACGACGAATCCATCGACTTGAAGTGGCGCTGGCGCGACTGGCGCCGCGCCGCACGCAAGGATCTGCTGCCTGACCCCTGGAATTTCCTTGTCGCGGTGCCCCTTCGGTATATGCGCCGGGACCATCATCCCGGCCCGGAGGCCGACACCCAGATGGCACTCGACTACCTGGCGTACTCTCCGGCGGCCCGAGACGCTCGGGAGCGCGCCGAAGCCCACGAACGGTCTTCGGCGGCGAAGGCCGCCCACAGTTAGATCCGCGAGCAACGAGGAGTGTCGATGAAGATCGTGGTGGATTTCGACACCTGCGATGGCAACGGCGTGTGCATGAGCATCTGCCACGAGGTGTTCGACGTGCGGGAGGACGGTCTTCACGTCTCGCCCGAACAGCCCGGAGAAGAGTTGCGCCAGAAGCTGATCGGGGCGCAGGTATCGTGTCCCACCGGCGCGATCACGGTGGAGGACTGACCGATGGCGACGGAGAACGAGCTACGGCGGGTCGTCGTTGTGGGTGGCGGAGTGGCGGGCGCCATGGCGGCGCAGACGCTGAGGAGCGAAGGTTTCGACGGAGAGCTGACACTGGTGGGCTCCGAACGGCACGCCCCCTACCACCGGCCGGCCCTGTCCAAGAAGCTCCTGACCGGCGAAGTGCACCGGGCGGGCATCGACATGGCGCCGCAGCATGCGTTCCAGGCGCGGGTGCTGCGGGGTGCCGACGCTCTCGGGTTGGACATGGCGTCGCGCTCCGTGCTTGTGCGCGACGGGGATTCGCATCTGACCGTGCCCTTCGACGGACTCGTGATCGCCAATGGTGCCGACGTCCGCCGTTGGCCCGGCGGGCCGGTGCCGGGCGGCGTCGTCACCCTGCGCACGGTCGACGATTGCCTGGCCATTCGCTCGTCGTTACACAGGCGCACCCGTGTCGTCGTGGTCGGCGGCGGGTTCATCGGGACCGAAGTCGCGGCCAGCCTCTGCTCGACGGGCCACGACGTGACTCTTCTGTCGCGTGCCGGGGCGCTGTTGCACTCCGCCCTGGGCGAGAAAATGGGGAGCTGCTGGACCGATTTGCACCGTCAGCACGGGGTCGATGTGCGGGTGGGCGTGGAAGTCGAGGGTTTCGTCGGAAAGCGCCGTGTGAAGGCCGTTCGACTCAGCGACGGGTCGAAGGTGAAGGCGGATCTCGTCATCCTCGGTTTGGGGGTGGAGCCGGCCACCGATTGGCTTCAAGGCTCCGGTATCCGCGTGGACAGGGGCGTGGTGTGCGATGCCACCGGTGCCGCCGAAGGGGCGACCGGTGTCGTGGCGGCGGGTGATGTCGCGCGCTGGTGGCACCCGATCTATGGGCAGCATTTACGGATCGAGCACTGGGACCAGGCGTCACGCCAGGGCGTCACGGCGGCGCGGAATCTGCTGGCAGGACCGGACCGCGCGCAGGAGTACGACGCGGTGCCGTACTTCTGGTCCGACCAGTTCGACGTCAAGCTCCAATTGATTGGCATACCAAGCGGATACGACAGCGTCGAGATCGTCGAGGGAAGTGGCCGCGGCCGCGCGTTCACCGCTGCGTACGCGAAGGACGGGCAGACGATCGCCGTGTTGAGCACCATCCCCGGCCGCGTGGGCGACTATCGCGGCGCCGTCTCGCAGCGGGCGAGCTTCCCTCCGTGCCTGAGCCCAGAGCCGGTCTGATCGGTCCGGTTCCGGAGCAGCGACCTAGCGCCGCCGACCACCGCCGCCGCGCGGCCGTGGCATGGGCGGCCGAGGAGGTCTGGGTCCAGCGCCAGGACGCCCGATGTCCGGTCGCCCCGGCGCCCCGATGCCCGGTGGGCCGGGTACCGGGATGTCGACATCCAGGTCGACGTCGACGATGTCCGGGACGTAGACCGGAAGCCACGGATCGACGTACACGGCGGGAGCGGGCCATTCGCACCTGACCGTCGTGAAGTTCCAGAACATGCCCGGCGGACAGGGCGGTGGCGGCGGTTGGGCGCGGCCGAGCGGTGATGAGGCGACTTCGACCAGTGACAGACTCGTCAGAACGACGGCAGAAACGGCGATGCGTTGTACCCAAGGATTCATGGACGTCTTCTCTCGGTCGCCTCTCCAGGAAGTCTAGGAGCGTACGAACGATCAATCCTGCGATTGCCGAATATGCTCACGTGCCCCGGTTGCCGGACCTATCGTGAGCTTCAGGGTGTGTGGCGCCTCACCACCTCTGAATCGCGGAAGTAGCCGTGCGATGACGTCAGTGCTGCACGAGCCCGGGATCAGCCCAGACTGCGGCGATCCCGGCAGGTCCATGCCGGGTCTCCCTCGCGCCGCGCTCCTGTGTCACGAGCGACCGGTCGGCCGTGATGGTCAGGTTGATTCGACCGACAACGCGTTGGAGATGCCCATCACTCACTGAAGGAGAAGCAGCAATGACGTTGCCGTTACGACGTTTTCGAAGCCGCGCAGTAGTGGGAGCCGTCGGCGCTTTGATGATGGCCGGTGCAGTGGTTCTCGGTGGGGGAGCGGCTGCTGCCCAGCCGCCGGCGCCCCCCCCACCCGCCCCGCCGAATTGTTCACCCGCGGATTGGGCAGGTGTCAGGGCGGGAGTTGCCGCGGCCGTCTCGGCATATCTGTACACACATCCCCCCGTGAATGACTTCTTCGCGACCCTGAAGGGCCAATCCAGGGAAGAGATGCGGCCCCAGGTCCAGCAGTACATGGACGCCAACCCGCAGGTTCGATCCGAACTCGAGGCGATCAGGAAACCCGCAACGGACTTCCTCGACCGTTGTAGGTGAACTCGGATCCGGTCGGACAGGTGGTTGAGGACC
This sequence comes from Mycobacterium sp. IS-1742, assembly GCF_001500125.1. Taxonomy (GTDB): domain Bacteria; phylum Actinomycetota; class Actinomycetes; order Mycobacteriales; family Mycobacteriaceae; genus Mycobacterium. The sequence goes on along the minus strand of NZ_LQIV01000042.1, from coordinate 139,933 downwards.
TTCGCCTGCTGACCGAAGGGAGGGGTGGTGGATCTGGCGAGTTGGGTCGTGGGTCTGTCGCTCATCGTGCTCACCATCGCGATCCACACGACCGGAGTAGTGGTCATGGCATTTCGCATGGAGGCCCGGATTCGAAAGCGAGTCGGGAAGGACGAGCTCGGTCCGCGGCGGGCCATTCCCATCGTCAGCGGCAGCATCGCGTTCGTCGCGCTGGCGCTCGCGGTTCTTCACGGGCTGGAGGGGGTGCTGTGGGCGTCGGCGTACCGATGGCTCGGCGCGTTCGACTCGTTCACGGACGCGTCGGTCTATTCCCTGGGCACCATGGTTTCGCTCGACGTGCGCGGACTGGTGCTGCCCGACCGGTTCCGTTTGATCAGCGCGCTGGAGGCGGTGAACGGCGTCTTGCTGTTCGGCATCAGCACGGCATTCATCTTCGCGGTGATGCAGGCGTACTTCTTGACATTCGTCCGCCGGCGCCGCAGCGACCCTGCCGAGGGGTGACCGGACTCGGAGGTATCCGGTGTCACGCCATCGTCGCGAGGTTGTGCCACAGGTTGCGCAGGCTGTCGGTGCCGCCGAAAAGGGTGGTGAAGTGGGTGGAGTCGATGAGCACGATGTCGCCTGCGCGTCGACCTGACGGCGGCATCCAGATCAACGCGTTGAACTCGGTGTTCCCCTCGGCGGTGAAGGGGTGCGGGCGGTTGGGGTCGACGCGCTGACGGGCCAGGACGCGCAGGTCGTCGCTCTCGGGCGCCGTCAACTCGTAATGCGGCAGATGGGGGTGGAAGCTGAATGTGGTCACGTCGTCGAGCAGGTGCGACGCGTCGAGATCACGAAAGCCGCTGACGGGTGCGATGTCTCCGGTGCCGTCTACAACGGCCGGCCGCAAACCCCAGGTGTTTCGGACCGGCACGTCCAGGCCCCGCATCAGTGATCGGGTGTACTGGCCGAACCGTTGCTGGCGCGGTACCAACGGATCACCATGGTGTTCGTACTCGACCTGTCGTTGGGCGAGATCCTCGGTGAATCCGACGTCATGGTGGGGGGCGAGCAGCAGGCACGTGCCTTCCCGCGTCAACCACTCCCGGATCGCGGCGATCTCCTCGGCCCCGGCTTCCTGTTCGGAGAGGAGGTGGTCCAGTCCGAACACCATGAGGGTGTCGGTGTCGGCCAGGATCCGCTCGTCGATGGGCAACCGGTAGCCCGCCTGATCGATGCGTTGGAATACCGCGACCTGGTGGCCGGTCGCCTCCTCGGCGAGGTGCTGGAAGGTCAACGTCGAGCGGTGGAAGAGTTCCAGCGTTCCCGCGATGCCCTGGAGGAAGTGCGCCTCGTCGTATTCCGGTGTCTCATATGCGGGCCATGCGACGTTGCGCACTTCGGTGATCGTCGAGAATCGGTTGTACATCTCGGAGGGGTCGCGTTGGGCCTCCCACGGATAGCTCCACGTCCAGTAGATGCTGATGCGCCGTTTGCCGTCGTGACGGCGTGCGATGTGGCTCTGGTTGTAGGTGCGTGCCGGCACAGGGGCGCTCATGAGGATGCCTCAGCTGTCGAGTGACGCGAGGTACCGCAGGGCGCGAATCCCCGGCAGGAAGAAATACGCGCCGCCGGTGAGCGTGGTGAACGCGGGAAGGCCCTTGAGCACCTTGCGGATCGGCCGTTTCGGGATTGTGTACTCCAGCGTGCCGTCCTGAGTGCCGCAGATCGGGTCGTGCTCGTTGCCGAGTTCATGGAATGCCTTGTCGTTGATCCAGACGTTCTGCGCGAATTCGAACTGCCGGATCAGGCTGGCGCCGATGATGAACGCGGCGATACCGCGGTCCACACCGTCATCCGGTGCGTCGTCCGGCAGGGCAGGCCCGTACGTGGCGCCGCGGCGGATCATCCGGTGCCGGTTCATGTTGTGGGCGGTGTCGCGGGGATTGAGGCGCCGGGCGTGGGAACCCAACGGACAGGCGTACCCGTGGGGGTCCATGGTCTTGTAGTCGAAGTCGTTGTTGCGCAACGGGTCGGCGCCGAGTTCGGGATCGTCGCGATCCGGCGCCAGCACCAGTGGCGCGCCGCTGCGCCATCGGCCCATGAACTTCGCGGCGAGCAACTCCTGGCCGTCGGCGGTGTCCGCGTTCTCTCGGAGGTATTCGCGAAACAACCCGACGTGCTCCTGCAGCCGCCGGTAGGCCATGTAACTGCCGTTGCGTGACAACACCTCGGGCTGCGGAAGGTTCGCCGAGATACCGTTCTCGTCCGGGTATCCCAGTATGAACTCACCAGGCTTCAGGGCGGCGCCCGAGCCTGGCGTCGGTTCCTCGCCCGACCCTTCGATCACCGGCTGCGACAGTCGATCCCGGAATCCGAAGTGGTCGTGGGCGTAGTTGAACGGAGGTGTCGCGTTCAGGTCGAGATACGACAACGACTTCACGCCCGCGCACCGGTCCAGGAGCTTGTTGTGTTCGCCGACGCAACGCCGGTGCTCGGCCTCGGTGCGGGCGAACAAGATGGCGATGGCGTGCAGCTTGTCGTCGGCCAGACCGCCGATCCAGTGTTCGGGGGCATTGCGTCCGGTGTCGCCCAGGATGTCGGCGCGCGCCGCCATACCTTCGCGGAATTCGTCGGGGAAGGTGGCGAGTGAATGCTCGGGAACCCCCATCGCCTGTAGGCCGTTCCACGTGAAGGCCAACGTGATCCATCGCTCGGAACTGTCCATGGAGGCCATGGCCGCCGAGGCGGAATCCACCCGGTCGATCAACTCGGCCAGCCACGAACGAGCGCCCGCCGGGTCGTCGAACGAGAGGAACTCGTAGCGGCCCGTCATGGCCGGCGTACGGGTCAACAGGATGTGCTGGATGTCATCGAGTTCGAGCATGGTGTGACGCCCTGCGCGATCACTGCATCTGGTCGAGCATGGCGGAGAAGGCGTCCTTCAGGCGCAGTGCCTTCTTGATCTCGTCGGCCGTCACGTACGGGTACTCGCCGTATTCCAGGAAACTCGGGAAGTGATGCTCGCGCACGAACTTCACGAACCCTTCCGGATTTTCCTTCCAATCCTCAGGGAAGCCCTCGAGATTGGTGAACACCGTGCTGATGCCACTCTGGCTGAACAGCTGGACGGCATCCTCGGTGTACTTGTCGAAATCGGTGTCGAAGATGCCCTGATATTGGAAGTGGAGCCCGCCTCCCACGTCGAACAGCAGCCACCGGAGGTAATGCAGACGCAGAGGGGCGAGGAACTCGGGCGACTCCGCGATCGCCGCCTCGATGACCTTGCCGTGGTCGCGGATGGCGCCCTCGCGACCGTCCTTGACCTTGGCGATGATCGAGAACCCGTAGCACGCCGGGGTTCTCGGGAAGACGGGTCCGTACCGTCCCCGTTCGAGTTCGAAGTATCCCTCCGCGGGGATCGCCACCGCTGCGGGCCTTCTCCAGTCATGATCGGTTATCGGCATCGGCACTCCAACCCTCGCCTGGTGAGCCGGACACTACTCCGCGGCCGCGTCGCGGGAGCCCGTTTCCTCAGAACCGCGGCCATGCGCGCGGCGTACGCCTCGCCGTCGGCGTCACCACCGACTCTTGTCGAGTGAAGGCGTTCCGACACTTGTTGATCGGGCAACTGTCTCACCTGTGACGTGACGGCATGCCGCGCGGGCGGAGACCAGACCGGACACGGGCGCGAAGATCACCTGGCGCATGTCCGCCGAGCGAATTGCCGCAGCCTGGCGACGATCTGTTCCGGGGTTCCCCATACCAGGGGTCCCTCGGCGATGAGCCCGTCAGGCACGGCGGCGATCTCCTCGTCGGGCGTGGCACGGTTGTAGTCGCCCGGTATGTGATCCATCAGCGCATCGACAGTGCTCCTCGAATGGGTGCACGGCCCCAGCTCGGCGCCACAGCTCGGCGGGCCCCATGAGACCGAGCGCCCGGATGGCCTTCGGGGCGAGCATGGCGCGGGCCTCGTCCTCCGTGCGGGCCACCACCATGAGACGGTGGAGTGCGGGCGTGATGGATTCAGGGTCGCGCCCCGCACCGCTCGCCGCGGCTCGCACGGTCCCCAGTTGGAGTCCGACCGAGACAAACCGGACCACAGGGCGTCGCGCTGGTGCCCAAGGTCCCGGACAGGAGGCGATGCGGTACCGGCCGATCCCGGATACTGGTCACATGACAGCGAAATGGGATGTCGTGGTCGTGGCCCCCTTCGAGGAGGGCATCGAACGCCCCTCGGACGAGGATCTGCAATCCACCACGACCGACGGAGCCGACGAGGCCGACGCCCGGCGGATGTACGCCGAGAAGCTGCAGGCCCTGGGCGGTCAGCGCCACACCGCTGTGCAACTCCGTTGCGACGGCCGCATCATCGAACAGTGGCCGAGCTAGGTCACTTCGCCCGGCGCCGGGAGGCCACCCACCTGTCGACGGTCTCCCTGGCCCACCCCTGATTGCGCCCGACGGTCACGTCGGGTTCCGGGAAGTCGACGTAGCCCTTCACCGTCGCGAGACTGACGCCGAGATACTCGGCGATCTCGCCCCGCGACATGAAATGCAGCACCACGAGTCGTGAGCCTACCCGACCTCGTAGGATCGTCCTTAAAGACGAAACCAGTTCTTTTTACTGGTGCAAATAGATTGTTTGAACTGTATTTTTCTCCGCAAGCTTAGGTTGCTGGCGCCACCCTTAAAGGGGTTACAGTGCCGCCATGAAAGGCGCCCTTAAGGTTGCTACCGCCTCGGCCTCGATCGCCATCGCGGCCGCCGCCCCCGCGTCCGCGGACACCGCCCTCTACGTCGGCGGCACCGGTTGGCCCGGCACGCCCACCCAGTCTCAGATGACCTGGCTACAGAACGGCGTCTACGCCGGCCGTGAGGATACGCTCGTGGGCGTCGGCTACCCGGCGTCACCGATCCTGATGAACGAATCGATCGCCATGGGCGCAAGGGAACTCGGAGGTGCGGTCACCTCCACGAAGGGGCGTAAGTCGCTCGTCGGCGTCTCCCAGGGCAGTCTCGTCGTCCACGAGGAGGAGCGGCGCATCATGGCGCTTCCCGAGAACCAGCGCCCGGCCAAGGACGACGTGCGGTTCGTCTACATCGGTGATCCGGCGCGGCCCTCCGGCGGCATCGCCAACTGGGTCCCCGAAGGCGTCCGCATCCCCGGCATCGGCATCAGCCGCCCGGCGCCGCTGGTCGAAACCCCCTACGAGACCGTCTATGTCACCCGCGAGTACGACGGAATCGCCGACTTCCCGGACCGTCCCCTCAACGTGGTCTCGACCGCGAACGCCGTCATGGGCGTGGTCTACCTGCACCCGAACTACGGGGTGGACCTGACCGCTGTGCCGAAGGACGACATCACCGAGACGACCAACTCGAAGGGCGGCAGGACCACCTCGTACCTCGTCCCGACGAAGGAACTGCCGCTGACCAAGCCGCTGCGTCAGCTCGGCGTCGACCGCCGGATCGTCGACGAGGTCGACAAGCGCCTGCGCCCGCTCGTCGATTCCGGCTACAAACGCAACGACACCCGACGCAATACCGTCTCCGAACCCGACGAACCATCGGGCTCGCAGCGGGCCGGGGCCCGCCCGGATGACGCCGTCGACGATCACGACGCCGCCGACGGATCCACGGATGGGTCCGCGGTCGTAAGATCCGCGGGTGGCTCCTGATGAGCGTCGACTCGACGACCTGAAGCGCCTGCGCAAGGTCCGCGACCGGATGGATCGCGACTACGCCCAACCCCTCGACGTCGAAGCCCTCGCCCGCGGCGTGGACATGTCCGCCGGCCATCTGAGCCGCCAGTTCAAGCTCGCCTACGGCGAGTCGCCGTACAGCTATCTGATGACCCGTCGCATCGAGCGGGCGATGGCGCTGCTACGCCGCGGCGACCTCAGCGTCACCGAAGTCTGCTTCGCCGTGGGGTGTTCGTCGCTGGGCACCTTCAGCACCCGGTTCGCCGAGCTCGTCGGAGTCCCGCCCAGTGTCTACCGTCGGCAGCTGGCCGACACCACGGACGAGCCGCCGACGTGCGTGACCAAGGTGGTGACCAGACCGGTCAGGAATCGAGAAGCACCCGCGCCCGCGCCGCACTTACGGTGAGTCCATGAACATCACGATTCACAGCACCTTCCTCCCACACGAGGACCCCGAGCAGTCGTTGGCGTTCTACCGCGACGTCCTCGGCTTCGAGGTCCGCCTCGACGTCGGCGCCGGCACGATGCGCTGGATCACGGTGGGCCCGCCCGGCCAGCCCGGTACGTCCGTCGTCCTGCACCCGCCGGCAGCCGATCCCGGGATCACCGACGAGGAGCGCCGCACCATCGCCGAGATGATGGCCAAGGGCACCTACGCGATCATCGTGCTGGCCACCCCGGACCTCGACGCCACATTCGAACGGTTGCAGGCGTGTGATGCCGACATCGTTCAGGAACCCACCGATCAGCCGTACGGTGTCCGTGACTGTGCGGTCCGCGACCCCGCGGGCACCATGATCCGTATCCAGGAGCGGCCCTGAACCATGGCGGGAAAGACGAACAAGCACGTCGCCGACGCCCATGACGTCATCCGCGTCGTGGGTGCGCGCGAGAACAACCTCAAGAACATCGACGTCGAGCTGCCGAAACGTCGGCTGACCGTGTTCACCGGGGTGTCCGGGTCGGGTAAGAGCTCGCTGGTGTTCGGCACCGTCGCCGCGGAGTCCCAGCGCCTCATCAACGAGACCTACAGCGCGTTCCTGCAAGGGTTCATGCCGTCGATGTCCCGACCCGACGTGGACGTGCTCGAAGGGCTCACCACCGCGATCATCGTCGACCAGGAACGGATGGGGGCCAATCCGCGCTCGACGGTCGGCACGGCGACCGACGCCTACGCCATGCTGCGGATCCTGTTCAGCCGCCTCGGTGACCCGCACATCGGTTCGCCGCAGGCGTTCTCGTTCAACGTCGCCTCGATGAGCGGGGCGGGGGCTGTGACGCTCGACAAGGGCGGCAGGACCGTCAAGGAGCGGCGCGAGTTCTCGATCACCGGCGGGATGTGTCCTCGGTGCGAGGGCCGAGGGGCCGTTTACGACTTCGACCTGACCGCGCTCTACGACGACACCAAATCGCTCAACGAGGGTGCGTTGACCATCCCCGGTTACAGCATGGAGGGGTGGTACGGCCGCATCTTCCGCGGCTGCGGGTACTTCGACCCCGACAAGCCGATCCGCAAGTACACCAAGAAGGAAGTCAACGATCTCCTGTATCGGGAGGCGACGAAGATCAAGGTCGACGGGGTCAACCTCACCTACGCCGGGTTGATTCCCACGATCCAGAAGTCCTTCCTGTCCAAGGACGTCGACGCGATGCAGCCCCACATCCGCGCATTCGTCGAGCGGGCGGTGACGTTCGCGACCTGCCCCGACTGCGAGGGCACGCGCCTCACCGCGGAGGCGCGGTCCTCGAAGATCAAGGGCTGCAGCATCGCCGACGTGTGCGCGATGCAGATCAGCGACCTCGCCGAGTGGGTCCGCGGCCTGGACGAACCGTCCGTCGGCCCGCTGCTCGACGGTTTGCGGCACCTGCTGGACTCGTTCGACGAGATCGGCCTCGGGTACCTGTCGCTGGACCGGCCCGCGGGCACGCTGTCCGGGGGAGAGGCCCAGCGCACGAAGATGATCCGCCACCTGGGGTCGTCGCTGACGGACGTCACCTACGTCTTCGACGAACCGACCATCGGCCTGCACCCCCATGACATCGAGCGGATGAACGACCTGCTGCTGCGCCTGCGGGACAAGGGCAACACCGTGCTCGTCGTCGAACACAAGCCCGAGTCGATCGCCATCGCCGACCACGTCGTGGACCTCGGCCCGGGCGCGGGTAGCGGTGGCGGGGAGGTGGTCTTCGAGGGCACCGTCGACGGTCTCCGCCGAAGCGGCACGCTCACCGGGCGCCACCTCGACGACCGCGCGTCGCTGAAAGAGGCTGTGCGACAGGCCAAGGGCGCACTCGAGATCCGCGGTGCCACGACGAACAACCTGCACGACGTCGACGTCGACATCCCGCTCGGTGTCCTCGTCGTGCTGACCGGCGTCGCGGGGTCGGGGAAGAGTTCGCTCATCGACGGGTCGGTGGCGGGCCGTGACGAGGTGGTGTCGATCGATCAGGGCGCGATCCGCGGTTCGCGCCGGAGCAACCCCGCCACCTACACCGGACTGCTCGATCCCATCCGTAAGGCGTTCGCCAAGGCCAACGGTGTGAAGCCGGCACTGTTCAGCGCCAACTCCGAAGGCGCCTGCCCCGCCTGCAAGGGTGCCGGCGTCATCTACACCGAACTCGGCGTCATGGCCACCGTCGAGTCGCCGTGCGAGGAGTGTGAGGGCAGGCGGTTCCAGGCCTCGGTTCTCGAGTACACCCTCGGCGACCGCAACATCGCCGACGTACTCGAGATGTCGGTGGCCGACGCACTCGAGTTCTTCGCAGACGGCGATGCCCACACCCCCGCCGCGCACAAGGTGCTCGACCGGCTCGCCGATGTCGGGCTCGGATACCTCGGTCTGGGGCAACCGCTCACCACACTCTCCGGCGGCGAGCGGCAGCGGCTCAAACTGGCCACCCGGCTGGGGGACACCGGCGCCGACAAGAAGGACGTGTACGTGCTCGACGAGCCGACGTCCGGACTGCACCTCGCCGACGTCGAACAGCTGCTCGCGCTGCTCGACCGGCTGGTCGACGCCGGGAAGTCAGTGATCGTCATCGAGCACCACCAGGCGGTGATGGCCCACGCCGACTGGATCATCGACCTGGGTCCCGGGGCGGGCCACGACGGCGGGCGGATCGTCTACGAGGGCACCCCGGCCGACCTGGTCGCGGGGCGCACGACGCTGACCGGCAAGCACCTCGCCGATTACGTCGGCGGGTAACTCACCGGCCCGCCCGCTGCATGATCGTCGCGTCCCGGTCGACGATCCGCACCATCGCGTCGAGGTCGGAGGCCACGCGACCGAACGCGGCGTGCAGGGCGTCGAGCGAACCCTGATCCGGCGGTTCGGCAAGGGCCGCGCAGCGCGACTCCACGTCGCGAGCGCTGTCGACGACGCGCTGCATCGCCCGGGTCAGGTCGGGATCGGGGGTGTCGACGATCCCGGACATCTCGACGGTGATCGGCGCGACCATCTGGCTGCAGTAGAACCTGATGTCTTCGACGTCACGGGCCGCCAGGGCGTCCTGCACCTGCGGCCGCACCTGGTGGGTCACCGTCGTGACGGTGTCGAGGGTTCCGGAGGAGGCCGTGACCCATTCCCACATCGCCTCGATCGCTGCGCGGGTCGGCGCCCGGACGCCCCATCCCTCCTGGAGCACGGTGGGCGTCGCGATGACCGATCCGCGCTCCGGCGCCGAACGCGGGGTGTCCTGCGGACCGACGGCATCGCGCAGTGCGGTCACCCCGGTGAGCATCGCGACGGACAGCACGAGTACACCGGCGACTGCCGGCGCTTTCCACCTTGCGCCGGTCCGAGGCGGACTCGGTGCATGCGGGTCCGGATCCCATCCCGGCGGTGCAGAAGGTGCCCCCATGACTCACGAGAGTAGTTGTAGACGCAAGGGGTCGCGTCCTCTCCCGGGCGGCCTGACGCCGCCCAATTGACGCGTCGGTTTATTCGGAGCGAACCCGGGTACCGACGGTGTACACCATCAACGGCCGCGGGGAGCCACGAACAACGGAGTTAGCGATGGAAGACGCCCTACGAGATATGTGGAGATCGGTGGCGAACTTCGCGCCGAAGCTGGTGGCGTTCCTCGTCATCCTGATCATCGGGTGGATTTTGGCGAAGCTGATCGCCAAGGCCATCGACAAGATCCTCGAGAAAGTCGGTTTCGACCGGGCCGTCGAGCGCGGCGGGGTCAAGAAGGCACTGGCGCAGAGCAACTACGACGCGTCGACCATCGTCAGCAAGATCGTCTACTACGCGCTCCTGCTGGTCGTTCTGCAACTGGCGTTCGGCGTCTTCGGCCCCAACCCGATCAGCGCGCTGATCGCCGGGGTGATCTCCTTCCTGCCGAAACTGCTCGTCGCACTGATCATCGTGGTGGTCGCGGCGGCGATTGCGGCGGCGGTCCGCGACATCGTGTCCAACGCGCTGAGCGGCCTGTCCTACGGGCGGCTCCTCGCGAACATCGCGAGCATCGCCATCCTGGCGCTCGGTGTCATCGCCGCGCTCAACCAGGTCGGTATCGCGTTGACCGTCACCTTGCCCGTGCTGATCGCCGTCCTCGGCACTGTCGGCGGCATCCTCGTCGTCGGTGTCGGCGGCGGCCTGATCAAGCCGATGCAGCAGCGCTGGGAGAACTACCTGTCGCGGGCCGAGGACGAGGGCCGCACCATGCGCGAACACCTCAGCAGCCGCGACCGGGAGACGACGATGATCCCGGCCGCCGGCTCGTCGCAGCAACCGGGCTACTCCCAGGGCAGTGGCCAGCAGGGCGCCGGCCAGCCCGGCTACTCGCAGGGCGCACCGCAGTACGGGACCGACCCGCAATACGGAAGCGACCCGCGCTACCCGGGCGGGTCCCAGTATCCGCAACCGGGTGGGCAGCAGTCGGGTCCGCCGACCGCTCCCTACCAGCCCGGCCAGCAACCGGGTTACGACGATCCGCTCGGCGGTCGGCACACCGGTATGCCCGGCGGACAGCAGTACCCGTACGGCGGTGGTCAGCAGTAACGCCGGTACGGGCTGCGCGCTTATAGTCGCGTGGGTGGACTCCGACGAGCACGGCCGGGTTCACCCACGCGGCACAGCGCCGGAGGCGGTGACCACCGACGAGGCGGTCCGCGTGGTCCTCGCGGACGCACAGGCCCTCCTCGACGCCGGAGCGGGGCGGGTGATCATCGGAATCACCGGACCACCGGGGACCGGTAAATCCACGTTCGCCAGGCGGGTCGCCGAGCATGCCGGTGCGATGGCGAGCTACCTGCCGATGGACGGGTTCCACCTGTCGAGCGCGCAACTGGACCGCCTGGGCCGGCGCTTGCGCAAGGGCGCACCGGACACCTTCGACGTGGACGGCTACCGCGCGACGCTCATCCGCGTCGCCGCGGCCCACGGGGTCCGGGATGTCTACGTCCCGGACTTCGACCGGGCGCTCGAGGAGCCGGTGGCGGCGGGTGGGGTGGTGCCCGCCGAGGCCCGGCTGGTGGTCACCGAGGGGAATTACCTCGGCCTGTGGGATGGTGTCGCGGCGTTGCTCGACCGGCTCTACTACCTCGACAGCGACCCGGGTGTCCGCCGCGCGCGGCTCGTCGCCCGCCACCTCGCCGGCGGGCGCAGTGGTCCCGAGGCAGCGCACTGGGTCGACACGGTCGACGACCCGAACGCCGACCTCATCGCCGGCACTCGTGACCGGTGTGACCGCATCTTCGACGTGGATGTGCGCGAGTCACCGCGGGGTCGGTAGAGCTCCGCGAGCACGGCGTCGACAGACGGGACGGGTCAGGGTCGCGTCAGCTGCGCGTAGCGGCTGATGTGGTGGTCGGTGGAGCCGAACTCGTACTGCAGCGCGGTCAGCCGTTTGAAGTAGTGACCGATCGCGAGTTCCTCGGTCATGCCCATGCCGCCGTGGAGCTGGACCGCGTTCTGCCCGACGAAGCGGGCCGCGCGCCCGATGGTGGCTTTGGCGGCCGATACCGCACGGGCACGCACCTCGTCGGCGGAGTCGAGGTTGAGCACGGCCAGAAACGTCGCCGCGACCGACTGCTCGACCTCCATGTGCATGTCGACCATCCGGTGCTGGAGCACCTGGAAGCTGCCGATGGGCGTGCCGAACTGATGGCGCTGTGTGCAGTACTCGACGGTGTCGGCGAGCACTCTGCGCATCGCCCCGACGGCCTCGGCGCAGACGGCCGCCGCCCCTTCGTCTCGGGCCCGCGCGATCGACGGCCAGGCCCCACCCTCGTCGCCGAGCAGCGCCGCACCGGGAACCCGCACACCGTCGAACGAGATGTCGGCGGCGCGACGGTCGTCGATCGTGCGATAGGCGTGCGTGGTCAGGCCGCCCTGCACCGCGGAGAGGTCGACGAGGAAAAGGGAGATCCCCTGCTCGTCGTCGCGGCCACCCGACGTGCGCGCGGTGACCAGCAGGTGGCCCGCCAGGGGCGCGCCGGTGACCACGACCTTCTCCCCGCGCAGCACCCAGTCCGCCCCGTCCTTCTCCGCGGTGGTGGACACGTCGCGCCAGTTGTCCCCCGAGGCGGCCTCGGTCGCGGCGAGCGCGACCAGCGCGGTGCCCTCCACGATCTTCTCGAGCACGGCGGCGGCGGTGTCGCCGCCGGCGCGCTGCAGCAGGCCCCCGGCCACCACCACGGTGTCGACGAACGGCTCGACCACCAGCGCGTGGCCGAGCGCCTCGGCGATCACCATCGCCTCGACGGCTCCGCCGCCGAGGCCGCCGGCGTCCTCGGGCAGCGTGGCGCCGAGGATGCCCAGCTCCTCGGCGAACCCGCGCCAGATGTCCGGCTGCCAACCCGCGCCGGTCTTGGCTGCGGCACGGCTCTTTTCGAGCTCGTAGCGGGTCGACAGGAACTTCGTCAGCCCGTCGCGCAGCAGTTCTTGTTCCTTGGTGAGCGAGAAGTCCATCTAGAGCCCCAATGCTGCCTTGGCCAGGATGTTGCGTTGAATTTCGTTGCTGCCGGCGTAGATCGAGCCGGCACGGTCGTTGAAGTAGCGCAGGGGAGCGACCGCCTGCCACGGTTCGCCGCTGAGGTAGCCGTCCGCGGGTGGTTCGTACTCGGCGACCGGTCCGCCCGGGCACGTCGCATGCGGCTGATACACCCGGGCGCGGGGCCCTGCGGCGGCCATGGCCAGTTCGGTCAGATCCTGGCTCAGTTCGGTGCCGAGGACTTTGAGCATCGACGACGCCGACCCGGGGTTGCCGCCGGCCGCGACAGTGGCCAGCACCCGGTACTCGAGGATCTCGAGGACGTCGGTGCGGATCCGCGCATCGGCCAGTCGCTGGGCGAATCGCGCGTCATCGATGAGCCGGCCGCCGTCGGGGCCGGGTTGTTCGGCGGCGACCGTGGCGATCTCCTCGGCGAGCACCTGCAGGGCCGGCGCGGACGAGCCGCCCCCTCGCTCGAATTCGAGGAGATACTTGGCGACGGTCCAACCGTCGTCGATCGCCCCGATGACGTTGCTCTTGGGCACGCGGACCTCGTCGAAGAAGACCTGGTTCTGCACCTCCTCACCCGAGGTCATCACCAGCGGCCGGATCTCGATGCCCGGGGTCGTCATGTCGATGAGGACGAACGTGATGCCCTGTTGCTTCTTCGGCGACCGGGTGGTCCGCACCAGCGCGAACATCCAATTCGCCTCTGCCGCATGGGTGGTCCAGATCTTACTGCCCGTGCAGACCAGGTCGTCGCCGTCGTCGACGGCGGCCATGGTCAGCGCGGCGAGGTCGGAACCGGCCTCCGGTTCGGAGTAGCCCTGGCAGAAGAACACCTCACCGGTGAGGATGCGTGGGAGGAAGTAGTCCTTCTGTTCGGGCGTGCCGAATTTGATGATGGCGTGCGCCACCATCCGGATTCCCATCGGGGACAGAGACGGCGCCCCCGCGAGAGTGGACTCCCGGCTGAAGATGTAGTGCTGGGTGAGGCTCCAGTCGCAGCCGCCGTACTCGACCGGCCATGCCGGTGCCGCCCAACCGCGCTCGTGCAGGATCGCCTGCCAGGCCATGCTGGCGTCGTGGTCGGCGTAGACGCTGGTCATCAGCCGCCCCGCCCGTTGGATCTCCGGGGTCAGTTTGGCGGCGAGGAACGCGCGCACTTCGTCGCGAAACGCCAGATCGCGATCCGACCAGGTCAAGTCCATGGGTCACCCCCGTCTGCAGTGTGCGTTCCCACAGAGTAAACCTAGTTAGTCAAGTCGTTGTCACGTGGCCCTCACAATGTCGCCCCTCGGTGCGAGGGCGATACTGCTCGGATGGAGCGGCGACGAGACGGCCAGGACGATCGATCCCCGATGTCGTTGCTGCGGGACATGCCCGCGCTGGTGTTGCTCGAGCGGTTCCCGGTTCCGGTTCTCGCGATCGCCGAGGACGGCGCCATCCTGTTTGCGAACGGGGCGTTCGCCGACATGGTGGGCTACCGGACCGAGGACGTCACCGCGGCGCACTTCACGGAGATCTTCCATCGCCTCCCCGCCGAGGACTCCGCAGTGATGGTGGTTCGCGCGCACGCCGACCTTGTCGTGGAGTTGGTGCACCGCGACGGGTCCATCGTCCGGGCCCGGATGAGCAAATCCGCGCTGGTGCGCGGTGACGATCCCGTGGCGCTGGCGACGTTCACCGACCTCACCGAACGGTTGTGGGCAGAGGAGGTGTGAGGCTCGTCAGTCAGCGGTGGGCCGCCGGCGTGTCTCCCGGGCCAGGAACTCGGCGAAGTACTCGCGGGATTCGTCGGTGACGATGGCGGGCAGCACGAGCCCGAAGAGGCGCGTAACGCGCTCGCGCAGATCGCTTCCGCCCGAAGCGGCGTCGGAGAGCAGGCTTCCCCCGATGAAGGCGCCGACGAACGTCTCGGCCACCGCGACGATGTCGACGTCCTCGCGAACGTCCCCCTCGTCGCGGGCCCTCGCCACATCCTCGGCCATCGCCGAGAGCCACCCGCCGTAGGTGCCTCCCGCGGATTCGCTGAACCCGGCGAACACGCGCATGAGCACGATCCCGACGCGTGCCACCTTGTCGGTGCAGAGCTGATCCACGACGAGGAACGTCCCGTGGATGATGCTCTCCAGCGCCGGGGACGACGATTCACTGATGGCGTCGAAGGTGGCCAGCAGCCGGGCGCTGCCCTCGGCCACGATCTGCGCGGCGAGCGCTTCCTTCGAGTCGAAGTGGTAGTAGAGCGCACCCTTGGTCATCTGGGCGCGCTCGATGATGTCACCGAGTCCGGTTCCGGGATAACCACGTTCGCTGAACAGGTCGACCGCCGCTTCGATGATCCTGCGCCTGGTCGCCTCAGAACGTGCTTGGCGAATCATGTGCTGTTGCCCACCTCCGGACGAAGTCCGTCGCCACGCCGCGCCGGCCCGCCGTCATAGCGTATCGGTGGACAACGGCCGGGCCCGCTTGATCGCCAAGGCGCTGCGTCGGCGCACGAATGTCGTGAGGTACCCGAGTCGTTCGGTCGCCGCGAGCCCGGGCAGCATCAGCGTCCACGCCCGCTGCAGGTCACCCAGGAACGAGGCGGGGTCGTCGAGGTGGTTGGCCTGACGGACGCCCAGGTACAGGAAGATCAGCAGGCGGGCGACGTCGTCGGGCGCCACGGTCGCGGCGACGTCACCTTCGTCGACGGCGCGGCGCGCGAGCGGCGTCAGCGCGGTGTGGGACGCGTCGAAAGCCCGCCGACGCAGGCCGTCGGTCCGGCCGACGGACTCCAGGAGATTGAGTCCCGCCCGCGCGACGTGCCGGCCGATGTCCTCGAGCGCGGTCCCGAACGTGACGTCGACCAGCGTCTCCATCCCGGACCGCCGCAGGGCCACCGTCTCGTCGATGATGCGGAGATTCGATTCGAGCCACTGGTCGACGAGCGCCGACGCGAGGGCGTACTTGGACCGGAAGTGGTGGTACATGGCGCCTTTGGTGACCGCGGCATCGGAGAGGATGTCGTCGAGATTCACCAGACCGTAGGGCTTGAGCGCGAACTGTCTGGCGGCAGCGGCAAGAATCTGCTGACGCGTCGCGTCGGTTCTCCGGTCGACCTGCTCGGCCACTCACGCCCTCGGAATTCATCAAGCCGCACGTCGGCGGGTGGTCGGGCCGCCGCGTCCTGTCCGCGGCGGATGTCATACTTTAGGTTATCTGTCCGGGTGCAAAACAGCCAAAAGGTATGTAACGTTCAAGTCGTGATGACTGCAAGTATCTCGCCCCTCGCGCTCGTGCCCGGCACGTGCGCTGGTGAGGGCGCTGGAGACGATGTGGCGTCCGCGTTTTCCCTCCACGGATGGCGATGGTACCTTCATCCGGTTGCCACGGCCTGTTCTGGCAAACCCCCTCGAATCCCTGCACAGGCCGTGGCGACCCACCTTCCAGCCGTGCGAGGTGACTTGACCTGCCGCCATACCGATAGGCGGACCATTTGCGAGCAACGGCGAGGTGTTTAACGCATATGTGGGACCACGAAGTCGACGTGCTGTGTGTGGGCGGTGTCGTCGGTGCGCTCGCCAGCGCTGTGGTGGCGGCCGACGCCGGGGTCGACGTGCTCGTCGCCGCATCCGCGGCAGGCGATCGGGGATGGCCGGCTGATCAGGTGGAGGACGAGCAGACCCTTGCGTACTTCGCCGCGCTGACCGACGGTCTCGCGACCGTTCCGCGGCCGACGGCCGAGGTGCCCGTGCGTCCGGTCCGGCCGCTGACAGCGGCCGAGCGGCGCAGGGCCGCACCGTTCTACGGGGCCCGGCTCAGGAAGTGGACCGAGCAGTGCCTGCTCTCGCCGTACGCGCTGCTGCACACCAGGGTCACCGACTGGCGAACCACCACCATGCGGACGCTCGACAACCGTCCGGTGCAGGTCAAACCGGTCGGCAGGATCGCGCTGCCGGCTCAGGGCGGTCCGGTGCCGATCGCGACGTGGCTCGAGGGTGAGGCGCGGATCCGCGACATCGACGTCGCCTCCGGCGCCCGCCTGCAGCGGATCGTCTTCGAGGAAGGTGTTGTCGTCGGTGCGGTGCTCGAGACCGGGGAGGGGCCCTACGCCGTGCGGTCCCGGCACGGGGTCACCCTCGCGCCGCGGGTCATCCACCGTGAGGCTGATTACGAGCGCGGTGACGACGAGGCCGAGGTGGCCCTCGTCAGTGAGATCGGCAGCCGGTTCGCCCGCGTCGAACTGCTCGCGGCCGCCCCGCCCGCGACCCCCCCCTCGGCGACCTGCTCGAGCAGCAACCGGCAGCTCCCGAAGGCGATGCGCGAATCCCGGAGGAACCGCGCCGAACCCCGGCGCTCACGAGAAATGAACGGCCACCCGCCCTTCGGCCAGTAGCCGCTCCATCTGCTCGCCGGGCACCGGACGCGACAGCAGGAAACCCTGGGCGCGATGGCACCCGTGGTGCAGCAGAGTCCGTGCGCCGACCTCGGTTTCGACTCCCTCGGCCACCAGTTCGAGACCGAACGCATCCGCGAGCGCGACGATGGCACGGACGATCGCCAGGTCGCCCGCGTTGGAGCCGAGGTCCTGCACGAAACCCTTGTCGATCTTCAGGGTGTCCACGGGCAGGGATTTGAGCAGCGACAACACGCTGTAACCCGTCCCGAAGTCGTCGATCGCGACCTGGACCCCGGCGTCCTTGAGCCCCGCGAGGGTGACCCGCGTGGTGTCGATGTCCTGCACGACCACGCTCTCGGTGATCTCGAGGCAGACCGACCCGCGTTCCAGGCCGAAATCCGCCATCACCTCCGCGACGGATTCGACGAAGCCCTCCGTGACAAGCTGAACCGGAGACACGTTGACCCGCAGCACTATTCCGCTGCCCACACCGGCCGCGCGCCAGCGTGCGAACTCGGCGCAGGCGTTGCGCAGCACCCACCGTCCGAGTTCGCCCGCGAGGTTGATGGACTCGGCCACCCCGATGAACCGGTCGGGGGACAGCAGTCCGCGTGTCGGATGCTGCCAGCGGACGAGGGCCTCGGTCGCGAGGATCTCACCGGTCCGGATGTCGACCTCGGGCAGGTAGTGCAGGACCAGGGCGCCGCTGTCGATGACGTTCTGAAGGTGTAACTCGATGTCGTTGCGCAGGGCGATCTCCTGCGACATCTCTTCGCTGAAGACCGAGATGCAGTTGCCGCCGGCCCCTTTGGCGCTCAACACCGCCTGGTCCGCCCGGCTGAGCAGATCCGAGGTGGTGTCGCAGCCGGGCATACCGACGGCCACACCGATGCTGATCGTCCGGGTCAGCATCTCACCGTCTATCGAAACCCGTTCCCGCAGAACGGCCTGTAATCGGTGGGCGAGGGACTCCGCGGCATCGGCTGTCATCGGCGCAGCAGGCACCACGACGAACTCGTCCCCGCCCAGGCGGGCGATGAACTTCGCCTCCTCGCCCTGTTGCAGGCGTTCGGCGAGGATCCGGATGAACCAGTCACCGGCGATGTGGCCGAGGTAGTCGTTGACCGCCTTGAGCCGGTCGAGATCGAAGAAGAGCAGGGCAACGGGACCCGGGCGCCCCGCCGCGAGCCGCTCGTCGAGGTGCCCCAGCAGGGAACGCCGGTTGTGCAGACCGGTCAGGTCGTCGTGGTCGGCGAGGTACCGCAGGCGCTCCTCGGCGGCGATCCTGGCCTGCACCTGGGCGAACAGCGACGCGATCGCGGTGAGCGCGTTGAGTTCGTCTCGCTGCCAGGCGCGGTCGCCGAACTTGACGAAGCCCAGGACCCCGGTCGTCACGTCACCGGACCGCAACGGCACCTCGGCGACCGTGGCCGCCCCGCGCAGACCGCTCGGGTCCGCGGGATCGGGTCGCAGGATGACGGGTTCGCAGAGATGTTCGGTCTGCGCGAACACCGGATCCGCGTCGGAGAAGTACACGACCTCGAGCGGGTCGAGGTCGCCGGCGCCCGAGCGCGGCGGCCATTCGGCGACGAGTTCGGAGGCGTGGACGCGGTGGTCGTTGTGGCGCAGGAAACTCACATCGACGTCGAAGTAGGAGACGAGGTCGCCGAGTACGCGTTCGCTCACCTCGACCGACGTCGCCGCCGTGACCGCCATCAGGTCCGTCGCGACCGATGTCACGAGGACCTCGTGGTTTCTCGGCACGGTCGTCTCCGTTCCCGGCGTCATGCCGGTGCCGGTGTGGTCAGGCTGCGGCGTCTGCTGCGCCGAGACGCTCGGGGTGCGATGGAGAAGCGGAGGACCAACGCCTCGGACTCGTCCGCGCCGGTGCCGGTCAGCGCGCGGAACCGACGTCGCAACTCGCCGAGTTCACCGGCGAACCCCGGTGAGAGTTCGGCGAGCTCGTGGTCGTCATGCGCGTAGAGGAACACCGGCGACACGGGATGGGTCGCGACGCCGTGTTGTTCGGCGGCGATCCACACGGCCTCGGTGGCCGCGCCGCCGCGCAGGTAGTCCGGCAGGGTGTGACCGGTGATGGTGACGACACCCAGCCCGGCGCTGGACGTCAGGCGGTCGTAGGTGTCGTCGCCGAGCGCCGACCCCGCCTCCCACCGGGCCAGGTTGGCCATGACCTCGCCCCGGCGCAGGATGTCGAGTTTGACCAGGTCCGTCGCTCCCAATTCCAGGGTGCGCACGTCGATGCCGGAGTCGGGCGCCGGATCGCCTGGCCACCGCAGTTCCGAGAACATCTCCGAGTGCAGGCGTGGGGTGAGATACCGGATCCGGTCGGTCGCCGCGAGGATCTCGGCGGCCTCGGCGATGTCGCAGGCGTCGGTGAGCAACGTCAGGCGGGCGCCCTGCGCCCGCGCCGCGGCGCTCAGCGCCTGGACCTCGGCGTTCCCGAGCGGTGTACCCGATCCGTGGTGCCGGTTGGTCTCCCGGCGCAACATCGCAGGGTAGAGGCGCGCGAGGTCGGCGTCCTCGGCTCGTCCGAGCTTGACGACGGCCCGCAGGGGGGTGCGCTCATCGCCGCGCTCGAGGTCGACCTCGGCAGCGCGGTGATGGGCCGCCGCGGCGATCCGCGCGTTGAGGACCGCCGCACCCAGCGCCACGGCGCTACCCCGGTACGCGACGTCCATGGCCGTGGTGGCCTCGGGGGCCACCCACAGGTGGACGGCGTCGGGCTGCAGTGCGATCTGCCACGGCTGCGCATTGCCGCCCGACGGCGCCCGGACCGCTGCGGCGGCGACCTTCTCGACGATGGAGTCCGCGCCCGCATCGGGGCCCGGATCGTCGTCGGTGTCGTCGGTCGGTGCGCCGCCGAGCGGGTCCTCGACGCGGTCGAGGAGCGCGGCGGCATCGATGCGGATCCGGCCCGAGGACAGCGGCTCGCCCAGACCGATGCGGCGCACCGCCTCGGCGACGGCGGTGGCGCCCAGCGCGACCTCGCCGGCGAGCTGCGGCCACGTCGTCAGGCTCGTGCCGACCTCAACCAGCGACGCGGCCATCCGTGGCGAGAGCGCCTGCGCATCGAGGATGCGCAGCACGTACGGCACCTTGTCCTTGCTCGTCAACCCGGACAGCGCCGCCGAGTCGATGTCGCCGAGCAGTCCGTGCAGCAGCGGCCGTGCCGGGTCCAGGTCGAAGCGTTCGATGTCGAGCAGACCGCGGTCACTGGTGGCCATCAGGACCGGGATGCGTCGGGCCCGCGCATGCTCACGAACCAGCACCTTCACGTCGAGCGAATCGCACTCCTCGATCACCACGTCGAGCCCGTCGAGGAACTGCTCGACGGTGGCCGACGTGACGCCTTCGGTGGTCACCTGCACTGGGAGGTAGGGGTCGAGCTCGGCGACCCGCCGGGCGGCGACGACCGCCTTGTTCACCCCGACGTCGACGAGGCTCGCGGGTACGCGGTTGAGGTTCGACACCTCGAGCCCGTCGAAGTCGGCGAGTCGCAGTTCCCCGCAGACCCCCTGTGCGGCGAGCGTGTGGGCCACGGTGTGGCCGACGCTGAGGCCGACGACGCCGACCCGCAACCGTCCGAGCCGCTGCTGCTCTGCCGCGGTGATCAGATTCCGGTTGCGGTCGAGCCGGAGCCGCCGGTGCGCGCGGGGACCGAGGACGCGCACGACCGTGCGCCGCCACGGGAAGTACGCCCACCCGGTGGGCTCACCGGTCAGATCCGCGTCGGGGGGCGGACGCAGCTCGGACAGCGCCGAGCGCAGTTCCGCGGCGCGGTCGACGAATTCGACCCCGGGAATCGACCGTAGCGTCGCGAAGGCGTCGTGGTCGTCGTCGGTCAGGACGGTGGCGGTGAAGGAAGTCGGATCGGTGGTGAACCCCGTCATCAGCTGGACGAAGCCGCCGCCGCGAGTTCGCCGACCCCGTCGAGTTGCGCCGTCACCTGCCGCGTTTCGGCGAAGAACGTCGAAACCTGCTTGGGATCGGCGTGATTGGCGTATGTGCGCCTGTCCCACCACATCATCTTGGTCTGATATCGGGCGTCCGGATATGGAGTCGCGGGAATCTTGGCGGCGAGCACACCGCCCGAGGATAACCAGCGATTCAAGACATATGCCGCCGCCGTGGCGACTGCGAATTGGGCGTCGAGCAACATCATCGAATGCAGAGGCACACGAGCCAGGACGTCGGTGAGCGCTCGGCTCTGTTCGGGGTCGTCGCTCACCCATGCCGATTTGATTTCCACCACGCCGAACGGAAGGCGATCACCGACCATTTTGCGCACCGCGGCCAGACCGGGCTGGCCGTCCCACTCGACCACCGCGTGGCACTCGTCGACCGCGCTGTACGGTCCCTTGGCGCGGACGCCGCCGACCACCTGTCCGGCCTTGTTGATGCCCGCGCAGAACAAAGCGGTGTCGTCCCCGCGCTCGAGAGCGCCGGTGTCGAGCGCTCGCTCGACACCGTGCTTGTGATAGCTGAGCCGCGCCCCGCGAACATACTCGGCCCACAGCTCGGGCTCGGTGGCGGGCTGCGCCAGGACGATGGTGCACTGGCTTGCGTCGTCGAACCAGGTCGGGTTCCGGTCCAGTTCCAGAAGCCCGGGGGTGGGGGTGTCTAGCTGGGCAACAGGCATGGGTGTCCGTCCTTCGGGCTGCCGCCCCGGGGGGAGGCGGCGGCTGGTCATGGTGCGCGTCACGCGGTGTTGCGAATACGCGAACTTGAGTATCCCGCTCATAGTGGGTTCCATTCCAGCTAGCGAGTGAAACTTGTCCAGTATTGCGTTATCCGTACTGCGGCCCGGTCGCAGTTTGTGCACGCAACTTCAGTTATGGCAATCGGCTATTCGCGGGTCTTCGCTGGTCGTTTGTCCGTCGATCGGATCCGGCGAACTTTGCGATTGCACTGACCGCCATACCCCCGTGTTTGCGCGTTGAACAGAGGTTTCTTGCTGTTTGCCGGCCGAGCCAGGTTGTGAGACTCGTCACGCCCACACGACGGTCGGCCGCCCGCCGGCCCCGGGGCGCGGCGCCGGCCCACCACGAACGGACCTTCCGCGGCGGGCGCCCGGCACGCCGGCGCCATGGCGGTCCGAGCGCCGCCGGCGCGAGTCCGACCGTCGTGTGCGGGGCGTCCGCGCAGGCGGGCACCCAGCGGTCCCGGCGGCGGGAGATCCACCCGTCGCCGTGGTGTTGCAGGTTTGCCAGGAGGCCCCTCGGCGCCACGGTTATCGCCGCTCCCATGAGGCTCCGAGGTGCGCTCGGAGGTGTGCGCCCGCCGCGGGTCACGGGGTCGGAGCGAGCGGCCGGGTCGACTCCGTCCGACGGGTCCAGAGTGCTCGCCGCCGCGGCAGGACGCGGACGGTCCTCGACGGCTCGGGCAGCGAATCGCCGGCGAATACCGCCACCTCGCCATGTCGCGGTCGCTGTCGCGGTCAGGGCCGAATCCCCGCGATAGTTGCGCAGGGCAATACCTCACGATTGCTCCCGGCATTCGGCACGTCGATGCCGGATACCTGCGCCGTCTGTGTTTGTGTCCGCGCGTGCCACCGGGAACGGGCATCGGTTGCCGTCGGCCATCGGATCCGAATGGGTAAAGTGCGGCCGCGGTTCTTCGTTTCCATTCCGCATATCGCTCCGCGCGACAATGGACACGCCTTCCCGGAAACGCGCGAATGCGCGCAATTCTGGCAAATTCGAATTGCGGTTTCTCGCGGCCGACGGCGACCCAGCGGCGCTCCCGGCGTCGATCGGCGCGGCGGTGGACCGTAGGGTGCGAAGCGGCAGTGGCGCGTCGGCGCCGGAGAGGAGACACCCGTGAAGACCTTCGATGGACTGGACGAGCTCGCGGCGGCTGAGGGCACCTCACTCGGCCCCACCGAATGGCTCGAGATCACCCAGGACCGGGTGAACCTCTTCGCCGACGCCACCGACGACCACCAGTGGATCCACGTCGATCCCGAGAAGGCGGCCCAGGGTCCCTTCGGCGGCACCATCGCGCACGGACTGTTGACCCTGTCGCTGCTGCCGCACTTCAGTCATCAGCTGTACACGGTCGGCAACATCGCGATGGCGATCAACTACGGCTACAACAAGGTTCGCTTCATCAACCCGGTGAAAGTGGGCGCGCGGCTGCGGGCCCGCGGGGAGATCAGCAAGGTGGACCGCCTCGACGGCGCCGTTCAGGCGATGACCACCATCACCGTGGAGATCGAGGGGGCGGAGAAGCCGGCCGCCGTCGCCGAGTCGATCGTGCGTTTCATCGGTTGAGGCCGTCTGACATCTGTCAGATTTGATTGACGCATGTCACATCGCGTGGTTAGTGTGCTCCTCACCACTCGGTGAGGAGTCCACGTGGGTCAGTCGTCGCCACGCACAGCGATCATCGGCGCGGGCATCAGCGGCCTGACCGCCGCCAAGATGCTCAAGGACTACGGAGTCCCTCACACCACCTTCGAGAGTTCCGACCGCATCGGCGGCAATTGGGCATTCGGTAACCCCAACGGTCACAGCTCGGCATACCGCTCACTGCACATCGACACGTCGAAGCACCGGTTGTCGTTCAAGGACTTCCCGATGCCCGAGCACTTCCCGTCCTTCCCGCACCACACTCAGATCAAGGCGTACCTGGACGACTACGCGGAGGCGTTCGGACTGCTCGACGGCATCGAGTTCAACAACGGTGTGGTGCGCGCCGAACGCAGACCCACCGGCGGCTGGGACATCGAGGACCAGTCGGGGGAGCGGCGCCGATTCGATCTGCTGGTGGTCGCGAACGGGCACCACTGGGATCCGCGCTGGCCGGACTTCCCCGGTGAATTCGCAGGCGAGTCCATTCATTCGCACCACTACATCGACCCACACACCCCGCTGGAGCTGACGGGGAAACGCATCCTGGTGGTGGGTCTGGGCAACAGCGCCGCCGACATCACGGTGGAGCTGTCGGCCAGGTCGCTGCAGAACACGGTGACGCTGTCGACGCGGTCGAGCGCCTGGATCGTGCCGAAGTTCATCGCGGGGCGCCCCGGGGATCAGTTCTTCCGCACGTCGCCGCACCTGCCGCTGTCCTGGCAGCGCAAGGCGTTACAGCTCATCGCGCCGATGCTGGGCACCGACCCCACGAGCTACGGCTTGCCGCCGGCCAACCACAAACTCTTCGAGGCCCACCCGACGCAGTCGGTGGAACTGCCGCTGCGACTGGGCTCCGGCGACGTCACCCCCAAGCCCAACGTCGCCCGGTTGGACGGCCACACAGTGCATTTCGAAGACGGCACCAGCGACGACTACGACGCCATCGTCTACTCCACCGGTTACAACATCACCTTCCCGTTCTTCGACCCGGCGTTCATCAGCGCGCCCGACAACCAGATCCGGCTCTACAAGCGCATGTTCCTGCCGGGCGTCGACGATGTGGTGTTCATCGGGTTCGCCCAGTCCGTGCCCACGTTGTTCCCGTTCGTGGAATGCCAGTCGCGGCTGCTCGCCGCGTACGCGGTGGGTCGCTACGCCCTGCCCGGCCGTTCGGAGATGGAGCGGGTGATCGACGCCGACCAGCGGTTGCACGCCGGCCACTGCACCGACCGGCCGCGACACACCCAGCAGGTCGACTATTTCGTCTACGAACACGACATCCGCACCCGCGAAATGGCCGCCGGGGCCGAGCGGGCGCGGCGACAGCGGCCGGCGTTCGCGGAAGCGGCGCGCTGACAGTGCGTTCGGCGACGGATCGGCGGCCCGCGCAGCGCAGCGATCTGCGCCGCGACGCCATCCTGGATGCGCTCGACCGTTGGTTGCAGCAGTCGAGCGTCGAGACGGTGAACATCGCCGAGGTGGCACAGCAAGCCGGTCTGACGCGGTCGGCGTTCTACTTCTACTTCGAGAACAAGGCGGCCGCCGTGGCGGCGCTGACCGAGCGCATCCTCGACGAGACCCTCGCGGTCAACAAGGCGCTCACCGTCGGACCGGGTTCGCCGCGAGTCCGCGTGCACGCGATGCTCACCGGCCTCTTCGACCTGTGCGAGCGTCATCGACATCTGTTCCAGGCGATGCTCGAGGTGCGTGGGTCGAGCCCGGCCGTGCGATCGATCTGGGACGACGCGCGTGAGTCGTTCGTCGACTCCATCGCCGAGATGATCCGCGCCGAGCGTGCCGCGGGAGTCGCACCGGACGGCGTCGACGCCCGCGTGCTGGCCACCGTACTGATCGAGTTCAACGACCGCATGCTGGAGCGTCTCGCCCTCGGCGGCCCCCTGCCTGCCGACCGGTTACGCCAAGGGGCGGCGGCGGTCTGGCTGAGTTCGGTCTACGGCATCACCGACCCAGAGGAGCACCCCGAGACATGACCGCCCCCGAGCAGATCACCTTCTCCTCCATGGACACCCGCTGCGCGGCATGGCATTTCCGCAGCGAATCCGATCGGCTGTGCGGTCCGTACGGGCGGCCGATCGTGGTGATGGCGCACGGTTTCGGGGGCACGATGGACTCGGGCCTGAAGCCGTTCGCCGACCGGTTGTGCACCGCCGGCGCCGACGTGGTGACGTTCGACTACCGCGGATTCGGTGCTTCGGACGGCCGACCGCGTCAGAGTGTGTCGGTCATCCGCCAGTTGGAGGACTTCCATGCGGCGGTGGTGGCGGCGCAGCGCCTACCCGGTGTGGATCCCGGCCGGGTGGTGCTGTGGGGCTCGTCGTTCTCCGGCAGCCACGTGATCCGGGTGGCGGCGGGACGGTCCGACGTCGCGGCGGTCATCGCGATGACACCGCTCACCAGCGGGCTGGCCGCGAGCCGGGCGGCCGTCGCGCACCGCGACCTCGGTGCTGCGCTGCGCTGGTCACTAATGGGCGTCAAGAGCCGTGTCGCGGTCGCGTGTGGCCGGGCACCCTCGCTCATGCCGTTGGCGGCGCGCCCGGGACAGCCCGGTGCGCTCGCGCTCGACGGCGCCTACGACAGCTACCTGTCGATCGCCGGTCCGACGTGGCGCAACGAGATCGACGCCGCGATCGGAATCGAATTGGTGAAGGTCCGAACGGCCCGTGACGCCAAGCGCATTCGGGTGCCGGTGCTCGTCCAGATCGCCGACTACGACCGGTTCGTGCCCGCCGAGTCGGTCGCCAGGACCGCTGTACACGCCGGGGCGCAGGTGCACCACTACCCGTGCGACCACTTCGACGTGTGGCCCGGCCACGAATGGCACGACAGGGCCGCGACGGATCAGGCGGCGTTCCTCGACCGGGTCTTCGCGCGGCAGTCGTCGACCGAGACGCTCAGAACTGGGTAGACCCGCAGTCGACGGCGATGGCCGCGGCCGTGACGAACCGGGATTCGTCGCTGGCCAGCCACGCCACCGCGTCGGAGATGTCCTCCGGTTGCGCGATGTCCGGGATGAACGGGGTCACCATGTTCATCAACCCGGGGTTGGTGGCGTCGGCGCGCATCAAGCCGTCCACCATGTCACCGGTCCCCATCGGCGTCGCGACCGCGCCGGGATGCAGGCTGTTGACCCGGATTCGGTGCCTGCCGAGTTCGGCGGCGAACGCTCGCGCCATGCCGGTGACCGCGTGCTTGCTGGCGGTGTAGTGCACCATGAACGGCTGCATCTTCAGGCCGGCGGCCGAGCTGATCAGGATGATCGACCCGCCTCCGCCGCCGTCGACGATGTGCTGCGCGCCGGCCATCACGGTGTTCCAGGTGCCGGTGATGTTGACGTCGGTGACGTCGCGGAAGTCCGCCGGGGTGATGGTGTTCCACGGCTGCGGCGCCGTGATGCCGGCATTGGCGACGATGACGTCGAGTCGGCCCAGTTCGGCGACCCCGTCGTCGACCGTCTGGCGCAGGGCGTCGTGGTCGCGGGTGTCGACCACCGCGGACACGACGCGGCGGCCGGACGCCTCGACCAGCGAGACGGTCTCGGCGAGGTCCTCCGGTGTCGCATGGTCGTAGGGCACACAGTCCGGCAACGTGCCCGCGATGTCCACGGCGATGATGTCGGCGCCCTCGGAGGCCAGGCGAACCGCGTGGGCGCGCCCCTGGCCGCGGGCGGCTCCGGTGATGAACGCGACCCTGCCTGCCAGGCGGCCGGTCACGAGTTCGCCGCCCGCTGAGCGGATTTGACCAGACCGCCGCCGATGATCAGGCGCTGTATCTCGCTGGTGCCCTCGTACAGTCGCAGCAACCGGACGTCACGGTAGATCCGCTCGACGGGCACCTCCCGCATGTAGCCGCTGCCACCGTGGATCTGCACCGCGAGATCGGCGACCTGACCGGCCATCTCGGTGCAGAAGAGTTTCGCGGCCGACGGCGCGATCCGGCGATCCTCCTCGGTCACCCACTTGAGGGCGGCGTCCCGGACGAGCGCGCGCCCGGCCATCACCCCGGTCTGCTGGTCGGCCAGCATCGCCTGCACCAGTTGGAACTCGCCGATCGGGGTGCCGCCCTGGGTGGCGGTCGCGGCGTAGGCCACCGATTCGTCGAGCGCGCGCTGCGCGGCGCCCACGGCCAGCGCGGCGATGTGGACGCGCCCGCGGGCCAGGGTGATCAGCGCCGCGCGGTAGCCGATGTCCTCACTGCCGCCGACGAGTGCCGCTGCCGGGACGCGGACGTCGGTGAAGTTCACGTCGGCGGTCCAGGCGCCCTCCTGGCCCATCTTGGCGTCCTTGACACCGACCTCGACGCCCTCGGCGTCGGCGGGCACCAGGAAGACCGCGATACCGGCGCCCTGGGCGTCGGCCGGGCGGGTGCGTGCGAACACGACGAACAGGTCCGCCGTCGGAGCGTTGGTGATGAAGCGTTTCTGGCCGGTGATGACCCAGTCGGATCCGTCGCGCACGGCTTTCGTGCGCAGCCCGGCCGGGTTCGAGCCCGCACCGGGTTCGGTCAGCGCGAACGAGGCGACGACGTCACCGGAGGCGATGCCCTCGAGCCACTGCTTCTTCTGCTCGTCGGTGCCGAAGCCGACGAGCACCTGTCCGGCGATGCCGTTGTTCGTGCCGAACATCGAGCGCAGCGCGAGCGAGGTGTAGCCGAACTCCATGGCCAGTTCGACGTCCTGCGTAAGGTCCAACCCGAGCCCGCCCCATTCCTGCGGAATGGCGTAACCGAACAGACCCATCTTCGTCGCCTGTTCGCGCAGATCGTCGGGGACCTTGTCCGCGGCGAGGATCTCGGTTTCGCGCGGGACCACGGCAGTCCGGACGAAATGCCTTGTCTGCGCGAGGATCTCGCGAAAATCCTCGTCACTGACTTCGCTCATCGACGACCTCCAGTCGCAGTCGGCGGCCCCTGGGGTGGCCGGCGGCCAATATCGTATATGAAATATGATGTTCGCCGACCGGGCCCCTCGGAGGCCCCGACAAGTCAGGCAGGTGATCGAGTGTCGTTGCTGACCGGACAGACCGCGGTCGTCACAGGCGGTGCGCAGGGACTGGGCTTCGCGATCGCGGAGCGCTTCGTGTCGGAGGGGGCGCGGGTGGTGCTCGGCGACCTCGACCTCGACGCCACCGAGGCCGCCGCCACACGCCTGGGCGGGGCCGAGGTGGCCACCGCCGTGCGTTGCGACGTCACCCGCGCCGACGAGGTGGACGCGCTCGTCGGCGTGGCGGTGGAACGCTTCGGCGGCCTCGACGTCATGGTGAACAACGCCGGGATCACCCGCGACGCGACTCTGCGCAAGATGACCGAGGAACAGTTCGACCAGGTGATCGCCGTACACCTCAAGGGCACATGGAACGGGCTGAAGGCCGCGGCGGCGATCATGCGCGAGAACAAGCGCGGCGCGATCGTCAACATGTCGTCGATCTCGGGCAAGGTCGGCCTGATCGGGCAGACCAACTACTCCGCGGCGAAGGCGGGGATCGTCGGGATGACGAAGGCCGCCGCGAAGGAACTCGCGCACCTCGGCGTGCGGGTCAACGCGATCCAGCCCGGTCTCATCCGGTCGGCGATGACCGAGGCCATGCCGCAACACATCTGGGATCAGAAACTCGCCGAGGTGCCGATGGGCCGGGCCGGCGAACCGGCCGAGGTGGCCAAGGTCGCCCTCTTCCTCGCCTCGGACCTGTCGTCGTACATGACCGGAACCGTGCTCGAAGTCACCGGCGGAAGGCACGTCTGATGCGCGACACCGTCATCTGCGAACCCGTTCGCACCCCCATCGGGCGGTACGGCGGCATGTTCAAGGACCTCACCGCCGTCGAACTCGCGGTGGCCGCCCTCACGGGTCTACTCGACCGCACCGGAATCGATCCCGCGGTGGTCGACGACGTCGTCCTCGGGCACTGCTATCCGAGCAGCGAGGCGCCCGCCATCGGACGGGTGGTGGCCCTGGACTCCGGTCTTCCGGTCACCGTGCCCGGTATGCAGGTGGACCGTCGCTGCGGATCGGGGCTGCAGTCGGTGGTGCAGGCCTGCCTGCAGGTCGGCAGCGGCAACAACGACGTGGTGGTCGCGGGCGGCGCGGAGAGCATGAGCAACGTGGTGTTCTATTCGACCGACATGCGCTGGGGAGGCGCCCGCGGCGGGGTGGCCGTGCACGATGCCCTGGCCCGCGGACGGACCACGGCGGGAGGCAGGAACCACCCGGTCCCGGGCGGCATGCTCGAGACCGCGGAGAACCTGCGCCGCGAATACGGCATCTCCAGGGCCGAACAGGACGAACTGGCGGTCGCCTCGCATCAGCGGGCGGTCGCCGCCCAGAAGAACGGCGTCTTCGCCGAGGAGATCATCCCGGTGACCGTGCGCACCCGACGTGGCGAGGACGTCGTCGACACCGACGAGCATCCCCGCGCGGATACGACGCTGGAGACCCTCGGACGGCTCAAACCCGTTTTGGGGAAACAGGATCCGGAGGCGACGGTGACCGCCGGCAATGCCAGCGGCCAGAACGACGCGGCGTCGATGTGCGTGGTCACCACGCCGGAGAAGGCGGCCGGACTCGGGCTGACCCCGCTGGTGCGGCTGGTGTCGTGGGGCGTGGCCGGGGTGGCGCCGAACGTGATGGGCATCGGGCCGGTGCCCGCGACCGAGGCCGCGTTGGCCAGGGCGGGCCTGGACCTGGCCGACGTCGACCTGATCGAACTGAACGAGGCGTTCGCCGCACAGGCGCTCGCCGTCATGCGGGAGTGGAAGTTCACCGCCGCCGACATGGAGCGCACCAACGTGCACGGGTCGGGGATCTCGCTCGGACACCCGGTGGGGGCGACCGGCGGACGGATGCTCGCCACGCTGGCCCGCGAACTGACCCGCAGGCAGGGCCGCTACGGGCTGATGACGATGTGTATCGGCGGAGGGCAGGGCCTGGCCGCGGTCTTCGAGCGAGTGGCGTCATGACCAGACTCGCCCAGACCCTGGGGCTGACCGAGTTCCAGACCGAGATCGTCTCCACCGTGCGCCAGTTCGTCGACAAGGAGATCATCCCGAACGCCCAGGAACTCGAGCACTCCGACACCTATCCGCAGGAGATCGTCGACGCGATGCGCGAGATGGGCCTGTTCGGCCTGATGATCCCCGAGGAATACGGCGGCCTCGGGGAATCGCTGCTGACCTATGCGCTGTGCGTCGAAGAACTCGCCCGCGGGTGGATGAGCGTCTCGGGCGTCATCAACACCCACTTCATCGTCGCCTACATGATCCGTCAGCACGGCACCGACGAGCAGAAGCAGCGGTTCCTGGCGCGCATGGCCACCGGTGAGACCAGGGGCGCGTTCTCCATGTCGGAACCCGAACTGGGCTCCGACGTCGCCGCGATCCGTACCCGCGCCCGCCGTGACGGCGAGGACTACGTGATCGACGGCCAGAAGATGTGGCTGACCAACGGTGGCAGTTCCACTCTGGTCGCCGCGTTGGTGCGCACCGACGAGGGCGCTGACAAACCGCACCGCAACCTCACCGCATTCCTGGTCGAGAAGCCGACGGGGTTCGGTGAGGTGGTGCCGGGCCTGACGATCCCCGGCAAGCTCGACAAGCTGGGATACAAGGGCATCGACACCACCGAACTCATCTTCGACGGCTACCGCGCGAAGGCCGCCGACATCCTCGGCGAGCAGCCCGGGCAGGGCTTCTTCCAGATGATGGACGGCGTCGAGGTCGGGCGGGTCAACGTGTCGGCCAGGGCCTGCGGCGTCGGGTTGCGCGCATTCGAACTCGCGGTGCGCTACGCCCAGCAGCGCCAGACGTTCGGCAAGCCGATCGCCGACCATCAGGCCATCGCCTTCCAGCTGGCCGAGATGGCGACGAAAGTCGAAGCGGCGCATCTGATGATGGTCAACGCCGCCCGCCTCAAGGACTCCGGTGAGCGCAACGACGTCGCCGCCGGGATGGCGAAGTACCTCGCCAGCGAGTTCTGCGCGGAGGTGACCCAGCAGAGTTTCCGCATCCACGGCGGCTACGGCTACTCCAAGGAGTACGAGATCGAGCGGCTGATGCGCGACGCGCCGTTCCTGCTCATCGGAGAGGGCACCAGCGAGATCCAGAAGAACATCATCAGCAAGCGTCTGCTCGCCGACTACCGGATCTGACATGTCCGCACCCGATTTTGCGGCCCGCCCCCAGCTGTCGGAGGACGTCGCGCGGTTCGTCCGTCGGCGGATCTTCGACGGCACCTACCCGGCGGGCGGCTACATCCGGCTCGAGCAACTGGCCTCCGAACTGGGGGTGAGTGTGACGCCGGTGCGTGAGGCGCTGTTCGAGTTGCGCGCCGAAGGGCTTCTCGCCCAACAGCCTCGGCGCGGCTTCGTCGTGCTGCCGGTCACGGGCCGCGACATCACCGACGTGTCGAACGTGCAAGCATATGTCGGCGGTGAACTGGCCGCCCGTGCGGCGCACAACATCACCGAGGAGCAACTGCGTGCTCTCACCGCGATCCAGGATGCGCTCGAAGACGCCTACCGGCGCGACGACGGCGAAGGTGCGGTGCGGCTCAACCACGAGTTCCACCGGGCGATCAACGTCGCGGCGGACTCACCCAAGCTCGCGCAGATGATGTCGCTCATCACCCGTTACGCCCCGGAGTCGGTGTTCCCCACGATCGAGAGCTGGCCCGCCGAGTCGATGCGGCACCACCGGCAGCTGTTGTCCGCGCTGGCCGAGCGCGACGACACCTCGGCGCGGACCGCGATGTCGGAACATCTGGCGTCCGGCGCCGAACCGCTCATCGAGCACCTCAAGACCCGCGGCGTGGTGCAGTGATCGCGCCGGCAAGCAGATCGCGCAGGGCCCGCACGTCGACCTTCCCGGTCGCCTTGCGCGGGACGGCGTCGTCGTCCTCGAGCAGCAGCCATACCGTCGGCACCTTGAAGGCGCTCAGGACCTTTCCGGCGTCGGCCCGCAGAGCGTCGACCGTCGTCGGGCGGTCGCAGACCACCGCGGCGCCCACCCGGTCGGCGCCCGCGGCAGGCACATCGGTGACGTAGGCGGCGGCGACGCCGTCGAGCGTGCGCAGCGCCGCCTCGACCTCGCTGGGGTAGACGGTGGCGCCGCTGACCTTGAACATGTCGTCGGAGCGCCCGTGGTAGAACATGAACCCGTCGTCGTCGAGACGGCCGAGGTCGCCGGTGGGGTAGAACCCGTCGGCGGTGAACACCTCTTCCCGGCTGCGCCCGCAGATGCCGCGCATGACATGCGGTCCGCGGATCTGGATCTCACCGATCTCGCCGATCTCCACCGGGTCACCGGAATCGGGGTCGACGATGCGCAGATCCATGCCGGCGAACGGCAGGCCGCAGCTGCCCCATGCGGTCTCGGGCATGTCCGTGTCGGCGCGGTAGCCGCAGTAGGGGCCGAACGCCTCGGTCATCCCGAACAGCTTCGCCCGCGCACCCGGTCGGCTTCGCTGGTCGGGCGGCAGCAGCGCCTCGAGACTGCCCGGCCGCAGCGCCGACAGGTCTGCGCCCACCGAATGTCGTTGCCGCGCCAGCGCTTCGGCCTGATCCGGCCAACCGCGGAACAGTGTGACGCGTTCGGCCTCGAGTAACCGCAGCGTCGACTCCGGTTGCGGGATGAGTTCGGTGACCAGCGTCGCCCCGGCCACCAGCGCCGAGAGCACCCCGCTGCCGAACCCGCCGACCCAGAAGAACGGCATCGGCAGGTACAGCCGGGTGTCCGCGTCGATGCAGCGGGCGTGCAGGCCCGCGGCGACGGCGCCGAGCGCGTTGCCGTGTGAGTGCACCACACCCTTGGGGGGCCCGCTGCTCCCGGAGGTGAACATCACGGCGAGGGTGTCGCTGGGTGTCACCGCGTCGGCGAGCGCATCGACGAACTCCTCGGTGACGGCCCCGCCGGCGGTCAGCCGCTCAGGGGTCCGGATTCGGCGCAATGCCGGGAGGTCGCGATGGTGGAGCGGTTCGTCGAGTCGGGGCACCGCCAGCTCGGCGCACAGGTCGTCGAGGTAGCGGTGGCCACGGAACTCCTCGACGGTGATCAGTGTCTGCACCGCCGCGGTGCGCAGCTGGGCGACCAGTTCGCGCGGCGCCAGCAGCGTGCTCAGCGGTACCAGGACCGCACCGATCCGGGTCAGCGCCAACGCGATCCGGACCCACTGCGCGCTGTTGGGCATGATGAGCCCGACACGTGTTCCCTTACCGACGCCCGCGCCGGCGAGGCTCGCGGCCAGCGCGTGCGTGGTGCGCTCGAGCTCGGCGTGCGTCACCCGCGACGCCGGGTCGATGACGGCGAGCTTGTCCGGATGTGCGGCGGCGTTGCGGCGCAGCAACCGGTCGACCGTGAAGTCACCGTTGGACACCGAACACCTCCGTCAGCCGGGGGAGGTCGACCTTGCCGCTCGACATCACGGGCAGTTCGTCGCGGGTGAGGGCGGTGATGCGGCGGGGGATCTTGTATGCGGAGAGCTCCTCCCGCAGCGCCGCACGCAGTGCCCCGGGGTCGAAGTCGGCGGGGTCGTCGACGACCACCGCCGCGGCGACCACCTGCCCGCGGTCACGGTCGGGGAGACCGACGACGTAGGCCTGTGCGCCGGTGACCCGGCCGATCGCGCGCTCCACCTCGACCGGTGTGACATTGGCGCCCGCGGTCTTGATCATCGCCCCGCGCCGGCCCAGGAAGTAGTGAAGGCCGTCGTCGTCTGTGCGCACCAGATCGCCGGTGTGGAACCAGCCGTCGGGATCGAAGCACTCCTCCCGGCTGCGTTTGTAATACCGTTGCATCACATACGGTCCGCGCACGCACAGCTCGCCGACCTCGCCGGGCTCGACCGGTGCGCCGGTGTCCGGGTGAACGATCCTGGTGTCGAATCCGGGCGCGGGTACGCCGAACGATCCGCGCCGGTGCTCGGGTTGGTCGCCGTCGTCGGGGTGCAGCAGGACGACGCTGCCGGTCTCGGTCATGCCCAGCATGTGGTGGCGCAGGTCCGGGTCGGCGGGACGGGCCTCGGGCGCCATGATGGGGTAGAGGTTGCCGCGCCGCATCGACGACAGGTCGCGTCGAGGCAGGCTGGGATCCGCTGCCAGCGCGGCGATCCCGGCGACGTAGCCGTTGGTGACCGTGGGCCGGGTGGCCTCCAGCAGGTCGAGGGTGCTCGACGGGTTCTCGGCGTTCGAGCACACCAGCGTCGCGCCGGCCACCAGCGTCGCCAGCACCGAGAACGCGATCCCGCCGATCCAGCAGAACGGCGAGTTGCAGAACAGCCGGTCGTCGGCGGTCAGACCGCGGATCGCGTTGAGGTTGCGCTGATGTTCGATCAGCGCGGCCTGGGTGTGCACGACGCCTTTGGGCGCACTGGTGGACCCGGAGGTGTACACGATGGTCAACGGGTCGCTGCCGTCGACATCGTCCTCGACCGCGGTCAGCAGCCCGGGGTCGACGGTGCCGCCGGGGGCCCGGTCGACGAAGACGTGTCGCAGATGCGGGACGGTGAGGCAGCGCAGGCGCTCGCCGGTCGGCACCTCACCGCCGAGCACCTCGCGCAGCCGCGCGGCGTAGTCGTGTGCGCGAAAGGCGCCTGCCGCCAACAGGATCTCGGTGTCGCTGTGGCGCAGCTGCTCGGTCAACTCGCGAGCGGTGGCGAAGGTGCTGTACGGAACCACCACGGCCCCGATGCGGGCGGCGGCGAGCATGCCGACGAGGAACGCCGCCCCGTTCGGGTACAGCAACCCGATGTGCGTGCCCTTACCCGCGCCGAGGGCCAGCAGGCCGTGGGCCAGTTGCGCCGAGCGGCGTTCGGCGTCCCCGTAGTCGAGTCGCTCGTCGTCGCAGATCAGCAGCGGGTGCTGCGGGCGGTCGACCGCCCAGTGCCGCAGCACCGCAGCGACGGTGCGCGGCTCACCCATGATCGGCGGTGGCCGCGGTGCTCATCCGCGGCTCCGCCGCGGTGCCGAAGTACCGGCGCACGGCGCCCAAATCGGCTTTGCCCGAGGGGGTCCGCGGGATCGCATCGACGACCACGATCTCGGCCGGCACCTCGTACTGCGCGAGCCGGCCACGCAGATGAGCGGTCAACTCGTCGCCGGTCACCGTCACACCGTCGCGCAATTCGACCATCGCGACCGGGATCTCGCCGAGCCGGACGTCGGGCCGGCCGACTACGGTGGCCCCCCGCACCGCCGGGTGCGCCTCGAGCGCGGCGCGGACGTCGTCGGGCATCACCTTGAACCCGCCCCGGATGATGGCCTGGTCCGCGCGGCCCAGGATCCACAGGAAGCCGTCGGCGTCGATCCGGGCCAGATCGGTGGTGCGCATCCAGGCGGTGCCCGGCCCGAGCTGACCGGGCCTGACCTCGAGGAGGCCCGGCTGGTCGGGGCCCAGCGGCGTACCGTCCTCGGTGACCACCCGCAGGTGCGCGCCGCCGCTGGCGCGTCCCACGCTCCCGCGTTTGCTGCGCCAGTGGCGTTGATGGTCGGCCAGCGTCCAGCCGGCAACGCCTCCACCGAATTCCGTTGCGGCATAGGACGTCAGCACGGGGATGCCGAACTTCTCGGTGAACGCGTCGGCGTCGTCGGCCGACAGCGGGGCGGTTCCCGAGGTGACGGCGCGAATGCTCGACAGGTCGTCACGGGTGAGGTCGGAGTGCAGCACCATCCGTAGCGCGGCGGGGACCAGCGACACCGTTCGCGGCCGGTGCCTGCGCACCGCGTCGGCCCACCGCTGTAGTTCGAACCGCTCGAGCAGGGCGAACCGCCTGGCCTCGCTCACACACTGCAGCACCCGGAACACCCCGCCGATGTGCACGAGCGGGGCGTTGACGATCGCGATGCCCCGAGGCGGTTCGTCGGGTTCGGGCCCGAGCACGCTGTGCGCCAGCATGTCGTAGGTGAGGTCGATGCGCTTGGGCGGCCCGGTGGTGCCGCTGGTCAACATCCGGACCGCCACACCCGGCTGCGCGGCGTTCTCCACCGCGGGGTGTGCGGCGACGTCGACGGCGGGTTCGCGCGACAGCGCCGCGAGCGACATCACTGTGGTGGTGGGGGACGGGGTCACCAGTGCGGCGAGGTCGTCGGGACCGCCGATGAGCACCGGCAGGGCGAGATCGGCGATGTCGGCCCGCGTGCGGTCGTCGCCCCTGGCCGGGTTGATCACCACCACCGTGCCGCCGGCGAGCAGCACCCCCAGCACTGCGGCCAGGTGTGGCGGGCGGTTGCGGAGCAGGATCCCCACCTGCGGTGCGTCACCGCCGTGGCGGATGGTGAGTTCCCGGATGCGCCGTGCCGCTTCGCCGATCTGCGCCCAGGACGACCACTGGCCGTCGTATTCGACGGCGTCGACCTCGGGCCGCAGGTCGAGGACGTGGGCGATGCGCCGGCTCAGGCGGTGGACGGCCATCACCGCACCTTCGGCTCGCGGCGGGCCTGCGCGGGCCGCGATGCGAGGTCGGCCTGCCCGATCGGGTTGCCCAACCGGGTGTAGATCAGCCCCTGCTCCATCGCCGCCCGATACGGTCTGTCCAGTGACTCCCAGATGGCCTTCACGGTGCCCTGCGTGGCCGACGGCGGTTTGGCGGCGATGGTCGCGGCGATCTCGTGAGCCCGTGACCAGAGATGTTCGCGGGCAACGACTTCGGTGACCAGGCCGATGCGCAGCGCGGTCTCGGCGCCGACCCGTTCGTCGTTGCCCATCAGCGCGATGCGCAGCGTCTCACCCAGCCCGACCTTGCGCATCAGGCCGATCGGTTCCAGTGCGCACACCAATCCTGCGCTGACGTGGGAGTCGAAGAACGTCGCATCCGCCGAACAGATCACCACGTCGGCCTCGTTGAGGAAGTAGAACGCTCCCGCGGTGCACATACCCTGAACCGCGCACACCACCGGTTTCCACATCTTCTGCCACTTCGGGCTGAGCAGCTCGCCGGGGTCCTCGTGATTCCAGACGTTGTCGGGTTGACCGTAGGGCGAGGTGATGTCCAGCCCCGCGCTGAACGCGCGGTCCCCGGCGGCGCGCAGCACCACCGCGTGCACGGTGTCGTCGGCCTTGACGGTGCGCCACGCCTCGGCCATGTCCTCGCACATGGTGCGGTTGAACGCGTTGAGCCGCTCCGGACGGTCGAGTGTGATGGTGGCGACGTGATCGGCGGCGTCGACGTCGAGCGTGATGGTCTCGAAGGTCATCGGCACTTCCACTCCGGGGTGCGCTTCTCCACGAACGCCGCGGGTCCCTCCAGGGAGTCCTCGGTGTGCAGGTTCCGTTCGCGGAAGGCCTCGCCGAGCATCTCGGCCTCGTGCAACGGCAGATCGAGACCCTTGAGGATGGCCAGCCGGGTGCCGCGCACCGCGAGCGGTGCGTTGCGGGTGACCAGGTCGGCGATCTCGTGGGCACGTTCGAGAAGCCGGTCGTGTTCGACGACCTCGCTGATCATGCCGAGCTCATAGGCCCGCTGGGCGCTCATCCGTTCGTGCTTGCCGACGATCGCCATGCGCAGCGCCACCGAGCGGGGCAGCACGCGGGCCAACCGCACGACCTCGCGCCCGGAGACCAGCCCGATGCTGACGTGCGGATCGAAGAACGTCGCCTGCTCGGAGGCGATCACGATGTCGCCGGTGGTCACCCAGTCCAGTCCGGCGCCGCAGCAGATCCCGTTGATCGCCGCGAGCACCGGTTTGGCCATTCGTCGGAACGGCGGGGTGCCCTCCTGCGGGGCCTCCCACTGCTCATAGGTGGACAGGAACGGGCGCTCGTTGAGGACCTTGCCGTCCTCGGGGATCTCCTTGACGTCGGCGCCGGTGCAGAAGGCACGGCCGGTGGCGGTCACGATCAGCAGCCAGACGTCGTCGTCGTTCTCCGCCGCGTCGTAGGCCGCGCGCAGTTCGGTGATCATGTGGGGGCTGAGCGCGTTGAGGGCGTCGGGCCGGTTCAGCGTGATGGTCGCGGTGTGTCCGTCGACCTCGTACTTGATCGTGTCGTACGAACCGTTCGTCATCGAGGCTCCTCCGGTGGTGTGGTCGGGGTCATCGGCCCTGGAAGTCCGGATCGCGCTTGTCCCGGAAGGCCGCCAGACCCTCCTTGAAATCGGCTGTGCGACTGGACAACTCGACGGTGAAGAGTTCGT
The DNA here is from genome assembly GCF_001500125.1 of Mycobacterium sp. IS-1742. Lineage (GTDB taxonomy): Bacteria > Actinomycetota > Actinomycetes > Mycobacteriales > Mycobacteriaceae > Mycobacterium. The sequence continues at coordinate 101,422 of NZ_LQIV01000042.1, read as the reverse complement.
GTGTCATGGCCTGGTCCAGCGGCGTGTGCAACGCCTGGTGGACGGCTTGTTTGGCCAGGCCGATCGCGACGGTGGGCCCGGCGGCGAGGCGGCGTACCAGTGCGGCGGCGGCGTCGTCGACCTCCTCGCGCGGTACGGCGAGGTGGATCAGGCCCCATTCGGCGGCGTCGGCGCCGCCGACCTTCTCTCCCAGCAGCAACATCCGTTTGGCCCGGGCCAGCCCGACCATTCGGGGCAACAGCCAGGTCGCCCCCGAGTCGGGCGCGAATCCGCGCTGCACGAAGGGTTCCCAGAAGACCGCGTCGGCGGCGGCGACGGTGAAGTCGGCGGCCAGGGCCAGATTGCACCCGAGCCCGACCGCCCAGCCCTGCACGCCGCACACCACGGGCAGATGCAGCGTGTGGACGAGCTCGATCACCCGGTTCGCGCCCTGCGGTACCCGTCGTACCACGTCGCCGGTGCGCGGCCGCCGCTCCGCGGAGTTGGTCGCCACCCAGTCGGCGCCGGTGCAGAAGTCCCCACCGGCGCCGCGGATGTGCACGACGCGCAGTGAGTCATCGGTCGCCGCAGCCGTCAGTGCGGCAACGAGATCGTCGATCATGCTGTGGCTGAGCGAGTTCCGGCGATGCGGGCGGTTCAGCTTCAGCACGAGCGCGGCACCGTCGCGGTGCGCCGAGACCGACCCGTCCGGCGCGGCCGTGCCGTCCTGTTGACCCACCGGCCTGCCCGCCCTTCCGCTGTCGTTATGGTTAGCCCTACAGTAGGCGATACGATTTCCGTCCCGTACAACATAGCGAAATCAACCTCGACGAAACAGGGGAGCGCCACCGACGATGTCCGCGAACGTCGATCGCCGGTACGGGGAGGACCCGTTGCCGCAGACCGTGGCGGCGGCCGCGGCGATGCGCAGGCTGACCGACCTGCTGCTGGTGCAGGAGGCGCCGCACCCCGCGGTGGACGAGATGCTGGCCCGGTTCGCGGAGTGGGAGGGGCGGTTGTCGGCGGCCGCCCCGCCGGACCGCACGCCCCGCCTCGCCGACGGCGGCGAACACCGACGCGTGTATCTGCAGCACGCCTTCGACGTCGGCGCGTACAACCCCTGCTTCCCGGAATACGGTTTCGACCGCATCGACGCCGAGACCGCCGAGGGGACAGTGACATTCGCGCTGGCCTTCGAGGGGCCACCGGGGCTTGTGCACGGCGGCTTCCTCGGCGTCTTCTTCGACTGCGTCACCCAGCACCAGAGCTGTGCGGCCGGGGTGGCGGGCAAGACCCGGTCGCTGACCGTGCGCTACCGGCGCCCCACCCCGGTGCTGACCGAACTGTCCTTCGACGTGACACGCGCCGAGACGGAGCGGGGCCTGACCTCCACCGCCCGGCTGCTGCTCGCCGGCGAGGTGCTGTGCACGGGCGAGGTCGACACCGTGGCCCTGCCGCAGGACCGGCTCGCCGGCTCGCGCTTCGGGCGGCGGCGGACGTGACCTGCACGGTGGTGAACACGGAAAGGCGACGACGATGACGGACCCCGACGACCGGGTGTTGTTCGAGGCGGACCACGAGTCCCGCATCGCGACGATCACGCTCAACAATCCCGCCCGGCGCAACTCCTACGACGCCGCGATGCGGGACGCGCTGGCGCGCCACCTGGACCGGGTCGCCGAGGACGATGACCTCACCGTGGTGCTGCTGCGCGGCGCCGACGGGGTGTTCAGCACCGGCGCCGACATGAACAACGCATACGGGTGGTACGGCCCGGGCCAGGACTCGCGGGCGAAGAGTCGGCCGAGCCAGCGCCGCCGGCTCACCGTCGACCGCAAGTCGTTCGGCTTCTACCACAACTTCATGGGGTTCCCGAAGGTCACGGTGGGCGAGATCGGCGGGTATGCGCTCGGCGGCGGCTTCGAGATGGCGTTGATGTGCGACATCGCGGTGATCGGGCGCAGCACCGAGATCGGGATGCCGGCCACCCGATTCCTCGGGCCTGCGCTCGGCAGCCTGCACATGTTCTTCCACCGGCTCGGTCCGGTGCTGGCCCGCCGCATGTTGTTGACCGGTGACATCGTCGACGCCGGAAGTGTCGAGCACCTCGGGATCTTCACCGAGACGTGCGACGACGCGATGGTGCCCGCAAGGGCGCGCTACTGGGCGCAGAAGGCCGCCAAGATGCCGGCCGACGGGGTCGTGATCGCCAAGGAGGCCTTCCGGCTCGTCGAGCAGAGTCAGGCCTACCAGGGCGAGGAGGTGGCCAGCTACCTGTTTCACGCCTACGGCACCAACCTGCAGTTCGCCCCGGGGGAGTTCAACTTCGTCAAGACCCGCGCCCAGCACGGCACCAAGGAGGCGTTCCGGCTGCGTGACGAGCATTTCCACGTCCCGGAGCCCGACGCGGAGTGACCCCTGCCGGTGGTCGCGCCGCCTTACAACTGATACCGTTTCTGTAAACGTCGTCATAACTGCATGCGCCGCCGCGGCGGCCTGACACACCGAGGTCGAGAACATGTCCACACCCGTCATCGTCGGCGCCGTCCGCACGGCGATCGGGCGCTCCTTCAAGGGCACCCTGGTCAACACCCCGCCGGAGACACTGATCACCACGGTGCTCCCCGAGGCCATCCGGCGCTCCGGGGTCGACCCGAACGCCATCGATGACCTCATCTTCGCCGAATCCCATTACGGCGGCGGTGATCTCGCCCGCTACGCTGCCGACGCGACCGGGCTGCAGCACGTGCCGGGCCAGTCGGTCAACCGGCACTGCGCGGGCAGCCTGACCGCGATCGGCAACGCCGCGGCGCAGATCGGGTCCGGGATGGAGCGGGTGCTCGTCGCGGGCGGTGTGCAGTCCCTGTCGATGACGCCACTGGTCAACTGGCGCATCCCCGGTCCGGAACTCAAGTTCGAGGAACGCTGGATGCCGCCGACCCACGTCGAGACGCCGGACGCGCCGACGCGGGACATGTCCATCACCGTCGGGTGGAACACCGCGCAGGCCGCGGGCATCACGCGCGAGGAGATGGACGCGTGGGCGGCGCGCTCGCACCAGCGGGCCATCGCGGCGATGGATGCCGGCAAGTTCGCCGAGGAGATCGTCTCGCTGAAGGTCGAGCAGCCGGACGGCTCGGTGGTCGACTTCAGTGTCGACGAGCATCCGCGGCGCGACACCACCGTCGAGAAACTGGCGGGCCTCAAGGTGCTGCACCCCGAGATCGAGGGTTTCTCGATCACCGCCGGTAACAGCAGCGGCACCAACGACGCCGCCGCGGCGACCGTGCTCGTCGAGCGTGGCTACGCCGAGTCCGAGGGGCTGACGGTGATGGCGAAGGTGCGCGCCTGGGCCTCGGTCGGTGTGGCGCCGCGCGACACCGGGCTCGGCGGGGTCAAGGTCATCGGCAAGGTGCTCGACCGGGCCGGGCTCACCCCCGCCGACGTCGCGCTGTGGGAGATCAACGAGGCGTTCGCCTCGGTGCCCATCGCCGCCTGCCGGGAGTACGGCCTGGACGAGGAGAAGGTCAACTTCTCCGGAAGCGGTTGCAGCCTCGGCCATCCGATCGCGGCCTCGGGCGCACGCATGGTCACCACCCTGGTCTACGAATTGCAGCGTCGCGGTGGCGGTATCGGCGTCGCGGCGATGTGCGCCGGCGGCGGCCAGGGCGGCGCGGTCGTCATCGAGGTCTGAGGCGCGCGGCGGCTAGCGCGATGCGGTGCTCCGGCGCCGCGCGGCCGCCTTCTTCGCCGGCTTCCCGTTCTCGTCGATGAGCCGGGCGGCGTGGTCGAGGATGCAGTTGAGCCCGTATTCGAAGTTCACGTCGTTCGGGACGCCGACGTGGTGGCCCTTCCCGCTGAGTTCCGCCATCAGCGGGGTCGTCTCGGGGTCGATCGTCGAGGAGTCGTCGAGCCGGAACTCGGAGCTCTCCAGCGACCGGGTCTTCTCGTAGAGGCGGGCGAGCACGACCGAACCGCGGACGTGGACCGACACCGCCGAATACGTGTCGAACGCATCCTCGGGTGACAGGCCGGCACCCACCAGCCCGGACACGGCGGCCTCGATCTGTTCGAGGCCGAGGCGCAGCGCCTTGGCCGACAGTGCGCCGCGGATCAGCACGAGGTCGCACAGGATCGGACTCGCGAGGAAGGTCTTGCGCATGTTGTGCGCATGGCTGTGCAGCGACTCGCGCCAGTTCGCCGCGTCGACGTAGGGCACCTCGAAGGCGATCTGGCGCAGTGCCCGGTCGGCCATCGCGTTGAGCAGGTCGTCCTTCTTGCGGAAATACCAGTAGATGCTCGTGACACCGACCCCGAGGTGCTTACCCAGCAACGGCATGCTCAGGTTGTCGACGGACACGTCCTCGGCGAGTTCGAATGCGCCCTTGATGATGTCCTCGGGGTTGATCGACCCGCGTTCGCGGCGTTGCCGCTTCTCGGCTGTCGCTTGTCTGGCCACCGCGGTACCTCCGTCAGGAATTCGATGATGCGCTGGGGGAAACTCGGCCGAGGCGGTGTGATCTGCGGCGACACCTCCGCGCCACAGCCCGGCCGGTGCCGTCGACCATACCGGTCGGGTCGTGATCGAGCGTTCGGGGGAAGACCATCGGAGACACGCCGCCCTTCAACAGTAAGGCATATAGTACGCTTTTCTGGCAGTTGCCGGGTGAGCGAGAGGCGAAGTGGTGTCGGACGAGGTCCTGTTGGAGCGCCAGGGGCGCACACTCATCATCACCATCAACAGGCCGGAGGCCCGCAACGCCGTGAATTTCGCGGTGAGCCAGGGCCTGGCCGATGCGGTCGACGAACTCGACAGCGACACAGGTCTTTCCGTGGCGATCCTCACGGGTGCCGGTGGCAACTTCTGTTCGGGGATGGACCTGAAGGCGTTCGCGGCGGGTGAGCGGGTCGACATCCCCGGACGCGGCATCGGCTTCACCGAACGGCCACCTCGCAAGCCGTTGATCTCCGCCGTCGAGGGGTACGCCCTCGCCGGCGGCACCGAGGTGGTGCTCGCCACCGATCTCGTCGTGGCGTCCGCCACCGCGAAGTTCGGTATCCCGGAGGTCAAACGCGGCCTCGTCGCCGCCGGTGGGGGACTGCTGAGACTGCCGCGCCGCATCCCCTACCAGAAAGCCCTCGAGCTGGCGTTGACCGGTGAGAGCTTCACCGCGGAACAGGGTGCGGCGTGGGGTCTGGTCAACAAGGTGACCGAACCGGGGCAGGCGCTCGCGGGCGCCGTCGAACTGGCCGAGCGCATCACAGCCAACGGTCCGCTCGCCGTGGCGGTCACCAAGGAGATCCTGGTCCGCTCCGCAGAGTGGAGCGAGTCCGAGATGTGGTCCAAGCAAATGGAACTCATCATCCCGGTGTTCTCGTCCAACGACGCCAAGGAGGGTGCGATCGCGTTCGCCGAGAAGCGGGCGCCGAACTGGAGCGGTACCTGAGCCGATGGACCTCGGACTGACCGACGCCACCGCGGTGGTGGTGGGCGGCGGTCGCGGGATGGGGCTGGCCACCGCCCGGTGCCTCGCGGAGGACGGCGCGAAGATCGCGCTCGTCGGCCGGTCGAAGGACGTACTGGATCGTGCCACGGCCGAACTGGCCGACCACGGCAGCCCCGACGCGGTCGGCATCTTCGCCGACATCGGTGAGGCCGATCAGGTCGAGCACGCGTTCGCCGAAGTGTCCGGCCGGTGGGGCGGCGCGCTCAACATCCTCGTCAACACCGTCGGTCCGGACGTGCGCGGGGATTTCGAATCGCTGTCCGACGACCAGTGGCGCGCCGCCGTCGAGAGCGGGGTGCTCGGGATGGTGCGGTGCGTACGCGCCGCGCTTCCGCTGCTACGCAGGGCGTCATGGGCCCGCATCGTGAACTTCTCGGCGCAGTCGACGCAGCGGCAGAGCGTCATCCTGCCCGCGTACACCGCCGCGAAAGCGATGGTGACCAGCGTGTCGAAGAACCTGTCGCTCACGCTCGCCCGCGACGAGATCCTGGTCAACGTCGTCTCGCCGGGCAGCATCGCCTCCGAGGCGCTCACCGGGTGGGCGGAGTCGGTCGGGGTCGACGGCGGTGACCCGTACCGGTTGATGGACGCGATCACCGAACACTTCGGCCATCCGGCGCATCTGCCGAGGGCCGGCCTGCCCTCGGAGATCGGGCCCGTCGCGGCGTTCCTCGCGTCCCGGCGCAATTCGTACATGACCGGGGCGAACGTCAACGTCGACGGCGGCAGCGACTTCACCTGAGGGACAACGCCCTTGACCTGCCCCGACGTGGGGCACGCCGTTCTTGTGGAATGCGCTACCGATAGGTATACAGTATGAGTACCTAAAGCGAGGTGCGCCGATCACGAGGAGCCGATGCGGTGACTGCTGGGGATGCCGACCCGGATGCCGTCCTCTACGACGTCAGGTCCAGCGGCGTCGCCGTCGTCACGCTGAATCGCCCCGAACGCCTCAACACCTGGGGTAGCGACATCTCGGCCGGGTTCTATGCCGCGATGGATCGTGCCGAGGCAGACCCGCAGGTGCGGGCGATCGTGCTCACCGGCAACGGTCGCGCCTTCTGCGCCGGAGCGCATCTGGGGTCGATGGCCACCATCGGCGACTCACTGGGCAACGGTGAGAACCACGACGTCAGCAAGATCGTCGGGGAGCGCCACCCGCACTTCCTCACCGCACTGCCCAAGCCGGTCATCGCGGCGGTCAACGGATCCTGCGTCGGCATCGGGCTGACCCACGCGCTGATGTGCGACGTCCGATTCGCCGCCGACGGTGCGAAGTTCGCGACGTCGTTCGCCCGCCGCGGTCTGATCGCCGAGTACGGCATCTCGTGGATCCTGCCGCGCCTCGTGGGTTTCGGCGCCGCGATGGATCTTCTGCTCAGCGGACGGACCTTCTACGCCGACGAAGCGGCCCACCTCGGTCTGGTCAAGGAGGTCGTCGCGCCCGGCGATCTCCTGGCGCGCGCGGTGGCGTACGCCGAGGACATCGCCGCGAATTGTTCGCCGGCGTCGCTGGCGGTCATCAAGGAACAGACCTACGGGGATGCCGAGCGTGACGTCGTCGACGCCAGTGCCAGGGCGGAGAAGTTGATGGGTGAATCGCTGCTGCGCCCCGACGTCATCGAGGGGATCGTGAGCTTCCTCGAGAAGCGGGCGCCGAGTTTTCCGATGTTGCAGGAGGGACCGCAATGACACTCGACTACAGGGCGATCGACGTCGACAACCACTACTACGAACCGCTCGACGCGTTCACCCGCCACCTGCCGAAGGAGTTCAAGCGCCGCGGCGTGCAGATGCTGACCGAGGGCAAGCGCACGTTCGCCGTCATGGGGGGTGTGGTCAACCATTTCATCCCCAACCCGACGTTCGACCCGATCATCGAGCCCGGCTGTCTCGATCTGCTCTTCCGCGGAGAGATCCCCGAGGGCGTGGACCCGGCATCACTGATGAAGGTGGATCGGTTGGCCGACCACCCCGAGTACCAGAACCGTGACGCGCGCCTGAAGATCCTCGACAAGCAGAACCTCGAGACGGCGTTCATGCTGCCGACCTTCGCCTGCGGTGTGGAGGAGGCGCTCAAACACGACATCGAGGCGACCATGGCGTCGGTCCACGCGTTCAACCTGTGGCTCGACGAGGACTGGGGGTTCGACCGTCCCGACCACCGGTTCCTGTCCGCGCCCATCATCTCGCTCGCCGATCCCGAAAAAGCGGTCGAGGAGGTGGAATTCGTCCTGAGTCGCGGCGCGAAGATCGTGTGCGTGCGGCCTGCGCCGGTGCCGGGGCTGGTCAAGCCTCGCTCACTGGGCGACCCGGTCCACGATCCGGTGTGGGCACGGCTCGCCGAAGCCGGCGTCCCGGTCATCTTCCACCTCTCCGACAGCGGGTACCTCGCGATCGCGGCGCTGTGGGGCGGCCAGGCCACGTTCGAGGGCTTCGGCAAGAAGGACCCACTGGACCAGGTGCTGCTCGACGACCGCGCCATCCACGACTCGATGGCGTCGATGATCGTGCACCAGGTGTTCACCCGGCATCCGACGCTGAAGGTGGCGAGCATCGAGAACGGCTCCTACTTCGTGTACCGCCTGATCAAGCGGCTGAAGAAATCCGCCAACACCGCGCCGTACCACTACAGGGAAGACCCGGTCGAGCAGCTCAAGAACAACGTCTGGATCGCGCCGTATTACGAGGACGATGTGAAGCTGCTGGCCGAGACCATCGGCGTCGACAAGATCCTCTTCGGGTCCGACTGGCCGCACGGTGAGGGCCTGGCCGATCCGATGACGTTCACCGCCGACATCCCGCAATTCCCGGAGTTCAGCGCCGAGGATACGCGGAAAGTGATGCGGGACAACGCGCTCGAACTTCTCCGCGGCGTCACGGCGAACGTCTGAAACATGGGGGAGTGGACCATCGGCGGTGTCGTCGACGCGATCGCCGAAGCGATACCGGACCGGTTGATGACGGTCTGCGGCGACCGCAGGAGCACCTATGCGCAGACCGCCGAACGGACCCGCCGACTCGCGAACTTCCTGCTCGCCAACGGGATCGGCGCCCATCGGGAGCGCGACGCGCTCGACGGGTGGGAGTGCGGACAGGACCGGGTCGCCCTGATCATGCACAACGACCTGTACCCGGACGTGGTGGTCGGCGCGCTCAAGGCGCGTGCCGTGCCGGTCAACGTGAATTTCAACTACACCCCGCGCGAGGTCGACGAACTGCTGAGCTATCTGCGTCCGCGCGCGGTCGTCTTCCACCGCTCGCTCGGCGCCAAGTTCGCCGACGTCCTGCCCCGGGACGGGGTCGACGTGATGATCTCGATCGACGACGGCAGCGGGGCGCCCGAATTGACCGGCTCGGTCCCCCTCGAGGATGCGCTCGCCGGCGGCGAAGCGGACCAGCCGGTCACGCCGTCGCCGGACGACGTGATGATGATCTGCACCGGCGGGACGACGGGACGCCCCAAGGGGGTGATGTGGCGACAGTCCGACACCTACGTGGTGTCGATGAACGGAGCCGACCACGAGTCGGTGGCCGAGATCCACGACAAGGTGCAGCACGCGGGCCCGCCGTGGTTCGCGGTGTCCCCGCTGATGCACGCCGCAGGCATGTGGACCGCGTTCGCCGCGTTGCTGAACGGCCAGACGGTGATTCTCTACGACAAACCCACCCTCGACCCGGCCGCGGTGCTGGCCACCGCCGAGCGGGAGAAGGTCGGTCTGATGACCATGGTCGGGGATGCGTACGCGGGGCCGCTGATCGCCGAACTGCGTCGCCGCCCCTACGATCTGTCGTCGCTGTTCGCGATCGGCACCGGCGGTGCGGCGACCAATCAGCGCCATCAGGACGCACTGCTCGAACTCCTCCCACAGATCACGCTCATCAACGGATACGGGTCCTCGGAGACCGGAAACATGGCGTTCGGGCGCAGTCTGCTCGACGACCGGAAGGACACGTTCGAGCGACGCGACGGCGTCGTGGTGCTGTCGGAGGACCGTAGCCGGTTCCTGCTACCCGGTGAGGACGAGATCGGCTGGGTGGCAAGGGAAGGCCGGATTCCGCTGGGATACTTCGACGACGCCGCGGCCACGCGACGAACCTTCCCCGAGGTCGACGGGCGCCGCGTCGTCATCTCGGGGGACCGCGCGGCCCTGGAGGCCGACGGCACCCTGCGCCTGTTCGGGCGTGACGCACTGGTCGTCAACACCGGTGGCGAGAAGGTGTTCGTCGAGGAGGTCGAAGAGGTGCTGCGCGCCCAGAGCGGGGTGGCCGACGCCCTGGTGGTGGGTCGGGACAGCGAGCGCTGGGGGCAGGAGATCGTCGCGCTGATCGAGAAGAAGCCCGGTGCCGACCTCGTGACCGAGACGCTGCGGGAGGCGTGCACATCGGCCCTGGCCCGGTTCAAAGCCCCGAAGGAGTTCATCTTCGTCGACCGGGTGCGCCGGCTGGGCAACGGGAAAGCCGACTACCGGTGGGCCAAGAGCCAGGTGACTCAGCCCGATTCGCTGGCGGGCCGACTGTGAGCCCGAGAGTCCTGGACTGCCTCGTCAACGTGCATTTCGGGGAGACGGCCAACCAACCCGAGTTCATGCTCAAGGTGCGCGACGACTACTTCAAGGGCCCGCGGTCGCTCTACGACCAGGTCGAACTGCCCGCGCTGCTCGACGAGATGGCCGAGCACGGTGTCGAGAAGGCCGTCCTGATGGACAATCTGGCCAAACCCTCGGTCACCGCGCGCAAGTTCGTCGCGGAACGGCCCGACAAGTTCGCCCTCGCGGTCGGTGGTCTCAACCTGCTCCGGCCGATGCCGTCGCTAAGTGAACTGCAGGCTGTGGCCACCGACCTGCCTGTCGCGTATGCCGTTGTCGGGCCCAGCTTCTGGGGCGATGGCATGTACCCGCCCAGCGACGCCGTCTACTATCCGCTCTACACGAAATGCGCCGAACTCGGTCTGCCGTTGTGCGTCAACACCGGACTGCCCGGCCCGCCGATCCCGGGCGAGGTGCAGAACCCCATCCACCTCGACCGGGTGTGCGTCCGCTTCCCGGAGTTGAAGCTGTGCATGATCCACGGCGCCGACCCGTGGTGGGACGTGGCGATCCGGCTGATGATCAAGTACCGCAACCTGCGATTGATGACCTCGGCGTGGTCGCCGAAGCGCTTGCCCGACAGCCTGTTGCACTTCATGCGCACCCGCGGGAAGGACAAGGTGATCTTCGCCTCCGACTGGCCCGTGCTCCGGCAGAGTCGGGTGGTGCCCGAGGCGCTGGCGCTGGACCTGCCCCCCGACGTGCTCGAGAACTACCTGTACAACAACGCCCAGGAGTTCTTCTTCTGCGGACAGGAGCTGTGATGGACCGCTACGAACTGCGCAGACTCGACTACCGCCTCTCCGAGGACCACGTCGATCTGCAGTCCGCCTACCGGCAGTTCTTCAAGACGCACTGTCCGATCGAGACCGTGCGGGCCGCGGAGGCGTCCGGTTTCGACAAGAGCCTGTGGGAACGGTTGTGCGCCATGGGCGCGACCACGATGGCACTGCCCGAGTCGGCGGGCGGGGACGGTGCGACGCTGGTCGACCTGACGCTGGTGGCCGAGGAGATCGGCCGCAGCCTGGCGCCGGTGCCGTGGATCGAGCACGTGGTGGCCGCCCGCCTGCTCGCCGCGCTGGACGGGCTGGAGTCCGGCGTCGTCGCCGGGGACGAACTCGCCGCCCTCGACCTGCGCCTCGACGCCGCGCCGGGGCTGCGGCTGATCACCGGCGGATCCATCGCCGACCACATCGTCGTGCGGGACGGCGACGAGGTGGTGCGGCTGGGCTTCGGCACCCGCCCGGGGCGCGTGGACAACATCGGCAAGCTCCCGATGGCGTGGGTGGATCCGGCCGCGGCCGACACCCGCACGGTCCTCGCCGCAGGCTCGGACGCGGTCGCGGCGCACGACCGCGCCCTGATGGAATGGCGGTTGCTCACCGCGGCCGCGCTCGTCGGGCTCGTCGAAGAGACGATGACCATCGCCGCGGAGTTCGCCAAGAACCGGTACACGCTCGGCGTGCCCATCTCGACGCTGCAGGGCATCTCGCACCCCCTGGCCAACATCGCGATCGTCGTGCAGGGCGGGCGCAACCTGGTGCGGCGCGCGGCATGGTTCCTCGACAATGAACCCGACGAACGTCCGGAACTCGCGCCGTCGGCGTTCGTGTTCATGGCCGAGGAGGCCGCCAAGGCCGCCACCATGGCCGTGCACGTCCAGGGTGGCCTCGGGGTATCCGCGGAGGCGGCGGCCACGGCGTACCTCGTCCGTGCCCGCGGATGGCCGCTGGCCGGAGGCGATCCCGGGCTGACCGCCCAACGCATCGCGGCGATCGTCGCCGACCGTGAGAGCCGCGCAGGACGGAGCGAGTAGATGGATTTCTCCCGGGTCGAACTGTCCGACGAGGATGCGCAATTCCGCGACGAGGTGCGCGCCTTCCTGCGCGAGCACGTGACCGAGGAGGTCAAACGGCGCGACCGCGAGACCGGCGACAACTTCGACGAAGGCGTGCATCTGGCCCTCGGCGCGGCCGGATACCTGGAGCGCGAGTGGAAGCCGGAGGCCGACGGCGGCTTCAGTCGGGTCCGCAGGCGCATCTGGGAACAGGAGAAGCGCCGCTTCCACGTGCCGTGGGTGACCTGGGGGACGACGTCGATGGTGGCGCGTTCGGTGGCCAGGTTCGCCACTCCCGAGGTCCGTGACGACGTGCTGCCGCGGGTGTTCAGCGGCCATGTGCGGTTGTGCCTGGGTTACACCGAACCCGAGGGCGGGTCGGACATCGCGACCTGCAAGACCCGCGCGGTGCGCGACGGCGACCACTGGATTGTGAACGGCTCCAAGATGTTCACCACAGGGGCGCACAACTGCCAGTACGTCTTCCTCATCACCAACACCGATCCGACGGCGCCCAAACACCAGAGCCTGACGATGTTCCTGGTGCCGCTCGACTCGCCGGGTATCGAGATCCAGGGCATCCGCACCGTCGACGGCGACCGCACCAACATCGTCTACTACAGCGACGTACGGGTCGACGACCGCTTCCGTCTCGGCGAGGTCAACGGAGGGTGGACCGTGTTGCGGGAACCGCTCAACGCCGAACACGGGGCGGTCGCCGCCGCGGAGGACGGTCTGGCCGACGTGTCGATCATGATGCACCAGGCCGGGTTCATGGCCGACGCCCTCGACCGGATCGCCGGGAAGGTCTGCCTCCCCGATCCCGGTGGGCGCCGCCTCATCGACGACCAGTCGGTGGCCTACCGACTGGGGCGCAGCGCCGCACGGGTCGAGGCCGCCCTGAGTGCCCCGAGCATTTTCGGCCGGGTCGCCATCGCGCAGACCATGCGCGACGTCTCACCGGACCTGATGGACATCCTGGGCGTCGCGTCGTCGCTGCCCATCGGCACCGACGGTGCGGCCGACGACGGCGGCGCCGAGTACGTGTACCGGTTCGCCCCGTTGGTGGGGATCTACGGTGGCACACTCGAGGTGTTCCGGAACATGATCGCGCAGTACGCGCTCGGTCTCGGCAAGCCCAGTTACGCGTCGTCGTAGTACGCGGCGGTTTCAGGCAGCGAGCGCGGGATTCTGGACGGGCAGCCCCATGAACCGGCGGGCGTTGTCGCCCATGAAGTCGTAGGTACGGCGCTGGTCCATGGACTCGGCGTAGCGCCAGAAGCCCCTCGGTTCGGTCAGCCCTTCCGGATGCGGGTAGTCCGAACCGAAGAGCACGCGGTCCCATCCGACCGTCTCGACGACGTCGGCGACGCAGCCCTCCCAGAACGGGCTGACCCAGATGTTGCGCCGGAACACCTCATGCGGGTGTTCGGGGAAATTCTGCGGCATCTTCTTGTACAGGTCGGCGAAGTCGTCGAAGAGCGGGTGGATCCAGGAACTGCCGTTCTCCACGCTGGCGATCCGCAGGCGCGGGAAGCGGGTCAGCGTACCGTGGCAGATCAGGCTGGTGATCATGTCGGCGATCTCTCGGTGGCCCAGCACCATCCAGCGGAATGCGCTCTGCGCCATGAAGTTCTGGGTGTGTGGTGGCTCCCACTTGGAGACGTAGTCGTCGAGCGGGGGATAGCTGGCGTGCAACACGATCGGCAGGCCCGCGGCCTCGACGTCACGCCAGAACGGGTCGAATTCCGGCAACGCCGGTGACCGCCAGCCCCGAATGCCCTTGACGGGTCCGGGTTTGATCAGCGCCACCTTCGCGCCACCCGCGAGGATGTACTCCAGTTCCCGCTGCGCGCCGTCGACCTCGGACAGGTTGATGATCGGGGTCGAGAACACCCGGTCCTCATAGGCGTAGGTCCAGTGCTCGAGCATCCACTCGTTGAGCGCATGGATGATGGCGAGCGTCAGCTCGGGGTCGTCGGCCGACGAGTGCTCGACCAGGCTGGCCAGTGTGGGATAGTTCAGCGCCTCGACGACGCCCTGGCGGTCCAGCTCTGCCACCCGGTCCTGCGGGTTGCGGGTCGCCGCCGGCGCCGGGATCGGCTTGCCCTGCATCTCGCGCAGCGTCAGGCCCTCGGTGTTCTCCCCGGCGAAGAACTTCTCGTGGGCCCCCGGTGCGGCGACGCGTTCGAACGTCGGGTTCGGGATGAAGTCGGTGACCCGGTTGTTGATCACGATGCGCGTCTGCCGACCGAACTGCGCGTATTGCACGGCGCGCGAGTACTTCTCGGGCAGGAATCTGGTCAGCGCGTCGGCCGTCTCGTACATGTGCTGGTCGGCATCGAAGATCGGCGCCTCGGTGAACTGCGTCGTCACCGCGTCACCACCGTCGCCGCCGCCGTACCGGGGGCTCCGTAGAGCTGGGCGAAACCTACCCGCGGCTCGCCGGGAACCTGACGGTCACCGGCTTCGCCGCGCAATTGCCGTACCAGCTCGTGGATCTGGCGCAGACCGGACGCGCCGATCGGTTCACCGTTGGCGATGAGACCACCGTCGGTGTTGACCGGCAGCCGGCCGCCGATCTCGGTGGCGCCGTCGGCCAGCAGCTTCTCCTGCTCACCGTCGTCGCAGAAACCACATTCGGCCATGTGGATGATCTCGGCTCCGGCGTCGGTGTCCTGCAACTGGACGACGTCGACGTCGTCCGGGGCGACACCGGCCTTCTCGAACGCCGACCTCGCCGCGTACACCGTCGGCGCGACGTCCTCCTCGACGGGCGCGAAGGTCGTGTTGACCTCGTAGGCACCGTAGCGCCGGGTGCGCACCTCGACGGCCCGCAGGTACACCGGTTTGGCGGTGTAGCGGTGGGCCAGGTCGGCGCGGCACATCACCACCGCGGCGGCGCCTTCGTCCGGCGCGCAGAACATGTACTGCGTCAGCGGATAGTTCAGCATCGCCGAGTTGAGGATCTGCTCCTCCGTCATCGGCTTGCGCCGGAACGCGTAGGGATTCAGCGCGCCGTTGCGGAAGTTCTTGGCGGCCACCTTCGCGAGCGTGGCGTGGGAGATCTGATGGTCGTGCAGGTAGCGGTTGGCCTTCATGCCGAAGAACTGCGTGGTGAGGTACTGGCCGTTCTCCGCGTACCAGGACGGCATGCCCACCAGTGCCGGATCCTCGGTGAACGCACCCCGCGGATGCTTGTCCAGGCCGATCGCGATGCCGATGTCGTAGTCGCCGACGCGGATTCCGTCTGCGCACGCCTTCAACGCGCTCGCCGCGGTGGCGCAGGCGTTGAACACGTTGGTGAACGGAATGCCGGAGAGCCCGACCATGCCGACGATGGCGTCGGGGTTGGCGACCGTCCAGCTGCCTCCGGTGGCGAACTGGACGTCCGACCACGCCACACCGGCGTCGTCCACCGCGTCGAAGATGGCGTCGACACCCATCTGCATCGCCGTCTTGCCTTCGAACCGGCCGAACGGGTGCAGGCCGACACCAATGATCGCGACGTCGTTCATGCCGCGATGGTATACCAACTGTAAGGCTTACGGTAAGTGCCTGGACCGGACTGGTCAGGCGATCGCGCCCGAGTCCTTGAGCGCCTCGATGCGGTCCCAGTTCAGACCCAACTCCATCAACACGATCTCGGTGTGTTCGGAGGCCTGCGGTGCGCGGGTCGTCACCAGCGGTTCGTGGTTGAACTGCACCGGTCCGCGCACCACCTTGAACGGGTCGCCGCCATCGGTTGCCTCGACCTCGACGATCATGTCGTTGGCGATGGCCTGCTCGTCGGTGCCGAGGTCGACCAGGCTCTGGAACGGCGCCCACTGGCCCTTCATCGTCTTGAGGTGTTCGCGCCAGTAGTCGAAAGGCTTGCTGCGGACGGACGCGGCGATGAGTTCGACTGCGGCGGGGGCGTTCTCGATGAGCGGCATGACGTCATTGAACCGTGGGTCGTCGGCCAGTTCGGGCAGCCCGAGATGTTCGAAGGCGTCCCGGATGTACCCGGTGGGACTGACGATGCACAGGTTGATGGTGCCGCCGTCGGAGGTGAGGTAGTTGCCGAGGAACGGGTTGACCGAGGGGCTCGCCGAGTCCGGCATCAGCGAGCGCATCGTCTCGCCGGTCTCCATACCCTGGGTCACGCTGGCCCCCGCCGCCCACCAGGCGGTGGACAGCAGCGACACGTCGAGTTCGACCGCCTCCCCGGTGCGTTCGCGATGGAACAGTGCCGCCGAGATCCCGCCGGCGATGTTCATCCCGCCGATCGAATCGCCGAAGGCCGGAATGCCCTGCGAGAGCGCGCCGCCGATCTCCTCCGGCGTCAGCGCGTGGCCCACGCCGCTGCGCGTCCAGAACGCGGTGCCGTCGAAACCGCCGACGTCGCGCTCGGGGCCCTTGTCGCCGTAGGCACTGCCGCGGGCGTAGATGAGGTTCGGGTTCACCGCACGGATGTGCTCGAGGTCGAACTTGTTCTTCTGCCGCTGCGCGGGCATGTAGTTGGTCAGGAAGACGTCGGCGGTCTTCGCGATCTCGTAGAGCACGTCCTGACCATCGGGTGTGGACACGTCGATGCCCACGCTCCGCTTACCGCGGTTCGGGTGCTCGATCAGGGGGTGACGGTTCGGATCGAGCTGGAAACCGCCCATGTTGATGAACCCGCGCTGGGTGTCACCGCGCACCGGGTGTTCGACCTTGATGACGTCGGCCCCCCAGTCGGCGAGGATGGCACCCGCCGCAGGCACGAACGTGAACTGTGCGACCTCGAGGACCCGGACGCCCTCCATCACCTTGATCACTGGCTCTCCTGACATCTCGGCGGGGCGGACAGGCACCGTGGTGCCGGGTTACCGTAATGGTTACAGTTATGCCACCAACAACTGTGATCCTATAGGAGGACCGGTGAACGACGCCGTCGAGGACCGTACCGAGACGAGCGTCGACGTCGGGGAACGGGCGGCCCGCCGGGCGGAACCGCGGATGATGATCGACGGCGAACTCACCGAGTCGTCCTCCGGCGAGCGGTTCGACAACCACAGCCCCGCCACAGGGCGGGTGCTGGGGGACACCGCGGCAGGCACGGCCGAGGACATGGACCGGGCGATCGCCGCCGCGCGGCGCGCCTTCGACGAATCCGACTGGTCGACCGACCGTGCCCTGCGCGTGCGCTGCCTGCATCAGCTGCAGGAGGCGATCGAATCCGAACGCGAGGAACTGCGCGAGGAACTCATCGCCGAGGTCGGATGCCCCGTGATGTCTACCAGGGACGCCCAACTCGACTGGCCGCTGGCCGAATCCCTGCGCTATCCCGCCGCGCTCGTGGACGACTTCGACTGGGCGCGAACGTTGCCGGGAGGTGGTCTGTTCGGCGAGCGCAACGTGCGCACGGTCGTCAAGGAACCCGTCGGCGTGGTCGCCGCGATCACCCCGTCGAACTATCCCATCGAGGTGATCCTCAACAAACTGGGCCCCGCGCTGGCCACCGGCAACACCGTTGTCCTGAAACCGGATCCGCACACGCCGTGGAACGCCACACGCCTCGGACGGCTGATCGCCTCGTGCACCGACATCCCGCCGGGGGTGGTCAACGTCGTACCGACACCGTCCAATGAGGTGGCCGCCGTCCTCGGCGCGGACCCGCGCGTCGACATGGTGTCCTTCACCGGATCCACGGCCGTGGGCAGGCAGTTGATGCGTCAGGGCGCGGACACCCTGAAGCGGACGTTTCTCGAACTGGGCGGAAAGTCGGCGCTGATCGTGCTCGACGACGCGAACCCTGCGCGGATCCTGCCAGGCGCCATCGGCGTGCTCGCGCACGCGGGTCAGGCGTGTGCGATGACGACGCGGCTGATCATCCACGAATCACTGCTCGAGAAGGCGGTCGGCGAGATCGCCGCCGCGTTCGAGGCGGTACCGGTCGGTGACCCGGCATCCCCGTCGACCTTCGTCGGCCCGCTCATCAGCGCCCGCCAGCAGCGCAAGGTGCTCGACGCGGGCGCCCGGGCGCGCGCCGACGGCGCGCGGATCGTCACCGGTGGGGGTCTCGTCGACAACCTGCCCGACCACCTCGCCGGCGGCCACTTCGTCGCACCGACGCTGATCACCGGCGTGGACAACGGTGCGCCGATCGCCCGGGAGGAGATCTTCGGTCCGGTGCTGGTGGTCATCCCGTTCGGCGACGACGACGAGGCGGTCCGGATCGCCAACGACAGCCCCTACGGCCTGGCCGGCGCGGTGGTGTCGTCCTCGGTGGAGCGGGGTATGGGCATCGCTCACCGGGTCCGGACCGGATCCATCGGGGTCAACGGCGGCATGTTCTACGGCGCCGACGCGCCGTTCGGCGGCTACAAGAGCAGTGGCGTCGGAAGGCAGTGCGGGATCGAGGGTTTCGAGCAGTATCTGGAGACGAAGACCATCGCCCAC
Organism: Mycobacterium sp. IS-1742; assembly: GCF_001500125.1. GTDB lineage: Bacteria > Actinomycetota > Actinomycetes > Mycobacteriales > Mycobacteriaceae > Mycobacterium. The sequence goes on along the minus strand of NZ_LQIV01000042.1, from coordinate 83,087 downwards.
CGGATACCGCGGACGAAGGGTTAGCGTTCGGCGGGCCGGAACGTCACCGGTATCGCGGTCGGTGAGCGGAACGGCTGGCCGAAGATGTGCGGATCGTCGTCGGTGATCAGGCGCAGATCCGTCACCCGCTCGAGCAGGCACTCCAGGGCGACCCGGGTCTCCATGCGTGCCAGGTGAAGTCCGAGACAGGTGTGCGCGCCGGCGGCGAACGAGATGTGCGGAGTGCGGTCGCGGAAGATGTCGAACTGCTCGGCGCGGTCCCAGCGCGTCTCGTCGCGGTTCGCCGACCCGATGCAGGCGTCGACCACGGCGTGCTTCGGGATGGCCACGCCGGCGAGTTCGGTGTCTACGGTGGTGAACCGCTGCACCGTGGTCAGCGGTGTCTCGTACCGCAGCCCCTCCTCGATGGCCTGGGGGATCAGCCCGCGGTCGGCCTGCACCGCGGCGAACTGGTCGGGATGGCTGAGCAGGAGGAACAGCAGGTTGCCCGAGGAGCGGAACGTCGTCTCCAGCCCCGCGGGCAGCAGCAGGCGCAGGAACGAGTAGATCGCCTCGTCGCTGAGTCTCTCGCCGTCGATCTCGGCGGTGACGAGCGCGCCGATGATGTCGTCGGTCGGCTGCGACCGTCGCATGTCCATCTGTTCGACGAAGTAGGTCTCGAGCGCCGCCGAGGCGTCGAACGCCCGCTGGTAGTCCACCGTGTAGCTGATCAACTCGACGGCGCGCCGCCGGAACATCGGCAGATCCTCCTCGGGCAACCCGAGCAGCCGCGCGATGACGCGGGTCGGGAATTCGAGGGTGAACTGGCGGGCCAGGTCGGCGGTGCCGGCTTCGACGAACTCGTCGATGAGCGCGTCGACCACGGGCCGGACGATCGTCGGCTCCCACTGCGCCAGCGATTTCGGTCGGAACGCCGCCGAGATGAGGTCGCGGTGGCTGCGGTGCCGACGGCCCTCCATCGCGAGGATGGTGGGACCGGTGAACAGCCCGATCGTCGTGTCGTACAGGGCGGAGCTGAACACCCGGCCGTCCCGGAAAACCCGGTTGACCGCGTCGAACGACATGGCGGCGTACCCGTCGGCGGGGCGCAGCGACTCCGGCGTCTTCGAGTAGTCGATCACCGTGCCATGAAAGACACCGGCACAGCGCTTCTCGGCGAAGTGGGGATAGGGGTCACGCAGATAGCCGTCCGGCTTGACCGCGGTGATGCCATCGTCCCGTATCGGAGGTTTCACGACGCCGACTTTACTGTAACCATTACAGTAGTGGTGCGTTTACCGTTACCCTTACCGCACGGTCAACGAGAATCGACTGGAGCACGGGATGACCACAGTCGCCGAACGGGTCGACAACGCCGGGGATCACGAACGGCTGCTGACCGCACTGCACCGGCAGCGCAGCGCTTTCGTCGCGGAGGGGCCGCCGACGGTCGCCGTGCGGCGTGACCGCATCGACCGGTTGACCGCGCTGATGCTCGACAACGCCGACGCCATCGTCGAGGCGATGTCGGCCGACTACGGCACGCGACCGAGACCGGGTGCCCTGTTCACCGAAATCATGGGGGCGCTGCCGGTCATCGAGCACACGAGATCCCATGTGGCGGCGTGGACGCGCAGCACCACTTTGTTGCGTTCCGCGCGGTGGGCGGGGCTGAGGGCCGAGGTCGAACCCGTCCCGGTCGGGGTGGTCGGGATCGTCGGGCCGTGGAACTTCCCCGTCAACCTCGTGATCCTGCCCGCCGCCGCGGCGTTCGCGGCGGGCAACCGGGTGATGATCAAGATGTCCGAGATCACCGCGCACACCGCCGAACTGCTCAGCGACCGAGCGCCGGAATACTTCGACGACACGGAACTGACCGTGGTCACGGGCGGACCGGACACCGCCGCCGCGTTCACCGCGCTGCCCTTCGACCACCTGTTCTTCACCGGCTCACCGACCGTCGGCGCATCCGTACAGCGAGCCGCCGCGGCGAACCTCGTCCCGGTCACCCTCGAACTCGGGGGCAAGAACCCGGTCGTGGTCGGACCGCGGGCCGACCTCCGGCGCGCCGCCGTGCGAATCGCCCAGGGCCGCATGGTCAACGGCGGACAGGTGTGTGTCTGCCCCGACTACGTGCTGGTGGCCGATCACCTGGTGGATGCGTTCAGCGAGCTGGTCCTGGACACGTGGCGGCGGATGTTCCCGTCGATCGTCACCAACGACGACTACTGTTCGTCGGTCAACGACGCCAATTTCGACCGTGTCGTCGGGCTGATCGACGATGCGCGCAGCGGTGGTGCGCGCGTGGACAGCGTTGTGCCACCCGGTGAATTACTGCCGGACCGCGTGTCCCGCAAGATCGCGCCCACGGTGATCCGGGACGTGGCGCCGACCATGCGCATCGCCTCCGAGGAGGTGTTCGGCCCGGTGCTGTCGGTGCTCGGATACTCCACGACCGACGAGGCCGTCGACCACGTCAACAGCCGCCCCGCGCCACTGGTGGCGTACTGGTTCGGGCCCGACGACCGCGATTTCCGCACCTTCGTGCGCCGGACCCGCAGCGGCGGTGTCGCCCGCAACGACTTCGCCGCACAGATGATCCCGTCGGCTGCGCCGTTCGGCGGCGTGGGGCGCAGCGGTATGGGCGCCTATCACGGTAAGGCCGGGTTCGACACGTTCAGCCACCACCGGTCCGTCGTGGGTAGCGATCTGCCGTTCTCCATCACCGGCAGTGCCGCACCGCCGTTCGGGGCAGTCATGCGGCGCAGCACCGAGTTCCGGCTGCGGATGGCCCGCAACCGCACCCGTCGCCGGCTCCGGCGCAGCCAGGGTTAGAGGGAGACGATGACCCAGACCACGCTCGTATTCGACCCGTTCTCCGAGGATTTCTTCAACGGTCCGTACGAGACGTATCGCCGGATGCGGCAGGAAGCGCCGGTGTACTACAGCGACCGGTACGACTTCTACGCCCTGAGCAGGCATGCGGATGTCGCCGCGGCATTCAAGAACTTCGCGACGTATTCGTCGGCGCGCGGGGTGGACCTGGCCATGGTGCGCAACGAGGATCCGCCGCCGCACAAGTCGATCATCATGATGGACCCGCCCGAACACCGCCACATGCGCAGCCTGCTCAACAAGGTGTTCACGCCCAGGGCGATCCAATCGCTGCGGCCGATGGTCGAGGAGGTGATCGACGACTGTCTGCGCACCGTCGAATCCGACGGCACCTTCGACATGGTGCAGGACTTCTCGGCGCTGTTCCCGATCGAGATCATCAGCCGGATGATCGGTGTGCCCGCCGAGCACCGCCAGCAGATGCGGCTGTGGGTCGACGACTTCCTCCATCGCGAACCCGGGGAGGTCGAGATGGGCGAGCGCGGAATCCAGGCCGGCACCGAGATGGCCGTCTACCTCTACCGGCTGACCAAGGACCGCCGCCACAACCTCGGCGACGACCTGCTGAGCAGGCTGATCACCGCCGAGATCGAGCGCGAGGGCGGCGACCACGGACCCCTCGACAACATCGAGATCACCCAGTTCGCCATGCTTCTCGCCGGTGCGGGCGCCGAGACCGTCACCAAGCTGATCGGGAACGCCGCCGTGGTCTTCGCGCGCAACCCGGGCCAGTGGCGCAGGCTGCTCGACGACCGCGACAAGGTCCCCGCCGCCGTCGAGGAGCTGCTGCGCTACGAAGCGCCCGCCCAGTACAACGTGCGCTGCTCACTGGCCGACGTGGAGTTGCACGGGGTGACGATCCCGGCGGGAAAACCGGTGTTCCTCATCGGTGGCTCGGCCAACCGCGACCCCGACGCGTGGACCGACCCGGACACCTTCGACATCGACCGCGACCGCACCGAGGCGCAGAACCTCGGGTTCGGCTACGGCATCCACAGTTGCCTCGGCGCGGCGCTCGCCCGGATGGAGAGCACGATCGCGCTCGAGCGGATGCTCGACTTCATGCCCGACTACGAGGTGGGCTGGGAAGGCTGCCGACGGGTGAACATGCAGAACGTGGCGGGCTGGCAGAACGTGCCGGTCCGGGTGCTGCGCTGAGTTCAGCCGTTCTGCACCTGCTCGCGGGCCCAGCGGTAGTCGGCCTTGCCCGCCGGGCTGCGCTGGATCGCCGGCCGGAACAGCACCGCCTTGGGCAGCTTGTAGCGTGCGATGTGGTTGGCGGCGTGGCTGATCAGTTCGTCGGCATCGGCCGTGGCACCCTCGGCGAGCGCGACCACCGCGACCACCTCCTGACCCCACCTCTCGCTCGGCCGTCCCGCCACCAGCACGTCCTCCACCGCGGGATGTGAGGCCAGGGCGGCCTCGACCTCCTCGGCGAAGATCTTCTCGCCGCCGGAGTTGATGGTCACCGAATCACGGCCCAGCAGTTCGATCACGCCGCCGTCGAGCAGGCGGGCCCGGTCGCCGGGGACCGCGTACCGCACACCGTCGACGACCGGGAACGTCTTGGCGGTCTTGGCCGCATCCCCCTTGTAGCCCAGCGGCACGTAGCCGCGCTGCGCAAGCCAGCCCAGGCCGTCGTGCCCGGGCGGCAGCACCGAGCCGAGATCCTCGGCGATCACACAGGTGTCCGGACCGGCGTTGAACCTGCCGGTGGCGACGGCGCCGTTCATCGACAGATGGGTCATCTGGGCGCCGGTCTCCGAGGAGCCGACTCCGTCGACCACCATCGCATTGGGCAGCAGGTCGATCAGTCGTTGTTTGGTGGTCGGGGTCAGGAACGCGCCGCCGTTCGCGATGACCGCCAACGTCGAGATGTCGGGTTCCCCTGTCTGCCGTGCTCTTTCGATGGCGTCGGCGAGCGGGCGGGCCATCGCGTCGCCGACGACCGTCACGACCGAGGCCTTCTCGCGGGCGATCGTGCGCAGCGCGTCCTGCGCGTCGAGCCGGTCGACGACCGAGGTGAACGCCACCGTCTGACCGGTCGTGAGCGCGGTCATCACCGCCCACTGCGCTGCGCCGTGCATCAGCGGGGGCAGGATCAGCAGCGTGGTCCCCGGGTTCGCCGCAGCCCGCTGCGCGACCTCCTCGAGAGAGGTCACCGAGTCGCCGCCGTACAGGGAGCGGCCGCCGAACGCGGTCATGAAGATGTCGTGCTGACGCCACAGCACGCCCTTGGGCATCCCGGTCGTGCCGCCGGTGTAGAGGACGTAGAGGTCGTCGGGGGAGGGCTGCACCGGTGGCGGGGCGGAGGGTCCGGAGCCGACGATCGACTCGTGATCGACGGCGCCGGGCAGTAATTCGTGGTTCGAGTCGTCGGCTATCTGGATCAGGGTGCGCAGTCGGGGCAGGTCCGGCAGCACCTCGGCGACCCGCGGCGCGAACGACGCGTGGTACAGCAGTGCGGTGGCGCCGCTGTCGTCGAGCAGGTAGCGCAGTTCGTCGCGGACGTAGCGGTAGTTGACGTTGAACGGCGCGACCCGCGACCGGAAGGCCCCGAGCAGACCCTCGACGTAGGCGCTGCCGTTGTGGGCGTAGATGCCGAGCAGATCCTGGCCCGTTTCGTGGCCGTGAAGGTCGCGGCGTTCGGTGTGGCAGCCCAGCCCTGCGTTGTGCAGATACGAGGCAAGCCGATTCGACCGCGTGACGATGTCGGCATAGGTGAAGCGTTGCTCGCCCTGCACCACGAGGGCGCGGTCGGGGAGGACCGCGGCGACCGCGTCGGCCACCTGCGGCATCGTGAACTGCATCAAACCTCCTGCGTCCAGGCCTGCAGCAGACCCTCGGTCGTGGTGATCGTCGCCAGCAGCGACAGCGTGTTGTCGATGACGGCCTCGCCGTATGCGGTGGGTATCCCGGCGACCGCGTCGCGGGGCAGCACGACACGGTAGGCCGCGTTGACCGCGTCCATCACCAGATTCGGGATCGCGACGTTGAGCGAGACGCCGACGGCGACGATCGTGGTGACACCGAGGTTGCGCAGGATCGCGTCGAGGTCGGTGCCGCCCATCGGGCCCAGCCCGTGCCACCGTGCCAGCACGAGATCGGACGGTTCGGGCCCGAACTCGGGCAGTAGTGCGGCGCCGGGGGAGTCGGGTTCGATGGCCACCCCGCTTCGGCCGAGCGCGAACAACTTGGCGTTGTGATTCGCGCCGCGACCGTCGGACCGCCGCCGGACCAGACAGTGCACCACCGTGACACCCGCCGCACGGGCCACCGGCAACAGGCGGGCGATGTTCGGCAGCGCGTCCCGGCGGGCCTCCTCGGCGAGTGCGGCCAGACCCGCGTCGGGGCCGACCACCGCGCCCTGCAGTTCCTGGGTGACCAGTGCGGTGTGCCCGGGCGCCACCAGTTCCGCCAGGCGTGGAGTCATACCGACGCGGGCACGTCGTAGAACTGCTTGGCCCACTCCCGCATCGCCATATAGGGTTTCGCGTCGATCTTGGCCAGCGGCGGCCGCTCGACGTAGCGCTGGTAGCGCCAGATGTCGAGGTCCTCCCAGACCGTGCGCAGGAACTGCTTCTCCACCCGGGCACGGACATCCTCCGGCGGGACGTCGGACGTCTCGCCGTCGACCTTGGGCCACCAGATCGAATAGAACATGTCGGAGAGCCCGTCGTCGACCGGGGTGCACGCGAAGATCAGCCGGTGGTTCGACGAGCCCTCGAAGGCGCTCACCGCGAATCCGAGCCCGGAGAAATGGCTGTGGATGAGCAGCGCCATCTTGTCCGGATCGTCGCTGTGCGCGTCCGGCCAGCCGGTGAGGAAACGCCACTCTTCCCCGACCATCTCCCAGTTCAGGCAGACCGGCGTCACCGAGGCGCCGTGGACATAACGGAAATGCGAACTGTCCGGGCCGTTCTCGGCGACGATCTGCGGGTGCACCGGTTCGTTCTCGGCGCGGCTGGAGAACTCGGGATACGGCCGGTAGTAGGCGTCCGGGTCGGTCGGGAACTGGGGGAACTTTTCGAACAGGTCGGGCAGCGGCCACTGCGGCGGCTGACCGTCGGGATGGTGCCAGACGAACACGCACCCGTACTGCTCGACGACCGGGTACACCCGCAGTTTCAGGGCCCGGTTCGGCCGGTCCGGCTGATAGGGGATGTAGGTGTTGTCACCCTGCGGACCCCAGCGCCACCCGTGGAACGGGCACTCCACGCAGTCGCCGACCACCTTTCCGCCGTGGCCGAGGTGGGCGCCGAGGTGTCTGCAGTGCGCCTCGAGGACGTGCAACGTGTGCGACTCGTCGCGATACGCGACCAGGTCGTCACCGAAGTAGTGCAGCGACCTGGTCTCGCCGGTGATGAACTCCGCGGACCACCCGACCATGAACCAGCCGGTGACCTTCCAGGTGAACGGAACCTTCATACCGCATCCATCAATCGGATCTTCCTCATTCCGGTCAACTACTGTAAGAGTTACAGTAACATCCTCGCGGATCAGGCAGAACGCCATTCGACGGATGGGATCGGCGATGGACGGCGCACCGGCGCGCAGGAGGGCACTGGTGCTCGGCGCCAGCGGAAACGTGGGAGCCGCGGTGGTCCGGCATCTGGTGGCCGACGGTGATGATGTGCGAGTCCTGTTGCGGCACAGCAGTTCCACGAAAGGAATCGACGGACTCGACGTCGACCGGCGGTACGGCGACATCTTCGACACCGAGGCGGTGACCGCCGCGATGGCCGACCGCGACGTCGTCTTCTACTGCGTGGTGGACACCAGGGCGCATCTGGCCGATCCCGCGCCGCTGTTCCGCACCAACGTGGAGGGGCTGCGCGGGGTGCTCGACATCGCGGCGCGGGCGGATCTGAAGCGGTTCGTGTTCCTCAGCACGATCGGGACCATCGCCGTCGGCGTCGACGGGGCGACGGTCGACGAGGACACGCCGTTCAACTGGAGCGGCAAGGGCGGACCGTACATCGAATCGCGCCGCCAGGCCGAGGACCTGGTGCTGCGCTATGCCCGTGACCGGGGCCTGCCCGCGGTGGCGATGTGCGTGTCCAATCCGTACGGCCCGCCGGACTGGCAGCCCAGACAGGGCGCACTGGTCGCGCTGGCCGCCTTCGGCAAGATGCCCTGCTATATCCGCGGGGTCGGAGCGGAGGTCGTCGACATCGACGACGCCGCACGGGCGTTGGTGTCGGCCGCCGAACACGGCCGGATCGGTGAGCGGTACATCGTCTCGGAGCGCTACATGTCCCAGCGCGAGATGCTCACCATCGCCGCGGAGGCGACCGGGGCGGTCCCGCCTCGGTTCGGTGTCCCGATGGCGATGGTCCACGTCGTCTCGGCCGTCGCCGGCATGTCGAACCGGTTCTTCGGCACCGACTTCCCCATCAATCCGGCCTCGGCGCGTCTGATCGCCCTCACCTCGCCCGCCGACCACGGGAAGGCGACGCGCGACCTCGGATGGTGCCCCGGCCCCACGGCCGACGCGATCCGCCGCGCGGCCCGGTTCTACGTCGAACGCCGGGACCGCGACGAGAAGGTGATTGCGCTGTGACGGGGCCCGGGCGCTACGAGGCACTCGTCATCGGCGCCGGGTTCTCCGGCCTGTACGCCCTGCATCGGCTCCGAGAACTCGGCGTCGACACACAGGTGGTGGAGAAGGCCGACAGCGTCGGCGGCACGTGGTTGTTCAACCGGTATCCCGGCGCGCGCTGCGACATCGAGAGCATCGAGTACTCCTACAGCTTCTCCGAGGAGATCCAGCAGGAGTGGGTGTGGACCGAGACCATGCCCGCCCAGCCGGAGATCGAGGCGTACCTCAACTTCGTCGCCGACCGACTGGACCTGCGCCGCAGCATCGACTTCGGCACCGAGATCGTGGCCATGACGTTCGACGAGGAGGCGGCCGAGTGGTCGCTGGAGACGGCGGACGGTGACCGGTACGTGGCGCCGTACGTCATCGCCGCCACCGGCATCCTGTCGGTCCCGCTCGAACCCGACATCCCCGGGATGGACAGCTTCACCGGCACGTCGCTGTACACCAGCCGCTGGCCCCGCGAGGGCGCCGACCTGGCGGGTGCGAGGGTCGGGGTGATCGGCACCGGTTCGACCGGTGTGCAGCTGATCCCGGTGGTCGCCCGCCAGGCCGAGCAGCTCGTGGTCTTCCAGCGCTCCCCGGCGTACACGCTGCCGTGGCGGGTGCGCCCGTTCGAACCGGGCGAGCTCGACGACCTCAAGGCCCGCTACGCCGAGATCCGCGCCGCCCAGCGCGAACACCCCGTGGGCGCCGCGCGGCTCAGCGCGTTCTCCGTACTGCTCGACATGCTGGTCCGGCCGCCGCTGAAGACGGCCGGACCCGAGGAACGCAGGCGTGCCGTCGACGAACACGGCATCATGGGTGCGCTCAACTGGGGCGACATCTTCTTCGACATCGAGGCCAACCGGATGGCGGCCGAACTCTACGGCGAGGCGGTGGCCCGGATCGTCCGCGACCCGCAGACGGCGGCCGCGCTGGTCCCCACACACCCGTTCGCCTGTAAACGGCCGATCATCGACCAGGGCTACTACGAGACGTTCAACCGCGACAACGTCACCCTGGTCGACCTGCGCCGCGGCGGAATTCGAGCCGTCACGCCGACGGGTATCGACACCGAGCAGGGCTCGTTCGACCTCGATGTGATCGTCTACGCCACCGGTTTCGACGCCATGACCGGAGCGTTGAGCCGTATCGACGTCCGGGGTCGCGACGGGGTGCTGCTGCGCGACGTGTGGGCCGCGGACGGGCCGGTGTCCTACCTCGGCCTGCAGGTGGCCGGGTTCCCCAACCTGTTCACCGTTCAGGGGCCCGGAAGCCCAAGTGCGGCAACCAATTTCGTGGCGGCTCTCGAACAGCACGTCGACTGGATCGCGGACTGCCTGCAGTATCTGCGTACGCGCGGCCACCGCACGATCGAGGCGCTGCCCGGCGCGCAGGCGGAGTGGATCGAACACACCACCGCGCTCGTGGCGCCGACGGTGCTCGTGCACCCGTCGTGCAACTCTTGGTACAACGGCGGCAACGTGCCCGGTAAGAAGCGGATGTACATGGGCTACACCGCGGGACTCCCGGAGTACCGCAGGCGCTGTGACGAGATCGCCGCCGCCGGCTACCGAGGGTTCACGGTGGCATGAACGCTCTGGAACACGCCCGGCGAGTGGCGGCCGACGTCACGGGTGTGTTGCCCAGAGCCCATGCGGCGCTTCGGGAATCGGGTGGCTGGTCGCCGCTGTCGGTCGGCGGGATGGGCCGGCTGGGCGAGGTGGTGCTCGACGAGGTGACGCTCATCGGCATGGCACTGGCCGGGCCGGGCCCGGCGCTGCCGCGCACCGCACGGTCGTGCGCGGCGGCGGCCGAGGAGCTGTCCGCGCTGGGCATGGACCGGGCGCACGCGGACCCCGCACCCCTGCGCGTCGAGGCGATGACGCGGCGGCGATTCGGCCCGATCCGGTACGAGCGGGTGACCTTCGAACACGATCCGTCGCTTCCCGATTCGTTGGCCGCCGAGGGATTCGGCGGGCCGGCGACGGCCGTCGCGCACCTGTGCCGCACCGGCGACGAGCGGCGTCCGTGGCTGGTGTGGGTGCACGGCGCCGGCCAGGGCCAGCCGCTCGACCTGGCGTTCTCCCGAGCCCGGCGACTGCAGGACGAACTCGGGATCAACGTCGCCCTCCCGGTGCAGCCCGGTCACGGGTCGCGCCGCACCGCGTGGCCGCCGTACCCGAACATGGACCCCCTGGCCAACGTCGCGGGCGTGATGCGGTCGGTGTCGGAGGTGCGCGCCCTGGTCCGGTGGTTGCTGCCGCAGTCGACCGCGCTTGTGGTGTCGGGTGTCTCGATGGGATCGCCGGTGGCCGCGCTGGTCTCGCACTTCGAGGAGTCGGTCGACGCCGTGGCGCTCTACACCCCGATCTTCGGCCTCAACGCGATGATCGCGCATCACCTCGACCGGTGGGGTCCGGCCGCGCGGGACACCGTCGATCTGCTGCGCGGCGACACCGTATCCGCGCTCACGTCGGTCGTGAACCTGCTGGCCACCGAACCGTCACCGCCGCCGGAGCATCGGCTCATCGTCGGCGCGTGGGACGACCGGATGGCGATGCGCGATCCGGCGATCGCCCTGCACGAGCGTTGGGGTGGTGAACTTTACTGGCACAGGGGAAGTCACGTCGGGCACATCTTCTCGCGGGGCGTCCAGAAGGCGTCCGAACGGTTCCTGCTGCGCGTCGTGCCTCCGGGTATCGACGACACCGACGCGCCGGCGGTGTCCGGATGAGCCGGACCGCCCGGGAGGTCGTCGAACTGTACAACCTCCAGGTGTGGAACGCGCGCGACTTCGCCCTGGCCGACGAGCTGATGGGCGACACCGTCATCCGCCACGACGTGGGGGAGTCCGTCACCCTCACCCGTGAGCAGGCCGTACGGCGCATCGTCGACCACTGGGCGATGTTCGACACCGTGCGCTTCGACCTCAACCTCGTGGTGGCCGGTGACGACGGCGAGCACGTGGCCATCGTCTACCAGTCCCCGATGACCCTCAGGGACGGCAGCGCGACCACCATCAGCAGTATGGAGGTGTTCCGGGTCGTGGATGGCAGGATCACCGAGGTCTGGAACTGCGGCTACAAACAAGGGGTCTGGCATTGAGCAGAGACGGCGTACTGGACGAACTCGGCTACTACCTGCTGGCCGGCGCCGGCGGGGAGGGCCCGGCCACGCTGATGGACGAGGCGCGCCGCGGCGAGGAACTCGGCTTCGGGACGGCGTTCATCTCCGAGCGGTGGAACGTCAAGGAGGCGTCGTCGCTGGTGGGTGCTGCGTGCGCGGTGACCAGCCGCATGCAGATCGCCACTGCGGCAACGAATCACAACACCCGTCACCCGCTGATCACCGGATCGTGGGCGACCACCATGCATCGGCTGTCCGGCGGCCGGTTCACCCTCGGCATCGGCCGCGGCATCGGCGCCATCTATGGCGCGTTCGGTATCCCGGCGGTCACCACCGCGCAGATGGAGGACTTCGCGCAGGTCATGCGGCGCCTCTGGCAGGGCGAGCTGATCTTCAATCACGACGGGCCGCTGGGCAAGTACCCGGTGCTGTTCCTCGACCCCGACTTCAAGGAGGATATCCGGCTGGCGATCGTCGCGTTCGGGCCGCAGACGCTGGCGCTGGGCGGTCGCGCGTTCGACGACGTCATCCTGCACACCTACTTCACGCCGGAGACCCTGCAGCGGTGCGTCAAGACCGTCAAGGAGGCCGCCGAGCAGGCCGGCCGTGACCCCGACAGCGTGCGGGTCTGGTCGTGTTTCGCCACCGTAGGCGACCACCTACCCGAGGAACTGCGCCTGAAGAAGACCGTCGCCCGGCTCGCCACCTACCTTCAGGGCTACGGTGATCTGCTCGTGAAGACCAACGAGTGGGATCCTGCTGTGCTGCAGCGATTCCGCGACGACGAGGTGGTGAAGTCGGTGCCCGGCGGGATCGACCACAAGGCGACACCCGAGCAGATCGAGCACATCGCGACGCTGATCCCCGACGAGTGGCTGGCGCCCGCCGCGACGGGTTCGGCTCGGCAGTGCGTGGACCGCATCCGCGAGGAATTCGACCACGGCGCCGACGCGCTGATCATGCACGGCGCCACCCCGGACGAACTCGCGCCGATCGTCGAGGAGTACCGCCGCACCTGAGTGATTTGGGCGTGCGGGGTCGCGCCCAGCGCGACCGAGCACGCCGAAATCGCTAGGGCATGATGACCGTGCGGCTCACCGGTTCGGCGACCTGCTGCCGGCTGAAGACACCGTGCTGCAGTGCGGTCAACAGCCGGTCACGGGTCTCGACCGGTGAGATCAGCTCGTCGAATCCGAGGTGGCCGGCCGAGCGGTAACTGGCTTCGAGTTCCATCCGCTTGAGCACCTCGGTGTAGTCCTCGCCGGCGTGCGTCGCCCGGCTCATCGCCGCGGCGCTCATCGCGCCCATGGTGGCGCCCGGGTACGCGAAGGTGGCCACCTGGTCGTCGAAGCCCAACAGCGACATGACCATCGAGCCGAACCCGAACGCCTTACGCAGCGTGACGTGCAGTTTGAGCGTCGTCGCGGCGGTCTGCGCGGCGAACATCCGTGCGCCGCTGCGCAATACGCCGCTGCGTTCGGAGCGGCTGCCCGGCAGCATCCCCGGGTTGTCGGCGAGGAACACGATCGGCAGGTGGAACGAATCGGCGACGGTGATGAAATGCGCGGCCTTGTCGGCGGCGTCGGCGTCGATGGATCCGGCCATCACCTCCGGCTGGTTGGCCACCACGGCGACGGGAAAGCCGCCCAGGTGCGCCAGCGCGCAGATCACCGCCCGCCCGAACCGCGGCTGGACCTCCAGCCAGTCGGGCCGGTCGAAGACCACGTCGAGCACGGTGCGCATGTCATAGATGTGGCGGTTGTCGCGGGAGACGATGTCGAGCAGTTCGGGAACCGGACGCGGGTCGGCGGTGTCGTCGGCGAGCCGGGTCGGTGGATAGGACCACGCGCTGGACGGGAAGTAGGACAGGTACCGACGGATGTCGTCGAGCACCGTCTCGTCGTCCTCGCCGTAGTTGTGGATGACCCCGCTGGTCAGCGCGACCTCCGGACCACCGAGGTCCTCCTTCGAGATGTCCTCTCCGGTGGACTCTTTGACCACCGGGGGCCCGGCGGTGAAGATCGCGCCGCTCGCGCTCATGATCGTGAAGTCGCACACCGGGGCGACGAGGGCCCCGTGGCCGGCGGACGGCCCCAGCACCGCCGCGACCGTCGGCACCTTGCCGGAGCACTGCGCCTGGATGATCAGGTCGGTCGGGGTCCGCCCGTAGTGCTCGCCGCTGGGGCGGAAACCCGCGCCTTCCAACAACATCACCAGCGGAATCTTGTTGCGCAGTGCCAACTCCGCGAGTCGGTACCGTTTGGCGTTGCCGCCCGGCCCGATGCTGCCTGCGAGTGTTGTGAAATCCTCGGCGCCCACCATGACCGGGACACCGCCCACCCGGCCGGAGCCGGCGACCAGACCGTCGGCGGCGATGTCGCCGCCGACGAGCGTGCCGAACTCGCAGAACGTATCCGGGTCCAGCAGACGGGCGATGCGCGCCCTCGCGTCGAGCTTGCCCTTGCCGTGGTGCTTGGCGACCCGCTCCGGTCCGCCCATCCCGTAGGTGTGCGCCCGGCGACGGTCGAGGTCCTCGAGCGTCTCCCGCCAATCCTGCGCGTCCGTCATCCGTCGGCCCTCACTCACGGTCGTTGACCTTACTGAATTGCTTACTGTAGCGTCATCGCCCATGGGTGACGGCGCAGTGCCCGGCCTCAAGGTGGACCGAGGCATCCCCAGTCGACTCGACCGCGTCCCCGAGGTGGCCACGGCGCTGGAGGACCAGGGCTACGACGGCTGCTGGACCGGTGAGATCAACCACGACCCGTTCCTCCCGCTGCTGCTCGCGGCCGAGCACACCACCCGGCTCGAGATCGGCACCAGCATCGCGGTCGCATTCGCCCGAAACCCGATGACCGTGGCCAACATCGGGTGGGACCTGCAGGCCTATTCCGGCGGACGCTTCATCCTCGGTCTGGGCACCCAGATCCAGCCGCACATCGAGAAGCGGTTCTCGATGCCGTGGAGCCGTCCGGTGCCCAGGATGCGCGAATTCGTTGCCGCGCTCCGCGAGATCTGGTCGTGTTGGCACGACGGCACGGCGTTGCGCTTCGACGGCGAGTTCTACACCCACAAGATCATGACGCCGATGTTCGTGCCCGAACCGCATCCACACGGCGTCCCGAAGATCTTCATCGCCGCCGTGGGTGAGGCGATGACCCGGATGTGCGGTGAAGTCGCCGACGGTCTGCTGGCGCACGCGTTCACCACCAAGCGCTACCTCGACGAGGTCACCGCCCCGGCGCTGCGGGAGGGGATGGCCCGAGCGGGCAGGCGCCGCAGCGACTTCGAGGTGTCGTGTCCGGTGTTCGTCGTGACGGGGGAGACCCCCGAGGACGTGCGCGCGGCGAGCGTCGGGACCCGCAAGCAGCTGGCGTTCTACGGGTCGACGCCCGCCTACCGCAGGGTGCTCGAGCTGCACGGGTGGGGCGATCTGCACACCGAACTGCACCGGCTGTCCCGGCAGGGCGAATGGGACGCGATGGGGGCGCTGATCGACGACGACGTGCTGAACGCGTTCGCCGTCGTCGCGCCGCTCGACACCGTTGCCGCCAGGCTGCATGACCGGTGCGACGGGGTCATCGACCGGGTGCTGCCCGCGTTTCCGGCCGGTGTGCCCGACGCCGCCGTCACCGCTGTACTGCACGAGTTGCGCGGCCTCACGGCCGCCGCTGGGAGGAGCGACGCATGAGTGCCCCGATCATCGACGAGGCCGCCAGGGTGTTCGCCACACCCAAGGCCTACACCGACGAACCGGCACTGCATGCGGCCCTGACCCACCTGCGGGCGCACGCGCCGGTGTCGTGGGTGGAGGTCGACGGCTACCGACCCTTCTGGGCGATCACCAGACACGCCGACATCATGGCGATCGAGCGGGCGAACACCCTGTTCACCAACTCGCCGCGTTCGGTGCTGATGACCGCGGCCGCCGACGAGCTGCAGGCGGGTGTGGGGATCCGCACGCTGATCCACCTCGACGACCCCGAACACCGCGACCTGCGGGCCATCGGCGCCGACTGGTTCCGGCCGAAGGCGATGCGGGCGTTGAAGGTTCGCGTCGACGAGCTGGCCAGAATCTACGTCGACAAGATGCTCGCGGCGGGCCCGGAGTGCGATTTCGTCCAGGAGGTCGCGGTCAACTACCCGTTGTACGTCATCATGTCGCTGCTCGGCGTGCCCGAAGCCGACTTCCCGCTGATGCTGCGGCTCACCCAGGAACTGTTCGGCAGCGACGACGAGGAGTTCCAGCGCGGCGACTCGTCCGAGGACCAGATGGCAGCCTTGCTCGAGATGTTCCAGTACTTCACCGCGTTGACCGCATCCCGACGGGAGCACCCCACCGACGACCTCGCCTCCGCGATCGCCAACGCCCGGTTGGGTGGCGAACCGCTGTCCGACATCGACACGGTGTCCTACTACGCGATCGTGGCGGCCGCAGGCCACGACACCACCAGCGCCACCATCTCCGGCGGCATGCTGGCGCTCATCGAGCACCCGGAGCAACTGCGCCGGTTGCAGTCCGACCCGGGCCTGATGGGACTCGCCGCCGAGGAGATGATCCGCTGGGTCACCCCGGTCAAGGCGTTCATGCGTACCGCGGCTCAGGACACCGAGGTGCGCGGCGTGCCGATCAGGGCCGGTGAATCGCTTCTGCTGTCGTACGTTTCGGGCAACCGCGACGAAGACGTGTTCGACGCGCCGTTCCGATTTGACGTCGGACGCGACCCCAACCGGCACGTGTCCTTCGGCTACGGCGTGCACTTCTGTCTCGGCGCGGCGCTGGCGCGGATGGAGGTCAGCAGCTTCTTCGCCGAGTTGCTGCCGAGACTGCGGTCGGTCGAACTCGCCGGCCGCCCCGAACATGTCGCGACCACGTTCGTCGGCGGGCTCAAACACCTGCCGATCCGATACGCCCTGACCTGAGTCAGCAGCACCGCGCCCCGGGTTCGGCTTCGGCGGCGGCATGCCGCAGGTGCCAGTACTCGCGCTCGGTGAGCACCGGCTCTCCCGGATGGGTGCGCCGCCGGTGCTCGAGGTAGCGGCGGTAATGGTTGTCGCCCATCAACGAAGCGATGTACCAACGGATTTTGCGGGCGATGCCGACAGCGCGTCCCATTGCTTCTGCACCTCCTTCTCCCTGGCGGTGGTGTGCAGGCCGGAGGGGCCGAAGATCCGCGACGGCAGCGCCTCCTCCTCGGTGGTGGGCGGCGCGGTGCCCCGTAGCGCGCGGACCGCCATGATGACGCCTGCGGCGAAGACGATCACGACGAGCACGGCGAACACGATAGACAGGGTGCCCTGGATGAAGGTGTTGCGGATGACGTCGTTCATCTGGTCGGTGTTCTTGGCCGCGCCGAAGGACTCCTTGCCCTGTGCCAGCGCCGACTTGTACTGGAAGTGCTGGGTCCAGTAGCCGACCTTGGGATCGCCGGAGAAGATCTTCTGCCACGACGCGGTCAGCGTGATGACCAGATCCCACAGCAGCGGGACGCCCGGCACCAGCGCCCACGCGCGGTGACCCTTCTTGAGGACGACGACGGTGACGACCGTGAGCGCGATCGCCGCGAGCAACTGGTTGGCGATACCGAACAGCGGGAACAGCGTGTTGATGCCACCGAGCGGATCGGTGACCCCCATCAGCAGGATGCTGCCCCACGCGGCCACCACGATCACACTGCAGATCCAGGCGCCGACGCGCCAGCTCGGATCCTTCAGTTTGCGCAGCGGCCCACCGAGATTCGACAGGCCGTCGGACAGCATGAACCGCGCCACCCGGGTGCCTGCGTCGACGGTCGTGAGGATGAACAGGGCCTCGAACATGATCGCGAAGTGATACCAGAAGGCCTTCAACGCGCTGCCGCCGAACACACTGCTCAGCACTTCGGACATGCCGAACGCCAGCGTGGGCGCACCGCCGGTGCGCGAGACGATCGAGGTCTCGCCCACGCTTGCGGCGGCCTCGTCGATCTGCTGCGCAGTGATCGGCGCGCCGGACAGTCCGAGGCCGTTGACGTACTCCGCCGCGGTCTCGGCCGTGCCGCCGGTCTGGGCGGCGGGTGCGTTGAGGGTGAAGTACAGGTGCTGGTTGAGGATCGCGGCGGTGATCAGGGCCATGATCGCGACGAACGATTCGGTCAGCATGCCGCCGTAGCCGATCAGCCGCATCTGGCTTTCCTTCTCGAGCAGCTTGGGAGTGGTGCCCGAGGAGATCAACGAATGAAAGCCCGACAGCGCACCGCAGGCGATCGTGATGAACAGGAACGGGAACAGGGATCCGGCGAAGACCGGACCGGTGCCGCTGGCGGCGAAGTTCGAGATCGCGGGCGCCTCCATGACGGGCCGGGCGATGAGGATGCCGACCGCGAGCAGCGCGATGGTGCCGACCTTCATGAACGTCGACAGATAGTCGCGCGGGGCGAGCAGCAACCAGACCGGCAACACCGACGCGGCCAGCCCGTAGAGGATGACGGCCCAGCTCAGCGCGACCGGCGACAGGTCGAACCAGGATGCGCCCCAGCTGGTTTCGGCCACCCACCGGCCGGAGGCGACGGCCAGCAGGAGCAGCACCACGCCGATGGCCGACACCTCGGACACCCGGCCGGGCCGCAGGAACCTCAGGTAGACGCCCATGAACAACGCGATCGGGATCGTCATGGCGATGGAGAACACACCCCACGGGCTCTGTGCCAGCGCCTGGACCACGACCAGCGCGAGCACCGCGAGCAGGATCACCATGATGACGAGCACACCGACGATCGCGGCCGCTCCGCCGACGGCTCCCAGTTCGTCGCGGGCCATCTGGCCCAGCGAGCGGCCCCGGCGCCGCGTCGAGATCGACAGCACCAGGTAGTCCTGCACACACCCGGCGAACACCGCGCCGATGATGATCCAGATGGTGCCCGGCAAGAAGCCCATCTGCATGGCCAGGACAGGCCCGACGAGCGGGCCCGCGCCGGCGATGGCGGCGAAGTGGTGACCGAACAGCACCCGGCGGTCGGTCGGCACGTAATCGGTGGCGTTCTCGAAAAGCTCGGCCGGCGTGGCGTTGTCGTCGCGGGGTTTGACGATGTTCATCTCGATCAGCCGCGCGTAGAAGCGGAACGCCACCACGTAGGTGCAGATGGCGGCGATCACGAACCAGACGGCGTTGACGGTCTCGCCGCGGAAGAACGCGATCACCGCCCACGCGATCGCGCCCGCGAGCGCGATGAGCCCAAACACGATCCGGTGTCGGGTGGTGATCGGGGACCGGTCGATGATCGCCACCGGCGGCAGGTCCCTGTCCGTGCGGATGTACGTGACGTCGCCGACGGTCTCCTCGAAGCGCTCCGACGGTGCGGCGGTGGGTGTGGCCACGATCCCTCCCTACGATGGCGCGACAGTGTCAGGTGCCTGTGGTCGATCCTCGCACCGACGAAATCGGCCGTGAGTCGATTCCGGCTTTCAGCCGCGCTCGTAGAACGCGCGGACGGTGTCGACGGTATCCGCCTCCGCCGGGGATTTGTCGTCCCGGTAGCGCAGGACGCGGGCGAACCGCAGCGCCATCCCGCCCGGGTAGCGCGTCGAACCCTGGACTCCGTCGAACGCGATCTCGACCACCTGTTCGGGGCGCACGCGAACGGTGTAACCGTCCGTCGGACCGTCGGCCAACTCGAGGAACCGGGTGGTCTGCCAGTCGAGCACCGCGTCGGTCATGCCCTTGAACGTCTTGCCCAGCATCACGAAACCCCCCGTCGCCGGATCGCGGGCGCCGAGGTGGATGTTGGACAGCTTGCCGGTGCGTCTGCCGCTGCCCCATTCCACGGCGAGGACCACCAGATCGAGGGTGTGGACGGGTTTGACCTTCAACCAGCCCGCTCCGCGGCGGCCGGCTTCGTACGGCGCCGCGGGAGCCTTGGCCATCACCCCCTCGTGCCCCGCGGCGAGCGTCGCCTCGAGGAAGCGCTGCGCGGCGGCGCCGTCGCCGGTGATGAGCCGGTCCACGCGGTGCGCCGCCGGTACCAGATCGTCGAGAACGCCCACGCGCTCGACGGTCGGCCGGTCGAGTAGGTCGGTGCCGTCGACGTGCAGCAGGTCGAAGACGAACACCGACAGCGGTTGGGTGGCGCGCGAGGCGGCCCGGCCGAACCGCGACGCGGTCACCTGGAACCGGTGCGGGCGGCCGTCGGGCCGGAGTGCGATCGCCTCGGCGTCGGCGATCAGATCGGTGACCGGCAGGGCGAGCGCCGTCTCGACGACCTCCGGCAGGCGGGCGGTGACGTCGTCGAGGGAGCGGGTGTAGACCGAGACATCCGGCCCGCGGCGGTGGATCTGCACGCGGGCGCCGTCGAGTTTCGCCTCGAACACCGCGGATCCGCCCAGCCGGTCCAGCGCGTCGGCGACACCCGTGGCGGTCTGCGCGAGCATCGGCCCGACCGGACGCCCGACCCGCAGGGTGAACGCCGCCAGTGCCGCATCGCCCCCGGTGAGCGCCGCGGCGGCCACCGCGGGCAGGTCTCCGGCGAGCATCGCCGCGCGCCGGACCTCCGCGGCGGGGATGGCCGCGGCTTTCGAGACGGCGTCGCTCATCACGCCGAGCAACGCGCCCTGCCGCAGTTCTCCGGTGAGCAGGCGGCGAAGGAAGGTCTGCTCGACCGGCGTGGCCGCTGCGAACAACTCGGCGATCAGGGCGGCGCGGCGGGCCTGCGAACCCTTTCCCGCGACGGCGCCGATCTCTGTGAACGCGCGGTCGACCGCCGGCACGGACAGCGTCGGTTCCGCAGCGGGCTCCGGAAGCGAACGCAACGCCGCCCACCCCACGCCGATCTGGCGCTGGGGCAGCTCACCGGACAGCCACGCCACCGTCACCGCGATGAGCCGGGCGTCCTGTTCGGCGCCGGCCCGGCTCAGCAGATCGGCGATCCTGGCGGTCTTGGCCAGCCGCGACGACATCGCGCCGACGTCGACCGAGGCGGTGGCGACATCGACGAGCAACACTCCTCGAGGATGGCATGCGGGTCCGACATCGGGCGCTGCCACGCGTTGTCCCTCGGTCAGGCGACGCGGAAGGCGACCGTGTGCCAGCCCGTCGCACCGTCGGGCACCGGGTCGGCCTGATCCTCGGTCTGCACCGCGCCGGTGCCGTCCGTGGCGCGGACGAGCATGGTGTGGAGGCCCGGCTCCTTCGCCTCCCACCGGTAGCTCCACAGCCGCCACGTCTCGTTGGAGTAGCTCTCGCCGAGCCGGGCCGGCCGCCATTCGCCCTGACCGCCGGGCGGATCGATGCGGACCTCGACGGCGCGCACCCCGCGGTTCTGTGCCCACGCCACGCCGCCGAACGTCACCGGGCCGGCCGCGACCTCGGTTCCACTGCGTGGCACGTCGATTCGGGACTGGGTCTTGATGGGCCCACGCTCCGACCATCCCAGTTTCGTCCAGTAGGCCTGTGCCCGGTCGAAGCGGGTGAGCTCCAGGTCGACGACCCACTTGGTGGCCGACACGTACCCGTACAGGCCGGGCACCACGAGACGGGCGGGGTACCCGTGCTCGGTCGGCAGCGGTTCGCCGTTCATGCCGATCGCCAGCAGCGCGTCGCGCGAGTCGGTGAGCGCCCCCACCGGTGTGCCCGCGGTGAAACCGTCCGTCGAGGTCGACAGGACCATGTCGGCGCCCGCGTGAATGCCCGCGTCCGCCAACAGGTCCCGCACACGGTATCCGGTCCAGGTGGCAGTCGAGACGAGGTCGCCGCCCACCAGGTTCGACACGCACGTCAACGTCACGACCTTCTCCACCACCTCGAACCGCTCGAGGTCGGAGAAGCGATAGGTGAGCTCGCGGTCGACCATCCCGTGCACGCGCAGTCGCCACTGGTCGCGACTGAGCTGCGGCACGCTGAGCGCGGTGTCGATGCGGTAGAAGTCGGCGGCGGGCGTGACGAACGGCGGCAGCGTCACACCGCGAGGCTGCACGGCCGCCGGGATGGACGGCGCGGGCACATCGGCGCGCGGCAGCGAGAAGGCGGCGCGGTCGCCGCTGACCGAGGCGGCGCGCCGGGAGAGGGCGGCGCCGGCGACACCCGCGACACCGCCGGCGGCGAGGAATCCGAGCGCCATCAGCGAGAGCCGGCGACCGCGGTCGACGGCGGCGGCCTCGCCGGCATCGGTGACGCGGCCGGACAGCAGCAGGTGCAGGACCGCCACCCCGCACACCGCCCCGGCCACCGTCGGGATCAGGTCCACCGCGCCGGCGCCGGGCCGGGACAGCACCGCCGCGCCCCCGAGCACGCCGCCGGCGACGATCACGGCGCTGCCCACCGGCACACGCCGCGTCTGCAGCGCGGCGCCGGCCGCGGCGACTAGCGCGATCACCGCCAGCACGAGAACCGACAGCACCAGTTTGTCGGCCATACCGAACGTGGAGATCGCCCACTCCTTGACGGGGCCGGGTGTCACATCGATGACCGTGGAACCGACCGCGGTGCGGGCGTCGGCCTGCGGACCGAACAGTGCGGCCGTCAACTCCGTGACACCCAGCGCGACGGCCGCGGCGGCGACCCCGCACCAGGCGCGCGTCGTGGGGGGAAGGCCGGCCATGCTCGCCAAGGTAGTCAGTGTGCGTACCCGAAGGGCTTAACGAACCGTGACGTCGGCTAGGTTCCTTTACAGTCCGACCTCAATGTGGAAAGGGAGCTAGATGGAGATCGAGGGCAAGAAGGCGATCGTCGTCGGGGGTGCGTCCGGCTTCGGCCGCGCCACCGCCGAGGCGCTCACCAAGCGTGGCGCGACCGTCGCGGTGCTGGACCGGCCGCAGTCGAAGGGCCAGGAGGTGGCCGATGAACTCGGTGCAACGTTCCATCCCGTCGACGTCATGGACTTCGCGGGCACCGAGCAGGTCCTCGCTTCGGCCGTCGAGGCCCTCAATGGTCTGCATATCGCCGTGACCACGGCCGGCGGTGGTTCGGCCATGCGCACCCTGTCGAAGAACGGCCCGCACGATCTCGACGTCTTCCGCCAGGTGCAGGACCTCAACACCGTCGGCACGTTCAACATCAGCAGGCTCGCCGCCGAACACATGAGCAAGAACGAACCCGAGGACGACGAGCGCGGGGTCATCATCAACACCTCGTCGATCGCCGCGTTCGAGGGGCAGATCGGGCAGGTCGCCTACACCGCGTCCAAGGCCGCCATCGCCGGTATGTGCCTGACGATGGCCCGTGACCTGGGCAGTCTGGGGATCCGGGTGCTCGCCATCGCCCCGAGCCTGTTCGCGACCGGACTGACCGAGGGGATCCCGGACGAGTTCGCCGCTCAGCTGACCAAGGACGCCGCATTCCCCAAGCGGCTCGGCCGTCCGGAGGAGTACGCCAAGCTGGCCGTCGCGATCGTCGAGAACGCGATGCTCAACGGGCAGTGCATCCGGCTCGACGCCGGACAGCGGTTCGCCCCCAAGTAAAGCGATTTCGGTGTGGTTGGTCGCGCTCGCCGCGACCAACTGCACCGAACTCCCCGTCAGGGCCGGGGTACCGCCGCCAGTGACCCCTGGCCGACCCAGGACGGCACCGCCCGGCGGGCGTCGGCCGGGCCGGACACCGCGACGTCGCCGTCGAGAAGTGCGTGCTGCCAACTGCGGTCGCCGCGCCAGATCCTGGTGAGCGCGCGCAGACTGGTCTGCACGGTGGCCGTGACCTCGTAGCCTGGGTCGACGTCGCACACGTCGGCCCGCCCGTCGGCGACCATCAGCCACCACCGCGAGGTCCGCGCACCGACGTCGTCGAAGCGGAACGCGAGTGTTGTACGGGCCGTGGGCCATTGCTCCACGGGGATGCTTCGGCGGATGTCCCACATGAGCAGATGAGGATCGAGATCCTCATCGCCGAGTTCCCCGATCCAGCGCGCACCCCAGGCGCCCAGCGCGTCGACCACCCCGGCCAACTCCTGACCGCAGCGGGTGAGCGAATAGCTGGTACGCCCGTCGATTTCGGTACGGTCGACGACCCCGGCGCGGGTCAGCGCCTTGAGCCGTTTCGACAGCAGCGCCGGCGACATCTTCGGGACACCCCGCCGCAGATCGTTGAAATGTGTACTACCGAGCAGCAATTCGCGCACGACGAGCAACGTCCACCGTTCGTCGAGCAGTTCCATGGCCTTGGCCACCGGACAGAACTGGCCGTAACCCGACATGGGCCCACCTCCTCGACGACCGCACAGACATCGTCGCGCACAACCCGCCGCCAGTACAGATCCAGAACTGGAATCGGGGCGAACGCGGGGTGACGATGTGTGCACCCGAACAAGGAGGACGCAGCCATGAGCAGTGACACCGCCACGGTCGACGACCGGCAGCTGGCCGCAAAACACCGGTCCATGTGGGCGTCCGGCGACTATCCGAAGCTGGCGGCCGAACTCGTCGCCCCGCTGGGGCCGATCCTCGTCGAGGCTGCCGGGATCGGCTCGGGCGACCGGGTCCTCGACGTCGCGGCGGGCACCGGCAACGCCGCCATCCCGGCCGCCGAGAAGGGCGCCTCGGTGACGGCCAGCGACCTGACCCCCGAACTGCTCGAGGCCGGCCGCGCGGTCGGCGAGCAGGCCGGCCTCGAACTCGAGTGGCAGGAGGCCGACGCACATGCTCTTCCGTTCGGGGACAACGACTTCGACGTCGTCATGTCCTGCATCGGGGTGATGTTCGCGCCCTACCACCAACGCGCCGCCGACGAGTTGCTGCGGGTGTGCAGGCCGGGCGGGACGATCGGGCTGATCAACTGGACGCCCGAGGGCCACATCGGTCGGTTGTTCGCCACCATGAAGCCCTACATGCCGACCCCGCCGCCGGGTGCGTCGCCGCCGCCGCTGTGGGGTCGCGAGGAGCACGTGCGGGAGCTCTTCGGGGACCGGGTCACCGACGTCGTCGCGCAGCGCCGAACCCTGCCGGTCACCCACTTCGCCGACGGCGCCGAGTTCCGGGACTACTTCAAGGCCGTCTACGGCCCCACCATCGCGGCGTACCGCAACATCGGCGACGACGCGGACCGGGCCGCGCAGCTGGACGCCGACATCGCGCGGCTGGGCGACGAGCTGATGGGCGGCTCGTCGCGCATGGAGTGGGAGTATCTGCTGCTGACCGCGCGGAAGGCCTGAGACGATGTCGGCATGCCCGACGCCGCGAAGCAACTACCCACCCTGACCGACGCCGACGTGACCGCCCTGACGCAGTGGGCCCGCAGGGAGGGCCTCGGCTCGACGGTCACCGACGTGACACCGCTGGCCGGTGGCAGCCAGAACGTCGTGGTCCGGTTGCGCCTCGACGGGCGGTCGATGGTGCTGCGCCGTCCACCGGTCCATCCGCGCCCGACGAGCGACAAGACGATGCAGCGCGAGATCGCCGTGCTGCGCACGCTGGCCGGAAGCCCGGTCCCGCACCCGGGTTTCATCGCCGGATGCGAGGACCTCGACGTCCTCGGCGTCGTGTTCTACCTCATGGAGGAGGTCGACGGGTTCAATCCGGGCAACGAGGTGGCCGAGGCCTACCGGCACGACCCCGACATGCGCCACCGGGTGGGGTTGTCCTACGCCGCCAGCCTGGCCCGGCTGGGCAACGTGCCCTGGGAGGGCAGCGAACTGGCCGCCATCAAACGGCCCGGTTCCTTTCTGGCGCGCCAGGTCCCGCAGTTCCTGCGCCTGCTCGAGAGCTATCGCCACGAGCGGTACTCCCCGGATGCCCTGCCCGCCGTGGGGGACCTGGCCGAGTGGCTGGAGACGAACCGGCCCGCCGACGGTCCACCGGGCATCATGCACGGCGACGCCCACCTCAACAACGTGTTGCTGCGCCGGGAGACGCCCGAGCTGGCGGCGTTCATCGACTGGGAGATGTGCACCGTCGGTGACCCGCTGCTCGACCTCGGCTGGATGCTGATCTGCTGGCCGCACGAACCGAATCCGATCAACGCCGGATCGGAACTCGCCGCCCTCGGCGGGCTGGCGAGCCGCAGTGACCTGTTGGACGCCTACCTCTCGGCGGGCGGCAGGCGGACCGACGCGCTGCCCTGGTATCTGGCGATGGCGTGCTTCAAACTCGCCGTCGTCATCGAGGGGACGTGGTCGAGGTTCCTGGCCGGCCGGGCGACGCGGGAGGCCGGGGAGCGGTTGCACACTTCGGCGACGAACCTGATCGATCTCGGGATGCGCGTCGCCAAGGGCGACGACCCGTTCATGTGAGCCGGTCAGTAGGCGTCGACGCCGAGCTTGACCGCCAGCGCGACGCCCGCCAGTCCGATCAGGAGCCGCATGGGGCCGGCCGGAGCGTGGCGCACCACGACCGGGCCCAGCCGAGAGCCCAGCAGACAGCCCGCGCCCAGCGGGAGGACCGCCACCCAGTGCACCGGCGCGAACACCGCGAAGACCACCGCCGCGGTCGTGTTGGCGACTCCGAGCACGACGTTCTTCCCCGCGTTCGCGTGGGCGAGCGTATCGCTGCCCGTAGTGAGCAGCAGCGCCAGCAGCAGCACTCCGGCCGCCGCACCGAAGTAGCCGCCATAGACGCAGATGGCGAAGATCGCGGCGGACTCGCCGAGCCCGGCGTGCGGGCGGCGCTCGGGATGTGCCGGAGTGGAGCGGCGGGGGAGCAGGATCACGATCGCCGAACCGCCCAGCAGGATCGGCACCACCTTCTCGAATCCCTCGGCCGGGGTGGACAGGAGCAGCGCCGCGCCCGCCACACCGCCGAGGGCCGCGGCGGGCACGATGCGCATGAGCCACCCGCTCTGCCCCCGCAACTCTGGCTGTGAACCCAGTACCGAACCGATGCCGTTGAACACCAGCGACACCGTGTTCGTCACGTTGGCCGCCACCGGTGGCAGACCGGCGAGCAACAGGGCGGGATAGGTGGCCACCGACGCCAACCCGGCGATGCTGCCGGTGAGGCCGCCCAGGATGCCTGCGGCCAGCAACAGAGCGAATTCGGGCCAACCCATTGCGCAGACCTTAGTGCCGGGCGCCGTCGGCCTCTCGCGGCGGAAGTGCGGCGAGAAAGTGTTTGCACCGCGACCGCGCGGAGGTCTAGCATCGCCCACGTGCCAAGGCGACTCGTAGTAGCAACCCGCAGCGGGGTCTGATCCGGACCGACCCCTCGCTGTGGGTCGTTGCTACACCGTCGGTCACCTCCATCACGAGAAGACCGGCACATGACCAGCACATCGCCATCACCCGCCCTGACGCCCACATTCGCGTCCGTCGTTGCTGCTCCGCTGCCACGTGGACTGCGTGAGGAGGCCGACGAGATGACCTGGGAAGCGTTCCTCGACGAATACGCCCCGACGACCGGTCCGCTGCGGCTCGGTCAGTGGACCTGTACCGACACCGAACGCCCGGCGGGCCGGCTGGGCCCGCAGGCCCGCAACTACCAGGCGACGCTGGCGCTCGGCGACCGGATCAGCACCGCGACGGCCGCGGCGTGCGGTCCGATCGCGGCGCTGACCGCGATGCTGCACGACGAGGGCATCGCCGTCGAGACCGTGGACTTCCACCAGGTCCCCGCCGGGTCACACACCGCGACCTTCATCCGCGGCTCCGACGGTACGCGCACCGAATGGGCGCTGGGATGGTCGCAGGACGCCACTCAGTCCGCGTTGCGCGCTGTCATCGCCTGTGCCAACCGGCTGCTCGCCGCCTGACCCCCGCTCGGGGACCCGTCAGCGCAGGGGGCGCAGCACGATCGGCATACCGTCCATCGGCACCGGCATGCCCGCGTAGTCCAGCTTCGAGACGTAGCCGGGGCGCGGCGGCTCCAGCCGGTAGCGGCGCAGCAACCGGTGCATCACCGTCTTGATCTCCAGCTGACCGAACACCATGCCGATGCACTTGTGCGCCCCGCCGCCGAACGGCGCGAACGCGTACCGGTGCTGTTTGTGCTCGTTGCGTGGCTCGGCGAAGCGGGCCGGATCGAACTTCTCGGGGTCGGTCCACAGTTCGGGAAGGTGATGGTTCACCGAGGGCCAGAGCACCACATCGGTGCCGGCCGGAATGAAGTGGCCCAGCAGTTCGGTGTCGCGGACGGCCTGGCGCACGTTGAACGGCAGCGGCGTCACCAGCCGCAGCGACTCGTTGATCACCAGGTCGAGGGTCTCGAGCTTCTCCAGGGCCTCGATGTCGAGGGGACCGTCACCGAGGCGGTCGGACTCCTCGCGGCAGCGTTCCTGCCACTCCGGGTTGCGCGACAGGTGGTAGGCCATCGTCGTGAGCGTCGAGGTCGAGGTGTCGTGCGCCGCCATCATCAGGAAGATCATGTGGTTGACGATGTCCTGATCGGAGAACGTGTTGCCGTCCTCGTCGGCGGTGTGGCACAGGACCGTCAGCATGTCGGTGCCGTCGGAGCCGCGCTTCTCCTTGACCCGCTGCTCGAAGTAGGTGTCGAGCACCTTGCGGGCCTGCAGACCCCGCCACCACTTGAACGGCGGCAGTCCCGTGCGGATGATCGCCCCGCCGGCGCGGGTCGTCATCGTGAACGCGTCGTTGACCTTGGTGACCAGTTCCTTGTCGGTGCCCGGTTCGTGGCCCATGAACACCACCGACGCGATGTCGAGGGTCAGTTCCTTGACCGCCGGATAGAACAGGAAGCGCGGATCGTTCTCGACCCAGTCGTTCGCAATGACCTGCGAGGCGACCCGGTCGATGTGCTCGACGTACCCGGTCAGCCGGGTGCGGGTGAACGCCTCCTGCATGATGCGGCGGTGGTACATGTGCTCGTCGAAATCGAGCAGCATCAGGCCGCGATTGAAGAACGGCCCGATGACCGGATGCCAGCCCTTCTGTGAGTAGTCCTTGTTCTTGTTGGAGAACACCGCCTGGGTGGCGTCGGGGCCGAGCGCGACCACCGCCGGCAGCGCGGGGGAGTAGGCGTAGTGCAGCGGGCCGTAGGTCTTGTACACCTGCAGCAGGTAGTCGGGGCCGCCGCGGAAGGTCTCGATCATGTGGCCGAGCACCGGCAGCCCGGAATCGCCCATCACCGGCTTGAGTCCGCTGCCTGCAGGCGGTTCGGCCAGCACGAACTGCTTCCACTCCTGGTTCTGCAGTTTGTCGCGCAGGCGCTTCTCGACGATGCCCATGCCGGGGATGGTGTTCAGCGTCGGGGTGAACCGGCGCCTGGCCTGGTCGAGCAGGTACTCCGGGGTGCTGATGGTCGCCATCTGAACGCTCCTGGTCATCACAACGCTGTGGTGGACGTCACCGCCTCCACATCCTGACGGGCCGTCTTGACGCATGTCAAGTTTTGTTCTGGCGGGCCGCGGTGCCAAGGTTGAATGCCATGACCGCCGAATCCGCCACGCCCGAGATCCGCCGCAGCCGCGGCGACCGGCAACGCGACGCGATCGTGGCCGCGGTCCGGGCGCTGCTCGAGGAGCAGCCGTTCGCCGAGCTGTCCGTCAGCACCATCAGCGAACGGGCCGGTGTGGCGCGGTCGGGGTTCTATTTCTACTTCGACTCGAAATACGCCGTTCTCGCGGTGATCGTCGCCGAGGCGATGGCCGAACTCGACAAGCTCACCCACGACTTCGCACCCCGCGAGGCCGAAGAGTCGCCTGCCACGTTCGCGCGCCGGATGGTCGGTTACGCGGCCGCGGTGTTCGCCAGCAACAACCCGATCATGAGGGCCACCACGCTGGCGCGGAACACCGACGCGCAGATCCGCGAGATCATGAACGACTTCGAGGACACCGTCATCGACAAGGTCGTCGGGCTGGTGCGCCAGGACGACGGCGCCCGGCCGATCTCCGAGGACCTGCCCGCGCTGGTCCGGACGTTGATCGCGACGACGGCGCTGACCCTCTCCCACGACAGCGGCTTCATCGGTCGCGACGCGGACCCGGCGCGTGCGGTGGAGGTCGTCGAACGCCTGTGGCTGTACGGCTTGTGGGGCGGATCCGACCTGCGCGACGGCTGAGCGGCCGGGCCCGGCGGGTAGGGTCACCGCCATGACGCAGGGCAGCGGATTCACCGGTAAGCGTTGTCTCGTCACCGGTGCGGCCAGCGGCATCGGTCGCGCGACCGCCCTGCGGTTGGCCCGCGACGGCGCCGAACTCTTCCTCACCGACCGTGACGCCGACGGGCTGGAAACCACCGTGGCCGATGCGCGGGCGCTCGGAGGCGAGGTCGCGATGCACCGGGCGCTCGACATCTCCGACCACGACGCCGTCGTGCGGTTCGCCGCCGACATCCACCGCAGCCACCCCGCGATGGACGTCGTGATGAACATCGCCGGCATCTCGGCATGGGGCACCGTCGACCGTCTCACCCATCAGCACTGGAAGTCGATGATCGACGTCAACCTGATGGGGCCGATCCACGTCATCGAGACCTTCGTCCCGCCGATGATCGAGGCGCGCAGGGGCGGTCACCTGGTCAACGTCTCCTCGGCGGCCGGCCTCGTCGCGCTGCCCTGGCACGCCGCCTACAGTGCGAGCAAGTACGGCCTGCGCGGACTGTCCGAAGTGCTGCGCTTCGACCTCGCGCGCCATCGGATCGGGGTGTCGGTGGTGGTGCCCGGCGCGGTGAAAACCCCACTGGTGCAGACGGTTCAGATCGCCGGCGTGGACCGCGAGGATCCGAACGTGAAGAAGTGGACGGACCGGTTCGCCGGCCACGCCGTGTCCCCCGAGAAGGTCGCCGAGCGCATCCTGACCGGGGTGCGCCGCAACCGGTACCTGATCTACACGTCACCCGACATTCGGGCGCTGTACCTGTTCAAGCGCACGATGTGGTGGCCCTACAGCGTGGCCATGCGGCAGGTCAACGTGTTGTTCTCCCGCGCCCTGCGACCCAGCCGGTAGGTTTCAGCGCTTACCCCAGTCCCACGGCGGGGTGCTCAACAGTCCCTGGCCGTCGACCCGGGTCTCGCCGAATTCCTTGTACAGTTCGAGCCGGACGGCGTCGCCGTCCTGGTCCAGGGGTACGGCGCCCAGCAGGTCGATCATCGCGGGGGAGTGTGTGACGACGACGACCTGTGTCCGCGCGGCGGCCGCGGTCACCAGCGCGGCCAACGGGCCGACGAGGTCCGGGTGCAGCGAGGTCTCCGGTTCGTTGAGCACCATCAGCGTCGGCGGGTCCGGGCTGAGCAGCGCCGCCGCCCACAGCAGGAAACGCAGTGTGCCGTCGGACAATTCGGCGCATCGGAGGGGACGCAGCATGCCGCGCTGGCGCAACCGCAGGTCGAAGAGCCCGTCGTGGACGGCGATGTCGACTGTCGCACCGTCGAACGCGTCGGCGACCGCGCGGGCGAGGTCGTCGAAACCCGTCTCGATGATGGTCTGCACGGCGGCCGCCAGATCGCTGCCGTCCGCCGACAACACCGGTGTCCGGGTGCCCACCTGTGGACGGCGCGCGGGCGCCGCCGCGTCCACCCGGAACCCGTCGTAGAACCGCCAGTTGCGCAACCGGTCGTACACGGCCGTCAGTTCGGGGAGGGCACCGGTGTATTCGGCCAGCACGCTGCGGTACGACGGCAGCGACCGCGTCAGTTCGTCGAAGCCGCGTCCCGATTCGGCGCCGGCCTCGGCATACTGTCCGCCGCGCCGCACCAGTGTGGACGCGTTGCGCAGTACCGGACCGGCGAACACCGCTTCGCGTTTGATCTCCGGGTCGCGCGCGAACAGGGATCCCGGGCCGGCGTGCTGGGGCAGCCCGAGGTCGACGAGGTAGCCGACATCGTCTGCGGCATAACCGAGTTCGAGCGAAACGGGGCGGGTCCGCACGGTGCCTTCCGTGGTCCCGGTGCGCCGGGCGCCCGCGACCTGTTCGGGGCCGGCCCACAGCACCGACTCCAGCCCGCCCTCGCGCGCCAGCGATCCGATCACCTCACCGCGACCGCAGTCGGCCAGCAGGCCCAGTGCGCGGTACAGCGACGATTTGCCGCTCCCGTTGGCTCCGGTCACCACGGTCAGTCGGCGCAGCGGCAGCACCACGTCGCGCAGTGAGCGGTAGCCGCGGATCGCCACAGTCTGGAGCATGGGCTCCACGCTAGGGGTGGGCTCCGACGACCGGCATCGCCAGTTCGAGGCGGACGCCCAACAGTCGGATCGGCCGGTCGAGGTCGAACTGGGCGAGCACGTCGAGCGCGGTGGCGGTGACGACGTCGGAATCGGTGCCCGCGACGGGCAGCTTACGGATCTTCGTGCGGGTGTAGAAGCTGCTGGTGCGTACGGTCACCGCCACGCGGGTGACTACGCGGCCCGCCTCGACGACCTCGGTCAGCGTCCGCTCGGCCAGGCGCGTCACCTCGGCGTCCATCTCGGCGCGGTCGGTGAGATCTCGTGGGAACGTGATCACATGGCTGCGTGAGCGCGGCACCCATGGCTGCGCACTCACCTCGTCGTCGCCGCCGCCCTTGGCCAGCAACAGGATCCACAACCCGGTCGTCGGTCCGAACGCCGAAGTGAGCGCCGCGGCGTCGGTGGCGGCGAGGTCGGCCACGGTGGCGATGCCCATGGCGGCGAGCTTCTTTGCCGTCTTCGGCCCGACCCCCCACAGCGCGTCGACCGGGCGGTCGCCCATCACGGACATCCAGTTGGCGTCGGTGAGCATGAAGACCCCGGCCGGTTTCCCGAACCCGGTGGCGACCTTCGCACGCTGTTTGTTGTCGCTGATGCCGACCGAGCACGACAGGCCGGTGCCTGCGACCACCTCGCGGATGCGCTCGGCGACAGCAACGGGATCGGCCGTGTCGTCCAGGTCGGCACCGATGTAGGCCTCGTCCCAGCCCCACAACTCGACCGGGTGGCCCAGATCCCGCAACAGCCCCATCACCTGTTCGGACGCCTCGTCGTAGGCCGCGGTGTCCGACGGGAGGAACGTCGCGTCGGGACATCGCCGCGCCGCCGCGCGCAGCGGCATCCCGGCGTGGACGCCGAACTCGCGCGCCCGGTACGACGCGCAGGTGACCACCTTGCGCGGTTCGGTCGGGTCACCGCTGCCGCCGACGATGACGGGCAGCCCCTCCAGTTCGGGGTGCCTGCGCAACTCGACCGAGGCGAGGAACTGGTCGAGGTCGACGTGCAGGATCCAGCGCCGCACGCCTCACCGCCCGCACAGCTTGACGGCGACGTCCTCCCACGCGTCGGCGACCTCGTCGAGCGTGGCGCCGTCGGCGAGGCGGTGCTCGATGTAGTCGGCCTCCAGAAGGCCGGCGAGTGCGGAGGTCTGCGCGTCGAGGTCGCCGGTGGTGCCCGCCGACTGCAGCAGCATCCGCACGTGGGCGTGGTGCAACCGGAACGGTCCGTTGAACCGGGTCTGGGGATCACGGCCGGCATCGGAGAGCAGGGCGTGGTGGTCGTGGACGAATGTGTGCCGGGCGCGGCCGTACGCCAGTAACCGGTCCAGCGGCGGAGCGCCCGGCCCGAGCGGCGGCGGCCCGAACAGGAAGGCCTGCTGCAGCGCTTTCTCGTCCTCGTCCAGCAGGACCATCATCAGACCCGCCCGGCTGCCGAAGCGGCGGAACAGCGTGCCCTTGCCGACGCCCGCGGCCGCGGCGATGTCATCGGTGCTGACCGCGCCGGCGCCCCGTTCGGCGATCAGCCGGCGTGCCGCCTCGAGCAACAGCAGGCGGTTGCGCGCGGCGTCCCCACGCTCCTGTGGCGCGTCGGTCAGCGGGAGCGGGGCCATGCGGTCGGGGGCGCTCACGCTGTCGACTCTAGCCCGCCGGAATGAATCGGACCGTAGTCCGGTTGGCCTGAGGGAAGGTCAGCGATACGCGAAAGGAACTGTCATGTCGGATGTGAATGTCCTGGTCCTCGTCGGCAGCCTGCGGAAGGCGTCGATCAACCGTCAGCTCGCCGAGGTGGCGGTCGACTCCGCTCCGGACGGCGTCACCCTGCATGTCTTCGACGGGCTCGCCGAGGTGCCCTTCTACAACGAGGACCTCGACGCCGACCCGGTGCCCGAGCCGGTGCGGGCGCTGCGCGCCGCGGCCGCCGGCGCCGACGCGGCGCTGGTGATCACGCCCGAGTACAACGGGAGCATCCCGGCAGTGCTCAAGAACGCGATCGACTGGTTGTCGCGGCCCTGGGGCGACGGCGCGCTCAAGGACAAGCCGCTGGCGGTGGTGGGCGCCGCGCTCGGCCGCTACGGCGGGAAGTGGGCGCACGACGAGACGCGCAAATCCTTCGGCATCTCGGGTGTGCGGGTGATCGAGGATCTCGGGCTGTCGGTACCGGCGTCGTCGCTCGACGGCGCGCACCCCCGCGAGAACGCCGATGTCGTCGCGGCGCTGGGCGACATCGTGGGGAAACTGGTCGCCGCCGTCGGCTGACGCGTCAGGTGGCACGCTGCCCTGCATAACGACCGATGTGGCGAGGGCATACCGCCGCCATCGAGACGTCACCGGAGTAGTGCTCGAGGACCCGTCGGTCCATCACGCGCCGCCACCACGGCGGCACCGCAGCGATCAGCAGCATCGTCGCGTAACCGAATGGCAGTTGCGGTGCGCTGTCAGAGTGGCGCAACGTCTGATAGCGACGTTGGGGGTGCGCATGGTGATCCGAGTGCCGCTGAAGGTGGAAGAGGAAGACGTTGGCGATCACCGTGTTGCTGTTCCAGCTGTGTGAGTGCTGCACACGCTCATAGCGCCCGTCGGCGAGTTTCCGACGCCGCAGACCGTAGTGCTCGAGGTAGTTGACGGCTTCGAGGAGACACACTGCGACAACCGCCTGGCCGATGAGCCAGGGCAGCACGACAAGACCGAACCACACCACCATCACGGCGAAGAAGATGGCGCTGAGGAGCCACGCGCTCAATACGTCGTTGCGAAGACTCCACGGACTCCTGCTGATTCTCGCCAGGCGTGTGCATTCGATGCGCCAAGCGGATATCAGACCCCCCGTCACCGAGCGGGGGATGAAGCGATAGAGACTCTCGCCCAGACGTGAGCTGGCTGGGTCCTCTGGTGTGGCCACCCGTGCGTGGTGGCCACGGTTGTGTTCGACGTAGAAGTGCCCGTAGCAGGATTGCGCCAACGCCCACCTGCTCAGCCGCTTCTCGACAGTTTCCCGCCTGTGCCCGAGTTCATGGGCGGTGCTGATGGCAATGCCACCCACAATGCCCAGGGTGAGCATCAGCCCCCATCGGTCGACGAATGTCATCGTGACCCAACCGCCGCCGCTCCACAGCCAGCATGCGAGGACTACCGAGACGTACTGGTTCGGTACGTACAGGTAGGTGATCCATCGGTAGAACTTGTCTTCTTGCAGTCGATGCAGGGCGCTGTCGGGCGGGTTGTCCGCGTCCATGCCGACTACTCGATCGACGAGGGGAACGACTCCGAAGGGGAACAACGGCCCCCACCACCAGAACGCTTCGATTCCAGTCAGCAGAACGAGCAGCCAGGATTCCGCGACCAATGCGGGCACAACCGTCCCGAGTAGCCACAAGTGGCGCTTGGGGTCGCGCCAGGAGAGGCCGCAAACCGTCAGTCGTGCGTCCGGCATACCTCTCGATTGACGTCGTCTGTCGCCGAGTCTCATTTCCCCCCCTTGCGACGAGCTCGCGTAGCGGAATCGTAGGAAATTCAACCGCTTTCTTCAACACCCGAGCGAATTCATTATCCGATAGAGACCAGCAACGTCCTTTCGGAAAGGATTGAAGTGATCCGAGACCAATCTGGCGCGGTCCACTAAACGAGGATTTCCGGAAAAAGCCCAGATGGACAGACCGGAGGGACGGCATCGGCCACGGTTCGGGGCGCACCGATGCGGGTGCCGAGACTCGAATGACTTTTCCAAACGCAATTAATTCGACTCCGGGTGTCTCGGATTGTGCCGGGCAACCGTTGGCGGTCATTACTATTGACGGGTCGCCGTTGGCGAATGGCTCACGCTGACCGTCGAAGCTGTCGGATTCTCACGTAATTTTCGGAAGGTCTCGAATGGTCTCGTTATCTCGTCGGCAGTTGCTTGGATCAGCCCTCGGAGTTGCTGGAGTGGTCGCTGGCGCATCATTGTGGGACTTGCAACCGCGCCGAGCGCACTGGACCGCGATCGTCGTCGGCAGCGGGTACGGCGGAGGGGTGTCGGCACTGCGACTGGGCGAAGCAGGGGTGCGAACGCTCGTATTGGAGAAGGGCAGGCATTGGAACGTGCCGGACGAGGACGGCAGGCGGTTCTCGAAGATGCTTCCCGCGGACAGTCGAGCCGCATGGTTCTCGGAGGTTCCGCCGAGTCTCGTCTCGTCCTACCAGGGGTTGTCGGTCGAAGATGTCGCCCGCAACAATCCCTCACCACAGCCGGTGCAGGCGGGGATCTGCGAGAAGGTCGTTCACGGTGCCCACAGCGTTTTCCGCGGTGTCGCAGTGGGTGGCGGGTCCATGGTCAACGCAGGCATCGCGGCGGTACCGACGCCGGCGCAGGTGCACAGCACTTTTCCCGACATCGGCAGTTCGGAGTTCCTCGGCACGTATGTCGAGCGTGCTCTCGCGGGATTGCGGATCAACTATCGCGACATGGCGTGGTTCGAACGGACACCATGGTTCCAATATGCGAGAGTGGGCCGCCAGTACGCCGCCAACGCCGGTTACCCGGTCGACTACAACGGCAGCTCCTACTCGTTCGACTACATGAAGGGCGAGGAAGCGGGTGCAGTTCCGAGGTCGGCGTTCGACTTCGAGCAGCAGTTCGGCAACAACCACGGCCGAATGGGAAGTGTCGACCAGACCTACATCGCCGCGGCGCTCGCGACAGGCAACGTGTCACTGCGGCCCCTGACCGAGGTGATCAGTGTGCGCAGAGAGGACCGCGGATACGTGGTCACTGTCCGAGAAATCGACCGTTGGGGCAACGAGTTGGGGCGGGAGGAACTGGGCTGTGATCAGCTCTTCCTCGCTGCCGGGGTGCTCGGGACCAACCACATACTCCTCCGAGCGCGCGACAGTGGGGCGCTGCCCGATCTGAGTGAGGAGATCGGGCGCGGATACGGCAACAACGGGGATGTGATGGTGTCCCACATGCTCAAGGAAAGCGATCCGGCGGGGACGCAGCAATCGCTCATGGGCATGATCAACCTCGACGGCCGGGCCGACCCGGACAACCCGGTGTACGCGAGCATCTTCTCGATCCCACTGCCCGTCGAGACTCATGCACTCGGCTATTACGCGATGGTCGCGACCGGTGACCGGGCCGACATCGGGTACGACAAGGGAGCCGACTCGATCAGTATCGACTGGCCGGAGGCGCATACCGAACACTTGCAGGCGCGAGCCGCTGCGGTGTTCGACAGAATCACAGGTCGCAACGAGGTCGACTATCGCGATGACATCTTCTCGGGACAGGTGTTCGCGCCGAATACGGTTCATCCGCTGGGTGGGGTGATACGCGGAGCGGCAACAGACAATTTCGGGCGAGTCAAGGGCTACCCGAATCTGTTCGTGAACGATGCCTCGCTGATCCCCGGCCACCTCGGTTGCAATCCGTTCGTCTCGATCACGGCGCTCGCCGAACGCAACGTCGAAGCGATATTGCAGGACCGCCGGGAGGACTGAACGGCGGTCCGGCGGTCGTCACCGTCGCCCCGATCTCCCGGCCTGAGCGGTCGCGAGGAAACCGAAGGGCTCCACAGCAGCCGGCTTTCTCGACACCCTGGGTGCGTTTGCTGGCGCAGGCGGGTGCCATCGGCCCCGGGATGACTGTCGGTGCCCGGTGGTAGACCTACTCATATATAGCGACAGACGTCGCGTTCGGCGTGGCGACACGCCGGGCGGGCGGGTCTGCCGGAGCTTACGACCTGGGAATTCCATGAATGTTGTTCAGAACATCTTGTATCTGTCCGCGATGTCGGCCACTAGGTGTAGTGTCTTGCCTACCGACAGGCCACCAGGGTTCGGGGGCCGGCCGGAGCGCAGGATCCAGTGCAGTCGGCCATCCGGTCCGCCGGGGACGCAGGCAGCCGACCAGGAATTTCCGGAGCCTGCGGACCGCTGAACACCGTAGCGGCACGAAATACCGATGCAGTTGCCAGCCCGATTCGATCTCACCATCGCCGTTCGCGTAAGGAGCAGTACCGCAGATGACCGTCACCGTGTACACCAAGCCCGCATGCGTGCAGTGCAACGCCACCTACAAGGCGCTGGACAAGCAGGGCATCGCCTACGAGGTCGTGGACATCTCGCTCGACAGCGAGGCGCGCGACTACGTCATGGCGCTGGGTTACCTGCAGGCTCCCGTGGTGGTGGCCGGCAACAACCACTGGTCGGGCTTCCGTCCCGACCGGATCAAGGCGCTCTCCGGAGCGGTGACGGCGACCGCCTGACGGGTACGCGGGTTCTGCGGATCCGGCGGGAAGGACTGTGATGGGCAACCTGGTGTATTTCTCCAGCGTCTCGGAGAACACCCACCGCTTCATCGAGAAGCTGGGGTTGCCCGCGACCAGGATCCCCCTGCACGGCCGCATCGAGGTCGACGAACCGTACGTGCTGGTGCTGCCCACCTACGGCGGCGGCCACGCGAACGGACCCGATCCCGACGCCGGGGGTTACGTCCCCAAACAGGTCATCGCATTCCTCAACAACGAACACAACCGGTCGTTGATCCGCGGCGTCATCGCCGCGGGCAACACCAACTTCGGCGCCGAGTTCGGCTACGCGGGAGACGTGGTGTCCCGCAAGTGCGGCGTGCCGTACCTGTATCGCTTCGAACTGATGGGGACGACCGACGACGTCCTCGCCGTGCAAGCCGGTCTCGAGAATTTCTGGAAGGAACAGACGTGCCACCAACCGTCACAGCTGCAGAGCCTGTAACCACCGGCGCGCACGCGCTCCCCGGGGAGACCGACTACCACGCGTTGAACGCGATGCTGAACCTGTACGACAAGGACGGCAGGATTCAGTTCGACAAGGACGTGCTCGCGGCGCGGGAGTACTTCCTGCAGCACGTCAACCAGAACACGGTGTTCTTCCACAGCCAGGACGAAAAGCTCGACTACCTGATCGAGAAGGAATACTACGAGCGCGAGGTGCTCGACCAGTACTCCCGCAACTTCGTCAAGACGCTGCTGGATCGCGCCTACGCCAAGAAGTTCCGCTTCCCGACCTTCCTCGGGGCGTTCAAGTACTACACCTCCTACACGCTCAAGACGTTCGACGGGAAGCGCTATCTCGAGCGCTTCGAGGACCGCGTCGTGATGGTGGCGCTGACACTCGCCGCGGGTGACACCACGCTGGCCGAGAAGCTCGTCGACGAGATCATCGACGGCCGGTTCCAGCCGGCCACGCCGACGTTCCTCAACTCGGGCAAGAAGCAGCGCGGTGAGCCGGTCAGCTGCTTCCTGCTGCGCATCGAGGACAACATGGAGTCGATCGGCCGCTCCATCAACTCGGCGTTGCAGCTGTCCAAGCGCGGTGGCGGAGTTGCGCTGCTGCTGAGCAACATCCGCGAACACGGCGCCCCCATCAAGAACATCGAGAACCAGTCCTCGGGTGTCATCCCGATCATGAAGCTGCTCGAGGATTCGTTCTCCTACGCCAACCAGCTGGGCGCGCGGCAGGGTGCCGGCGCGGTGTACCTGCACGCCCATCACCCGGACATCTACCGGTTCCTCGACACCAAGCGCGAGAACGCCGATGAGAAGATCCGCATCAAGACGCTGTCGCTGGGTGTGGTGATCCCGGACATCACGTTCGAGCTGGCGAAGAAGAACGAGGACATGTACTTGTTCTCGCCGTACGACGTCGAGCGCGTATACGGCCTGCCGTTCGCCGACATCTCGGTGACCGAGAAGTACTACGAGATGGTCGACGACAGCCGGATCCGCAAGACGAAGATCAAGGCGCGCGAGTTCTTCCAGACCCTCGCGGAGCTGCAGTTCGAGTCGGGCTACCCGTACATCATGTACGAGGACACGGTGAACCGGTCGAACCCGATCGACGGCAAGATCACGCACTCGAACCTGTGCTCGGAGATCCTCCAGGTCTCGACGCCGTCGGAGTTCAACGACGACCTGTCCTACGCCAAGGTCGGCAAGGACATCTCGTGCAACCTCGGCTCGCTGAACATTGCGAAGGCGATGGACTCGCCGGACTTCGCGCAGACCATCGAGGTCGCCATCCGCGCGCTGACCGCGGTGAGCGACCAGACGCACATCACGTCCGTGCCGTCGATCGAGCAGGGCAACAACGACTCCCACGCGATCGGCCTCGGGCAGATGAACCTGCACGGGTACCTGGCCCGCGAGCGGATCTTCTACGGATCCGACGAGGGTGTGGACTTCACCAACATCTACTTCTACACGGTGCTCTACCACGCGCTGCGGGCGTCGAATCGCATCGCGATCGAACGCGGTACGCACTTCAAGGGGTTCGAGCGCTCGAAGTACGCCTCGGGTGAGTTCTTCGACAAGTACACCGAGCAGCCGTGGGAGCCCAAGACCGAACGGGTCCGCCGGCTGTTCGCCGACGCGGGTATCCGAATCCCGAACCAGGACGACTGGAAGCGGTTGAAGGAGTCGGTGCAGGCGCACGGCATCTACAACCAGAACCTGCAGGCCGTCCCGCCGACGGGGTCGATCTCCTACATCAACCACTCGACCAGCTCGATCCACCCGGTGGCCAGCAAGATCGAGATCCGCAAGGAAGGCAAGATCGGCCGCGTCTACTATCCAGCGCCGTACCTGACCAACGACAACCTGGAGTATTACCAGGACGCGTACGAGATCGGGTACGAGAAGATCATCGACACCTATGCGGCGGCGACCCAGCACGTCGACCAAGGGCTGAGTCTGACGCTGTTCTTCAAGGACACCGCGACCACGCGCGACGTCAACAAGGCGCAGATCTACGCCTGGCGCAAGGGCATCAAGACCCTGTACTACATCCGGTTGCGCCAGATGGCCCTGGAGGGAACCGAAGTCGAGGGCTGCGTCAGCTGCATGTTGTGACGTGCCGCGAGTGACGGGCTGTGCACCGAGGCGAACCAACAGGTCACTTTTCGCGAGCCTGTTCCGCACGCAGCGCCTTGAGACGTCGCTGCTCGCGCAGCACCTCCTGGTAGCTCTCTCGTTCGGCGACCAGCCACTCCGGCTTCTCCTCGAGCAGTCGATCGATCTGCTCGGTGGTCAGCGCGTTGTCGACCCCGTTGCGCGCGAGCGCGGCGATCGAGACGCCGAGCTTGGCGGCCACGAGGTTCTTCGGGTGCGGTCCGTCCTTGCGGAGATCCTTGAGCCACTGCGGCGGATCCGCCTGCAGGGCCGCCAGTTCGGAGCGGGTGATCGGGTTCTCCTGGAACTCGGCCGGTGTCGCGGGCAAGTACACGTCGAGTTTCTTCGCCGCCGTTGCGGGCTTCATGGACTGCGCGTTCGGCCTGCTCATGGCATCAGCGTATCGGTAGCCTGAGGCAGTGACCCCCTCGCTCACCCTCGGGTACATCCCCGGCGGGACGCCCGCGAAGTGGGCACGGAAATGGGCGGAGCGCCACCCCGACGTTCCCCTGCACGTGCGCGCCGTCGCCGCGGCGGATGCGGCCGCCGAAGTACGGGCCGGCACCGTCGACGTGGCGGTGCTGCGGCTTCCGGCCGACACGTCTGGCCTGGCGCTGATTCCCCTCTACGAGGAGACGACGGTGGCCGTGGTGCCGACCGATCACCTCCTCACGGCGGCCGACGACATCACCGCCGCGGACCTCGACGGCGAGCCGACGCTGCTGCCTCTCGACGACGTCGTCGACTGGCCGGACGTCCCCGGTACTCGTGTCGACCACCGGCCCGAAAACACCGAGGCGGCAGTGGAACTCGTCGCCGCAGGGGTCGGTGTGCTCATCGTGCCTCAGTCCTTGGCGCGGCTCCACCACCGCAAGGACCTCACCTACCGCCCGATCACCGATGCGCCCACCTGCCCGGTGGCGCTGGCTTTTCCGGAGGGGCCGCAGTCAGAGCTACTCGAGGAGTTCATCGGCATCGTGCGGGGCCGCAAACCCGGATCGTCGCGCGGTCAGGCCGAGCCGGCACCGAAGCGCACCGCACGCGAGAAGACCCTCGCCAAGCAGGCTGCCCGCGCCGCAGCGGGAAAGGTCGCCCGCAAACCGGGCCGGCCCGGACGCGGCCGCCGCTGACGCCTCAGCGCACGTGATCGGACCAGAACGCGACCGTCGGCTGGGCGGCGGGCGTCGTCGCACACCCACCCGGCGCGGCGAGCCTCGTGACGTAGTCGAGTAGGTTGGCGGCGGCGACCCGGATGTCGGCCTGATAGATCGACAACACGGGATGCCCGCGCGAACCGGGTCCGGCGGGCAGATAACAGTTCGAGTGCACTGGGACCAGTCGGGGAACGCGCGCCAACTGGTATGCGGCGCTGCGCAATGCGTGTTTCATCCGGGCCGGGCGCTCGCCCCACCCGTCGTCCCAGAACTGTTTCCACTCCACCGCGAACAGGACGCCGTCGACCGGAAGCTGCAGTTGCCGCTCTAGGGTCCGGTGTCCCTCGGCGCGCCAATCGGGCCAGCCCTCGCCGATGGGCAACCCCGCCGCGAGGAAGTCCCGGTGATCGTCGGCGAAGGCGAACCCGAACGTCGACTCGACGTGCGAGACCTCCTCGTCGGACAGGCCTGGCGCCATCGGCAACATGGTCTCAGGCTATGGCGCGTCCAGTGTGCGAACCCATACGGCCACCGGCGCGCCGCGGCCGAAACCGCACAGTCGGGGCGTCGGCGGAAAAGAAACGCCGGGTGCAGACCCGAAGGTCGGCACCCGGCGCGCGCCGACGACTCGGCGGGGCGGAAATCTCAGTACTTGTGCTGCGGGCCCTGCTCCTTCTTGTACAGCGCCTTGAGCATCCGGTCCCGGAAGAACGCGTTGTCGATCAGCTTGATGCCGTTGTTCGCGATGGCGGGGATGCCGGCCAGCTTGTGGAAGTAGCGGCCCCGCTTGTACTCCCGACCCCAGGCGGCTTCCATCCGCTGCGCGTAGTTCGTGAAGTCATCCGGCCCGCCGTTGGTCAGCGCGGCGATCGCACACTCACCGGCGGCCAACCCGGACTCGAGCGCCTTGGAGATCCCCGCGCCCGAGGCCGGTTTGCCCGCGCCGAGCGAGTCGCCGGTGAACAGCACGCCCGGACGCCACGGTGGCCAGGCCGTGAAGCCCATGGGCAACCGCCACGCCCGCACACTTTTGTTCTTCTTCAGTTCCTCGATCGGCGGCAGGTCCCACTCGCGCGGCAGCGTCCGCAGGAACTCGCCGAGGAACTGGGTGGCGTTGATCGACTGCCAGTTCTTGTAGCTGTTGACGTAGCCGAGGCCGATGTTGAAGATGCCGTCGCCCATCGGGAACACCCAGCCGTAACCGGGCAGCTGATCGCCCTGGAACGCGAGCTTGAGGTAGATGTCGAGGCTGTCGGAGTCCGGCCGGTTGGCGTGCATCTCCGACCGGATCGCGATCGCCGAGTAGCCGTTGTACTGCGAGTCGATCTTCAGGGCGCGCTTGATGGGGGAGTAGGCGCCGTCGGCGGCGATCACCGCATCGCCGTAGACCTTCTCGCCGCCCTTGAGCGTCACACCGATCACCCGGCCGTTGGCGTCGACCTCGGGGCCGGTGACCTCGGCGCCCTGGCGCACCTCTGCGCCCGCGGACTCGGCGTGCTTAAGCAGCAGCGTGTCGAGGTGCTCGCGGCTGACGGTGTGGCCGTGGTCGGGCATGCCGGGCCGCTTGGGGAACGACAGCTCCCACTGGCTGGGGCTGAAGACCGTCACGCGGTCGACCCGGTGGAACGTGGCGACCTCGTCGGCCAGGCCCATCTTCTGCAGGTAGCTCACGGCACGTGCGGTCAGGCCATCCCCGCACGGCTTGGCGCGCGGGAACACGGCCTTGTCCAGGACGACCACCTTGGCGCCGGTCTGCGCGGCCTGCCACGCCGCGGCCGAGCCCGAAGGGCCGCCACCTGCGATGACCAGGTCGTATCGCTGTGTCATGAATCTCGTCTCGTCTGTCGGGCTGTCGCGACAGATAGTACCCAAGGTACGTCGTGGCGGCTGCGCGGGCGAGCGCCCCACCGGCTTGCCTGCGACCTCGCCGCGAGGGGGTTCTGAGCAGGTCAGCGGCACCGAAGCGAGTACAGTGAGCGCGTGCGACGAGCTTCGAGAGCACGCACCGGGGGTGAACCGGGCGGCAAAGTGGACGCGCGCAGCGAACGCTGGCGCGAGCACCGCAAGAAGGTGCGCTCGGAGATCGTCGACGCCGCGTTCCGGGCCATCGACCGGCAGGGTCCCGAGGTCAGCCTGCGGGAGATCGCCGAAGAGGCCGGCACCGCCAAGCCCAAGATCTACCGCCACTTCACCGACAAGTCGGACCTCTTCCAGGCCATCGGTCAGCGGCTGCGGGACATGTTGTGGGCGGCCATCTTCCCGTCGATCGACCTGTCCGTGGACTCCGGGCGGGAGGTCATCCGGCGCAGCGTCGAACAGTACGTGCGGCTGGTCGACGAGCATCCCAACGTCATCCGGTTCCTGATCCAGGGCCGCTTCGCCGAGCAGAGCGAATCGACCATGCGCGCGCTCAACGAGAGCCGCGAGATCACGCTCGCGATGGCCGAACTGTTCGACAACGAGTTGCGGGAGATCGAGCTGGACGCCGCCGCGCTCGAACTCGCCGCCTACGCCGCATTCGGGTCGATCGCCTCGGCCACCGACTGGTGGCTGGGGGTCGAACAGGACAGTCCCCGGCGAATGCCTTCGGAAGAGTTCGTCGCCCACCTCACGACGATCATGATCGGGTCGATCAACGGGACGTGTGAACTGCTCGGCATTGCCATCGACCCGGACCTCCCCCTGCACGAGGGTGTGCGCCGACAGGAACACGTCGCCTGAGCGCGCGACACGCCACGAACCCAATATGTGGGGTTCGCTCGTGGTGTCGGCTACTACGAGTAGTGTCGGCAGTAGCCGCGGGGCCTGCGGCGAACTGGCGAAAACACCTGGTGAAGTGGGGTTCTGGTGAGTGATGGCATGAAGCTGATTGACCGCGTCTCGGCGATCAACTGGAACCGCCTGCAGGACGACAAGGACGCCGAGGTGTGGGAGCGGCTCACCGGCAACTTCTGGCTGCCGGAAAAGGTGCCGGTGTCCAACGACATCCCGTCCTGGGGCACCCTGAACGACCACGAGAAGCAGCTCACGATGCGGGTGTTCACCGGCCTGACCCTGCTCGACACCATCCAGGGCACCGT
Organism: Mycobacterium sp. IS-1742; assembly: GCF_001500125.1. Taxonomy (GTDB): domain Bacteria; phylum Actinomycetota; class Actinomycetes; order Mycobacteriales; family Mycobacteriaceae; genus Mycobacterium. The sequence continues at coordinate 38,350 of NZ_LQIV01000042.1, read as the reverse complement.
CGGCGCGGTCAGCCTCATCCCCGACGCGCTCACCCCGCACGAGGAGGCGGTGTACACCAACATCGCGTTCATGGAGTCGGTGCACGCCAAGAGCTACAGCAACATCTTCTCCACGCTGTGCTCGACCGCCGAGATCGACGAGGCGTTCCGCTGGTCGGAGGAGAACCCGAACCTGCAGCGCAAGGCGCAGATCGTCATGGACTTCTACAAGGGTGACGACCCGCTCAAGCGCAAGGTCGCCTCCACGCTGCTGGAGAGCTTCCTGTTCTACTCCGGCTTCTACCTGCCGATGTACTGGTCTAGCCGGGCCAAGCTCACCAACACCGCCGACATGATCCGGTTGATCATCCGCGACGAGGCCGTGCACGGGTACTACATCGGCTACAAGTTCCAGCGCGGCCTGGCCCTGGAGACCGAGGCCCGCAAGCAGGAGCTCAAGGACTACACCTACGAGTTGCTCTTCGAGCTCTACGACAACGAGGTCGAGTACACCCAGGACCTTTACGACGGTGTCGGCCTCAGCGAGGACGTCAAGAAGTTCCTGCGCTACAACGCCAACAAGGCGCTGATGAACCTCGGCTACGAGGCGCTGTTCCCGAAGGACGAGACGGACGTCAACCCGGCGATCCTGTCCGCGCTGAGCCCCAACGCCGACGAGAACCACGACTTCTTCTCCGGCTCGGGGTCCAGCTATGTGATCGGCAAAGCCGTGGTCACCGAGGACGAGGACTGGGACTTCTAGGCCCTGCTCAGCCACGGTCGCCCGCTGACCTCCAGCACCGTGCCGGTGAGGTAGCTCGCGTCGTCGGAGGTCATGAACAGGATCGGGCGCACCTGCTCCTCGACCGTGCTGTAGCGCATGAGGAAGGTGCTCTCGGTGCTCTGCACCACCGTCTCCTCGTGCCAGCGCTGTTCGTCGGCGCTGAGCGGTTCGGGGTCAGGCGGGATACCGGTTGATGCTCCGCGTCGCGTTCGACGAGACGTTGACGATCACGCCGGCTCCGCGGTCGATCATGTGCGGCAGCACCGCCCGTGAGCACCACAGCGTCGGCAGCAGCGACCGGTGCAGGTCCGCCAGGATCTGCTTCTCGTCGTAGTGCTCGAACGGCTTGCGCCAGATCGTGCCGCCGACGTTGTTCACCAGCACGTCGACGCGTCCGAACTGGGCGATCGCGACGTCCATCAAATCTGTTGCGCCGTAGTATGTTTCGAGACCGCACACGAACGCGCGGGCCTGGGCTCGGGTGCCGGCGATCTTCTCGCACGCGGCGTCGGCCGCGATACCGACGGCCACGCCCCGGCCGATACCCGGCGCCGCCGCGGACGCAGCGCCAGCGTGGCCAGCGCGGCGATCGCGAGCGGGACCGCGATCAGACCGAAATGGCCGCCGACACCGAAACTGCCCAGCATCCACCCGCCCAGTGCGGAGCCGATGCCCGTCGGTATCTGTCGGTGTTGAACGCCGACGGCAATGACGCACTCATCGAGCTGATGGCGCAGATACACCACAGCGGACGCGCCATGAAGGTCTTGGCGGCAACGGCGGTGCAGGCGCTCGACTTCGCCCAGCTGTCCGCGGACCGTCTCGGCGGCGATGTCCAGAAGTGGCTCGACGGGTCGGCGATGGCCCAGGACACCGCCGAGAACGACCGGGACGACACCGAACTCGGCGGCGAGGGATAACCTCCGGCGCACCCGCTGGCATGATGTGCCGGTGCCACACCCGGTGGCAGGGGAGGGGTGTGGCATGACGAGCGACGCCGTCGACACGGACCGCGCGGCCGGCGAGCTGGTGGGCGGTGTACCCCGCCGGCGCATCGTGATCGCCTCGATGGTCGGGACGACCATCGAGTTCTACGACTTCTACATCTATGCGACCGCGGCCGTGTCGGTCTTCCCGCACCTGTTCTTCCCGAAGAGCGACTCGACGACTGCGCTGCTGGCGTCGCTGGCCACGTTCGGTCTCGCCTTCGTCGCGCGCCCGCTCGGGTCCGTGCTGTTCGGCCATTTCGGCGACCGCGCGGGCCGCAAGACCACGCTGGTCGCCTCGCTGCTGGTGATGGGCATCGCCACGTTCGCGATCGGCCTGCTGCCGACCTACTCGCAGGTGGGAGTCATCGCCCCGGCGCTGCTGGCGATCATGCGTTTCTCCCAGGGCCTGGCCCTCGGCGGGGAATGGAGCGGTGCGGCCCTGCTGGCCACCGAAACCGCCAAACCCGGCAAGCGCGGCTGGGCCGCGATGTGGCCCCAACTCGGCGCCCCGCTGGGCTTCCTGCTGGCCAACGGGGTGTTCCTCGGGTTGATCCTCCTGCTCGGGCACAGCAATGTGAGCCCGGACATGGACGGCGCGTTCCTCACGTGGGGCTGGCGCGTGCCGTTCCTGCTGAGCGCCGTCATGGTCGCGCTCGGGCTGTACGTGCGCCTGCGCATCATGGAGACCCCGGTCTTCACCCGCGCGGTCGCCCGCGGCGAGAAGGTCAAGGCGCCACTGGCCAAGGTGTTCCGAACGAGCTGGCGGCAGCTGATCATCGGCACCTTCGTGATGCTCGCGACCTACACGCTGTTCTACATCGTCACGACGTGGGCGCTGAGCTTCGGCACCGGCAAGAAGCCGCCCGAGGGCACCGGCCGCGGCTTCCCGTACGTCGACTTCCTCGAGATGCAGCTGATCGCGGTGCTGTTCTTCGCGGCGGTCCTCCCGCTGTCGGGCCTGTGCGCCGACCGGTTCGGGCGACGCCGCACGCTGCTCGCGGTCACCGCGGGCATCATGGCCTACGGTCTGCTGTTCGCTCCGCTGCTCGGCTCCGCGGACACCTCACCGGCGACGATGGTGGTGTTCCTGATCATCGGCATGACGTTGATGGGTTTCACCTTCGGCCCGATGAGCGCCGTGCTGCCCGAGCTGTTCCCGACCAATGTCCGCTACACGGGATCCGGCATCGCCTACAACGTGTCGAGCATTCTCGGCGCGGCGGTGGCCCCGTTCATCGCCACCTGGCTCGCGACGACCTACGGCGTCGGCTGGGTGGGCGTGTATCTGCTGATTGCCGGTTCGCTCACGTTCATCGCGGTCCTGGTCATGCGCGAGACAAAGGACGCCCCGCTGGATTCGGTTCAGCCGGTCCGCTGAAGCCCGCGCGGTGCCTTCACCCGTTCGGATGATGTCTCGAGCGGCGCATCCCGCGACCATGGCGTAGGAGGCGGCACCGACGCGTGCTTTTGGGGGAGGCATCGATGACCAGAACCGGCCACGACGACTGGGACGTGTCGGAGAGCGTCGGTGCCACCGCGATCGCCACCGCCGTCGCGAGAGCCCGGGAGGCCGGCTTCCCGGAGCCGTTGTTCGCCGACCCGTACGCCCAGATGTTCCTCGATGCCGCGATGCAACGAGGTGCCGCGTCACAGTTCGGCGCCGTGCTCGCCGGGGTACACGACGACGATCCGCTGGCCTGGCGCAGGCTCGAGGCGTTGTGGGATTACATCGCGGCGCGCACCAGGTGGTTCGACGACCAGGTCCTCGCCGCCGGCGAGTCGGGAGTGCCGCAGGTGGTCGTTCTCGGCGCCGGACTGGACGCGCGGGCGTGGCGCCTGCCGCGACCCCCAGGAAGCGTGGTGTTCGAGATCGATCAGCCCGCTGTGCTCGCGTTCAAGAACGCAGTCCTGGACGAGCGCGGTGTCGTCCCCGCTGAGCCGTATGTTCCCGTACCGGTCGACCTACGCGACGAATGGTGTGACCCGTTGTGTCAGGCCGGTTTCGATCCCCGTCGAGCGACCCTGTGGCTCGCGGAGGGACTGCTGGTCTACTTCTCGGGAGCCGAACAAGACCAGCTGATGAATCGGCTCGATGGCCTGAGTGCGCCGGGCAGTCGGATCGCCGTCGACGTGCTCACCCCCGAGTTCTTCGAGCCGACGAATCTGGCCTTGATCAAGGATCGCTTCGACCAGGGGCGGGCGGCGGCGGCCAGAAGCGGCGGCGAGTTCCCCGATGCCTCGGCCCTCTGGGTCGTCGATGAGCGCGCCGACGTCGCGGACTGGCTGGCGGGACGCGGATGGACCGTCGACGTCGTCGACGTCCGCGACGCCATGGGCGGATACGGCCGGAAGGCCGACGACGACGTCGCCGACGTCGTCCCGCGCAGTGCCTTCATCAGCGGTCGGCGGTGACGCGACCTGCCTCGGAGTCCTCGGGCCGGCGCACCCGCAGCAGGCTCGCGAGGAGGAGCAGCAGGGCGGTCTGCGCCAGGATCCCGGGCGCGAGGGTCGGCGCAGGCCCGACGGCCTTGGTGATCGCCAGCCACCACTGCTCGGTCACCGGCATCGCCTCCCAGGTCTCCGCATACCGCTGATCGAGGGGTCCGGAATTGTGGTTGACCGCCACGTGGTCGACGACGCCGTAGATCGACGCGCAGACCACCAGGACCGCCAGCGCCCGCGCCAGCAGGTGCGCGGGCCCGCTGCGCAGACACGCGAGAACGAGCGCGACCGTGAGCACGGTCAGGGCGAACCAGGGGATGAACTGTTCCAAGCCGTTCCAGTGACGTTCCGAGGCCAGTTCGAATGCGGTCGCGAGGATACCGGCCAGCGTCAGCCCCAGCAGCGCCCGCCGCACGACCGTCGTCCCCGGGGCGGACGGCCTCGTCCGCGTGACCGTCACGGCGTCAGAGCCGAGACGATCTTGTCGACGGTGTCTTCACCGGGGTTGTATTTGGCGAGGTTGTCCCGCAGTTTCCGCAGATCCGGATCATCCGGCGGGTAGGGGCGATACTCGACGACCTCGTCCGCCCACCGCTGCGCATTGGGGACACCGGCAGCCTCCAGTCCGGCCGTGATGTCCTCCACCGATGCGGTGTTGGCCGACACCTTCTCGCCGAGCGGGCCCGCCTGCGCCGAGCTGGTTGCTGGACTCGCTGATCCGGTGTCTTCCGTCGTGGTCGAACCACCACAGCCCACCGCCGACAACGTCACGGCGAGGATCAGTGTGATCAAGGAAAGCCTTGCCTTACCAGGCATTTTCGTCTCCTTCCTGGTCGCGCCCCGAGTGTAGGACGCCTGCGCGCCGCCTCGGAGGGCTTTGATGATCTGCACGCTCGAGCACCGAGCGGCGTTCGCTGTCGTACGGAGCAGCGTCATGCGGAGGTGAACCGACGGAAACTCCGGGGACGCCGGCGTGTTTCGTTGACGTAACGCCGGGGCATCTCCGGGCGACGTATGAGGTGCGGCATCGGTTCAGCGATGAACCGCTTGCGAACGCGGCGTGCCGAGCAGGGGCACTGTCCGCTCACCTTTCCACGGAACGCCCGCCGCACCGGCGAGCCTCAAGAGGATGGCGAACACGAGATGAGATTCCTACAGAGTTTCCGGCGCAGGCTGATGGCCGGCGCCCTGGCAGCCCTCCTGCTGCCGGGCCTGATCGCCGTCGCCGGTGGTACGGCGACGGCCGGTGCGTACTCGCGTCCGGGACTGCCGGTCGAGACGCTCATGGTGCCGTCCGCGGCCATGGGCCGCGACATCCCCGTCAAGTTCCAAGGCGGCGGTAGCAAGGCCGTCTACCTGCTCGACGGGTTGCGCGCACGCGACGACAACAGCGGCTGGGACATCGAGACCGCGGCATTCGAGAACTACTTCGAATCCGGACTGTCGGTCGTCATGCCGGTCGGCGGCATGTCCAGCTTCTACACCAACTGGCAGGGTCCGGCCGTCGGCAACGGAACCACGTACAACTACCAGTGGGAGACGTTCCTGACCTCCGAGCTGCCGGCGTACCTGGCGGCCAACAAGGGCATCTCGCCCAGCGGCAACGCCGTCGTCGGACTGTCCATGTCGGGCAGCTCGGCGTTGATCCTGGCCGCCTACTACCCCGGGCAGTTCAGCTACGCGGGCTCGCTCTCGGGATTCCTCAACCTGTCGCAGGGCATCTGGCCGACGCTGGTCGGGTTCGCCATGCGCGACTCGGGCGGGTTCGACGCCACCGCGATGTGGGGCCCCGGCGGCGGCCCGGCGTGGCAGCGCAACGACCCGACGCTCCAGGCAGGCCGGCTGGCGGCCAACGGCACCCGCCTGTGGGTGTACACCGGCAACGGCAGGCCCGGTGACCTCGGCGGCGGCGGCGACATCCCCGGCCAGCTGCTCGAGAACATCACCCAGGACAGCAACCAGGCCTTCCAGCAGGCGTACCGGGGTGCCGGAGGCAGCAACGCGACCTTCAACTTCCCGCCCAACGGCACGCACGGGTGGGGCTACTGGGGTTCGCAGCTCAACGCGATGAAGGGCGACATCCAGCGCACACTGGGCGTCTGAGCCCGAAACGACAGCGGCCGGATTGCGGGATCACCGCAATCCGGCCGCTGTCGTCGGCGGTCAGCTCCGCAGTGCCGACGTGTCGATGACGAACCGGTAGCGCACATCGCTGGCGATCACCCGCTCGTAGGCCTCGTTGATGTAGGCCGGTTCGATCAGCTCGATCTCCGGACGCACCCCGTGCTCGGCGCAGAACTCGAGCATCTCCTGGGTCTCGGCGATACCACCGATCAGCGAGCCGGAAATACTGCGGCGGCCGCCGATCAGCGCGCCCGCGGCCACCGACATCGGATGCTCGGGCATCCCCAGTTCGACCAGCGTGCCGTCCACGCGCAGCAGGCTCAGCACGGCGCCGAGGTCGATGTTGGCCGAGACGGTGTTGAGGATCAGGTCGAAGGAGCCCTTCAACTCGCCGAAGGTCTCCCGGTCGGAGGTGGCGTAATACGCGTCGGCGCCCAACCGCAGACCGTCCTCCATCTTCTTCAGTGACTGGCTGAGGACGGTCACCTCGGCGCCCATCGCCTTGGCGATCTTGACCGCCAGGTGGCCCAGCCCGCCGAGGCCGATCACCGCGACCCGGCTGCCCGGGCCGGCGTTCCAGTGCCGCAGCGGCGAGTAGGTGGTGATGCCCGCGCACAGCAGCGGTGCGGCGGCCTCGAGGGGCAGGGCGTCGGGGATGCGCAGCACGTAGTTCTCGTCGACGACGATCGCGCCGCTGTACCCGCCCTGCGTGCGCTCACCGTCGCGGCCGACGGCGTTGTAGGTGCCGACCATGCCGGAGCCGGTGCAGTACTGCTCGATGCCGGCGCGACAGTTGTCGCATTCTCGGCACGAGTCGACGAAACACCCGACGCCCACCCGGTCGCCGACCTTGAACCCGGTGACCTCGGCGCCGACGGCGGTCACCACGCCGGCGATCTCGTGTCCGGGCACGATCGGATAGGTCGACCGGCCCCATTCACCCCTGACGGTGTGGATGTCGGAATGGCAGATGCCGCTGAAGTGGATGTCGAACGCCACATCGTGCGGGCCGACGTCGCGGCGGGTGATCGTGGTCTCGGTCAACGGTTCGGTCGCCGACGTGGCGGCGTACGCGGAAACAGTGGTGGCCATCGGTCCTCTTGTTCGGAATTCGCATTTCGGGCCGCGACGATGCGGCACCCCCGTCAGACCAACGGGTCGCGGGAACCGATCGATTCCCGATCGGGACGTGAAACCGATCCTAAAGGCCCGGCGCCCGGAAGGCCCCGTTGAACGACGTGCGCGTATACGACACCACCCCGGCCGTCGAGTACGGGTCCGCGGCCACGATCGCGTCGGCCTGCTCGGCGCTCATATCGCCGGTGACGAGCACGGCACCGGTCTGGGCCTCGACCCGGCCGGCCAGCAGGATCCGCCCCGCCTCGACCTCGCCGGCCAGCCACTCGAGATGGGCGGGCCGCGACTCGTCGATGACGTCGAGCGGTTTCAGATAGGTCAGGGTCAGCACGTGGAACACCGGCCGAAGGGTAGTCGACCGTGCCCGGTGACCGGAAAACCTGTCACATGACAGACACACCGGCACCGCTTTCTTAACGCCGCGGGAAAGATCAGTTACCTCGCGGCAACCACCGCCGGCCCGCTGCCACGAAAACTGTCAGGTGACAGAAATGCCGCCGTCGACGTCGGCTCCGCGAGCCCACGGGAGCACCGGTGACCAGCGATCTCCACCCGCCCGACGGCGCCGAGGCCCCGTCGTCGACCGCCACCACCGCGGGGGCCCGCGCGCATGCCCGCGCCCAACACGGACGCACGGCCGACCACATGCGCCACATCCCCGCGTCGAGCAGTCCGTGCGCACCCGACGGTGTCCCGACCGAGCGCCTGGTGTGGTCGGAGTCGGTGGCGCCGGGCGGCTACACCGCCGCGGTGCTGGCCCGCGGCACCCGCATCCGCCTGACCGACGTCGACGGCGACGCCTGCGCGCATCTGCTCCTGCACCGTGCCGACGCGCCACACGAACGGCTCAACGTCGCCGACACCGTCAAGGTGCCGTGGCAGGCCTACCTCGGGACGGGGCATCCGTTGCTCAGTGGATTCGGCCGGGTCCTGGCGACGGTCGTGGCCGACACCTCCGGACACCACGATGCACTGGCGGGGACGACGACGCGTGACGGCAACGACGCCAGGTACGGATCGGGCGCACCGCACTCCGCGACACCGGCGGGCCGCGAACTGCTGCTGCTCGCCGCCCTGAAAAACGGCCTGGGACACCGTGATCTGGTGCCCTCGGTGTCGTTCTTCCAAGGTGTGCGGGCCGACGCCGACGGAGTCCTGCGATGGCACGGTTCGGCGGGACCCGCCACGACGGTCGACCTGCTGCTGCACGTCGACACCATCGTCTCGCTCGCCAACACCGCCCACCCCCTCGACCCCCGCCCACAGTTCACCTGCACGACAGTGCGTCTGCACGCCTGGCCCGCCGCAACCGAACTCGAGTCGCTGGCCGCCGGCGAGCTCATCGGGGCGCTCGGCCCCGAGCACCGTCAGGCCATCGCCAACACCGACGCCGATCTCGCCGCCCGAGGAGCACTGTGACCCCCACCTCCGACACCGTCGCCGACGCCCTCGTGCCCGGCTGCGTCATCCTCGACGAGGCCGTCGCCGCCAGGGCGCCGTGGTCGGCGGTGGTGGCCGCGGGCGACGTGCTCACCATCGTCGACCTCGACGGCAATCAGGCCGTCGACTGCCTTCTCTACTCGGCCGCCGACACCACGGTCCGGTACTCGGCCCCGGAAACCATTGCGCGACAGGGCAAGATCGCGTTGACCACCGGATCGGTGCTGCGCGCCGACACCGGGGCGGCGCTGATGACCGTCGTCGCCGACGAGGTGGGAGTCCACGACACCCTCGGCGGCGCGTGCTCGAAGGAGTCGAACACGCTGCGCTACGGGCAGCACACCCGCGCCCAGCACGGCTGTATGGAGAACTTTCTCATCGAAGGCGCCCGCTACGGCCTGTCCGCGCGCGACCTGTCCGGCAACATCAACTGGTTCATGAACGTCCCGGTCGACCCCGACGGTGCGCTCGGCATCGTCGACGGGCTGTCCGGGCCCGGTAAGCGGGTTGCCCTGCGCGCCGACATCGACACCCTGGTGCTCATCTCGAACTGCCCGCAGATCAACAACCCCTGCAACGCCTTCGACCCCACACCCGTCCGGATGATCGTGACGCGCCCGTGAACACCGCCCTGATCGCCAACCGCGGCGAGATCGCCGTACGCCTCGTACGGTCCGCGCGCCGGCTCGGACTGCGCACCGTGGCGGTGTTCTCCGACGCCGATCGCGGGGCCCCGCACGTGCGGATGGCCGATCACGCCGTGCGGCTCGGACCGTCCGCGCCGGGGGAGAGCTATCTGCGGGTCGACGCCATCCTCGGCGCCGCACACGCCAGCGGTGCGGACATGATCCACCCCGGATACGGGTTCCTCTCCGAGGACGCCGAGTTCGCCGCGGCCGTGGAGGCCGCAGGGTTCGCATTCGTGGGGCCGACCCCCGAGCAGTTGCGGGTGTTCGGCACCAAACACACCGCCCGCGCCGCGGCGCGGGCCGCCGGAGTCCCGGTCTTTCCGGGCTCGGACCTGCTCGCCGACGCCACCGCCGCGCTCGACGCCGCTGAGTCCATCGGGTATCCGGTCATGCTGAAGGCGACCGGAGGGGGCGGCGGCATCGGGATGCAGGTGTGCCGCAACCCCGTCGAACTCCGCGCGGCCTTCGAGCGGGTGGCGCGGCTGGCCGAACGCAGCTTCGGCACGGCGGGGTTGTTCGTCGAGCGGTTCGTCGACAGCGCCCGCCACGTCGAGGTGCAGATCTTCGGGGACGGACGCGGCGGCGTCGTGTCGCTCGGCGACCGGGACTGCTCGCTGCAGCGGCGCAACCAGAAGGTGCTCGAGGAGGCCCCGGCTCCGGCGCTGCCCGACTCGGTGCGCACGCTGCTGCACGAGTCGTCACGCGCGCTGGCGGAGTCGGTGGCCTACCGTTCGGCAGGCACCGTCGAATTCGTCTACGACCCCGTCCGGCAGCAGGCGTCCTTCCTGGAGGTCAACGCCCGGCTACAGGTCGAGCACCCGGTGACCGAGTGCGTCACCGGAATCGACTTGCCCGCGTGGATGTTCCGTCTCGCCCGCGGCGAATCCGACGTGCTGGGCCCCTACCTCGACAGCGGTGCCGTGCCGGTGCGCGGCCATGCGGTCGAGGCCCGGGTGTACGCCGAGGATCCGTCGCGCGACCATCGACCGAGCACCGGAACCCTCACCGCCGTGAGCTTCTCCGACGACGTCAGGGTGGACACCTGGGTGGAGGACGGCACCGAGGTGTCGTCGTTCTACGATCCGCTGCTGGCCAAGGTGATCGCCACCGGCTCCGGACGGGACGAGGCGTTCGCGCGGTTGGGCGACGCACTGGACGATACGGTGCTGCAGGGCATCGAGACCAACATCGGCACACTGCGGGCCGCGGTCGTCCACGGTGACGTCCGCGCCGCCGGGCACAGCACCGCGACGCTGGCCGACGTCGCCGACCCGCGTCCCCGCATCACCGTCGAACGGCCCGGACTGCTGACCACCGTGCAGGATCTGCCCGGACGGATCGGCCTGTGGCACATCGGCGTTCCACCGAGCGGCCCGATGGACGACCTGTCCTTCCGGTTGGGTAACCGCGCGCTCGGAAACCCCGACGGCGCAGCGGGTCTGGAGTGCACCGCATCCGGGCCTGCCCTGCGCGTCAGCCATCCCACCACGGTGTGCGTGACCGGCGCCGAATGCACGGTCACCGTCGGCGGACGGCGCGTGCCGATGTGGGAACCGGTCGACGTCCCGGCCGGGGGAGTGCTCGACATCGGCGCGGCGGAGACGGTCGGCCTGCGCACCTACGTACTGGTGGCCGGAGGCCTGGACGTTCCCCACTACCTCGGCAGCGCCTCGACCTTCACGCTCGGACGGTTCGGCGGCCACGGCGGCAGACGGCTGGTGGTCGGCGACGTGCTGCGGGCCGGCGCGTCGGCCGAGATGCCGAGCGGCCGAGCCCCGGTCGAGCCGGCGACACGCCCCGCCCTGGTCTCCCAGTGGGAGTTGGCCGTCACCGAGGGCCCGCACGGCGCCCCCGACTTCTTCACCCGCGCCGACATCGACACGCTCGTCAGCGCGGAATACCGCGTGCACTTCAACTCCGCGCGCACCGGTGTGCGCCTCGAAGGACCCACACCGCGTTGGGCGCGACCCGACGGCGGCGAGGCCGGGTTGCACCCGTCGAACATCCACGACACCCCGTATTCGGTCGGCGCACTGGACTTCACCGGCGACACCCCGATCCTGCTCGGCCCCGACGGCCCCAGTCTCGGTGGTTTCGTGTGCCCGGTGACGGTGGTGGCCGCCGACCGGTGGAAGCTCGGGCAGCTGCGTCCCGGCGACACCGTGCGGTTCGTCCCGGTCCGCGCCGCCGGCGCACCCGCGCGCGGCGACATCGGCGCCACCCGCGGGGCCGCCACACCGGCGGTCCTCACCACCGGCGGTGACGGTGACGACGGCGTCCTGGGCCGGCGCGAGGGACTGCCCGGCGTGACGTATCGCCGCAGCGGCGACGACAACGTGCTGATCGAGTACGGCGACATGGTGCTCGACCTCGCGCTGCGCGCGCGGGTGCACGCGCTGCACACGCGGTTGTCCGAGGCTCGGGTGGACGGGATCGTCGACCTGACGCCGGGGATCCGGTCGTTGCAGGTCCACGTCGATCCGCAGCGGCTGCCGATCGACCGGCTGCTCGGGTTGCTGACCGAACTCGAGGACGACCTGCCCGCCACGTCGGAGCTCGTGGTGCCGAGCCGTGCGGTGCGGCTGCCGCTGAGCTGGGACGACCCGGCGACCCGGGAGGCCATCGCCCGGTACATGTCGGGCGTGCGGGACGACGCCCCGTGGTGCCCGTCGAACATCGAGTTCATCCGCCGCGTCAACGGACTGGCCTCTGCGGCCGAGGTCGCCGACATCGTGTTCGCCGCCGAATACCTCACCCTCGGCCTCGGCGACGTGTATCTCGGTGCGCCCGTGGCGACGCCGCTCGATCCGCGGCACCGGCTGGTCACCACGAAGTACAACCCCGCCCGAACGTGGACCGCCGAGAACTCCGTCGGGATCGGCGGTGCGTACCTGTGCATCTACGGTATGGAGGGTCCCGGCGGTTACCAGTTCGTGGGCCGCACGACGCAGGTGTGGAGCACCTACCGCCACACCGCGCCGTTCGAGGCCGGCAGCCCCTGGCTGCTGAGGTTCTTCGACCGCATCTCCTGGTATCCGGTGTCGGCCGAGGAGCTGCTCGACCTGCGCGCCGACATGGCCGCCGGCCGCGGCACGGTCGAGATCACCGAGGGCACCTTCTCGCTGGCCGACCACGAACGGTTCCTGTCCCGCAACGCCGACTCCATCACCGAGTTCCGGGCCCGTCAGAGCGCCGCGTTCTCCGCCGAGCGCGCCGCATGGGCCGCGGCGGGCGAGTTCGACCGCGTCGAACGGGCGCAGTCCCGTACCGCCGCCGCCACCGCCGATCTGGTCATCGACGACGGCGCCCAGCGCGTCGACGCACCGTTCTCCTCGAACGTGTGGAGAGTCGATGTGGCTGTGGGCGAACGGGTGTCGTCCGGTCAGGCGTTGCTGGCGCTGGAGGCGATGAAGATGGAGACCGTCGTGACCGCGCCGGCCGACGGTGTGGTGACCCACGTGCTGGTCGAGGCGGGCAATCAGGTGGACCCCGGCACACCGCTGGTCGTGCTCGACGCCGGGCGTGGCGTCGCGGAGATCCCCGCATGACGGCGGTCGAGCGGGTCCGTGCCGCCTACGCCACCATCGACGCCGCCGCGCGTCCCGAGGTGTGGATCTTCCTGCGTCCGTTCGCCGAATCGGTCGCCGACGCCGAAGCCGTCGACGCGGCCGTCGCCGCCGGCGGCGACCTCCCGCTGGCCGGGCTGACCGTGGCGGTCAAGAACAACGTCGACGTCGCGGGTCTGCCGACCACGGCGGGATGTCCCGGCTACGCGACGGCGCCCGCCGAGGCGGACGCGCCGGTGGTCGCGCGACTGCGGGCAGCAGGCGCGGTGGTGATCGGGGCGACCAACCTCGACCAGTTCGCGACCGGGCTGGTCGGCACCCGCAGCCCGCACGGCGCCGTCCGCGACGCGCGGCGCCCCGAATACATCTCGGGCGGTTCGAGTTCCGGGTCGGCGGTCGCGGTGGCACTCGGCATCGCCGACCTCGCGATCGGGACGGACACCGCCGGATCCGGGCGGGTACCCGCGGCGCTGCAGGGCATCGTCGGCATCAAACCCACCTACGGTGTCGCGCCCACCGACGGGGTGGTGCCCGCCTGCCGGTCCTACGACTGCGTCACGGTGTTCGCCCGCGATCTCGACACCGCCGACACCGCGATGGGCGTGATGGCGGGCGCCGACCCGTCGACCGGCGTGCGGGCGCGGGCGTTCCCGCCGGACGCCCCGCTCGCGGCGCCGGCCGTCCCGCTGGTGGCGGTGCCGCGCGACCTGCCCGGGTTGTCACCGGGCTGGCGGCATGCGTTCGGCGAGGCGCGGACCCGGCTCGAGCAGCAGGGCGTGACCGTCCGCGAGATCGACATGGGGGCGTTCCTCGAGGCGGCCAGGCTGCTCTACGACGGCGGCCTGGTGGCCGAACGACACGAAGCTGTCGGCGATTTCGTGGATGGGCACCGTGACGGGGTCGACCCCACCGTCGGGGCGATCATCGCCGCGGCCGGTTCGGTGCCGGCGACGCGACTGCTCCGCGACCGGGTGCGGCTGGCCGCACTCACCACCGCCGCGATGACCGAACTCGGTGACTGCGATGCGCTGCTGATCCCCACCACCACCGACCACCCGACCATCGCCGAGGTCGAGGCCGACCCGATCGGGGTCAACTCCCGTCTCGGCACCTACACGAACTTCTGCAACCTCCTCGACATGTGCGCGGTCGCCGTCCCGTCCGGGAACGCCGAGGGCGCCCAGTTCGGCGTCTCGGTGGTGGCCCGGTCCGGTGCCGACGCCGTGGCGCTCGACCTGGCGCGCCGCGTCACGACGCTGGAGAGCGCGAATCCCGTTGCCCCGCAGACACCGTGGCCGGTCCACGCCGGTCTCGGCGCGGCACCGCTGCTCGTGGTGGGGGCGCACCTGAGGGGCCAGCCGCTGGCGTGGCAACTCGAAGAACGGGGCGCGCGGTGGCTCGGCCCGGCCGTCACCGCACCGCTCTACCGGCTCGCGCGCCTGGACACCACCCCGGCCAAACCGGGTCTGGTGCGGGTGGGGGCCGACACCGGGACCGCGATCGGCGGTGAACTGTGGTTGCTCGGGACCGCTGCGCTCGGGGACTTCCTCGCCACCCTGCCGTCACCGATGATGCTCGGCCGCGCCACGCTGTCCGACGGCACCGAGGTCGTCGGGTTCGGCTGTGCTCTCGACGCGTGGCAGGCCGGTCAGGACATCTCGTCCTACGGAGACTGGCGCCGCTACCTGGACGACGCTCACCTCAGCGAGCGCGTGTAGCCCGCCACGGCCTCGCTGCTGCGGGCGCGCAGTGCGGCGGTGGCGCCGTCGGGGATCCCGAGCACCCGCAGGCAGGCGTCGGCGACGTGGACGGGCAGTTCGTCGCGCTGCCGGCCCGGCGGGGTCGACCACATGTTGACCAGCGACTCCACCAGGCGGAAGGGCAGATCAGCGGCGGCGGGGTGCACGCCGGTCTGGTCGACGACACCACGGCTGAGCGCAAGGTAGTGCAGCCGGAGCCGCTCGCGCTCGGACCAGAACGGTTCCAGCCGCGCATCCCTCAACTCGGGCAGCAGGTACAGCGCACCGAGATTCCACCGCCCGCTGAGCAACTGGTCACCGTCGAACACCGCCAGCGCATGGAGGTGCTCGGCGGCGGTCAACGCCGGCTGTGCGCCGAGCAGGCCGGGGATGAAACCCAGTGTCGGGCCGACGGTCTGGCTCAACAGGGCGCACAGGATGTCGTCCTTGGTGCTGAAGTAGTGGTACAGCGACGCCTGTCTGATGCCGACCAGCTCGGCGATGTGGCGCGTGGAGGTGCTCGCATATCCCAGAGTGGTGAACAATTCGCCTGCGGCGTCCAGGATTTCGTCGCGGGCGGTCATCCCGGGACGTCGCGCGGTGTGCAGGCGTGGGCGACCGGCCCGGGTGAGCGGCATGGTTCCATCGTGGACCATGAAGCCGCCGATCGGTACACCGCGGCGTTTCTGTCACACGACAGAAACGCTCGATACGCATCAGTTACGTGTGCCGTCAATTGGTTACGCGCGCGACACCCACCACGTCGGTGGCCGGACAAAACTGTCAAGTGACAGGCGGGCGGTTCACCGGTGTGCCGCCCCATCCCACGTCGAACCGGCCGGTTCAGGCCTCCTTCGACCACAGCCGCAGGAGCGTATGGATGGGCATCGCTGTCTCCGAAGCCGACGCGCCCGCCGCGGTGGCGTCGGCGCCGGACCCCGTCGCCACCGTCGGTGACCTGCGGGTGACGTTCCGCCGCAACGGGCGCGCGATCCACGCGCTGCGCGGTGTCTCCCTGGCCGTCGCCCCCGGCGAGATTCTCGGTCTCGTGGGTGAATCCGGCTCCGGCAAGAGCGTTCTCGGTTTCAGCCTGCTCGGACTGCTGCCCGACAACGCGACCATCGCCGGTACGGTCCGCGTGGCCGGATCCGACATGGTGCGCGGTGATGCGAAGGCGCTGCGCACGGTGCGCCGCCTCGACCTGGGTGCGGTGTTCCAGGACCCCATGACGTCGCTGAACCCGACCATGCGGATCGGCCGACAGGTGGCCGAGGCGGCGGGCAGCGACGCCGAGGCACTGCGCCTGCTGACCGCCGTCGGGATCCCCGAACCCGCTCGGCGGATGCGGGCGTTCCCGCACGAACTGTCGGGTGGGCTGCGCCAGCGGGTGATGATCGCGATCGCGATCGCGGGCGACCCCGACCTCATCATCGCCGACGAGCCGACCACCGCACTGGACGTCACCGTGCAGGCGCAGGTGCTGCGGCTGTTGCGGCGCCTGCGCGACGAGATCGGTTGCAGCATCGTGCTGATCACCCACGACCTCGGGGTGGCCGCGCAGATCTCCGACCGCATCGCGGTGCTCTACGCCGGGCGCATCGCCGAGATCGGCCCGAGCGCCGCGGTGCTCGCCGCCCCCGCGCACCCCTACACCCACGGTCTGCTGCGCTCGCGCCTGACGCTCGACACCGCGCGGGACCGCCCGTTGGCCGCACTCGCCGGCGCGGTGCCGAACCCGGTCACGCCCCTGCCCGGATGCGCCTTCGTGCCCCGGTGCGCGCTGGCAGGTGACGAATGCGCGACGGCCCCGCCCGATCCGTTGGCGGTGGCGCCCGGCCGGGTAAGCGCGTGCATCCGCCCGCCCGGCGAGGTCGTCGAGCGGTTGGGGTCCGCCGCGACCAACACCGACGCGTCGTTTCCGACCGCGGCCGCCGACCGGACACCGATGCCGCCCTCGGTGGTCCTGCGCGACGTCACCAAGACCTTCCCCGTGGCCCGCCGGTGGTTCGACCGGTCCGCCGACGGCGACGGAAGACTCCATGCGTTGCGGGGGGTCTCGCTGCGCGTCGGGCACGGCGAGTCGGTCGCGCTGGTGGGGGAGAGCGGTTCGGGCAAGTCGACGCTGCTGCGCGTCATCGCGGGTCTCGAACCGCCGTCGTCCGGGCTCGTAGACCTCGCGGGAGACCGGCGACCCCAGATGGTGTTCCAGGACGCGGGTGCCTCGCTCACCCCATGGCTGTCGGTCGGTGAGTTGATCGCCGAACGTCTGCGCGGCACCGGCCTGTCCCGGGGGCGGCGCCGTGACCGGGTGGCCGAGGTGCTCGAGCGCGTCGGGCTGCCCGCCGAGGTGGCGAAGTCGCGCGCGGGCCAGCTGTCCGGCGGTCAGCGCCAACGGGTCTCGCTCGCCCGCGCGACGGTGGTGCCGCCCTCGGTGCTGCTGTGCGACGAGCCGACCAGCGCGCTCGACGTCTCGCTGGCCGCGTCGGTGCTCAACCTGATCGGCGACCTGCGGCGCAGCCTCGACATGTCGGTAGTGTTCGTGACTCACGACCTGTCCGTCGCACGGGTGGTCGCCGATCGCATCGCGGTGATGTACCTCGGACGCATCGTCGAGGTCGGGCCCGCCGATGAGGTGATCGCCCGGCCCGCGCATCCGTACACCCAGGCCCTCGTCGACTCCATCCCCGATCTGGGCCGCGAACCGCGCTCCCTCGCCGGTGAACCCGCCAGCCCGCTGTCACCGCCCACCGGGTGCGCGTTCCATCCGCGCTGCCCGTCGGCGATCGACGCGTGCGGCGACACCGGGCTCGACGTCCGCCTCGAGGGATTCCCCGGCAACCCCCACCAGGTGGCCTGCATCGAGCGGAAGGCCGGCTGATGGCGGTCGCGCTGCCGGCACCGGCCATGGCGCGCACCCGGCGGCGGATGCCGGCGCTGCCGCAGTCGCGCTCGGCGCTGGTCAACTGGGTGGGGTTCTCGCTCATCGGCATCGTCACCCTGATCGCGATCGCGGTGCCGGTGCTCGCGCCCCACGATCCGCTGCTGCCGGTGGGGATGCCGCTGCGGGCGCCCGGGGTGGACGGATTCCTGCTCGGCACCGACAGCATCGGCCGCGACATCCTGTCCCGGGTGCTCTACGGCGCACGGTCGAGTTGGTTCGCCGCGCTGGCCGTGGTCGCGCTCGGACTGCTCGTCGGCGGTCTGGTCGGGCTGATCGCCGGAACGGCGGGGGGCTGGATCGACTCGGTGCTCATGCGGATCACCGACGCGTTCCTGTCGCTTCCCGCACCGGTGCTGGCGATCGCGGTGGTCGCCGCGCTCGGCCCGGGGTTCCTGCACACGCTGATCGCGGTGTCCATCGTATGGTGGCCGTTCTACGCGCGGCTGGTGCGCGGCGAGATCACCCGGCTCGCGGCCAGACCCCACGTAGAGGCCGCCAAACTCGCCGGCGTCGGACCCATCCGGCTCGCCCGCCGTCACCTGCTGCCCGGTGCGGTGCCCAACGCGGTCGTCGCGGCCAGCCTCGACATCGGCACGCTGATCCTCACTCTCGCCGCGCTGTCGTTCCTCGGCCTCGGTCAGTCCGCGCCGGCACCCGAGCTCGGCGCGGACTCGGCACGCAACCTCAGCTATTTCCTGCAGCAGTGGTGGATTCCGGTGATGCCCGGACTCGGTGTCCTGGTGCTCGCGCTGATCGGCAACGTGGCCGGCGACAGCCTGCGCAACCTGATGAAGACCACCTAGCAGGAGGACACGCACATGCGGACCTTCGTCACGACCCGGATCGCCGCCATGTTCGCGATCCTCGTCGCGCTGACCGGGGTGATGTTCGTCCTCGCCCACGTCTCGCCGCTCGACCCGGTCAAGGCCCAGTTGGGCGCGCAGGCCTCCCAGGAGGCCGTCGCCGCCCGCCGCGAGGCGCTCGGGCTCAACGACCCGATCCTCGTGCAGTTCTGGAACTATCTGACCGGCGCGGTGACCGGCGACCTCGGGACCTCGTACCGCACCCGCCATCCGGTGGCGTCCGATCTCGGCGACTTCCTGCCCGCCACACTGGAACTCGCGATGCTCGGAATGGCCATCGCCCTCGTGCTCGCCGCGCTGCTGGCGTTCAGCACTTCCCTGAAGTGGCGCGGCTCGGCGGTGTTGCGGGCCGTGCTGTTCACCGGATCGTCCGCGCCGATGTTCCTGCTCGGCATCCTCGGCCTGATCGTCTTCTACCAACAACTGGGCTGGGTCCCGGCCAACGGGCGCCTCGGCGTCGCGAATCCGCCGACCGGCCCCACCGGCCTGCTGACCGTCGACGGGCTGCTGCACGCACGGTTCGACGTCGTCGCCGACGCGCTGCACCACCTGATCCTGCCCGCGCTGGTGATCGCGATCGGCCCGGCGGTGGCGATCGGCCGGGTGCTGCGGTCGAGCCTGCTCGGTGACACCGACAGTGATTACGCCAGAACCGCACGCGCCAAGGGTCTTTCGGAGAGCCGGATCATGGTCGGGCACATCCTGCGCAACTCGGTCGGCGCGGCCCTGTCGATGACGGGTCTGCAGATCGGGCTGATGTTCTCCGGTGTGCTCGTCGTCGAGCAGGTGTTCGGGTGGCCGGGAATCGGCCAGTACATCGCCCAGAGCATCCCGGTCGCCGACTTCCCGGCCATCGCCGGCGTGACGCTGATGCTCGGCGCGCTCTACGTCTTCATCAACACCGTGGTGGACCTCCTGCAGGCGGCCGCCGACCCCCGTATCACCGTCAGAGGAGGATAAGTGCCCGAACAACCACTCATCGTGGGCAATCCCGTGCTCGTGGTCGTCGACATCCAGCAGGGCGGTGACATGCCGGCCGACGAGGTGGGCATTGCGCACATGTCCGGCCACGCCGAACGGGTCGCCCGCGCCGAACGGTTGGTGGCCGCCGCGCGCGCCGCCGATCTGCCGATCGTCTTCTTTCAGGAGGTGCACCGGCCCAGCGGCGTCGACTTCGGCCGCGAACTCGACGGCGCCGAGGGGGTGCACTGCGTCGAGGGACGAGCGGGCACCGACCTCGAACCGTCGCTGCGTCCGCGGCCCGAACGCGACGACAAGGAATTCCACATCGTCAAACGCCGCTACTCGGGTTTCATCGGCACCGAGTTCGACATCGTGTTGCGCGGTGTGAAGGCCTCCACCCTGATCCTCATCGGCGGACTGACCGACGTGTGCGTGCACTACACGTTCGCCGACGCCCATCAGCGTGACTACTACGTGCGCGTGGTGACCGACTGCGTCGGTGGGTCGTCGCAGTACCGCCACGACGCCGCCCTCGACGCGATGGAGTACCTGCAGACAGGGGCGATGCGGACCACCGACGAGATCCTCGCCGCATTCGCCGCGCTGGCGCCCACCGACACGCTCGTCCTCGAGGGAGCTGCCCGATGATCCGCCGCCTGACCACCGTCGCCGCGATCGCGGCCACCGCCGCCCTGACGCTGAGTGCCTGCGGCGGTTCGGATTCCGGTGGCGGCGCGCCGAACGCCGCACCCGCCGACAAGGTGCTGCACCTGTCGTTCCTGCAGGATCCCGGGCAACCGCCCGATCCGGACGTGTTCTACGCGGGGCAGGGACTGCTGCTGACGACCAACGTCTACGAGGGCCTGCTGCAGTACAAGGGCGGCACCGAGAAGCCGGAGATCGAACCGCTGCTCGCCACCGAGTGGACCGAATCGCCGGACCACCGCGTGTTCACCTTCAGACTTCGTGAGGGGGTGACGTTCCACGACGGCACACCGTTCACCTCCGCCGCGGTCAAGGCGTCCTTCGACCGCAGGCTGGCCGTCGACCAGGGGCCCGCGTACATGGTCCAGGACGTCGAATCCATCACCGCCGACGGGGACTACGCGGTCACGATCACGCTCAAGGCCCCCAACTCGGCGTTCCTGGACTACCTCGCCTGTCCCTACGGCCCGCGCATGCTGAGCCCGAAGGGGTTGCAGGACAACGCCGGTGGCGATCATGCGCAGAACTACCTGACGACCCACGACCTGGGCACCGGTCCCTACACGCTGGCCGCGGCCGAGGTGGGGTCGCGCTACGCGCTGACCGCCTACCCCGGATACTGGGGCGAGAAGCCGTATTTCGAGCAGGTCGAGATCCCCGTCATCACCGACGTGTCCGCGCAGCAGCTGCAGTTCAACAACGGCCAGATCGCCGCGATTCTGCACGACCTTCCGTCGTCGGCGGTCGAGTCGTATCTGAACGACGACAAGTATGCGCACTACTCGCTGCCGACGATGATGTCGAACTATCTCTACGTCAACCCGCGCCGCGGCATGCTCACCGATCCCAAGAACCGCGCCGCGCTGCTGGCCGCGATCGACGTCGACGCGCTGGTCGAACAGACCTACTTCGGGCGCGGCAAGAAGGCCGAACAGCTCTATCCGCCGAACATGATCGCTCCGGAGCTGGCCAGACAGAACGTGACCCACGATCCGTCGCTGCTGACCGAGATCGCGGCCGCGCTGCCCGCCGACCAGAAGACCGTCACCGTCGGCTACGACTCCTCCAACCCCGACAACCAACTGATCAACAACCTGATCCAGACCCAGTTGGCCGCGGCCGGGCTCACCGCCAAGGTGCAGAGCTACCCGACCTCGGAGATCTACGGCTGGATCGGTAACGACGCGCCGAACGCGCCCGACATCCTGACCTCCACCGCGTGGCCGGATGCGCCGTCGCCCTACACCTGGGGTCACATCACCTGGGACGCCGACGGCGGGCTGAACTACCTCGGCTGCTCCGCGCCGCCGGTCACCGGGGCACTGGCCCGCGGGCTCGAGAACGGTGATCCGCAGATGTTCTCGCAAGCCGCCGCGGCCGCCGCGGACACCGGATGCTGGCTCAACATCGCCGACGTCGACGACTTCATGGTCGCCCAACCGTGGCTGCAAGGGGTCGAGCAGGCGCACGTGGTGACGAACCCGAACTCGCTTCGGCTGTTCGAACTGTCGGTCGCCTGATGGCCACTCTGGTGGGGCGGAGCGGCGTCCGCCGCATCATCCTGCTGACGCTGGGCTGGGAGGAACTGCCCAAATCGGTGTCGGTTCACGGCGCGCCTGCGGATGAGCGGATGCGCGAACCGGTGCCGGGTGTGCTGCTGGAAACCGACGGCGGGTGGGTGCTCCTGGACACCGGTTTCAACACCGCGCTGGTGCGCGACCCGTATCTCTACCGGCGCTTCTTCCCGACGGTCGAATACCGGCCCGTGCTGCCGGGTCCCGGGGAGCCGATCGAACAGCGGCTGGCGGAAGTGGGTGTCGACATCGACCGGATCCACACAGTCGCGGTGAGCCATCTGCACCACGACCACGCCGGCGGGCTCAAGCTGTTCGCAGGCAAGGTCCCGGTGCACGCGCAGCGCCGCGAACTCGAATACGGGCTGTCGAATCACCCTGAGCCCGAACACCATGCGATCGTGCGGGTGGACTTCGACGATCCGCGCATCGACTGGCGGCTGGCCGACGGGGAGGCGGAGATCGCACCCGGGATCACGGCGGTGCCCACCTACGGGCACACCCCCGGACACCAGAGCTTCGTCGTGGAACTCGACTCCTCGGTCGGCGGGGACGGGTTCGTGTTCGCGTTCGACGCCGCCGACCTGACCGAGAACATCGAGCACGAACTGGCGATCGGCGGATTCATCGACGTCGAACCCGAGGAGACCGTCGAACCGATACGCAGACTCAAGAAGCTGGCCGCCGACAGAGGTTTCCCACTCATACCCGGCCACGACCCGCATGTGTGGCCGGAGCTCACCCAGCAGTTCCACGAGCGGTTCGGGCCGGTGAATCCGTGAACGACGTCGCGGTGGTGATGCAGGAGTGCACCGGGCTGTGGCGGCGCACCCTGCTGATCGAGGCCGACGGATCACGCGACACCGGCACCGATGTGGTGTGGCTGCAGGGCATATCGGCCTATGTCGATTCGCGGGGGTTCGCCGGGGTGCTCACCCAGCGCCGTACCGGACGCGACGACGTGTTCGAGTGGCGCCGCGACATCGACCTGCAGCCGCCCGGCGAGTTCCCGGATGCGGGTTCCATGCGCTGGCAGGGCGAGACCCTCGTCGAAGAAGGTGTGCACGCCGACTACGTCGAACACTGGGTGCGCGACGCCGGCACCGCCGGACCGAGTTGGGCGCTGTCGCTCACCTCCGGCGCCGAACCCGCGCTGTTGCTGTGTGTCGGGGACCGCTTCGGCTGGGCCGGCGGCGACTCCGTGCTCATCGGCACCGTCGGCGACGACCGGTGGAATGGGCTCGGCATCGCGATGTCAGGACAGTGTCTTCGCGCCAACGGTGTGCGCTGGGATGTTCAGCGAATCGAAGGGGAAGTGAATCTATGAGCGCAGCAACGTCGTTCACCTCCGTACCGACCGTCGACATCAGTGGGCTGCGGTCCGCCGACCGTGCCGACCACGAACGTGTGGCGGCCGACCTCGGCGCCGCCGCACGGGACGTCGGCTTCTTCTACGTCAGCGGAAGCGGTATCGACGAGTCGCTCTTCGACCGAATGCTGACCGCGACGAAGGAGTTCTTCGCGCTGCCGCTGGAGGAGAAGATGCGCAGCTACATCGGCCTGTCGCGGTGCCACCGCGGGTACGTGCCGGTCGGTGAGGAGGGTGTCGAGCAGGGCACACCGGACCTCAAGGAGGCGTTCGACACCGCGCTGGACCTGCCGGCCGACGACCCCGACTACCTGGCGGGCAATCCCATGCTCGGTCCCAACACCTGGCCCGACCTCCCGGGTTTCGCCGAATCCGTCACCGCCTACTACACCGCGGTGCTCGAGGTGGGGCAGCGGCTGCTGTGGGCGTTCGCGATCGCGCTGGGGGAGGACCCCGACGTGTTCACCCGGCACGCGACGAAGACGCCGAGCCAACTGCGGTTGGTGCACTACCCCCACAACCCGGACGCCGAGGACCACCTGGGCATCGGCGCGCACACCGACTACGAGTGCTTCACGCTGCTCAAACCGACCGCGCCGGGTCTGGAGGTGCTCAACGGGGCCGGGGAGTGGATCGACGTGCCCCCGGTGCCCGGCACCTTCGTCGTCAACATCGGCGACATGCTGGAACTGTGGACCAACGGCGCGTTCGTCGCCACCAGCCACCGGGTCCGCAAGGTCAAGGAGGAGCGGTACTCGTTCCCGCTGTTCTTCAACGTCGACTACCACACCGAGGTCAAACCGCTGCCGCAGTTCGCACCCCGCGACGGCCGGCCACGTCCGGCGCTGCGGGCCGGTGAGCATCTCTTCGCCCAGACCGCGCAGTCCTTCGCCTATCTGCGCCGCCGCCTCGACAACGGGGACCTCGTGCTGCCCGAGGGGTCCCTGGCGCTCGGCCAGTTCGGCCAGCAGGCGCTGCAGGGCACGATCAGTTGATCGGTGCGTTGACCCAGCGGAGATCGGCGAGCATGCTGCGTGCTGCCACGATGCCCTGACCGGTCTGCCACACCTCGTTGTTCACCACGTACACCCGGCCGTCCTGCGCGGCCGACAGCGCGCGCCAGGCGTCGCCGTCGAGGATCGCCGGTGCGTTGTCTCGAGCGGCCGGCGAGTCGAACGAGACGTAGACGATGTCGGCGTCGGCGATCGCGTAGTCCGGGGCGTCGCCGGTGCCGAGTTCCACGAACGGCTCGTCGGTGAAGCGCTGGGCGGCCGGCCGGTCGAGGCCCACCTCCGCCAGCACGCTGCCCGCGAAGTTGCGGGCCCCGAAGACCCGCACCGCGTCGTCGGTCAGTTGGACCACCGACACCTGGTAGTGGGCGGCGTCGTTGTCCGTCCCTGTCCTGCGGGCGACGTCGGCGAACCCGTCGAGCAGCCCGCCCGCGGCGCCGAACCGCCCGGTGGCGGCCCCGACCGTGCGCAGGTTCGCCTGCCAGTCGGCGCCCGAGGGCCCGGTGAACACCGTCGGCGCGATCTGTCCCAGGGCGTCGAAGAGCTCCGGGGTGAGCGCCTGCGACCCGAGGATCAGGTCCGGTGCGGCGGCCCGGATCGCCTCGAGATCGGGGGCCGACCGGGTGCCCGCCGGCGCGACGTCGTGGATCACCGCCCCGAGATACGACGGCTGCTCGTCTCGGCCGTCGGGCAGGGCGGCAGCCACGACGCGCGACTGCAGTCCCAGCGCACACAGCGCGTCGAGCTGGTCACCCGAGAGCGCCACGATGCGCTGGGGATCAGCCACCACCCGCGTCTCGCCGGCGGCGTGGCGCACCTCGCGCTGCGGTGGGCCGGGGTCGACCCGGGCGGGTTCGGGCGCGCACGACTCGTCGGGCCTGCGGTCGTTGCCGAGCACCCCGGCGCCCGCGATGCGGGTGGTGCTGGTGATGAGCGACGACATCGGCGCCGACGCGGCGGGGTCGGCGTCGGTCGATCCACACCCGGTCAGGCCCGTCACGAGCGCCGCGATCAGCGCCGCCGACACCGTCGTCCTCGCCCAGGTTGGGGTCCTCGTCTGCGGTCGGCCGATCAGCACGGGCCCGACGGTAACATCCTGGTCGTGACCCTTCGGGGGGCCGAGCCGTGGCGTGCCCGACGAGCGATTACGACACTTTGTAGGACCCAGGCTGACCCGGGCCGCGCCGAACGATAGGATTCGTGGCAGCAAGGCGGGGAATCGCCGACAGAACTTTTGGAGGACCTCTTGGTAGCCGAAGCGCCCCCAATCGGAGAACTCGAGGCACGTCGTCCGTTCCCGGAGCGCCTCGGTCCCAAGGGCAACCTGTTCTACAAGGTCATCACGACCACCGATCACAAGCTGATCGGCATCATGTACTGCATCGCCTGCTTCGCGTTCTTCTTGATCGGCGGGTTGATGGCGCTGTTCATGCGCACCGAACTGGCGGTCCCCGGCCTGCAGTTCCTGTCGAACGAGCAGTACAACCAGCTGTTCACCATGCACGGCACGGTGATGCTCCTGTTCTACGCCACCCCGATCGTGTTCGGGTTCGCGAACCTGGTGCTGCCGCTGCAGATCGGCGCCCCCGACGTGGCGTTCCCGCGCCTCAACGCGTTCTCGTTCTGGCTGTTCCTGTTCGGCGCGCTGATCGCGCTGGCCGGGTTCATCACCCCCGGGGGCGCCGCGGACTTCGGCTGGACCGCGTACTCGCCGCTGACCGACGCCATCCACTCGCCCGGTGCGGGTGGTGACCTGTGGATCATGGGTCTGGCCGTCGGCGGTCTGGGCACCATCCTCGGTGGCGTCAACATGGTCACCACCGTGGTCTGCATGCGCGCCCCCGGTATGACGATGTTCCGGATGCCGATCTTCACCTGGAACATCCTGGTGACGTCGATCCTGGTGCTGCTGGCCTTCCCGCTGCTGACCGCCGCGCTGTTCGGCCTGGCCGCCGACCGCCACCTCGGAGCGCACATCTACGACCCGGCCAACGGCGGTGTGCTGCTGTGGCAGCACCTGTTCTGGTTCTTCGGCCACCCCGAGGTGTACATCATCGCGCTGCCGTTCTTCGGGATCGTCAGTGAGATCTTCCCGGTGTTCTCCCGCAAGCCGATCTTCGGCTACACCACGCTGATCTACGCGACCATCGCGATCGCCGCGCTGTCGGTGGCGGTGTGGGCGCACCACATGTACGCGACCGGCGCGGTGCTGCTGCCGTTCTTCTCGTTCATGACCTTCCTCATCGCCGTGCCGACCGGTATCAAGTTCTTCAACTGGATCGGCACGATGTGGAAGGGCCAGTTGACGTTCGAGACACCGATGCTGTTCTCGGTGGGCTTCCTGCTGACGTTCCTGCTCGGTGGTCTGTCGGGTGTGCTGCTGGCCAGCCCGCCGCTGGACTTCCACGTCACCGACAGCTACTTCGTCATCGCGCACTTCCACTACGTGCTGTTCGGCACCATCGTGTTCGCCACCTACGCCGGCATCTACTTCTGGTTCCCGAAGATGACGGGCCGCCTGCTCGACGAGAAGCTGGGCAAGCTGCACTTCTGGCTGACATTCATCGGCTTCCACACCACCTTCCTGGTGCAGCACTGGGTCGGTGACGAGGGCATGCCGCGCCGCTACGCCGACTACCTGCCGTCGGACGGGTTCACCACGTTGAACATCGTGTCGACCATCGGCGCGTTCATCCTCGGGATCTCGACGCTGCCGTTCCTGTGGAACATCTTCCGCAGCTGGCGTTACGGCGAACCCGTCACCGTCGACGACCCGTGGGGTTACGGCAACTCGCTGGAGTGGGCCACCAGCTGCCCGCCGCCGCGGCACAACTTCACCGAGCTGCCCCGGATCCGGTCGGAGCGCCCGGCGTTCGAGCTGCACTACCCGCACATGGTCGAGCGGATGAGAGCCGAGGCCCACGTCGGCCGCGACCACCACGCGGACGAGCCCAAGCCGATCGACGCGTCCAGCTGATGGGCCGCTGCGGAAGCCGGGGGTGAACGCAGCTGCCAAGGTGTCGGTCCTCATCACCGTCACCGGAGTCGACCAGCCGGGTGTGACCTCGGCGCTGTTCGAGGTGCTGTCGCAACACCGTGTCGAACTGCTCAACGTCGAACAGGTCGTGGTCCGCGGGCGCCTCACGCTCGGTGTGCTGGTGGCGGCGGCAGAGGACGTGGCCGACGGCGACGCGTTGCGCACCGACGTCGAGGAGGCGATCCACGACGTCGGCCTCGAGGTGACGATCGAGCGCAGTGCCGACACCCCGGTGATGCGGGAGCCGTCCACCCACACGATCGTCGTGCTGGGCCGGCCGATCACCGCCGGCGCGTTCGGTGTGGTGGCCCGTGAGGTCGCCGAGCTCGGCGTCAACATCGACACCATCCGCGGGGTCTCCGACTACCCGGTCACGGGTCTGGAACTGCGGGTGTCGGTGCCGCCGGGCGCGGCTTATGGACAGCTGCAGAAGGCGATGGCCCGGGTGGCCGTCGACGAGGGCGTCGACATCGCGCTCGAGGACTACAGCCTGTCCCGACGGGCGAAACGGCTCATCGTGTTCGACGTCGACTCGACCCTGATCCAGGGCGAGGTGATCGAGATGCTCGCCGCGCGGGCCGGGGCCGAGGCCGCCGTCGCCGAGGTGACCGAGGCAGCGATGCGTGGCGAACTGGACTTCGCCGAATCCCTGCACCGGCGCGTCGCCACGCTGGCGGGCCTGCCGGCGTCAGTCCTCGACGACGTGGCCGAGCAGATCGAGCTCACCGCGGGCGCGCGCACGACACTGCGCACACTGCGCCGGCTCGGCTTCCACTGCGGCATCGTCTCCGGCGGCTTCCGCCAGGTGATCGAACCGCTGGCCCACGAGCTGATGATGGACTTCGTCGCCGCCAACGAACTCGAGATCGTCGACGGGAAGCTGACCGGCCGCGTCGTCGGTGAGGTCATCGACCGGCCGGGTAAGGCCAAGGCGCTGCGGAACTTCGCGCAGCAGGCCGGAGTGCCCATGGAGCAGACCGTCGCGGTCGGTGACGGCGCCAACGACATCGACATGCTCTGCGCGGCCGGGCTCGGCGTGGCCTTCAACGCCAAACCCGCGCTGCGCGAGGTCGCCGACGCCTCGTTGAGCCATCCCTACCTGGACACCGTGCTGTTCATCCTCGGCGTCACCCGCGGCGAGATCGAGGCCGCCGACGCCGTCGACGGGCTGCTGCGCCGCGTCGAGATCCCCGAGGACTGACCCGCCGGGTCAGACCACGACGACGCGCTGCGACACCGCCGTCGCACCGGTCACGGCGTGCCACGCCCGCGCCAGCAGGGTGACGGCCTCGGTCATCTGTTCCGGCGGCAGCGTGTAGGGAATGCGGATGAAGCGCTCCAGCGAACCGTCCACGCCGAAACGCGGGCCGGGCGGCACGTCCAGCCCCATCCGCGACGCCGCCGCCGACAGCGCCGAGCTCATCGGGGAGGGCAGCCGCACCCACAGCGCCAGACCACCGCCGCCGGGACACGGCTGCCAGTCCGGCAGGTGTTCGTCGAGCAGGGACACCATCAGCGCCCGACGGGTGCGAAGGATCTCGCGGCGCTCGGGCAGCACGTCGTGGCCGGCGCGCAGCAGTTCCGCCGCGGCGAGCTGTTCGAGGATCGGCGTACCCATGTCGATGGACGGACGCAGCGCCGCGATCGAGGCCAGCGTGGCCGGATCGGCGCGGATCCACCCGATCCGCAGCCCGCCCCAGAACGATTTGGACATCGACCCGATGGTCAGCAGCAGATCCCGGCGGCGGGTCATCGCCGTCGCGACCGGCGGAGGGACCGGCTCGTCCAGCCACACCTCGGTCATGGTCTCGTCGACGATGGTGCGGGTGCCGGTGTCGGCGATGAGCGCGGCGAGTTCCCGACGCTGCTCCTGCGGCATCGTCCGGCCGGTGGGGTTGTGGTTGTCGGGCACGAGGTAGGCGAGGGTGGGGGCGAGTTGGCGGATCGCGTTCTGCACCACCCCGAGGTCCCACCCGTCGTCGCCGATGGCCACCGGGACCGGGCGGGCGCCCGCGGTGGTGATCGCCGCGAGTGCGCCGTGATAGGTCGGCTGCTCGACGAGCACGCGGTCGCCGGGCTGCGTGTAGGTCGCCAGGATCAACCCGATCGCGTGCAGCGCCCCGGTGGTGATCATGATGTCGTCGGGTTCGGTGGGAAGTCCACGCGCGCAGTACTTTTCGGCGACCGCCTCGCGCAGGGGCAGTACACCGGCGAGTTCGATGCCGGTGTCGTGCAGGTAGGGCGTCATCTGCTGGGTGGCCGTGGTGAGCGCGGCCAGCACCGCGGGGGCCGGAGCGGCCAGCGCGGCGTTGGCCAGGTTGACCGCACCGCGGGGCGCGACGGGCGGGGCGGGGGTGTCGAGGGTGGCCGGGAGCGCGGTGGTGCTGCGGGCACCGCGGCGGGCCAGCAGGTACCCGTCCTCGCGTAGGTGGGCGTATGCGCTGGTGACCGTCGTGCGCGAGACCCGCAACCGGTCGGCGAGGGCACGCTCGCTCGGCAGGCGGGCGCCGACCGGAAGCCGCCCGTCGACGATGAGCATCCGGATGCCGTCGGCCAGGCCCTGATAGACCGGGCCACTGGAATTGGATGTGCGCCAGTTCCCCAGCTCGCGGGCCAGTCTCTCGACATCGAGCGTCCTGGCAGGCATTTCCAACGTCATCGTGGCCAGTATGCGCCAACTGGCTATTGAAGGGCAAGCCAAACGTTCGAACAATGGACCACATGACTTCAAACTGGATATTTCGACTTGGAACTGGCCTTTCATCACTGTTCACTTTTCGGCCCGGGGAGTTCGCCAGCCCCGAACTGGACGCCGATCTGCGCCGGATGCGCAGCGAACTGGATGCCATCCGGATCCGCTTCCCGGACCACTCCTAGTGCGGGTACGGCCCGCGACGGGCGCGGCGCGGGCCGCGCTCCTGCTCGTCGGACTGGTTCTCTACGGCTTCTCCATGGCGCTCATGGTGCGCGCCGGCCTCGGACTCGACCCGTGGGACGTCTTCCACCAGGGCCTGGCGCGGCGCACCGGCGTGAGCATCGGCACCGCGACGGCCCTGGTCGGCGTGGTGGTACTGCTGGCCTGGATCCCGCTGCGCAACCGGCCAGGGGTGGGGACGGTGGCCAACGTCGTGGTGATCGCGGTGACCGTCGATGCGGGCCTGGCCGTCATGCCCGACGCGTCGACGCTGCCTGTACAGGTCGTGTGGATGCTCACCGCGGTCGTGCTCAACGCGCTCGCGACCGTGCTCTACATCGGCGCCGGACTCGGACCGGGCCCACGCGACGGACTGATGACGGGGCTGGTCGCCAAAACCGGCCTATCCGTGCGGCTGGTGCGCACCGCGATCGAGGCGACCGTGCTCACCGCGGGATGGCTGCTCGGCGGCACGGTCGGCGTCGGGACCGTGGTCTACGCGTTCGGGATCGGGCCGCTGGTGCAGCTGTTCATGCGGCTCGGCGAATTCGGTGCGCACCGCCGCGCCGAGCGCCACCGCACACCCCCGGATGGCGGGGGTGACCCGCAGGTTGCACCACCCGCCGGGTACGGCACGATGGTCGGGTGCCCGAAGAAGACGCAGCCGACGGTGCCCCCGACGAGGATCTGCTGATCGACTTCACCAAAGTCAGCCTGCGCCGCGGCGGCCGGACGCTGGTGGGCCCGCTGACATGGGCGGTCGAACTCGACGAGCGGTGGGTGGTCATCGGACCCAACGGAGCGGGCAAGACGTCGCTGCTGCGCATCGCCGCCGCCACGGAGCACCCGTCGTCCGGGGTGGCGTACGTGCTGGGCGAGCGGCTCGGCCGCACCAACATGGCCGAGCTGCGGTCCCGCATCGGGTTGTCCAGTTCGGCGCTCGCGCAACGAATCCCGCCGGGTGAAGTGGTGCGGGACCTGGTCGTGTCCGCCGGTTACGCCGTGCTGGGGCGGTGGCGGGAGCGCTACGACGAGGTCGACTACGCGCGGGCGGTCGACATGCTGGAGAGCGTCGGCGCCGAACATCTGGCCGAGCGGATCTACGACACCCTGTCCGAGGGCGAACGCAAGCGGGTGATGATCGCGCGCTCGCTGATGACCGATCCCGAACTGTTGCTGCTCGACGAGCCGGCCGCCGGCCTCGACCTGGGTGGGCGCGAGGAGCTCGTCGCCCGCCTCGCCGACCTCGCCGCCGACCCCGATGCCCCCGCGATGGTGCTCGTCACCCACCACGTCGAGGAGATTCCGCCGGGGTTCAGCCACTGCCTGATCCTCTCCGAGGGTCAGGTCGTCGCCGCCGGTCTGCTGCCCGACGTGCTGACCGCCGAGAACCTGTCGAAGGCCTTCGGTCAGCAGATCGCCCTCGACGTCATCGACGGCCGTTACTTCGCCCGTCGCACCCGCACCAGGGCCGCTCACAGGAGACGCGCATGACCGAGCCCACCGAGAAGCCGACGCCCGATCCGCTCGTCCCGCGGCCCGCGGCCACCGTGATGCTGATCCGGTCCGCCCGTGGCATACCGGAGGATCTCGAGGTCTTCCTGATGCGCCGGCACGCGGGCATGGACTTCGTCGCCGGGGTGATGGTGTTCCCGGGCGGCGGCGTCGACGACCGGGACCGCAACGCCGACATCGCCTGGGCCGGGCCCGGACCGGACTGGTGGGCCGACCGACTCGGGGTGGACGAGGGGTTGGCCGAGGCCCTGGTGTGCGCGGCCGCCCGCGAGACCTTCGAGGAGTGCGGCGTACTGTTCGCCGGCGCCGCCGACGATCCGGACGTCCTCGTCGACGATGCCTCGGTGTACCGGGACGCACGGCAGGCGCTGATCGACCGGTCGCTGTCGTTCGCCGACTTCCTGCGCAACGAGAAACTGGTGCTGCGCGCCGACCTGCTGCGGCCGTGGGCGAACTGGGTGACCCCCGAGGAGGAGCGCACCCGCCGCTACGACACCTACTTCTTCGTCGGGGCGCTGCCCGACGGTCAACGCGCAGACGGGGAGAACACCGAGACCGACAAGGCCGGGTGGATCACCCCCGAGGAGGCGCTGCGCGACTTCGCCGACGGGCGCTCGTTCCTCCTGCCGCCGACGTGGACGCAGCTCGATGCGCTGGCCGGTCGCACCGTGGCCGAGGTGCTCGCCGTCGAACGCCGCATCGAGGCGGTGCAGCCCACCCTCGCCGTCCACAACGGCAACTGGGAGATCGAGTTCTTCGACAGCGACCGGTACAACGCGGCGCGCAACCACCGGGCACCGGCGGGCAGGAGCGAAGCGACCGGGGAATCGACCGAGTGACGCCGTGAGGGAATTCGTCGGCGTCCACACCAGCGACGAGCAGCCGGGGATCGCCACGCTGCTGCTGTCGCGCCCGCCGACCAATGCGCTCACCCGCCAGGTGTATCGCGAATTGACCTCGGCCGCCGAGGAACTGACCGGCAGGGACGACATCGCCGCGGTCATCGTGTTCGGCGGTCATGAGATCTTCTCGGCCGGCGACGACGTCCCCGCGCTGCGCGCGCTGGACCCCCGGGAGGCCGCCGCCGCCACCGAGGCGGCCCGCCGGGCCCTCGCCGCGGTCACGGCCGTCCCGAAACCGACCGTCGCCGCGGTGACCGGCTACGCCCTCGGCAGTGGACTGACGCTGGCCCTGGCCGCCGACTGGCGCATCAGCGGGGACAACGTCAAGGTGGGCTCGACGGAGATCCTCGCCGGCCGGGCCCCGAACCCGGACGCCACCGCGCGCCTGGCGCAGGCGATCGGCCTGAGCAAGGCCAAGGACCTGGTGTTCTCCGGACGCTTCGTCGGCGCAGAAGAAGCCCATGCGCTGGGGTTGCTCGACGAACTGGCCGCACCCGACGGCGTGTACGACGCCGCCGTGGCCTGGGCGAGGCGCTTCACCGACTACCCACCGCAGGTGCTGGCTGCCGCCAAGGCGTCCTTCGCCGGTTAGGCTGCCAGCCATGACGAGTATCGACCACACGTCCACCGACCTGCCCGCGTCCAACCCGCACGCGACCGCCGAACAGGTCGAGGCCGCGATGTCCGACTCGAAGCTCGCCCAGGTGCTCTACCACGACTGGGAGGCCGAGACCTACGACGAGAAGTGGTCGATCTCCTACGACCAGCGCTGCGTCGACTACGCCCGGGGCCGCTTCGACGCCGCCGTGCCCGAGAAGGTGCAGCGCGAACTGCCCTACGACCGGGCGCTGGAGCTCGGCTGCGGCACCGGCTTCTTCTTGCTCAACCTGATCCAGGCCGGCGTCGCCCGGCGGGGCTCGGTGACCGACCTGTCGCCGGGCATGGTGAAGGTGGCCACCCGCAACGGACAGTCGCTCGGTCTCGACATCGACGGGCGGGTCGCCGACGCCGAGGGCATCCCGTACGACGACGACACCTTCGACCTGGTGGTCGGCCACGCGGTGCTCCACCACATCCCCGACGTCGAACTGTCGCTGCGCGAGGTCATCCGCGTGCTCAAACCGGGCGGCCGGTTCGTGTTCGCGGGGGAGCCGACCACCGTGGGCAACCGCTACGCGCGCGAGCTGTCGACGCTGACGTGGCGGATCGCCACCAACGTCACGAAGCTGCCGATGCTCTCGGACTGGCGCCGCCCGCAGACCGAACTCGACGAATCGTCGCGTGCGGCCGCCCTGGAGGCCGTGGTCGATCTGCACACCTTCGACCCGGCCGACCTCGAGCGCATGGCCAGTTCCGCCGGAGCCGTCGAGGTGCATACCGCCAGTGAGGAATTCACCGCCGCGATGCTGGGCTGGCCGGTCCGCACTTTCGAGGCCGCCGTACCACCCGGCCGATTGGGTTGGAACTGGGCTAAATTCGCGTTCGGCAGCTGGACGACGCTGAGCTGGTTCGACGCCAACGTGTGGCGCCGCGTCGTCCCGAAGGGCTGGTTCTACAACGTGATGGTCACAGGGGTCAAGCCGTCCTAGCGTTCGACCTCGAGTCGGTCGCCTACCTGCGCGGCGACGAGGGCCGCGGCGCGCTGGCCGACGTCGCGGCGCTGCCGCTGACCCCCTCCAGCCTGGTCGCCGACATCGCTTCGGCGCGAACACGTTTCGGCGAACGTGCGGGCATCCTGGTCGAAACGGTGCGGTTGCGCCGCAAAGCGGCGGACAAGCTGCCCGGCACCGCCGACTGGCTGTTCACCGACGAGGCACTGCAGCAGGCCACCGCCGGTGTCGTCGCCGCGCACCGGGCCGGCCGGTTGACCGGAACTCGGGTGCACGACGCGACGTGCTCGATCGGCACCGAACTTGCGGCACTGGCCGATCGCGCAGCGTACGTGGTCGGCAGCGACCTCGATCCGGTGCGGCTGGCGATGGCCCGGCACAACCTCGACCGGCGTGGCGCCGGGGTGCCGCTCCTGCGCGCCGACGCGCTGCGGCC
This sequence comes from Mycobacterium sp. IS-1742, assembly GCF_001500125.1. Lineage (GTDB taxonomy): Bacteria > Actinomycetota > Actinomycetes > Mycobacteriales > Mycobacteriaceae > Mycobacterium. The sequence goes on along the minus strand of NZ_LQIV01000042.1, from coordinate 3,622 downwards.
CGTGACCCGCGACACCGTCGTCCTGCTCGACCCGGCCCGCAGGCGCGGCGGCCGGCGCACGTTCGATCCGCAGCAGTACACGCCGCCACTGGACGAGGCGCTCGACGTCTACGCGGGCCGGGATGTCGTCGTCAAATGCGCTCCGGGAATTGATTTCGGCGCGCTGCGACACCTCGGTTTCACCGGCGAGATCGAGATCACCTCCTATGCGGGCAGCGTCCGGGAGGCCTGCCTCTGGTCGGCCGGGTTGACACCGGCGGGAGTCACCCGCCGTGCGAGCGTCCTCGACCGCGGCGAGGACCTCACCGACGCCGAACCCGACGACTGCCCGGTCGCGCCCGCGGGCCGCTGGATCGTCGACCCCGACGGTGCGATCGTGCGCGCCGGGCTGGCCCGCCACTATGCGGCACGGCACGGTCTGTGGCAGCTCGACCCCGAGATCGCCTATCTCTCGGGCGATCGGCTGCCCGACGGCGTCCGTGGTTTCGAGGTGCTCGAACAGGTCGCCTACCAGGAGAAGCGGCTACGGCAGGCGCTCGCGACTCACGACGCCGGGGCCGTCGAGATCCTGGTCCGCGGCGTCGACGTCGACCCCGACGCGCTGCGCCGCAGGCTCAAACCCCGCGGCAGCGCCGCCGTGTCGGTGGTCGTGACCCGGCTGGGCAGCGGGACCGCAAGCCGGGCAACAGCCTTCATATGCCGACCGTCACACTGAACCGGCACGTACTCTTGCGGTGATGACACGCTTCACTTCGATCGCGGCGCTGCTGACCGCCACCGTCCTGGCCGGGTGGACCGGTCCCTCGGTGGCATCGGCGCAGACCGCGTGCGCCGACCTCGGCGGCGCTCTCAACGCCGAGCAGTCCTGTCAGGTCCACGCCGCGACCGCGGCCTACACCGTCGACTTCAGCTTCCCTGCCGGCTACCCCGACGAGCAGGCGGTGTCGGCGTACCTCACCCAGACCCGCGACGGGTTCGTCAACGTCTCCGAGATGCCCGGCGCACGGAACCTGCCGTACGTCCTGGACGCCAAGGGGTCCGCGCACCACTCGGGGCTGGCCCCGCGCGGCACCCAGAGCCTCGTGCTGGAGGTCTACCAGAACGTCGGTGGCGCACACCCGCAGACGTGGTTCAAGGCCTTCAACTACGACCTCGGGAAGCGCGCGCCGATCACGTTCGACACGCTGTTCCGGCCGGGCACCCGTCCGCTGGACGTGGTGTATCCCGCCGTGCAGCGCGATCTGCAGGCCAAGACCGGCATCGATCAGCCGGTGCCGCCCGCCGACGGACTCGACCCGCAGAACTACCAGAACTTCGCCGTCACCGACGATGCGGTGATCTTCTTCTTCGGACAGGGCGAACTGCTGCCCGAGGCGGCAGGCGCCCTGCAGGCCACGGTGCCGCGGGCAGCGCTCGCCCCCATCCTCGCGGTTTAGACCGACGACGTCTGGGCCTGTTCCGGCTATTCCGGCGCGAACCCGTAGACCTGGCCGTCACTGGTGGCGGCGACGACGCGGCCGTCCTGCCCGAGCGAGACCCCGACCGGCCATCCGGTCGCCTCGGGCAGGGGATAGCTGTTGACGGTACGGCCGTCGGCGGTGTCGAACACAGTCAGGTCCTGGCCGCCGTCGGGTGCCTCGGTCACCGCGTAGCCGAGGGCGCCGGCGCGGCTCGACGTGGTCAGCGTGGCGATGTCCTCGCGGGTCCACACCACCTCGCCGCGGTCGCCCTCGTCGCGGATCGCCGTCAACTTCGCTCCCGGTCCGCCACCGGCGATGATCGAGCCGTCCGGTGACACCGAGGGCGGCGTCTGCGGCAGGTAGTCCAGGGGGACCGACCACTTGGCCTCGCCGTCGGCGGTGTCGAGCGCCCACAGGTGTCGGTCCCGGCCATTGACGTACACCGTCGATCCGTCCGCCGAGAGCACCGGACTGGCCAGCGGACCCTTTTCCACTGCGTCACTGGTCCATTCGCGCGACAAGAGCGGCGTCTGGCCCGGCCGGTAGCGCAGGCCGACCAGAACCGGTTTGTCGGCGCCGGGCTCCCACAGGCTCAGCACCACGATGTTGCCTGCGGCCGAGAAGGCGGGGGCTGCCGCCACCGGGCACTGCGGCCGGGCCGGTCCGCAGTCTGCGAGGCCCCGTTCGGAGTTCCTGGGGTCGACACCGGTCACCAAGTCCAGGGGGGCGCCCTCGACGGTGCCGCGGTGGGCGTCGAAGACGAGGACCTGCCCCAGGTGGGTGATCACGAGCAACTGGCCGGGCGCCATGATCCGAGGTGTCGTCGGCGCGCCGATCACGGGTTTGCGCCAGCGGATCCACTGCGTGCGCGGAAACGACAGGATCGCACCCGGTTGCCCGACGTAGACGTTGTCGAATCCGTCGATCAGCGGGCTGGCTGCGCCCGCGCCCTGCACGAGGCGCGAACACCACCGCTGCCGGCCGTCGTTGTCGGCCTCCCAGACCATGAGCGAGCAACCGGCCGGGCTCTGGGCGTTGGCGACCAGGTAGCCGCCGGCGCCCAGCGCCACCGCAGCGCCGAGGTCGCCCTTGACCGACCGGCTCCACTCCAGCTTCAACGTCTCGGCGCCCTCGCCGGCGACGAAGCTGCTGTTGGCGGCGTCGCCGTACTGCGCCGGCCATCCCGGCGCGGCCTTCGCCTCCACCCATGACGACGTGTCACCGCATCCTGCGGACACAACCACCAGCAGCGCTGAAACCGCGAGCACGAGGAATCGCCGGAACACGGTGTCCTTTCACGTCGCTGATGAGCCCACGTGAGGGTAACCCGGACGCCTGCGCGCCCTCGCGTAGGCTTTGCGGCCATGACGACGATGTGGGGCGCTCCGCTGCACAAGCGTTGGCGGGGCTCGCGGCTGCGTGACCCGCGCCAGGCCCGGTTCCTGACGGCGGCTTCGGTGCGATGGGTGCTGGCCAACCGCGCCTACACCCCGTGGTACCTGGTCCGGTACTGGCGGCTGCTCAAGTTCAAACTGACCAATCCGCACGTGATCACCCGCGGCATGGTGTTCCTCGGCAAGAACGTCGAGATTCAGGCGACACCCGAACTGGCGCAGCTCGAGATCGGGCGCTGGGTGCACATCGGCGACAAGAACACCATCCGCGCCCACGAGGGCTCGCTGCGCATCGGCGACAAGGTGGTGCTGGGCCGCGACAACGTCATCAACACCTATCTCGACATCGAACTCGGAGACTCCGTGCTGATGGCCGACTGGTGCTACGTCTGCGACTTCGACCACAAGATGGACAACATCGAGATGCCGATCAAGGACCAGGGCATCGTCAAGAGCCCGGTGCGCATCGGCCCGGACACCTGGGTCGCGACGAAGGTCACCGTTCTGCGCGGTACCACCGTCGGCCGCGGCTGCGTGCTGGCCGCCCACGCGGTGGTCAAGGGGGACATCCCCGACTTCTCGATCGCGGTGGGCGCCCCGGCGAAGGTGGTCAAGAACCGCAAGCTGGCGTGGGAGACGTCGGCGGCGCAGCGCGCGGAACTGGCTGCGGCGCTGGCCGACATCGAGCGCAAGAAGGCTGCGCGCTGAGAGTTCTCGGCCCCCACGCCGAGTGCGGCTCAGTTGACGGTGGGTGGTGGGGGTTGGTAT
>NZ_LQIV01000041.1 GCF_001500125.1 Mycobacterium sp. IS-1742 | reverse complement strand
GGGGCATCGGGGCGGGGGGTGGCGTCTGGCGAACAGCGTGCCGGGTGTCAACGTCAACGAGCTGACCTCGAACCGGTCGGAGGATCTCGAGACCCTGGCCGGGATGTCGGTGCTCAACGGGGTCGCGGTGCGCATCGAGAAGGTCGAGACGTCTAGTCGTGGTTCTTGAGGCCCACCGCGTGGCGCAACTGGGCGAGGAACTCGTCGCCGTCGTCGCTGCGCACGATGTAGTGACACACCGCGACGCGGATGGCGGTGGCGGCCTTGACCGAGGCGTTGGGGCCGGAGAGCAGTTTCTCCAGCCGGGCTCGCATCAGCGGGATGATGCGCGCCAGCTGGGCGATCACCACCTCGGGTTCGATGTCGACGAGCCGGACACCCGAGTACGACTGCTGGTAGGACACGATGAAACGCAAGGCGGCGTCGAGCTTTTCGTTACCCCGCAGACCCTGGGTCGCCTTGCTGATGCCCTGGTCGAACATCGACCGCTCGTAGCGGCCGAAGGCGTCGAGCAACTCCTGCTTGGAGGCGAACCAGCGGTACAGCGTCGGCCGTGACACCCCCGCCTGCAGCGCGACCTCCGACAGGCTCAGTTTCGTCTGACCGCTGCGCCCGAGCACCTCGGCGGTGGCCGCCAGGATGCGGTGCTGCGTCGACGAATCGTCGAACTCGGCGGGATCGCGCCGGGCGGTCAGTGGTTCGTTCACATTCAGGGCCTCGAGTGACGGGGTGTTTCACAGATGGTAGAGCCTGTAACGCCTCGCCGGGGAATTCGCGCCGTTCGGCGTCCCGGTCACAGCGACTTCTTCAGCAGCGCCACGGTGTCGAGATCCTGCAGAGCGGCCACCGCGCGGCGCAACCCCTCGTACGCGATGTCCTCGTTCTGCATACCGCCCATCCCCGCGGTGATGAGCGCGGCGACATAGGCGTAGAGCGCGGCCTGGCGGTACCGGTGCCACAGGTCGTCACGGTCGAGCGCGGGGCCACCCGCGGCCGCGAGCGCGTCCCGGTAGGCGTCGAGCAGGTCGCGTTGGGACTCCTGCCGGTCGGCCGGGGTCATGCTCGTGACCAACGTGTAGGCCAGTTCGCGGCTGGGATGTCCGCGCCGGACCGCCTGCCAGTCGAACAGGCCGGCCGCACCGTTGCGGAAGTACAGGTTCCCCGGGTGGGCGTCGCCGTGCATGATCGTGTGCGGTGGCTCGTCGATCAGCCGGGCGACCGCCCGGTAGTTCTCGTCGATGAAGCGGCCGGCCCGCACCGGGATGTCGCTGTGCTCGGCGAGCCGACGGGCCGAGGTCTTCAGCAGGGTTCCGGTGAGCAGGGAAGTGTCGTCGCCGGACGGCGAGTACACCCAGTCGAACGGTCCGTTCTGCCCGGGTGCGGGCAGCCTGCCCCAGAACGTCGCGTGCAGACGGGCCAACAGCTCCACCACGAGGGCGGCCTGAGCGCGGTCGAGCGGGTGGAGGGTGTCGGGGAACAGGCATTCTGCTGCGGGCAGATCCTCCAGGAGGAGCACGTAGCGGCCGGTCAGGGGGTCGAAGGCCGTACCGTGGGCGGTCGGTGCGCCGCTCAACTCCGGCCGCAACTGGCGGTAGAAGCGCACCTCGGTGTCGCCGAGTCGCCCGAGTTCGCCCATCAGCCTGGTCGCCGCCGTCTCCGCGGGCAGCTTGACGAACACCGTGTCGGGGACATCCCGGCCGGTCAGCGCGAGCCGGGCCCGCGAGGACGTGCCCGCGTCACCGCCGATGACGGAGACCGAGGTGACCGTGCGGCCCATCAACCGTGACACCGCCCGCGCGTCGAGGTCTGCCACCGAACGCGGGAACGGCCACCGCCCCCGGAGGACGGCGTCCGTCGCCACGCGCTGCACCCCGCGGCCGAGGTGCGCGGCCAGGCCGACGGCGGGCGACATACTCGACTTGATCGTCACCGGTGCGAGCCTCCTCGGGCGCCATCTGAGGACGGTTTACAAATAGCGTTGAGACTGTAAACCAGTCCACGCGCCCACACCAAGAGGAGGGTCGATGTCCGGACCGTTGGACGGCGTGAAGGTCGTGGAACTGGGTGTGTGGGTCGCCGCGCCGGCCACCGGCGGCATCCTCGCCGACTGGGGAGCGGACGTGGTCAAGGTCGAACCACCGTCCGGGGATCCCGCCCGGATGTTCGGGCGCATGCTCGGCATCGACACGGGCGTGAACCCGCCCTTCGAGATGGACAACCGGTCCAAACGAAGCGTCGCGGTGGACCTGACATCCGATCCGGGCCGGAACGCCATCCGTGAACTCTTCAGCGCGGCAGACGTTTTCGTGACGAATGTGCGGCCGTCCGCGCTGCGCCGCCTGGGGCTGGACTTCGAGACGCTCGCCGCGCAGAACCCTCGGCTGGTCTACGGGCTCATCACCGGGTACGGGGCCACCGGACCGGATGCCGACCGCGCGGCCTACGACGTCGCCGCATTCTGGGCCCGCGCAGGCCTGGCGCATCTGCTGACTCGGCCGGGCGAGGATCCGCCGTTCCAGCGTGGCGGGATGGGTGATCACTCGGTCGGCATGACGCTGGCCGCGGCGGTGTGTGCGGCCCTGGTGTCGCGTGCGCGCACCGGAGCCGGTCAACTGGTCACCACCTCGCTGTACCGGCAGGGCGTCTACACGATCAGCTTCGACCTGAACACCTTCCTGCTGACCGGGCACCAGATCGCCATCGGCCGGCGGGAGTCGATGGGCAACCCCTGCATGAACAACTACGCCGCGGGCGACGGGCGCCGGTTCTGGATCGTCGGGCTGGAGGGGGAGCGGCACTGGCCGGCGCTGTGCCGAAGCGTCGGGCGCCACGAGTGGCTCACCGACGACCGGTTCGCCACGGGCAGGTCGCGCGCGGTCAACGCCCGTGAACTGATCGCAGAACTGGACGCGCTGTTCGCCACCAGGACGCTCGCCGAGTGGGCGGGGGCCTTCGCGGCGGAACCGGATCTCTTCTGGTCGCCGATCAATTCGCTGGAGGACGTGGTGGGCGACGAACAGTTCCACGCCGCGGGGGGAGCGGTGTACGTCCCCGACGGCGACGGGAGCATCCCGATGGTCGCCACCCCGGCGGACTTCCACGGCACCCCGTGCGCGCCGCGCTCTGCCGCACCGCGCCTCGGTGAGCACACCGACGAGGTGCTGGCCGATCCGGCCGCGGGGTGGCGGGCGTGACCGCCTCAGCTGAGCCCCGCCGCGTGCCGAAGCTGCGCGAGGAAGTCGTCGTCGTCATCGCTGCGCACCAGATAGTGCGAGATCGCCACGCGCACAGCCGTGGACGCGGCCACCGCCGCATCGGGGCCGGGCAGTCCGCGTTCCAGCCGATCGCGCATGCGCGGCAGGATGTGGGCGAGGCGGGCGATGACCTGCGCGGGTTCGATGTCGACCATGCGCAGACCCGGGTACGAGTGCTGGTAGTCGACGATGATCCGCAGCGCGGCCTCGAGCCGCTGCTCCACGGGCAGGTTCTCGGCGGCCTCGGCGACGGCCCGCTCGTACAGGGACCGCTCCCACACCACGAACGCCGAGAGCAGATCCTGTTTCGAGGGGAACCAGCGGTAGAGGGTGGGGCGTGACACGCGGGCCTGCGCGGCGACCTGCGACAGGCTCAGTTTCGTCATCCCGTTGCGGCCGAGCACCTCTGCCGTGGCGGCAAGGATCCGCTCACGGGTCCGGTTCCCGTCGCTCAACACCGGCGTCACCGATATAGCTTTACAAATTTTGCGGCTACTGTCACGCTGAACCTCGTGACGTCCACAGCGGCGGCGGCCCGCGAATACAGTTCGGTCGACATCACCTCGGCGTCGTTCTGGCAGCGGACCTTCGCCGAACGCGACACCGTGTTCGCGCAGTTGCGCGCGCACGACGGGCTGACCTGGCATCACCCGCTGTCGTCGCTGTTCCCGATGGAAGAAGACGGGTTCTGGGCCGTCACCCGACGCTCCGACATCGTCTTCGTGAGCCAGCACCCGGAGTTGTTCACCTCCGAGCGCGGCGTGGCGCTCGATCCCATGCCCGCCGAGGTGCAGAGGTTCGCGTCGTTCTTCCTCACAATGGACCCGCCCGAACATACGGTGTACCGGCGGCTGATCAGTTCGGCGTTCACGCCCCGCAACGTCCGGCGGATCGAACAGCAGATCCACGACAACGCCGTGGCGGTCGTCGACGATCTCGTCGGTGCGGGTGAGATCGACTTCGTCGCAGCGTGTTCGGCACGGCTGCCGATGCTGACCATCATGGAGATGCTCGGCGTGCCGACGGCCGACCAGCCCGCCGTGGCCGCGGCCGCGGAGAAGCTGTTCGCGATGAGCGACGACGAATACAGCACGCTCGAGGAGCGGGCCGCCGACACCGTCAACGAGATCATGCTGCTGTCGGCCACCGGCGTCGAACTGGCCAAGTTCCGGCGCAGCCACCCCGGTGACGATCTGATGACCAGCATCGTCAACGCCGAGGTCGACGGGAAACGGTTGACCGACGAGGAGATCGGCGCCTTCCTCATCCTGCTTGCATCGGCGGGCAACGACACCACGAAGCAGACCACGACGCACGCGATGCTGGCGTTGTCGGAGAATCCCGCGCAGCGGGACTGGCTGATGGCAGACTTCGACGGCAGGATCGGCACCGCCGTCGAGGAATTCGTCCGGTGGTCGACACCGGTGCTGCAGTTCGCCCGGTTCGCCACCTCCGACACCGAGATCAACGGTGCCCCCGTGCGCGCCGGCGACAAGCTCGGGCTGTTCTACTGTTCGGCCAACCGTGACGAGGCGGTCTTCGACGAGCCGCACCTGTTCGACCTGAGCCGGTCACCGAATCCGCACCTCGGCTTCGGCGGCGGCGGACCGCATTTCTGCCTCGGCAACCAGCTCGCCAAGACCGAACTGCGGCATCTGTTCCGGGAGCTGCTGACCCGGCTGAGCCACGTCGAGTTCGGCGAACCCGACCTGCTGTTCAGCACGTTCGTGCACGGCGTCAAACGCCTGCCGGCGATCGTCCGCTGAGATACGGAGCCGATATGCGCGTCGAAGTCGACCTTACCAGGTGCACCGGTCACGGGATCTGTGAGTCGATCGCCGAGGACGTGTTCGAAGTGCAGGACGACGGCACCGTGACGATCCACGGGGAGCGACGGCCCGCCTCCGACCACGACAGGATGCGCCAAGCCGTCACCCAGTGTCCCGCTGCCGCACTGAGATTGACGGACTGAACCCTCAGCGCGGGTCGATGTCGTTGCGGAGGCGCTCGGCGGGATAGGTCACCGCCCCTGCGGCGCGGACCCGCTCGCCGAGTGCGCGGTCCGACGTCGCCACGACGATTCCGCCGGGGTCGTCGGCCGCGCAGACCAGGCGGACGATCTCGTCGTCGGCCGAATTCGCCGCCGCGGCCGGCGCATGGGCGACGGTCACCGCCGCGGAGAGAAGCGGTGGGCTCGGGGGCTTCTCGAACACCACCGTCACCTCGGCGCCCTCGGCCACCGCCCAGCGCTCCAGCGCCCGCACCAGGACGGCCATGGCGCCGCGGCGGTCACGCCACCACCCGTCCGGGCGGCAGCCGATGACGTTCATCCCGTCGACGATCCACCGCATCCGGTCAGGGTAGATGCCGCCGGGGTGGGCGCGGCCGGACCAGCACCGACTGCTGGATCACCCCGACGGGCCCGGACTCGTCGAACAGGGTGCCGCTGGTGGTGCCGATCCCGTCGGGGCCGTAACTGGTGTCGGCGCGGATGCCGATCCACCGGCCGTCCGGGATCCGGTGGACGTGCACGACCAGGTCGGTGTTGAGGAAGGTCCACGTGCGGATGTCGAGTTTCGCCCCGATGCCGTTGGCGTCGTCGGCGACGGCGAACAACCGCTCCAGTGGCGTCATCGTCTCGCCCTTGACGAGGTCGACGGTGGGGGTGATCCACGATTCCCCCGGGCCGTCGCCCAGAGGCGTGGTCAGCCAGCGCCAGTCGAGGCTGTGGACGTAGTTGCGGTCCCAGTCCTTGGCCATGTCCCGACCGCGGGCCTCCGACAGCGGGCGCAGCGGTGCAGCGCCGGCGTGCGCCACGCCGGTGGTGTCCAGTGTCTGCAGCCGCCACCCGCTCGCGCGGGCCACCGGCCGCGGTGCGCCGTCGGGTCCCGGCGCCGACATCTGCGCGCTGACCAGTTCGATCTGCTTGCCCGCCCGTTCGCGCCGCGCGCTCACCCACAGGTCCCCTTCGGCCGGCACCGGACCCAGCAGATCGACCATCACCCGACTCAGTCGGGTGTCGTCGCGCTGCTCGCAGCGTTCCAGCGCCCGCACCAGCAGCGCGGACACCGGGGCGGCGTGCTGGATGGCCGCCGACCACGTGCTGCGCACCAGGTCGGTGGCCAGGAACCTCTCGCCGTGCGAATCCTGGTCGAGCAGTTCGTAATACGAATCCGACATCAGGGCAGCCCCGCGCCGGGAACGTCGACGATCGTCGTGTCGATGCGGGAGTTCCTCGTGCCGACGAGCCGCTCCGGATAGGCGTCGGTGGCCGAGACCAGGAACAGCACGCGCCGTTCGGGTCCGCCCAGCGCGCAGGCGATCGCCATGCGGTCGTCGATGTCGATCCGGTCGGTGACCACGCCGCCGCCGGTCACGCGCTGGAACTCGTGCGCCAGTGTCATCGCGGTCCAGACACCCCCTTCGGCGTCGACCGCGATCCCGTCCGGCGGCCCCTCGAGTCCCTCGGCGAAGGCCCGGCGGTCACGCAGACCGCCGTCGGCTGCGACGGTGAACGTCGTCAGGCGCCGCCCGGTCGACTCGGCGACGATCAACGTCGAGCGGTCCTCGGTGATCGCCATCCCGTTGGGGAAGTCGAGTCCGTCGGCGACCACCGTTGCGGCGCCGTCGGGGTCGAGGCGGACGATCACCCCGTTCTCGCGTTGCTGAGATCCGATGTAGGCGCGGCCCGCATCGTCGACCACCATGTCGCCGAGGTTGGCGGGCACCATGTCACTCAGATCGGCCAGGACGGTGACGGCGTCGCCGTCATAGCGCAGCACCTGCCTGCGTTCGACCGACGTGATGAGCAGCGAACCGTCCGGGCGGAACCCGAGGCCCGACGGTGCGTGGCCGGGGAGCGCCAGGGTGGTCACCGAACCGCTGAGGTCCACGGTGTGCACCGCCTCGCCGAACATGTCGGAGAACCACAGCAGCCCTTCGAACCATCGCGGGCCCTCCCCGAAGCAGAACTCGCCCGTCAGAAGAGTGGGCGCGGCGAGCCCACCCTCGGCGATTTCGCGGGCCGTCACCTCACGCCTTTACAAAACACGCGACAAGTGTCACGCTCCCTAGGTGCCACTGTCAACCACCTGCGGCGTTGGCGCGCCATGAAGAAGTACTACAGCCATACGCTGCTGTATCTCCACGAGACGATCTCCCTGGGTACGGGACGAAGCGAACAGTTCCTCGAGGTGTTCGACGCCGTCTATCACCCGATGATGAGCGACCTCGGAGCCCGGTTGTTCGCGATCTGGGAGACCACGCCCTACAACGGGCACTGGCCGCAGGTGACGATCATCTGGGAGATCGACGCGTTCGCCGACTACGCGCGCATCGGCAAGGCGCAGCGGACGGGCGGCAGCCACGCCGACGCCGCCGCGGCATGGGCGCGGTTCCTGTCCCAGACGGGCGCCTCCGGGGAGGGCCGGATCATGTACGCCGGCCGCGCCAACCGCACGCTCGCCGAACTGCGGGAGGCGAAAGTGGATGCCGGACTGGTGATTCAGGAGATCATGCAGACCAAACCCGGCCGCCAGGACGACTACATCCGCGAGCTGGAACGCCTCTATGTGCCGTGGTCGGAGCGCACCGGCAAACGCTGGCTCGGATCGTTCATCACCACGTTCCGGTTCAACGAGGTCATCCACTACTGGGCGCTCGAGGGGGACTGGGACTGCTTCGAGAACCACTACCCGTCCTGGAAGGACAGTCCGCCCGCCGAGATCGTCACCTGGATGAGCGTCGCCCCGGCGCTGCGCGACGGCTGGGAGGACTCGATCCTGCAGGCGCTACCGCCGTCTCCGCTGCAGTGAACGCCGGCCGGAAGACACCAGTGAGACACGAATTCTCGTACGATCCGTTCGACGCTGCCGTGATGGCCGACCCGCTGCCGTTCTATCGCACCCTGCGCGACGACCACCCGCTCTACTACGTCGACACGTGGGACACGTACGCGCTCTCCCGGTTCGAGGACATCTGGCGGGTCCTGGAGGTCAACGACGGGACGTTCGTGGCGTCGGAGGGCACCCTGCCGTCGACCGCCGTGCTGGCCTCCCACAACACCGGGCCGGTACCGGATCCGCCCCTGTCGCCCATGCCGTTCCACGCCAACTTCGACGCCCCCGTCTACACCGATGTGCGGCGGTGCACGTCGGGTCCGTTCCGCCCGAAATCGGTGAGCCGACTGGCCGACCGGATCCGCGAACTGGCCAACGAGCGGCTCGACGAACTGCTGCCGAGGGGCCGGTTCGACCTCACACAGGACTACGGCGGGATCGTCGCCGCGTCCATGGTGTGCGAACTGCTCGGACTGCCCACCGAACTCGCCGCCGACGTGCTGGCGACCGTCAACGCGGGCAGCCTGGCCGAGCCGGGCAGCGGTGTCGAGGTCGCCAACGCCAGGCCCGGCTACCTCGAGTACCTGACACCGCTCGTCGAGCGTAGACGTGCCGACCGGTCCGGTGCGGACATGCCGATCGTCGATTCGCTGCTCGACTACCGCAAACCCGACGGCACCGCCCTGACCGACACGGAGGCCGCCGTCCAGATGCTCGGGGTCTTCATCGGCGGGACCGAGACGGTGCCCAAGATCGTCGCGCACGGCCTGTGGGAGCTCAGCCGGCGGCCCGAGCAGCTGGCGCAGGTGCGCGCCGATCCGGCGACCACCGTTCCGGTGGTGCGCGAGGAGATGATCCGGTACTGCGCACCCGCACAATGGTTCGCGCGGACGGTGCGCAGACCGTTCACGATCCACGACACCACGATCGCACCCGGGCAGCGCATCATCACCCTGCTGGCGTCGGCCAATCGCGACGAGCGCGAGTACCCCGATCCCGACGAATTCGTCTGGAACCGGCGGATCGACCGCCTGCTGGCATTCGGACGCGGACAGCACTTCTGCCTCGGGGTGCACCTGGCACGTCTGGAGATCGGCATCATGGTGACCGAATGGCTCAGGCGGGTGACCGATTTCGCGGTCGACACCGAACACGCCGCGCGGCCGCCGTCGAGCTTCCAGTGGGGCTGGAACCGGCTGCCCGTCGTGGTTCAGGCGGGGGGCGCCTGAGGTGTGGGCGTATCGGCTGGTGGCTCCGTACACCTTCGAGAGGTTGGACCTGCCCGCACCGTCCGCGGAGGGACTGGGCGACGGACAGGTGCTCCTGCGGTTCATGTGCGCCGGGATATGCGGTAGCGATCTGCCCGGATTCCGCGGCGCCAAGGGCCGCCTGCCCGCAGACACGGGACTGAGTGCCGCGGAGATGAACGGTTTCCCGATCCACGAGGTCGTGGGAGAGGTACTCGGGAGCAGGCATCCCGCACACCACCCGGGTGACCTGGTGGTCGGGTGGGCGTCGGGGTTCGACGGTCTGATGGAGTTCGTCGTGGCCGACGGCGACGGACTCGCCGCGTACGACCCCGCGCTGCCGCCGCATCACGCCGTCGCGCTGCAACCGCTGGCCTGTGTGCTCTACGCGGTCGAACAACTTCCCGACCTCGGCGGCAGGCATGTCGCGGTGATCGGCCAGGGGTCGATCGGTCTGCTGTTCTCCTATCTCGCGAAAGCCGCAGGCGCGCAGCGCGTCACCGGTGTCGACCCGGTCGACCGCACCGCGGTGGGGCTCGCGTTCGGTGTGGACACCGTCGTCCGTGCGACCAGTGACCGGTGGGTCAGCCACCTCGGCGCCGCGGACCGGCCCGATGTGGTGATCGAAGCCGTCGGTCATCAGGTGGCCACCCTCAACCACGCGATCGAGGCGGCCGCGTTCGGCGGAACCGTGTTCTATTTCGGGGTCGCCGACGACGACACCTATCCGATCAGCATGCGCCTGATGCTCCGCAACAACCTCACGCTCAAATCCGGGGTGACGCTGGAACGGCGCCGGATGCTCAGCGCGGCGGGCGAATTCGTCCGTAAGCACCCCGATCTGCTGCCCGCCTACGTCACCCACACCTTCGACGTCGCCGACGTGCAGGCCGCCTTCGAACTGGCCTGCCGTCCGACCCCCGGCCGGGTCAAGATCGCGATCACCGGATGAACCCCCACGGCAGACTGCGCGACGCCCTCGACGAGGGGGCGCCCCTGTTCGGCGGCTGGGTCGTCGGCCCGACCGCGACCGGACCCGACGCGTTCGCCACCACCGGCTACGACTACATCGGCATCGACTGTCAGCACGGCTATCTCGGCGACGCCGACGCCGCGTCGATGCTGCGCGGGCTCGAGCACGTGCCGATCGCCACCGTGGTGCGGCTGCCCACCGCCGACCCCGCGCCGATCGGGCGGGTACTCGACGCCGGCGCCGACGCCGTCGTCGTCGCGATGGTGGAGTCGGCGGGCGAGGCGGCGGCCGCGGTCGCCGCCACCCGGTATCCGCCCGCGGGGGTGCGCAGCTACGGACCGCTGCGCCCGAGCCTCGGACACGACACGGCCGGCCTCGAGGACAGGGCGAGCGTATTCGCGATGATCGAGACGACGCGGGGGGTTTCGGCCGTCGACGAGATCTGCGCGGTGCCCGGTCTGCGCGGCCTGTACGTCGGGCCCGCCGATCTGGCCATCTCGATGGGGTACGGTCCGGCCTCGGCGTGGCGCGAGCCCGAGGTGCGGGAGGCGATGGCGCACATCGCCGCCGCTGCAACCGCCGCAGGGGTGGTCGCCGGTGTGCACGCGGGTAGCGGCACGGTCGGGAAGGACGCGGTCGGAATGGGATTCCGGATGATCACGCTCGCCTCCGAATCACAGGCCCTGCGGCGCGGCGCTGCGGCGCACCTCGCGGAGGCCAGGTCCACCGGACCGCAGGGGTCCCCGGCGGGCAGCGGGGGCTACCTGTGACCGGGGTGGCCCTGGTGACGGGTGCCGCGCGCGGGCAGGGCGCGGCGATCGTGGCCCGGCTGCACGCCGACGGCTTCCGGGTGGCCGCCTGCGACATCCTGATCGACGAACTGCGCCGGAATGCGGCCGATCTCGGGGACAACGTGCTGGCCATCGAACTCGATGTCACCTCGCCGCAGCAGTGGTCGGCCGCCGTGACCGCCACCGTCGAGCGGTTCGGCGCACTCACCGCGCTGGTGAACAACGCCGGCGTCCTGCACCGCGCAGCGATCGACGACGAGACCCCGGCGGGCTTCGAGAACAGTTGGCGGGTCAACTGCCTCGGCCCGTTCCTGGGTATCCAGGCCGCGGTGGCCCATCTCAGGGCCGCCGACGGCGCGGCGATCGTCAACACGTGCAGCACGGGGGCGATACGGCCGTTCCCGCACCACGCCGCGTACGGCTCCTCGAAATGGGCACTGCGCGGATTGACCCAGATCGCCGCCGCCGAACTCGCCGGCTCCGGTGTCCGGGTCAACGCCGTGTTCCCGGGACCGGTCGAGACGCCGATGCTCGACCAGGACACCCAGACCCGCCTCGCGGCCAGGGCGGTACTCGGTCGGATCGGCAGACCGGTGGAGATCGCCGACGCCGTCGCATTCCTTATCTCGGACCAGGCGTCGTTCATCACCGGATCCGAGCTCGTCGTCGACGGCGGCCAGACCCTGCAGATCGGATGAGTGTCGTGGCGAAATCGTTGTCCGTGGGGATCATCGGGGCCGGACCGGGCGGGCTCGCGCTCGGGATCTTCCTCAAGAAGGCGGGTTTCGACGACTTCACGATCTTCGATCGCGAGGACGGCGTCGGCGGCACCTGGCGCATCAACACCTATCCGGGCCTGGCGTGCGACGTGAAGTCGCACCTCTACTCGTACTCCTTCGACCTCAACGCGAACTGGTCGCGGCTGTGGTCGGCGCAACCGGAGATCCTCGAGTACTTCGAGACCTGCGCGCGTCGCCATGAACTGGGGCCGCACCTGGAACTGGGCACCGAGATCGTCTCCGCCGAATGGGATGCCGCGTCGAGGACGTGGGGCCTGCGCACCGCTGACGGGCGGCGGTACCGCTTCGACGTGGTGGTCTCCGCGGTGGGCATGTTCACCCGGCCGGTGATGCCGGACCTCGTGGAGGAGGAACCGTTCACCGGCGTGGTGATGCACACCGCCCGGTGGGACCGTTCGGTGGACCTGACCGGCGCGCGGGTGGCGGTACTGGGCACCGGTTCCACAGCGGCGCAACTGATTCCGGAGGTCGCCAAGGTCGCTGCCTCGGTGTACTCGGTGCAGCGGTCACCGACCTGGATCCTGCCCAAACCCGACCGGCCGTACACCGACCGCGAGAAATGGCTCTTCGCCCACGTCCCGCTCGCCAAACGGGTGTACCGGACCAGGTTGTGGTTGCGCAGTGAGCGCAACATCTCGGTGATCGAGAACGGGAGCGACAAGACCCAGGAATTCACGGCCATCGCCACCCGCGTCCTCGAGGCGACGGTGCCGGACGAGGAGTTGCGACGCAAGCTGACCCCCACACACCCGTTGGGCTGCAAGCGGTTGGTGTTCGCCACCGACTACCTCCAGGCGCTGACCCGACCGCACGTCGAGGTGGTGTCCAGCCCGGCCCGGACGTTGCGGCGCCGGTCTCTGGTGACCGAGGACGGCACCGAACTCGACGTCGATGTGGTGCTGTGCGCGACCGGATACGCCGCGGCCGACTACCTGGGGCAGATCGAGGTCACCGGTGAGGACGGGACACTGCGGGACAAGTGGCGTGACGGCGCGTATGCGTATCTGGGGATGGCCGTACCGGGTTTCCCGAACTTCTTCATGCTCTACGGGCCCAACACCAACGTCGGGTCCAACAGCGTGATCTTCATCCTCGAGGCCCAGGCCCGTTACATCGTGCGGGCGCTCGGACACATGCGCCGACGCCGGCGGTCGTATGTCGCCGTGCGACCGCAGACGATGGTCGACTTCATCGACAGGATCGACGGGTGGATGGCGGGCACCGTGTGGACGACGCGGTGCAGCAACTACTTCCGTGCCGCCAACGGTCGTGTGGTCACCCAGTGGCCACGCAGCGCGCGCGCGTTCTGGGCGATGACACGGCGGTTCCGCCCCGGCGACTACACCTTCGACCCACCCGCACACGTCCCGGCGATCGAAGTGGGGACCCACACGATGGCAGACCGATGACCGACCACACGAGGAGCACACCAATGACCACGACCGCCACCGCCCACACGTCCCGCCGCATCCAAAGCGCCATGGGCCTGCTCATGCTGATCGTCGGGATCGTCGGCACGGTGGCGCCGCAACGTCTGAGCAACACCTCCGCCCCGACGAAAGGGGAGCGCGCGGGCGCCGCCGAGCGCAACCACCTCACCCAGATGTACGCCATGCGCGAAGCCGCCCTGGGCGCGATCCTGCTCGGCGGCGGCGGCGCCAGGCCGGCGCTGGGGGCCACCGTCGGTCTCACCGCGGCCGAGGTGATCACCGGTCTGCGCTCGCCCGCCCTGGACCGGCGATCGCGGATCACCACCGCGGTCACCGCGTCGCTGTTCGGCACGGCCGCGGCGTACGCACTGACCGGTGTGGGCGGGCCACGGTGACATGACGACGCCCGACGTCGCGGCCCGCCTGGACCCCGCGCTGCGGCGGTTCGTCACCGCGCGCACCGACCTGTCACCGGAGACACTGCCCGCCGTGCGGCAGTCCCTGGACAGCCGGCGCGCCGAAGCGGCGGCGGCACTCGACACCACGGGTGTCGACATCTGCGGGACGACAGCACGATTCGGACGGGCGTCGGTCGGGGTCAGGATCTACCGCGGCGGCCCGGCCCCGGCGCCTGCGGTGGTGTACTGCCACTCCGGCGCCTTCGTGCTGGGCAACCTCGACACCGACCATCGGCAGTGCGTCGAGTTCGCCCGGCGCGCGCAGTGCACCGTGATCTCGGTCGACTATCGGCTGGCGCCTGAACACCGGCATCCCGCCGCGTTCGACGACGTGTTGACCGTGCTGTGCTGGGTGGCCGCCGAAGCCGTTGAGCTGCAGGTGGATCCGTCACGGATCGCCGTCTCGGGCAGCAGCGCCGGGGGAGCGCTGGCCGCATTGCTGGCGCAGACGTCGGCGGCCGGCGCCGCGCCGCCCCTGGCGTTCCAGCTGCTGCACCAGCCGGTGCTCGACGATCGCCCCACACCGTCGCGGCGGGAGTTCGCCACCACACCCGGGTTCGACGGTCCCGCCGTCGAGCAGATGTGGCGGCACTACGCCCCGGCCGGCGCGGACCCTGCGGCAGTCGCGCCCGCGCGCAGTGCCGATCTCACGGGGCTGCCTGCGGCGTTCGTCAGCTGCTCGGAACTCGACCCGCTGCGCGACGAGGCGCTCCACTACTCGCAGCGGCTGCTCGGCGCCGGCGTGGCGACCGAACTCCACGTGTCCCCGGGCACCTGCCACGGCTTCGACTCGCTGCTCCCGGACTGGGAGATCAGCCGGCAGCTGTTCGCACTCCAGGGGGCGGCCCTGCGGCGGGCGTTGCACCGCTGAGTTCGCGCGCGACCGCGGCGTGGTAGCGGTCGATGTTGGCGGGGTTGACGATCCGGAAGAAGCCGTCCGGCATCGGGGCGTCCTTCGGCGCCTCGATGGTCATCGTCCGGCGGAACAGCGTGACGTCCACACCGGGGCGGGAGAACTGGTACTCGACGGTGATCCGGCCGTCCATCCCGCCGTTGCCGTCGCGGTTGTGGCCGAGGCGCCCGACCGAGGTGAACACCCACTGGCGCGGACGGACGGCGATGGCCAGCTGCCAGGTGAAGATGCGGTCGCTGTCGGGTCCGCCCTCCTCCCAGGTGTCGCCGACCTGAAGGGGGAGGTTCTCGAGCCGGCCGACGTAGCTGCTGCCGGGGTAGGTCTTCGTCCAGTTCGCGGGGTTGGTGACGAAGTCGTAGATCACCTCCGGCGCATGGCCGTACGCGGTGTCCGAACTGGTGGTGACGATGCCCAACGGCCTGCCTCCCTGTGCGGCGCCCACACCGGCGCAGTGGGTTCACCTTTACAGAATGCTGAGCGAATGTCACGCTTCGGAGATGGACTTCTCCGTTGTCGAACTGTCCGGGGAGGATCGCGCCTTCCAGCGTGAACTCCGGGAGTTCCTGAGCGCCGTCGTGACCGACGAGGTGCTCGCGCGTGACCGGGAAACCGGCGAGAACTTCGACGAGGGGGTGCACCTGGCGCTGGGTGAGGCGGGTTATCTCGCCGCGGACTACCGGGGCGAGGCTGACGGCGGGTTCACGGCGGTGCGCAGGCGGATCTGGGAGCTGGAGATCGGCCGGGCGCACACCCCCTGGTTCCACTGGGGGACCACCGCGATGGTGGCGCACACGGTCGAACGGTTCGCCTCGCCGGAGCTGCGGGACGAGGTGCTGCCCGGCGTGCTGTCCGGCCGTCTGCGGTTGTGCCTGGGCTACACCGAACCCGAGGGCGGCTCGGACGTGGCGACCTGCAAGACGAGGGCCGTGCGGGACGCGGACGGATGGGTCATCGACGGCTCGAAGATGTTCACCTCCAACGCCCACAACGCGCACTACGTCTTCCTGATCACCAACACCGACCCGACGGCGCCGAAACACCGCAGCCTCACCATGTTCCTCGTTCCGCTCGACGCCCCGGGCGTCGAGATCCAGGCTCTGCGCACCGTCGACGGCGACCGGACGAACATCACCTACTACAGCGACGTCCGGATCAGCGACCGGTACCGCGTCGGCGACGTGAACGCAGGGTGGTCCGTGCTCAGGGGGGCCCTGGACGTCGAACACGGCACGGTGGAGCGCGACACCGACGGCCTCCAGAAGATCGCGGTCATGACCGAGCACATCACGCTGATGGCCGAGGCGGTGGACGGTGTCGCGGCCACCGTCGACCCCTCCGACGCGTCCGTGGCGTACCGGTTGGGCCGCGGCATCGCCCGCATGGAGGCGGCCATGAGCACACCCGAGATGTTCGGCCGGGTGGCGATCGCCCAGACGATGCGAGAGGTGTCCCCGGATCTGATGGACATCTCGGGCCAGGCCGGTGCATTACCGCCGGGCGCGGCGGGGTCCGCGGCGGGCGGGGGAGCCGAATACGTCTTCCGGCTCGCCGGACCCACCGGCATCTACGGCGGCACGCTCGAGGTGTTCCGCAATATGATCGCCCAGCACGCGCTCGATCTCGGTCGACCCCACTACTCGCCGCGCCGCTGACCTCACAGCCGCGCGATCACCTGCTCGGCCAGCAGGTCGAGCGTCCGGTCGGAGGCCCGGTCGTGGGTGAACAGCACCACCTGGCGGAAGCCGAGGTCCGCGAGTTCGTGCAGCCGGTCGACGATCGCCGGTGCGGTGCCGATCAGGCCGCCGTCGTGCAGGCCGAAACCCGGCCCACCGAACCGCTTCTCGGCGACCCGACGCACCTCGGGAAGCGACGCGTCATCCGGGGCGAGCGCCATCACCACCTCGACGGACATGACGATGGTGTCGGGGTCGCGGCCGACGTCGGCGCAGATGCCGCGCAGCACCTCGGCCTTGTGCCGCAGGTCGCCGAGTGCGTACGTCGGCACGTTCCACACATCGGCGTAGCGCGCGACCAGCGGCAGGGTGTACTTCTCGCCGACTCCGCCCACGACGATCGGCGGCCGGGCGCCGTCGGCGGGGCTGGGCGTCACCGGCATGTCCAGGACACGACAATGTCTGCCCCGCAGGGTGATCCGGCCCGCATCGAACGCCTGCGTGACGACGTCCAGCGTCTCGGCGAGCCGTTCGGACCGCTCGGCGAACGAGCCCCAGTCCAGGCCCGCCCGCCGGTGTTCGTCCTCGATCGATCCGCTGCCGATGCCGAACTGGAACCGTCCGGCCGAGATGTGATCGAGGGTGGTGGCCATCTTCGCGAGCAGGGCCGGGTGCCGGAACTGGTTGCACAGCACCATGTGTCCGACGCGCAGTCGATCCGTGCGGGCGAGCAGCGCCGTCGCCAGCGTCCAGGCCTCCATCGACGGGTATTCCGGCGCGCCCGGTCCGTAGAGGTGGTCGTACAGCCACAGCGATCCGATGCCGGCGGCCTCGCAGCGCGCCGCCCGGTGCAGCATGTCCTCGTAGGTGAACCCGATCTGGGGCACGTAGACACCGACGTCGAGATCCGACATGACCGGCACACTCCCACCTCGGCGAAAGTGGGCTTCGCCGTCACGGAGAATCGTATTCTCATGGCCGGGCCGGCACAACGACACCGGCGGTCTGCCCCAGGAGCGAGGAGCGCACCCTTCGATGAGCATGCAGTTCACCATCACCCACCCCATGCACACCCATCCGTACAACCCCGAACTGGTCACCGGCGACGGGGTGGCCGCGGTCGCCGTGGCGGCCGAGGCCGCCGGATTCGCCGGGTTCGGGTTCACCGATCACCCGGCGCCCAGCCAGCGCTGGCTCGACGCCGGCGGTCACGACGCGCTCGACCCCTTCGTCGCGATGGGTTACGCGGCGGCCCGCACGACCACGCTGCGCCTGATCCCCAACATCGTGGTGCTGCCGTACCGCAACCCGTTCGTGGTGGCGAAATCCGGTGCGACGCTGGACCTGTTGTCCGGCGGGCGGTTCACGCTCGCGGTCGGCGTGGGCTACCTCAAACGCGAATTCGCCGCGCTCGGAGTCGACTACGACGAACGCACCGACCTGTTCACCGAGGCGTTGTCATTGATCCGCGCGGTCTGGACATCCGACGACGTGTCGTTCGAGGGTCGCCACTTCACCGCCAAAGGCATCACCGCCCATCCCCGGCCGCTGAGCGCGCCGCACCCGCCGATCTGGATCGGCGGCAACACCGCCGCGGCGCGCGACCGGGCCGTGACGTTCGGCGACGGGTGGTGTCCCTTCCCGGCGCCCGCCGTGCTGGCGCAGACCGCCCGCACCGCGGCCCTCGATTCGGTGGAGCGACTCGGCGAGGCCATCGACGATCTGCGCCGCCGGTGCGATGACGCGGGTCGCGACCCGGCCACGGTGGACGTCACGTTCACCAACCTCGGCGGCGGCGATCCGGGCAGCGACGACTTCGAACCCGACCGCTACCTCGAGGGCGTGGCGGCACTCGAGCGTCTCGGCGTCACCTGGATCCAGGTCGCCATTCCCGGCGACAGCCTCGCCCATGCGCGGGAGGCGATCGAGCGATTCGGCGCGCAGGTCATCGCGCAGCGCTGAGCGGCAGTTCGGCCGACACGTCGGCGCGCTGCGGATCGAAGGCGAGAAACCCGGCGATGGCGCGGGTTTCGTCGAACGGCTCGCCGTACGACCAGGCGACGTCGTCGACGACCGTGCCGTCGACCACCGCCGACCAGTAGGACGCCCAGCCCTTGTAGTTGCAGTAGCTGGTCGTCGTGCTCGGCCGGAGCAGGTCGACGCGCACATGCGCCGGAGCGACGTAGAGCACCGGCGCCAGCGCCGTCTCGAACACCGCCACGGTGTCCGAGGTGTCCACGAGCACGGCGCCCCCGACGATGACGCGCAGCAGGCGGCCCGAACGCCGGCAGTCCACCCGGTGGTAGGGGTTCGGAGGGTAGTGGACCAGTTCGCGTCCCTCCTCGAACCAGCCGTCCACCGCATCCCACGGCACATACACGTAGCCGGGCGCCTCGGTCGCGGGCGTGGAGGGCAGCTCCCCGACGGCATCGGGCCGGAAGGCGTAGCTGAGTGGATGGCCGCGCCGGTGCACCAGGACCACGTCCTCGGTGTCGATCACCGTCCGGCCCCCGGCCACCGCCACGACGCGCCGTGGATGCGGTTCGGCGAAGACCGCGCCGTCGGGCAGGGCAGGGATGAACCATCCGGAGGGGTCGGCGCTGAGCGGGCCGCGTCCGGCGGTGAGTGTCATCGCGCTCCTCGGGCGGTTGTCCGGTGGACCGACAACCTACCCCGCGATCCTCGGGCACCGCGAGACCCCGGCACGCCTGCTGACGTGACACAGTGTGTGGGACGCGCGCGGGTTGGGCACAGTGACAGTGGACGGGCGACGAACGGGGTGACGGTGAAGCGACTCAACGGCGTCGACGCGTTGATGCTCTACAGCGAGACGCCCGAGATCCACATGCACACGCTCAAGGTAGGCGTGCTCGACGTGTCCGGGGTGTCCGGCGGGTACAGCCGGGAACTCGTGCGGACGGTGGCGGCGCCACGACTGCAGGCGCTGCGCCCGCTGCGTCAGCAGCTGGTGGACATCCCGGGCCGCCTGCACCACCCGATGTGGGTGGAGAACCCGACCATCGACTTTAATTACCACCTGCGCCATGTCGAGATCGCCGCTCCGGGGGGTCGTCGTGAACTCGACGAGCTGATCGGCCGCATCGCCAGCACCCCGCTCGACCGGTCGAAACCGCTGTGGGAGATGTACATCGTCGAGGGGTTGACCGGCGATCGCATCGCGATCGTGCACAAGGTGCACCACGTCCTGGCCGATGGGGTGGCGTCGGCGAACCAGATGTCCCGGGCCATCTCACCGAGGGGCCCGGAGGCCGACGGCGACGATCGGTCGCCGCACCCTGCCCACACGCGGGGGCGGCTGTTGCGCGCGGCCGGTGAGGACCACCTCCGCCAGATCAGCCGGCTGCCCGCGCTTATGCGCGACACCGCGGCGGGCGTGTCGCAGGTGTACCGCAGGGGCAGGGAGCGCGGCGCGCATCCGGATCTGGCCCGCAACTTCGCACCCCCGCGCACATTCCTCAACCACGTCGTCACCCCGGCCCGCCGCTTCGCCACCGCGCCGTTGGCGCTCGCCGACGCCAAACACCTCGCCCGCACCCTCGGCGTCACGCTCAACGACATCGTGCTGGCGACCGCCTCCGGCGCGCTGCGCGAGCTGCTGCTGCGATACGACGGACGGGCCGACGCCCCGCTGATCGCGGGGGTGCCGATCGCGTTCAACACCTCGCCGGATCGTTTGTCGGGCAACGAGTTCTCGTATATGACACCGTCGCTGCCGGTGCACGTCGACGATCCGCTCGAGCGGGTGCGGTTGACGTCGGTGGCGACCGGGATCGCCAAGGAGAACCACCATCTCCTCGGGCCCACCCTCATCGCGTCGTGGCTCAACTACATGCCGCCCCGCGTGGTCCCGCCGGTCTTCCGGCACCAGGCGCGGCGGCGTGACTCGAGCCTGATCATGAACCTGACCATCTCCAATGTGCCGGGACCGCGTGAGCTCGGGCTGGTCGCCGGGGCGTCCGTCGACGAGATCTACTCGGTCGGGCCGCTGGTGGTCGGCAGCGGGATGAACATCACCGTGTGGAGCTACGTCGACCAGTTGAGCATCTCGGTGCTCACCGACGACCAGACCCTCGACGACCCGCACGAGGCGACCGACGCGATGGTGCGGTCCTTCGCCGAGATCCGCGCCGCAGCGGGCATCAGCGCGCCGCTGACCGACGTGCCCGCCGCGCTGCCCCTGGCCGGTGCCGCCCGCCCATGACCCACGACCTGGCCGCCCGGCTGGCCGGACTGGTGGGCGCCGCCCACGTCAGCGCGGACCCGGACGTCCTGGCCGGTCGGTGCGTGGACTACACCGGCCGCTACCGCGGCACCGGGTCACTGCTGGTGCGGCCCGGCTCGACCGACGAGGTGGCCGCGGTGCTGACGGCCTGCCGGGAGGTCGGTCGGTGCGTGACGGTGCAGGGCGGTCGCACCTCGCTGGTCGCGGGCACCGTCCCCGAACACGGCGACGTGCTGCTGTCCACCGAGCGGCTGACCCGCCTCGGCGACGTCGACCACATCGAACGACGGATGCGCGCCGGAGCGGGGGCGACGCTGGCGGCGGTGCAGCGGGCGGCCGCCTCGGCGGGTCTGGTCTTCGGCGTCGACCTCGCCGCGCGGGACACCGCGACGATCGGCGGGATGGCCTCGACGAATGCCGGCGGTCTGCGCACCGTGCGCTACGGCAACATGGGCGAGCAGGTGCTCGGCCTGGAGGTGGTGCTGCCGAACGGATCGGTCCTGGTGCGGCACAGCGACGTTCGGCGTGACAACACCGGCTACGACCTGGCCGCGCTGCTGGTCGGCGCCGAGGGCACGCTCGGCGTCATCACCGAGGTGGAGCTGCGGCTGCATCCCCCCGCACGCCACCGCGTCACCGCGCTCTGCGGTTTCTCCGACCTCGACGCGCTGGCGTCGGCCGGCCGTACCTTCCGCGACATGTCGGGAATCGCCGCCCTCGAACTCGTCGACGCCCGTGCCGCCGCGCTGGCCGCCCACCACCTCGACACCCCGGTGCCGGTCGAGGGCGAGTGGCTGCTGCTGGTGGAACTGGCCGCCGACGTCGATCCGACCGAGATGCTGGCCGACGCGCTGGCCGACGCCCCGCTGTGCGGCGAGCCCGCGGTGGGGGTGGATGCCGCCGCGGCCGGCCGGTTGTGGCAGGTGCGCGAGGCGGTCGCCGACGTCGTCGGCCTGTTCGGACCTCCGCTCAAATTCGATGTCTCGCTTCCGCTTTCCCAGATCAACGCGTTCGCCGGCGACGCTGCGGCACTGGTGCGGCGACACGCTGCGGACGCCGTCCCCGTGCTGTTCGGCCACGTCGGCGAGGGCAATCTGCACCTGAACGTCCTGCGCTGTACACCCGAGGCCGAACGCGATCTCTACGCGGCGATGATGGCGCTGATCGACGATCGGGGCGGCAACGTCAGTTCCGAACACGGGGTGGGCACCCGCAAGCGTGACTTCCTCGCGATGTCCCGCACCGAGGTCGACATCGCGACCATGCGCGCCATCAAGTCCGCACTCGACCCGACGGGCTACCTCAACCCCGCCGTGCTGTTCGGCAACTGAATCGAGACTTTACAGATCCGCTTCATAATGTCACGCTGGGGCAATCATCCGACGGTGAACGGAGCTGCCCGTGGTGACCCAGTCCCTTCCGCTCGACGAATCCAACCGCCCGGCACGCGTGGCCGGCGCGACGGCGACCCGCCTGGAGTACCGCCTCGACGTTCTGGGCACCGATGTCGCCGATCTGGTGAGGTTCGCCGGCGGGTGGATGTTCGACCGGGCGATGGCCGGTTGGCGGGTCGAGGCCTGGTTGCTGGACGCGGACGATCTGCGCCCGCTGCAGGTGCTGGGCGTGCGGGGTCACCGGCTCGAAGCCGGCATCGGCAGAACCGGTGACGAACTCCTCGGCGGACTGGCGGTGTCGGCGGACCTGGCGGAGTCGGACGGACGTGTCCGCGACGAGGTGCGCAGCGTGATGACGGCGGGACGCGCCGAGGTGGTGCTGTGGGGCGGGCGCCGGTCCGAGGTGTTGGGTGGGCGGGCCGAACCGGTCCGATACCGGCTCAGCGCGGCCGCCCGGACCTTCAAGAGGCATGCGCTGTTGGCTGCGGACTGTCCGCAGATCCGGGTGGACGCGACGGAGTCGCTGGTGTGCGGCGGTTACCGCCCCGTCGACTCCGACCTGATGACCGCGGGGCGCTAGCGGGTCCAGCCGCGCCGGCGCATCCACCAGTCGCGCGCGACCCAGCCGATCAGCAGCGCGGCGAAGCCGATGACGAAGGCGTCCTCGACGTGGCCCACGTGGTTGCCGCGAAGCATCGTCAGCAGGAACACGGCGCCCAGCAGCAGTGAGATGTGGATGACCCGGGGGTTCTCCCTGCTCCAGCCCCACTGCGCGGACGGCACGTCCTCGACGTCGACGCCGGTGTGTCGTTCCACCTCGGTGTTGGCCACAGAGTGCTCCTCACAGTCGAACCGCAACTGCCGTCATTCTGGCATACGACGGTGTGTCGTAACGGGCGTGCCCTAGGAGATCTCGGCGTAGCGGCGCAGCGCCTCGGCCCGCTCGGCGGCGTGGTCCACGATCGGGGCGGGGTAGTCCGCTGGGCGCTCGTCACCCATCGTGTGCACGTCGGCCACCCCCTCCAGTTCGGGCACCCACCGCCGCACGTACGTCCCGTCCGGATCGAACTTCGCCCCCTGTGTCGACGGGTTGAACACCCGGAAGAAGGGTGCGGCGTCCGTGCCGCAACCCGCCGTCCACTGCCACCCGTGCTGGTTGTTGGCCATGTCGCCGTCCACCAACTGCTCGAGGAACCAGCGCGCCCCCCACTGCCACGGCAGGTGCAGGTCCTTGACCAGGAACGACGCCACGATCATCCGCACCCGGTTGTGCATCCACCCGATCTCGGCGAGTTGGCGCATCCCGGCGTCGACGATCGGGAACCCGGTCCGGCCGCGTTTCCAGGCGTCGAAGCGCTGCTCGGCGGCCGCATCCTCGTCGACGCGGATGCCGTCGAACCCGGTGTTCCAGTTCCACCACACGCTGCGGGGCCACTCGTAGAGCACCGCGGCGTAGAAGTCGCGGAACGCCAGCTCCCGCAGGTAGGCCTGGGCGCCCTTGCCGCGCCCGAGGTCGACGGCCATCGTGCGGGGGTGGATGGTGCCGAATTTGAGGTGCGCCGACATCCGGCTGGTCACGTCGAGGTCCGGCCGGTTGCGGTCGTCGGCGTACCCGTCGAGGCCGTCCTCGACGAAGTCCCGCCAGTGCTGCACCGCGGCCCGCTCGCCGGCGGGGATGTCGAGGGTGGCGCCGTCGTCCGGGATCTCGGCCCGCAGATCGCGGCCGTCCACGTCCTCCGGGTCGAGCCACGCGGCCGATCGTGGTCCGCTCCGGGCGGGTGCGCGCCACCCGTGTTTGCGCCACGCGTCGTAGAACGGGCTGAACACCTTGTACGGGGTGCCGTCCCCTTTGGTCACCCGGCCCGGCGACACCAGGTACGGCGAACCCGACGCCTCCAGGGCGACGTCGCCGAGCGCTTCGCGGACCGCGTCGTCCCGTCGCCGCCCGAACGGGGTGAAGTCGTCGGAGACGTACACCGCCGATGCGTCGACGCGCCTGGCGAGCGCGGGGATCCGCTCCTCCGGGCGGCCCCGGGTCACCAGCAGCCGGCCGTCGAGTTGCTCGCGCAGGTCGCGCAGCGCGTCGTGCAGGTACTGCAGCCGCCGCGGGCCCGCCGACCTGTGCAGCCGCGGATCGAGGACGTAGCAGGCGAGCACCTCGCCGTCACCCTGCGCCGCATCGACGAGGGCAGGCAGATCACGCAGCCGCAGATCGCGGCGGAACCACAGCACCGTGGGCATGACGGTGGATCTGCCCGGATGCCCGTGTCGGCAAACCCCGTACCGGTGACGGAACCATGACCGGCACACCCGCGGACCGCCTGCCACAATCCCACCCATGGTTGCCGGCGCCGAAGACTATCCGCGCGACATGGTCGGCTACGGTGCCCGTCCGCCGGATCCGCGGTGGCCCGGCGACGCCCGCATCGCGGTGCAGTTCGTGCTCAACTACGAGGAAGGCGCGGAGAACTCGGTCCTGCACGGCGACCCGTCGTCGGAGACGTTCCTGTCGGAGATCAGTGGGGCGCAGCCGTTTCCGAACCGGCACATGAGCATGGAATCGCTCTACGAGTACGGGTCCCGGGCGGGCCTGTGGCGGGTGCTGCGGGTCTTCGAGCGCCGGGGGCTGCCGCTGACGGTGTTCGGGGTGGCGCTCGCACTGGCGCGCAACCCCGAGGCGGTCGCCGCGTTCATCGAGCGCGGTGACGAGGTCGCCTGCCACGGGCTGCGCTGGATCAGTTACCAACTCGCCGATCCGGACGTCGAGCGGGCGCACATGGCCGAGGCGGTCGCGCTGCTGACCGAGCTGACCGGCAGCGCGCCGGTGGGCTGGTACACCGGTCGAGACTCACCGCAGACCCGCAGGCTGGTGGTCGAGCACGGCGGGTTCCTCTACGACTCCGACTCGTACGCCGACGATCTGCCGTACTGGGTGGCGGTGGCCGGACACGATCATCTCGTGGTGCCCTACACGTTGGACACCAACGACATGCGGTTCGCCGTACCGGGCGGATTCCCCAGCGGCACCGAGTTCTTCACGCATCTGCGTGACGCCTTCGACGTGCTCTACGCCGAGGGGGCGGCGGGCAGCCCCAAGATGCTGTCGGTCGGGCTGCACTGCCGGCTGGTCGGCCGTCCCGCCCGCACCGCGGCCCTGGAGCGCTTCCTCGACCACGTGCAGTCGCACGACAGGGTGTGGATCACCCGGCGGGTCGACATCGCGCGGCACTGGGTCGAGCGTTTCCCACCCCGCTGAGAACCGGAACAGCCCGTCCGGTGTGCCGGACGGGCTGCTCTCGGGGCGGTTCTGTTCTCAGTTGGCGGGCGGCATCAGCACGGTGTCGATGAGGTACACCGTGGCGTTGGCCGTCTTGACGCCACCACACACCACCGAGGCGTCGTTGACCTTCAGTTCCGCACCGTGACCGGTGACGTTGACGTCCGCGCCCTGGACCGTCTTGTGCGTCCCGACGACGGCGTCGGGCCCCGCCTGGCCCGGCACCACGTGGTAGGTGAGGATGCTGGTCAGCAGCGGTGCATCGGTCTTGAGCCGTTCGATGGTGGCCGGATCGATCTTCGCGAACGCCTCATCGGTGGGCGCGAACACCGTGAACTGGCCCCCGTTGAGGGTGTCGACCAGGTTCACCTGCGGATTCAGTTGTCCCGAAACGGCTTTCGTGAGCGTGGTCAGCAGCGGGTTGTTGGACGCGGCCGTCGCGACCGGGTCCATCGCCATGCCCGCGACCGAGCCCGGGCCCTGTGGCACCTGCTGGGCGTACGCGGCGCACCCGGGGCCGACCAGCGAAGCCGCCGGCTGTGCCTGGGCGGTGGCGGCGGCTCCGAGGGACAACCCGGCGGCGGCGACCGCGGCGAAGCCTGCACCCAGTACGCGATTGATGTTGACGGTCATCGGTTCTCACTCCTTGTGTGTGGGTTGGGATTTCTGCTCGTGGGGGAGGTGTGGGTCAGTTCGCCGGCGGCGGCATCAGGACGGTGTCGATCATGTAGACCGTGGCCTTGGCGGTCTGCACACCGCCGCAGACCAGCCCGGCCTCGTTGACCTTCAGCGCCTCGCCCTCGCCGGAGACGGTGACGTTGGCGCCCTGGACGGTCTTGTGGTCACCGGGCACCTGATCGGGCGCGGCCTGTCCCGGCACCACGTGGTAGGTCAGGATGCTGGTGAGCAGGTCCGAGTCGGTCTTCAGGGTCTCGATGGTGGCCGGGTCGAGCTTGGCGAACGCGTCGTCGGTGGGGGCGAACACGGTGAACTCACCGCCGTCGAGGGTGGAGACCAGGTTGACGTTCGGGTTCAGCTGGCCGGACAGCGCCTGGGTCAGCGTCTTGAGCATCGGGTTGTTCGAGGCCGCCACGGTCACGGGTTCCTGTGCCATGCCGGCGACCGACCCCGGCCCGCTGGGCACCTGCTCGGCGTAGGCCGCGCAGCCCGAACCGACGAGGTTGGCGGCCGGGTCGGCGGCCGCACTCGACGTCGGCGCCGACGTGGTGGCCGACTCCACGGCCGACGACGCGGAGCTCGACGCGGACGTGGCGGTGTCGCCTGCCTCTTCGCTCGAACACGCCGCAACGCCGAAGATCGCCAGGGCGCTCAGGCCCGCGGCGGCCATGGTCCTGCTCGTGAACGTTGTCTTCATCGACACTGTCTCCTTCATCCGGTGCGGCCGAGTGCCGCCGTGCTCGAAGCGGTGGGGCCGCCTCGACGTCTGACGCGGGTGATTCGGGCGCGCCCCACCCCCGGATGGCCGCCGGGGCGATGTGTCAGATTCACGTCACATCCGTCGCGCGACTAGGGCCGTCGGGGCAGCAGGCGGCACAATGGCCCGGTGGGCACAAGACTTCGGGTGCTGATCCTGGGCAGCACCGGATCGATCGGCACCCAGGCGCTGGACGTGATCGCCGCGAATCCCGACCGCTTCGAGGTCGTCGGACTCGCCGCGGGCGGGGCGAACCCGGATCTGCTGGCCCGTCAGCGCGCCGAGACCGGTGCGACCGCGGTCGCGGTCACCGACCCCGCTGCGGCCGAGCGGATCGGCGATGTCACCCACACCGGACCCGATGCGGTGACCCGGCTGGTCGAGAACACCGAGGCGGACGTGGTCCTCAACGCGCTCGTCGGGGCGCTCGGCCTGGAACCCACGCTGGCCGCGCTGGCCACCGGCGCGCGTCTGGCCCTGGCCAACAAGGAGTCGCTGGTCGCCGGCGGGCCACTGGTGTTGCGGGCCGCCGCGCCCGGGCAGATCGTGCCGGTGGACTCCGAACACTCGGCGATGGCCCAGTGCCTGCGCGGCGGCACCGCCGACGAGGTCGCCAAACTCGTGCTCACCGCCTCCGGAGGACCGTTCCTCGGGTGGTCCGCGGCAGACCTGCAGTCCGTCACGCCGGAACAGGCGGGTAAACACCCGACCTGGTCCATGGGGCCGATGAACACGCTGAACTCGGCGACCCTGGTGAACAAGGGCCTCGAGCTCATCGAGACGCATCTGCTGTTCGGCATCGACTACGACCGCATCGAGGTCGTGGTGCACCCACAGTCGATCGTGCACTCGATGGCCACCTTCACCGACGGGTCGACGCTGGCCCAGGCCAGCCCACCGGATATGAAGCTGCCCATCGCGCTCGCGCTGGGCTGGCCCGACCGGATCCCCGGTGCCGCCCTCGCCTGCGACTTCACCACCGCCTCGACCTGGGAATTCCTCCCGCTCGACGACGAGGTGTTCCCGGCGGTGCAGCTGGCCGCCGACGCCGGCCGGCGCGGCGGCAGCCTCACCGCCGTCTACAACGCCGCCAACGAGGAGGCGGCCGCCGCATTCCTCGACGGCCGCATCCGGTTCCCGCGCATCGTCGAGACCGTCGCCGAGGTCCTGCGCGCTGCCGACCAGTGGGCCGCCGAACCCGCTACCGTGGAAGAGGTCCTCGATGCGCAGCGCTGGGCTCGGGACCGCGCCGGGCGAGTCGTCGAGCAGGCCGCCATACCTCCGAATAAAGGGTTAGTCACCAGATGATGTTTGCTCTCGGCATCGTGCTCTTCGCACTGGCCATCCTGGTGTCGGTCGCCCTGCACGAATGCGGCCACATGTGGGTGGCGCGGGCCACCGGGATGAAGGTGCGGCGGTATTTCGTCGGGTTCGGTCCCACCCTGTGGTCGACCCGCAGGCCCAACCGGCTCGGCAGCACCGAGTACGGCGTCAAGGCCGTGCCGCTCGGCGGGTTCTGCGACATCGCCGGGATGACCTCGGTCGAGGAACTCGCTCCGGAGGACCGGCCGTACGCGATGTACCGCCAGAAGGTGTGGAAGCGCGTCGCCGTGCTGTTCGCCGGTCCGGGGATGAACTTCGTCATCGGCCTGGTGTTGATCTACGCCATCGCGGTGATCTGGGGACTGCCGAACCTGAACCCCCCGACCTCCGCCATCGTCGGCGAAACCGGCTGTGTCGCATCCCAGCTGAGCAAGGACGAGCTGGGTGAGTGCACGGGTCTCGGACCCGCGGCGGAGGCCGGCATCCGGGCCGGCGATGTGATCGTCCGGGTCGGTGACACCGACGTCGCCACCTTCGACGAGGCCAGGGTGACGCTGCAGAAGTCCTCCGGCCCGACTCCGATCGTGATCGAGCGGGACGGCGAAGAGCTCACCAAGGTGGTCGACGTCACCCAGACCCAGCGCTTCACCGGCGAGGGCGACCAGCCGACGACGGTCGGCGCCATCGGCATCGCCGCCGCGCAGTTCGGGCCCACTCAGCACAACGCGCTGTCGGCGGTGCCCGCCACGTTCGCCTTCACCGGCGA
Source organism: Mycobacterium sp. IS-1742 (assembly GCF_001500125.1). GTDB lineage: Bacteria > Actinomycetota > Actinomycetes > Mycobacteriales > Mycobacteriaceae > Mycobacterium. The sequence continues at coordinate 247,304 of NZ_LQIV01000041.1, read as the reverse complement.
CCTCGCCGTCGAACTGGGCAAGTCGCTGGCCAAGATCCCCACCAAGGTGGGCGCACTGGTGGAGTCGATCGGCGGTGGTGAGCGCGATCCCGAGACGCCGATCAGCGTGGTGGGCGCCAGCATCATCGGCGGCGACACCGTCGACGCTGGGCTGTGGGTGGCGTTCTGGTTCTTCCTGGCCCAGCTGAACTTCGTCCTCGGCGCGGTGAACCTGGTGCCGCTGCTGCCGTTCGACGGCGGGCACATCGCGATCGCCGTGTTCGAGAAGATCCGCAACATGATCCGGTCGGCGCGCGGCATGGTGGCCGCGGCGCCGGTGAACTATCTCAAGCTCATGCCCGCCACCTACGTAGTGTTGGTGGTGGTGGTCGGCTACATGCTGCTGACCGTGACCGCTGACCTGGTCAACCCGATCAGGTTGTTCCAATAGGAGAACACATGACTTCCGGCCCCGTCATCGGGCTTGGTATGCCGCCCGCACCGCCACCGGTGCTGGCGCCTCGGCGCAGGACCCGCCAGCTGATGGTGCGCGACGTCGGCGTGGGCAGTGACCATCCGATCTCGGTCCAGTCGATGTGCACCACCAAGACCCACGACATCAACTCGACGCTGCAGCAGATCGCCGAGCTCACGGCGTCGGGCTGCGACATCGTCCGGGTCGCGTGCCCGCGGCAGGAGGATGCCGACGCGCTGCCCGTCATCGCCAAGAAGTCCAAGATCCCGGTGATCGCCGACATCCACTTCCAGCCGAAGTACATCTTCGCCGCGATCGACGCCGGCTGCGCCGCGGTGCGCGTCAACCCCGGCAACATCAAGGAGTTCGACGGCCGGGTCAAGGAGGTCGCCAAGGCCGCGGGCGACGCCGGCATCCCGATCCGGATCGGCGTCAACGCCGGATCGCTGGACAAGCGCTTCCTGCAGAAGTACGGCAAGGCCACGCCCGAGGCGCTCGTCGAGTCGGCACTGTGGGAGGCCTCGCTGTTCGAGGAGCACGGCTTCGGCGACATCAAGATCAGCGTCAAGCACAACGATCCCGTCGTGATGGTCGCGGCCTACGAGTTGCTGGCCGCCCAGAGCGACTATCCGCTGCACCTGGGCGTCACGGAGGCCGGCCCCGCCTTCCAGGGCACCATCAAGTCCGCGGTCGCCTTCGGCGCGTTGCTGTCCAAGGGCATCGGCGACACCATCCGGGTCTCGCTGTCGGCGCCGCCCGCCGAGGAGGTCAAGGTCGGCAACCAGATCCTCGAGTCGCTCAACCTGCGGCCGCGCGGTCTGGAGATCGTGTCGTGCCCGTCGTGCGGTCGCGCGCAGGTCGACGTGTACACCCTGGCCAACGAGGTCACCGCGGGCCTCGAGGGTATGGACGTGCCGTTGCGCGTCGCGGTCATGGGCTGCGTCGTCAACGGTCCGGGCGAAGCGCGCGAAGCCGATCTCGGCGTGGCCTCCGGCAACGGCAAGGGCCAGATCTTCGTCAAGGGTGAGGTCATCAAGACCGTGCCCGAGGCGCAGATCGTCGAGACGCTGATCGAGGAGGCCATGCGCATCGCGGCCGAGATCGGCGACAGCACCGAGGGAAGTGCCAGCGGTTCACCGGTTGTGACCGTAAGCTGAACACCGACGCGGTGAGTGGTGTCACCGCCTCGGTCCAGCAGAAAGCAGCTTCGCGATGTCGGCTCCGCCGCTATTCCGCCTCGCCGACGACCGTCGAGTCTCGGTGGTGCGCGACGTCGCGGCGGTCCAGCGTGTGCTCGACGACGACCCGGTCGGCGCCTGCATGGTGGCGTCGCGGGTGGCGGATCACGGTGTCGAACCCAGCGCGATCGGCGGCGAACTGTGGACCCGCAGGCGCGCCACCGATTCGCTCTGCTACGCCGGGGCGAACCTCATCCCACTGCGCGGCGAACCCGCCGACATGCACGCCTTCGCCGACAAGGCCACCAGTAGCGCCAGGCGCTGCTCGTCGCTGGTGGGCCGCACCGAACTCGTGATGCCGATGTGGCGGCGGCTGGAACGGGCCTGGGGCCCCGCCCGCGACGTCCGCGACCACCAACCGCTGATGGCCCTCGACACCGCACCACAGAGTCCCGTCGACCCGGCGGTGCGTCCGGTGCGGATCGAGGAACTCGACGCCTACCTGGTGGCGGCCATCGACATGTTCATCGGTGAGGTCGGGATCGACCCCCGGGCCGGCGACGGCGGCCGCGGCTACCGGCGACGGGTCGCCGGGCTGATCGCCTCCGGCCGCGCCTGGGCCCGGTTCGAGCAGGGCAAGGTGGTGTTCAAGGCGGAGGTCGGTTCGCAGTCGCCCGCCGTCGGCCAGATCCAGGGGGTGTGGGTTCATCCCGACTGGCGGGGCCACGGCCTGGGCACCGCGGGCACAGCGGCGCTGGCCGCCGCGGTCGTGCGCGGCGGGCGGATCGCGAGCCTCTACGTCAACAGCTACAACACGGTGGCCCGGGCGACCTACGCGCGCATCGGCTTCCGTCAGGTCGGCACCTTCGCCACCGTGCTGCTCGACTGACCGCGACGGCTACGCTGACGGCCATGACCGATGCCGACCCCGGGCACGACAGCGAGGCCGTCGGTGACCGCCGCGTGGTCCGCCGGGAGATCGCCGACGCGCTGATGCGGGCCCTGGAACGCCGCCACGAGGTGCTCGACGTGATCGTGGCCTCAGAGGACTACGACGCCGCGATCGAGGAGATCGCCGCGCTGCTCGGGACGTCGGCCATCGGTGGTGAGGCGGTCCTGCGGCTGTCGTTCGACCGGTTGACCAAGGTCTCGCGGCGGCGCATCGCCGCCGAACTCGAGGATCTCAACAACCAGCTCAGCTTCACGATGGGCGAGCAGTCGCCACGTCGCGTGGAACGGGTTGTGCTGCGGCCGTTCTCGGCGACCGACGATCGCGACGTCTTCGCCGCGCGCACCGCGGACGTGCGCGCCGCCGGGGACGGTTCCGGTGCGCCCGCCGGCGCGCTGGACGACGAGATCAGCGCGGCCGTCGGCCGGGTGAACGCCGAAGAAGCGGTCTGGCTGGTCGCCACGGTCGGCGCCGACAAGATCGGCATGGTGTTCGGCGAACTGTCCGGCGGCGAGGTGAGCGTGCGCATCTGGATCCACCCGGAGCACCGCAAACGCGGATACGGCACCGCGGCGCTGCGGGCCTCGCGATCGGAGATGGCCGCCTACTTCCCCGCGGTCCCCCTGGTCGTGCGGGCCCCCGCCGCCGGGGCCTGAGCGGCCTGAGCCAGCAGATCGTCGACCGACCACTGGTCGTCGGCGTGGCGGGCGAACTTCGCGGCGAGCACCACGCCGTCGGCACCGATCAGGAAGTCGGCCGGCAGCCCGAGCCGTCCGCCCGTCGGTCGCGCGGCCGGGGGCCGGAGCCTGCCGCGCAGCGTCGCGGCGACACCGCGCACGATGGCACCCCAGGCGCGTGGATCGAGCAGTGCGCGCGGGCCGGACTCGACGCCGAACTCCCGGTAGAGGCGTTTGTCGGGGTCGGCGATCACGGCGAACGGCATTGCGTCGGTGTGCAGGCGGAGTTCGTCGGCAGGGGAGTGGAAGACCACCACCTCGTTTATGCCCGCGGCCTTGATCTCCTCGTGGCGATGGGCGAACGACTGCAGGTGGAGGTTGCAGATCGGGCAGCCCGCGAAGCGGCGAAACTGAAGGTGGGTCAACGTATTCGGATCCGGCAGTGTAACGGCGTCACCGGTGACGGTGTGCAGTTGCCTGGCGGGGACGCGCGATGGTGTCACGACGGTTCCCTCGGTAGGAGTGCGGTGTACGCCAACCGAGTGTAGTCGTACGGTGTACGCTGTCAACGCCATGCCACGCCCACGGTCGCTGTCGTCCACCCAGGTCGCCGAGGCGGCCCTCGCGCTGATCGACGACGAGGGGCTGCCCTCGCTGTCGATGCGCACCGTCGCCCGTCGTCTCGGTGTCGGGACCATGTCGCTCTACCGCTACGTCAGCGACCGCGCACAACTCGAGGAACTGGTGGTGAACCAGGTCCTGAGCGGTCTGGACACCGGTCTGCCGCGGGGTTCCGCGGGAAGGCGCCTGGCCGTGCTGGCCGAACGGGTCCGGTCGGCGGCCGCCCGTCATCCGGCGGCCGTACCCCTGCTTCTGGTCCATCGGCACCGGGTCCCCGCGTCCCTCGACTGGGGTGAGACCGTCCTCGGTGTGCTGACCGACGCGGGTGTCACGGGCCGGCGGCGAGTCCTCGCGTTCCGGGCGGTGCTGGCGTACGTGTTCGGTGCGCTCGAAGTCGACCACTACGGTCCGCTCGCGGGGGAGGGAACTCGGATCCTCGCGCAGTTGGACGAGTATCCGCTGCTGAGGCAGACCGCGACGCAGGCGGCGGACGTGCCGCCGGAGGAGGAGTTCGGCCGCGGATTCGAGATCCTGCTGCGCGGCCTGGGTCTGTGACGGTCGCGATCGCGACGAGATCACGGCCGTGTCACGGTGCGCCTCCGCGGTAAGCGTTCACCACTTCCCTAACATCTGCCTCAATGGCAACTAAAACCTCAGCAGCAACAAGGGTCACCTGTCTGCTCACGGTGGCCACGGTTCTCGGCAGCCTCGGTCTCAGTGGTTGCACCCCCAAGCCCAACGGTCCCGAGCCCGCGGCCGAGGAGTTCTTCGCCGCGCTGTCCACCGGCGACACCGAGGCGGCCGCCGAACTCGCCGACCGCCCCGCCGCCGCGCGCGCCGCCCTGAACGAGGCATGGGCCGGTCTGCAGGCCACCCACCTCGACGCCCAGATCATCGGGTCCAAGTACGCCGAGGACACCGGCAGCGTCACCTACCGCTACACCTGGCATCTGCCGAAGGACCGCACCTGGACCTACGACGGCCGGCTCAACATGGTGCGCGATGAGGGTCGCTGGGAAGTGCGTTGGGCCACAACGGGTCTGCACCCGCGACTGGGCGAGAACCAGTCGTTCGCGCTGCGCGCCGACCCGCCGCCGCGGGCCTCGGTCAACGAACGGGGCGGCACCGAGGTACTGGTACCCGGGTACCGGTACCACCTCGCGCTCGATGCCGAGGCGGCCGGTGCCGAACTGATGGCCACCTCCCGGGTGGTCGCCGACGCGCTGCGCCCGTTCATTCCGGCGATCGACGCGCAGCGCCTGGCCGAGCAGGCGTCGTCGATGGCCGAGCCGATGAGCCTGATCATGCTCAACCAGGCCGACCACGACCGGGTGGCGGGTCTCCTCGGCCCGCGACCGGGCGTGGTGATCACACCCCAGCCCGACATGCTGCCCACCGACGACCGGTTCGCCCCGGCGATCATCAACGAGGTGAAGAAGGAGGTCTCCGACGAACTCGACGGCCGTGCGGGATGGCGGGTGGTCACCGTCAACCAGAACGGCGTCGACGTCGACGTCCTCAACGAGGTGCCCGGAGACCCCGCCCCGTCGGTGACCATCAGCCTCGACCGTGCCGTGCAGACCGCCGCGCAGAACGCGGTGAACTTCACCGGCAAACAGGCGATGATCGTCGCGCTCAAGGCCTCGACCGGCGAGATCCTGGCCGTCGCGCAGAACGCCGCCGCCGACGCCGAGGGCCCGCTGGCCACGATGGGTCTGTATCCGCCCGGGTCGACGTTCAAGATCGTCACCGCGGGCGCGGCGATCGAACGGGACATGGCCACCCCGAACACGCTGCTCGGCTGCCCCGGGCACATGGACATCGGCCACCGCACGGTGCCGAACTACGGCGGATTCGATCTGGGTACCGTGCCGCTGTCACGGGCGTTCGCCAGCTCGTGCAACACGACGTTCGCCGAACTGGCCAGCCGTATGCCGCCGCGCGGGCTGACCAACGCGGCCGCCCAGTACGGCATCGGTCCCGATTACGTGGTCGAGGGCATCCCCACCGTCTCCGGGTCGGTGCCCCCGACGGTCAACCTCGCCGAGCGCACCGAGGACGGGTTCGGCCAGGGCAAGGTGGTGGTGAGCCCGTTCGGGATGGCGCTCGTCGCCGCGACCGTCGCCGCCGGCCAGACCCCGGTGCCGCGGCTGATCGAGGGGCGCGACACGGTCGTCACCGGTCAGCACGGACCCGTGCGGCCCGACGTCGTCGAGGCTCTGCGGCCGATGATGCGCCTGGTGGTGACCAACGGCACAGCCGAGGATCTCGCCGGCTCCGGGGATGTTCGCGGTAAGACCGGTGAGGCCGAGTTCGCCGGCGGTTCGCACTCCTGGTTCGCCGGGTACCGCGGTGACCTCGCCTTCGCCGCGCTCATCGTGGGCGGAGGCAGTTCGGAGTACGCGGTGCGGATGCTGCGCGGGATGCTCGACGGACTGCCCGCCGACTACCTCGCCTGAGTAGCCTGGAGGGGCTATGACGACCCCGGCCCACAACGGTGACGCCCAATCCGGCCCGATGCCGATGCGCATCTCGGACGCCGACCGCAACGGCACACTGCGGCGCCTGCACAACGCGGTCGCGCTCGGCCTCATCGACATCGAGGAGTTCGAGGAACGCTCGGCGCTCGTCTCCCAGGCGCGGCTGCGCTCCGATCTCGACGCGCTGGTCACCGACCTCCCCGGACCCGGGGCGATCGTCACCTCCGCGACCGACCGGGTCGAACTGCGCGGGGTGTTCGGATCCCTCAAGCGCCAGGGGGAGTGGATCGTGCCGACGCGGCTGGCGCTGCACCGCCGGATGGGGTCGATCGACCTCGATCTGACCCGCGCGCGGTTCGCCGGACCGATGGTCGTCATCGAACTGGATCTCAAGTTCGGCGGGCTCGACCTGCGGCTGCCCGACGGGGCCAGTGCCTCGATCGACGACGTCGAGGTGATCGTCGGCAGCGCGACCGACCACCGCAGGGACGTCCCGGCCGAGGGGCGGCCACACGTGGTGCTGACCGGCAAGGTGGTGTGGGGTTCGGTCGACATCCGCGGCCCGCAGACCGGCTGGTTGCGGCGGCCGCGGTTCCTCGGCGAACGCGGCTGACTACCGGGGGTCCAGGACCGCGAAGCTCAGCGTGGAACGCGCCGCGAGCCGGTCGCGTCCCACGTCGATGACGTCGACGGCCGTCACGATCATGCGCTTGCCCGCGCGCACGACGGTCGCCTCGGCCCGGGCCGGCCCCACCACGACGGGGGCGAGGAAGTGCACGGTCATGTCCGCCGTCGTCACGCTCTGCCCGGCGGCGACGTGCCGTTCGGCCAGGCGGCCCGCCGCGATGTCGATGAGGGTGGCCACCAGCCCGCCCTGGAGGGCGCCGCGGGTGTTGGCGAGGTCAGGCCGGTTCTCCATCTCGAGGACGAACCGCTCGTCGCTCTCGAGCACGTCGTGGATGCCCAACTGACCGAGCAGGTGGTCAGGAGTGGTTCGCATCGGGGTCGACTCGCTGAGCATGGCTAAGAATTTAGCATTCTCACTCCGGGAGAGTGACGTTCTCCTGGCTATCCTGGGTCCATGTCTGTGCGCACCGCCCTCCGTCCCGGCGAGCTGTCACCCACGCTGCCGGTACCCAAGTCGATCGCGCGCCCGGAGTACGCGTGGCGCCCGACCGCCGCCGAGGGCGACGAACCGTGGGTGCAGACACCCGAGGTGATCGAGAAGATGCGCGTCGCCGGCCGGATCGCCGCAGGCGCGCTCGCGGAGGCGGGCAAGGCCGTCGCACCCGGTGTCACCACCGACGAACTGGACCGCATCGCCCACGAGTACATGGTCGACCACGGCGCGTACCCGTCGACGCTGGGCTACAAGGGCTTCCCCAAATCCTGCTGCACGTCACTCAACGAGGTCATCTGCCACGGCATCCCCGACTCGACCGTGATCGAGGACGGCGACATCGTCAACATCGACGTCACCGCCTACATCGACGGCGTCCACGGTGACACCAACGCCACGTTCCTGGCCGGCGACGTCGCCGAGGAGCACCGTCTGCTCGTCGAGCGCACCCGCGAGGCGACCATGCGGGCGATCAAGGCGGTCAAACCCGGCCGCGCGCTGTCGGTGGTCGGCCGGGTCATCGAGGCCTACGCGAACCGGTTCGGCTACAACGTCGTTCGCGACTTCACCGGACACGGCATCGGCACGACGTTCCACAACGGACTGGTGGTGCTGCACTACGACCAGCCCAGCGTCGAGACCGTCATCGAACCCGGGATGACGTTCACCATCGAACCGATGATCAACCTCGGCGGTCTGGACTACGAGATCTGGGACGACGGCTGGACCGTCGCCACCAAGGACCGCAAGTGGACCGCCCAGTTCGAGCACACGCTGGTGGTCACCGACACGGGCGCCGAGATCCTCACCCAGCTGTGAGCGTTACGGCGAGCGTGCGTCCAGCGCGATCTTTCGGCCGGATTCTCGCAGTGAGCGCACGCTCGACGCGATGAACGGGGCGCTGCTCGTCGCCGGCACCACGTCGGACGCCGGGAAATCCATGGTGGTGGCCGGGCTGTGCCGGCTGCTGGCCCGCAAGGGCGTGCGGGTCGCGCCGTTCAAGGCCCAGAACATGTCCAACAATTCCGCGGTCACCGTCGAAGGCGGCGAGATCGGCCGTGCGCAGGCCGTGCAGGCGCGCGCCGCGGGCCTGGACCCGAGTGTGCGGTTCAACCCGGTCCTGCTCAAACCGGGCAGCGACCGCACCTCGCAACTGGTCGTGCGCGGGAGGGTGGCCGGCACCGTCGGCGCGAAGGACTACATCACCCACCGCGACCGGCTCGCCGACGTGGTCGCAGACGAACTCGCCGCTCTGCGAACGGAATTCGACGTCGTGCTCTGCGAGGGCGCGGGATCGCCCGCCGAGATCAACCTGCGCGGAACCGACCTGGCCAACATGGGGCTCGCGCGGCGCGCCCACCTGCCGGTCGTCGTGGTGGGCGACATCGACCGCGGCGGGGTGCTGGCCCACCTCTTCGGCACCGTCGCGGTGCTCCATCCCGACGACCAGGCACTGATCGCGGGCTTCGTGGTCAACAAGTTCCGCGGCGACCCGACGCTGCTCACTCCCGGTCTCGACCAACTGCGCGCGCTGACGGGCCGCCCGACCTACGGGGTGATCCCGTACAGCGACGAACTGTGGATGGACACCGAGGATTCGGTGTCGGTCGTCGCGGGCCGCACCATCGGGCGCCCGACGCCGCCGCACGGCACCGAGGTGCTCCACGTGGCGGCGGTGCGGCTGCCACGGATCTCGAACTCGACCGACATCGAGGCGCTGGCCTGCGAACCCGGGGTGGTGGTGCGATGGGTGAGCGATCCGGCCGACGTGGCCGGTGCGGATGTCGTGGTGCTGCCGGGTACCAAGGCCACCGTCGCGGACCTGGAGTGGTTGCGCGCCGGCGGGGTGGCGGAGTCGATCGCCGCCCACGCCCGGGCGGGCCGGCCGGTGCTGGGGATCTGCGGCGGATTCCAGATGCTGTGCCGTCACATCGACGATCCCGTCGAATCGCGGGCCGGGCGGGTGAGCGGCCTCGGCCTGCTCGACGCCGACATCGCCTTCGCCGCCGAGAAGACGTTGCGGCACTGGACGACACCGCTGCGGGGCTACGAGATCCACCACGGACAGGTCACCCGCTCCGGCGCCGACGACTGGGCCGGAGTCGGCGTCCGGCGCGGCGCGGTGTACGGCACCCACTGGCACGGCCTGTTCGACAATGACGAGTTCCGGCGGGCCTGGCTCACCCACGCCGCCGCGGCGGCCGGTCGGTCCGGGTTCGTCGTGGCCGGCGACGTCGACGTGTCCGCGCGTCGCGACGCCCAATTCGACGTGATGGCCGATCTGTTGGAGAACCACCTCGACGTCGACGCCGTCCTCGCCCTCGCCGATGCCGGACCGCCGCCACGCCCGACCATCTCGACGGGGCTAGCCTGAGCTGATGACCGGGTGGCGTGCGGCGGCGGGTGCGCTGCTGCTGCTCGGCGCGCTCACCGGCTGCACCACCACGGTGGCGGGCAGCCCGACCTGGCCCGGCGCCCGCCTGGAGAAGGTGCTCCTGACGGAGGCCGACTTCCCGCCGGGCGTGCAGTACGACCGGATCGTCGACCAACCCGGTCAGGCGGGCGCGGCCGACGGTCCGCCGCCGATGCTCTCGCGCCCCGAGGGATGCTCCGACGGGCTGACCCGGGTGATCGAGCGCACTGCGCAGCGCGGCCCGGGCAGTGCGGCGAAGTACGTGGCCGCCTATGACGGTGCGCGCGTCGTGATGACGGTGCTCACCTGGCGGCTCGACCTCGACCGCCTCGCCGAGACCGCACAGCGGTGCGCGGAGTTCGAGACCTTCTTCGACCTGACCGACGCGGGCATCCCGATGACCACCACCCGGATCGACGGCGCGCGGCCCGACGCGTTGGTATATCGGCAGACGATGACACTTGCCGGTGTCGACAGCAGCGTGTACTTCGGCTTCGACAACATCGGCACGATGGCGGTGTTCGGAATCGCTTTTCCCACACCGAATCCAGAGATCCCGGTCGACGGCACGCTCCCCGAGACGTTCCTCGACATCGCCACCCGTCAGGCCGAGCGCGTCGCCGCCGCCTGAGACCGGCGCAACACGGAGAATCACACCCGCCGGGTCGGCGGAGCCGGTAGCGTGGCCGAGTGCTCTCCTCCATGGTCACCGTCGACGGCTTCCCCGTGCCGGTGGACGTGGCAGGCCCGGAGAAGGGTTCGGCGGTGGTGCTGCTCGGTGCGGCCCAGCACTCGCCGGCGGCCTACGACGGGATCTGCCAGCGCCTGCACACCGCGTCGTTGCGCACCGTGGTGATCGGCGCCGATCCCCGGCTCACCGCCAAGGCCGTCGTCGGCATCCTCGACGCCATCGACGTCCGGTGGGCGCTGCTGGTGGGCGACCGGCACGGCGGCGAACTCGCATGGGAGCTGGCCGCCACCCGCCTGGACCGCTTCATCGGGCTGGTGGTGATCGACCGTGGCCATCCGCGCGTCCCTGATCCGGCCGGCGTGGTGCGCGACGAACACTGCCCGCCGGTGGAGATGAACACCACGGCACTGGTGAGCACACCGGCCTCGCGGTCGGTGGCCAAGGCCAGCCAGCGTTTCGTCTACGGCGACTACCGGATGGTCGACCTGCTGGGCCGGCGCAACGCGGCGGACTCGACGGCGCAGCTGGCCGCCGAGATTGTGCTGCGCACCAGCACCTGGTGACTAGGAGGGCGTTTCCTCCGGGGTCCACGCCTGCGGCAGACCTGGTTGCATGGGGAACAGAAAATCCACGAAAGCCGCTGCGGTGGGCTGTGGTTCGTGGTTCGCCAGCCCTGGGCGTTCGTTGGCTTCGACGAACACGTAGTCGACACCGGTGACGTCGGGCACCAACAGGTCGATCCCGGTGACGGGGATGCCGATGGCCTGCGCGGCGGCCACCGCCACCCGGCACAGCTCCGGGTTCACGTCCGCGGTGACGTCGTGGATGGTGCCGCCCTGGTGGAGGTTGGCCGTCCGGCGGACCCGGAGCCGTTCCCCTTCGGGCAGCACGTCGTCCAACGACCAGCCCGCCTCCCGCACCGTGCCCTCGGTGACTTTGTCCATGGGGATCCGCGATTCACCGCCGGTCGCGGCCGCCCGCCGCCGACTCTGGGTCTCGATGAGCTCTCGGATCGTGTGCTTGCCGGTGCCGACGATCTCCGCGGGCATCCGCAACGCCGCCGCGACCACCTTGCCGTCGATGACCACCAGGCGCAGATCGTCGCCCGGCGCGCGTTGTTCGATCAGTACTTCCGGGTGCTGTTCACGGGCGCGGGCCAGTGCCGCGTCGAGTTCCTCCCGGCTCTCGACGCCGACCGTGATCCCCTTGCCCTGCTCTCCGCGCGTGGGTTTGACCACGACGTCGCCGACCTCGGTGAGGAAGTCGTGGTCCTGCTGGTCGAATGTCGCGAGCCGCCCCTTCGGCACCGTGATCCCGGCCTCCGAGACGATGCGCCGGGTCTGGCGTTTGTCGTCGCAACGCGCCATCGCGACCGCGGAGGTGAACTCCGACAACGATTCCCGGGTGATGACGCTGCGCCCGCCGTGACTCAGCCGCATCTCTCCGGCGCCGGCGTCGAGGACCTCCACCCAGATCCCGCGGCGGATCGCCTCGTCGGCGATGATGCGCGCATACGGGTTGAGATCGTCGACGGTCTCGGGGGAGTGCGTGAACAGCGGTTCGTTGATCGCGTTCTTGCGCTTGACCGCCAGCACCGGGACGCGGTGGAAGCCCAGCTTCTCGTACAGCGCGATCGCCGCGGAGTTGTCGTGGGCCACCGACAGGTCCATGTACGCGCGCCCGCGCTCGCGGAACAACCCGGCCAGCGCGCGGGTGAGCGCGGCGCCCACCCCCGGCAGGCTGGACGTCGGGTCGACCGCGAGCGTCCACAGGCTCGATCCGTCTTCGGGGTCGTTGAACAACTGTTTGTGGTCCACGCCGGTCACCGTGCCGACGACGCTACCGTCGTCGTCGCGCACCGCGACCAGGTAGACGACCGCCTCGACGTCGCTGTTGTTCTCCCAGATGATGTCGGTCGGGGCGGGGACCATCCCGCACTGCACGTACACGCGGTTCATCGCGTCGGCGTCGGAGGGCTTCCGCAACGGCCGCACCGTGAAACCCGTCGGGGTGGGGGCCGGTGTCTCCTCGCCCTCGGTGAAGCGCAACCGGTAGGTGTGGCTCGGGTCGATGAACAGTTCCGAGGGCGAGCGCGCCACCAGCACGTGCGATTCGCGGGCGTAGATGCAGATGTCGCGCCGGCCCGGACCCTCGTGCTGCAGCACCTTGGCCAGCTTCTCCGGGTCGGCGAAGGTCTGCCCGAAGATCAGCCGGCCCCACCCGAGTTCGAGCACGACGTCGTCGGTCATCGCGTCCACCAGATGCTGCGGGGACGCGTCGTGCAGCCCGAGGGTGATCGCCTCGGTGTGCTCGGCGTCGGGGTCGAGGTGGGACCCGAGGTCGGTCATGCGGCCGGCCCCGTGATCCCGTGCCGCTGCAACCACAACTCCAGCAGCGCGATCTGCCACAACTCGTTGCCGCGCAGCGGGGTGAGCCGGCCGTTCGGGTCGGCCAGCAGCCGGTCGACCGCCTCGGGCCGGAACAGGTCGCGTTCCTTGGCGGCGGGCGCGGACAGGGCGTCGCGGACCAGATCGAGGTAGGGACCCTCGAGGTGGGTGAGCGCCGGGACCGGGAAGTACCCCTTGGGCCGGTCGATGACGTCGGCGGGGATCACCCGGCGCGCCGCCTCCTTGAGCACCCCCTTACCGCCCTGGGCGGTCTTGTACTCCGGGGGACAGGTGGCGGCCAGCTCGACCAGCTCGTGGTCGAGGAACGGCACGCGGCCCTCCAGACCCCAGGCCATCGTCATGTTGTCGACGCGTTTCACCGGGTCGTCGACCAGCATCACCATGCTGTCGAGGCGCAGCGCCCGGTCCACGCCGGTCGTGGCGCCCTCGCGCGCGAAGTGCTCGGTGACGAACCGGCCGCTGGGATCGCCGTCGGCGAAGTACGGCGGGGTGACGAGCTTGTCGAGGGCGTCCGGGTCGCGGTCGAAGAACGCCGCCCGGTAACTGGCCACCGAACCGTCCACCGAGGCGGCGCCCGGTTCGGCCATCGGCGGATACCAGTGGTAACCGGCGAACACCTCGTCGGCGCCCTGGCCCGACTGCACCACCTTGACGTACTTGGCCACCTCCTGGCTGAGCAGGTAGAAGGCCACACAGTCGTGGCTGACCATCGGTTCGCTCATCGCCCCGATCGCACCGTCGAGCGCGGGCAGCATGCGCGCGGTGTCGATGCGGATCTGGTGGTGGTCGGTGCCGAAGCGCTGCGCGACGATGTCGGAGTACTTGAACTCGTCACCGGCCACGCCGTTGACCGACTCGAAGCCGATCGAGAACGTCTGCAGGCCGGTCTGACCCGCCTCTGCGAGCAGGCCGACGATCAAGCTGGAGTCAACGCCGCCGGAGAGCAGGCAGCCCACCGGCACGTCGGCGACCAGCCGGCGTTCGACGGCACGCCGCAGCGCGGCCAGCACCGCGTCCTCCCAGTCCTTCTCGGACCAGTCGGCGCGGTCGTCGTGGCGGGTGAACGACGGGGTCCAGTAGGTCGTGGTGGTACGGGTGCCGTCGGGTTCGATGGCGACCAGCGACGCCGGCGGCACCTTCTTGACGCCGCGCAGGATCGTCAGCGGTGGCGGCACCACGGAGTGGAACGACAGGTAGTGATGCAGCGCGACCGGGTCGATACGGGTGTCCACCCCGCCGCCGGCGACCAGGGCGGGCAGTGACGAGGCGAAGCGGATCCGGTGCGCGTCCTCGGAGATGTAGAGCGGTTTGATGCCCAGCCGGTCGCGGCCCAGCAACACCCGCCCGCTGTCCCGTTCGACGATCGCGAACGCGAACATCCCGAAGAGACGGTCGACGAACCGGTCGCCCCAGTGGTGGTACGCCTTGAGCAGGACCTCGGTGTCACTGGTCGAGAAGAACCGGTATCCGTGGCCCCGGAGTTCGTCGCGGAGCTGCTGGTAGTTGTAGATGCAGCCGTTCCAGGCGATGGCCAGGCCGAGGTCGGAGTCGACCATCGGTTGGGCGCCCGCCTCGGACAGGTCGATGATCTTGAGGCGGCGGTGCCCCAGCGCGACCCGGCCCTGCGACCAGGCGCCGGCACCGTCCGGGCCGCGAGGTGTCAGCGTCTCGGCCATCGCCGAGACGGCGGCTAGGTCTGGGTTTCTGCCGTCGAGGCGTACCTCGCCGGTGGCTCCACACATCGCTTAGACCCTACCGCGACCGGACTTGCAGTGTTCGACGGAAGCGAAACCGCGTCCGTGCCGTGACCATCGTCTTCACGGCTGCGTACATACCCCCATCGCGTCCCGGTATGCGGTGATAGAGGCCCAACTCACACCCGGTCGCGCGACGGGACGGGGGCGGGCAGCGCGCGCCGCGGAACGGCGCATAGGATTCCAAAGGTCTGATGTCCTACCTTTACGAGTGGCGATCGTGTAGACCTCATGGGGAACATCCGGCACATCGCTGGCCGAAGGTCGGCTCCGCGTCGCGAGCGGAGCCCATGGGAAAGGTGCGCACATGGGGACCCAGACCGGCATGTTGGCGCAGGCCGACCTCGAACGCATGGTGTCCGAGCGGGAGCTCGACACCGTCATCGTCGCCTTCACCGATATGCAGGGCCGGCTCACCGGCAAACGGATCTCGGCGCGGTTGTTCGTCGACGACGTCGCCGCGCACGGCGCGGAGTGCTGCAACTACCTGCTGGCCGTCGACGTCGACAACAACACCGTCGGCGGGTACGCGATCTCCAGTTGGGAGACCGGCTACGGCGACATGGTGATGACGCCGGACTTCGACACGCTGCGCCTGATCCCGTGGCTGCCGGGCACCGCGCTGGTGATGGCCGACCTGTCCTGGACGGACGGGCGCCCGGTGACGCAGGCGCCGCGCAGCATCCTCAACCGCCAGATCGACCGGCTCGCACAGCGGGACCTGGTGCCCTACGCCAGTACCGAACTCGAGTTCATGGTGTTCGACGATTCCTTCCGCGCGGCGTGGGCGGCGGGATACCGGGGCCTCAAGGCGGCCACGGACTACAACATCGACTACGCGATGCTGGCCTCCACCCGGATGGAGCCGCTGCTGCGCGACATCCGGCTCGGCATGGAGGGCGCCGGGATGTACTGCGAAGGCGTCAAGGGCGAGTGCAACCTCGGTCAGCAGGAGATCGGTTTCCGCTACGACCATGCGCGCGTGACGTGCGACAACCACACGATCTACAAGAACGGCGCCAAGGAGATCGCCGACCAGCACGGCAAGAGCCTGACGTTCATGGCGAAATTTGATGAGCGCGAGGGCAACAGCTGCCACATTCACATCTCCCTGCGGGGCAGCGACGGGAGCACCGTCTTCGCCGACGACGACGCCGAGGACGGTATGTCGCCACTGTTCCGCAGCTTCCTCGCCGGCCAGCTCGCGACGATGCGCGAATTCTCACTGTGCTATGCGCCGAACATCAACTCCTACAAGCGGTTCGCCGAAGGGAGCTTCGCGCCCACGGCGATCGCCTGGGGCTTCGACAACCGCACCTGCGCGCTGCGCGTCGTCGGGCACGGCGCGGGCATGCGGATGGAGAACCGCGCACCCGGCGGTGACGTCAACCAGTATCTGGCGGTGTCGGCCCTCATCGCCGGCGGCCTCTACGGCATCGAGAACGAGCTCGAACTGTCGGATCCGGTGGCGGGCAACGCCTATACCAGCGGCGCCGAACGCCTGCCCACGACGCTGGCAGAGGCCGCCGACCTGTTCGACCGCTCCGAGATCGCCCGCGCGGCGTTCGGGGACGACGTCGTCGACCACTACCTGAACTACGCGCGCGTGGAGATGAACGCCTTCAACGCCGCGGTGACCGACTGGGAGAGGGTGCGCGGTTTTGAGCGGCTCTGATTTCCGCAGCCCGGTGCTGGGGATGACCACCTATCTACAGCAGGCGCAGACCGGTGTCTGGGACGTGCACGCGAGTTTCCTGCCCGCGATCTACTTCCAGGGCGTGAACCTCGCCGGGGGCGTCGCGGTGCTGCTGCCCCCGCAGCCGGCCGACTCAGGCGCGGCGGCCCGCGTTCTCGACGGACTCGACGGGCTGATCCTCACCGGCGGCAAGGACGTCGACCCCGCCCGCTACGGCCACCAGCCCCATCCCACCACCGACGAACCCGACCGGGTCCGCGACGCGTGGGAGTTCGCGCTGCTCGACGAGGCGCTGCGGCGTGGTCTGCCGGTGCTGGGGATCTGCCGTGGCGCGCAAGTGCTCAACGTCGCGCTGGGCGGGACGCTGTTCCAGCACCTGCCCGACGTGATCGGTCACACGCACCACCAGAAGGGCAACGCGGTGTTCGGCACTTCGGCGGTGTGGACCGAACCCGGCACCCGGCTGGCGGATCTCATCGGGAAGACCTCGGATGCGCAGTGCTATCACCACCAGGCGATCGACCGGGTCGGCGACGGCCTGATCGTCAGCGCCCGGGACGACGACGGGGTGATCGAAGCGGTCGAACTCGACCGCAACCGCCATCCCGACCGGTGGGTGGTGGCGGTGCAGTGGCATCCCGAGGAGCGGCTCGACGATCTGCGGCTGTTCGCCGCCGTGGTGGAGGCGGCAAGCCACTATGCGATGGAAAGGGTGAGAACGTGACCTCCAGTGAGGTGATCAACCCGGCGACCGAGGAGGTGCTGCGGACCGTCGACCTGCTCGACGTCGACGGCGTCGACGATGCGGTGGCGCGGGCGAAGTCGGCGCAGCGGGGGTGGGCGCGGCTCGCGCCGGCCGAACGCGCGGCCGCGCTGCGCGCGTTCGCCTCGGTGGTCGACGCGCACATCGACGAGCTGGCCGCGCTCGAGGTGGCGAACTCCGGCCATCCCGTCGGCAGCGCCGAATGGGAGGCCGGGCACGTCCGCGACGTCCTGCAGTTCTACTCGGCGAGCCCGGAACGCTTGTCGGGCAAGCAGATCCCGGTCGCCGGTGGTCTCGACGTCACGTTCAACGAGCCGCTCGGCGTGGTCGGCGTGATCACCCCGTGGAACTTCCCGATGACCATCGCGGCGTGGGGTTTCGCGCCGGCGCTCGCCGCGGGCAACGCCGTGGTGCTCAAACCCGCCGAGTGGACGCCGCTGACATCGATCCGGCTGGGGCAACTCGCGGTCGAGGCGGGGCTGCCCGCCGACCTGTTCCAGGTTCTGCCCGGCCGCGGTTCGGTGGTCGGCGAGCGGTTCGTCACCCATCCCGACGTCCGCAAGATCGTGTTCACCGGCTCCACCGAGGTGGGCACCCGGGTGATGGCCGGGGCGGCCGCCCAGGTCAAGCGCGTCACGCTCGAGTTGGGCGGGAAGAGCGCCAACATCGTCTTCGACGACTGCGATCTGGAGAAGGCTGCCGCCACCGCGCCGTACGGAGTCTTCGACAACGCCGGTCAGGATTGCTGCGCGCGCAGCCGGATCCTGGTGCAGCGCAACGTCTACGACCGGTTCATGGAACTGCTCGAACCCGCGGTCAAGGGTGTGCGGGTCGGCGATCCGGCGTCGCGGGACACCGAGATGGGCCCCCTGGTGAGCAAGAAGCACTGGGAATCGGTGGCGTCCTACGTCTCCGACGACGCGCCGGTCGCCTTCCGCGGGGCGGCGCCCGAAGGCCGCGGATACTGGTTCGCGCCGACGGTGCTCACCCCGCAGCGCACCGACCGCACCGTCACCGAGGAGATCTTCGGGCCGGTGGTGACCGTCCTGCCGTTCGACGACGAGGCCGACGCGATCGCACTCGCCAACGACACCCCCTACGGGTTGTCGGGCTCCATCTGGACCGAGAACCTGTCGCGGGCGGTGCGGGTGTCGCGCGCACTGGAAGCGGGGAACCTGTCGGTCAATTCGCATTCCTCGGTCCGGTACAACACCCCCTTCGGCGGCTTCAAGCAATCGGGGCTGGGCCGCGAACTCGGCCCCGACGCCCCGCTGTCGTTCACCGAGACCAAGAACGTCTTCTACGCCGTATCGGAGGAAAGCTAGATGGACCTGACCCAGCGACTGGCCGGCAAGGTCGCCGTCATCACCGGTGGCGCCAGCGGCATCGGGCTCGCCACCGCCAAACGCATGCGGGCCGAGGGTGCCACCATCGTCATCGGCGACATCGACCCCGCAACGGGCAAGACCGTCGCCGACGATCTCAACGGGACCTTCGTCCAGGTGGACGTGTCCGACCAGGTGGCCGTCGACGCCCTCTTCGACACCGCCGCCGAGACCCACGGTTCGGTGGACATCGCCTTCAACAACGCGGGCATCAGCCCGCCCGAGGACGACCTGATCGAGAACACCGGCATCGACGCGTGGCAGCGGGTGCAGGACATCAACCTCAAGTCGGTGTTCTTCTGCTGCAAGGCCGCACTGCGCCACATGGTGCCCGCGCAGAAGGGGTCGATCGTCAACACCGCGTCGTTCGTCGCGGTGATGGGCTCGGCGACGTCGCAGGTCTCCTACACCGCCTCCAAGGGCGGGGTGCTGGCGATGTCGCGCGAACTCGGCGTGCAGTACGCCCGGCAGGGCATCCGGGTCAACGCGCTGTGCCCCGGGCCGGTGAACACCCCGCTGCTGCAGGAGTTGTTCGCCAAGGACCCCGAACGCGCGGCACGGCGGCTGGTGCACGTTCCGGTCGGACGGTTCGCCGAACCCGAGGAACTGGCCGCCGCGGTGGCGTTCCTCGCCAGCGACGACGCCTCCTTCATCACCGCGTCGAGCTTCCTGGTCGACGGCGGCATCAGCGGCCACTACGTGACGCCCCTGTAGGTCCCGATGAGTCCCGACCCGGAACCGCAGACCGCCAGCGAGACCCTGCTGCGGCCGGTCCGGCTCGGGAACGCGTTCGAGGACACCGTCGGCCGGTTGCTGGAGACCATCCGGCTCGGTGTGCTCGCGCCCGGCGAGTCGCTGCCGCCCGAACGCGAACTCGCCGCGCGCCTCGGGGTCAGCCGGGACACCGTCCGGGAGGCCATCAAATCGCTGGCCGAGGCCGGCTACCTGGTGTCGCGCCGCGGCCGCTACGGCGGCACGTTCCTGGCCGAGGAACTGCCGCGGCACACCCGCGCCGAACGCGGGCTGACGCGCGAGGAGATCGACGACGCCCTGCGTCTGCGGGAGATCCTCGAGGTCGGCGCCGCCGGCATGGCGGCCGGGCGCACGCTGAGCTCGGGGCAGCGCGAGGATCTGTGGACCCGGCTGGCCGACGTCCGCGCCGCGGCGCCCGAGGACTACCGCAGGCTCGATTCCCGGCTGCACCTCGCGATCGCCGAGGCCGCGGGGTCGCCGTCGCTGGTCCCGCTGGTGGCCGAGAACCGGATGCGGCTCAACGCGATGCTCGACCAGATCCCGCTGCTGACCCGCAACATCGCCCACTCCGACGAGCAACACCACGAGATCGTCATCGCGATCCTCGCCGGCGACGTCGATGCGGCGGATCGGACGATGCGGGCGCACGTCGCGGGATCCGCGGCGCTGCTGCACGGCTTCCTGGATTAGATTGTCGGTAGTGGAGCAACCCGGTGATCACAGACAGGTCGAGCGGGCGACCTCGGCACTGGCCGACGTCGACACCGGTGGCTGGACGCAGCGTTTCGATCTGCTGTCCGATCCGCACCGACTGGAGATCCTGCTGAGCCTGCACCGGGCGCCGGGCATCTGCGTCGGCGACCTCGCGGCCGCGCTCGGCCGCTCGGAGAACGCGGTGTCCCAGGCGCTGCGGGTGCTGCGGCAGCAGGGCTGGGTGAGTTCGACGCGCGTGGGCCGCGCGGTCAGCTACCGCCTCGACGACGAGATCGTGCACGACCTGCTGCACTGGATCGGCGCCCGGCACGGCTGAGTATGCCTGCACATCTGTTCACCTGGACAGATGTGCGCGGCGGTCCTACGCTCGGAGGGTGACCGTCGACCACGTCGCCATGCACATGAGCGACGGTATCGTCAACGCCCCGACGTCGCTGCTGTTCGGTGCGACAGCCGTTGCGGCGCTGGGGTTCTGCGTCGTACGCGCGAGGAACGAACTCGACGAGCGCGCGGTGCCGCTGGCCGGCCTGGTCGCGGCGTTCGTGTTCGCGGTGCAGATGGTCAACTTCCCGATCCTGCCCGGTGTCAGCGGGCATCTCCTCGGCGGAGCGCTCGCGGCGATCCTCGTCGGCCCCTTCACCGGCGCCCTGTGCATCGCGCTGGTGCTCACCGTGCAGGCGCTGCTGTTCGCCGACGGCGGTGTCACCGCGCTGGGCGCCAACATCACCAACATGGCGGTGATCGGCGTGGCCGCCGGATACGGCACCGCGGTGCTGCTGTACGCGCTGCTGCGGCGCAGGAGCCAGGTGCCGGTGGCGGCGGTCGGCGTCGTCGCGTTCGTCGCCGCGTTGGTCGGAACGCTGTGCGCGGCAATGGGTTTCGTGGTCGAGTACGCGATCGGCGGGGCGGCACCCGCATCGATGGGCGCGGTGCTGGCCTACATGGGCGGCACCCACGCGCTGATCGGGGTGGGGGAGGGCGTCATCACCGCACTGACCGTGGTGGCCGTCGCACGCGTACGCCCCGACCTGGTGTACCTCATGCGCGGAACGCGGGCCGAGGTGGCGGTGTGAGCAGGCTCTTCTGGATCGTCTTCGCCGCGGTCGCCGTCGTCGTGGCCGGGGGCCTGTCCTATGTCGCCAGCGCCAGCCCGGACGGACTGGACGCCACAACCCTGCGCGGTTGTGAGGTCGTCGAGACCGCGGACGGGGAGTCGCTGAGCGGGACCTGCATCGCCCAGCACGCCGACGAGCACGCGCTGGCCGGCTCACCGCTGGCCGACTACGCGCTGGGCGGCGTCCCCGGAACCAACGGCCCGGCCGGTGTGATCGGTGTGATCGTGACCGCCGCCGCCGGTACGGCGTTGTTCTGGTTCATCGCCCGCACACGCCGCAGCAGGAGATAGTCGTGGGTGCCGGCGCGCATCTGCTCTACCTTCCGGGCGACTCGGCGGTGCATCGGATGCCGGCCGAGACGAAGATCGTCTGCCTGGTGGCGTTCGTCCTCGCGGTCGTGGCCACCCCGCGGGAACTGGTGTGGCCCTACGTGATCTTCGCGGTGATCGTCGCGGCGGTGTGGCGGGCCGCGCGTATCCCACCGCGCTGGGCGCTGCCCCGCATGCTGATCGAGGCGCCGTTCATCGTGCTCGCGGTGCTGCTGCCGTTCGCCGACGGCGGCCAGCGGACCGACGTTGCGGGAATGTCGCTCTCGGTCACCGGCCTCTACGCCGCCTGGGGCATCGTCGCCAAGGGCACGCTCGGCGTCGCCGCCGCGCTGACCGTCGCCGCGACCACCCCGGCGGCCGCACTGCCCGCCGCCCTGAGCCGGCTTCGGGTACCTGCCGTCATGACCTCGGTGCTCGTGCTGATGATCCGCTACGTCGACCTGCTGGCGGCCGAGGCAGGCCGCATGCGGATCGCCCGCCTCTCGCGCGGCGACTCGCCGCGGGCGCTGCACCAGGCGGGCGCCGTCGCCAGCGGCGTCGGCGCGCTGTTCCTGCGGTCCTACGAGCGCGGCGAGCGCGTGCATCTGGCCATGCTCTCGAGGGGATTCGACGGCCGCGCACTGGATCTGGCCGCAGTCGGCGCCGCGCCGCGGGCGCGCCCGGGCCAGTGGGCCGTGGCCCTTTCGCCCGCGGCGGTCGCCGCCGTGGTGGCCGCCGCCGCGTGGGTGGTCCTGGTGTCCGCATGACCACACCCGCCGTGCGCATCGAGCGCCTGCGTCACGTCTATCCCGACGGTCACGTCGCACTCGCCGGCGTGGACCTGAGCATCGGCGAAGGCGAGCGGATCGCGGTGCTCGGGCCCAACGGGGCGGGCAAGACGACGCTCATGCTGCATCTCAACGGGGTCCTCGAGGCCACCGCGGGCAGCGTGGACATCGGCGGAATCCCGGTCGGGCGCAAGACACTGCCCGAGATCCGCAGGCGGGTCGGCCTGGTGTTCCAGGACCCCGACGACCAGCTGTTCATGCCGACAGTCGCCCAGGACGTGGCGTTCGGACCCGCGAATTTCGGTGTGCGCGGCGACGAACTGGCCGCGCGGGTACACCGCGCGCTGGCCACCGTGTCACTCACCGGCGAGGCCGACCGCAGTCCCACCCACCTGTCGGCCGGTCAGCGCAGGCGCGCGGCGCTGGCCACGGTGCTGGCGTGTGAACCGGAGGTTCTGGTGCTCGACGAGCCGTCGGCCAACCTCGACCCCGTCGCGCGCCGCGAACTCGCCGAGACCCTGCAGACCATCAGCGCCACGACGGTGATCGTCACCCACGACCTGCCCTACGCCGCGCAACTGTGTGAGCGCGCCGTCATCGTCGACGCCGGTGCGGTGGTGGCGGACGGCCCGATCGCGGACCTGCTCACCGACCCCGAACTGCTCGCGGCGCACCGGCTCGAGCTGCCGTGGGGTTTCGTCGTGCCGCGGCCGTGACGTTCAGTGCTGCCGGGCCGGTGGCCACGGCGGCTCACCGCACAGGGCGAGCAGTGCGTTCTCCACCACCTCCGGCAGCGCGGGATGGATCCAGTACTGCCCGCGCGCCATGTCCTGAGCGGGCAGCCCGAACGCCATCGCCTGCACGAGCGGCTGGATGATCGACGACGCCTGGTGGCCCATGATGTGCGCACCGAGCAGCAGCCCGGTGTCGTCGTCGACGATGAGTTTGGCGAAGGCCTCGGTGTCCTCCATCGCCCATCCGTACGCCACGTCGCTGTAGTCCTGGACCTTGGTCCTGATCCGGAAACCCTTTGCGCGCGCCTCGTTCTCGGTGAGGCCGACCGAGGCGATCTGCGGTTCGGTGAAGACCGCCGACGGCACGTTGCGGTGGTTGGCCGGCATCAGCGCATCGGTGTCGTCCCAGTCGACGAGCAGGTTGTTCCGCACCACTCGCGCCTCGTGATTGGCCACATGCTTGAGCTGGTAGCGCGAGCAGACGTCGCCGAGCGCGAAGACGTTGCGCGCGGTGGTCCGCTGGTACTCGTCGACGCTCACCAGACCGTCCTCGACCGCCACGCCCGCCACGTGCGCGTCGAGTCGGTCGCCGTTGGGCACCCGGCCGGTCGCGACCAGCAGCACGTCGCCGCGCAGCGCGGACCCGTCGTCGAGGTTGAGCGTGACTCTGGATTCGTCGGTGGAGCCGCCGATGATGTTGCGGCGGCTGCGGATCTCCCACTTCTTGCCCGCGATGTCGGTGAAGCGCTCGCAGATCGTGTCGTCGGCGTGGGCGAGCATGGCCGTGCCGCGGATGACGATCGTGACCCGGGATCCCAGCGAGGAGAAGATGTGCGCGAACTCGGCGGCGACGTAACCGCCGCCGGCGATGATGATGTGCTCGGGCAACTCCGCCAGCCGCATGATGGTGTCGCTGGTGTGGTACTCCACGCCGCAGTCGGCGATCGCCGGTGGCACCGTCGCACGCGACCCCGCGGCGATCACCACCTGGTCTGCGGTGAACTCGTCACCGTCGTCGGTGCGCAGTCGATACCGGCCGTCGGGCAGCGTGTCGGCGAACCGCGTGTGGCTGGTGAACACCTCGACGTTGGGTGTGGACCGCCGGTAGTGCTCACCGCCGGTGGCCAGGGGGTCGATCCGCCCGAAGACGCGCGAGACGATGTCGCTCCAGCGGACCCCGTCGACATGTGAGTCGATGCCGAAACGCGCTGCGTCCCTCACGTTTTGGGCGATACCGGCCGAATAGACGAACATCTTCGTCGGAATGCATCCCACGTTGAGGCAGGTGCCGCCGAAGAGACCCGCCTCGCACACGGCCACCCGCTTGTCGACGTAGCGCTCGTCGAGAATGGTGTTGCCCGAGCCCGTTCCGATGATCGCGATATCGAAGTGCGCCATCTCAAATCCCCCGTCGCTTCGCTCGCCCCATCTCAAATCCCCCGCCGCTTCGCTCGCCCCATCTCAATCCCCCCGTTCGGGTCGTCGCGTGCCGGCCGCCTGCTCGGCCAGATACCACTCGAGCCAGCGATCGAGTTCACCGTAGGCCGTCCGCCGAGGCTCGGCGAGTGAGAGGAACACGTCGTGTTTGGCGTCGGCGATCGGCACGATCGTGCTCCGATTGCCGACACAGCCCGCCCAGCGGGCGATGTGCGCGACGTCGAGCACCGCGTCGCCGCGCTGGATCGTGTCCGGATCGGGCGCCTCGCGCACGCTGTGGTCCGACCGCAGGATCAGGTTGGGCACACCGACGTCCAGACCCCGGTGCAGGCGCGCATGGCCACGGCGCACGGCGCGGATCCAGCCCGCCGTCACCGGGAACCCGCCGACCGGTTTCCACTCGAGGTTGTAGTCGAACTCACCCGCGAAGTCCCGGTGCAAGGTGGCGCCGTAGCCGCCACCCCGGTTCGGCGCCCGCACGACACGGCGCTTCCCGAGACGCGACACCGCCCCGAGCGCGGCCGACGTGGCCGCCGAACGCAGCACCGCAGGCCCCTGCAGGTCGAACCACGGGCTGTTGAGCACCAGGCCGGTCACACCGAGTCGCGCGGTCGACCCTCGCCGCCTCAGCCGGTCCAGCCACAGCGACACGATCAGCCCGCCCGCGGAGTGGCCGATCACCAGCACGGCGGCGCCGTCGGTCTCCTGCCCGATGATCCGCAGCCCCTCTTCGAGCTCACGGTCGTAGCGCGCCAGGTCCGTCGTGAAGTGCGGTGTCTGCCCGTCCCGCCGTGACCGACCGCATTTGTGCAGGTCCAGCGCGTAGAAGGCAAACCCGCGGTCACCCAGGTGATCGGCGAGTTCGGTGTGGAAGAAGTAGTCGGTGAATCCGTGCACCAGCAACACGGCATGACGTGCCTGCGGGTTCGGCCGGCCCCGTCGCACGACCGTCGCGGCGAGGTCACCCTCCCCGTCGGGATCACGGCCCAGCTCGAGGGTGTGCCGCTGGTAGTCGGGCAGCACGTCCGCTTCCCAGCTCAGCCCCCGGGCGCTCACGGATGTCACCTTAGGCCGCCCGGCGACGGTGCAGGCCACAGCGGTGAGCGATGGCACAGTGGCCGCACGGTTGCCGCACCCGTCAGCGGGATAACCTTGACCAGGTAAGCCGTCCCACAGCCGCGACGAAAAGGACCGTTGAGTTGTCTGATTCCGTGTCCGATGCACAGGTAGCCAAGACCGACGTCGTGCTGGTCGGTGCCGGCATCATGAGCGCCACGCTGAGCGTGCTGCTCAGACTGCTCGAGCCCAACTGGACCATCACGCTCATCGAGCGGCTTGACGGCGCGGCCGCCGAGAGCAGCGATGCGTGGAACAACGCGGGCACCGGCCACTCCGCGCTGTGCGAGCTGAACTACACGCCGGAAGGACCCGGCGGGTCCATCGACATCACCAAAGCGGTGCACGTCAACGAACAATTCCAGGTCTCGCGGCAGTTCTGGAGCTACGCCGTGGAGAACGGTGTGCTGCCCGACGTGCGCAACTTCATCAACCCCATCCCGCACGTCAGCTTCGTCAGCGGTGCGCGCAACGTGCAGTACCTGCGCGCCCGGTACGACGCGCTGGTCACCAACCCGTTGTTCGCGACGATGGAGTACATCGAGGACAACGACGAGTTCGCCCGCCGGTTGCCGTTCATGGCCGACAAACGCGACTTCCGCGAACCGGTCGCGCTGAACTGGACCCAGGACGGCACCGACATCGACTTCGGCTCGCTGTCGCGTCAGCTGATCGGCTACTCGGCCCAGCGGGGCATGACCACGCTGTTCGGCCACGAGGTCCGCGACCTGGACAAGCAGTCCGACGGAAGCTGGTCGGTCAAGGTGGTCAACCGCCGCACCGGCGCCAAGCGCAAGCTCAACGCGAAGTTCGTCTTCGTCGGCGCGGGTGGCGGCGCACTGCCGCTGCTGCAGAAGGCCGGCATCGAGGAGGCCAAGGGCTTCGGCGGCTTCCCCGTGGGCGGGCAGTGGTTGCGCAGCGGCAATCCCGAGCTGACGGCGCGGCACCAGGCCAAGGTCTACGGGATGCCGCCCCTGGGTGCGCCGCCGATGTCGGTGCCGCACCTCGACACCCGTGTGATCAACCAGAAGTCCTACCTGTTGTTCGGACCGTTCGCGGGCTGGTCGCCGAAGTTCCTCAAGCAGGGCAAGGTCACCGACCTGCCGTTCTCGGTGAAGCCGAACAACCTGGCATCGATGCTGGGCGTCGGCCTCACCGAGATGGGCCTCCTCAAGTACCTCATCGGCCAGCTGCTGCTCAGCGAGGCCGACCGGGTGGAGACGCTGCGCAACTTCGCCCCCAGCGCCCGGGACTCCGACTGGGAGCTCGACATCGCCGGCCAGCGGGTGCAGGTGATCCGTCGCAAGGGCAGGGGCGGGGTGCTGGAGTTCGGCACCACGGTCCTGGCCGCCAAGGACGGCAGCATCGCGGGTCTGCTCGGGGCGTCACCCGGGGCGTCCACCGCGGTGCCCGCGATGCTCGACGTGATGGAGCGCTGCTTCGGCGAGCGCTACGGCACCTGGCTGCCGAAACTCAAGGAGATCGTGCCGTCGCTGGGCGTCAAGCTCTCCGACGAGCCGAAGCTGTTCGACGAGGTGTGGGCGCACGGGACCAGGGTCCTGAAACTGGACCGCCCGGCCTCGGGTCTGCCGATCGCCGGCCCGGACACCGAGCACGAGTCCGATGCGTCGCGCGCGACCGCGGTGACCGCCTGACGTGGTGCGACGATGACGGTCGCGCTGCGCCGCAGCTGGGCCAAGGACCTGGACGCGGCGACGCTCTACGAACTGCTCAAGCTGCGGGTCGAGGTCTTCGTCGTCGAGCAGGCCTGCCCGTACCCGGAACTCGACGGCCGCGATCTGCTCGCCGAGACCCGTCACTTCTGGCTGGAGGGCCCCGACGGTGAGGTCGTCTCCACGCTGCGGTTGATGGAGGAACATCCCGGCGGGCACAAGGGTTTCCGCATCGGCCGGGTCTGCACCCGCAGGGATGCGCGCGGCCACGGCCACACCGCCCGGTTGATGCAGGCCGCGCTCGCCGACGTCGGTGACCACCCGTGCCGCATCGACGCCCAGACATATCTGGTGGAGATGTACGCCCGGCACGGATTCGTCCGCGCCGGTGACGAATTCGTCGAGGACGGCATCCCGCACGTGCCGATGCTGCGCCCGGCGTCCGGGACGGCACACCCGTGACCGCGGCCGCGACGCCCACGTATCCGTTCAGCGCGATCGTCGGCCACGACCGGCTGCTGCTGGCCCTGCTGCTGTGCGCGGTGCGCCCCGAGATCGGCGGCGTGCTGATCCGCGGGGAGAAGGGCACCGCGAAATCGACCGCCGTACGCGGGTTGGCGCACATCCTGTCCCGGGTCGACGGCGGTGCACTGGTCGAGCTGCCGATCGGGGCGACCGAGGACCGTGTCGTCGGATCGCTGGATCTGCAGAAGGTGCTGCGCGACGGCGAACACGCCTTCTCGCCGGGCCTGCTCGCGCGGGCCCACGGCGGCGTGCTCTACGTCGACGAGGTCAACCTGCTGCACGACCACCTGGTCGACGTGCTGCTCGACGCGGCCGCGATGGGCCGGGTGCACATCGAACGCGACGGGATCTCCCACACCCACGAGGCGCGGTTCGTGCTGATCGGCACGATGAATCCCGAAGAGGGCGAACTGCGTCCGCAGCTGCTCGACCGGTTCGGGCTCACCGTGGACGTCGCGGCGAGCCGTGACGTCGACGTCCGCGTCGAGGTGATCCGCGCACGGATGGCGTTCGAGGCGGACCCGTCCGGCTTCGCCGAGCGCCATGCGGGCCAGGACGCCGACCTGGCGCGGCGGGTCGCCGAAGCGCGTGCTCTCGTACCGTCGGTGTCGTTGCCGGACAGCGAGTTACGGCGGATCGCCGCCCTGTGCGCGGCGTTCGACGTCGACGGGATGCGAGCCGATCTGGTGGTCGCGCGCACCGCGGTCGCGCACGCCGCCTGGCGGGGCGTGCGGACCGTCGGCGAAGAGGACATCCGGGTGGCCGCCGAACTCGCGCTGCCGCACCGGCGCAGGCGCGACCCGTTCGACGACCCCGGCCTGGACCCCGAGCGCCTCGACGAGGCGATGGAGCAGGCCGGTGCCTCCGCCGACGCGGCCGACCCGGACCCCGACCCCGAACCCCCGCCGGATCCGCCCGGCGGGGGCGCGCCCGGCGAATTACCGGAACCGACGCGCCCGCAGGGCGGTTCGTCGTCGGACCGGACACGCAGCAGCGGCGCCCCGTCCGCGGTCTTCAAGACCAGGACCCTGGTGGTGCCCGGCGTCGGGGAGGGTGCGCCCGGCCGGCGGTCCCGGGCCCGCAACCGCACCGGCACGGTCGTGGCGTCCACCGCCGACGCCGAGACCGGACACGGTCTGCACGTCTTCGGGACGCTGCTGGCCGCCGCGGAGAACCAGCGCGTACCCGGCCGGCCCCGGCCCGGTGCGCAGGACGTGCGCCGGGCCGTACGCGAGGGGCACGAGGGCAACCTGGTGGTCTTCGTCGTCGACGCCTCGGGGTCGATGGCGGCCCGCGACCGGATGGCCGCGGTCGGCGGCGCCACGCTGTCCCTGCTGCGCGACGCCTACCAGCGTCGCGACAAGGTCGCGGTGGTCACCTTCCGGCAACGGCAGGCCACGCTGCTGCTGCCGCCCACGACGTCGGTGTACATCGCCAGCCGCCGGCTGTCGCGGTTCGACACCGGCGGCAAGACGCCGCTCGCGGAGGGTCTGCTCGCCGCCCGCGACGTCGTCGTCCGGGAGAAGGCCCGCGACCGCGCCCGCCGCTGTCTGGTCGTCGTGCTGACCGACGGCCGCGCCACCGGGGGGCCGGATCCGCTGGGCCGCACGCGTGAGGCCGCCGCCCGCCTGGTGGCCGAGGGTGCCGCCGCCGTGGTCGTCGACTGCGAGACGTCGTTCGTGCGGCTGGGCCTGGCCGAGGAACTCGCCGTGGCGCTGCGTGCGCCCGCCGTCCGGCTGGCGCACCTGCGCGCCGACGATCTCACCCGCCTGGTCACCCAGACCGACCGCACCGCCGCCTAACGGAGGAAGCCATGCCGCAGGGCCGTCCCGCGACCGTCCCCGACGACGGGCTGACCACCCGCGCCCGGCGCAACGCACCGCTGCTGGCCGTGCACACCGGCCCGGGCAAGGGAAAATCGACCGCCGCGTTCGGCATGGCGCTGCGCGCATGGAACCAGGGCTTCGACATCGCGGTGTTCCAGTTCGTCAAGAGCGCGAAGTGGAAGGTCGGCGAGGAGTCGGTGTTCCGCGAGCTCGGCCGCCTGCACGACGAGAACGGCGCGGGCGGCGCCGTCGAATGGCACAAGATGGGGTCGGGCTGGTCGTGGTCGCGCAAAGCCGGCAGCGACGACGACCACGCCGCCGCGGCGGCCGACGGGTGGGCCGAGATCGTTCGCCGGCTCGCCGAGGAGCGCCACGACTTCTACGTGCTCGACGAGTTCACCTATCCGCTCAAGTGGGGCTGGGTCGACACCGCGGAGGTGGTCGAGGTGCTGCGCTCGCGTCCGGGAAGGCAGCACGTCGTGATCACCGGCCGTGACGCACCGCAGTCGCTGATCGACGCCGCCGATCTGGTGACCGAGATGACCAAGGTCAAACATCCGATGGATGTGGGCCGGAAGGGCCAGAAGGGCATCGAGTGGTGAGCACGTGAGCGTCCCCGCCGTGGTGATCGCCGCACCCTCGTCGGGGAGCGGAAAGACCACGGTCGCAACGGGTTTGATGGGTGCGCTGCGCCGCGCCGGACATGCGGTCGCGCCGTTCAAGATCGGCCCGGACTTCATCGACCCCGGTTACCACGCGCTGGCCGCCGGACGCCCCGGCCGCAACCTCGACCCGGTGCTGGTCGGCGAACACCTGATCGGCCCGCTGTACGCGCACGGCGCCGCGGGCGCGGACATCGCCGTCGTCGAAGGTGTCATGGGACTGTTCGACGGGCGCATCGACGATCGGATGTCCGGTCCGGCAACGGGTTCGACCGCACACGTGGCGGGTCTGCTCGGCGCACCGGTGGTCCTCGTCGTCGACGCCCGAGGGCAGAGCCACAGCATCGCCGCACTGCTGCACGGCTTCTCGACGTTCGATCCGCACACCCGCATCGCCGGGGTCGTCCTCAACCGGGTCGGCTCCCCACGCCATGAGGAGGTGCTGCGGCAGGCCTGTGAACACGCCGGGCTGTCCGTGTTCGGGTCGATCCCGCGCACCGAGGCGCTGGCCGTCCCGTCCCGCCACCTCGGCCTGGTCACCGCGGTGGAACACGGACGCGCGGCGCGCGACGCGATCGCCGCGATGGCCGACCTGGTCTCCCGCCACGTCGACGTCGACGCCGTCGTCGGCGCCGCGCACGCCGCCGTCACCGCCGCGCCGTGGGACCCGGGCGCCGCAGGTGAATCGGCGTACTCGGTGACCGTCGCACTGGCCGCCGGGAAGGCGTTCACCTTCGGCTATCCCGAACACGGAGAACTGTTGCGTGCCGCCGGTGCGCAGGTGGCCGAGTTCGACCCGCTGACCGACGATCTGCCCCCGGACGCGGCGGCGCTGGTGATCCCCGGCGGATTCCCCGAACAGCATGCCGCCGACCTGTCTGCGAATGTGCCTGTGCGGCAACAGATCGCTCGGCTCGCCTCGCTCGGGTCCCCGATCCACGCCGAGTGTGCGGGGCTGACCTACCTCGTCGACGACCTCGACGGCCTGCCCATGTGCGGGGTGCTGTCGGGTTCGGCGCGGTTCACCGAACGCCTCACGCTGGGCTACCGGCAGGCCATCGCCGTCACCGACTCGTCGCTGCACCGCGCGGGGGAGCGGGTCACCGGCCACGAGTTCCACCGCACCGCCGTCACATTCACCGACCGGTACGAGGCGGCCTGGCACTTCGCGGGCGGACCGACGGGCACCGTCACCGACGGCGCGGTGCGCTCCGGCGTGCACGCGGGCTACCTCCACACCCACCCGGCCGCACACCCCCGTGCGGTCGCCCGCTTCGTCGCATCGGCCGCACGCTCTAAGCTCGCCGGGTGACCGATAACGCGTACCTCGTCGGCCTGCGACTCGCAGGCAGGAAGGTCGTCATCGTCGGTGGCGGCACGGTCGCGCAGCGCCGGCTGCCGCTGTTGATCGCCAACGGCGCCGACGTGCACGTCATCGCCCGCGCCGCCCGGCCCGCCGTCGAGGCTATGACCGGAATCACACTGACACTGCGCGACTTCCGCGTCGGCGACCTCGACGGCGCCTGGTATGTCATCGCCGCGACCGACGATCCCGACGTCAATGCGGCCGTCGTCGCCGAAGCCGAACGCCGCCGCATCTTCTGCGTGCGCGCCGACATCGCGCGCGAGGGCACCGCCGTAACGCCCGCGTCGTTCGAATACGAGGGTCTGTCGGTCGGCGTGCTCGCCGGCGGAGAGCACCGCCGTTCGGCGGCCATCCGGTCGGCCATCCACGAGGCGCTCGCCAGCGGAGTGATCTCCGGGGACGCCCAGGACACGGTGGCCACGGGCGTCGCGCTGGTCGGCGGTGGGCCCGGCGACCCGGAACTCATCACGGTGCGGGGACGCCGGCTGCTCGCCCAGGCCGATGTCGTGGTCGCCGACAGGCTGGCCCCTCAGGAACTGCTCGCGGAGCTGCCGCCGCACGTCGAGGTCATCGACGCCGCCAAGATCCCGTACGGCCGCGCGATGGCCCAGGATGCGATCAATCAGGTGCTGATCGACCG
This sequence comes from Mycobacterium sp. IS-1742, assembly GCF_001500125.1. GTDB lineage: Bacteria > Actinomycetota > Actinomycetes > Mycobacteriales > Mycobacteriaceae > Mycobacterium. The sequence continues at coordinate 215,058 of NZ_LQIV01000041.1, read as the reverse complement.
GGCCTCGGCGGGCAAGTTCGTGGTGCGCCTCAAGGGCGGCGATCCCTTCGTGTTCGCGCGCGGTTACGAAGAGGTGCTCGCCTGCGCCGACGCGGGCATCCCGGTCACCGTCGTACCGGGTGTGACCAGCGCCATAGGTGTTCCCGCGCTCGCCGGCGTGCCCGTCACCCACCGGCATGTGACGCACGAGTTCGTGGTGGTCAGCGGCCATGTTGCGCCGGACCACCCCGAATCGTTAGTGAATTGGGATGCACTGGCCGCGCTCACCGGCACCATCGTTTTGCTGATGGCCGTCGAACGCATCGAGTTGTTCACCAGGGTGCTGATCGCAGGCGGCCGACCTGCGGAGACGCCGGTACTCGTCGTCCAGCACGGCACCACGACCGCGCAACGCACTTTGCGGGCGACGCTCGCCGACGCGCCGGAACGGATGAGCGCCGAGGGCATCCGACCTCCCGCGATCATCGTGATCGGCCCGGTCGCGGCCTTCGGTGGATAAAAAGATTCTAAGAGTACTGTAAGGTAACCCGTTATGACGGCTCTCAACGACGCAGAGCGCGCAGCCATGATCCGCGATGCCGAAGGGCGGTCAAAGCGTGCGCAGCCGATGAGCGCAGAACAGTCGCCCGCAGGGCGGGCGAAGACACCGACCTGGTTACCGTCGCGGCGCTTCTTCGCCGCGGTGATCGCGATCGCCGGGATGCAGCTGCTCGCCACCATGGACAGCACGATCGCGATCGTCGCACTGCCCAAGATTCAGGACGAGCTGTCGCTCTCCGACGCCGGCCGCAGCTGGGTCATCACCGCCTACGTGCTGACCTTCGGCGGCCTGATGCTGCTCGGTGGCCGCCTCGGCGACACCATCGGCCGCAAACGGGCCTTCATCGCCGGCGTCGCGCTGTTCACCATCGCCAGCATCCTGTGCGGGATCGCCTGGAACGAGGCGACTCTGGTCATCGCCCGCCTGCTGCAGGGCATCGGCGCCGCGATCGCCTCGCCGACCGGCCTCGCGCTGGTGGCCACCACCTTCCCCAAGGGTCCGGCCCGCAACGCCGCCACCGCGGTGTTCGGCGCGATGACCGCGGTCGGCTCGGTGATGGGCCTGGTCGTGGGCGGGGCCCTGACCGAGGTCTCCTGGCGCTGGGCGTTCCTGGTCAACGTGCCCATCGGCCTGGTGATGATCTACCTGGCCCGCACGACGCTGCGCGAGACCAGCAAGGAGCGGATGAAGCTCGACGCCACCGGCGCCATCCTCGCGACCCTGGGGTGTACGGCCGCGGTGTTCGGCTTCTCGATGGGCCCGGAGAAGGGCTGGTTGTCGCCGATCACCATCGGGTCCGTCTGTGCCGCCCTGGTGTTCCTGTTGATGTTCATCATCGTCGAGCGCAGCGCGGAGAACCCCGTCGTGCCGTTCGATCTGTTCAAGGACCGCAACCGGCTGGCGACCTTCGCCGCGATCTTCCTGGCCGGCGGTGTGCTGTTCACGCTGACCGTGCTGATCGGCCTCTACGTCCAGGACATCCTCGGCTACAGCGCCCTGCGCGCCGGGGTCGGCTTCATCCCGTTCGTCATCGCGATGGGCATCGGGCTGGCGCTCTCGTCGCAGCTGGTGTCCCTGCTGCCGCCGCGCGTGCTGGTCATCGCCGGCGGCGTGCTGGTGCTCGGCGCGATGATCTACGGTTCCACCCTCAACCGGGGCATCCCGTACTTCCCGAACCTCGTCGTCCCGATCACGGTCGGCGGCATCGGGATCGGCATGATCGTCGTCCCGCTGACCCTGTCGGCGATCGCCGGCGTCGGGTTCGACCGCATCGGTCCGGTGTCGGCCATCGCGCTGATGCTGCAGAACCTCGGCGGCCCGGTCGTGCTGGCCGTGATCCAGGCCGTGATCACCTCGCGCACGCTGTATCTGGGCGGCACCACCGGTCCGGTCAAGAACATGGACGGCACGCAGATCGCCGCCCTCGACGCCGGCTACACCTACGGGTTGCTCTGGGTGGCGGCCGTGGCCGTCCTCGTCGGGATCGCGGCTCTGCTGATCGGCTACACCTCCCAGCAGGTCGCGCACGCCCAGGAGGTCAAGGACGCGCTGGACGCCGGCGAGCTCTGAGCTGACCGACCGCCGTCGGTGACCTGCCCGGCGGCTAAGGTGGTCCGCTGTGATCACCCGCATGTCCGAGCTGTTCCTGCGCACTCTGCGTGACGATCCCGCCGACGCGGAGGTGCCCAGCCACAAGCTACTCATCCGGGCCGGCTACGTCCGCCCCGTCGGCCCCGGCCTCTACACCTGGCTGCCGCTCGGGCTGCGCGTGTTCCGCAAGGTCGAGCAGATCGTCCGCGACGAGATGACCGCGATCGGCGGCCAGGAGATCCTGTTCCCCGCACTGCTTCCGCGCGCGCCGTACGAGACCACCAACCGCTGGACGGAGTACGGCGACACGCTGTTCCGGCTCAAGGACCGCCGGGACAACGACTACCTGCTCGGGCCCACCCACGAGGAACTCTTCACGCTCACGGTGAAGGGGGAGTACAGCTCCTACAAGGACTTCCCGCTGATCCTGTTCCAGATCCAGACCAAGTACCGCGACGAGGCCCGGCCCCGCGCAGGCATCCTGCGCGGGCGCGAGTTCGTGATGAAGGACTCGTACTCGTTCGACGTCGACGACGACGGACTCAAGTCCGCCTACCACCTGCACCGTGAGGCGTACCAGCGGATCTTCGCCCGCCTCGGGGTGCGGTACGTGATCGTCTCCGCGGTGTCGGGAGCCATGGGCGGCAGCGCATCCGAGGAGTTCCTGGCCGAGAGCGAGGTCGGCGAGGACACCTTCGTCCGTTGTCTGGAGTCCGGCTACGCCGCCAATGTCGAGGCGGTGCTGACCCGCGTGCCCGACCCGCTGCCCATCGAGGGCCGACCGGAGGCCGTGGTCCACGACACCCCGGACGCCCCGACGATCGCGACGCTTGTCGACTGGGCCAACAGCGCAGACCTGCCGGACTTCGCCGGCCGCCCGGTCACCGCCGCCGACACGCTGAAGAACGTCCTGCTCAAGGTCCGCGAACCGGGCGGCGAGTGGGAACTGCTGGCCGTCGGGGTGCCGGGGGACCGCGAGGTTGACGACAAACGGCTCGGGGCGGCGCTGGAACCGGCCGAGTACGCACTGCTCGACGACGCGGACTTCGCCAGGCACCCGTTCCTGGTCAAGGGTTACGTCGGCCCGAAAGCGTTGCTGGACAACGGAGTTCGCTATTTGGTCGACCCGCGGATCGTCGATGGGACGGCGTGGATCACGGGAGCCGACGCACCCAACAAGCACGTCGTCGGGCTGGTCGCGGGCCGCGACTTCTCGGCCGACGGGACCATCGAGGCCGCCGAGGTGCGCGACGGCGATCCCTCACCGGACGGGGCCGGGCCGCTGGTCAGCGCCCGCGGCATCGAGATCGGCCACATCTTCCAGCTGGGCCGCAAGTACACCGAGGCGTTCAACGCCGACGTCCTCGGCGAGGACGGCAAGCCGGTGCGGTTGACCATGGGCTCCTACGGCATCGGCGTCTCCCGGCTGGTGGCCGTGATCGCCGAACAGCAGCACGACGAGCTGGGCCTGCGGTGGCCGGCCGCGGTCTCCCCGTTCGACGTCCACGTCGTGATCGCCAACAAGGACGAGGGCGCCCGCAGCGGCGCCACCGAACTGGCCGGCGAACTCGACCGGCTGGGACTCGAGGTGCTGCTCGACGATCGCAAGTCCTCCCCGGGGGTGAAGTTCAAGGACGCCGAACTGCTCGGCGTGCCGTGGATCGTCGTGGTCGGCCGCGGCTGGGGCGACGGGGTGGTCGAGCTGCGTGACCGGTTCACCGGCGAGAAGCGTGAGATCGGTGTCGAGGCCGCGGCGACGGAGATCCTCGCGGCCGTGCGGTAGCGCTACTCGTTGCCGCCGGGGAAGGCGACGGTGACCGGATCGGTGCCCACGATCTGCGTCCAGCGCGCCGCCGCGACCGCCGACTCCGTCAGGGCCGTCAGCCCGAACGTCCGGTCCTCGGTGCCGGTCGCCTGTTCGACGACCGCCCGCCACGCCGCGGCGCCGTCCTCCTCCATGCGGACCGCCAGCTTGGCGGCCTCACGCGGATCGTCGACCGGCATCGGCACCCGGTAGCCGGCCGCCGGTAAGGGCGGGGACACCTGCCGCTGCTCGAGCAGCGCGATCGCGGCCTCCCGGCGTTCGCGGTGCTCGGAGATCGACGCCGACACCAGCCAGTTCGCCTCGGGCGTGGAATGTGCCGACACCAGGCCGTATCCGTAGATGGTGGCGTGTTCGGTGGCGATCGCGTCGTAGAGCGCCCCGTCCGCGCCGTCGGCGGGGCGCGACGGCAGGTCGGGATCCGGGGTCGGCTCGACCGAGGTCACGGGGTGTCCTTCGGTGGTGGCGCCAGGGCGACCTGCCACGCCGCGGTACAGGCGGCCGCGATCGAACCCAGCAGGCCGGCGCGGTAGCCGGACATCTGGGCCGCGAGGCCGGTGGCGCTCTCGGCGGACTGGCGCAGCGCGCCGATCACGTCGCGGACCGTCGGTGGCCGGGCCGGTGCGGCGGTACTCGTCGACGGGGTGGCGGTCGGCGCCTCGGTGCCGACCAGCCTGACGAGCTCGTCGGCCAGTGCCCGCCCGTGTGCGTCGCGTTCGGCGGCCACCGCGGTCAGTGTCTTCTTCAGGGGCGGGCGCGCACCGGCGGCGGCGTCGGTGGCCAGCCGGCTGTCGGCGCGGGCCCGCTCGAGCTGGGCGGCCAGCTCGTCGACCTCCGGCGGCGGCGGTGCGGAGCCGCACGCGGCCGCGGACACGCTCAGCACCGCCAGCGCCGCGGCGCCGGCCAGCAGACGGCGCCTGCTGAGGATGTCGGGGGCGCTCGGCACGAGCAACATCCTGCCATTGCCGTGCCGGCCGTCGGGCGGTGCACGTTCGCTGTCTGCCCCGGCGAGCCTGGCGTATCGTGAATAGTCGATTACGGCGGCCACCGAGGCCGGCCGCCGGCACGCGTTCAGAACAATTCAAGATGAGGAGCTCGTCGTGGCACCGGAGCCGAAGTTGCGGCCGGCGGGGTTGCCGTCGCAGGAGCAGGTGATGGAGCTACTCGACGGCGAGTTCGCCCGCGCCGGATACGAGATCGAGAACGTCGTCATCGACGGCGGGGCCCGCCCGCCGCGCATCACCGTCGTCGTCGACGGTGACCGCCCGCTGGACCTCGACACCATTGCGAGCCTGTCGCGCTCGGCATCCGAACACCTCGACCAGGTCGACCAGTCGGTCGGGGCGGCCACCTATGTCCTGGAGGTCACCTCCCCGGGGGTGGACAGACCGCTGACCACCGAGAAGCACTACCGGCGGGCGCGCGGCCGCAAGGTGGAGCTGACCCTGTCCGACGGTTCGCAGCTGACCGGCCGGCTGGGCGCGCTCACCGACGGCGGCCAAGCCGTGTCGCTGGTGGTCCGCGAAGGTGCGCGCGCCGACTACTCGGTGCGCGAGCTGCCGCTGGAGGGAATTGTCAAAGCCGTTGTCCAGGTGGAGTTCTCGCCACCGAACCAGCGTGAGCTGGAGTTGACCGGCCGACCGGGAGAGGAGGCCGGAGCGTGAACATCGACATGGCGGCCCTGCACGCCATCGAGGCGGACAAGGGCATCTCGGTCGACGTCGTCGTGGACACGATCAAGTCGGCGCTGCTGACCGCATACCGCCACACCGAAGGTCATCAGTCGGACGCGCGCATCGACATCGACCGCAAGAGCGGTGCGGTCAAGGTGATGGCGCGCGAGACCGACGCCGACGGCAACCTCATCCAGGAGTGGGACGACACCCCCGAGGGGTTCGGCCGGATCGCCGCCACCACGGCGCGCCAGGTCATCCTGCAGCGCCTGCGCGACGCGGAGAACGAGAAGAACTACGGCGAGTTCTCCGCCCGGGAGGGCGACATCGTCGCCGGGGTCATCCAGCGGGATGCCCGCGCGAACGCCCGCGGCCTGGTCGTGGTGCGGATGGGCAGCGAGACCAAGGGCAACGAGGGTGTCATCCCGTCCGCCGAGCAGGTGCCCGGCGAACGCTACGAGCACGGCGACCGGCTGCGCTGCTACGTCGTCGGCGTCACCCGCGGCGCGCGGGAACCGCTGATCACCCTGTCGCGCACCCACCCGAACCTGGTGCGCAAGCTGTTCAGTCTCGAGGTCCCCGAGATCAACGAAGGTTCGGTCGACATCGTCGCGGTCGCGCGCGAGGCCGGGCACCGGTCGAAGATCGCGGTGGCCTCGCGTGTCCCCGGGCTCAACGCCAAGGGTGCCTGCATCGGGCCCATGGGCCAGCGGGTCCGCAACGTGATGAGCGAACTGTCCGGGGAGAAGATCGACATCATCGACTACGACGAGGACCCGGCGCGGTTCGTCGCCAACGCACTCTCGCCGGCCAAGGTCGTATCGGTCAGCGTCATCGACGAACAAACCCGGGCCGCGCGGGTGGTCGTGCCCGACTTCCAGTTGTCGCTGGCGATCGGCAAGGAAGGGCAGAACGCCCGGCTCGCGGCCCGGCTGACCGGGTGGCGGATCGACATCCGCAGCGACGCGGCACCGCCCGATCAGCACCGGCCCGGTTCGGACGCCCCGCAATCGGCGGTGCGCGACGGGTAGCGCAGGACCGTAACCGCACGGCCGTTTCGGTTCGCGGGGACCGTGGGGCTAGACTCAACCGTGAGCCAGCGCGAGATTCCGGTGTCGCCGCATCGAAGTGCGTCAGCCCCCTCGGGGCCCGTGCGGACGTGTGTGGGATGCCGGAGGCGAGAGTTGGCCGCCGAACTGCTTCGAGTGGCCGCTGTGGTGGACGGGAACGGTGACTGCACCGCGACCGTTGACACAGCGGGTAATCTGCCCGGGCGGGGTGCCTGGTTGCATCCCGACGCGCAGTGTCTACACGCGGCGATCCGGCGGCGAGCGTTCGTCCGAGCGCTGCGAATCACCGGTTCACCGGACCTATCCGCGGTGATCGAGCACGTCGAGAATGTTTCGGCGGGTTCGCCTCACCCGGCAAGAGAACAGGTAGCGAAGAACATGAGCACACCGTGAAGTCCCGATGACCATGCGTCATAGCTAACCCGAGGCGCGGCGCCTACCACCGCTGTCGCCTCTAGAGATGGAGATGTAGTGGCAGGTAAGGCTCGCGTGCACGAGTTGGCAAAGGAACTCGGTGTCACCAGCAAAGAATTGCTCGCAACGCTCAAAGAGCAGGGCGAGTTCGTCAAGTCAGCCTCGTCGACAGTCGAGGCTCCCGTAGCGCGCCGGTTGCGCGAGAAGTTCGGCAGTAAATCCGCGCCCGCCCCCGCCAAGAGCGCAGGTAACGGAGCGCCGGCGGCACCGGCTTCACCGGCCACGTCCGCGACACCCGCCACGGCCGCCGCAGCGGCCGCGCCGGCTCCGACCCCGGCCCCGCCGGCTCCCGCGAAACCGGCGGCTCCCAAGCCCGCCGCACCGCAGCCTGCCGCACCGGCGCAACCGGTGGCCCCGGCTGCGTCGGCGGCGCCCGCGGCACCGGCGGCGTCCGCGCCGGCCCCCGCACCCGCCCCGTCGCGGCCCGGACCGACACCCGGTCCCCGCCCCGGCCCGGCGCCCAAGCCCGCACCGCGCACCCCGCGTGTCGGCAACAACCCGTTCTCCACGCAGCAGCCGGTCGAGCGGCCGATTCCCCGGCCGCAGCCGCGTCCCGGAGCCCCGCGGCCCGGCACGCCGCGTCCCGGTATGTCGCCCAACAACATGCCGCCGCGTCCCGCCGGTCCCCGTCCGGGCGCTCCCGCGGGACGTCCCGGCGGCCCGCGCCCCGGCCCCGGTGGTCGTGGACCCGGTGGCGGCGGTGGCCGCCCCGGTGGTCCCCACGGCGGTGGCGGCGGCAACTACCGCGGCGGCGGCGCCGGCGGTGGTGGCGGCGCAGGTGGTGCGGCTGCCGGTGGTTTCAGAGGCCGTCCCGGTGGCGGCGGTCGTCCCGGCCAGCGCGGAGGCGCGGCCGGTGCGTTCGGCCGTCCCGGCGGAGCCCCGAAGCGTGGACGCAAGTCGAAGCGCGCGAAAAGGGCCGAATACGAGAACATGCAGGCCCCGGTCGTCGGTGGCGTGCGGTTGCCGCACGGCAACGGCGAGACCATCCGGTTGGCCCGCGGCGCATCGCTGTCCGACTTCGCCGAGAAGATCAACGCCAACCCGGCCTCGCTGGTGCAGGCGCTGTTCAACCTCGGTGAGATGGTCACCGCGACGCAGTCGGTGAACGACGAGACCCTCGAGCTGCTCGGCAGCGAGATGAACTACGTCGTACAGGTCGTCTCGCCCGAGGACGAGGACCGCGAACTGCTCGAGTCGTTCGACCTCACCTACGGCGAGGACGAGGGCGGCGAGGACGACCTCGAGGTCCGTCCGCCGGTGGTGACCGTCATGGGCCACGTCGACCACGGCAAGACCCGACTGCTCGACACCATCCGTAACGCCACCGTGCGCGAGGGTGAGGCCGGCGGCATCACCCAGCACATCGGCGCCTACCAGGTGACCGTCGACCTCGACGGTTCCGAGCGGCCGATCACCTTCATCGACACCCCGGGCCACGAGGCGTTCACCGCCATGCGTGCCCGCGGTGCGAAGGCCACCGACATCGCGATCCTGGTGGTCGCCGCCGACGACGGCGTGATGCCGCAGACGGTGGAGGCGGTCAACCACGCCCAGGCCGCCGACGTGCCGATCGTGGTGGCGGTCAACAAGATCGACAAGGAGGGCGCCGACCCGGCGAAGATCCGCGGTCAGCTCACCGAGTACGGCCTGGTGCCCGAGGAGTACGGCGGCGACACCATGTTCGTCGACATCTCGGCCAAGGCCGGCACCAACATCGAGGCGCTGCTCGAAGCGGTCATCCTGACCGCCGACGCGTCGCTGGACCTGCGGGCCAACCCCGACATGGAGGCCCAGGGCGTGGCGATCGAGGCGCACCTCGACCGTGGCCGCGGCCCGGTGGCGACCGTGCTGATCCAGCGCGGAACGCTGCGGGTCGGCGACTCGGTGGTGGCAGGCGACGCCTACGGTCGCGTGCGACGCATGGTCGACGAACACGGCGAGGACGTCGAGGCGGCGCTGCCGTCGCGTCCGGTGCAGGTCATCGGCTTCACGTCGGTGCCAGGTGCCGGCGACAACTTCCTCGTCGTCGACGAGGACCGCATCGCCCGCCAGATCGCCGACCGGCGCAGCGCGCGCAAGCGCAACGCGATGGCCGCCCGCAGCCGCAAGCGCATCAGCCTCGAGGACCTGGATTCGGCGCTGAAGGAAACCAGCCAGCTGAACCTGATCCTCAAGGGTGACAACGCCGGTACGGTCGAGGCGCTCGAGGAGGCCCTGCTGGGCATCCAGGTCGACGACGAGGTGGAACTGCGCGTCATCGACCGCGGTGTCGGTGGCGTCACCGAGACCAACGTCAACCTGGCGTCGGCCTCGGACGCGATCATCATCGGGTTCAACGTCCGCGCCGAGGGCAAGGCCACCGAACTGGCCAACCGCGAAGGTGTGGAGATCCGCTACTACTCGGTGATCTACCAGGCCATCGACGAGATCGAGAGCGCGCTCAAGGGCATGCTCAAGCCGATCTACGAGGAGAAGGAACTCGGCCGCGCCGAGATCCGCGCGATCTTCCGGTCGTCGAAGGTCGGCAACATCGCCGGTTGCCTCGTCCAGTCGGGCATCATGCGGCGCAACGCGAAGGCCCGCCTGCTGCGCGACAACGTCGTGGTGGCCGAGAACCTCACCGTCTCGTCGCTGCGGCGGGAGAAGGACGACGTCACCGAGGTGCGCGACGGCTACGAATGTGGTTTGACGCTGACCTACTCGGATATCAAAGAGGGCGACGTCATCGAGACGTACGAACTGGTGGAGAAGGCGAGGACCTAGGGTATGGCTGACCCGGCACGAGCGAAGCGGTTGGCCAAGCGCATCTCCACCATCGTCGCCTCGGCGATCGAGTACGAGATCAAGGATCCACGGCTGGCCGGTGTGACGATCACCGACGCCAAGGTGACCAACGATCTCCACGACGCGACGCTGTACTACACGGTGCTGGGCAGCAGCCTCGACGAGGAGCCGGATTACGTCGGGGCGGCGGCCGCACTGGACAAGGCCAAGGGTGTGTTGCGGACCAAGGTGGGCGCCGGGACCGGGGTGCGGTTCACCCCGACCCTGGCGTTCGTCCGCGACACGGTGCCCGACGCCGCGCACCGCATGGAGGAGTTGCTGGCCCGCGCCCGCGCCGCAGATGAGGATTTGGCGAGAGTTCGTGAGGGCGCCAAGCACGCGGGCGATGCGGACCCGTACCGTGTGAGTGGGGCGGAGGAGACTCCGGGGGAATCGGACCACGAGCTCGACGCTGAGGACACCGGTGACCGCAATCGACAAGACGACTGACGTACCAGCCGGCGCGCGCATAGACGCATACCGGGCGGCCGACATACTGGCCGCGGCTTCGACCGTCAGTGTGGTCTGTCACGTCTACCCGGACGCCGACACCATCGGCGCCGGGCTGGCGTTGGCGCTGGTCCTCGACCACGCCGGTAAGGGCGTCGAGGTCAGTTTCGCCGCACCCGCCGACCTGCCCGAGTCGTTGCAGTCGCTGCCGGGCGGTCACCTGCTGGTAGCGCCCGGGGCGATGCGCCGCGACGCCGACCTGGTGGTCACCGTGGACATCCCGAGCGTCAACCGGCTGGGCGAGTTGGGGGAGCTGGCGGCGCCGGGACGGCGCGTGCTGGTGATCGACCACCACGCGTCCAATCAGCTGTTCGGGACGGCGAACTACGTCGACCCCTCGGCGGACTCCACCACGATGCTGGTCGCCGAACTCCTCGACGCCTGGCACAAGCCGATCGACCTCGGCGTTGCGCACTGTCTCTACGCCGGCCTCACCACCGACACCGGCTCGTTCCGCTGGGCGAGCGCCCGCGCGCACCGGCTGGCCGCGCGGCTGGTCGAGATCGGCGTGGACAACGCCGCGATCAGCCGGACCCTGCTGGACACCCACCCGTTCGCGTGGCTGCCGATGCTCTCGCGCGTGCTGGCGTCGGCCCGGCTGCTGCCCGACGCGGTGGACGGCCGCGGCCTGGTGTACGCGGTGGTGACCCACGAGGAGCTCGCCGACGCGCGGCCCGAGGAAGTCGAGAGCATCGTCGACATCGTGCGCACCACGCAGCAGGCCGAGGTGGCCGCGGTGTTCAAGGAACTCCGCCCGCAGCACTGGTCGGTGTCGATGCGCGCGAAGTCGATAGACCTGACGTCGGTGGCCAGTGCGTTCGGCGGCGGCGGCCACCGGCTCGCGGCGGGCTATTCGGCCAGCGGCCCCGCCGACGACGTGGTCGCGGCGCTGCGAGCGGCACTTGGCTGAGCTCGACGGCGTACCGCCCGTCGAGCCGGCGACCAGCCGGCGCATCGCAGCGCTGGCCTTCCCCGCCCTGGGTGTGCTCGCCGCCGAACCGCTCTATCTGTTGTTCGATCTCGCCGTCGTCGGGCGGTTGGGCGCGCTCAGCCTGGCCGGGCTCGCCATCGGTGCGCTCGTCATGGGTGTGCTCAGCGCGCAACTGACGTTCCTCTCGTACGGCACGACGGCGCGTGCGGCCCGGTTCTACGGCGCCGGCGACCGGACGGCCGCCGTCGGGGAAGGCGTGCAGGCCACCTGGCTGGCCCTGGCCATCGGCACCACGATCGTGGTGGCCGTCCAGGCGACGGCGGTGCCGCTGGTCTCCGCACTGGCCGGCGCGGGTTCCGGGGGCGGCGAGATCGCCGACGCCGCACTGCCGTGGGTGCGCATCGCCAGCCTGGCGGTGCCCGCGATCCTGATCGCCGCGGCGGGCAACGGATGGATGCGCGGGGTGCAGGACACGATGCGGCCGCTGCGCTATGTCGTCGTCGGTTTCGCGGTGTCCGCGGTGCTGTGCCCCCTGCTCGTGTACGGCTGGCTGGGCGCGCCCGAGATGGGGCTGGCGGGTTCGGCGGTGGCCAACGTCGTCGGGCAGTGGCTGGCCGCGATCCTGTTCTGCCGGGCGTTGATCGTGGAGCGGGCGCCGCTGCGTCCGCAGCCGTCGGTGCTGCGTGCGCAGGTGGTGATGGGCCGGGACCTGGTCCTGCGGACCGTCGCGTTCCAAGCCTGTTTCGTCTCGGCGGGCGCGGTGGCCGCGCGGTTCGGTGCGGCCGCCGTGGCCGCCCACCAGGTCGTGCTGCAGCTGTGGAATTTCCTTGCGCTGGTGCTGGATTCGCTTGCCATCGCCGCGCAGTCGCTGGTCGGCGCGGCACTGGGGGCCGGTCACCTTCCGCACGCGAAGTCCGTCGCGTGGCGGGTGACCGTCTTCTCGACGGTGGCCGCCGGGCTGTTGGCGCTCGTGTTCGCCGTCGGGTCGTCGGTGTTGCCGGGCGTGTTCACCGACGACCGGTCGGTGCTCGACGAGATCGGCGTGCCGTGGTGGTTCCTGGTGGGTCAGCTACCGGTCGCCGGTGTGGTGTTCGCGCTCGACGGGGTGCTGCTCGGCGCCGGTGACGCGACATTCATGCGCAACGCCACGCTGATCAGCGCACTGGTCGGATTCCTGCCGTTGATCTGGCTGTCGCTGGCGTTCGGGTGGGGACTGCTCGGCATCTGGGCCGGCCTGTCGACGTTCATGGTGCTGCGCCTGGTGTTCGTCGGCTGGCGGGCGCTGTCCGGACGCTGGCTGGTCCCCGGCACGCGCTGAGCGCTCACCGCACCTGGGCGCGGCCCCGCTCGAACACCGCGGCGCGGCTCGCGGCGACGTCGTCGCCGGTCGCCGACGCCATCCACCGGCGCGCGGCGTCCGCCTCCAGCCACAGTGCGCCGGCGGTCTGGGACTCGTCGATGCGGTGGTAGGACTCCAGCAGCGAACGCACCGCGCGCTGGTTGTTGCCGACGATCGACGCCGCGATCGCGCGCGCGGCGGGGAGCAGTTCGGCGTGCGGGACGACCTCGGTGACCAGGCCGGCCCGCAGCGCGTCGGTCGCCGACAGGTAGTCGCCGGTGAGGCTCATCCGCCGCGCCATGCCGACGCCCACCTTCTGCGGCAGCCGCACCGACAGACCCCAGGTCGGCAGCAGACCGACACGGGCGTGGGTGTCGGCGAACCGGGCCTGTTCGGAGGCGATGAGGATGTCGCAGTAAAGCGCGAGCTCGAGACCGCCGGTCACCGCCGCACCGTTGATCGCGCCGATGACCGGCTTGGTCATCGACGGCCATTTCGGCGAGATGTCCGGCAACCGGGTCTGATCGCCGAGCTCCTTGAGGTCGAGGCCCGCGCAGAACACCGGGTCGGCTCCGGTCACGATCACCACGTCGACCGCGTCGTCGTCCTCCGCGTCGCGCAACGCACCGAAGAACGCCTCACGAAGCGCCGCGGACAACGCATTACGGGCCTGCGGCCGATTCAGCGTCAGGGTGCGGACCCGATCGGTGGTGTCGATCGCCAGAACGTCAGGGGTGTCAGCGTTGCTCATGGTGCTAGACGCTAGCCCCCGCGCCTATCGTGGCTGTCATGTGCCGAAACATCACCGAACTGCGCGGTCTGGAGCCGGCGGCCACGGCTGAGGAGATCGAGGCGGCGGCCCGGCAGTACGTCCGCAAAGTCAGCGGGGTCACGCGTCCCACCGCGGCCAACGCCGACGCGTTCGAGACGGCCGTCGCCGAGGTCACCGCGACGACGGCCCGTCTGCTGTCCGCGCTGCCCCCGCGACGCCAACCGCCCAAGAGCGTGCCGCCGCTGCGCCGGCCCGAGGTGCGGGCCCGGCTGAACGCAGGGGTTGATCGCTCCTCGCCCGCACAGGCGTGAGCACCCCGGCGCTCAAGGAGTGGAGTGCCGCCGTGCACGCGATGCTCGACGGCAGGCAGACCGTGCTGCTGCGCAAGGGGGGCATCGGCGAGAAGCGGTTCCACCTCGGCGCCGAGCGGTTCCTGCTGTTTCCGACGGTCGCCCACAGCCACGCCGAACGGGTGCGCCCCGAGCACCGCGACCTCCTCGGCCCGGCCGCGGCCGACAGCACCGAGGAGGCGCTGACGCTGCGCGCCGGAGCGCGAGTCGTCGCCGCGGTCGAGGTGAGTCGTCCCGACGCCGTCGGCGCACTCGAGCCGATGCACATCTGGACCGCCGAGTCCGTGCGGGCCGACCGGCTGGACTTCCGGCCGAGACACCGGCTGACCGTGCTGGTCGTCCAGGTCAGCCCGTTGACCGAACCGGTCCGCGTCGACCGCGCCCCGCAATACGGGGGGTGCACGAGCTGGGCCGACCTGCCGGTGCGCCCGGAGTGGGGGCCGCCGGTGCACGACGACGCCACACTCGCCGCGGTCGCCGACACGGTGCGCCGGTCAGTCGGCTGACGGGGGCGTCGGACCGGCGGGCAGCAGCAGCCGCGACACCCCGCCTGCGCCGTGGTGCACCGTGTGGGTGGCCGGGACGGTCCTGCTGCCGCTGATCGGTGGTTCGCCGGTCCCGAGGTTGCGGGCGAACCGCGGATGGGAGCCACCGGCGATCATCAGGCGCAACCGGGACCCCGCGCGGAAGCGGTGGGCCACCGCGTCGAGGTCGAGGCGCACGACGCCGTCCTCACCCGACAGGCGCCGGTATCCATCGGTGACGTTGCGGGAGCGCCCTTTCCGGTCCACCTCGGACAGGCGCACGAACAGGTCGCGGTGCGGGTTGTCACACGAGTGCGCGAGCTCGACCACGGGCGTTCCGACCACGTAGAGATCCGCGGGCAGCGGAGCACCGGTGAAAGCGAGCACATCGTCTCGGTGGGCCAGCCTGCGGTCGGCGCGGTAGCCGCCCTGCGCGGAGAGCAGGCGGCCGCCGATGGTCGGGGTGGGGTCGGTCGGATCGAAGGTGAACACCGAAGGCGCAGCCGTCGGATCCGGTGGCGCCGTGGACAATTCGCCTGTCACATGTGGAAACAGCTGTAGTTCGGGCATCGACGGCGGCCAGTCCGCGAGGTCGTGCCACCGATCGTTGTTGATCTCGATGCGCACCGGGGAGCGCCCGGATGCCGGTACGTCGCCCAGGTGGGTGTCCAGCCAGTCCAGCGTCTCGCGTACGACGGTGGGGGCGGCTTTCGTCATCAGCTGCGTGTGTGTCCACGCCCCGACCGTCAGCGCGGCCGGCACTCCGCGGCGCCGCAGGTGGGTGTACTGGGCCAGGGTCTGCTCGAGGAAGAGGTCCTGCCAGCCGCCGAACAGCAGGATGGGGACATCGACCCGGTCGAGTGCCTCGTTGGCCCGCAGATCGTCCCAGAACGCGGCGTCCTCGGCCTGTTCGATCCAGGACTCGAACCAGTTCGCACCGTCGCCGAGGAGCCGCCGTCCGGCCTCGCCGAGCGGAAGGTCCGCAGTGGCGCGCGCGAGTGCTCGTCGGGCCCGCACCTGCCGGATCAGCGCCGCCACACCGCGGTTGTCCTCCTGGCGGCTGACCATGTCGCTCCAGCCCAGGAAGTCGTTCAGCGAGAACGACCCGGTGCCCCACGACGACGCGCGGAAGTCGTGTGGGCCGACGGCGATCGCGGCGGCCTTCAGCTCCGGTGGCGGGTCGGTGAGCAACGCCCACTGGGTGAACCCGAGATAGGACAGCCCGACGGTCGCGAAAGAACCGGTGAACCAGGGTTGTTCGCGCAGCCACGCCGCGGTGTCGGCCCCGTCGTCCTTCTCGTGGACCATCGGGGTGAACTCGCCGCCCGAGCCGAACGTGCCCCGCACACTCTGCACCACGACGTGGTAGCCCCGCGCCGCGTACACGACCGCGAACAGCAGTGAGAACGGCCAGCCGCGGCCGTAGGGGCCGCGTACCAGGAGCGTGCCCGCCGCCGTCTGGGAGTCCGGGATGTAGTGGTCGGCGATCAGGTCGACACCGTCGCGCATCGGCACCCGCACGCCGCGCTCGACGGTGAAACCGCCGGTGCGCGGGGGAACGGCGAGGATGCGGCTGACGGCGTCGCCGACCGAACGGCGCAGCACGGCGGAACCGGTTGAGGTCATCCGGCCAAGGGTAGCCAGCGGCGGCGGCGGCTAATACTTGTAGTGCGGCGCCAGTTCGTGCGCCTTCTGCAGGTTGGTCTGCATGCAGTCGACGTCGGGCTGCGAGTAGATCGGCGAGTAGAACATCACCTGCTGGATGACGCCGTAGCTCGTGTCGAAGGCGACCGCGCACGTGATCCACCACCGGTTGTTCCAGTCGGTGGGCTTCATGATCCAGTACTGCGCGGCCCGGTGCCCGGCGATGTCGAGCTGGACGGCGTCGGGCGGCAGCGTCTCCTCGTAGGTCCGCCAGACGAACGCCTCGATGGTCATCTGGTAGTTGCCCGCGTCGTACTTGCAACGCAGCGCGTCTTCCGGGGCGGGTGGCGTGAAGGCCAGACCCGCGCGCTGGACGACGTCGAGCGGGATGTCGCGGCACGGGTCGAACGGTGACGGATCGACGGTGTCGAGCACCGGGTACTTGATCGTCGTCGACCCGGTCAGCGGCAGGAACGTCGAGCGCAGGTCGACCCCGCGCAGGGCGGGCCCGCCGGTCGGGTTGGTCGCGAACACCACCATGACTGCCGCGAACAGCGCACACAACGCCGAGAGCACCCTCAGCTTGGCGGCCATGTCACCCCCTGATGTCAGAACGGCTCAGTCCGCCGCGTGTCGTGTCCGACCCTTCGGGGAGTGTAGCCGTCGGCACGTCCCCGCAGAACCCGGAATGAGAACACGTTCTAGTTGCTCGAGACGACGCCGGCCGGCGCATCAGTAGGCTGGTCGGTTGTGGCGACACCCCAGAGCCCCCGCGACCGGCGACCGGTGTTGTGGGCGATCAGCGACCTGCACACGGGTCACACCGGCAACAAGCCGGTCACCGAGTCGCTCTATCCGTCCTCGCCGGACGACTGGCTGATCGTCGCCGGCGACGTCGGCGAGCGCACCGACGAGATCCGCTGGGCACTGGACGTGCTGCGGAAGCGTTTCGCGAAGGTCATCTGGGTGCCGGGCAACCACGAACTGTGGACGACCACCAGAGATCCGATGCAGATCTTCGGCAAGTCGCGCTACGACTACCTGGTCACGATGTGCGACGAGATGGGCATCGTCACCCCGGAGCACCCGTTCCCGGTGTGGACCGAGGAGGGCGGCCCCGCGACGATCGTGCCGATGTTCCTGCTGTACGACTACAGCTTCCTGCCCCGGGGAGCGGCGTCCAAGGCCGAGGGGCTGGCCATCGCTCGCGAGCGCAACGTCGTCGGCACCGACGAATTCCTGCTGTCGGCCGAGCCCTATGCCACCCGCGACGCCTGGTGCCGCGATCGGGTGGCCTACACCCGCAAGCGCCTCGAGGACCTCGACTGGATGACGCCGACGATCCAGGTGAACCACTTCCCGATGGTGCGCGAACCCTGCGAGGCGATGTTCTATCCGGAGTTCTCGCTGTGGTGTGGCACGACCGCGACCGCGGACTGGCACACCCGGTACAACGCGGCGTGTTCGGTGTACGGGCATCTGCACATTCCGCGCACCACCTGGTACGACGACGTGCGCTTCGAAGAGGTGTCGGTCGGATATCCGCGGGAATGGCGGCGCCGCAAGCCCTATCGGTGGTTGCGCCAGATCCTGCCCGAACCGAAGTACCCGCCCGGCTACCTCAACGAGTTCGGCGGCCATTTCCAGATCACCCAGGAGATGCGGGAGAACGCCGCGAAGATGCAGGAGCGGATCAGGGCGAGGCGCGGATGACCCCGCGCATGACGCTGCTGCCGGAGGTGCTGGGGGACAGGGTGATCTCCGCCGAACGCTACGACGATCCGCCCGACATCGCCCCGCTGCCCGAAGAGGAACCGTTGATCGCGCGCTCGGTCGCAAAGCGCCGCAACGAGTTCGTCACCGTCCGCCACTGCGCGCGTGAAGCGCTCGATGTGCTCGGCCTGCCGCCGGTTCCGATCCTCAAGGGCGACAAGGGTGAACCGCGCTGGCCCGACGGTGTGGTGGGCAGCCTCACGCACTGCGAGGGTTTTCGCGGCGCCGCCGTCGCCCGCCGCGGCGACGTCCGCTCCGTCGGGATCGACGCCGAACCGCACGGCGTGCTGCCCAACGGGGTGCTCGACGCGATCAGCCTGCCCGCTGAGCGCAGTGCCCTGGCGGGCCTGCCCGGAGGTCTGCACTGGGACCGGATCCTGTTCTGCGCCAAGGAGGCAACGTACAAGGCCTGGTTCCCGCTGACGCATCGGTGGCTCGGCTTCGAGGACGCCCACATCACGTTCCACGTCGATGGGTCGGGGTCAACCGGACGGTTCGTCTCCAGGGTGCTGATCGATCCTGCCGCCGAGACCGGTCCGCCGCTGACCACCCTGGAGGGCAGATGGTCGGTGCGGGACGGGCTGGCGCTGACGGCGATCGTCCTGTGACCGGCGCCGGGGTCGGCGGCGGCCTCGTCGTCGTCGACAAACCCGCCGGCATGACCAGCCACGACGTGGTCGGCCGGTGCCGACGGATCTTCGGCACGCGCAAGGTCGGTCACGCGGGCACGCTCGACCCGATGGCCACCGGTGTGCTGGTCGTGGGCATCGACCGCGCCACCAAACTGCTCGGGCTGCTCACCGCGACCGACAAGTCGTACGCGGCGACCATCCGGCTCGGGCAGACCACCACGACCGAGGACGCCGAGGGGGAGGTCGTCGAGACCACCCCGGCCACCGGGGTCACCGACGAGCAGATCGGTCGGGCCGTCGCGGCGCTGCGGGGGGAGATCGACCAGGTGCCGTCGGCGGTCAGCGCGATCAAGGTGGGCGGTCAGCGCGCCTACAAGCTCGTGCGGGAGGGACAGATGGTGGAACTGGCCGCCCGCCGCGTGCGCATCGACCGCTTCGACGTGCTCGCGGTCCGCCGGGTCGACGCGATCGTCGATGTCGACGTCGCGGTGGACTGCTCGAGCGGCACCTACATCCGGGCGCTGGCCCGCGACGTCGGCGCGGCCCTCGCGGTCGGCGGGCATCTGACCGCGCTGCGGCGCACCCAGGTCGGGCGGTTCGGGCTGGACGAGGCGTACACGCTCGACGCCCTGGCCGACGAGCCGCGACTGAGCCATTCGCTCGACGAGGCGTGCCTGCTGGCGTTCCCGCGCCGCGACCTCTCCGCCGAGGAGGCGGAGTCCACCCGGCACGGAAGGCCCCTGAAACCGGCGGGTCTGAGCGGGGTGTACGCGGCCACCGCGCCGGACGGCTCCGTCCTCGCTCTGCTCGAGGACGGCGGACAGCGGACCAGGTCGGTGGTCGTGCTGCGGCCGGCGACCCTGTAGTTACGGGACGACGACCCAGATCGCCTCTGCCGCAGGGCTTCCCAGGTCGACGGTGGCGTCGTCGCCGTCGCTGCCCTCGACGGCCACCGAGATCAGGCCGGCGAAATCGCGCCGTGCCAGCACCCGCAGTCGCGAGTCCAGGCTGATGCCCACGCTGTCGAAGTAGCGCAGCATCTCGGGGTCGGCGTCGGAGATCCGCGCCACGGTGCCCGCGTCGCCGTTCTCGCACTCGGACAACTGGCGCGCGGGCGGGGTGGGCACCCGGCCGTCGGCCGCGGGGATCGGGTCGCCGTGCGGATCGCGGGTCGGGTGGCCGAGTTTGGCGTCGATGCGCATCAGCATCAGATCCGACACCGCGTGCTCGAGCACCTCGGCCTCGTCGTGGACCTCGTCCCAGCTGTACCCCAGCTCGTTGACCAGGAACGTCTCCATCAGCCGGTGCCGGCGCACCATCTGGAGGGCGGCGTGCCTGCCCTCGTCCGTCAGCGTCACCGCCCCGTACTTCTCGTGGTTGACCAGACCCTGGTCGGCGAGTTTGCGGATCGACTCCGATGCGGTGGACGCCGACACACCGATTCGTTCGGCCAGCAACTTCGTGCTGACCTTCTCGTGGGACCACTCCTGCGCGGTCCAGATGGTCTTGAGGTAGTCCTGCGCGACCGTCGTCAGGTCGCGGGGGTTGCTGTCAGGACTCACAGTGACAAAGTTTAGGCACTCACCGCCCGATCCGGTGATCTAGCGGAACCGGCGAGCGTGGCGCGCCGTAGGCTTGCGGTCGTGCAGCGCTGGCGGGGTCAGGACGACATCCCCACGGACTGGGGGCGGTGTGTCGTCACCATCGGGGTGTTCGACGGTGTCCACCGTGGTCACGCGGAGTTGATCGACAACGCGGTCAAGTCCGGCCGGTCCCGCGGTGTGCCGACGGTGCTGATGACGTTCGACCCGCACCCCATGGAGGTCGTCTTCCCGGGTAGCCATCCGGCTCAGCTGACCACGCTGACCCGCCGGGCGGAGCTGGTCGAGGAGATGGGCATCGACGTCTTCCTGGTGATGCCGTTCACGGCGGACTTCATGAAGCTGACCCCGGAGCGCTACATCCACGAACTGCTCGTCGAACGGCTGCACCTCGTCGCGGTCGTCGTCGGGGAGAACTTCACCTTCGGCAAGAAAGCGGCCGGCAACGTCGACCTGCTGCGCAAGGCGGGGGAGCGGTTCGGCTTCGCCGTCGACAGCCTGTCTCTCGTGGCCGAACACCACCGCGACGAGACCGTCACGTTCTCGTCGACCTACATCCGCTCCTGCGTCGACGCGGGTGACGTCATCGCCGCCGCGGAGGCATTGGGCCGTCCGCATCGCGTCGAGGGGGTCGTGGTGCGTGGTGACGGGCGGGGTCGCGGGCTGGGCTTCCCGACCGCGAACGTGGCGCCGCCGATGTACTCGGCCATCCCGGCCGACGGCGTCTACGCCGCGTGGTTCACCGTCCTCGGGCACGGGCCGGTGATGGGCACGGTGGTGCCCGGCGAGCGCTACCAGGCGGCCGTGTCCGTGGGCACCAACCCGACGTTCTCGGGGCGCACCCGCACCGTCGAGGCATTCGTCCTCGACACCTCCGCCGACCTCTACGGACAGCACGTCGCGGTCGACTTCGTGGCCCGCATCCGCGGGCAGGAGAAGTTCGACTCCGTCGACGACCTGATCGCGACGATGGGGACGGACACCGACCGGGCTCGGGCGATCCTGCGCAATTCTGTCTGAGCGTCGACTCGCGGTAGACTGCTCGACGCAACGACGTGTGCTGCAGTTCGCGGTGGCCACGTCGCCTTTCTTTGTCACCCGCGGACCGATGGATGGAGTAGTTTCGTGGCGCTTACCGCCGAGCAGAAAAAAGAGATCCTGGGCCAGTACGGCCTGCACGAGTCGGACACCGGCTCACCCGAGGCGCAGGTCGCCCTGCTGACCAAGCGCATCTCGGACCTCACCGAGCATCTCAAGCAGCACAAGCACGACCACCACTCGCGGCGCGGACTGCTGCTGCTGGTCGGTCGTCGCCGCCGGCTGCTGAAGTACGTCGCCCAGGTCGACGTCGAGCGCTACCGCTCGCTGATCGAGCGGCTGGGTCTGCGTCGCTGACGCGTCCCCCCACTCGGCCGCGGCCGGGCCCGTCCACGCGTCGGGCCCGGCCGCGTTCGTGTGTCCGGGCGAATCGCCGCCGGGGTCGTCCAGGGTCCGATCGCGCAGGGCCGCCATGTAGCATGGATGTGTTCGACGCTCATGCTCGAACGCATGTTGGGTGCGATACGCGCAGATCCGCGGGTCTCGTTCCCGTGTGTCATGCCAGGAGCCGCCTGATCGGGCGGTCTTCGGTAGTGGCTGCCGGTGATCCGAGGGTCCCCGGCCGCTTCGATCGACGGCCGTAGCCGCATCAAGGCCGGTGGTTCATCCGCTGTGAGTGTTCCCGGCGTGACGACGCGAAACAGCTGAATGAATTCAGAGAGGCTGTACGGACGTCAATGTCTGTAGTTGAAATTGAAGACGGTGTGTACGAATCGACCGCCGTCATCGACAACGGGAGCTTCGGCACCCGCACCATCCGTTTCGAGACCGGCCGGCTGGCCCAGCAGGCGGCCGGCGCCGTCGTCGCCTACCTCGACGACGAGACCATGCTGCTGTCGGCCACCTCGGCCAGCAAGAACCCGAAGGACCACTTCGACTTCTTCCCGCTGACGATCGACGTCGAGGAGCGGATGTACGCCGCGGGTCGCATCCCCGGTTCGTTCTTCCGTCGTGAGGGCCGTCCCTCCACCGACGCCATCCTGACCTGCCGGTTGATCGACCGTCCGCTGCGTCCGACGTTCGTCTCCGGCCTGCGCAACGAGATCCAGGTCGTCGTCACCGTGATGAGCCTGGATCCCAAGGATCTGTACGACGTGGTGGCCATCAACGCCGCCTCGGCGTCCACCCAGATCGCCGGCCTGCCGTTCTCCGGCCCGGTCGGCGGCGTGCGGGTCGCGCTGATCGACGGCCAGTGGGTCGCGTTCCCGACCGTCGAGCAGCTCGAGCGTGCGGTGTTCGACATGGTCGTCGCCGGGCGGGTCGTCCCGGGAACGCGCGATGAAGACGACGAAGTCGCGATCATGATGGTCGAGGCCGAGGCCACCGACAAGGTCGTCGAACTGGTCGCCGGCGGTGCCCAGGCGCCCACCGAGACCGTCGTCGCCGAGGGTCTCGAGGCGGCCAAGCCGTTCATCGCCGCCCTGTGCGCCGCCCAGCAGGCGCTCGCCGAGCGTGCCGCCAAGCCGACCGCGGACTACCCGCTGTTCCCGGAGTACGGCGAGGACGTCTACTACGCGGTCGCCTCGGTTGCGACCGACGCCCTGTCCGAGGCGCTGACCATCGCGGGCAAGGAAGAGCGCAACAACCGCACGGACGAGATCAAGGTCGAGGTCCTCGGGCGGCTCGCCGAGCAGTACGCCGGCCGCGAGAAGGAGATCGGCGGGGCGTTCCGTTCGCTGACCAAGAAGCTGGTGCGCCAGCGCATCCTGACCGACCACTTCCGCATCGACGGTCGCGGCGTCACCGACATCCGTGCGCTGTCCGCGGAGGTCGCGATCGTGCCGCGGGCCCACGGCAGCGCACTGTTCGAGCGCGGCGAGACGCAGATCCTGGGCGTCACCACGCTGGACATGGTGAAGATGGCCCAGCAGATCGACTCGCTGGGGCCCGAAACCAGCAAGCGCTACATGCACCACTACAACTTCCCGCCGTATTCGACCGGTGAGACCGGCCGTGTCGGTTCGCCCAAGCGCCGCGAGATCGGCCACGGTGCGCTCGCCGAGCGGGCCCTGATGCCGGTGCTGCCGAGCGTCGAGGAGTTCCCGTACGCGATCCGCCAGGTGTCCGAGGCGCTGAGCTCGAACGGTTCGACGTCGATGGGCTCGGTGTGCGCATCGACGCTGTCGCTGCTGAACGCCGGTGTGCCGTTGAAGGCGCCGGTCGCCGGTATCGCGATGGGCCTGGTGTCCGACGACGTCGAAGTGGACGGCAAGACCGAGCGGCGCTTCGTGACGTTGACCGACATCCTCGGCGCCGAGGATGCCTTCGGCGACATGGACTTCAAGTGCGCGGGCACCAAGGACTTCGTCACCGCTCTGCAGTTGGACACCAAGCTCGACGGCATCCCGTCGCAGGTGCTGGCCGGTGCGCTGTCGCAGGCCAAGGACGCCCGGATCACGATCCTCGAGGTGATGGCCGAGGCCATCGACGCGCCGGACGAGATGAGCCCGTACGCCCCGCGGATCACGACGATCAAGGTCCCGGTCGACAAGATCGGCGAGGTCATCGGGCCCAAGGGCAAGATGATCAACTCGATCACCGAGGAGACCGGCGCGTCGATCTCCATCGAGGACGACGGCACCGTGTTCGTCGGCGCCTCCAACGGCGAGGCCGCCCAGGCCGCGATCGACAAGATCAACGCGATCGCCAACCCGCAGCTGCCCAAGATCGGCGAGCGGTTCCTCGGCACCGTGGTGAAGACGACCGACTTCGGCGCCTTCGTCTCGCTGCTGCCGGGCCGCGACGGTCTGGTGCACATCTCCAAGCTGGGCCGCGGCAAGCGCATCGCCAAGGTCGAGGACGTGGCCAAGGTGGGCGACAAGCTGCGCGTGGAGATCGCCGACATCGACAATCGCGGCAAGATCTCCCTCGTCCTGGTCGCCGAGGAGGAGGCCGCCGCCAACGGTGCGGGCGACACCTCGGACAAGGCCTCGGACAAGGGTGAGGCACCCGCGACCGCCGACGCCGCCACCGCCGGCAATTAGTCGGCAATCGCTGCGGCGCAGCACAGCAAGCGTGGACGCGGCCACCGTGGATGACACCACGGTGCGCCGCACCACGCTGCCCGGCGGCCTGCGGGTGGTCACCGAGCGCATCCCGTCGGTGCGGTCCGCATCGGTCGGGGTGTGGGTCAACGTCGGGTCCCGCGACGAGGGCCCGACGGTGGCCGGCGCCGCACACTTCCTCGAACACCTGCTGTTCAAGTCGACGCCGACCCGCACCGCCGTGGACATCGCGCAGGCGGTGGACGCGGTCGGCGGCGAGTTGAACGCCTTCACCGCCCGTGAGCACACCTGCTACTACGCGCACGTACTCGACACCGACCTCGAGCTGGCGGTCGACCTCGTCGCCGACGTGGTGCTCCGCGGCCGGTGTGCTGTCGAGGACGTCGAGGTGGAACGCGACGTGGTGCTCGAGGAGATCGCCATGCGCGACGACGATCCCGAGGACACGCTCGGCGACGTCTTCCTGTCGGCGATGTTCGGCTCCCACCCGGTCGGGCGGCCCGTGATCGGCAGCATCGAGTCGATCGAGGGGATGACCCGCAACCAACTGCACTCCTTCCACGTCCGGCGCTATGTGCCCGAACGGATGGTGCTGGCGGTCGCCGGCAACGTCGAACACGACGACGTCGTGGCCTTGGCCCGGAAACACTTCGGGCCCAGGCTCATTCGTGGACATTCGGCGGTGCCGCCGCGCAAGGGCACCGGGCGGGTGCCGGGGCGCCCGACGCTGCAGCTGATCAACCGCGACGCCGAACAGACCCATCTGTCGATGGGCGTGCGCACCCCCGGCCGGCACTGGGATCACCGGTGGGCGCTGTCCGTCCTCAACACCGCACTGGGCGGTGGACTGAGTTCCCGGTTGTTCCAAGAGATCCGGGAGACCCGAGGCCTGGCGTACTCGGTGTACTCCACGGTCGACACGTTCTCCGACAGCGGAGCACTGTCGATCTACGCGGCGTGCCAACCGGAACGGTTCGACGAGGTGGTCCGGGTGACGACGGCCGTGCTCGAAGACGTGGCCCGCGACGGGATCACCGAATCGGAGTGCCGGATCGCGAAGGGCTCGTTGCGCGGTGGTTTGGTTCTAGGACTGGAGGATTCCGGTTCGCGAATGCACCGGATCGGCCGCAGCGAGCTGAACTACGGCAAGCACCGCAGCATCGACTACACGCTCGAGCAGATCAGCGCGGTCACCCTCGACGAGGTCAACGCGGTGGCGCGCCAGCTGCTCACCCGCTCCTACGGGGCGGCGATTCTGGGTCCGCACCGCACCAAATCGTCTCTGCCGAAGCCACTTCAGACCGTCGGCCGGTAACACGTTGCGCCGGAGGCGGGGGCCGTGATGACATCGAGGCATGGCCTACCCCCTCACCCGTAGACGACTTCTGTCCGCCACCGCCGTGCTCGGCGGTGCGGCGGCGTTCGCCACGTACGCCGGCCGGCCCGCGTTCGCCCAACCGCCCGCGGGGGGCGTCGAGGCTCTGGAACGCGCCAACAACGCGGTGATCGGGGTGTTCGCGGTCGATCTCGACACCGGTCGCACGGTGGCCCACCGGGCACAGGAGTCGTTCGCCATGTGCTCGACGTTCAAGGCCTACCTGGCGGCGCAGGTCCTCCAGCTCGTCGGGCGCGGTGAGCGGTCGCTCGACCAGACGTTGCCCGTGACTGCGGCTGACGTCCAACCCAACTCGCCGCGCACCGAACCACGGGTGGGTGGCGAGATGACGTTGGCCGAACTGTGCCAGGCGATCCTGCAGGTCAGCGACAACGCCGCCGCGAACATCCTGCTGCGGAACGTGGGTGGGCCGCCCGCGGTCACGGCGTTCGCCCGCGGCATCGGTGATCCGCGTTCACGCCTTGACCGGTATGAGATCGAGTTGAATGCGGCGGTCCCGGGGGATCCGCGGGACACCAGCACGCCCGAGGCGCTGGCCGGGGGGTTCCGGGCCATCCTGACCGGCGACGCGCTCGCCCCACCGCAGCGCCGCCTACTCGAGGATTGGATGCGGGCCAACGAGACGTCCAGTATGCGGGCGGGACTGCCACCGGGATGGACGACGGCCGACAAGACCGGCAGCGGCGACTACGGCACCACCAACGACGTCGGCATCGCGTACGGCCCGCAGGGGCAGCGGCTGCTGCTGGCGGTCATGACGAAGACCGCCACCGACGATCCGGACGCCGAGAACATGCGGCCGTTGGTCGGCGAGGTGACCGCGGCGGTGCTCCCGTTGTTGTTGCGCAGGTAGCGCTTTGACCCAGAAGCCCAACCACCCGTGTCCGTGCGGCACCGGCGAAGCGTTCGCACGCTGCTGCCTGCCGCTGCATGCGGGCGAGCGTCAGGCCGACACCGCCGAGGAACTGATGCGGTCGCGCTACAGCGCCTACGCCGTCGGCGATCTCGACCACGTCCGGCGGACCTGGCATCCACGCACCCGCCCGGCCGCGCTGACGCCCGATCCGGGCCTGCGGTGGGTCGGCCTGGAGATCGTCGACGTGACCGGCGGTGGGCGCGGAGACGTCACCGGCGAGGTGGAGTTCCGTGCGCACTACCGCCGGGGCCAACGCAGCGGCGTCCTTCGCGAGCGGTCCCGGTTCGCTGTTCGGGCCGGGCGGTGGTTCTACGTGGACGGTGACGTCGACTGACGTCAGGCCAGAACGGTCGCCGGATCGGTGAAGGGCAGTGCGAGGTCGGCGGCGACGTGCTCGTTGAGCACTGCGCCGGCGTGGGTGGACAGACCCTTGGCCAGCGCGGGATCACCCTGGCATGCGGCGCGCCAGCCCTTGTCGGCGAGTTTGAGGACGTAGGGCATGGTGGCGTTGGTCAGCGCGAACGTCGAAGTGCGGGGGACGGCCCCCGGCATGTTGGCCACGCAGTAGATGACCGTGTCGTGCACCGCGAATGTCGGATCGTCGTGGGTGGTCGGCCGGGAATCCTCGAAGCAGCCGCCCTGGTCGATGGCGATGTCGACCAGCACGGCACCCGACTTCATCTGTGCGACAGTCGAATTGGTGACCAGCTTGGGCGCCTTGGCGCCGGGGATCAGCACCGCGCCGATCACCAGGTCGGCCTGCTTGACGGCCTCGTCCAGCTCGAGGCGCGAGGAGTACCGGGTCTCGATGGCGCCGCCGTACTCGGCATCGATCTTGCGGAGGATGTTGATGTTGAGGTCGAAGACGGTGACGTGCGCACCCATACCCCAGGCCACGGCGGCGGCGTTGTCGCCCGCCATACCGCCGCCGATCACCACGACCTTGGCCGGGGCGACGCCGGGGACGCCGCCCATCAGCACGCCGCGACCGCCCTGGGTGCGCATCAGGTGGTAGGCGCCGACCTGGGCGGAGAGCCGGCCGGCCACTTCGCTCATCGGTGCCAGCAGGGGCAGGGCTGTCGAACCGTCCGAACCGACGGTCTGCACCGTCTCGTAGGCGATGGACGTGGTGCCCGAGGCGAGCAGGGCGTCGGTGCAGGGCTTCGACGCGGCCAGGTGCAGGTAGGTGAACAGGGTCTGGCCCTCGCGCATGCGGGAGTATTCGGGCTCGATCGGCTCCTTGACCTTGAGCAGGAGGTCGGCCTCGGCCCACACCTCGTCGGCGTGGGTGACCAGCTGGGCGCCGGCCGCTTTGAAGTCGGCGTCGGAGATGGCAGAACCGTCACCGGCGCCGGATTGGATCAGCACATCGTGACCGCGGTTGGTCAGTTCCGCCACGCCCGCGGGTGTGATGGCGACCCGGTACTCGTTGTTCTTGATCTCGGTCGGGATCCCGACGCGCATGATGCTCCTCACGTAGGCAATGGTGAAATTGTGAAGAAACTTCGATCTGAGCACAATCGTAATGACGAGTATTCGCTATATTGGGCCGGTGACGGAAGGATCGACGAACTCAGCATTCAAAGCGGCGCGCCTGTCGAAGGATGTTCGGCCGGGTGACATCGACGAGGTCGACCGCCGCATCCTGTCCGCGCTGCATGCCGACGCCCGGATGTCCAACAGCGCGCTGGCCGAGTCGATCGGGATCGCGCCGTCGACCTGTCATGGCCGCGTCCGGCGGCTCCAGGAGCTCGGCGTGATCCGGGGGTTCTACACCGACATCAACCCCGCGGCCCTGGGCCTGTCGCTCCAGGCGATGATCTCGGTGACCCTGCAGTCGAATGCCCGGGGCAGGATCCGCGACTTCATCCAACACATCCGCAGCAAGCCGCAGGTGATGGACGTGTACTTCCTCGCCGGCGCCGACGATTTCATCCTCCACGTCGCGGCGCGGGACACCGAGGACCTGCGGGCGTTCGTCGTGGAGAACCTCAACGCCGATGCGGACGTGGCGGGGACGCAGACGTCGCTGATCTTCGAGCACCTCCGAGGCGCATCACCGTTGTAGACCGCAAATTGGTCTCACTCAGGGTTATTCGGGGTCATCGCCCCCGCCTCTGTTATCGGGGTCGGTGAGGTAGCGGTGGGGGTGGAAGTGGTTGTTGATTCTTGGTTGGCCGGTGTCGAGGTGTTCGGGTGGGATCCAGTGGGTGTGGCCGTTGCCGGGGCGCATGGTGGTCCAGCCGGTTTTCTCGATGAGCAGGTTGGCGGGTTGGCAGGCCAGGGTTTGGGTGTCGATATCGGTGCGGCCGCCTTGGGAGTAGTCGTCGGTGTGGTGGGCTTCGGTCCAGTAGAACGGCACCGTGCAGTGGGGGTGGGTGCAGCCACGATCCCTGGCGAACAACGCCAACCGCTGCGCGTGGACGCGCAGCGTTTGGCGCGGCCGAGGTAGAGGATTTCTTCGGTGTGGTCGTCGAACACCGCCAAGTAGTGCCGCGAGTGGCCGGCCAGGCGGATCAGGTCGCGCACCGGGAGGCGGTTGCCGCCGCCGGTGTGGGCCCAGCCGGCGGCGCGTTCGAGCTCGCTGAGGGTGGCGGTGGCGACGATGCCGGCGGGTACGCCGGCGATCTGGCCGAGGGCACCGGAGGCGATCGCGTCGCCGAGGGCGCGGGTCAGCGCGTCGTGGTGGCGTTGGCCGGGGGTGCGGTCATCGCGGCCGGTGACCGCGTCGTCATGGGGCACATTCTGGCCGGGGGCGGCGTATTTGGCGGCGATGACATCCCACAGGGCGCGGGCTTCGGGGGTGAGCCAGCCTTCGATGCGGCTCATCCCGTCGGCCTGCTGGCGGCCCACCCGGAGGTGGCGGCGGCGTCGCAGGGTCTGGTGGTCGGGTTCGGTGCCGTCCTGGTCGATGAACCCCAGCAGGGTGGCGGCGACCTGCGTGAACTGATCCGGACGCAACTCGACGGCGTGGCCGACGAGGTCGCGTTCGTAGTCGTCACGGCGCGCGGCTGACACCCAGACCGGCAGCTTCTTGATGAAGTCCTGGATGACCCGCACATGCGCGGCCCCGATGTCGCCGCGGGCGACCGCGGCCGCGGTATGGGCCAACTCGGTCTGCACGCGTTCCCCGTGAATCGTGTAGCGGGGACCCAACTGGGCGGCGTCGGTGATCCGGTTCCGGGCGTCGGTGGGGGTGATGCGCAGGTGGTTGGCCAACACTTCCCGGATCGAGGTGGCGCCCAAAGCGTGGGGGTCGGCGTCGATCAGGCGTGCGGTGAGCCGGTGCTCCACGGCCGGGACCGCCCAGACGGCGTGTTTGATGCGGTCGAGTTCGGCCACCACCTGCGGATCGGTCAGGTCGTCGAGGGGGGCGGTCTGCAGGTCGGCGACCGCCGCCCGCAGCCGGTCGACCGCTGCGCTGAAGTCCCCATCCATACCTCGAACACTAGTTCGAGGCACCGACACATTTCCCGCCGCAGCGGCGAGCGTGCGCACACTGCCGTGACATCGAACGGCAACGCGGCGATGAGTTCTGCGGCCACACTGAGTCAGTACCGGTGACCAACTCGCACGACCACGACGGGATGACGTGATGACCACTGGAACCACCGGGCTGCCGCCCGTAGTCGACCAACAGACCTGGCGCACAGCGCTCGAGGAGCTGCGCCGCCGCGAGAAGGCGGCCACGCGCGAACTCGACGCGATCGCGGCGCAGCGCAGGCGCCTGCCCATGGTGCGGATGCCCGACTACACGCTGATCGGCGCGGAGGGCCCCGTGCGACTCGCCGACGTGTTCAAGGGGCGGTCACAGCTGATCACCTACAACCACATGTGGACCGACGGCCAGGAGTGGCAGTGCGGCGGATGCACCGGCTTCACGTCGCAGTTCACCAGGCTCGAGTTCCTCGACAACTACGACGCCCGGTTCGTCATCGTGACGAACGGCCCGATCGAGGAAGCGCTGGCCTACAAGGACAAGGTCGGCAACAAGATGGAGTGGTATTCGTCGTCGGAGAGTTCCTTCGGCGCCGACGTCGACGCCCCGCCCGGCGACGGGTTCGGCGTCAACGTCTTCCTCCGAGACGGCGACACGGTGTTCCGCACCTGGCACACCAACGGTCGCGGCACCGAACAGCTCAGCCACAGCTTCGCGCTGATCGACCTCCTGCCATGGGGCCGCCAGGAGGAATGGCAGGACTCCCCGGACGGGTGGCCGCAGCGGCCCACCTACTCCGGCTGGCTGGACTCACCGGACATCGCGCGCATGTACGGCAACCCCTGAGCCCTTCGCGGCCTGGTAACCGGTCGTCAGCCAGTACACCGCGCGGTCGAGCGCCGGGAGTATCTCGGTGATCGCGATCTCCCCGGTGACGAACCGGCCCAGCAACCCGTAGACCATGCTGAAGATGACGTCGTTGAAGTCGGCGACGAACTCGTCGTCGACGTCGGACAGCAGCTCCAGGCCGGCGGGAACCACGATGTCGAGACCCCGCTGCATGAGCTGCTGCCCACTCTGCGAGGACCGCGCCCGGAAGTACGCCGTCAGCATGCCGGGATGCTGCTCCCACGGTTCGAAGATGGTGCAAAACAGGTCCATCAACGCCTCGTGCAGTGATGCGTCGGGCTCGCGCGGGTGGGGGCTCACACCGGCGTAGCGGTGGTCGTCCATCCACGCTTCCAACGCGGCCAGGATCAGTTCGTCGCGGGTGGCGTAGCGCTTGTAGATCGTGCTCAACGAGATGCGGGCGCGGCGGGCGACCTCCCGCAACTGCACGGCGTCGTAGCCGTCGGTCTCCAGGATCTCGACGACGACGGCGATCATCCGGTCCTTGGCTTCATCCATCGCCGAACTCCTTGCCCGCAGAGAGTAACTAGGTTACCGTGCCAGTCAGTAACACGGTTACTCAGCGCAACGAAGCGAGGGCAGATGGGTTCCCTGGACGGGAAAGTCGCATTCATCACCGGCGTCGCCCGCGGGCAGGGTCGCAGCCATGCGGTGCGCCTGGCGGCCGACGGCGCCGACATCATCGGCGTGGACATCTGCGCCGACATCGAGTCCAACGGCTACCCGATGGCGACCCGTGACGAACTCGAGGAGACCGTCGCGCTGGTCGAGGCTCAGGGCGCCACGATGCTCGGATCGGTGGCGGACGTCCGCGACTTCCACGCGCTCAAAACCGCGGTGGACGCCGGGGTCGAGCACTTCGGCCGACTCGACATCGTCTGCGCCAACGCCGGTGTCGCGACCATGGCGTTCCGCGAACTGACCATCGAGGAAGACCTCGAGATGTGGAACGACGTCGTCGACGTCAACCTGGTCGGGTCGTTCCACACCGCGAAGGCCGCGATCCCGCACCTCATCGCCGGCGAGCGCGGCGGCTCCATCGTGTTCACCAGTTCGACCGCCGGGCTGCGGGGATTCGGTGGGCTGCAGGGCGGGGGCCTGGGTTATGCGGCCTCCAAACACGGCATCGTCGGCTTGATGCGCACCCTGGCCAACGCGCTTGCACCGCATAGTATCCGGGTCAACACCGTGCACCCGACCGCGGTCAACACGATGATGGCGGTGAACCCCGCGATGACCGCGTTCCTCGAGAACTACCCGGATGGCGGCCCGCACCTGCAGAACCCGATGCCGGTGCAGTTACTCGAGCCCGACGAGATCAGCAGCGCCATCGCCTATCTCGTCTCCGATGCGGCCAGACACGTCACCGGGGTCACCTTCCCCGTCGACGCCGGCTTCTGCAACAAATTGTGAGCGGCCGCAACGGGCGCGTCGCCGGCAAGCGCGTGGTCATCACCGGCGCCGCGCGCGGAATGGGCCGCAGCCACGCCGTCCGGTTGGCCGAAGAAGGCGCCGACCTGATCCTCGTCGACATCTGCCGATCCCTGCCGGAGCTCGAATACCCGCTCGCCACCGAGGCAGAACTCGGCGAGACCGCGCGACTGGCCGAAGGCCATGGCGCCCGCGTGGTCACCCACGTCGTCGACGTCCGGGACGCCGCGGCGCTGTCGACGGCCGTGGACGACGGAGTGGCTCAGCTGGGCGGCCTCGACGCCGCGGTCGCCAACGCCGGAGTGCTCACCGTCGGGACGTGGGACGCGACCACGTCGGAGCAGTGGCGGACGGTGGTCGACGTCAACCTCATCGGCACATGGAACACCTGCGCGGCAGCGATTCCGCATCTCGTCGCGCACGGCGGCAGCCTCGTCAACATCAGTTCGGCGGCCGGAGTGAAGGGCACCCCGCTGCACACGCCGTACACGGCTTCCAAGCACGGTGTCGTCGGCATGACCCGAGCGCTCGCCAATGAGCTTGCCGCGCAGTGCATCCGGGTCAACACCGTGCACCCGACGGGCGTCGAGACCGGGATGCGTCCGGAGTCGCTGCGCGACGTCCTGGAATCTCGGCCGGATCTGGTCCCGCTGTTCCTCAACGCGCTTCCGATCGCCATGGCAGAGGCCGTCGACATCAGCAACGCCGTGCTGTTCCTCGTATCCGACGAATCCCGTTACGTCACGGGCCTGGAGTTCAAGGTGGACGCCGGTGTCACACTCCGCTGAAACGCACGTCGACGCCTACGAACGGATGCGGCGCGCCTACACCGACGTGATGACCGTGCCTGCGCCCGAACCGCAGTCGACAGCGATGGCGCGACTGCTCGACTTCGTGTTCGCCGACGTATGGCAGCGCCCGGTGCTGAGCCGCCGGGAGCGGCGGTTCATCACACTGGCCTGCGTGGCCGCCGCGGACGCCGAGGCGCCGCTGCGCGATCACGTCTACGCCGCCCTCAACGGCGGGGACCTGACGATCACCGAGATGCGGGAAGCGGTCCTGCATTTCGCCGTGTACGCGGGTTGGCCGAAGGCTTCCCGGTTCAACATGATCGTCGACGACGTGTGGGACCGCATCCACCGGGAGCGCGGCGAAGAGGTCCCCCCGCCGGAGCCGCTGCTGCCGCTCGACACCCCCAGCGATCCCGAGGGCCGACTGGCCGTCGGCGAGCAGGCGTTCAGGGACATCAACTGCCTGGCGTTCGCGCCGATCCGCGACAACCCTTACTCGGGTGCGGGCATCCTGAACTTCGTCTTCGGTGAGATGTGGCTGCGACCCGGCCTCGGAATGAAGGAACGCCGGCTGATCACCGTCACCTGCGTGGCGTTCCAGGACGCACCCTTGCCGATCCTGAGCCACGTGTACGCGGCGCTGAGGAGCCGGGACCTCACGTTCGACGAGATGGACGAGCTGGCCCTGCATTTCGCAGCGCACTACGGCTGGCCCAAGGCGGCCCAGCTGGCCCAAACGATCGGCGAACAGAAGCAGCGGGTCAGTCAGGAATGGGAGGCCGAAGCCGGGTAGGTCTGCCTCGACCCCCTACCCTGCCGGCCTGTACTCGATGTGCAGGCTGGTCAGGCCGCGCAGCAGGAACGTGGGTTCGTACGCATAGTTCCGGCGCCCGGCCGGACCGTGCACGCTCTCGTCGATGCTGATGTCGCGCAGGCGGTCCAGCAGACGGCGCACGGTGACGTTGCCTTCCACACGCGCGAGCGGTGCACCCGCGCAGCTGTGGATGCCGCGGCCGAAGGCGAGGTGTTCCCGGACGTTCTTGCGGTCGAGCCGGAATTCGTGCGGATCGTCGAACTTGCGCGGATCCCGATTGGCGGCGCCCAGGCAGAGCATCACGATGGTGCCGGCAGGCAGGTGCACGTCCCCGAGTGAGGTGGTCTTGCGGACCAGCCGGAAGTCGACCTTGGTCGGTGCGTGCATCCGCAGCGACTCCTCGATGAACGTCGGTATCCGGCTGGGGTCCCCGCGAAGCACCTCCTGGTACTCCGGCCGGTCACCGAGCGTCTGGACGGCCGCGCTGAGCAGTTTGGTCACCGTCTCCTGGCCCGCCGCGAACAGGAACGTCGCGGGTTTGACCACCTCCATCAGCTCCGGGGTGGAACCGTCCGGGTACGTCGCGGTCGCCATCCCCGACAACACGTCGTCGCGGGGATCGCGCCGACGGTCGGCGAGATACCCGGCGAACTTGTCGTCGAGGTACTGCAGCGGATCCAGCCCCACCGGCTCACCGTCCAGCGCGCCCACCCGGTTGCCCTGCCGCGACTCCGCGCCGAGAGCGGCGAGGAATTCGGGGCGGTCCCGTTCGGGCACACCGAGCAGGTCGATGATGGCCGACGTCGCGAACGGTTTGGCGTACTCCGAGAGGAACTCGCACCGACCGTTGTCGACGATCTGGTCGATCTGGTGATCGACCAGTTGCCACATGAAGTCCTCGTTCTCCTTGAGCCGACGTGGCGTGAGGAGCCGGCTGAGCAGCGACCGGGCCCGTTCGTGTGCGGGCGGGTCCATCACGACCATGTGCTCGTGGATCGGGAAGAGATGCCGGTGCGCCTCGATCTGCTCGGTGATGTCGTCACCCTGGGGCTCGAACGGCAGCGGCGGGAACGGCCCACCGATCGCGTTGACCGCCGAGAAGTGGTCGTGGTCCCGGAAGGCCGCGAGCACCTCCTGGTACCCGGTCACCGCCACCACGCCGTGATGGGGTTCCCGAACGACCGGCCCCTGCTGGCGCAGCGCGTCCCAATACGGGTAGGGATCCTGGGAGACGTCCGGGTCGGAGAAGAAGTCGACTGAGGCGAGATCGGTCATGGAGGATCGGTTCCTTCGCTCCATCCTGATCGGTCGATCAGGATGATAGAATGCGCCATGCCTACCACGCCGCCGCTGGGGCGGTCAAGCGATCCACGCGTCGGGACCCACTGATGTCGGCACCACGAAAGACGAAGGTGGACAGTTCGGCTCGGCAACGGCTCATCGAGGCGACGGCCAAGATCATGCGCGAGGAGGGGTACGCCGCCGCCACGTCGCGACGGGTGGCCGCCGAGGCGGGCGTCAAGCAGGCGCTGGTCTACTACTACTTCCCGACCATGGACGACCTGTTCGTGGAAGTGCTGCGGGCCGGTGCGGAAGCCTCGCTGGAACGGATGCGCGAAGCGCTCACCGCCGACGAACCGCTGCAGACGCTGTGGGCGATGAACAGCGATCTACGCATGACCGGGCTGAACACCGAGTTCATGGCGCTGGCCAACCATCGCAAGGCGATCCGGGCCGAGCTGAAGTCCTACGCCGAACGCGTCCGCGACATCGAGACCGCCGCGGTGGCCGTCGCACTGCGTGCCCGCGGGGTCGACCTGCAGGAGTATCCGCCCGCCGCGGTCTCGATGCTCATCGCCCAGACCGCACGCAGCCTGTGCAACGAGAGTGCGGTCGGCGTCACCCTCGGGCACGACGAGTTCCGCGCGTTCATGGAACGCCAGCTGAACCGGTTGGCGGCGCGCGGTGACGGTTGACAAGAGGGGCCTCCAATGCCACGCTCCTGATCGGTCGATCAAACAGTGATCGGCATCAGCGCCGCCGAGTGACGACGGCCCGAGGGAAGGTTGGCGATATGGGCGGTCGGGTCGACGGCAAGGTTGCGTTCATCACCGGTGCCGCGCGCGGTCAGGGCCGCAGCCACGCGGTGCGTCTCGCCGAAGAAGGCGCCGACATCATCGCGGTGGACGTGTGCGCGCCGATCAGCAGCAACACCGAGATCCCGCCCGCCACCCCGGACGACCTCGCCGAGACGGCGGATCTGGTCAAGGGCGTGAACCGCCGTGTCATCACCGCCGAGGTCGACGTCCGCGACTTCGACGCCCTCGATGCCGTGGTGCGCAGCGGTGTCGAGCAATTCGGCCGGCTCGACATCGTCGTGGCGAACGCCGGGATCGGCAACGGCGGTCAGACACTCGACAAGACCAGCGAGGACGACTGGCGCGACATGATCGACGTCAACCTGTCCGGCGTCTGGAAGACCGTCAAAGCCGCTGTGCCGCACCTGCTCTCCGGCGGCCGGGGCGGTTCGATCATCCTCACCAGCTCGGTCGGCGGACTCAAACCGTATCCGCACACCGGCCACTACATCGCGGCCAAGCACGGGGTGATCGGACTGATGCGGACCTTCGCGGTCGAACTGGGTCAGCATTCGATCCGGGTCAACGCGGTGTGCCCCACCAACGTGAACACACCACTGTTCATGAACGAGGGCACCAAGAAGCTGTTCCGTCCCGATCTCGAGAACCCGGGGGTCGACGACCTCGCCGTGGCGGCGCAGTTCATGCACGTGCTGCCCGTCGGCTGGGTGGAGCCGATCGACGTCAGCAACGCCGTGCTGTTCCTGGCATCGGACGAATCTCGTTATGTGACCGGGCTACCCGTGACCGTCGACGCCGGTAGCATGCTCAAGTAGCGCTTGTCGCCTGCCACGGGAGTACCGAGTGAAACTCGTCTTCAATCTGCCTCACATGCTGCGGCTCAAGGCAATGATGCAGCCGTGGGAGGCGTCGGTCACCGGCGCGGACCAGACCCGGATGGCCAAATGCGCGGATGCCTGGGGGTACGACATGATCGCCGTCCCCGAGCATTTCGTGATCCCCAACGATCACGTGGAGCTGTCGGGACCGCACTATCTGCAATCGACGGTGGCGCAGGCCTACCTCGCGGGGGCGACCGAACGCATCCGGCTGAACTCCTGCATCACCGTGCTGCCGCTGCAGCATCCGATCGTTCTCGCCAAGGCGCTGGCCACCGCGGACTGGATGAGCGGCGGCAGGATGATGGTGACGTTCGGTGTGGGTTGGTTGGAAAGGGAATTCGAGCTGCTCGGCGTTCCGTTTCACGAACGCGGTCGGATGGCGGACGAATATCTTGCCGCGATCATCGAGCTGTGGACCAGCGACTCGCCCAGCTTCCAGGGCAAGTACGTGTCGTTCGACGACGTCGCCTTCGAGCCGAAGCCGGTGCAGAAACCGCATCTGCCGGTGTGGATCGGCGGGGACGCCGACGCCGCGCTGCGCCGGGCGGCGAAGTACGCGTCGGGTTGGTGGTCGTTCCTCACCCCACCCGACAAGATCGCCGAACGCCTCGACTTCATCACCTCCCAACCGGGGTACGACGGTCGGCCGTTCGACGTCGTCCACGGCCTCGGCACGACGCGGGTCGGTGAAGGACATGTGGCACAGGACGATCCGCACGGGCGCCCCGGCATGAACGCCGCCGAGATCGTGGACCGCCTGTGCTGGCTCGGCGAACAGGGTGTCACCGTCAGCGCCGTCCCGTTGCCTCCGGTCAGCGGCGTCGACGAATACCTCGACTACGCCCAGTGGGTCGTCGAAGAGATCAAACCGCAGGTGCCCTGACGGGTCACAGCGCCGACGAGAACCCGCCGTTCGCGCAGATCGTCTGACCGGTGATCCACGAACCGTGGTCGCTGGCCAACACCAGGGCGAGGTGGGTGACGTCGTCGGGGACGCCCGGCCGGCGGATCGCATAGCTCTGCAGGATCGCCCTGGCCTGAGGGGAATCGCCGTGCTCGGCCCACAGGGATTCGGTGAGCGGCGTGCGCATCGTCCCCAACGAGATGTTGTTGGCGGTGATCCCGAAGCGGC
This sequence comes from Mycobacterium sp. IS-1742, assembly GCF_001500125.1. Taxonomy (GTDB): domain Bacteria; phylum Actinomycetota; class Actinomycetes; order Mycobacteriales; family Mycobacteriaceae; genus Mycobacterium. Next base: position 177,078 of record NZ_LQIV01000041.1, on the reverse strand, counting down.
CGTTCTCCAGCGCGATCGAGCGCATCAGCCCTGCCGCACCCGCTTTCGCGGCGCCGTAGACCGCACCGCCCGGGTCGCCGGTGCGGCCCGCGTCGGACACGATGGTCAGGATGCGGCCCCACCCGTTGTCGATCATGGCGGGTAACACGGCCCTGGTGCAGTTCAGGACGCCGTAGAGGTTCACACGCAGGAACGGTTCCCAGTCGGCGGGGTCGGTCTCGGCGAACCGGCCGCGGTGGGCGAAGCCCTCCGAGCCCGCGTTACCTGCGTTGTTGACCAGGATGTCGACAGGCGCGGCGTCCGCGACAGCCGTTGCCGCAGAAGCGTAATCGGTGACGTCGAACGGCGTGGCCTCCGCCGCACCGCCCCGCTCGGTGATCTCGGCCACGACGCTCTGCGCACGTTCGGCCCGCAGATCGTTCACCAGCACGTGCGCACCCGCGGCCCCGAAGGCGAGAGCCAGCCCGCGGCCGACGCCCTGACCGCCGCCCGTGACGAGGACCCGCCGTCCGTCGAGCGTGATCTCCACCGTCACTGCCGATCCCCTTCCGGGGCATGCGCCCGCGTCACCATGACCGGAACCTGGCTGTGGTGCAGCAGGTTCATGCTGGTCGATCCCAGTACCAAGCCGGCGAGGGCGTTTCGGCCGCGGCTACCCACCACCACCAGTTGCGCGTCCGCGGCGTGGCTCAGCAGCGCGCGGGCCGGCGACATCGTCTCCACCACGCTCTCCGCGTCGACGTCGGGATGGCGCTGCCGCCAGCCGTCCACGAGTTCGGTCAGCGCGCTCCACTCGGCGGCTTCCAGCGCTTCCCAGTCGATCAGGAAGGGGATGGTGACGTCACCGGCCGGCGCCCGGGTTGTCCAGGACCGTACGACGACGAGCTTGACCCTGAGGGCTGACGCGACGTCGAAGGCCGTCGCCAGCACCCCCTCGGCCGCGGCGGTGCCGTCGACACCGACGACGATCGGCTTGTCGGACACGGCGACCTCGTCGCCGCGGAACGCGACGACGGGGCACGCCGCGTGGGTCGCCACCCGCAGCGTCGTCGACCCCATGATCAGCGCGGCCGCACCGGTGACGTCCTGACCGCCCAGGACGATCAGCCGGGCGGTCCGGCCGGCGTCGATGAGCGCCTCGTCGACGGGCGTCTCGCTGGCCTCTGTGGTGACGGCGAGGTCGGGCCGGTCCGCGCGGACGGCGTCCTCGGCGGCCCGCAGGAAGATCAGTGCGGAGTCGCGCTGATAGGACATGATCGCCGCCTGGATCGCGGCGGCCGTCTCGGTCAGGTTGCGTCCGAGACTGGGCATGGCGTGCAGGATGTGCAGCGACGCACCGCACGCGGCGGCCACCGCGCCGGCCCAGCGGGCGGCCCGCAGGGCGCTGTCACTGCCGTCGATGCCGACGACCACGGCAGAGGTGTGCTCAGACATGAATGGTCCTTTCACCGTCACCCGTCCGAGGGTGGTCCCCACGATGCTCCCTCATCGTCACGTCCCACCGGAAGCGGCACCTCGGCCTGCCACCGCGCCCGCCGCTGCTCGTCGGTCTGCTCCCACCACGGCGGTGTCCCGCGCTCGCCCAGCGCGACCTTCGCGGCGTGCACGCCGGCCCGCGCGGCCCGCTCACCCTCGGTGCCCTTGGTGCGGCGGACCTCCCGTCGCCAGGACATCAGGATGCGGGTGAGCTGCGCCCTGCGCTCCTCGGGGATCGACGGGTCGGTGGCACGCCACTTACGCCCGTTGATCACGACGTGGTGGCCGTCCTCGGTGATCGGCGGTTCCGCCATCCGGCGAGTGTAGAGACGGGTGCCCCGGGACAGGGTTCGGACGCCCCGTATGCCACAGTCTTTGCCATGGGCACCTATGCCGTCACAGGTTCGGCGTCGGGTATGGGTCGCGAGACCGCCGATCGACTGCGCGCCGACGGTCACCGCGTCATCGGCGTGGACGTCAAGGAGGCGGACGTCGTCGCCGACCTGTCCACACCGGACGGTCGGGCGCGGGCCGTCGCGCAGGTCGTCACCGCCGCGGGTGGGCACCTCGACGGCGCCGTCCTCGCGGCAGGTATCGGTCCGGGCAGCGGTAAGAGCCGGCTGCGGCTGATCGCCGAGGTGAACCATCGCGGAGTCGTGGAACTCCTCGAGGGATGGCGACCCGCTTTGGCGGCCGCCGGCAACGCGAAAGTCGTTGTGATATCCAGTAACTCGACGACCACCACGCCGATGGTGCCCAAGCGTGCGGTGAAGGCGCTGCTCGACGGGGACGTCGACAAGGCGGTCCGCGCGGTGCGGCCGTTCGGCCCCGTGGCCTCGGCGCTGATCTACGCGGCCTCGAAGATCGCGGTGAGTCGCTGGGTGCGCCGCCACGCCATCCGGCCGGAATGGGCCGGCGCCGGGATCCGGCTCAACGCGCTGGCACCCGGGGCGATCATGACCCCACTGCTCGAGGAGCAGTTGGCGTCGAAGCAGCAGTCCAAGGCGGTGCAGCGGTTCCCGGTCCCGGTCGGCGGTTTCGGCGACGCCGGTCAGCTCGCGGACTGGATCCGGTTCATGCTGTCCGACGCCGCCGACTTCCTGTGCGGCAGCATCATCTTCGTCGACGGCGGCACCGACGCGCACTTCCGCACCGACGCCTGGCCGAAGCCCGTCCCCGCCCGCGGGTTGGTGTCCTACCTGAAGCGGTTCCGCAACTAGCGATCGGCGGCCAGACCCCGCGGTTGCGCACCCGTATCGATCAGCTCGGTGCCGCGCGTCTCGCGCACCCGCCAGATCGCGACGATGGTCACCACACCGCACCCCGCGGCCAACGCCACCACCGGGGTACGCGAGATCCCGTCCGCCATCAGGCTGCTGGCGATCAGCGGTGTGAAGCCGGCACCCAGCAGTGCGGCGAACTGGTATCCCATCGAGGCACCGGTGTAGCGCACGTGCGTGCCGAACATCTCGGAGAAGAGCGCACCCAACGGGGCGTACATCAGCGACTGCAGCACCTGCGCGAGCACCATCGCCACGATGAGTAGAGGCACCGAACGCACGTCGACCAGCGTGTAGAACGGCCACGCGTAACAGACGATCCCGATCGCGCCGGTGACGACGACCGCCCGCCGCCCGACCCGGTCCGACAGCGCCGAGAAGAGCGGAATGGTGATCAGCGCCGTGGTGGACGTGAAGATCAGCGCGGTCATCACATCGGTGCGGTGGTATCCGATCGCCGTGGCGTAGCTGATCATGTAGGTGCTGATCAGTGCCGTCAGCGCGAACGGCCCGATCCCGACCGCGCAGGCCAGGACCAGGTTCTCCGGACGGCGCAGCACCTCGAGGAGCGGGGGGCCCGCAGGCCCGCCGCCGGTCCGTTTCGCCCGTTCGAAGACGGGGCTCTCGGTGATGGACAACCGCACGTAGATCCCGATTCCGAGAAGCAGCAGGCTGACCAGGAACGGCACCCGCCAGCCCCAGGACAGGAACGACTCGTCCGGCATCAGCGTGATGGCGGTGACGACAGCCACCGACAACAGCGAGCCGATCGGCGAACCCATCTGCATCACACCGTTCCAGGCGCCGCGGCGGTGCGGCTCGGCGTGTTCGGTGACCATCAGGGTGGCCCCGCCCCATTCGCCACCGATGGCCACACCCTGGATCACGCGCAGCGCCACCAGCATGATCGGCGCCGCGACGCCGATCGCGGCGAACGTCGGCAACACCCCGACCAGGAAGCTCGCGACACCCATCAGCGTCATGGTCAGCACCAGCATCGACTTGCGGCCGATGCGGTCCCCGAAGTGGCCGAACAGGATTCCGCCAACGGGGCGCGCGACATATCCCGCGGCGAGCGTCCCGAAGGCGGCGATGGTGGCGACGGCGGGGTCGGACTCGGGAAAGAAGACAACCCCGAAGACGAGCGCGCTCATCGTTCCGTAGACCAGGAAGTCGTAGTACTCGATGGCCGTGCCGAGCAGGCTCGAGATGGCGACCCGGCGCAGCAGCGCCGGATCCGGCCTCGACGTGTCGTCCATGCGTGGCCCCTCGCTCAGTTGCCGGAAGATCCCATCCTCGCGTCCGACAGTCCCCCGGACAGGGGTTGCTCCCACCTACCGAGAGAATGGCTGTCGCCGCGCGCCCAGCGGCCCTAGCCTGCAGCGGGGGACTGTCCGCCGGCAGCGTGTGCCACCGATGACGAGGAGCCGTACATGACCGCCCCATCCGACCAGTTGCCGCTCCAGGACCTGACCACGCCGTCGGGAACCCTGCGGTATTACGACACCGGTGAGGGTCCGACGGTGCTGTTCCTGCACGGCTCGGGGCCCGGCGTCACCGGATGGCGTAACTTCCGCGGCATCCTGCCCGCGTTCAGCGCTCACTTTCGCTGCCTCGTCCTCGAATTCCCCGGGTTCGGGGTGAGCGACGACGCCGGCGGTCATCCGATGATCGACGCCCAGGGCGCGGTCGCGCCGTTTCTCGACGGCCTCGGTATCGAGCAGGTGGACATCGTCGGCAACTCGATGGGCGGCGGCGTCGGCATCAACTTCGCCATCCACCATCCGGACCGCATCCGGCGGCTGGTGACCATCGGCGGTATCGGCACCAACGTCTTCAGCCCCGGACCCAGCGAGGGGATTCGGCTGCTGCAGGAGTTCACCGAGGATCCGACGCGGGCGCGGCTGGTCGACTGGCTGCGGTCCATGGTCTACGACGAGGCACTGGTGACCGAGGAGCTGATCGCCGAACGCTGGCAGCTGGCAACAGATCCGGAGACGCTCGCGGCCGCGCGCCGCATGTACGGCAAGAAGGCGTTCGCACAGATGATGGCGTTCATGCGCACGGCGGACATTCCGCAGCCGTGGGCGCAGATGCACAAGGTGGCCGCGCCCACGTTGCTCACCTGGGGCCGCGACGACCGGGTCAGCCCGCTGGACATGGCGCTCATTCCGATGCGGACGATTCCGAACGCCGAATTGCACGTGTTCCCGAACTGCGGGCACTGGGCGATGATCGAGGCCAAGGCCGCATTCGAGGCGACGGTGCTGTCGTTCCTGACGCGGGGGTAGTGCGCGCGGGCTACTCGGCCTTGAGCAGCTCGAAGCCCTTGTAGCCGGCGGCGGCCACCTCGGCGCAGATGTCCAGGTAGACGCCGAAACCTCCGATGAAGAGCATGAACACCCGCGGTTTGCCGGGCACGTTGGCGCCCATGTACCACGAGTTCGCCTGTGTGAACAGCGTCGCCTCGGCCCGCCGCGAGAGTTCGGCGCCCCAGTCGTCGACCGCCTGCGGGGTGGCTTCGATGGCGGCGTACCCGTGGCGGTCCAGATAGTCGATGCAGTCGGCGATCCAGTTCACGTGGGCCTCGGCGTGCAACACCATGTTGGCCAGCACCGCAGGCGCCCCCGGGCCCGACACGATGAACAGGTTGGGGAAGCCGTCGACGCCGAGCCCGAGGTAGGTCCTCGGCCCGTCGCGCCAGTCGTCGGCGAGCCTCTCACCACCGCGCCCGACGATGTCCATCTTGGCCAGTGCCCCGGTCATCGCGTCGAAACCCGTCGCCAGCACGATGGCGTCGACGTCATAGTGTGCGTCGGAGGTGTTGATCCCGTCCGGGTCCACCGATTCGATCGGTGTCTTGCGAACGCTGATCAACTCGACATGGGAGCGGTTGAAGGTCTGGAAGTAGTTGGTGTCGGTGCAGATCCGCTTGGTACCGATCGGATGGTCGTTCGGGATCAGCAGGTCGGCGACGGCGGGGTCGTCGATGACGGCGCGGATCTTCTCCTCGTAGAACTTGCGGGCCTCGTCGTTGGCCTGCGGGTCGATCATCTGGTCGCGGAAGGTCTTCGAGAACAGCACACCGCCGAGTTCCCAACGCCGTTCGAACGCCGCCCTGCGCTCCTCGGGTGTCACCTCCATGGTCAGCTTCGGGTGTGCGATGTGCGGTGACCCGCCGCCGCTGCGCCAGGACAGCTGCCGCCGCTCGTCGTAGTTCGCCTTGACCGCGGCGACGTCCTCCTCGGTCAGCGGTCGATTACCCGCCGGCACACTGTAATTCGGGGTCCGCTGGAAGACGTAGAGCTGCGCGGCCTGCTCGGCGATGATCGGGATCGACTGGATGCCGGACGATCCGGTGCCGATGACCGCGACCCGCTTGCCGGTGAATTCGACGTCCTCGTGCGGCCAGTCCGCGGTGTGGTAGATGTCGCCGGCGAAGGTGTCGAGGCCGGGGAACTGCGGGGTGAGCGCCGCGGACAGCGGGCCCGTCGCCATGATGCAGAACCGGGTGTTGAGGACCTCGCCGGTGTCCGTCTTCACCGTCCACTGCAGCGTGTCCTCGTCGAGTACCGCGGAGGTGACCTTCGTGTTGAACGTGATGCCGGATCTGAGGTCGAGCTTGTCGGCGACCCAGTTGATGTAGCGCAGGATCTCGGCCTGGGTGGCGTACTTCTCGCTCCAGTTCCACTCCTGCTGGAGCTCCTCGGAAAACGAGTAGCAGTAGTCCACGCTCTCGACGTCGCACCGCGCCCCGGGGTACCGGTTGAAGTACCAGGTGCCGCCGACGTCGGGGGCGGCCTCGAACACCCGGACGCGCAAACCCTGCGAGCGAAGCCTGTGCAGTGCGTAGAGCCCCGCGAAGCCGGCGCCGACGACCACCGCATCGACCTGGTTGAGCAGCTGATCAGCCGAGGTGTCCACGACGATCACGCTAGGCGTGGCCCGCCCGCGCGCGGAGGGGTCCTTCCCGGTCAACGGACGTCGCGTTCCCGATCCGCACCCTGCGCCTCCATGATCGCCGGCGTGGACTTCCTGCGGCTCACCGTCACCGACGTCATCGAGGAGAGCCACGACACCCGGTCGCTGGTATTCGCCGTCGCCGGAGATGTCCGCTTCGACTACCGACCGGGTCAGTTCGTGACGCTTCGGGTGCCCGGCGACCAGGGGGATGCGGTGGCCCGCTGCTATTCGCTGGCGAGCTCACCGCACACCGACGCCGCACCCAAGGTGACGATCAAGCGGGTTGCCGGCGGATACGGCTCGAACTGGTTGTGCGACAACGTCGCCGCCGGCCACATCATCGAGGCACTGTCACCCTCCGGGACGTTCACCCCGGCTGATCTCGACCGCGACCTGGTGCTGTGGGCCGCCGGGAGCGGCATCACCCCGGTGATGTCGATCCTGAAGTCGGCGCTCGCGGTGGGCAGCGGGCGGATCGTGCTCGTGTACGCCAACCGCGACGAGCGGTCGGTGATCTTCGCGGCCGAACTGCGCGAACTGACCGCCCGCCACCCCGACCGGCTGACTGTCGTGCACTGGCTGGAATCCGTACAGGGGATACCCCGCCGGGACCAGCTCACGGCCCTGGCCCGGCGGTTCACCGGCGGCGAGGCGTATCTCTGCGGGCCCGCACCGTTCATGACCGCGGTGCAGGCGGCGCTCGCCGACGCCGGTGTGCCCCGCGACGAGGTGCACACCGAGGTGTTCCGGTCCCTGACCGGCGATCCTTTCGCGGAGGTCGCGCCGGTCGACACCGCGGCCGATGGCGAGGCCGCCGACCTGCGGGTCGACCTCGACGGGCAGCAGCACTCCCTCCGATGGGCCCGCCCGGCCACGCTCGTCGACGTGATGCTGACCGCGGGTCTCGACGTGCCGTACTCGTGCCGCGAGGGACAGTGCGGATCCTGCGCGGCCACCCTGGTCAGCGGACAGGTCGACATGCCCGACACCGAGATCCTCGAGCCTGAGGACATCGAGGCAGGCACGATCCTCGGTTGCCAGGCGCGTCCGGCCTCCGACGAGATCCACGTCGAATTCTGACGTCGGTGCTGACGGCTTTTCCATTCACCGGGATTCGCCCACGAGCGGCGCACGATACCGGTAGACCATCGAAGAGAGCCCCACGAGAGAAGGACGTCCCATGACCGACCGGGTAATCGACCGGGTGATGGAACTGGCCGACCAGTTCCGCGAACAGGCCGTCGAGGCCGAGAGGCTCGGCCGGCTCTCGGACACCACGGTCAAGAACATGAAGACGGCCGGCCACATCCGGTTGCTGCAGCCCGAGCAGTACGGCGGCTACGAGGTCCACCCACGGGAGTTCGCCGAGACCGTGATGGCCACCGCCGCGCTCGATCCTGCCGCGGGTTGGGTCAACGGCGTGGTGGGTGTGCACCCGTACCAGTTGGCGTACGCCGACCCGAAGGTCGCCCAGGAGGTGTGGGCCACCGACGTCGACACGTGGATCGCGTCGCCGTACGCCCCGCAGGGGGTGGCCCGGCCGGTCGACGGCGGATACCTGTTCACCGGACGCTGGCAGTTCAGTTCCGGCACCGACGCCTGCGACTGGATCATCCTGGGCGCGATGGTCGGCGACAGCGAGGGCAGACCGGTGATGCCGCCGCAGATCCTGCACATGATCCTGCCCCGCAGCGACTATGAGATCGTGGACGACTCCTGGGACGTCGTCGGCCTGCGCGGCACCGGGTCGAAGGACGTCATCGTGCGCGACGCGTTCGTCCCGGCCTACCGCACCATGGACGGTCTCAAGGTCATGGACGGCTCCGCGCAACGCGAGGCCGGGATGACCAAGACCCTCTACAAGATGCCGTGGTCGACGATGTTCCCGCTCGGGATCAGCTCTGCGACCATCGGCATCTGCGAAGGGGCCCTGGCCGCGCATCTGGACTATCAGCGCGAACGGGTCAACGCCAGCGGCGTCGCGGTCAAGGACGACCCGTACGTGATGTACGCGATCGGCGAGGCCGCCGCCGACATCGAGGCCTCCCGCCACGCACTGCTGTCCAACGTCGACCGGATCTACGACATGGTCGACGAAGGCAAGGAGGTGACGTTCGCCGACCGGGCGGCTGTGCGCCGCAGCCAGATCAAGGCGGTGTGGCGGGCGGTGTGCGCGGTCGACCAGATCTTTGCGCGGTCGGGTGGCAATGCGCTGCGCATGGACAAACCGCTGCAACGGTATTGGCGTGACGCGCACGCCGGGGTGGCGCACGCGATCCACACGCCCGGCACCATCTACCACGCATCCGCGCTGAGCTCACTGGGGGTCGACCCGCAGGGTGCACTGCGGGCGATGATCTGAACGGGAAGGAACGACCATGACAGCGTTGAAGAGCCTCGGCTACGTCACCGTCCAGACCGCCGACATCGACCGGTGGCGCCACTTCGCCTTCCAGGTCCTGGGTTTCGCCGAGGGCAGCGGGCCCGACGAGTCGTGCCTCTACCTCCGGATGGACGAGCGCGCCGCGCGCATCATCGTCCGGCCCGGTGACGTCGACCGGATCGTCACCGTGGGCTGGGAGGTCCGCGACCATGCGGCGCTCGACCAGGTCAAACGCGATCTCGACGCGGCGGGTGTTCCGTTCAAGGAGCTGTCGCTCGAGGAGGCCGACGCACGGCGCGTCGAGGAGGTCATCGCGTTCGAGGATCCCGCGGGCACCGCGCTCGAGGTGTTCCACGGCGCGGTGCTCGACCACAGCCCCGTCGTGACACCCTTCGGCGCCCGGTTCGTCACCGGTGCGCAGGGTCTGGGCCACGTCGTACTTCCCGCGCTCGACCCCAATGGCCTCTTCGAGTTCTACACCGGCGTACTAGGATTCAAGTCACGCGGCGCGTTCCGGGTGCCGGTTCCGCCGGAGTTCGGGCCGGTGCGCGTGCGCTTTCTCGGCATCAACGAACGCCACCACAGCCTGGCGATCTGTCCGGCCGCGACCCTGCGCGACCCCGGTCTGGTGCACATGATGGTGGAGGTGGACAGCCTCGACGCGGTCGGCCAGGCCCTCGACCGCGTGAACGCCGACGGGTACCAGCTGTCCTCGACGCTCGGCAGGCACACCAACGACAAGATGGTGTCGTTCTACGTTCGCGCACCGGGCGACTGGGACATCGAGTTCGGCACCGAGGGCATGCGGGTCGACGAAACCTATTACACCGCAGAGGAGATCACCGCCGACAGCTACTGGGGCCACCAGTGGGTGGGCGACCTCCCCGCCGCGATGCGGCCGTGAGCGCCGGCGACGTGCGCCCGGTGCCTGCCGCGTCGGTCAGGCAGTGGGATCACGAGGCCGACGTGGTCATCGCCGGTTACGGGGTCGCCGGTGCGGCCGCGGCGGTCGAGGCGTCCCATGCGGGCGCCGACGTGCTGGTGCTCGAACGGACCGGCTCGTGGGGCGGTGCGGCGTCGATGGCGGGCGGATTCATCTACCTCGGCGGCGGCACAGCGATCCAGAAGGCGTGCGGGTTCACCGATTCCGTCGACAACATGGCGGCGTTCCTCAACGTGGCCATGGGACCCGGCGCCGACACCGCACGCATCGCCGATTACTGCGAGGGCAGCGTCGCCCACTTCGACTGGCTCGTGGAATGCGGGGTCCCGTTCAAGGCCGAGTTCTTCGGTGAGCCCGGCTGGGAGCCGATGGGCGACCAGGGCCTGATGTACAGCGGCGGGGAGAACTCCTCTCCGTTCAACACGATCGCCACGCCTGCGCCCCGCGGCCACGTCCCGCAGATGTCGGGCAAGAAGCAGGGTGAGGCCAGCGCCGGCTACATGCTGATGAAGCCGCTCGTCGACACCGCCACGGCGGCCGGCGCGCGCTCGCTCTACGACGTGCGGGTGCACGCGCTCGTGGTCGAGTCCGACGGTCGGGTGGTCGGCATCCGGGCCCGGCAGTACGGCACCGAGGTGACCATCCGGGCGCGGCGCGGGGTGGTGCTGGCCACCGGCAGCTTCGCGTACAACGATGCGATGGTGGCCCAGTACGCCCCGCGGATCGCGGGCCGTCCCGCCGCGTCGATCGAGCAGCACGACGGCCAGGCGATCCGGATGGCCCAGGCGCTCGGCGCCGGCCTTGCCCACATGGACGCCACCGAGGTCGCGATCTTCATCGACCCGCAGCAGTTGGTGCGCGGAGTACTGGTCAACGAACGCGGCCAGCGTTACGTCGCCGAGGACACCTACCCGGGCCGGGTGGGCCAACTGACGCTGTACCACCAGAACAACACCGCGTACCTGATCATCGACGGCGACGCCCAGGACGAGGCGATGGCCTCGCAGTCGCCGCAGCTGATGATGCGCCCGCCGACCTGGGTGTGCGAGACCGTCGCCGAACTGGAAGCCGAGATCGGGCTGGCGCCCGGATCGCTGCAGGCCACGATCGCCGCCTACAACGACGGCGCCGCCCACGGCGAGGATCCGTTGCTGCACAAGAAGGCTCAGTGGCTGCGTCCAATCGGATCCCCGGTCGGAGCGATCGACCTGCGGGAGAGCACCGGCGGATTCACCCTCGGCGGTCTGCAGACGTCGCTGGACGGCGCGGTGCTGCACGTCGACGGGGACCCGATCCCGGGCTTGTTCGCCGCCGGCCGCTCGACGGCGGGCCTTGCGGCCTGGGGGTATGCCAGCGGAATCTCATTGGGCGACGGCAGCTTCTACGGCCGCCGCGCCGGGCGGTCGGCCGCCAAGGGCTGAGCGCCCGTTTCCTTCCGATATGGCCGTGCCCCTGGGGGGCGCGGCCATTCGGCTTTCGACCGGTGTGGGCTGAGTCCAGATTCTGCATCCATGTGACACGGCCCACCCGTTTGTGATACAAACAGGCATATTCCTAATAGGAATATGCCTGATCTGCACTTCAGCCCCAGGAGGCGTCATGACCATGGCTCCAGTCAGCCCGGAATCCACCACCCCCAGCGCGGTCATCGACCGGGTGTCACTGGTACTCGACGCCTTCGACGGCCCGGGCCGACTGACCCTGGCGCAGATCGTGCGACGCACCGGCCTGCCCCGGTCGTCGGCACACCGCATGCTCGAGCGCCTGGTGCAGCTGCGCTGGCTGCGCCGCAACGGCCGCGACTACGAACTGGGCATGCGGCTGGTCGAGCTCGGGTCGCTGGCCGTGCACCAGGACCGGCTGCACCGCGCGGCGACGCCGCTGCTGCACGATCTGCACCGCGCCACCGGGCTGGTGGTGCACCTCGCCGTCCTCGACGGCGCCGACGTGGTGTACCTCGAGAAGATCGGCGACCGGATGGTCGCCGCACTGCCGAGCCGGGTGGGCGGCCGCCAGCCCGCGCACTGCACCGCGATCGGCAAGGCGTTGCTCGCGTACAACTCCGATGCCTGCGACGACGTCGACCTCACCAATCGCCGGACCAAGTACTCCATCGGCACCGCTGCGCAACTGGCGGCCGAACTCGCCAAGACCCGCGCCCACGGGGTCGCCTTCGACCGCGAGGAGTCACTGCCCGGCTTCGGCTGTGTGGCGGCACCGATCGGCACACCCGGCGAAGCCGTCGCAGCCCTGTCCGTCTGCGGTCCGATGGGCCGGATGGCGTTCGACCAGCGCCTCGTCGCGCCGGTCCGGATGACCGCGATGGGCGTGTGGCGCAACGTCGACGGCGGACCGCAACGCGTCGCACCCACCCTGCAGCAGGTGCGCCCGCTGCGTGGCGGCCCGGTCCTGCAGCCCGCATGACCCTCGATCCGCAGATCGCCCGGATGATCGAGGCGCTCGACAGCGGCTTCCCGCCGGTGCACACCATGACCGGTGCGCAGGCGCGGGCCACCATCCGCTCGCGGTTCGTGGCACCCGCCGAACCCGAGCCGGTCGCCGGGGTCGAGGACCGCTCCGTGGGTGGGATCCGGGTGCGGATCTACCATCCCGCCGGGGCCCCTGCCGGGCCGTTGCCGGTCCTGGTGTACGCCCACGGCGGCGGGTTCGTGTTCTGCGACCTGGACAGCCACGACGGGCTCTGCCGGGACATCGCGAATCGGACTGCGGCCGTCGTCGTTTCGGTGGACTACCGGCTGGCTCCCGAACACGGCTGGCCGACGGCGGCCGAGGACGTGTACGCGGTCACGCGGTGGGTGGCGGACAACTGCATCGCACTGGGAGCCGATCCCGGGCGGATCGCGATCGGCGGCGACAGTGCCGGAGGCAATCTGGCCGCGGTCACGGCGTTGATGGCCCGCGACCGCGGCGGGCCGGCGCTGGCGGCCCAACTGCTCGTCTACCCGATGATCACGCCGGACTTCACCACCGAGTCGTACCGGCGCTTCGGCGCCGGGTACTACAACCCGGCCGAGGCTCTTCGGTGGTACTGGGATCAATACGTGCCCGACGAAGCCGACCGTGCGCATCCCTACGTCTCGCCCCTGCATGCCGATCTGCGCGGACTGCCGCCGGCCGTCGTGGTGATCGCCGGTCACGACCCCTTGCGCGACGAGGGCCTGCGGTTCGGTGAGGCACTCGCCGCAGCCGGAGTGCCCACTATGGTGCGCCGGTTCGACGGCGGTATCCACGGATTCATGACGATGCCGAGCCTCGAGATCGCGCAGGCCGCCCGGGCCCAGCTGTGCCGTGACGCCGCGGCGCTGTTGGCGGGGGTGCCTGCCGGTGGCTGAGGTGTTCGTCGTCGACCGGGTGGTGACGCGGCCCGGCCGCACCCGGGAGTTCGTCGACGCCTACCTCACCGGATACGCACCCGGCGCGCGGGAGCGCGGTATGACGCTGCGGCAGGTGCTGGTGAGCCCGCCGATCTGGTTCACCGACCAGCCCAACACCGTCACGGTGACGTGGTCGCTGCCCAGCGCCAGGGCGTGGTGGGAGATGACGTGGCAGGGCCGGCCCGATCCGTCGATCGGCGAATGGTGGTCCAGTATCGAGGATCTCGTCGTCTCGCGGGACCGGAGTGTGGCCGCCGAGGCCGACGAAGTGGACGGGCTCTGCGATGTATAGCGTCATCCGGCTGATCGACACCGACGATCCGCAGGTCATCGAGACACTGCGCCGCCACACCTTTCACGCAGACCGTGCGCTCATCGAACCGACGTTGCCCGGGGTGCGCAACGGCGGCGACATCCTGGTTCATCTGCGGTTCGCCGACGCGGCCGCGCGTTCCAATGCCGTCGCGAAGCTCGACGACCTGCTGGGCCGGGAGGCGGTGCGGCACGTCAACGGCGCCACCTATCACGGGGAGACCACTCCCGGGGCCGACGGGGACGGCACCGTGTACCGCGCCCTGCTGCTGCGCGTGCGCGAGGGCACCGACACGGCCACCGTCCGCCGCTTCGAGGACGATCTGCGGCTCCTCCCCCGCTACGTGCGGACCATCCATTCATGGCAGCTCAGCCGCGTCGAGGAGGCGGTCGGCGCGTCACCTTGGACACACGTCTTCGAGCAGGAGTTCACCGATGTCGACGGGTTGATGGGCCCGTACCTCATGCATCCGATCCACTGGGCATACGTCGACCGGTGGTTCGATCCCGAATGCCCGGACTTCATCGTCCGGGATCGGGTGTGTCACAGCTTCTGCCGCAACGACTTGGTGTGAGCGCGTGAAGATTGCGGTGTGACTACAGACCGGCGGGCAGGATGTTCGGGTTGGCGGTCGCCGGCGGCTCGAGCGGCGCAAGCAGCTCGCGACCGTCGAGGGTGTGCACCGGCAGCCCCTGTGACCACGGATAGTGCAGGCTGAACGCGACGAGCCCGGTGCGTTCGGCCGCAGGCCGGTGACACATCGCGAGCACGGTCTCCGCGAGATACTCGACGGGCTCGGTCGGGAATGTGTCCGGAATCAGCTGCGCCGCACCGGGAGTGCGCACTGCCGTCGACGGACCCACGCAGTTGACCGCGATGTCGTCGTCCAGCACCTCGGCCGCCAGGCCCTGGGTGAACCGGTGCAGCGCGGCCTTCACCGACGCGTAGACGACGTCACCGGAGGACTTGTTGTACTCCCGGAACGGTCGCACCGGCGCCATCCCGGTGACCGAGCCGATGTTGACGATCCATCCCGCGCCCTGGCTCCGCATGTGCGGAATCGCGCACTGCGACAACACGAACGGTGTGCGCAGATAATGTTCGACCGTGCGGTCGAAGGTGTCCATGCCCATGTGCTCGATCACCGAGTAATCGGCGTAGCCGGCGTTGTTGACCAGGATGTCGAGGCGGCCGGTGCGGTCGAGCACATCGTCGATCAGCCGTAGCCGCTGCTGGTGGTCCTCGAGATCGGCCGCCACGGCGTAGGCGGTGCCGCCTCCCGCCTCGATCATCTCGACGGTCTCCCCGATGGTGCCCGGCAGCGCCGCCGCCGCACCGGCGCGCATCGAGGGCGACGGACTGTGGGAGCGCGCGGTGACGACGACGGTCGCGCCTTCCGCGGCCAACCGTTGGGCGATGGCGCGGCCGATGCCCCGACTGCTCCCGGTGACCAGCGCCGTCTTCCCGCTGAGAAGTCGAGTCATCGGAGCTCGAAGTGTTCTTCGACGGGCGCCCGGTGCTGCTGCCACACGTCGATCAGGCGGAACGGGGTCGCGACCACCACCCGCCCCGATCCGGAGCGGTAGTAGGTGTGGGCGTTGGGCGTGTGACACCACACGGTGCGCGTCATCGCCTCGTCGATGTCCGCGACGTAGTCGTCGTACGCCTCCTGTGTCACCTCGATGGTCTTCGCACCCCGTATCGCCATGAGCTGTAGGCATTCCACGATGTAGTGGGCCAGCACCTCCATGGAGAAGTTCGCGCCCGCACCGTGGCCGGGGCTGTAGTTCGGCGCCGAGGTGATGAACAGGTTCGGGAAGCCGGGGACCGTCCCACCGCGGTAGGCGCGCGGGCTGTCGCCCCACTCCTCGCGCAGCGTCCGGCCGCCGCGCCCGCGGATGTCCACCGTGGACAGGAAGTCCAGGTGGTAGCCGGTGGCGTAGACGATGACGTCGAGGTCGATCTGCCTGCCGTCGCGGGTGACGATGCCCTTGGCGTTGACCTCGGCGGGTTCGCTGGCCTCCACGTCGACGTGGTCGCGGGTCAGCGCGGCGTAGTAGCCGCCCGGATCGCGGATGATCCGCTTGCCGTACGGCGCGAAGTCCGGCGTCACCTTCTTGGCCAGTTCGGTTCCCTTGCCGAACGTCCGGTCGATGTAGTCCAGGCACATCTGCAGCAGGACGTCGTTGGCCGGCGAGATCGACAGGTGCTCCTGCGCCCAGTCCGGATCGCGCAGGATGACGGGATAGTTGTTGTCCGCCGTGGCCCAGTACGACTTCAGCCGATGCCAGTTGGCGTAGTACGGCAGGCGCCTGCCGAGGAAGCGACGGTACTCGGGGACGTCGTCGGAGAGCCGCTTGCGCGGTGCCACCCAGTGGGGCTGGCGCTGGAAGACGGTCAGGTGCTCGACCTGGTCGACGCAGGCGTCGACGATCTGCACCGCGGTGCACCCCGCGCCGATGATCGCCACCCGTTTGCCCGTGAGGTCCAGCGACGGATCCCACTGCGCGGAATGCACGCTGACACCCGCGAACGTCTCGCGGCCGGGGACGTCGGGCCACCGCGGGCGGTTGAGGTATCCGGCGGCGGTGATCACCACCCGCGAATGGCTGACGCTGCGGGTGCCGTCGCGGTCGACGGCGTGGATCTGCCACTCCCCGCGGTCCTCGTCCCACCACAGCGCCTCGACCTCGGTGCCGAACCGGGTGTGCTCCCGCAGACCGTACTTGTCGGCCAGCGACACCAGATAGGCCTGGTACTCGGCGCCCTGGGGGTAGTAGTTCGTCCAGTCCGGGTTCACCTCGCGCGACAGCGAGTAGTAGGCCGACGGGGTGTCCACGCCGATGCCCGGGTACTTCGTGGTCAGCCACGTCCCGCCGACCTCGTCGTTGCGGTCGTAGATCTCGTACGACACGCCTGCGTCGGCGGCGGCCAGCGCGGCGACGATGCCCGCGATGCCTGCCCCGACGATCGACACGGTGGTGTCCGGCGCAATGGGCACATCGCGCGGCAGCGTGGGCTGCGACAGCTGAAAGCCGCCCTGTTCCAGCAACAGTGGGACGAACTCGTCGCCGACCTCGGACCCCAGTGCGACCGGCAGCAGCCGGGCGAACAGTTCCGGGTCGTCGGCGGTGAGACCGCCCTGCGGCCGAGGCGCGCCGAGCGCGACGACGATCCGGTCGACCAACGCCTCCAGGGTGGAGGGGTCTGTGACCCCGGCCCGTTCCGGCGGATCGGGCACATGCGAGACAGCGGGGCCGAACTCGTCGACCACCGAGAGGTCGCCGGTCATTTGGGCCAACACCGCCACGAGCACGCCTGGGTCGGCCTGGCGCAGGTGGCCCCGCAGCTCCGCATCAGTCGTCACGGCGACGAGTATCCGACCGCTGCCGGGCACCGGGCACCGTCCTGCCTACTGAGCGGGACAGCGATCCGTACACCGCGGTCCGCCGTGCTTACGTTGCCACATGGATGCGGCCATGGACCTGGTCATCGCGCGGGCACGCAGTCACACGCTCGGCGACATTCCGCGCCGGTCGGCGCGCAGACAACCGGACAAGACCGCGATCGTCGACGGAGACGTGGTCCTGACGTTCGCCGAGTTCGAGCGCCTGGTGGACCGGGCTGCGGCGGCGCTGCAGGACAACGGTTTCGGACCCGGTGATCGCATCGCGCTGCTGTCCCACAACTGCTGGCAGTACGCCGTCCTCGCCTTCGCGACCGCACGGGCGGCGGTCGTGCTGGTGCCGATCAACTTCATGCTCACCGCCGGGGAGATCTCCTACCTGCTCGGGCACAGCAGGGCCCGCGGCTTCATTGTCGAGGGGGAGTTGACGCCGACCGCGGACGAGGCGATGCGGCTGGGCGGTTCGGTGACGACGAAGGTCGCGCTCGTGCCGGACGGAGTCGCGCCGGCACGGGGCTGGGCCGACTTCGCCGACTGGCTGGCCACCGACTCACCTGCCCCGGCGCCGGACATCGGCGACGATCAGCTGCTGCGGCTGATGTACACCAGCGGAACGGAATCACGTCCCAAGGCGGTGATGCACACCAGCCGCAGTCTGATGTGGCAGTACGTCAGCACGATCGTGGCCGGATCGATGTCCGGGGACGACGTGGAGATCCACTCGCTGCCGCTCTACCACTGTGCGCAGCTGGACAACTTCCTCGCCACCGACATCTATCTGGGTGCGACGAGCATCATCCTGCCGCGCCCCGACCCGGAGCTGGTGTTGCGCACCATCGAACGCCACCGCGTCACGAATTACTTTGCGCCTCCGACAGTGTGGATCAGCTTGCTGCGCTGCCCCGTCTTCGACGAGGTCGACCTGTCCAGCTTGCGCAAGGGGTACTACGGCGCATCGGCGATGCCGCGGGAGATCCTCGGCGAGATCCGCGACCGTCTGCCGAATCTGCGGCTGTGGAACTTCTACGGCCAGACCGAGTTGGCGCCCCTGGCGTCGGCGCTGGGACCCGACGAACAGGACGCCCACGCCGGGTCCGCCGGGCGGCCGGTCGTGAACGTCGAGACCGCGATCCTCGACGAGGACGACTGCCCTGTCGTCGCGGGTGTCGTGGGTGAGATCGCACACCGCAGTCCGCATCTGATGCTCGGCTACCTCGACGACCCGGCCAGGACCGCGGAGGCGTTCCGCGGCGGGTGGTTCCATTCCGGCGATCTGGGCTACTACGACGAGCACGGGCTGCTGCACGTCGTGGACCGCAAGAAGGACATGATCAAGACCGGCGGGGAGAACGTCGCGAGCCGCGAGGTCGAGGAGGTCCTCTACCGGCACGCCGCGGTCCAGGAGGCCGCGGTGTTCGGGCTGGCCCACCCGGTGTGGGTGGAGACGGTGGTGGCCGCGGTGGTGCTGCGCGACGGCTTCTCCGTCAGCGACGACGACATCATCACGCACTGCCGGACTCACCTCGCCGGATACAAGACGCCCAAGCAGGTCTTCTTCGTCGACGCCCTGCCGAAGAACCCCAGCGGCAAACTGCTCAAACGCGATCTGCGCCAACGGTTCAGTACCGCGCACAGCCACTGAGAGGAACTTTCTCGTGTTCGAAGGACGGATTGCGCGGTTCGACGCGCCCGGACAACCGTTCGTGATCGACACGGTCGACCTGGCCGGCGTGGGTCCCGGTGAGATTCTGGTCAAGGTCACCCGGACCAACATCTGCGGCTCCGATCTGCACGCCTGGCACGGCACCTTCGCCACCCGCGGACTCGGCGGCCACCTGCCCACCGTCCTCGGCCACGAGATGGTCGGCGCCGCCGTCGCGCTCGGTGACGGCGTCACCGCGGACTCCAACGGCGCACCGCTGGCCGAGGGCACCCGCGTGGTGTTCCCCTACTTCTTCTCGTGCCACCGCTGCCGCAACTGTCTGCTGGGCCGGCGAGGCGCCTGCCTGAACCTGACGATGGCGATGCTCGGACGGGCCGACGAGCCACCGTACTTCGTCGGCGGATACGGCGACTACTACCTGCTGCCGGCCGGCGCGGTGCTCTACACCGTTCCCGACACGATCTCAGACGAGATCGCCTCCGGAGCCAATTGCGCTCTGTCGCAGGTGATGTACGGCCTCGAGCGGGTCGACCAGCAACTCGGCGAGATCGTGGTGGTCCAGGGCGCCGGTGCGCTCGGCCTGTACGCGGTCGCGGTGGCGAAGGCCCGCGGCGCCGCCAAGGTCATCGCGATCGACGGTGTCCCCGAACGCCTCGAGTTGGCGACCGCGTTCGGCGCCGACGCGGTCATCGACATCACCGAGGCGGCCACGGTCAAGGACCGCGCGAAGATCGTGCGCGCGCTGACCGACGGTCACGGCGCCGACGTGGTCGTCGAGGTCGTCGGCCATCCCTCCGCCATCGACGAGGGCCTCAAACTGCTCGGTCAGTTCGGTCGCTACGTCGAGATCGGCAACATCAACATCGGCAAGACCTTCGAATTCGACCCGTCCCGTTTCGTATTCGGCAACAAGACGATGGTCGGGGTCTCGCTCTACGACCCGTCCGTGCTGTCACGGGCACTGACCTTCCTCGACCAGCACCAGGACCGCCTGCCACTGGACCGCCTCGCCGCGGCGCACTACCCGCTCGACCACATCAACGAGGCGTTCGCCGCCGCCGACGGCAAGCGCGACGTCCGCGCGAGCATCATCCCCTGACCGCGAAGGAACCCATGCACGACTACACCCGCAAGACCCTCTACATCGACGGACGCTGGGTGACACCGGCATCGGGTGACGCGATCGAGGTGATCGATCCGGCCACCGAGCAGGTGATCGGATGCGTCCCGGACGGCACCGCCGCCGACGTCGACGCGGCGGTCGCCGCGGCGCGCAACGCCTTCGACCCGCTGATCAGCGTCGCCGAACGGCGCGAGCGCCTGAATCGGGTGATCGCCGCCATGGAGAAGCGTCTCCCCGACATCGGCGAGACGATCACCCGCGAGATGGGCGCCCCGGTGCGCATCGCGCAGGGCGTGCAGACCGCGGTGCCCCTGGCCGTCGCCCGCGGCTTCGCGGATGTGCTCGCCGCCTTCGAATTCGAGGAGCGAGTGGGCAACTCGCTGGTTCTGCGCGAGCCCTACGGGGTGGTCGGGGCCATCACCCCGTGGAACTATCCGCTCTACCAGGTGGTCGCGAAGGTGGTGCCGGCGATCGCGGCCGGTTGCACCGTCGTGCTCAAACCGAGCAACGAGGCACCGCTGTCGGTGTTCGAGTTCGTCGAGGCACTCGAGGAGGCCGGTCTGCCGCCGGGCGTGGTCAACCTGGTCTCGGGGAGCGGCCGCGTGGTGGGTGAGCGGATCGCCGAGCATCCGGACGTCGACCTCGTCTCGTTCACCGGTTCCACCGGCGTCGGTCAGCGGGTCGCCGAACTCGCCGCACGGACGGTCAAGAAGGTGGCCCTCGAGTTGGGCGGCAAATCGGCCAACGTCATCCTCGACGGCGGGGACCTGACGGCCGCGGTGAAGGTCGGGGTCGGCAACGCATTCCTCAACGGTGGTCAGACCTGCATGGCCTGGACGCGGATGCTGGTGCCGCGGAGCCGTTATGCCGAGGCACTGGGTCTCGTCGAGGCGGCGGCTGCCCGGTACACCGTGGGCGATCCGCTCGACCCGGCGACGCGCATCGGTCCGTCCGCCTCGTCGACGCAGTTCGCCACCGTGCGCGGCTTCATCGAGCGCGCACAGCGTGACGGTGCCCGGCTGCTCACCGGTGGCGCCGGCCCGGTCCGCGACGTCGGCTACTACATCGCGCCGACCGTGTTCGCCGAGGTCGACCCCGAGTCCGAACTCGCGCAGGAGGAGGTCTTCGGGCCCGTTCTCGCGGTCATCCCGTACCGCGACGAGGACGACGCCGTGCGCATCGCCAACGGCACCCCGTACGGGTTGGCGGGCGCGGTGTGGGCCGAGGACCTGGAGCACGCGATCGCCTTCGCGCGCCGCGTCCAGACCGGGCAGCTCGACCTCAACGGCGGCATGTACAACCCCGTGGCGCCGTTCGGCGGCTACAAGAAGTCGGGTGTCGGCCGGGAGCTCGGCCGGGCAGGCTTCGAGGAGTTCCTGCAGACGAAATCCCTGCAACTCCCCGCGTGACGGTGTTCCGCTGACCGGACGACACGGGTGTATCCGAGGTCGCGCACCGGTTGACTGGCCGCCATGAGCAACGAGATCGCGCTGTCCGAGCTGCAGGACTTCGTCGGCAGCTTCTGGTACCACTACGACGAGGCCCACTACGACGCCATGGCGGCGGCCTATTCCGACGACATCCGCTACATCAGCCGCAGCGAGTCGGGTGCGAGCCCGTTCGAGGAACTGATGTCCCCCGAACTCGTGGGGCGCGACACCGTGATGGAGTGGCTCTCCGACCACCGCAGGCAGAGCCCCTACCCGCTGCGCCATCACGCCACCAACCTGCACCGCACCGGAACCGACGGCGACGTCACCCGGGCCCGCTTCTACATCTTCGTGAACCAGATCGCGAACTACGTGCCGTTCGCGGTGTCCAGCGGCGTGGCCAACGTCGCGGTCCGGCGAGGCGTCAACGGGCTGGAGTTCACCGAGATGGAGGTCGTCCTCGACACCACCAATTCGGTTCTGCTGTCGGAGTACTCGGCCGATACCGCCGCCGCGGGCGCCTGAGGTCGTGAACGCTAGGCAGACTTTCGCCGGCGGTGTCGCGGTCATCACCGGGGCGGGCGCCGGTATCGGCGCCGGTCTGGCCCGCCAGGCGGCCCACCTGGGAATGACGGTGGTGCTGGCCGACATCGACGGCGACGCGATCGCCGAGATGCGCGATGAACTGGGCGCCTGCGCCGTCGACATCGTCTGCGATGTCCGCGATTTCGCGGCCGTCGAGGATCTGGCACAGCGTGTCCGGCGCGATGTCGGACCGGTGCGCCTGCTGGTCAACAACGCAGGCGTGGAGCAGTTCGGTTACCTGTGGGACACCCCGATCGCGAACTGGCAGAGGGTCGTCGACATCAACGTCAGCGGCGTGTTCCACGGCGTCCGGGCGTTCCTGCCCTCGATGATCGAGGCGGGCACCCCGTCGTGGGTGTGGAACCTGAGCTCGATCGGCGGTGTGGCCGTCGTCCCCCTGCAGGCGCCCTACATCATGAGCAAGCACGCGGTGCTCGCCCTGACGGAGTGCCTGGCCCTCGAGGTGCAGCTGGCCGGGCACGAGCACATCCACGTGCAGGCGGTGCTGCCCGGTGCGGTCACCTCCAACATCTTCGAGTCGGCAGGCGGCGTCACCGACGGGGACGTCGGTGCGGCGGAGTCGCAGCGGATGGCGATGCTGGACATCAAGGCCGCCGCGATGGACCCCCTCGCCGCCGCGGAGGTGGTGTTCGAGCAGGCCGCCGAGGGTCGGTTCTATCTGCTGACCCAGCCCGAATACGTCGGCAGCGCAATGGCCGAGCGCGCGGAGGTGCTCCGGACGCAGCGGGCACCGATGCTGCGCACCACACCCCGCTTCGACCCCGCGCAGCACTGAACGCGCCCATGGCCGTTCCCTCCCTCGACCCCGACGCCGCCGCCCGCGTCGCCTCGTTCGGCGTGATACCTCCGATGCGTGAGCGCGGCCTCGCCGCGGTGCGTCGAGCCGTCGAAACGACACCACACCCGGGTGACATGCCGGCGATGGCGGACGTCGAGGACGTCTCGATACCCGGGCCCGGGCAGCCGATTCCGCTGCGGATCTACCGTCCGACCGGCGACTCCCGGGCACCAGTGCTGGTCTACTTCCACGGCGGCGGAATGGTCATGGGGTCCAACCATGCCTTCGAACCACTCGCCCGGGCATTGGCGGCGACGAGCGGTGCGACGGTGGTGTCCGTCGAGTACCGGTTGGCGCCGGAGGCACCGGCGCCGGCCCAGTTCGACGACGCCTGTTCCGCCACGATGTGGGTAGCCGACAACGCCGCCTCGCTGCGTGCCGATCCAGATCGGCTCGGTGTGGTGGGCGACAGCGCCGGTGGCTCACTGGCGGCGGCCGTCGCGCTCGCGTTCCGCGATCGGGGCGGGCCGCCGATCCTCTGTCAGACGCTGCTGTATCCCGGCCTGGACCGCGATATGACCTGTGAATCGATCCAACTGCTGGCCAATGCGCCGATGCTGAGCCGTGCCGACATCGAGTACATGCACGAGTTGGCCGACCAAGGCGTCACCGCATCGGACGATCCGTACCGATTTCCCGCGTTGGCGACGGATCTGGCCGGACTGCCGCCCGCGATCGTGGTGACGGCCGAATGCGATCCCATTCGCGACTGGGGTGAACGGTACGCCGCTCGGCTGCGCGACGCCGGCGTGCAGACGACTCAGACCCGCTATCCCGGCGCCTACCACGGGTTCCTGATGCGGGCGGACGCCACGGCACGGGGCCGGCTCGCGATCGCAGAGGTCGGTGCGCTGCTGGGGGCGAAGTTCGCCACTCCGATCGCAACCTCCCGATGACCGGAAAGCGGCCGTCGACGACGCCGCAAACCGCCGCAGAATCAAGGCACATCAGGGCGCCACAGCGCCGATGAATGAAGGAGAGACTCGATGCTCACTGATGATCGGCGGTTGGAACTGTCCGACGTCCTGCGACCCGCGTCACCGCCGCAGGAGATCGACGACATCTACACCGACGACCAACGGGAGCGGCTGCTGGACGTCGTTCGGACGCAGGGTCCATGGAAACTGATCATCGCTCAGCACTTCGCATCGGCAGACGAACTGATGGCCACCATGAGTGGCGCGTTCCCCGAGGGTTTCGAGCCGTCGCTCGACCTGTTCCTCACCCCGACGTTCCGCGGATACCTCGCGAATTACGGCGCGGTGCTCTACCCCGAACTGCATGACTGCTTCTACAACGAGAAGTTCCTGAACTACGCCAAGGGCTACTGGAACGCCGAGTACGCGAAGCCAGAGATGATGTTGTTCAACATCAACGGGCCGTGTGCCAACCGCGACCCGGGCCATCTCGACTCGCCGAGCTTCCGCGGTGTGCGTCACGAGAACGCCCCGACCTGGCTTACCAGCGTGATGGGCAAATCCGGTTTGTTCCAGGACTACCTGATCAAGATGGCGCAGGTGATCACCTGGTTCTCGCTCGACGAGGGCAGCGGTTTCACCTACTGGCCGGAGGGTCCGCTCAAGGCGCCGCAGCGCCTGCTGCCGCCGGTCTACAACCGGGGTGTGGTGGTGCAGAACGAGATGATGGTGCACCGCGGTGAGGCCAACGGCCCACTCGAGCAACAGGTTCCGGCCGGTCTGGCGTTCGACACCGTCTTCACCGGCGACCCGGCTGATCGCGACCACTGGGTGCTCAAGAACGGCGACGACGTGATCGCCCGTCACCACACCGACGAGCTCCGATTCCTCGTCCACTGGTCGGCCGAGGTCTTCTCCGATTATGACGAGCTCAAGAAGAACATGGACCACACCGACGACCTGACCATCGAGCGTGCGATCGAGACGCTGGTCAAGGACGTCAACGCTCAGGGCATCAAGCTGGCCATGCCCGACAACCCGCTGCACGACCCCCAGTTCATCGGGACGCTCAACGCGGCCTACGACCTCGGCGGTCCGGCGGTCTACCCGCAGGAAGCGTCCCCCTCGGCCTTCCAGGTCGCCTGACACATCGTGCGCATTGCGGACAAGGTCTTCGTCGTGACCGGCGGAGGCAACGGGATGGGCCGTCAGGTCGTCCTCGGCCTGGCCCGTCGCGGGGCCCGGGTCGTCGCCGCCGACCTCGACGAACACGGGCTCGCCGGCACCCGTCGCCTCGCCGGTGACCGCGAGGGCACGGTGTCGACCCACACGGTGAACGTCACCGACCGCAGAGCCGTTGCGGCCCTTCATGATCAAGTCCTCAGCCGTCATGGACAGGTCGACGGCGTCGTGAACATCGCAGGCATCATCCACCGGTTCGCCCCCTTCACCGATCTGACGGGCGATGAGATCGACCGCATCATCGACGTCAACTTCTGGGGGACGGTCAACATGTGTCGAGCTTTCCTCCCCAGCCTGCTGGAGCGGCCCGAGGCCAACCTGACAAACATGTCGAGCCTGTCGGCGTTGATTCCGTTCGCCGGCCAGACCCTCTACGGCGCCAGCAAAGGCGCGGTGAAGCAGTTCAGCGAGGGGCTCTATGCCGAACTGTTCGATACGAACGTCCACGTCGTCACGCTCTTCCCAGGCAACATCAGCACCAATCTGACCGGGAACTCCGGCGTCGAGATGATCGATGCCGGTGGGCGCAAGGTCCGCTCCACGACGCCGGAAGTGGCCGGGGAGAAGATCGTCGACGGGATCGCGCGCGACAGCTTCCGGGTGGTGGTGGGTACCGACGCGCGCCTGCTCAACACACTGACCCGCCTCTCGGCCAAGCGCACCACGGAATTGGTCGCCAAACAGATGAAGTCAGTGTTGTGAGGCGCACCGAGTACGACGTCATCGTGGTCGGCTTCGGCGCGGCGGGGGCAGCCGCCGCGATCGAAGCGGCAGATCGGGGCGCGCGGGTGCTGGTGCTCGACCGCGGCTACGGCGGCGGTGCGACCGCGCTGTCAGGCGGCATCATCTACGCCGGCGGCGGCACCCAGGAGCAGATCGACGGCGGATACACCGATACGCTCGAGAGCCTCCGCGCCTACCTCGAGCAAGAAGTCGGCGACGCGGTCGGCGACGAGACGCTCGACCGGTTCTGCGCGCAAAGCCCTGAACTCATCACCTGGCTCAAGGAGCAAGGCGTCGAGTTCCGGGGCGGCCCGGTGTCGTCGTACAAGACGTCCTATCCGACTGACGAGCACTACCTCTACTACTCGGGCAACGAGAAGGCCTATCCGTACAATCTCGCCGCGCAGCCCGCACCGCGCGGCCACCGAGTCCTCGCACCCGGGATGAGTTCGGGGAAGGTTCTTTTCGAGCGGATGAGCGCATCGGCCAAGGCCAAGGGCGTGGAGGTGTTACCCCTCGCGCGCGTGCACGGCCTCGTCACCCACGAGGGCCGCGTCACCGGCGTACGGTATCGCGCGATGGCGCTGAACCATCCGAACGCCCGACGGCATGCGCTGCTGACGAAGGCCACGGCGAAGCTGGGTACGTGGATGCCCAGCGTGGTCGCGGGAGCGGTCGCCAAGGCCGAGCGGCTCTGGGCCGACGGAGCACTCGACGGTGAGGCGCATGCGCCGGCGGTCATCCTGGCCGCGGGTGGGTTCATCCACAACCGGGAATGGGTGCAGGCCCACGCACCGAAGTTCACGAAGATCTCACCGCTCGGGACCGCAGGAGACGACGGCACCGGCATCGCGCTCGGACTGGATGCGGGCGGGATGACCGACAAGATGGACAACGTGACGGCATGGCGGTTCCTGGCACCGCCGAGCGCATTCCTCGAAGGCCTCACCGTCGGCGCCGACGGACGTCGCATCGCGAACGAAGACCTCTACGGCGCGACGCACGGCAACGTGATGATGCGCGAGTTCGGTGGCGTCGGATGGGCGATCTACGATGCGCAGACCTGGCGGAAGGTCAAGATGCAGATCCGCACACAGACCCAGGTCTTCCAGCGGCTGCAGTTGATCTACCTGTTCACTGTGGGGCACAAGAAGAGCCGCTCGATCGACGGTCTGGCGCACAAGAACGGGATCGACCCCGGGGGCCTGCGGCATACCGTCGACGCGTACCGGCAGGGCCTCGCCGACGGCACCGGTGACCCGGCCTGCAAGGACCTCGAGCTGTGTGCTCCGATGACGACGGGTCCGTTCTACTCCATCGACATCTCGGCCGCATCGTCGATGTTCTATCCGATCCCCGGCTTGACCCTCGGCGGACTGGTGGTCGACGAGCGCACCGGTGAGGTGGTGCACCGCGACGGCGGAACCGTGCCGGGCCTGTACGCGGCGGGACGCAACGCAGTCGGTGTGTGCTCGAACAGCTACGTCAGCGGACTCTCGCTGTCCGACTGTATCTTCAGCGGACGTCGCGCCGGAGCCGACGCGGCGACGAAGGTGTCCCGCCGAGCGTGAAGAAATGCCCGAGAATTGGCCGGAAACCCGTACATATCCTCACGTTCGGCCTCAGCGCACCACCACGTCGCTCGGCGTGCGCGGCGCGCTCAGCATGTTCCGGTGCGAGACCGGTTGCCTGCCGCCCTCGTCGGTGATCCCGTACCGCTGACCGAGTTCCGCGCCGATGAGAGTGTGACCGCTCAGAGACTCGCGCGTCGGGTCGCGGTAGAGCGCATCGATCACGTATCCGGTGAACTCCGGCGTCTCGGCGTGTTCGGCCATCGCGGCCAACCCCTCCGGATTGCCGTCGAACGCGCCGCGCAGTTTCTCGGTCAGCAGGATGCCCATCCAGATCGAGGCGGTGTGCACGGGTGTGCCGCGGAAGTCGACCGCCATGTCTGCCGCCATCTTGTCGACACCGGCCTTCTGGGCGCCGTAGGCCGGACCGTGCATGTAGCAGACCGACCCCGGTGAGGACGTGAACGCGATGAGCCCGCGCGGTCCACGTGACAGAAGGGGTGCGGCGTGCCACGACGCCACATACGCCGACCGCAACCCGACATCGAGGATGTCGGCCAGCTCGACCGGCTTCTGCCAGAACGGCTCCCGGCCCGTCAGCGCATCGTGCACCGCGGCGGCGTTGTTGACGAGCAGGTCGAGCCTGCCGCTCTCGTCTTCCACGCGGGCGAACAGCGCGGCCACCGCCTCGTCGTCGCGGTGATCGAGCGGCACCGGTGTCGACCCCTCGCCGAGGCCGTCGACCGTGCGGCCGGTCAGGTACACCCGCCAGCCGGACGTCAGCAGCGCCCGCGCGATCCCCCGGCCCGCGCCGCGGCTGGCACCGGTCACCACGGCCACCGGCGGATCCATGTCTTCGGTCACGAGGGCGAGACTACGGTGTGGCGTCCTCCGTTTCGTCGACGATGGCCAACCGGCCCTCGCGTACCGCGTCGACGATCGACTCGGACAGCTCCGAACAGGACAGGAACACCGTCCTGCGGCCGTGGCCGGCGAGCGCCTCGGTGTCGCGTCGCTGCGGGCAGCGTTGCGCCGCTTCGGCACTCCACTGCACGCTGGTCTGCTGCCAGCTGCTCTTGCGCGCCAGCACCTCCGCACCGCAGGCCCGGCAGATCACCGGCGCCATGGGTGCGTCGTCGAGCCGGTTGTCGGGCCGGACGCTCATCCCGCGCTCGTCGCCGACGCCCGCGCGGTGAGGTTGGCCTCGACGATCTTCATCCACTCCTCCCGCGGCCGGGTGGTGTCGACTTCGTACTCGAAGCGGTCGACCATGTCGGCGGTGACGTCGGCCGCGTCGACGTAGAACTGCTCATACCAGCGGCGCAGCTGGTACACCGGCCCGTCCTCCTCGCAGAGGAGCGGATTGTCGATGCGGGCCTTGTTCTTCCAGATCTCGACGTCCTGCTCGAACCCCATCTTGACGAAGTCGCCCAGCGAGACCGCGGTCTGCATCGCCAGGTCGTCGGGCAGCGACTCGGACTTCTTGACGATGATCCCGTACTGCAGCACAAAGGAATTCGCGTCGATCGGATAGTGGCAGTTGATCAGCACGGTGTGGTGATCGGCTTGTTCGTAGTGGTAGGTGAGGTCGTCGATCATGAACGACGGGCCGTGGTAGGAGGCCACCGAGGTGGTGCCCAGCATCTTCGGGCCCTCGGGGGGTTGCAGGTCGGCACGTCCCGCACTGTTCATGTACTGGGTCGCCACGTGCCCTTCGAAGATGTTCTTGAAGTGCGTCGGCAGCGAGCCGTGGATGTAGAAGAAGTGCGCCATGTCGACGACGTTGTCGATCACCTCACGGCAGTTGGTGTCGACCACCGTGGTGTACCAGTGCCAGTCGGTCCACTCGTCGCTGGTCGCACCCTCGATCCGCGGAATCGTGACATCCTCGGGCGGGGGTTTGCGCTCGGGGTCGTTCCAGACGAACAGCATGCCGTCCTGTTCGAGCGTGGTCCACGTCGCGGTGCGCGCCAGCCGCGGCGCCCGCTTGCTGTAGGGCACCTGCTTGCACCGGCCGTCACCGCCCCAGCGCCAGTCGTGGAACGGGCAGGCGATCTCGTTGCCTTTGACCTCGCCCTGGCTCAGATCACCGCCCATGTGACGGCAGTAGCCGTCGAGCACGTTGATCCTGCCGTCGCCGCTGCGGAACACGACGAGCTTCTGGCCGAAAGCGTTGACCGTGTGCGGCTTGCCGTCGCCGAAGTCGCGCGTCAACCCCAGGCAGTGCCATCCGCGGGCGAACCGTGTCGGTGCCGCGTCGGCTTCGATCTGCCGAACCTCGTCGATGTCGGATGTCATGTGTCTGTTGTACCGCCGACCCGCGCCTGCGGGCAGCGATTGTTCCGCTCATCAGGACGGGTCGAGCCGCTCCCCCGCGACACCGGCGGTGAGCAGTCGGTGCGCCTCCGGATTGCCGTCGAGCAGGCGTGTCGTGCGCGCCACGATCCGCCAGCCGTCCGCGCCGCGCCGCAGGTGGAAGTGATTGGCGGCCGCGCGCCACACCATGTACCCGGTGGCCGCCTCGTCGGCCGCCCGCAGCACCACCGATTCGCACAGGGCGACGGCCTCGTCGCCGTCGACGGTGACGATCGACGGCCCGAGGAAGTGACAGCAGCCCGCGGCCACCAGCGCCCGGTGGCCGTCCGACTCGACCATGGCGCGCACCTCGTCGCGACCGCTCATCCGCCACCCCTCGACGTCGTAGCTGCCGTCCACGGCCCACAGTTCGGCGGCCCCAACGGCATGCGCGGCGTCGACGCAGGGGCCGTAGCTCGCGACCAGTCGCGCGATGTCGCGTTCGTCCTCGAGCCGGCTCAGCCTCATTTCGAGGGCGGCGATCCGCTCCTCGGCGCTCACGGCTTCGCGCCGATGAGCCGCTGGATCGCCAGATGGGAGTCCAGCACGATCTTCGCGCGGTCGGGGCCGCTGTTGTGCGCCGCCTGGTCGGCGTTGCCGCCTGCGACGTGAACGGGGCCGTCGCCGAGACGGTCCAGTCCTTCCCGGGCGACCTCGGCGGGGTCGTTCACGATGAACCCCGGGATGTCGAACCGGAGGCCGGCGCGCTCCATCGCCGGTGTGCGGGTGACGCCGAGCACGAGTTCGAGGACGTCGACCCCCTGGTCGCGCAATTCCAGCCAGAGACTCTCGGCGAAGATCCGGCCGAAGGCCTTCACCCCGGCATACACGGTGTGCCGGGCCGAACCCATGTACCCGGAGAGCGATCCGACCAGGATGATGCCGCCGCGCGACCGCGCGACCATCCCCCTGCCGAAATGCTGGGTCAGTTCGAGCATCCGTGTCATGTTGAGGTCGATGATCTTGCGCCACTCGGCCAGGTCGGCATCGAGGAACGGGTCGTTGCACGTGCTGGCCCCGGCGTTGTAGATCAGCAGACCCACGTCGATGTCGGAGGTCGCCGCGGCCATGCGGGCGGTGGCCTCGGCGTCGAGTAGATCGACCGACATGGTGCGCACCTCGGCGCCGAGTCCGCGGCACGACTCGGCGGTCTCCTCCAGCGGCCCGGGTTTGCGCGCGATCAGCACGAGGTTGAACCCGTCACCGGCGAGTGACCGGGCGAACTCCGCGCCCACGCCTTCGGATCCACCGGCGATGACGGCCCACGGTCCGTACTTGTCGAGATCGGTCATGGGGCCATCCAACACCGTGGGTCCGAAGGCGTGGGCAGGCGTTCCGCTGATCGAGACGGGTCACGCTGCTCGGACGCGCGACGCCCTACCGTCACGCCGGTGACGACTGCGCATACGGCGACGATCCCCGGCGGACTGCCGGTCCGCGACACCACCGTCGACCTCCTGGTGGTGGGCTCCGGCACCGGGATGGCCGCGGCGCTCGCCGCCCACGCCCGCGGCCTGTCGGTGCTGATCGTGGAGAAGTCGGAGTACGTCGGCGGCTCGACGGCGCGTTCCGGCGGCGCGCTGTGGCTCCCCGCCAGCGACGTGATCAAGGGCGACGGCGGCGGCGACACCGCACAGCGCGCGACGACCTACCTCGACGCGGTGGTGGACGGCACGGCGCCCGCTGCGCGGTCCACCGCCTTCCTCGACCACGTCGACGCCACCGTGGACCTGCTGCGCCGCGCCACGCCGATGCGGCTGTTCTGGGCGAGGGAGTACTCCGACTACCACCCCGAGCGCCCCGGCGGCACAGCCACGGGCCGCACCTGCGAGTGCCGCCCCCTCGACACCGCGATCCTCGGCGCATATCTGCCCAAGCTGCGTCCGGGTGTGATGGAGGTGAAGATCCCCATGCCCACGACGGGGGCCGACTACCGGTGGCTCAACCTCATGTCGCGGGTTCCGCGCAGGGGAATCCCGTTGGTGGCCAAACGACTCGGGCAGGGTGTCGGCGGCCTGCTGCTGGGCCGTCGGTACGCCGCGGGCGGGCAGGCATTGGCGGCCGGCCTCTTCGCCGGGGTGCTGCGCGCCGGCATCCCGATCTGGACCGAGACCGCACTGCGCGAGCTCGTCGTCGATGACGGTGGGCGAGTGACGGGGGCGGTCGTCGACCACCGGGGCCGGGAGATCACCGTGACCGCGCGGCGCGGCGTCGTGCTCGCCGCCGGTGGATTCGACCACCACATGGACATGCGCTGGAAGTTCCAGTCGGAGAAGCTGGGCGAACATGCGAGCCTGGGTGCGGAGACCAACACCGGCGACGCCATCCGGGTCGCCCAGGATCTCGGTGCGGCAATCGATCTCATGGACCAGTCATGGTGGTTCCCGGCGGTGGCGGCCCTGCCGGGAGGCGATCCGAAGGTGATGCTCGCCGAACGGTCGCTCCCCGGGTCGATCATCGTCGACCAGACCGGTGACCGGTTCGTCAACGAATCCTGCGACTACATGTCGTTCGGGCAGCGGGTGCTCGAGCGTGAACGCGCAGGCAACCCCGTCGAGGCCATGTGGATCGTGTTCGACCAGCAGTACCGCAACAGCTACGTCTTCGCGGCGGAGCTGTTCCCGCGGATGCCGATCCCGAAGCCCTGGTACGACGCCGGCATCGCCCACCGCGCCGACAGCCTCGACGACCTCGGCCGGAAGATGGGCGTACCCGCCTCGCGATTCGTCGCCACCGTCGAACGCTTCAACGAAATGGCTCATGCCGGACAGGATTCGGACTTCGAGCGGGGCCGCAGCGCCTATGACCGGTACTACGGCGACCTGACGGTGACCCCCAACCCCAACCTGCGCTCGCTCGACCGTGGACCCTTCTACGCCGTGAAGATGACGCTCAGCGACCTCGGCACCTGCGGCGGCCTGCGCGCCGACGAGCGCGCCCGTGTCGTGCGCGAGGACGGCATGCCGATCGACGGACTGTACGCGATCGGCAACACCGCCGCCAACGCCTTCGGAGCCACCTACCCCGGTGCGGGCGCGACGATCGCCCAAGGTCTGGTGTACGGCTACATCGCGGCGCATGATGCAGCGGAAGCCGTCTGAGGAGGACTCGTCCCATGTCGCGTTACATCGACCGTCGCGTACTGATCACCGGCGGTGGTTCGGGTATCGGACAGGCCTGCGTGCTGCGCATCCTCGACGAGGGCGGCCGGGTGGTCGCCACCGACGTCAGCGAAGCCGGACTGCGGGACACCGTGGACAGGGCGCAGTCCGACCGGCTGTCGACGCTGGTCATGGACGTCGGTGACGAGGAGTCGGTGCGCGCCGGGGTGGCCGAGGCGGTCGGCGCGCTCGGTGGGCTCGACACCCTGGTCAACGTCGCGGGGATCCTGCGCTCGGCGCGCCTGGAGCAGACCACACTGGCCGACTTCGAGCAGGTGCTGCGGGTCAACCTCGTCGGTACCTTCCTGGTCACCCGGGAGGCGATCCCGGCGCTGCGCACCGGCAACGGGCCTGCGGTGGTCAACTTCAGTTCGACGTCGGCGCAGTTCGGTCACCCCTACATGTCGGCCTACGCCGCCTCCAAGGGCGGCATCCTGTCGATGACGCACACGCTCGCCCTGGAATTCGCGAAAGACGGCATCCGCCTCAATTGTGTTCAGCCCGGCTCGATCTCGTCGGGAATGACGGACGGCACCGGACAGTCCCGGCAGAGCGTGGGCCCCGGCCTGCCCGACGACGCGGACTACTCACTGTTCTCGCGGCTGCAGCCGCAGCTGGCCATCGAGGGCGGCGCGATGTTCGCGGACCCGTCCGCCGTCGCCTCCGTGGTCGCGATGCTCGGATCCGCCGACGCGTTTTTCGTCACCGGCACCGAGGTGCGGGTCGACGGCGGTACCCACATGTGACCAGAGGCCTTCGCCGACCGCGCGCAGCGCCTCGAGTTGGTCGCAGTAGTGCTCGGCCGAGGTCGCCCGAAGTGTGCACGTGACGGCCGTCGCGCCCAGGTCACGCAGCGCACGGAGCCGGTGTGCCGCGCGGTCCGGCTGCGCCGAGGGGTCGAGGGGCCCCACCGGCAGGACGATCTCGAAGCCCACCGGAACGTCGACCGTCGACAGCATCTCCGCGAGCTCCTCGCCCCGGAGCCCGAAAGGCATCCAGCCGTCGCCCAATTCGAGTGCCCGGCGCAGCGATCGCCGAGTGCGCCCACCCACCCAGATCGGTACCCGTGGCTGTGCCGCACAGGGTTCGACGACCACGGAGTCGTAGCGGTAGAACTCACCGTCGTAGGCCGGCCGGGTCGTCGACAGGGAGGCGCGCAGCGCCCGGAGCGCATCGTCGGCGCGCCGGCCGCGGTCCTCGAAGTCGGCGCCGAGGAGTTCGAACTCGGCGGCCAGCGACCCCACGCCGACCCCCAGGGTCAGCCGGCCGCCGCTGACCCGGTCGAGGGTGCCGTAGCGTTTGGCGACCTCCAGCGGGTGGTGGTACCCGAGCACGATCACCGATGTCCCCAGCCGGATGCGTGACG
Organism: Mycobacterium sp. IS-1742; assembly: GCF_001500125.1. Taxonomy (GTDB): domain Bacteria; phylum Actinomycetota; class Actinomycetes; order Mycobacteriales; family Mycobacteriaceae; genus Mycobacterium. The sequence continues at coordinate 142,924 of NZ_LQIV01000041.1, read as the reverse complement.
TACACGCCGCCAGGAAACCCAGTGTGGCGAGCGGGTCCCAGTACGCGGCACCGCGCGCCGCGGCGTCAGCGGCGGGCACGGCGACATGCTCGGAGCAGGTCAGGTGGTCGAAACCGAGGGAGTCCGCCGCCTGGGCGATCGTCCGCAGATCCTCGATCCCGGCGTCGCGCTCCCACTCCGACGCCACACCGGGCACCTGGACGACCACGGGCGTGGAGACACCGATTCGCATGAAGGAGTTTCTACAGGCGAACCAGCCGGAACGGATAGGTGAACGTGCCACCCGGTGCGCCGTCGCAGCCGGCGGCGAACGACGAGGCCAGCGTTCCGGAGCGGCTGACCGCATCCCAGGTGTACACGTCGCGGGTGGCAATCACCGGACCGTAATAGACGTTGCCACAGCGTAATCCGTCGGGCACGTCGACGGTCATGGTGTAGCGGCCGTCGGCCAGTTGGGCATCCGCCCGGAACGGGAAGGCCTTCGCGACCGGCTGTGCGATCGCCTGCACCCGCAGGCACTCGCCCGGGCACCGGGACACCGCCCACAGCCAGGTGTGGAAGTCGTACCTGCCCTGGATCTGCATCTCGAAGTTGCCGTAAGGCGTCTCGGCCTGTGCGGTCGGTGCCGACAGCACCGAGGCCAGCGCCAGCGCGACGCCCAGCAGTGCGCGCTTCACGCGTGGCTCACCGGGAGCTGTGGCGGTCCGTAGCGCTGCACGGGGTCGAGCACGCAGTGCGTCTTGCCGAACACGGTCACCATGCACTTGTTGTTGTGGTTGCACAGGCTGCGTTTCGCCGGATGCTCGCGGATCTGGTTGACCAGATCGGGTTCTCGAAGCAACGCGCGCCCCACGGCCACGAACCCGAACCCTTCGTCCATCGCCTGCTGCATGTGCTCGCGAGACGTGATGCCGCCGAGCAGGATCAGCGGTGTGTGCTCGACGACAGGGACGAACTGGCGTGCCGAGTCGAGCATGTACAGATCCTGATAGGGGTAGGTCCCCAGCACGCGCCGGCCGACCATCCGCACCCCGAGGTTCATCGGCGGCGGCATGACGGCCGCGAACTCGTCGACCGGGGTGTCCCCGCGGAACAGATACATCGGCTTGAACACCGATGAACCCTGTGTCAATTCGATCGCGTCGAGGTTGCGGTCCGCGTCGAGCAACTGCACCACCCGCAGCGATTCGCTCAGCGCGATCCCGCCCCGCTTACCGTCCTCCATGCTGAGCTTCGCGATGACGGCGATGCGGTTCCCGACGACCTCGCGGACGCGCTGGGCGATCTGGCGCGTGAATCGGGCCCGGTTCTCGACGCTGCCGCCGTACTCGTCCCGACGCCGGTTCATCAGCGGGCTCAGGAACGAACTCGGCAGGTACAGGTGTCCCAGGTGCAGCTCGACCGCGTCGAACCCGGCGTCCACGGCCACCTGCGCGGCAGCCCCGAATTGGTCGACGACAGTGCGGATCTCGTCCCGGGTGATGGGGCGGCAGTAGTCGAAGGACTGGGGGTTGACGAAGCGGCTCGGCGCCTTCGGGGTGACCTTGTTGACCTTCCGGGTCGCGACCACGCCACCGTGACCGAGCTGCGCGGACACCGCCGCACCCGCGTCGTGGACGGTGTCGGCGAGCTTACGCAGACCCGGCACCGCACGTGCGCTCATCAGGATCTGGCCGGGCGCGCTGGCGGCGTCTTCGGCCACGGTGCAGTAGGCGACGGTGGTCATGCCGACGCCGCCGTCGGCGAAGCGTTTGTGGAAGTCGATCAGGTCGTCGGTGACCAGGCCGTCCGGGGACCGTCCCTCCGACGTCGCGGCCTTGATGATGCGATTGCGGAGCCGGACCGGGCCGAGCGTCGCCGGCTGCAGCGGGTCGACACCCGACATCGTCACTTCAGGGCCCATGCGTCGGTTCTAACAGCGGGGCGCGGGTACAGCGGACCGCCCGTCCGCTCACCGGAACAGCGCGGACGCTACCGGCCTTCTTCGGCCCTGACCCGGCGCTCGATCTCGTACCAGTAGTCCTTCGCCAGCGACGGCTTGCCGTCCTCGCTGGACTTGGCCGACTCGGCGAACGCCTCCTCGGCCGCGTCGAGATCCTTGATGACGCTCTGGGCGAGTTCGCGTTCGGCGGCGTAATACCGTTCGGCCCATTGCAGTGCGACCCGGCCGTAGGCCCACGCCGGTTCGGCCTCGGCCCACCGCGCCTCCGTCGCGGCTTCGCGCTGCATGCGGTCGGCGTAGGCGACGTGATCCTGCATGATCTCCTTGAGCCGACGGGGGTTCGTCAGATGCCCGAACGTCACCCTCAACAAGGGGTTGTGCTTGAGCTGCGGTGGATCCACGGGTCCCTGGTCCGCCCAGTCGCTCAACGCGTCCAGACCCGCCTTGGTGATCTTGTAGAGCCGTTTGCTGCGGGCGCCGCCGTCTGTTTCGACCCTCGACGTCACCAGCCCGATGTTCTCGAGCTTCTTCAACTCGGTGTAGATCTGGCTGTAGGCGGGGCTGCCGTAGAAGAACCGCAGACTCCACTCGGTCCACTTCTTGATGTCGTAGCCGGTCAGTTCGTCCTGGTAGGACAGCACGCCGAGCAGGGCCCAACCTGTAGCGGTCACGTTCGGGCCGTCGGCGGATTTCACCCATCCAGGGTAGCAACGCGCCGTGACCTGCGCCTTCGCGTGATCCACTGACCGGGACCGCGACTTGCCGATCGCCGCCGCCACCCGGAAGGGTGGGGAACATGTCTGCATTCGACGAGGAGGTCGACGTCGTCGTCGTGGGATCCGGCGGCGGCGTCGCGGGCGCCTACACCGCGGCGCGCGAGGGCCTGTCCGTCGCGCTCGTCGAGGCGACCGACCGCTTCGGCGGGACCACCGCGTACTCCGGTGGCGGCGGGATGTGGTTCCCCTGCAACCCCGTGGCGCTGCGGGCGGGCGTCGACGACACCCCCGAGGACGCGTTCGCGTACTTCCACCGCGTCGTCGGCGACCGCACCCCATTCGATCTGCAGCGGGCCTACGTCCTGGGCGGCCCGCGGCTCATCGAGTACCTCGAAGCAGACGAGCACTTCCGGTTCGCCGAACTGCCCTGGCCGGACTACTACGGTGCGGTCGAACACGCCCGCGCCGACGGCCGCCGCCACATCGTTCCGGTGCCGCTGCCCGTCGCGGACGCCGGACCGCTCGCCGCGCAGATCCGCGGACCATTGGACACCGAGCGCCTCGGGCATCCCGCCCCCGCGCAGCTGACCGGAGGCCGGGCGCTGATCGGCCGTTTCCTTGCTGCGCTCGCTGAATTCCCGCATGCGCACACGGTTCTCAATGCACCACTGGCCGATCTCATCGAGGTCGACGGCGCGGTCGCCGGGGCGATGATCACCCGCGACGGCGAGAACGTCAGGGTCCGCGCACGCCGGGGTGTGCTCCTCGCCGCGGGCGGCTTCGAGCAGAACACCCTGATGCGCGAATCCTGCGGTGTGCCCGGGCGGGCCGAGGACAGCATGGGCTGCCCCGGGAACACCGGCGCCCCACACCGAGCGGCGATCCGGCTCGGCGCCGCCACCGACCTCATGGATCAGGCCTGGTGGTCGCCGGGTCTGACGCACCCGGACGGCCGTTCGGCGTTCGCGCTCTGGTTCACCGGCGGTATCTTCGTCAACGACCGTGGCGAGCGGTTCGTCAACGAGTCGGCGCCGTACGACCGGCTGGGTCGCGCCGTCCTCGAGGAGATCGCCTCGCGGGCGATGACGTTGCCGTACTGGATGGTCTACGACGACCGCGAGGGCGAGATCCCGCCGGTCAAGGCCACCAATGTGTCGATGGTCGAGGCCGAGCGGTACCGGGATGCCGGTCTGTGGCACACCGCCGACACCCTCGACGCGCTCGCAGATCTGATCGGCGTCCCGGCGGATGCGTTGACCGCCACCGTCGCCCGCTACAACACGATGGTCGCCGACGGGCGCGACACCGACTTCGGCCGCGGCGACGAACCGTATGACCGCGCCTTCTCCGGCGGCAGGACACCGATGGTCCCGATCGACCGGCCGCCCTTCCACGCCGCGGCCTTCGGAGTGTCGGACCTGGGCACCAAGGGCGGACTGCGCACCGACACCCGCGCACGCGTCCTGGACACCGCGGGCCGGCCGATCCCCGGTCTGTACGCCGCGGGCAACACCATGGCCGCCGTCAGCGGCACGACCTATCCCGGCGGCGGCAACCCGATCGGCGCCTCCCTGTTGTTCAGCCACCTCGCCGCGCTGGACATGGCGGCCGCGGAGCCGCGGTGAGCGACGGACACGAACCGTTGACCCAATCGGTTCGGTCGCTGATCGACGCCGTCATCCGCACCGAGGTCGACGCCGATCGACTCGCGGCCGCGCACGATCACGTCGTTGCGGCGCTGGACATCCTGGGTGAGCAGCTCATGGCGGGGTCCTACGGCGTCCGGACGGCCGCCGACGGCAGCAGCGCGCCGCGCGGCAACGTCCTCATCGGTCAGCGCAACCCGATCGCGCCGCCGCTGACGGTGCACCGCGATGCCGACGGCCTGGTCAGCACCGAGGTCGACCTCGGCGCTGCGTACGAGGGTCCCGTCGGACACGTGCACGGCGGGGTGTGCTCGCTGATCCTCGACCACCTGCTGGGCGCCACGGCGCACCGGCCGAACCGGCCCGCCTTCACCGGCACCCTGCAGTTGCGCTACGTACGGCCCACACCGCTGGGCCCGCTGCGCGCCGAGGCCTGGGTGGAGCACGAGGACGGACGTAAGACCTACTCCCGCGGTCGCATCCTGTGCGCCGGTCAGACCACCGTGGAGGCTCAGGGCGTCTTCATCCGGCCCAGAGACGACCGCCGGCTCGACTAGATCGGGTCGAACGCCGAGATCAGCCAGCGGCCATCGACTTTCGTCAGGCTGACCATGACGCTGCTGGCCGTCTGCGCAGGGTCCGGCCGCTCCCGGCTCGTCGTCGTCTGATTCACGAAGAGCAGCACCTTCGCGGTGTCCGGGTGGATCTCGGCCTCTGCGGCCCGCACCACCGACGCCTCGGTGCTCACCGCTCTCTGCTTGGCCGCCGGCAGCAGGATCTCGTCGCTGAACCTGCCGTAGTAGTCGAGGAATCCACCGGTCAGGTGATTCTCGGCGGCCGCCAGGTCGGTGTCGACGCTGTCGGGCTGGTAGGACAGCAGGGCGACGGTTCCTACGGAGGCTGCGCGGATCGCGGCCGATGCCGCGGCGTCGTCGGTCCGCACATCGGTCCGGTACTGGGTGAGGTAGAGGACGACGGCCAGGCCGGCAAATGCCGCGGCGGCCAGGACGGTCAGCATCAGCCCCCACCGAACCCGCAGAACCCGCATGCGGACGATCACGCCACGAACTCCATCTTCGACATCTTGAGTCGCCCTGCCTCCCTGACGATGTCGACGCTCAGTCGCCACGCCCGGGGTAGTTCGTCGGCACCTGCGGCGTTGGTGACCGTGGAGGTCGTGGTGACGAGCACGGTCGCCGAGTCCCTCGTCATGGATTCGACGGCGGCGGCCTTGACCTTCACGTCGGTGACGACCTTGCCGTCCTGCGCCAGCCTGACGAAATCCTCGGAGGCGGACTTGAACTCGTCGTGGAACTGTCCCGTCGAGCTGTCGAGGATCTGCTTGACGCTGTCCTCGGCCTTCGCCGCGTCGATCGACATGAGCGTGAAGGCGATCTGCTTTGCCGCGGCCGCGAATTCGGCCGACTGCTGGTGTTGCCGAGTCGCCTCCCGGTGATGCCACGTCACGTAGCCGCTCGCCGCCAGCGACCCGGCGGTGACGAACACGGCCAGGAGAGCGACGACGGTGCTCCGGCTGGGACGGCGGATACGGCGGTTCTCGCTCACGCGTCACCAACTCCTCAGCGAACAGAGGGCGCCCTTGGGGCCCGAATGGGTGGCCACGACCACACCGTCGACGGCGAGTTCGCACCGGAAGTTCGGCCTGTCCGGGCCGACGCCGCTGCCGGCGGTGACCATCGCCCAGCGGTTCGGGTCGACGAGTGTGGCATCGAAGACCCACGGACTGGCGGGGGCGAGAGCGACCTCGGCCTTCGGGCTGAATCGGTAAGGATTGTGGCTGTATTCGGCCCAGTTGGGCGGATCGACGGCGCGGTAATAGATGTCGGCGCGCGTCGGTTGATCCGCGGTCACCGTGTAGCGGACGTGATGCGGCACCGGTCCTTGTGCCGACGCCTGCGGGGCCGTGCCGACCAGCAGACCGGCAATCACCGCCGACGCACCGAAGCGGTTCATGCGTTGTCCCCTTGCACCCACCGGCTTTCGCCGCTGGAGGCCACGCAGGCGAGGAACAGACCGTCGGGTGCTTGCGCCACCGAGTTCTCGAATCCGGTGCAGTTGGTGTGCAATTCGCGGATGCCCTCCATCGGCGGTGACCGGAAGTACCGCGGCGCGTATCGGCGCGGCGAGCCGCAGAACACCAGCCGTCCCCATTCCGTCGTACCGAACACGTAGTGGCTGGTGTCGGCGCACGACGCACCGAGCGTGACGTTGCCTGCGATGCCCGGAACGCACGCGGGCTCCTCGCATCCGAGGGGATCCGCGCCGGCCGGCGCCGCGGTGAGGGCGGCCACGGCGACCACGAGGGGAACGGCGGAGGCGGTCGTGCGCACGGGCCCACTGTGGCATCGGTGTCGACGAGCGCACGCCGACCGTCCCGCTCAGCGGCCGTCGCGGCGCCGCGAGGCGTGGCGCCGCTGTTAGCGTCGCCCATCGCCGAGTGCTGAGGAGAGAGCGTTGCGGGTTCGAAGCGTGGTCACCACTGTCGGCGCGCTCGCAGCTGTCGCGGGCCTCGCGACTCCGCCGACCGCGTCGGCGGACCCGGAGTGGGGCCTGAACGGCACCTACTCCGCCACGTCGAACGGCGAATGGGCCAAGAAGAACGAGGTCTTCCGCGACGAGGCCACCGTCCGCGCCACCTGGACGATCGACACCGTCTGCAGCTACCCCACCGAATGCACCGGCACTGTCCGCAGTGACCAGGGCTGGGAGGCACCGATCTACAAGAAGGGCGGCATCTGGTACGTCAAGCACACCGTGCCGCGCTGGGCGCCCTGCCCGGACGGCACCGCCGCGGACGGACTCCAGGTGTTCCGGTTCGTGCCGACGGTGCCCGACGGCAGCATGACCGACTCGGCCTCGACCATGCTGGTCGGCGAAGACCAGACGACCGGACCCAGCGGCGCCTGCGGCGTCAGCAGGCCGCTGTTCATCACGATGCCGTTCAAACTCGTCAAACTGGGCTGACTCAGGCCCCGGTCGGCAGCATGTCCTGCCACGTCTTGTCCTCACCGGCAACGGCGTTCGTGGCGAGCGCCGGCTGCGTGAACACCTTGCCGTCGGGTGTGGCGTACTTGCCGGTCTGCGGATCGTACGTGGCGATCGCCACCGAGGGTCCGCCCATCTCACCCGCACCGAACGCGCTCGGCGCGACGCCAGGGCCGGCGGGCGGCGCGGGGCCAGGAGGCGGCGGCGGGGTGCCGCCCACTGGACCGTAGAGCTGCTCGTCGGAATCCACGCGATCGTCCGGCGGGATCCCCTGCGCGACAAGGGATGGATCGAACGGATACGGGCCGAGCACGTGCTGGCGCATCGCCAGCGGCTCGTAAGGCTTGTCGCTCGCGCACTGCTCGACGGTGGCCGCCCGCTTGCCCGGTTGGGCCATGCACGGATAGTTGCGGGCACCGCGCACCCCGATCGGAGAGTCCTGCGGCAGTTTGCAGTACAGGCCGTCCGGGGTGTCGATGTCGCTCTCGTCGTCGGGCGAACGCCACGACGAGGGCGGCAGGAAGCCCACGGTGCACGCCGGCGGATCGTTGAGGTTGAGCGTGAAGTCGCCCAACGACATCCCGGTCGGGTTGTTCCGCGAGACACCCACGGTCTGGGTCGCGGCGACGTACGGCGGAAGCAGCACGAGGAGCTGTTCGATCGACGCGTGATAGGTGACGGCCACCTGACCGATGGTGGTGAGGTTGGCGAGCAGCACCGGCAGTGTGGGTTTGACGGCGTTGAAGAGCCTGGACGCCTCGTCGGCGGCACCCGGCCCGGCGCCGAGCAGTGTCCGCACCTGCGGATCGTTGTCCGCGAGCTGACCGGTGACACCGGCCATGCTCCGGGCCCAGGTGCGCAGTTGGTCGGCCGTCTGTGCCTGACCCTCGAGCAATGGTCCGCTGTCGTCGATGAGCGAACGCATCTCGCCGGTCACGCCCTTCGCATCGCCGATCACGGTCGACGACGAGTCGAGCATGGATCCGAGATCGTATCCGGAACCGTTGAGCGCCTTCGCCGACTCGTCGAGCAGGTCGCTGATCCTGTCCTTGGGCACGCTGTCGATCAGCGCGCTGACCTGATCGAGCATCGGCCCCACCGCTTGCGGGATCGACGTGTCGCCGACGGGGATCACGGACCCGTCGCGCAGATACGGCCCCGATTCGGTGCGCGGCTGCAGATCGACGTACTGCTCACCGACCGCCGACACGCTGCGCACTGCGGCGTGCAGGTCGGCGGGGATGTCGGTCCCGGTGGACAGGGAGAGGATGGCCACCGCGCCCTCCCGGGTGGCGTGGACGTCGGTGACTTTGCCGACTTCGACCCCACGATAGGTGACGTTCGAGAACCGGTACAGCCCACCGGTTCCCGGCAGTTCGACCGTCACGGTCATCCGGCCGATCCCGAGCAGGGTCGGGGCCTGGAGATATCCGAAGACCATCACCGCCATCGCCACCACGGCGGTGACGGTGAAGATCACCAACTGGGTGCGCACGAAACGTGTGAGCATCAGTTACCCCCTGCGCTCGCCGGATCGGTTCCCGCGGACGAGGGGTCCACGGTGTCGATCCCGTCGGCCGTCTCGGTCAACTCCGGCACCGGCGCCACCTCGGCCGGCGGCGTCACCGGGGCGTTGAGGGGATCGAGGGTGTAGTTGAGGTACCAGGGGTCCCCGGGCGCGGGCACCATCGGGGTGCCCTCCTCCCCCCAGCGGGTGCCGAGGAACAGCCCGCGCTTGAGCCGCGGGATCGTGAAGTCGAAGATGATGAACTGATTCATGTAGTCGCCGCGGATGGCCCGGTCGATGAAGCCCTGGGTGTAGGGGAACGTCGGGGCGTACGCCAGCGCAGTGCCGAGGTTAGGGCCGACATCGGCGAGCGCCTTGAGCGTCGGCTCCAGATTCCTGAGGTTGCGCACGAGATCGGCCTGGGTGTCCTCGACCAGCCCGGTGGCCGTATCGCTGAAGATCCGGAGCTTGTCCAACGCGGCCGTCAGCCTCGGCCGTTCCGCGATCAGCACGTCGAGTGCGGGTGGGATGCGTTGCAGCGCCGAGGTGATGACCTCTCGCTGTCCGGCCAGGGTGCCCGCGAGCCGGTTCAGCGCGGCGATCGAGGCGTTGATGTCGCCGCGCTGCCGGTCGAGCATGCCGACGAAGTCGTTGAGCCGCACCAGCAGATCGCGTAATCGGTCCTCACGGCCGTTGAGGGCGGCGTTGAACTCCCGGATGATGTCGCCGACCTGGCCGAGCCCGCCGCCGTTGACGACGACCGACAGCGACGACAAGGTCTGCTCCGTCGACGGATAGGTCGAGGACCTGTCGAGCCCGAGGGTCGCCCCCGGTTGCAGGCGACCGGTCGGTGAGGCACCCACCGGCGGATCGAGTGCCAGGTGCATGGACCCGAGCAGGCTGGTCTGCCCGACGGTCGCGACCGCGTTGGCCGGGATCACGACATCGGGTTGCACCGTGACCTCCACGTCGGCGTGCCAACCGCGAAGGGTCATCCGCCCCACGGTGCCGACCACCACATCGCTGACCATCACCGGCGAATTCGATTCCAGTGAACCGACGTTGGCGAGCTGGACACGGTAGGTCGACGCGCCGGAACCGGTGCCCACCGTGCCCGGCAGCGGGATCGAGTTCAGGCCGTCGAAGGTGCATCCGGAGGCGACCACCGTCACGCACGCGAGGACCGCTGCCATGCGACGGGTCGAACGGCGGCCGGTCACGCGGGTGGCCCTTCCTGCGGCGTCTCGGCGGGCAGCAGCATGTCGGGCAGCGTGGCCGGGGCGGGGGGTTCCGGCCCCGCAGGCGGGGCCGGCGGCGGGCCCCACCCGGCCGGGGGTGGGACGTCCCCGGCGCCGGTGTAGGCCGACACCGCGGGCGGTGTCTCGGGCGGGGTCGGCGCACCCCCGGCCCCGCCGGGCGCCAGCGCCGGATCCGAATAGACCAGGTTCTCCGGGCTCGGCGACTTCTTGAGGTACGCGTTGATGGGCAGCGGAAGGTAGTTGAAATTCAGCAGGCGCAGCGCCGGCCCCAGGTATTCCGCGCAGATCCTCGACGTCTCGGGCGCCGTCGCGTTGCGGACCGCCCCGATCGCCGAACAGATGAGCTGCACCGGGTTGGCGAAGTTGCCCATCGCGAATCCGCCCAGCATCGTGCCGGTGTCCGGGTGATAGATGTTGTAGCCGTTGCCGATTGCGTTCGGTGCGACGTGCAGGACGTTCTCGAGGGCGACGCGGTTGTCCGCGACGTTCTGTGTCACGGCGGCCAGACGCTGGATCTGCTCGGCGGTCTGGTCGCGGCTGCCCTCGATGAACCGCCGCACTTCCCCGACGGCCTCGGCCAGGTTGGTCAGCGCGGAGTTCATCTCCGCCCGGCTGCCGTCGACCACGCTGCTCACGGTGGCGAGACGGTCCTGGAACTGGACGATCTGCACGTTGCTGTCCCGCAGCGCGGTCACGAAGACCTGCAGGTTCTTGATGACGTCGACGATGTTCCCGCTGCCGTCGGCGAGGATGCGCCCCACCCCGGAGAGCTGGGCGATGGTCTCCCGCAGCTTCTCCCCGTTGCCGTCCATCGCCTTGGCCGCGCTGTCGATGAACCGGCTCACCGAGGTGTCCGACACTCCGCCGGCCGGGCCGAGCTCACCTGCCAACCGAGCCAACTGCTCCTTGACCTCGTCCCACTCGACCGGTATCGCGGTGCGCTCCACGCCGATGACGGCGTCGTCGGACAGCACCGGACCGCTCGACTCGTACGCCGGGGTGAGTTGCACGTAGCGCGCGGCGACGAGGTTCGGCGCGACGATGATCGCCTTGGCGTCGGCCGGGATCGGCACGTCACGGTCGACCGCGAGCGTGAACCGCGCCTGCTCGCCCACCGGTTCGATGGATTCGATCCTGCCGACCCGGACACCGACGACACGTACCTCGTCGCCTGGGTAGATCGACGTCGCGGAGGCGAAGTAGGCGGTGATGGTCCGCGGCGCGAAGAACGCCTGCCGCACGACGACGGCGACACCGGCGACGAGCAACGCCACCAAGGCGACGGTGAGGACCTTGGCGAATCCGGTGCGGCCGATCATCGCGAACCACCCGGAATACCGTTGTAGGGGAGGGGGAACTCGGCGCGCGGGCCGGCGTTGTCGGGGGGTTGACCGGCGTTGACGCCGCGGCGGTAGCCGAGCGCGTAGTCGAGGAACGGCTGCAGCGCCCCACCGGGGATCAGGTTGCCGATGAACGCGTTGTAGTAGAAGCCGTTGTTGACGGCCTCGCCCTGGGTCACCTGGTACTTGGCCAGTCCGTTGAGGGCCTTGGCGATGTTGTCCCGGTTGCGCTCCAGCATCTCCGACACGGAGTTGAGTTTCTCCAGCGTCGGCGCCAGCTCCTGTTCGTTGTCCCGCACCAGACCTGTCAGCTGCTGTGACATCGCGGAGGTGTTGGCGAGCAGGTTCACGATCGCGTAGCGGCGCTGTTCGAGCACCGCCAGCAGGTCGTTGGCGGACAGCAGCAGCGTGTTCACCTGCTGGCTGCGTTCGGACAGGATCCCGGTGACGTCGGCGGCGCCTGCCAGCAGGTCACCCAGCGTCTCGTCGCGGTCGTTGAGGGACCGGGACAGCTGGGTCAGCCCTTCAAAGGTCGGGCCCAGCTGGGGCGCGAGCCGGTCGATCGTCTCCGACAGGGTGTCCAGCGACTGGTTCAGCGTCGCGGTGTCGGTTTCGGCGGTGTTGGCGGTGAACTCGCTGACGGCTTCGGTCAGCGAGTAGGGCGACGACGTCCGCGACAGCGGGATCGTCTCCAGCGATCCGAGCGGTCGTGACCCTCGTGGTTCCACCGTCAGCATCCGCTCGCCCAGCAGTGTGCCGGTGCGGATGTGGGCGGTCGAATCCGACCCGAGCCGCACCGTCCCGTCGAGCGAGAAGGTCACCAGCGCCTTGCCGCGCTCGAGCGCCACATCGGACACCGTTCCGACGGTGACACCCGAGACCTTGACGTCGTTGCCTGCGGCCAGGCCGCCGGCCTCGGCGAAGATCGCCCGGTACTTCACCGAGGTCGCCATCGACCACAGCTGCTGTGGCTGGAGACCGACCACGATGACCAGCACGATGAGCACCAGACCGATGAGACCGGTTCGGATGAGCGATGATCCACGATATTTCAGCATCAGGGCTCGGCGCACCTTCCGGTGTCTTGCTTGATCCAGGGGAAATACGCGGTGCGTCCCTGCAGATCGGTGACCCGTACGGACAGGCCGCAGAGATACTGGTTGAGCCAGCTGCCGTAGGCGCCGAGGCGCACCAGTTTGCGATAGTTGCCCGGGGCCTTCTGCAGCGAGATGTCGAGCAGCTCCTTGTCCTTCTCGAGCAGCGGCGCGACCCGGTTGAGCTGGTCGATCGATCCGGCCAGCGGCGGCCGGGCCTCGGTCATGAGGTCGGCCAGCGACGCGGTGCCGTTGTCGAGGGATTCGATGGCGGCACCGATCGGATCGCGGTCCTGGGCGAGCCCGGTGACGAGTTCCTCGAGACGGGCGACGGCGCCGGAGAACTGGTCGCCGTCCCGCGACATCGTCGCGACCACGGTGTTGAGGTTGTCGATCATCTGACGGACCGTCTCGCCGTTGGCGGCGATGGCGTTGGTGAACGACGAGGTCTTGGCGAACAGGGACTCGACGTCGTTGCTGTTGCCCTGCAGGATCTGGATGAGCGAGTGGGTCAGCGCGTTGACGTCTTCGGGATCGAGCCCCCTGATGACCGGTTTGAGGCCGCCGAGCAGGAGGTCCAGATCGAGTGCGGGTTCGGTGCGGTCCTGGGGGATCCGCGAACCGGCGGGTTGAATCTTCGTCGATCCGGGTCCGTCGACGAGTTCCAGGTAACGGTCGCCGACGAGGTTGAGGTAGCGGACGGCCACCTTCGTCCCGGTGGTCAGCACGACGTCGCTGCCTGCGTCGAAGTCCACCACCACCGTGTTGTCCGGTTGCAGCGACACCCCGTTGACCGTGCCGACCCGGATTCCCGCGATCCGCACGGAGTCACCGGGTTTCACACTCGACGCGTCGGCGAACACCGCGGAGTACGTGTGCGCCGACCCGGCGCGGTACTGCCCGAAGATCGCGAACAGCGCTGCGGTGAACAGCACCATCACCGCGGCGAACACACTGAATTTGGCCAGCGTGGGGCCCAGCCGCCTCATCCCGGCTGGCCGATCTGCGACGTGTTGCGGGGCGGTCCGTCGAGGGGTCCGAACAGCATCTGCTTGAGCCCTTCGGAGTTCAGCAGGATGCCCTGGTTGCCGTATTGCGCTGGGTTGGCATCGATGTCGGAGACGACGTAGGGCGCGCGGGTCTCGTATCCCACGTCGGGCAGACCCACACACTGCGGACCGCCGCGCGCCGCCACCTTCGGCAGATTCTGCGGGTACCGATAGCGCTCGGTGCCCAGAACGAACGAATCCAGCAGCAGCACACCGGGAACCGGAGGTGGCGGGGCCATGGCCAGCGGAAGCATGCCTGCGAGGCCGCAGTTGAGTGCGGTGTGATACTGGTTGGTCAGATCCGTCGTGGGCACCAGCAGGCGCATGACGTCGGTGAGCGCCCCCCGGTTCGTCGCCACGACGTCGTTGCCGACGTCGGCGAGTCCGATGGCGCTGACCAACAGGGCGTCGAGGTCGTTGCGCTTCTCCACCAGCGTGTCGCTGATCCGGGAGACGTTGTCCGCGGTGGTGAGCAGGTCGGCGGCGGCGTCGGCGTAGGCGTCGAGAACCTGCGGCGCGACGGCGATGTCGCGGCTGAGGTTGTCCATGCTGGGATCGAGGTCGGCGAGCAGGGTGTCCAGGTCGGCCAGTGTCCGACCGAACTTCTCACCGCGTCCGGCGAGCCCCTGCGACAGCGCGCCCAGCGTCTCGTTGAGTCTGGCCGGTTCGACCTTCGCCAGCACGGCCACGAGTTGTTCGAAGACCGTGTTGATCTCGACGGTGACGTGTCCGGCGTCGAGGACCTGGCCGGCGCGCAACGGCTCGGGTGAGGGGTCGGCCGGGGGCACCAACTCCACTGCCTTGGAGCCGAATACCGTGGTCGAGCCGATGTCGACCAGGACGTTGGACGGAATGATCCCGAGCTGGGACGGGTCCATCGCGAGCCGGATGGCCGCCCGGCCGTCGGGCAACGCCTCGATGGCGGCCACCCTGCCGACCTGGGCGCCGTGGAGTTTGACCTTGGCGTCGGGACTCATCACCAGGCCGACGCGGTCGGAGACGACCGTGACCGTCGCGCTTCTGGTGAACGTCCCGTTGAACAGCCCCACCGCCAGCGCCACGATCGCGGCGATGGCCACCACGGTGAGCGTGCCCGCCACGTTCCGTGCGGAAATCGACTTCATCGCCATCCCACGCCTATCCGGACAGGTTGAAGTTGCCGTTGGAGCCGTACACGGACAGCGAGATCAGCAGCGTGACCGCCACGACGACGACCAGCGAGGTGCGGACCGCGTTGCCGACGGCCACCCCGACGCCGGCCGGTCCGCCGGTGGCGAAATAGCCGAAGTAGGTGTGGATGAACAACACCGTGAGCGCCATCAGGATCGCCTGCAGGAACGACCACAGCAGGTCGACGGGGTTGAGGAAGGTGTTGAAGTAGTGGTCGTAGAGCCCGCCGGACTGGCCGAACAGCATCACGGTGGTGAACTGCGATGCCAGGAACGACAGGATCACCGCGACCGAGTAGAGCGGCGTGATCGCGATCATCCCCGCGATGATGCGGGTGCTCACCAGGTACTCGATGGGGCGGATGCCCATGGTCTCGAGCGCGTCGATCTCCTCGTTGATGCGCATGGCCCCGAGTTGGGCGGTGACACCGGCGCCGAAGGTGGCGGCCAGGCCGATTCCGGCGACGACGGGTGCGGAGATGCGCACGTTGATGAACGCGGCGAGGAATCCGGTGAGCGCCTCGATGCCGATGTCGCCCAGCGAGCTGTATCCCTGCACCGCCAGTGTGCCGCCCGCCGCGAGCGTGAGGAACCCGACGATGACGACGGTACCGCCGATCATCGCCAATGTTCCTGCCCCCATGCTGATCTCGGCGATCAGCCGGATGACCTCCTTGCGGTAGTGCACGGCGGCATGTGGTGTCCCTGCCAGGGCGCGGCCGTAGAACAGGACGTGGTCGCCGAGGCGGCCGACCGAACTGGCCGGCTTCGTGAACTGCCGCACGGCGCGGGGATAGGCCGCTCCCAGCGTGCTGAGTGCACCCATCGGCTAGCCCGTCGTCATCCGGATACCGATCGCGGTCACGACCACGTTGATCACGAACAGCGCCATGAAGGCGTACACCACCGTCTCGTTGACCGCGTTGCCCACGGCCTTGGCGCCGCCGCCGTTGATCGTCAACCCTCGGTAACACGCGACCAGACCGGCGATCAGCCCGAACAGCGCGGCCTTCACACAGGAGATGACCATCTCGCCGATACCGGTCAACAGGGTGATGCCCGCGGCGAAGGCGCCGGGGTTGACGCCCTGCACGAACACCGAGAAGACGTAGCCGCCGATGATGCCGATGATGACGACCAGGCTGTTGAGCAGCAGCGCCACCAGGCCCGAAGCCAGCATGCGCGGGGTCACCAGGCGCGCAACGGGATTGATGCCCAGCACCTCCATCGCCTCGATCTCCTCGCGGATGGTGCGCGAACCGAGGTCGGCGCACATCGCGGTCGCGCCTGCGCCGGCCACGATCAGCACCGTGACGAGCGGACCCACCTGGGTGACCGCGCCGAATGCGGCACCTGCGCCGGACAGGTCGGCGGCACCGAGTTCACGAAGGAGGATGTTCAGCGTGAAGCTGACCAGCACCGTGAACGGGATCGCGACCAGCAGGGTCGGCGCGAGCGACACCCGCGCGACGAACCACGACTGCTCGAGGAATTCCCTGGCCTGGAACGGCCTCCTGAACGCGAACTTCACCGCATCGACGGTCATCCCGAACAGACCGCCGACCGCCTCCAGCGGACGGTCCAGATCTGCCCGGTTCACCAACGTCACTCCTAGTCCCCGCCACCCCCGGTGGCTCGAAGGGAAACAGTGACACCGCAGTGAGCGGGGGCACATCTCCCGTCCCGCCCATCGGGATAGGTTGTGCACCATGCCGAGCCGTATCCGGGAGATCCTGGTCGAGTCGACAGATCCCTCGCCGCTGGTGACGTTCTGGTCGGAGCTGTTGCAGCTGCCCTCGGTCGGCGACGGCGCGGTCCACCTCGACGACGGCGTGCGGTTGCGGTTCGCGGAGGTCGACGAGCCGAAGCGGGTCAAGAACCGGCTGCACCTCGATCTCGCCTCGACATCCGCCGACCACCAGGCCGAACTGGTGCGTCAGGCTCGATCGCTCGGCGCTGCGCCTCTCGACATCGGCCAGGGCGACGTGCCGTGGGTGGTGCTCTCCGATCCCGGCGGCAACGAGTTCTGCGTGCTCGAACCCCGCGAGGAGTACCAGGGGGTCGGTCCGATCGCGGCGGTGGTGTTCGACGCCCTCGACCCGTCTGCGCTGGCCCGGTTCTGGTCCGGACCGACCGGACTGCCCGTCACCCGGGAACACCCGGTGTACGCGTCGTTGCGTCAGGACTCGCGGTTCTGGGTGGAGTTCGTTCGGGTCGACGAGCCCAAGACCCTGCGCAACCGCCTGCACCTGGTGGTCGACGGCGCCGACCTGCCGGACCGCGATCCGGAGGGCAACGAGATCCTCCACACGTGAACGGCCCGTCGCATTAACTTTACTAATCCATCTTCAGAATCTTTAGCTGTACTGAACGCACACTCTGCCTACCGTCGAAGGCGTGACCTCCCCCGTCGTCTTCGGTTTCCTGTCGTCGCTCACGCTGATCGCGGCGATCGGCGCGCAGAACGCGTTCGTGCTGCGCCAGGGCGTCCGCGGTGAGCACGTCGGCGCCGTCGTCGCGGTGTGCACGGTGTCCGACATCCTGCTGATCGGTGCCGGGATCGCGGGCTTCGGCGCCCTCGTCACCGCCCACCCCGGCGTGCTGGACCTCGCGCGGCTCGGCGGGGCCGCGTTCCTGATCGGCTACGGTCTGCTCGCGGCGCGACGCGCCGTGCGGCCGTCGGCGCTCATGCCCTCCGAGGACGGCCCGGCCCGCCTCGTCGGTGTCCTCGTCACCTGCGCCGCACTCACGTGGCTCAACCCGCACGTCTATCTCGACACGGTCGTGCTGCTCGGCGCCCTGGCCAACGAGCACCGCGACGACCGCTGGCTCTTCGGTATCGGTGCCGTCACGGCGAGCGCCGTCTGGTTCACCGGCCTCGGCTTCGGCGCGCGCCGCCTCGGCGGCCTGTTCTCGACACCGTCGACGTGGCGAGTCCTCGACGCCCTGATCGCAATGATCATGATCGCTCTCGGCGTCACCATCGCTCTCGGATGAGTTCCGTGATTCCGCGATGACGGATTCCCGGAAATCTGTCCTCCAGCGAATTCTGAGCGTAGCCTGGGCGCAGGCCTGGGGCTCTCCCGAGCGGTCGTTCTCCCTAGCGCCGCGAGGGGGAGTTCCAGGCCATTCGTGGCTCATTGGCCATATCAGCTCCGTCACGCCCGTCACAGCAGGCACATGCGACGCGTCCGTCGCAGGAATACCCGCAAATAATGACGTGGTTGGATATTCCAACACCTATTACGGTCTCGTTTGCTGCGGCCCGATCACGTTTGCGAAACCCGCGGATGGGTGACTATGTCTTATGCGCACCCCGAAAACCGTGTTCATCACCGGCGCCGCCGCCGGCATCGGCCGCAAGACCGCGATCGCCTTCGCCCGTAAGGGCTACACCGTCGGAGCGTTCGACATCGACGAGGTCGGACTCAAGACGCTCACCGAAGAACTGGACCGGGTGCAGACCACCGTCCTCACCGGTCACCTCGACGTCACCGACAGCGACGAGATGAGCCGACGCATCGAGGAGTTCACCCAGGCCACCGGTGGCCGCCTCGACGTCCTGATCAACAACGCCGGGATCCTGCGGGCCGGCCGATTCGAGGAACTCGACCTCACCGGGCACCTCAAGGAGATCGACATCAACGCCAAGGGGGTGGTCAACGGTCTGTACGCCGCGTTCCCCCACCTGCGCAACACCCCCGGGGCGGTCGTCGTCAACCTCGCCTCGGCCAGCGCGATCTACGGTCAGGCCGAACTCGCCAACTACAGCGCCACCAAGTTCTTCGTCCGCGGTATCACCGAGGCCCTCGACCTGGAGTGGAGCCGGTATGGCATCCGGGTGATCGCGATGTGGCCGCTGTACGTCCAGACGGCGATGACCGACGACATCAAGACCGGCACCACCGACTCCCTGGGCATCCGACTGACCGCCCAGGACATCGCCGATGCCATCGTCGCCGCCGTCGAACCCCCGGCGCTGCGCCGCGCGCTGCACCAGGTGCACTTCCCCGTCGGTGCGCAGTCCAAGGTGCTCGCCACCGGCGCCCGCTTCTCGCCGGCCTGGCTGACCAGGCTGGTCAACAAGAAGCTCGCCCACTCCTGACTTTGGCCTCACGCTGAGCGCAACCGGTGCCCGCACCTGCGGGCGCCGGTACGTTGCGCACCCATGAACGAGGATTGGCTGGCCGTGATCGTCGGCCTCACCCTGCTCGCGCTCGTGCTCGTCGGCGCCATCCCGGGCAGCGTGATCCCGTGACCGAGCAGACCACCGAAGAGCGCCGCTCGAGCGGGATCGGGTACGCCGTCGCCGGGGTGGCGGTCGTGCTGGCGCTCGGCGCGGCCACCCGCTTCCTCGAATCCCAGGTGCCCCGGTGGGCCGATGGCACGTCCTTCGAGGGCGTCGCGAAATCCATCGAATTCCCGGTCTACGCCATCGCTTTGGGCCTGTTGGGCAACGTGGTGCTGAGCCGCCTCGCGTTGCGTGACGCCCTGGCGGGCGGCTTTCGCACCGAGTTCTTCATCAAGACCGGGCTGGTGCTGCTCGGCGCGTCGATCAACCTCAAGGTCCTCGTCACCGCGGCCGGACCGGCGATCGTGCAGGCGCTGCTGCTGATCTCCATCGTCTTCGGGTTCACCTGGTGGCTCGGCGGCCGCCTCGGACTCGAGGACAAACTGCGCGCGCTGCTCGCCTCGGCGGTGTCCATCTGCGGGGTGAGTGCGGCCATCGCCGCGGCAGGGGCGGTTCAGGCCAAGCGTGAGCAGCTGGCCTACGCCGCGTCGTTGGTCATCGCCTTCGCGCTGCCCTCGATCTTCCTGCTGCCCTGGCTGGCCCGGGTGTTCGGCCTGCCCGATGCCGTGGCCGGCGCGTGGATCGGCGGCAACATCGACACCACCGCCGCCGTCGCCGCCTCCGGGGCGCTCGCCGGTGAGGACGCCCTGCAGATCGCCACCATCGTCAAGACCACGCAGAACGCGCTGATCGGCATCGTCGCGATCGCGCTGACCGCGTACTTCGCCCTCAAGGTGGAACGCCGCAGCGCTGAGTCGGCCAGGCCGACCGTCGGGCAGTTCTGGGCTCGGTTCCCCAAATTCGTGCTGGGCTTCATCGCCGCGTCGATCATCGGCACCCTGTACCTGCAGTGGGGCGGCGACAAGGCCACCATCACCACGGTCAACGACCTGCGGACGTGGTTCCTGATTTTCGCGTTCGTCGCGATCGGACTGGAGTTCTCCCTGCGCGGCCTGCGCGAGGCGGGTTGGCGCCCGGTCGCGGTGTTCGCTTCGGCCACCGTCGTCAACATCGTGGTGGCACTCGGTCTCGCGCTCGTGTTGTTCAGCGGCTTCGAGGTGGGTTAGCGGTTACGCTCGCCGCGTGTCATCTGCCTGGTCGCGGCGCACATTCCTGGCCATGACCGCCACGCTCGCCGGTTCGACCGCGCTCGCCGGCTGCGGCGGCGACGAGACGGGCACCGTCGCCAAGGACGGCTCCGTCACCGTCGCCCACGCATTCGGCGAGACCCGCATCCCCGGGCCGCCGACCCGGGTCGTCAGCGCCGGGCTCACCGAACAGGACGACCTGCTGGCCGTCGGGGTCGTCCCGATCGCCGTCACCGATTGGTTCGGCGGCGAGCCGTACGGCGTATGGCCCTGGGCGCGAAGCCAACTCGGGCCCGCGCAGCCGACTGTGCTCAGCCTCGGCGACGGTATCCAGATCGAGGCGATTCGCGCGCTGAACCCCGACCTGATCGTCGCCACCAACGCCGGTCTGGACGCCGACACCTACACGACGCTGTCGGAGATCGCGCCGACCGTGGCGCAGAGCGGGTCCGCCGCGTTCTTCGGGCCGTGGAAGGACCAGGCGACGATCATCGGCCAGGCGGTGTTCAAGGCCGACGAGATGGCGGCGCTCATCGCCCGCGTCGACGAGAGGTTCACCACCGCGGCATCGGCCAATCCGCAGTTCGCCGGCAAGAAGGCCCTGCTGGTGCGCGGCCCGCTCCACCGCGACAGCGTCCAGGCCGTGCCGCCCGGTTGGCGCACCGACTTCCTCACCCAGATGGGGTTCACCGTCGCCGACCCGGGCGGCCCGCTGATCCCACGCGACCGGATGGCCGCGGTGCTCGACGCCGCCGACGTCCTCATCTGGACGACCGAGAACGAACAGGAACAGGGCGCGCTGCTCGCCGACCCGGCCATCGCGGGACTGAAGGCCGTCGCGGGTGGGCGCACCATCTTCACCGACAAGGAACTCGCCGGAGCGATCGCTTTCGCCTCACCGCTGTCCTATCCGCTGGTCGCCGACCGGCTGCCGCCGCTGCTGGCGCAGATCCTGGCCTGACACAATGTGCCGATGACCGTCGCGCCGACAGCTCACCGCGGTTCCGCGACCATCGGTTCGGCCTACTACCCCACGCTGGTCGCCGTGTTCACCGGCCTGGTGCTGATCTCCAACGTCGCGGCCACCAAGGGGGTGGCGTTCGGGCCGCTGCTCACCGACGGCGGCTTCCTGGTCTTCCCCCTCACCTACGTGATCGGTGACGTGCTCAGCGAGGTCTACGGTTTCCGCGCCGCGCGGCGGGCGGTGTTCATCGGGTTCGCCATGCAGGCGCTCGCCGTCCTCGTGCTGTGGACGACCGTGCACCTGCCCGGCGCGCCGGACTACGCGAACCAGGAGGCGCTCGCCACCACCGTCGCGGCGATCACCGGGCTCGCCGTCGCGGGGCTGTCCGGCTTCCTGGTCGGTCAGCTGGTCAACGCCTGGGTGGTCGTCCGGATCAAACAGCGCACCAAGGAACAGCACCTGTGGGCGCGGTTGCTCGGGTCGACCGTGGTGGGTCAGTTCGCCGACACCCTCGTCTTCTGCGCGATCGCCGCACCGATCATCGGCTTCGGCAACATGGGCTCGTTCGCCGTCTACGCGGCACTCGGCTGGGTCTACAAGACCGTGATCGAGGCGGCGATGCTGCCGGTGACCTACCGGGTGATCGCCACCATCAAGCGTCGCGAACCCACGTACGAACCCGCGGTCTGAGCGCTTCCTAAAACACCTCTGGGAAACCTTCTCAGTCAGCGGACGCCGACGTTACCCAGCGGTAGCTTTGGGTATGACCGCAGCACCGGATGTGATGGACTCGATGGTTCTGGCCAGAGTGCTCGACTACGGCGACCGGGCACTGCTCCTCGAGTTCGGCAGCACCGCCGAAGTATTGGTGTGGACCGACGCCGTCCGCGAGGCCGGACTGCCCGGCGTCATCGATATCGTGCCCGCCTCCCGCACCGTCCTGGTCAAAGTCGACGGCCCGCGATACCAGGCGCCTACCCGGCAACGGCTGGCCGCCCTGCGCGTCGATCGCGGCGCGGTGGCGGAGTCCGCGAACCCACCGGACCGCGCCGACGCCGTGATCGATGTCGTCTACGACGGCGCCGACCTCGACGACGTCGCCCGCCTGACCGGGCTGACGGCCGAACAGGTGGTGGCCGCCCACACCGGCACGTGGTGGCGGGTCGGATTCGGGGGTTTCGCACCGGGATTCGCCTACCTCGTCGGCGGTGACGAACGGCTGCACGTCCCGCGCCGTGCCGAACCGCGTACGAAGGTGCCCGCCGGTTCGGTCGGGCTCGCCGGCGAGTACAGCGGGGTGTATCCGCGCGAATCGCCCGGCGGGTGGCAGTTGATCGGACACACCGACGCCACGCTGTGGGACGTCGACCGCGAGAACCCCGCGCTACTCACCCCGGGCATGTGGGTCGAGTTCCGCAGCGTCTGATGAGCACGGTCGGATGAGGAGGCGACGATGACGACTCTGGAGGTTCTCAAGACGGGCCCGCTCGCGCTGGTCGAAGACCTAGGCCGGCCGGGGCTCGCGCACATGGGCGTCACCCGCTCGGGCGCGGCCGACCGCCGCGCCCACGCGCTGGCCAACCGGCTGGTCGCCAACCCCGGTGACCGGGCGACGGTCGAGGTGATGTTCGGTGGCTTCACCGCCCGCGTCCGGGGCGGTGACGTCGCGGTCGCCGTGACCGGCGCGGACGCGGACCCAGCTGTCAACGGAAAGCCGTTCGGCACCAACAGCATCCACTACGCCCACGACGGCGACGTGATCTCGCTGGGGGTTCCGTACTCCGGCCTGCGCAGCTACCTGGCGGTGCGGGGCGGGTTCGACGTGGCGCCGGTGCTCGGGTCACGCAGCTACGACGTGATGTCGGCGATCGGACCGCAACCGCTCAAACCCGGTGACGTGCTGCCCGTCGGCCACCACACCGAGGACTTCCCCGAACTCGACCAGGCGCCCGTGGCGGCGCTCGACGACGACGTCCTCGAGCTCATGGTGGTGCCCGGTCCGCGCGACGACTGGTTCGTCGACCCGGACATCCTGGTGCGCACCAACTGGCAGGTCACCACCCGCAGCGACCGGGTCGGTACGCGGTTGGTCGGCATGCCGCTGGACTACCGGTGGTCCGACCGGCAGCTGCCCAGCGAAGGCGCCACGCGCGGGGCGATCCAGGTGCCGCCCAACGGATTGCCGGTCATCCTCGGTCCGGACCATCCGGTCACCGGCGGATATCCGGTGATCGGTGTCGTGGTCGACGACGACATCGACAGGGCCTCGCAGGCCCGCCCGGGCCAGACCGTGCGGCTGCACTGGTCACGGCCGCGGAAACCCTTCGCGTAGGGAGTTGTTGCAGAATGGCGAGGTGAATCGCCTGTTCCGCCGCGGAGAGTCCTCGCTCTCGTCTCCGTCGACGGCCGTGCCGGACTGGTTCACGACGGCGTTGAGCCAGCAGCCACACCATCACACGATCGAGGTCGAAGGCTGCCCCATCCGGGTGCGCTCGTGGGGAGAGCCGGGAAAACCGCCGCTGGTCCTCGTCCACGGTGGCGGCGCCCACTCCGGGTGGTGGGATCACATCGCGCCGTTCTTCACCCGCACCCACACGGTGGTCGCGCCCGACCTGAGCGGCCACGGCGACAGCGGCACCCGGGCGAGCTACGCGGTGTCCGTCTGGGCACGGGAGGTGCTCGCCGCGGCGCAGGTCTCGGGATCGTCGGCGCGGCCGACCATCGTCGGCCACAGCATGGGCGGCGCTGGGTGACCGCCGCCGCGGCCACCCGGTACGGCACGCAGATCGACAGCATGCTGGTCGTCGACTCGCCCCTGCGCGAACGCGCTCCCGAGGAGAACCGGCTGCGCAGCCGCAGGCGGGACAGTCCGGGCTACCGCACGGAGAAGGAGATCCTCGCGCGCTTCAAAGCGGTTCCGGCACAGGACGTGACGCTGCCCTACATCGCCGACCACATCGCCAGGCAGTCCGTCCGTCACACCGACACCGGGTGGGTGTGGAAGTTCGACCCCGAGATCTTCGGGGGCGAGCTGCTCGAGCAGACCCCGGCCGAACGGGAGATCGTCGAGGACACCTTCACCCGAGTCCCCTGCCGGGTGGGATATCTGCGGTGCGAGAACGGCCTCGTGCCCCCGCCGATGGCCGAACGGATCCGCGACATCCTGCAGCTGCGCGGACCCTTCGTCGAACTGGCGGAGGCAGGGCATCATCCGATGCTGGACCAACCGCTGCCGCTGACGGCGACCATACGGACGCTGCTCGAGTTCTGGTCGATCACGTGACCGGGCCGTTGTGGCGGCGGCGGCGCGCTGGTACAACCGAGGTGTGCTGCCGCAGCTGGTCCACGAGGGTCGCGCTCACGGGGTGATCCACACCGCGCGGCTGGTGCACACCGCGGATCTCGACAACGAGACCCGCGAAGGCGCTCGCCGGATGGTCACCGACGCCTTCGGCGGTGACTTCACCGACGACGACTGGGAGCACGCGCTCGGCGGGATGCACGCGCTGATCTGCAGTCACGGGGCGCTGATCGCCCACGCCGCGGTGGTGCAGCGCCGGCTGCTCCACGGCGACGCCGCACTGCGCTGCGGATACATCGAGGCCGTGGCCGTGCGCGAGGACTGGCGCAGGCAGGGTCTCGGCAGCGCCGTGATGGACGCCTGCGAACAGGTGGTGCGCGGCGCCTATCAACTCGGCGCGCTCGCGACGTCGACCATGGCCCAGCCGATGTACCGCGCCAGGGGATGGACGCCGTGGCGGGGGCCGACGTCGGTCCTGTCCCCGCACGGGCGCGTGCACACCCCCGACGACGACGGGTCGGTGTTCGTCTACCCGGTCCGCGCGGCCCTCGGGGGCACGGAGCTCGACCCCACCGCCGAACTGACCTGCGACTGGCGCCACGGCGACGTCTGGTGATCTCACACCGCTGCGCCGACCGAGGTGAGCGGAATTTCACGGCGGGGTCATCGCCTGCAGCGTCGGGGTAACGAAACCTTCCTACCGTTGCCGCCATGTCGCACCGCATCACCGACTGGGATCCCGAGGACACGGCCGCCTGGGAGGCCGGAAACAAGTACATCGCCCGCCGCAACCTCATCTGGTCGGTGGCCGCCGAGCACATCGGCTTCTCCGTCTGGTCCATCTGGTCGGTCATGGTGCTGTTCATGCCCGAGGCCGTCTACGGGTTCTCCGCGGGCGACAAGTTCCTGCTCGGCGCCACCGCCACCCTCGTCGGGGCCTGCCTGCGGATCCCCTACACGCTGGCCACGGCCCGGTTCGGCGGACGCAACTGGACGGTGTTCTCGGCGTTCGTGCTGCTGATCCCGACAGTGGGCACCATGGTGTTGCTCGCCAATCCCGGTCTCCCACTGTGGCCCTACCTGGTATGCGCGGCGTTGGCCGGCTTCGGTGGCGGCAACTTCGCCTCGTCGATGACGAACATCAACGCCTTCTATCCGCAGCGCCTCAAGGGCTGGGCGCTGGGCCTCAACGCGGGTGGCGGCAACATCGGGGTGCCGATGATCCAGCTGGTCGGCCTGCTCGTCATCGCCACCGCGGGCAACCGGCAGCCGTACTGGGTGTGCGCGGTCTACCTGGTGGCCCTGGCCGTCGCCGGTATCGGCGCGGCGCTGTACATGGACAACCTCGAACAGCACAAGATCGACTTCACCGCGATGAAAGACATTCTGCGCGTGCGGGATACCTGGGTGATCTCGCTGCTCTACATCGGCACGTTCGGTTCGTTCATCGGGTTCGCATTCGCATTCGGCCAGGTGCTGCAGATCAACTTCGCCGCCGGCGGGCAGAGCCCCGCGGAGGCGTCGCTGCACGCCGCGCAGATCGCGTTCGTCGGACCGCTGCTCGGTTCTCTGTCACGGGTCTACGGCGGGAAGCTGGCCGACCGGATCGGCGGCGGCCGCGTCACCCTGGCGGTGTTCGCGGGCATGATCCTGGCGGCCGGGGTCCTGGTCACCGTCAGCACCCTCGACGACGGCAGCCCGGGCGCGGCCACCGCCGCCACGATGATCGGTTACGTCGTCGGCTTCATCGCCCTGTTCCTGCTCTCGGGGATCGGCAACGGCTCGGTGTACAAGATGATCCCGTCGATCTTCGAGGCGCGCAGTCGCTCCCTGGACGCCCCCGAGGAGCAGCGGGCCGCCTGGTCGCGCGCCATGAGCGGGGCGCTGATCGGGTTCGCCGGCGCCGTCGGCGCCCTCGGCGGGGTGGGCATCAACCTCGCGCTGCGGCAGTCCTACCTGTCGAGCGGTTCGGCCACCGCCGCGTTCTGGATCTTCGCGGTGTTCTACGTGGTGGCCTCCGCGGTCACCTGGGTCATGTACGTGCGCCGCCCGAGCGGCGACGCCGCGGTCGACCGCGCAACGCGGCCCGACCTCGCGCACACGTGACCACCGGATCCGTGGACAGGACGACAATGGCGTCGTCCTGTCCACACCGACCGCCGCTATGGCAATGGCCCGGCAACGGGCCGGAAACAGATGCGAAACACGACCTGCATACACAGAACACATGAGTGAGCCTGACTGGGCACCGCTCACCGGATTCCGGGTGGCGGTGACCTCCGCCCGCCGCGCCGACGAGCTCAGCGCACTGCTGCGCCGGCGCGGCGCCACCGTCACCAGCGCGGCCGCGATCGAGATGGTGCCACTGCCCGACGACGACGAACTACGCGCCAACACCCAGGCGCTGATCGACACCCCGCCCGACATCGTCGTCGCGACGACCGGGATCGGGCTGCGCGGGTGGATCGCCGCCGCCGACGGCTGGGGCGTCGCCGCCGACCTGACCACGGCGCTCGAACGGGCCCGCATCGTGTCCCGCGGGCCGAAGGCGACCGGCGCGCTCCGGGCCGCCGGGTTGCCCGAGGAGTGGTCACCGGATTCGGAGTCGTCGCGTGAGGTGCTGCGGTACCTGCTCGACGGCGGCATCGCCGGGCAGCGCATCGCGGTCCAGTTGCACGGCGCGACCGACGACTGGGATCCGTTCCCGGAATTCCTCGACGAGCTGCGCGCAGCGGGCGCCGATGTGGTGCCGATCCGGGTGTACCGCTGGCGGCCTGCGCCCCGCAACGGCGAGTTCGACCAGCTGGTCGCCGGCATCGCGGAGGAGAAGTTCGACGCGGTCAGCTTCACCTCCGCACCCGCGGTGGCGTCGGTGCTCATGCGGGCCACCGAGATGGGTGTCACCGACCGGGTCCTGACGGCGCTGCGCACCAACGTCCACGCGATGTGCGTCGGACCGGTCACCGCCCGACCGCTGGTCCGGCTCGGGGTCCCGACGTCGGCGCCCGAGCGCATGCGGTTGGGGGCGTTGGCCCGCCACATCACCGACGAACTGCCGCTGCTGCAGGCCCGTACCGTGCGCGTCGCGGGGCATCTGCTCGAGATCCGCGGGACCTGCGTGCTGGTGGACGGGGTCGTCAAATCGCTGTCCCCGGCCGGGATGGCGACGATCCGTGCGCTCGCCCACCGGCCGGGCGCGGTGGTGTCGCGCACCGACCTGCTCGGCGCCCTGCCCGGCAGCGGCACCGACACCCACGCCGTGGAAACCGCAGTCCTGCGGCTACGAACAGCACTGGGCGACAAGCAGATCGTGTCGACCGTCGTCAAACGCGGTTACCGGCTCACCGTCGACGACGACCTCGCGGAGGCATTGTGAGAAGCCCGGTGGAACACGTCATGGTCGCCCACGGCACCCGCAAAGCCAGTGGCGTGGCGCTGATCGGTGACATCGCCGACAGCGTCGCGGAGGTGCTCGGGACGCCGGTCGGCGTCGCGTTCGTCGACGTGCTGGGACCCTCCCCCGCCGACCTGCTCGCCGCGACCGGCGACCGCCCGGCGGTCCTGGTGCCCGCGTTCCTGTCGCGCGGCTACCACGTCCGCAGTGACATCCCGGCACACATCGCGGCCAGCGGCCACCCGGACGTCACGGTCGCAGACGCGCTGGGCCCCGACCCGCAACTGGCACGGGTACTGGGTGACCGGCTCATCGAATCCGGCTGGGCGCCCGGCGATTCCGTCATCCTCGCTGCGGCGGGCACCTCGGATCCGCATGCGATGCGGGACCTGCACACCACCGCCGCACTACTGTCCGCCGTGACCGGCGCGCGCGTCGACCTCGCGTTCGCCGCCACCGGCCGGCCGCGCATCGACGAGGCGGTCACCGCGGCGCGGCGGCGCGGTGCCCGGCGGGTGGTGGTGGCGTCGTATCTGTTGTCCGAGGGCCTGTTTCAGGACCGATTGCGCTCCGGCGGCGCCGACATCGTCACCGACCCTCTGGGTACCCACCCCGGCCTCGTGCGGCTGATCGCGAGCCGATTCCGCCGGGCCAGGATCCCGGTCGCGGCCTAACCGTCGCCGGACACCAGTGCCCGGGCGACCCTCTCGATCGAGACATGCTGGTGTTTCGCCAATTTCACCAACATCGCGAAGGACTGTGCGACATCGATACTGAACCGTCGCATCAACAGGGCTTTCGCCTCCGCGATCACGTCGGGGTGCAGCGACGACACCCACAGACCCCGGCTCCGCTCGGATGTGAGCACTTCCGCGATCCGGGCGGCGACCGTCTCACCCACGGCTTTGGCGCGAGCGTCGAGTGACCCCACGTGATCGGCGTAGAGAATGAGCGCAGCGTGCGTGTCGCCGTCCTGGAACACGGGGACCGTGAGCATTGCGCGCACCGGCGTACTCGTCACCGCCCTGCTGGTGAAGGACGGCCACCGACTCTCCGACGCCAGGTCGTCGACTGCCAGCGGGTGTCCGCTGGTGGCTGCGTCCAGGCACGGTCCCTGCCCGCATCCACGCTGGATGTTGTCCAACACCAGCGGGTGGGCGTCGGAGCACGCCAGGCACCGGATCACGTCACCGTCGGTCACCAAGGTCACGCCGGCGTGGTCGACGCCCGCCGCGTGCTCAACCGCCAACCTCGTCAGCGCCGACAGGGCCGTCGTCATATCCGCCTTGGCCCGCCTTGCATAGCGGCGCACATATTCTTCGAGCGCCTCCTCGAGTCGGTCGTCGCGCACGGTCATGAGGTCCGGCGTACCCCCGCGCCCGATGGCCAAACAGGCCGACGCACGGGGAGAATCCCGGTCGCGGCCTAACTGTCAGTTCGGGCCCGACGGCCCCTCGGCGGCCACCACCTGCCGGGCCACCGCCTCGATCGAATCGTTCTGCTGCTTGGCCATTTTCACCAGCAACGCGTACGCCTGGGCGACGTCGACCTCGAAGTCCCGCATGAGCAGGGTCTTGGCCTGATTGATCACGGTCGACCGCGGCGACCGGCCGTGGGTCCTGGATCGATGCGCCGCCGTCATCGCCTCGGCGACGTGCGAGGCGACGATCGCACCGGACGCCTCGCTGTGGCCGTCCAACGCCCCCGCACGGTCCGCATAAAGGTTCAGCGCCACGGGCGCCCGGCCGTCCCGGAACACCGGCAGGGCCAGTATCGCGCGCACCGGCGTGGCGGCCAGCGCCTTGGCGGTGAAAGCTGGCCACCGGGATTCGTCGGTCAGGTCGTCGACCCGGACCACCCTATGCGCGGTCGCCGCATCGAAGCAGGGGCCCTCCGGGAAACCGCGCTGAAGATTGTCGAGCACCAGCGGGTGACCGTCCGTGGCGGCCAGACACCGGATCGCGACGTCGTCGCCCAGGAATGTGACGCTCGCATGATCGACCCCGGGAACATGGGACACCGCCAGTGCCGTGAGGCCGGCCAGCACACCCGGGAGATCCGCCTGCGCCCGTCGGCTCGAGTGGCGCAGGCAGTGCTCGAGAACCTCGTCGAGGCGCTCGACGCCCGCCGTCATTGTCCCTTCATACCCTAATCGCGCCACGTCAAACGCCGATTCGGCGTCAGCGGAGGGGGTATCTGCACGGAATGAACATCCACCGCATCCTCGCGAGCGTCGAAGAGGTGAAGGCGCTCGACGCACCGGCCGGCGCCGGCGCCCACATCGCGAGCCGGGTCGTCGACGGCGCCCACCTCGGCCGCGTCCTGCGCGGCTCCTGGCTCGGCCACCCCGTCCACCCGCTCTTGGTCACCCTGCCCATCGGCACCTGGATGACGTCGGTGGTCTTCGACGTCGTGTTCAAGGACGTCGCCACGGCGCGTCGCCTGATCGGCGTCGGCCTGGCCGCGACACCACCCACCGTGCTGGCCGGGTGGGCCGACTATGTCCTGCTCAACAAGCGGCAGCAGCGCGTCGGCCTGGTGCACGCGGTGTCCAACGCGGCCGGCGTGACGTTCTTCGGTCTGGCCTACCGCGCCTACCGCAAGGACAAGGTCCGCGCCGCGCGGGTGTACAGCCTGCTCGGGCTCGGCGCGATCAGTGTCGGCGGCGCCCTCGGCGGCCACCTGTCCTACGCGCAGGGGGCCGGGATGTTTCGCTGGCAGCCCGTGCGGGCCCTCACCCACCGCAGCCCGGTCGAGCACCGGCGCGCCGCCTGAGCGCTACCCCTCGATCTCGACGACACCGTCCGCGGTTCGCCGCGTCCGGTACACCGGCAGTGACACCGACGGATCGTCGAGGCAGCTGCCGTCGTCGAGGGCGAACGCCTGCTTCTTGATCGGGGACTGCACGATGGCGCGGCCGCCCCGGTCGCCGGTGATGCCGCGCGACATCACGGCCGCACCCGAGAACGGGTCGATGTTCCCGATCGCGTGCAGGCTCCCGTCGTCGAGGCGGAACAAGGCGGCCTGTGCGCCGTCGGGCAGCAGCACCCCGACACCCCGACACGGGATCAGGTGGTCGTAACGGCAGGCCACGGTCCATCCCGTGTCCGGCGGCCCGTTGAGCTCATGGCGGTCGTCGAGCAGGGTCACGATGTCTCCTGGAGCGGTCGGACAGTGGGCATCCCGATCTGCACGGGCACCTTGCGGCCGGCGTTCTCGGTGAAGGCGACGGTCGGGTCGGGCACATCGGGTGCGTTGACGAAGGACACGAACCGCGACAGCTTGTCCGGGTCCTCGAGCACGCCCTTCCACTCGCACGAGTAGCCATCGACGTGGCGCGCCATCGCCGTCTCGAATTCGTCTGCCAGACCCAGGGAGTCGTCACAGACGACTTCGCGCAGGTGGTCCAGTCCGAGCTGTTCGACCCACGGCGCGGTGCGCTGGAGGCGATCGGCGGTGCGGATGTAGAACATCAGGAACCGGTCGATGTAGCGGATCAGCGTCTCGTCGTCGAGGTCGCCGGCGAGCAGCTGCGCGTGTTTGGGGGTCATCCCGCCGTTGCCGCCGACGTAAAGGTTCCAACCGTGTTCGGTGGCGATGACGCCGACGTCTTTGCCCCGCGCCTCGGCGCATTCGCGGGCGCACCCCGAGACGCCCATCTTGATCTTGTGCGGGGCGCGCAGTCCTCGGTAGCGCAGTTCGAGGTTGATCGCCATCTGCACCGAATCCTGTTGGCCGTAGCGGCACCAGTCGCTGCCGACACAGCTCTTCACGGTGCGCAGGGCCTTCCCGTAGGCGTGGCCCGACTCCATCCCGCCCTCGACCAACCGGCGCCAGATCTCGGGAAGCTGGTCGACGCGGGCCCCGAACAGGTCGATCCGCTGGCCGCCGGTGATCTTCGTGTAGAGGTCGAAGTCGCGGGCGATCTCACCGATCAGGATCAGCTGTTCGGGGGTGATGTCACCGCCCGGCACCCTCGGCACCACCGAATAGCTGCCGTTGCGTTGGATGTTGGCCAGGAAGTGGTCGTTGGAGTCCTGCAGCGCGGCCTGTTCGCCGTCGAGGATGTGCTCGGAACTGGTGGAGGCGAGGATCGAGGCGACGGTGGGTTTGCAGATGTCGCAACCCTTTCCGGTGCCGAAGCGCTCGAGCAGACCGGAGAAGGTGCGGATCTCCGTGGCCGAGACGATCTCGAACAGTTCGGCGCGCGAGTGGGAGAAGTGCTCGCACAACGCCTTCGACTGTTCGACCCCCTCGGCTTCGAGCAGCTGCTTGAGCAGTGGCACACACGACCCGCAGGAGGTGCCGGCCTTCGTGCACGCCTTGAGTCCCGCGACGTCGCAGCAGCCGCCTGCGATCGCCTCGGTGACGTCCCCCTTCGTGACGTTGTTGCACGAGCAGATCTGCGCCGCCGCAGGCAGTGCACCGACGCCGAGTCCGTTGTCCGCCCCGCCGGATCCGGCCGGGGCGATCAGCGCCATCGGGTCGCCGGGCAGTTGCTCGCCGACCATCGGGCGCAGCACGCCGTACGCCGAGGCGTCACCCACCATGATCCCGCCGAGCAGCGTCTTGGCGTCGTCGGAGAGCACCAGCTTGGCGTAGGTCTGGTTGACCGGGTCGTTGACCACCACCTCGAGGGAGTCCGGAGTGCGGCCCATCGCGTCGCCGAAGCTGGCCACGTCCACGCCGAGGAGTTTGAGCTTGGTCGACATATCGGCCTCGGGGAACTCCGCGGCCCCGCCGAGCAGCCGGTCGGCCACCACCTCGGCGCTGGTGTAACCCGGGCCCACCAGCCCATAGCAACGGCCCTCGATCGCAGCCACCTCGCCGATCGCGTAGACATTCGGATCGCTTGTCACACAACTCAAGTCGGTGAGCACGCCGCCGCGTTCGGCGGTCTGCAGTCCCGCCTCCCTGGCCAGTTCGTCGCGCGGCCGGACCCCGGCGGCGAAGACCACGAGGCCGGCGTCGACGAACGACCCGTCGCCCAGCACCACCCGCAGGGAGTCGTCGTCCTCGGAGCGCCGCAGCGGGCGGTTGCGCTGCGCCGGTGTGATCGCCTCGGTGCTGACCCCGAGATGGACCTCGATGCCGAGGTCGGTGATCATCCGGCCGAGCAGTGCGCCGCCCGCGTCGTCGAGCTGCTGGGACATCAGGCGCGGCGAGCGCTCCACCACGTGGGCGGTCAGTCCGAATCCGCGCAGCGCGTTCGCGGCCTCCAGTCCGAGCAGGCCACCCCCGATGACGACACCCACCGGGGCACGGCCCGCCGCGCGTGCCCGCGCGGCGTCGGCACGGATCGCGTCGGGGTCGTCGAACGTGCGGTAGACGTGACAGGCGGGCAGGTCGCGACCGGGCACCGGTGGCACGAAGGCGTACGAACCGGTGGCCAGCACCAGCGCGTCGTAGCCGACCGTGGTGCCGTCGGCGGTCCGCACCGTGCGGGCTTCTCGGTCGATCGAGGTGACCCGCTGCCCCAGGCGCAGGTCCACGAGGTCGTCGCCGGCGTAGTCGTTGCCGGCGAGCGCCAGCAATGCGCGGTCCCAGTGCTCGGTGTATCCGGTCAGACCCACCCGGTCGTAGGCGGCGTCGGTTTCCTCGGCGAGCACGGTGATCCGCCAGGCGCCCGCATCGTCGCGCGCGCGCAGCGCCTCGACGAACCGGTGCCCGACCATGCCGTGGCCCACGACCACGACGTTCTTCGTTGACGGCATGGGCGCAAGGCTAGGAAGTCGATATTGCCGCGATGTCGCCTTGTGTGAAGGCCCCATCACGGTGTGCTCACGTGGTTGCCGGAGCACTTGTGAGACGCGTTCGCCGTCGGCGAACACGGGCCTGGAACATGAGCGGACTCGACTCAAGTTCTACAGGGCAGCGGATCGGTGCAGGGCCGGTCACAGGCAACAAGGAGTACAGCACATGAGCAACGTGGCTTTGCGGGTGCGACCCGCGTGGGATCTGGATCGCTGGGTCCGGGACTTCTTCGGTCCGGCAGCCGACGACGTGTTCGCCGGTGCGGCCCCGGGCTTCAACCCCGCCGCTGAGATCGCCAAGGACGGTGACGACGCGGTGGTACGGGTCGAACTGCCCGGCGTGGACGTTGACAAGGACGTCACCGTCGAGGTCGACAGCGGCCAACTGGTCATCCACGGCGAGCGGCGCGACGAGCGCAGCGAGGAGAAGGACGGCCGGACGCTTCGCGAGATGCGGTACGGGTCGTTCCGGCGGTCGTTCCGGCTTCCGCAGCACGTCACCGGCGACGTCGTCTCGGCGTCCTACGACGCGGGCGTGCTGACCGTCCGGGTGGCCGGCGCCTACGCCGGTGCCCAGCCGCAGCGCATCGCGATCGAGAACAAGTAGCGCCTCGACGCCCCTGCGGCGCCGAGAATGAAGTCAGGGTCGTCAATCCAGGTGATTGACGACCCTGACTGCTGTCTCGGGCGGCTACTTCCATCGGGCGAGCAGTTCACTCGCCCGCGTGGCCAGCGCCGCCTGCAGGAACGGGCCGAAGCTGACCCGCGCCACCCCCAGCGGGCCGAACGACGCCGGATCGTCCTGATCCGGCACCCCGATCGCGTTGACCGGCCGCGGCAGTTCGGAGGTCAGTCGGCGCTGCGTGTCGGGATCGTGGCGCCCCACCGGGTACAGCACGTCGGCGCCCGCCTCTGCGGCCTCGGTCAGGCGCGCGATGGCCCGGTCCACCCGGTCGGCCTCGTCACCGTCCTTGCGCAGAAACAGATCCGTGCGGGCGTTGACCACCACGTGTACGCCGGCCTCGTCGGCGGCGGCGCGCAGCGCCCCGACCAGTTCGGCGTGCTCACCGGACGACCGCAACCGGCCGCCCTCGCTGTGCACGGTGTCCTCGATGTTGAGCCCCACCGCACCGACGCCGAGGAGCCCCTCGACCAGCCGGGCCGGCGCCTCGCCGTACCCGGATTCGATGTCCACCGACACCGGCACGTCGACGGCCCCGGTGATCTGCGCGACCCGGGTGAGCAACTCGTCGAACGTCATGCCCTCGTTGTCGGCGCGGCCGACCGAATCGGCCACGGGATGGCTGCCGACGGTCAGCGCCGCGAACCCCGCGCCGACGGCGAGGCCGGCCGACCACGCATCCCAGACGGTGGGCAGGATAACGGGATGACCGGGCTGGTGGAGGGCGAGCAGATCATCGGCGAGCCGCTTCGAATCGTGGTTGGACACGGGCTCATCCTGCCGCCCCAGACGTGATCTGTCTCACTCTTAAGTGTGTGATGTGGCTAGCATCGGTTGCGTACTGTGATTCACGACACCCTTCAGCCCAAGGAGGTCACTTGTCCACCACGACCGGTTTCGCCGAACTGCACGAACTCATCGGCGGCCTACGACGCTGCGTCACCGCGCTGGCGTCCCAGTACGGCGACTCCCCGGCGATGCGCCGCATCGTCAACGACGCCGAACGCATCCTCAACGACATCGACCGTCTCGACATCGATGCCGAGGAACTCGAACTCGGCCGTGGGTTGACCCGGCATCACCATGTCGGCGAGAAGATCCCGATCCCCGACACCCAGTACGACACCGAGTTCTGGCGCGGTGTCGACGACGCGGGCCTCGGCGGCACCCGCTGACCGGTCGCGGGCGGTACCGCCGCCCGCACCGCCACCGGCGTGAGAGCGCCGACCGCGGGTGACCGCATGCCCGCCCCACCCATTCACGAAAGGCAACCGTGAGCGCACCGACCGCAGACCGCGAGGGCACCGGCGTCCACTCCGCCGGACGCGCCAAGATCCCCGAACGGACCTTGCGCACCGACCGCTGGTGGGTGCCATCGTTGCTGACCAACCTCGGACTCGCCGCGTTCGTCGTCTACGCGACGGTGCGTGCGTTCTGGGGCAGCGCCTACTGGGTGGCCGACTACCACTACCTGACGCCGTTCTACTCGCCGTGCGTCAGCAAGGGGTGCATCCCGGAGGCCAGCCACTTCGGCCAGGTCCTGCCCGACGTGTGGTGGTTGCCGTACGCGGCGTTCTCGCTGCCGTTCCTGCTGCTGTTCCGGCTGACCTGCTACTACTACCGCAAGGCCTACTACCGGTCGGTGTGGCAGTCCCCGCCGGGATGCGCTGTGGCCGAACCACATTCGAAGTACACCGGGGAGACCAAGCTGCCCCTGATCATGCAGAACCTGCACCGCTACTTCTTCTACATCGCGGTGCTCATCTCGCTGATCAACACCTGGGACGCGATCCTGGCGTTCCACTCCCCCAGCGGATTCGGCTTCGGCCTCGGGAACGTCATCCTCCTCGTCAACGTGATCCTGCTGTGGACCTACACGATCTCGTGTCACTCGTGCCGCCACGTCACCGGTGGCCGCCTCAAGCACTTCTCGAAACATCCGATCCGCTACTGGATCTGGACGCAGGTGAGCAAGCTCAACACCCGGCACATGCAGTTCGCGTGGATCACCCTCGGGACGCTGGTGTTGACCGACTTCTACGTCATGCTCGTCGCCAGCGGCACCATCTCGGACCTGAGATTCATCGGCTGACATACACATTCACAACCTGGTAGTGGGAGTTACTTGATGGCGGAACTCGAACGGCACCAGTACGACGTCGTCGTGATCGGTGCCGGCGGCGCGGGTTTGCGAGCGGTGATCGAGGCGCGGGAGCGCGGCCTGAAGGTCGCCGTGGTGTGCAAATCGCTGTTCGGCAAGGCCCACACGGTGATGGCCGAGGGTGGCTGCGCCGCGTCGATGGGCAACACGAACCCGAAGGACAGCTGGCAGGTCCACTTCGGCGACACCATGCGCGGCGGCAAGTTCCTCAACAACTGGCGGATGGCCGAACTGCACGCCAAGGAGGCGCCCGACCGGGTGTGGGAGCTCGAGACCTACGGCGCACTGTTCGACCGCACCAAGGACGGCCGGATCAGCCAGCGCAACTTCGGCGGCCACACCTATTCGAGGCTGGCCCACGTCGGTGACCGCACCGGCCTGGAGATCATCCGGACCATGCAGCAGAAGATCGTCTCGCTGCAGCAGGAGGACAAAGAGGAGCTCGGCGACTACGAGGCCCGGATCCGGGTGTTCGCCGAATGCACGGTCACGGACCTCATCCTCGACGGCGACCGGATCGCCGGCGCGTTCGGCTACTGGCGGGAGAGCGGAGACTTCATCCTCTTCGAGGCGCCGGCGGTGGTGCTCGCGACGGGCGGGATCGGCAAGTCCTACAAGGTCACCTCTAACTCGTGGGAGTACACCGGTGACGGACATGCGCTCGCGCTCCGGGCCGGCGCGACGCTGATCAACATGGAGTTCATCCAGTTCCACCCCACCGGGATGGTGTGGCCGCCCAGCGTGAAAGGCATCCTCGTCACCGAGGGTGTGCGCGGCGACGGCGGCGTGCTGAAGAACTCCGACGGCAAGCGGTTCATGTTCGACTACATCCCCGACGTGTTCAAGGGGCAGTACGCCGAGTCCGAGGACGAGGCCGACCAGTGGCTCAAGGACAACGACTCCGCCCGCCGCACCCCCGACCTGCTGCCCCGCGACGAGGTCGCGCGCGCGATCAACACTGAGGTGAAGGAGGGTCGCGGCACCCCGCACGGCGGCGTGTACCTCGACATCGCGTCGCGGATGAGCTCCGAGGAGATCAAGCGCCGGCTGCCGTCGATGTACCACCAGTTCATGGAGCTCGCCGAGGTCGACATCACCACCGACGAGATGGAGGTGGGACCCACCTGCCACTACGTGATGGGGGGCATCGAGGTCGACCCGGACACCGGCGCCGCCAAGACCGCGGGCCTGTTCGCCGCCGGTGAGTGTGCGGGCGGGATGCACGGATCGAACCGGCTGGGCGGCAACTCGCTGTCGGACCTGCTGGTGTTCGGCCGCCGCGCCGGGCTGGGCGCCTCGGACTACGTGCGGGCGCTCGACACGCGGCCCGCGGTGTCCGACGAGGCGGTCGAGGCGGCCAAGAAGCTCGCGCTCGCCCCGTTCGACGGGCCGAGCGAGGGTGAGCCGGAGAATCCGTACACCATGCAGCTCGACCTGCAGGACACGATGAACGAGCTGGTCGGGATCATCCGCACGGCGGACGAGGTCACCGAGGCGCAGGGCAAACTCACCGAATTGCGGGACCGGTTCAAACGCATGAAGGTCGAGGGCGGCAGGCACTTCAACCCGGGCTGGCACCTGGCGATCGACCTGCGCAACATGCTGCTGGTCAGCGAATGCGTGGCGAAGGCGGCGCTGGAACGCACCGAGAGCCGCGGTGGGCACACCCGCGACGACTACCCGTCGATGGAGGCCGGCTGGCGCAAGACGCTGCTGGTGTGCCGCGCGGAGGACGACGACGTCGTCGTGCCGAGCGTCACCGTCACCCGGGAGGACCAAGTGCCGATGCGCGACGACCTGCTCGAGTTGCTGGACATCGAGGAACTCGAGAAGTACTTCACCGACGAGGAACTGGCGAACCACCCGGCAAGGAGGGGCTCATGACCTACCAGGCGAACATGCGGGTGTGGCGCGGCGACGACGAGGGCGGCGCCCTCGCGGACTACACCGTCGAGGTCAACGAGGGTGAGGTCGTCCTCGACATCATCCACCGCCTGCAGCAGACCCAGACCGGTGACCTGGCGGTGCGCTGGAACTGCAAGGCCGGCAAATGCGGATCCTGTTCGGCGGAGATCAACGGCCGTCCGCGCCTGCTGTGCATGACCCGGATGTCGACGTTCGGCGAGAACGAGACCATCACGGTCACGCCGCTGCGCGCGTTCCCCGTCATCCGCGACCTCGTCACCGACGTGTCGTTCAACTACGAGAAGGCCAGGGAGATCCCGTCGTTCACCCCGCCCAAGGATCTGCAGCCCGGTGAGTACCGGATGGCGCAGGAGGACGTGAACCGGTCACAGGAGTTCCGCAAGTGCATCGAGTGCTTCCTGTGCCAGAACACCTGCCATGTGGTGCGTGACCACGAGGAGAACAAGAAGGAGTTCGCCGGTCCCCGCTACCTGATGCGGATGGCCGAACTCGACATGCACCCGCTCGACGTGCACGAACGCCGCGCCGAGGACTCCCAGGAAGTGCACGGCCTCGGCTACTGCAACATCACCAAGTGCTGCACCGAGGTCTGCCCCGAGCACATCAAGATCACCGACAATGCGCTGATCCCGATGAAGGAACGGGTGGCCGACCAGAAGTACGACCCGGTGGTGTGGTTGGGCAACAAGCTGTTCCGGCGGAAGTGAGGCGGCGCCGAGGGTGAGGCACGTCACACCGTCGGGTAGCCTCGTGTCAAGCGGCCAATCAACGACGAAAGGCAGCCTGATGACCCTCAGTCACACGCACAGCCTCAACGACATCCGCACGGCGATCCGGGAGTTGTCCACGCGCGCCGACCTGGCCCGCAAAGAGGGCCGCAGCGGGGACGCCGCCGAGATCGAGCGGCGCATCCAGGGTTACCGCGACGAACTGGCCACGCGTCCCTGACCGACTCGGCTCACCCGCCGAGACGGCGGAACGTGCTGCGGTGGAACACGATCGGTGCGACGTCCGGGTGCACGGTGATGTCCTCGACCCGCAGGATGACGATCGTGTGATCGCCCGCCTCGACGAGGTCGTGGATCGAACTGTCCAGCCACACGCTGGTGCCCTGGATGAACACCGCGCCGTCGTCGGTCGACGTGGTCTCCAGCCCGGCGAAGCGGTCACCGGCCTTGGCCGCCAGTGTGCGCGCGGCGGCGTCGTGGGACTCCCCCAGCACGCTGATGCCCAGGCGCGGAAGATCCTTGAGTTTCGGCCACGTGGTCGAGGTGTTCTGCACGCAGAACGACACCAGCGGGGGGTCCAGCGACACCGGGACGAACGTGCTCGCGGCCAGCCCGACGCGGACGCCGTCGACCTCCGCGGCGATCGCGATGACGCCCGTCGGGAAGTGCCCGAAGGCCTCGCGAAGCGTGGCCGGATTCAAGTCAGTTGCGCTCATCGCCGTCCATCTTCACACGGACGCCGACCGGCGACCACGGTCCCGCTCCCGGTGAGCGGAAACCCGGCGCGGACCGCCGGGGCGGTAGCCTGACCCACATCATGTGGATCCCGCTCCTGGCGATGGCCGTCGCGGTCAGCCTGGAGCCGTTCCGGGTCGGGATGACGGTCCTGATGATCAACCGCCCGCAGCCGCGCCGACAGCTGGTGGCCCTGCTCGCCGGCGGGTTCGCGATGGGCCTGACCGTCGGCGTGATCGCGCTGTTCGTGCTC
Source organism: Mycobacterium sp. IS-1742 (assembly GCF_001500125.1). Lineage (GTDB taxonomy): Bacteria > Actinomycetota > Actinomycetes > Mycobacteriales > Mycobacteriaceae > Mycobacterium. The sequence continues at coordinate 102,920 of NZ_LQIV01000041.1, read as the reverse complement.
AGACCGGCGCTGGGTTCCGCACGGTTCACTCTCCCGATGGTGCAGATCGTCGTCGGTGCGGTGGTGCTGGTCAACGCCGCGCTGGTGGCCACGGGCGTGTGGGGGCGCGGCCGCGGCGCTACGAGCCTGTCGCAGAGCAGGTTCGGGCCGCTCGCGACGCGCGTACGGCAGTTGGTCAACGGCGGTTCGCCGTGGACGGCGGGCGTCGCGGGCCTGGGCATCGCGCTGCCGTCGGTCGACTACCTCGCCGCGCTGGCGCTCATCGTCGCGTCCGGCGCCGCGACCACGGTCCAACTCGGGGCGCTGGTGGTGTTCAACGTGGTCGCGTTCGCGCTCGTGGAGATCCCGCTGCTGTGCTACCTGGTGGCGCCCGAACGTACCCGCGCGGCACTGTCGGCGCTGTACGAGTGGCTGCGCGCGCAGGGCAGGCGCGGTGTCGGCGTCCTGCTGGCCGTGGTCGGCGTCGTACTCCTGGGCGCCGGGCTCGCGGGCCTGTAGCGGTCGGTCAGGGGGCGGGCTGGTTGTTCAGCACGTACTGGAGTCCGGACAGCAGCTGCGACACCGGATCGGCGGCACCGCCGAAGGCGGCCTGGGTGGCCGGCGCGGTGACCTCGGCCGGGTCGTAGCCGTTCACCGGGTCCACGGTGATCGGGGCGGTCAGCGGATCGTCGTGCCGGGAGTAGCCGGCGTCCACGTAGGGCTTGAGGACGGCGTCGAGTTCCATCAGCGTGCCCTTGTCCACCCCGAGGTACTTGAAGGGCAGCACCAGCGGAAGGTGCTCCTCGGGGATCATGAACGTGGTGGTCTTGGCGCCGCGGGAGTTCACGGTGGTCCGGATGTTCTGCGGCGGCACCATGCTCGGTTTGGTGAAGGCGACCGCGGTGTGACCGGTCGCCAGGCCCACGATCGCGTTGGCGACGGAGATCCAGTTGTCCGGCCGGTCCGGCCAGTCGGCGATGCTGTCGTAGGCGGAGACGAACTGGTAGGTGTCGTACTGGCTCTCCACCGGCGGCGGGATGCGGTAGTCCAGCGACGGGACGACGCTGCCGACCGGGAACACCTGGGTCAGGAAGCTCTCACCGAAGGCGTGCCGCGCCACCGGGTCGCCGTACATCGCGAAACTCAACTCGCTCGGCGGCGGGGCGGCCGGGTCGTAGGCCAGCTTCGCCTGCACGTCGTTGAGCACCATCGCGCCCTCGGACAGCCCGATCGCGGTGCCGCGGCCGCCTTCACGGACAGCGTTGATGACGTTGGGCGTCCCGACGTCGACCGACTCGCCGACGCTGGGGCCGTCGATCCCGAGGCCGGGGAACGAGTCGTCCAACCGGCCGATCCCGGGGAACAGGCGCTCCAGGGTGTGCCCCTGCACCTGGCCGGCGGGATAGTCGACGATCTGCCGGTCCAGCCCCGGGAACCAGTCGGCGCCGGTGCGCATGATGTATTCGTCGTAGGGGATGCCCAGCACGTGCGCGCCGCCGAGCGCGTACGCCCTACCCGGTGTGCCCAGTGGCGGCGGACCGTCGGCCGGATTGGTGGGTGGTGGCGGCGGCACCGGCGGCTCCTCGGCGGAGGCGCTCCCGAAGCCGAATCCGCCTGCGGCGCCGATGATCGTCAGCGCAGAACCGAACGCGAGAAGTCGTCTCATATCGTTTCGCGCACCTTCCCGCCGTGCCCGGCCGCACCGGACCCGACCTTACCCCGCCGCGGCGCCATGCTGCCCGATCCCGGCGTCCAACCGCGTGAATCCGCCCTGCCGGTACTGCTCGGCGCACGCGGCGCGACGGATCTTGCCGCTGGTCGTCGTGGGGATCGACCCCGGCGGTACCAGCACGAGGTCCGCCACGCTCAGACCGTGTGCAGTGGAGATCGCCGCGGTGACATCGCTTTTCACCGTGTCGAACCGGCGCGTGGCGTCCTCGTCTGAGCCGGTGGGCTTCTTGAGCTCGATGACGGCCACGAGCCGCTCGGTGCTGTCCACGGGCACCGCGATCGCCGCGACCCGGCCGCGGGTGACCTCACCCACGGTCGCCTCGATGTCCTCGGGGTAGTGGTTACGACCCCGGATGATCAACAGATCCTTGATGCGGCCGACGATGAACAGCTCGTCGTCGCAGACGAACCCGAGGTCGCCGGTGCGCAGCCACGGCCCGTCCGGCGTGCCCGGCGCCGGGTCGAGAAGTGTTGCGCCGAAGCAGGTCTGCTCGCCGGGCGGTTTGCGCCAATAGCCCTCGGCGACGTTCTCGCCGTGCACCCAGATCTCGCCGACCACGTCCGGCGGGCACTCGCGTCCGGTGTCACCGTCGACGATCCGCAGCGCCGGGGACTGCGGCAGGCGGTACTTCACCAGCGCCGTACCCTTCCCGGCAGCGCAGGGCCGGACCCGGCCCGCCCCGAGCTCGTCGGCGTCGAAGAAGGATGCCGGCGCCGACTCGTCCCAGGTGCCCGTCGCGACGAAGACCGTCGCCTCCGCCATGCCGTACGCGGGGCGCATCATGTGGTCGCGGAAGTTGAAGTGGGCGAACCGGTCGACGAACCGGTGCAGGGTGGCCGGCTCGACCCGTTCGGCGCCGCTGATGATGCCCACCACCCCACCGAGGTCGAGGCCGGCCAGATCGTCGTCGGTGGTCTTGCGGGCCGCCAGGTCGAACGCGAAGTTGGGCGCCGACGACCAGGCGTGAGGGTTCCGGGCCAGCGACCGCATCCAGCGGGCCGGCTTCTCGAGGAACGCCACCGGAGTGGTCAGGTCGGCGCGCCGGCCGCACAGGATCGGTGCGCAGACTCCCAGCACCAGCCCCATGTCGTGATAGAAGGGCAACCAGGACACGAGCGTGGCGTCCTCGGGCAGTGGGGATCTCGCGAAGAAGCTGCGCATCAACTGCTCGAAGTTCACCGTGAGGTTGCGGTGCGAGACCATCACCCCGGTCGGCGCCCTGGTCGAGCCCGAGCTGTACTGCAGGTAGGCGATACTCGGCAGCTCGGTCAGCTCGAACCCCGTCCCGCCGAGCGCATGGGGATCGACCGCGTCGATCTCGAGGATCGCCGGCGCCGCCGACGAACCGGACCCGGCCACGAAGTCGCCGACGTCGGCCACGGCCGCGGCCGTGGTGAGGACCACCGAGGGTTCGGTGTCGGCAAGCACCGCGCTGACCCGGTCGTGTCCTGAGCCGGGATGCGGCAGCGGCAGCGGCACCGCGACGAGCCCGGCCTGCATGGACCCCAGGAACGCCAGGACGTACTCCAGCCCCTGCGGGGCCAGGATCACCGCCCGGTCGCCGACGGCTCCGTGCCGCCGGATCTCCCGCGCCACGCTCAACGTCCGTCGGGCCAGCTGCGCCCACGTCAGGTTCTCGACGATGCCCGCCGGGTCGCGGTCGTAGTGGGTGAAGGTGAAGGCGACGTCGTCGGGGCGCATGCTGGCACGCCCGTGCAGCATCGACAGGATCGACGACTCCGCCGTCGACGTCATCACGTGCTCGCGCCGATCCGCTCGGTGCGCGGTGGCGTGTCGACGCGCGACGGCCACCAGTTCGCCCGTCCGACCAGTGCGGCGATGGCGGGCACCGTGATGGTGCGTACCACGAACGTGTCCAACAGGATTCCCACCCCGATCACGAAACCGCCCTGTACGACGATGCCGATGCTGGCGAACAACAGACCGGCCATCGAGGCCGCGAAGATCAGCCCCGCCGCGGTGATCACCCCGCCCGTCGAGCTCAGCGTGCGGATCACGCCGTACCGCACGCTGTGTGGCGATTCGTCCCGTAGGCGCGACACGAACAGCATGTTGTAGTCGGCGCCCACCGCGACGAGGACCACGAACGCCAGCGGGGCCACGCTCCAGTGCAACTCCTGGCCGAGGAGCACCTGGAACGTCAGCACCCCGATGCCGATCGCCGCGAAATACGACAACACCACCGAACCGACGAGATAGAGCGGGGCGATGAGCGAACGCAGCAGCACAGCCAGGGTCACCAGCACGACGAGGAGGGTGACGACGATGATGAACCGGATGTCGCGCTCGTAGTAGTCGCGGGTGTCGCGCAGCGACGCGGGAAACCCACCCATCGAGATCGACGCGTCGGCGAGGGTGGTGTTCGGCTGGGCGCCCCTGGCGACGTCGCTGATCGCGTTGACCTGGTCCATCGCCTCGGGGCTGAACGGATTCAGCTCGGTCTGCACCAGATACCGCGCCGAGTGGCCGTCCGGCGAGATGAAGGTCTCGGCCGCCTTCTGGAACTCCACGGCCCGAAGCACCTCGGCCGGGATGTTGAAGCCCGCCATCGACGAACCCGCCGCATCCTTGCGCATCGTCAACAGGAACGCCGACGCCTGGTCGAGTCCGGCGGCCATCACCTTGATCTGTTCGACGAGTTCGTCGACACCACCGGCCACCTGACGGCTCCCGCTGGCCAGCCGGTCGGCGCCCTGCCGGACCTCTCTGAGGCCCTGCTGGGCGTCGCTCGGGGAATCCAGACCCAGCTCGTCGACCGCCTTGACGATGTTCGTCATCGCCGCGTTCAGGGTTTTGACCGTCGTGTTCAGCGACTGCCGGTCGTCGAGGCCCTCCAACTCTCCGGCGAGGGTGTTGATGCGCTCCAGCCGGCCGTCCTCTCGCGCGTCCATCAGCCGCTCGAACTGCATACGGGTGTTGACGCAGGACGGGTTCGCATCGCAGACCGCGTTGCCGTTCAACGCCATCAGGACCGGACCGATCCACCCGAACATGTCCCGGACCGCGGCGAAGTTGATGCCCATCGACAGGCCGAGTTCGTTGACGCTCTTGACGAGCTTGGCGGCGGTGTCGACGTCGCGCACCAACCTCTCGCCGCCGTACTCGACACGCACCTTGGTGACCGCGTCCAGCAGCGTCTGCAGGCTCGGCGCGACCTCGTTGACCTGGGCGCGCACGTCGCCGAGCGTGTCGGCCAACGTGGTCGCCCCGGCCGCCAGTTGGTTCAGGTCACCGGTGCGCTCGCCGATCTGCGCGGAACCGGCGGCCAGCCGGTCACCGACGATGCCCGCCTGGAACGTGGCGCGGAACTCGGGCGGCACCTCGCCGAGCGGTCGGGTGACGCCGGCGACCCGGGCGACGTCGGGCATCTGCGCGATGCGCGACGCCATCTGCTCCAGATCCGCGAGCGCCTGCGGGGTACGCAGGTCACGCGGCGACTGCACGAGGATGTACTGCGGGACCGACTGGCTGATCGGGAAGTGCCGTTCCAGTGCCGCGTATCCGATCGAACTGGGCGCCGAATCGGAGACGACCTCGCGATCGTCGTAGTTGAACCGCGCGAAACCCGCGGCGCTGCCCAGCAGCAGCAGCACCAGCACGCTGGCGATCAGGTGCGGGACCGGCCTGCGCACGATGCGGATCCCGGAGCGCCGCCAGAACCGGGCGGTCAGTTCCCGCCGGGGCTTCACCCAGCCGCGCGGCCCGGCGAGCACCAGGATCGCGGGCAGCAGTGTCATCCCGGCCAGGTAGGCCACGCCGATGCCGATCGCCGCGGACACCCCGATCGTCTTGAAGACCCCCATCTGGGCGAAGTTCATGACGAGGAAGGTGAGGCCGACGGTGACCGCGGACGCGGTGATCACCTTGCCGATCGAGATCATCGCCGACCGGACGGCCCGGTCGAATCCGGCACCGGACCGCAGGTAGTCGTGATAACGGCTGATCAGGAAGACCGCGTAGTCCGTTCCGGCGCCGGCCATGATCGCGCTCAAGAACACGATGGACTGGTTCGAGACGCCCGCGCCGGTCAGGTGCGAATAGCCCGCGACCAATCCCTGCGCGATCATCAGCGACGACCCGATCGTCACCAACGGCAGCAACATGGTCACCGCGCTGCGGTACACCAGCAGAAGCACCCCGAGGACGAGGACGGCGATCGCGATCTCGATGGGCAGACGATCCTGCTCGCCGGCGACGGTCAGATCGGCGACGGTGGCGGCCGGGCCGGTCAGGTACACGTCGAGTCCGTCGCCCCGAGGGCCGCCGGGACCGCCGCCGGGAACATTGTGTTCGACGATGTCGGACACCCGGTTGAACGAGTCGAACGCCCGCGGGGTGCCCAGCTCGCCCTGCAGGCTGACCGGCAGCACCCAGGTTGTCTTGTCCTCGCTGGTCAGGAATTGCCGCAGCTGCGGCGTACTGACGAAGTCCTGCACCGACACGACGTCGGCGACGTCGTCGCGCAGGGCGTCGACCACCTCGCGGTAGGTCTTCTCGTCGGCGGGTTCGAGCCCGGACTCGTTGATGAAGGCGACGACGAGGAGGTTGTCCGACTCCGACTGCTGGAACGCCTCCGCCATGTTGCGGGCGGTCACGCTCGACGGCGCGTCAGCGGGCAGGATGGCCAGCGGGTGCCGCTCGGCCATCTGGCCGAGGGAGGGGAACGACAACGGCAGCGCGACGGCCAGCGCCACCCAGACCCCGATCACCGCCCAGGGCCACCGCACCACAAAGTCGGCTAACCGCCGCATATCGCCCTCACCCTCGCCGCCTCACGCTATGCGACGCGTCCCCAGTGCCCGCTGTCGGCGACCATTGCCGATACGGACTTCATCGCCTGCATATAACGGATGACCGATTTCTCGGCGACCGGATTGTCGGGATGCATGATCGCCATCACCGTGCCCTCGCCGTATCGGAATATGTAAATCGTGAGCTGATAGGAGAACCGGCCGTCCGGGTAAATCCCGATGTTGTCCGCGAGACCCATATCCGCGGCCGCCAGAACGGCATTGAGCGGAGCGGCGCCGGCGTGGAAGAAGTTCGACACGGGGAAGTTGGGCTGCGGCCAGTTCAACCACGGCGCCAATTCGAGCACCCGGTAGTACGGAACTTTTGCCATATTCAAATTCTTGTCGAAAGAAGCCTGCGCCGACCACGCGGCATCCGCGAACGATCCCGCACCAATCGGAACGGTGATCGGAATCAAACCGGTGAACCACCCCTGGGTCATGAAATTGTCGGTGGCGTTGCGCGAATCCCTCGGCGTGAGGCCGTAATACGTGAGCGCACCGGTCAACTCATGCTCCACCTGCGCAAGACAGGCAAACAAACCGCCGACGAAACGCGCACCCGCGGACGCGCACGCGGCGTCGAAGCGTTCCGTCTGAGCGACGTCCATCAGGACCTCGGTGGTCATGCTACTTCTGGTCGCCTCCTGCGGATTTCCCAGCGGAAGCGGGAATTCCGGGAAACCGCCGCCGTTGCTGTCGGCGAAGTCGATCCACGCCTGCACATCCTTCGAGTCCACGGTCAGGTCGGCCGTGCGCTCGCGTTCGCGCACACAGAAGTCGTCGAAGCTACCGGCCTCGGGCAGCGTGAGCGCCTCACCGCCGCCGCTGAGCGCCGAATACATCCCATTGGCTTCCAGCATCGTCGTGCCGATCAATGTCGCGTCCCCGTGGACATGATCCATTGCGGCGAAGAAGGTGAAATGGCCGTCGTTCTGGATGATCCCGAAGGTGAAACAGGCCCACTCCAGCGGATTCGGAATGCCCACGACGTGAGCCTGTATCTCGTCGACAGTCATATCGCCGTGATCGACGGGCACGAATTCGATGTCGGCCGGATCCTCGAGCGCGTGTCTGACGAACTCGCCGTCACCGGTGTCCTCGAACCAACTGCGGAAAGTGTCGTGCCGCCGCAGATAATTGTTCACGGCGTGGTCCATCGCGGCGATCTCACACTCGCCGGACACTTCGCAACTCGCGATGATCTGCCGGGAGAAGTTCAACCCGGCGGCCGTCCGCTCGCGGTAATTCCGAAGATGTTGGCGCTGCATGTAACTGATCGGCACGGAACTGACCGGGGCCTGTCTCGCCTTCTCGACGGCCGCCGCGGTCGGATGCCACGACGTGACGGAGCCCGGTTTCAGCGCCCATTCGTCGAGGCCGCCGATGGTGATCTTGCCTATGCGCAAGGCGTTTTCCTCCCCGCTTCGGCCGGTTCATGCCGGTTTTCGGATCCGGCACGAGCCGTCGCCGGATCAACATACCCTCGCATCGACCACGGCGGCCCAAGCCGACCGGACAATCGGACCGCCGCACCCCGCACATGGGGCCCCAACATGCCCTAGTGTGCGTCCGGGAAGTTGATTTTCGCGTTGCGACAGGGGATGTCACGCAGGGGGTCGTCTCGCCACCGCGACGCAAGGGAGGACTGTAACGGCATGGAATCCGCCGCACATCCGGACGAGCCGGCCAACCGATTTGCCATCGTCGGCTACGCGGCGCGATTTCCCGGCGCACAGGACGCCGGCCAGTTCTGGGATCTTTTGCGAGAAGGCCGCGAGGCGATTTCGGACGTGCCTCAGGACCGCTGGAACGCCGACGACTTCTTCGACCCGGAGCCGGGGGCGCCCGGCAAGGTGGTGACCCGTCGCGCGGGGTTCGTCGACGACGTGACCGGGTTCGACGCGCCGTTCTTCGGGATGTCGACGCGCGAGGTCAGGTTGATGGACCCGCAGCACCGGCTGTTGCTGGAGACGGCGTGGCGCGCCGTGGAACATTCGGGCACCGCGCCAACGGATCTGGCCGAGAGCAACACCGGCGTGTTCGTCGGCCTCGCCACCCACGACTACCTGGGCATGGCATCGGACGAGCTCACCTACCCCGAGATCGAGGCCTACATGGCCATCGGGACGTCGAACGCGGCGGCGGCCGGCCGGATCAGTTACCGGCTGGGGCTGCAGGGGCCCGCGGTCGCCGTCGACACGGCCTGCAGCTCGTCGCTGGTGGCCATCCATCAGGCGTGCCAGGCGCTGCAGCTCGGTGAATGCGACCTCGCGCTGGCCGGTGGGGCGAACGTCCTGCTCACCCCGGCCACCATGATCACGTTCTCCAACGCGCACATGCTCGCACCCGACGGCCGGTGCAAGACCTTCGACGCGGCCGCGGACGGTTACGTGCGCGGTGAGGGCTGCGGCGTCATCGTCATCAAGCGGTTCGAGGACGCGCTGCGCGACGGTGACCGGATCCGGGCGGTGATCCGCGGCAGCGCGATCAACCAGGACGGCGCCTCGGGTGGCTTGACCGTGCCCAACGGTGTTGCCCAGCAGAGGGTTATCGGTGACGCCCTGAAGCGCGCCGGTGTCCGGGCCGGCGACGTCGGATACCTGGAGGCCCACGGCACCGGAACGTCGCTGGGCGACCCGATCGAGGCCCAGGCCGCAGGTGAGGCGCTCGGCGCCGGACGCGACCCCGACCGCCCGCTGTTGATCGGCTCGGCGAAGACGAACATCGGGCACCTGGAGGCGGCGGCGGGCATCGCCGGCGTCATCAAGGTGATCCTCTCGCTCGAGCACGAGACGCTGCCCAAGCACCTCAACTTCACCAACCCCTCACCGCACATCCCGTGGGAGCGGCTCCCGGTCGAGGTCGTGAAGGAGACCACCCCCTGGAAACGCAACGGGGCGCCCCGCATCGCCGGGGTGAGCTCGTTCGGGTTCGCGGGCACCAACGCGCACGTGATCCTCGAAGAGGCCCCGGAGCCCACCGTCGCGCCGGCCGCCTCCACACAGACCGGCGAGAGGTTCGGCCTGCTTCCGCTGTCGGCCCGGACACCCGCGGCTCTGGTGCGGATCGCCGATCAGTACCGCACGTGGCTGGCCGACCACCCGGAGGCCACCCTGGCCGACGTCTGCCACACCGCGGGCACCGGGCGCGCCCACCTGGAGCACCGGGCGGCACTGGTGGTCGACTCCAGGGAATCGGCGGTCGACCTGCTCGGCGCGCTCGCCGACGATCGACCCGCGCCCGGCCTGGTCCGGGGCGAGTCCTACGACACGCCGAAGACGGCGTGGCTGTTCACCGGACAGGGCAGCCAGTACCCGGGCATGGCCCGGGAGCTGTACGACACCGAGCCGGTGTTCGCCGAGACCATGAGGCGGTGCGCGGCCGCCGTTGCCGACGTTCTCGAAAAGCCGCTGCTCGATGTGATATTCGACGTCGAGGCGAGCCCGGAGGCCGCCGACACGCTGCGGCAGACGTCGTACGCTCAGCCCGCCCTGTTCGCCGTCGAGATGGGGCTGGCCCGGCTCTGGCAGTCGTGGGGCTTCGAACCCGACGTGGTGCTCGGCCACAGCGTCGGCCAGTATTCGGCGGCCTGCGTCGCGGGTGTGCTCGGTCTCGAGGACGGCGCCCGGCTGATGGCCGAACGTGGCCGTCTCTTCGGCAGCCTGCCCGCGGGCGGCCGGATGGTCGCGGTGTTCGCGGCCGCCGACCGGGTCGAGAACCTGACCGATGAGTTCCCGAGCCTGTCGGTCGCCGCCTACAACGGCGCCAACACCGTACTGTCCGGTCCTGCGGCGGATCTGGAGAAGGCGGTGGCCACCCTGGCGGCCGACGGTGTGCGCTGTGACTGGCTGGACACCAGCCACGCCTTCCACTCGGCGCTGCTCGACCCGATCCTCGACGAGTTCGAGGCATTCGCCCAGCAGTTCGACTACGCTGCGCCGCAAAGGATCCTGATCGACAACCGCACCGGTACCGCGCTCGGCAGGAGCGTGCGCCTCGACGGAGCCTATTGGCGCAGGCACGCGCGCCAGCCGGTGGAGTTCGCCAAGAGCGTGCGCACACTCGCCGAGCTGAACTGCAAGGTGCTGCTCGAGATCGGTCCGCGACCGGTCCTCACCGCCGCCGCCCTCGCGGCATGGCCCGACCCGGCCACCGCACCGCGGGCCATCGCGTCGATGCGGCCGAACACCGCCGACCACCGGCAGATCACCGAAGCCCTCGCCGACGCCTATGTCCTCGGCCACCTGCCCGACTTCGCCGCGGTCCGCGGATCGGACGCGCGCACACTGGACCTGCCCACCTATCCGTTCGAGCACCGCCAGTACTGGTTCCGCGACAACCACGCCGACCGTCCCGAACGGCCCGCCGTGCGCGAGCACCAGGCCGCGCGCACCGAGACCGTCGGCCTCCTCGAGGACGGCCGGATCTCCGAACTCGCGGCCCTGCTGGGCGGCGACGACGGTGATCAGCAGATCGTCGACATCCTGACCAAGCTTGCAGCACAACATAATCGGCAACGGACAAACCAGTCGATCACCGACGACCGCTACGAAATCCGCTGGGAGGAACTCACCGCAGCGCCTCGCGCGGGGACCGGCGGGCCGTCCGTGTGGATCGTCGTCGGCGACGACACCGACGCCGTCGGCCCCCTGACCGACGCGCTGACCGCACGCGGCGACCGGCACCAGCTGGTCGGGTTGCCTGCGACCGACGCCGACGAGGCTCACCTGGTCGAGGCGTTGCGGGCCGCGGCCGGAGATCAGTCGGCGCTGCGGGTCCTGCACGTCGCGGCACTGGAGTCCGCGGCCGCACCGTCGATGCGCTCCCTGCTGCGCATGCAGCACCGGATCCTCGGCGGGACCCGGCGGCTGTTCCGGGCCGCGGCCGGCGCCGGACTGCGTGTCCCGGTCTGGTTGGTGACCCGGGGCGCACAGGCCGTCACCGCCGCGGACACCGTCGCACCCGACCAGAGCGCACTGTGGGGATTCGGCCGGGCCGCGGCGCTGGAACTTCCGCACCTGTGGGGCGGACTGGCCGACCTGTCGGACGGCGGTGCCGACGAATGGGCTCGGTTGCTCGACCGGCTGACGACGCCGGCCGCCGAGGTCAGAGAGGACCAGCTCGCGCTGCGCGACGGCGCCGTCCACGTGCCGCGACTGGCCCGGCGCACCGGGCAACCCGGCGGAACACCACTGCAACTGCGTACTGACGCCACGTATCTGGTGACCGGCGGGCTAGGAGCGATCGGCTTGGAGATCGCCGGTCACCTGGCCGCGCACGGTGCCGGGAACCTGGTGCTGACCAGCAGGCGCGCGCCGAGCGACGCCACACGACAGCGCATCGACGCGCTGGGCGAGCAGTACGGCTGCACGATCCGCGTCGTCGCCGCCGACGTCGCCGATGCGCACGACGTCGCCCGCCTGCTGGCAGGCGTGCGGGCCGACCTTCCGCCGCTGGCAGGCATCGTCCATGCGGCCGGCGAGATCGGCACCACCCCGCTGAGCGAACTGGATGACGCCGAGGTCGACCGCGTGTTCGCCGGAAAGGTCTGGGGTGCCTGGCATCTGAGTGAGGCCGCGGCCGACCTGCGGCTCGACTTCTTCGTCAGCACCTCGTCGATCGCCTCGGTCTGGGGCGGATTCGGTCAGACGGCCTACGGGGCGGCGAACGCCTTCCTCGACGGACTGGCCTGGCGGCTGCACGAGCAGGGCATCGCCGCGACCAGCGTCAACTTCGGACCGTGGTCGGCGGGCATGGCCGACGCCGAGTCGCGCGCCCGCCTCGAGCAGCGCGGAGTCCGGACCCTCGCTCCCGCCGACGCACTCGCCGGCCTGGCCGACGTCGTCTCGGCCCCCTCGGCACAGGGCGTGATCGCGCGGATCGACTGGGCCCGTTTCCTTCCGCTGTATCAGCAGGCGGGCAGGCGCGCGTTCCTGACCGAACTGGAGCGAGAGGTGCCTCTCGCGCCGGACGCCGCTCCTGCGGTGACGCAGTCCGGGAAGACCGCCCTCGTCGAGCGGCTCGCGGGTGCCCCGGTGCAGCAGCGCAAGCGGCTGCTCACCGACTACCTGCGTGACGCGGTCGCCGAGGTGACACGCGTCGATCCCAGCGAGATCCGCGAGGACGCCGGGTTCTTCGACCTCGGCATGGATTCGCTGATGGCCGTCGAACTCCGGCGGCGCCTCGAACAGGGTGTCGGACACGAGATCCCGGTCACCCTGGTGATGGACCATCCCCGGCTGTCGGACGCCGCCGACTATCTGCTCGGAGACGTGCTCGGGCTGGCCGAACAGGCGACCGCCGAATCGCGGCCCGTGCCGGCGTCGTTGTCCGACACCCGCACCGACGACCCGATCGCGATCGTCGCGGTGTCCTGCCGGTTCCCCGGCGCGCCCGACCCGGAGGCCTTCTGGGAGGTGCTCGCCGGCGGCGTCGACGCGATCCGCGAGGTCCCCGAGGACCGGTTCGACATCGACGAGTTCTACGACCCGGATCCCGACGCCGCGGGCAAGACATACACGCGGTTCGGCGGATTCCTCGACGGGATCGACGGATTCGACCCGGAGTTCTTCGGCATCTCCCCGCGTGAGGCCGTCTGGATCGAACCGCAGCAGCGGCTCATGCTCGAAACGGTCTGGGAGGGGCTCGAGAGGGCCGGATACTCACCGGCGGATCTGCGCGGCAGCCGAACCGGGGTGTTCGTGGGCGTGGCCGCCAACGAGTACGCCCACCTGCTGTCGTCGGAGTCGATCGACAAGATCGAACCCCACTTCATCACCGGCAATGCGCTCAACGCGATCTCCGGCCGGGTCGCGTTCGCGCTGGGGCTGGAGGGCCCGGCGGTCGCGGTCGACACCGCGTGCAGTTCGGCGTTGGTGGCCGTCCACCAGGCCGTACAGGCCCTGCATTCCGGGGACTGCGATCTGGCCCTGGCCGGCGGCGTGAACGTCCTGTTGAGCCCGGTGACCGTGGTCGCCGCCTCGCGCGCGAGGATGCTGTCCCCCGTCGGCCGGTGCAAGACCTTCGACTCCTCCGCCGACGGCTACGTGCGCAGCGAAGGCTGCGGCGTCCTGGTGCTCAAGAGACTGAGCGATGCGGTGCGCGACGGCGACCGGGTCTGTGCCGTCATACCGGGGAGCGCGGTGAACCAGGACGGTGCGTCCAGCGGTCTGACGGTGCCCAACGGCGGTGCGCAGCAACGGCTCATCGGGACGGCGCTGGCGCGCGCGGGGCTCACGGGCGCAGATGTCGACTACCTCGAGGCGCACGGAACGGGCACCCCGCTGGGCGATCCGATCGAGGTGCAGGCGGCCGCCGCCGCCTACGGCGCATCCCGCGACGCCGACCGGCCGTTGCTCATGGGGTCGGTCAAGAGCAATATCGGCCACCTCGAATCCGCCTCCGGCGCAGCCGGTCTGATCAAGGTCGTGCTGTCCCTGCAGCACGGGCTGCTGCCGCGCAGCCTGCACTTCGACAACCCGTCGCCGCACATCCCGTGGGATTCGCTGCCTGTGCGGGTGGTGGACGAGGCCGTTCCGTGGCAGGCCAACGGCAGGCCACGGCGCGCCGGTGTGAGCTCCTTCGGGTTCACCGGAACCAACGCGCACGTCTTGATCGAAGAGGCGCCGCCTGCACCGGTCACCGTGGACGAGGAGCCTGGCGCCGACGATCAGCAGGTCCACGTGCTGCCGCTGTCCGCGCGGTCGCCGGAAGCCCTGGTGCAGCTGGCCCGGCGGTACGAGTCCTGGTTGAGCGCGCACCCGGATGCCGATCTCGCCGGCGTGTGCCTCACCGCGGGGTCCGGCCGTTCGCACTTCGAGCATCGCGCCGCGATGGTCGTGGATTCCGTCGACAGCGCCCGGCAGGGTCTCGCCGATGTGGCCGACAACCGCACGCGCCCAGGTGTCGTACGCGGAGAACACGCCCACCGGCCCACCACGGCGTGGTTGTTCACCGGACAGGGCAGCCAGTACCCCGGGATGGCACGCGAGTTGTTCGACGCCGAACCGGTGTTCGCCGACACCGTGCGCCGGTGCGCGGACGCGGTCGCCGACATCCTCCCCACACCGCTGCTGGAGGTGCTGTTCGCCGTCGACCGTGAGACCGGAGAACGGTTGCGGCACACGTCGTATGCACAGCCGGCGCTGTTCGCCGTCGAGATGGGCCTGGCCCGGCTGTGGCAGTCGTGGGGCATCGTGCCCGACGTGGTGCTCGGCCACAGCGTCGGCCAGTACGCCGCGGCCTGCGTGGCCGGCGTCTTCAGCCTCGAGGACGGCGCACGGCTGATGGCCGAACGCGGCCGGATGTTCGGCAGCCTGCCCGAAGGTGGGCGGATGGTGGCGATCTTCGCCGACGCCAAACACGTCGAGCAGGTCGCCGGAGAGTTCGCGCGGGTGTCGGTCGGCGCCTACAACGGACCCAACACCGTGCTGTCGGGCCCGGGTGAGGATCTCGAGCAGGTCGTCGCCAGGTTCTCCGACGAGGGCATCCGCTGCACCTGGCTGGACACCAGCCACGCCTTCCACTCGGAGCTGCTGGATCCGGTGCTCGACGAGTTCGAGTCGTACGCGGCCCAGTTCGAGTTCGCCGCCCCGACCCTGCCGCTGGTGTGCAACCGCACCGGCGCGGTGCTCACCGCGCAGACCCCGCTCGACGCGCAGTACTGGCGGCGGCATTCCCGGCAGCCGGTGCAGTTCGCCGAGAGTGTGCGCACCGTCGCCGCGCTCGGCTGCTCGGTGCTGATGGAGATCGGTCCCCAGCCGGTGCTGACCGGGGCCGCGGTGCAGATCTGGCCGGAGCACCTGGCCGCCCCGCGGGCGATCGCCTCGCTGCGCAAAGGCGTCGCCGACCGACGCCAGATCGCCGATGCGCTGGCCGCGGCCTACGTCGGCGGCCACCGTCCCGACTTCGCCGCGCTGCAACGTCGACCGCATCGGAAGCTTGAACTGCCCACCTACCCCTTCCAGCGTCGCCGGTTCTGGCCCAAGACCTCGGGCATCACGGTGGACGGCCCCGCTGCGTCGGGAATCCTGGGCAGCGCCAAGGAACTCGCGTCCGGCGACACCGTCTACACGAGCAGGGTCTCCGTCAAGTCGCACCCATGGCTGTCCGACCACGTCATCTACGGCACCGTCGTCGTCCCCGGCGCCACGTACGCCCCGATGGCGCTGGCCGCCGTCGGCACCCCGGCACGGGTGAAGGACGTGTTCTTCTACGAGCCGATCATCCTGCCCGAAAAGGCCTCGCGCGAAGCGCAATTGACGCTGCGCATGCTCGAGGACGGTCAGCAGCGATTCCAGGTGCACAGCCGCCCGTACGGCGTGCCGGACGCCGAGTGGTCGCTCAACGCCGAAGGCACCGTCGCCCGGGGTGTCGACGAGGAGCCGGAAGCGCAGGACGATCCGGTCGACGAGGCGATCGAGCGGTGCAACCGCATGCGCCCGCAGGAACTGTTCGAGACGTTCGCCGACATGGAACTGGCATGGGGCCCGACCTGGTCGGGATCGCTGAAGTCGCTGTGGCTCGGCGACGGTGAGGCGATCGGCGACGTCCTCGTCGGTGACGAGCTCGCCGAACAACTCGGCAGCGAGCCGATCCACCCGGTGCTGATGGATCTGTGCACCGGCGTCGCGTTCCCGGCGTTCCCGGCACTTCTGGCCGCCGAGCAGGGCGTGAGCGATCTGTTCCTGCCGCTGCGCTACGGCCAGGTGATGTTGCGGGAGAAGATGCCCCGGCGGTTCTACTGCCGGGCGCGGTGGCACCAGAGTGCGCTCGACAGCGAAACGCAGGTCTTCGACCTCGATTTCGTCAGCCGCGACGGCCGCCCGCTCGGAGGTATCCGCGAGTTCACGGTCAAACGCGCACCTCGCGAGGCGCTGCTGCGCGGCCTCGGCGGCGACGCCACCCGGCTGCTCTACACCCTGGGCTGGCACGAAGTGCCCGTGCCCGCAGTGGAATCCGCGGCTCCGAACGGCACCTGGCTGATCGCGGGGTTCGACGAACTGGCCGCCGCGGTGCCGGGGTGCATCCCGTTCGACCGGACCACCGACCCGGAGCTGCTCGGCCGGCTCCTGACGGACGCGCACGAGCGCGGCATGGCGTTCTCCGGCGTCGTGTGGCGCAGCGCCGGACCGAGGCCGGACGAGTCGAGTGCCGATGCCGCCGAGCGGATCGAGACCGAGATCGCCAACCTGCTCAGCGCGGTGCACACCGTGCAGGGCGGCGTGAAGCTGCCGAACGGCCTCTGGATCGTCACCGAACGGGCCGTGGCCGCCGAATCCGGCGAACCCGTCGATCCGGTGCAGGCCGCGCTGTGGGGTTTCGGGCGCACCACGATCAACGAGGAACCGGCGCTGCGCTGCCGACTCGTCGACTGCGACGGATCGCCGGAGGCGGTGGACGCCATGGCCGCCCTGCTGGCCGCACCGGTCGACGAGCCCGAACTCGCACTGCGCCAGGGCAAGTTGCTGGCGTCGAGGTTGTTGCACTGGGCGCGCAGCGGCCACCTCACGGTGCCGCGGTCGTCCGACTACGTCCTGGCTCCGACGGAACGCGGCGCGATCGACAACCTGCGGCTCACCGAGACGGACGTGCCGCCGCCGGCCGAGGGCTACGTGCAGGTGCGGGTGGAGGCCGCGGGCCTCAACTTCCGCGACGTGCTCAACGTGCTCGGACTCTACCCCGGGGACCCGGGGCCGATCGGGGGTGACTTCGCCGGCGTCGTCACGCAGTTGGGCGACGGTGTCGGTTCGGGGCGAGCGGAGCGACGGGACGGGATCAAGCTCCACGTGGGACAGCGCGTCTACGGCTTCATGCAGGGCGCGTTCTCGAGCCGGTTCAACGTGCCGGCCCAGTTGCTCGCACCGATCCCCGACGGCGTCGGTGCGGTCGAGGCGGCGACGATCCCCGCTGCGGCGCTGACGGCGCGCCTGGCCTTCGACTGGGCACAGCTCGAGCCCGGCGACCGGGTGCTGATCCACGCCGCCAGCGGCGGCGTCGGTCTGGCCGCGATCCAGCTGGCCCAGCAACACGGCGCCGTGGTGTTCGCGACCGCCAGCACCTACAAGCGCGCGACGCTGCGCAAGATGGGTGTGGAGTACGTCTACGACTCGCGCACTACGGATTTCGCCGACCAGATCCTGGCGGACACCGACGGCGCAGGCGTCGACGTGGTGCTCAACAGCCTGACCAACGAGGGGTTCGTCGAGGCGACCGTGCGCGCCACCGCGCAGAACGGCCGCTTCGCCGAGATCGCCAAACGCGACATCTGGACGCATGAGCAGATGTCCGCGGCTCGTCCCGACATCTCCTACGAGATCGTGGCGCTGGACACGGTGACCCTTCAGGAGCCGGAGCGCATCCGGGGGCTGCTGGGTGAGGTGTCCGACGGGCTGGGCAAGGGCGAATGGGCGCCGCTGCCGGCGGAGATCTATCCGCTGACCGAGGCCAGGGCGGCGTTCCGCCGCATGCAGCAGGCGCGCCACATCGGCAAGATCGTGCTGCAGATGCCGCACCCGCTGCAGCCGCGCGCCGACCGCAGCTACCTGATCACCGGCGGGCTGGGTGCGATCGGGCTGCACACCGCGTCGTACCTGGCCCAGCTCGGTGCGGGTGACATCGTGCTGACCAGCCGTCGGGAACCCGATGCGGACGCGCAGCGGGCGATCGACGAGATCACCGAGCGCCACCGGTGCCGCATCCACACCTTCGCCGCCGACGTCGGCCACGAGTCACAGGTCGAGGAGCTGCTGGAACGCATCCGCGCGGAGCTGCCGCCACTGGCGGGCGTGGCACATCTGGCCGGCGTCCTCGACGATGCTCTGCTGTCCCAGCAGAGCGTGGAACGGTTCCGAACCACGTTGGCGCCCAAGGCGTTCGGCGCGATCCATCTGGACCGCCTCACCAGGGACGACGACCTGGACTTCTTCATCGTGTCCTCGTCGGTGTCGAGCCTGTTCGGATCCCCCGGTCAGGCCAACTACTCGACGGCCAACGCGCTGCTCGACGGCCTCGTCGCGCAGCGGAGGGCGCACGGCCTGCCGGCCACCGGCGTCAACTTCGGGCCGTGGGCGCAGGGCGGGATGGCCTCGTCGGAGGCCGCGACCGCGAACATCGGTGCGCAGGGCCTCATTCCGCTGGAGCCGTCGGCGGCGCTGAGCGCGCTGGCCGAGGTCGTCGCCAACGGCACCGGCCAGGCCACCGTGATCAAGGCCAACTGGCAGCGGGCGGCCAAGGTGCTGGGCGCGTCCCGGCCACCGATCCTCGATCAGGTGCTGCCCCGCCCCGAAGGGGAGGTGACCGGCGACAGCGAACTGCTTCGGCAGTTGCAGGAGATCCCGGTGCCGCAGCGTGCCGGGTTCGTCACCGAATTCCTCCAGCGCGAGGTGCAGAACTTCCTCCGGCTCGCGTCCCCGCCTGCCGCGACGAGCCGGTTCCTGGATCTCGGTACCGACTCGTTGATGGCGATCGAACTCCGCAACCGGTTGCACAGTCAGTTCGGCGGCGCGTTCACCATCAACGCGACCGCGGTGTTCGACTATCCGACCATCGGGGGGCTCGCCGAATATCTGGTCGGGCAGCTGCCCGATGCCGAGACGGCCGAACCGCCCGCGGAGCCGGCCGCCGAGCCGGTGACGGAAGGCGGTTAGTTGCCAGAACTCCGCGGCAGCGTCGGCTCCGGTCGGCAATTGCGTCGTCAAAGGGATCCGAGGTCGGCGTCGTGAAGTAGCCGCATCGGCATCTGCGCGGCCTTAGGGTGAATCGACCGCGTGATCGCTGACGGTTCCTGGGGGCGGACAGTGGACGGCATACCTTTCGGCCGCTACCTGCTGGTCGAACTCATGGGCCGGGGCGGGATGGGCGAGGTCTGGCGGGCTCACGACACCTCGACCAACCGCACGGTGGCGGTCAAGGTGCTGCCGGCCCACCTCGGAACCGACACCGAATACCGGGCGCGGTTCCTGCGGGAGGCGCACGCGGCGGCCCGGCTCAGCGATCCGCATGTCGTGCCGATCCACGGGTTCGGCGAGATCGACGGCCGCCTGTACGTGGACATGCGGTTGATCGAGGGCCGCGATCTCCGCCGACTCCTGCGTGACGGGCCGCTGGACCCGGCTCGCGCGGTCATGATCGTCGACCAGGTCGCGGCCGCCCTGGACGCCGCCCATCAAAGCGGGCTGGTCCACCGCGATGTGAAACCGTCCAACATCCTGGTGGCGAGGTTCGACTTCGCCTACCTCATCGACTTCGGCATCGCCCGGCCGATCGACGACACCGGCCTCAGGTCGGTCGACAGGGCGGTCGGCTCCTTCTGCTACATGGCACCGGAGCGGTTCCGCGACGGGCGGGGCGACGCGCGGTCGGACACCTACGCCCTGGCGTGCGTGCTCTACGAATGTCTGACCGGATCGCGCCCGTTCCACGGCGACAGCCTCGAACAGCAGATCGCCGGTCACCTCATGACACCACCGCCCAGGCCGTCGACGGTCGTGGCCGGCGTGCCCGAGAAATTCGACGCCGTCATCTCCAGAGGCATGGCCAAGGACGCCGACGAGCGCTTCCAGACGGCCAGGGAGCTGGCACACGCCGCCCGGGCGGCCGTCACCACCACGCTCGCCTCGTCCACGCGTGAAGGCCGCCACCGTGCCGACCAGATGCGCACAGACCAGGCTCCCTCCGTGGACTGCGGAGCGGAACGTCCGGCGCCCCTTGGGTTTCCCACGCTCCCGGACACCGGTGAGAGGCCGCGCACGGGATCGTCGATCGACGCGTTGCTCGACCACACGGTCTCGGCCATCCACCGCGGCGGGGACCCCGCCGACGCGCCGCCGCCCGCCCCCGAGGCCGGGCGGGCGGACGCGGACGCCGAAGACCTGCTCGCCGCCCCCGGCGAACCCGGGGAGATCCGTCGGTTGACCATCATGTTCGCCGACCTCGTCGACTCCACGGTGCTGTCGACCGAGGTCGAGCCCGAGACCTACCGACTGCTCGTCGGCCGGTACCGGGACCAGGTGCTGCGCATCATCGCCAAGTACGAGGGGCACATCGGTTCCACCAAGGGCGACGGCCTGCTGATCGTCTTCGGCTATCCCGTCGCGCACGAGAACGACGTCCGGCGCGCGGTGCAGGCCGGCCTGGAGGTCACCCGCGACGTCGCGCGCCTGAGTGATCAGGCGCAGCGCAGGTTCGGCCTACGCATCAACGTGCGGGTGGGCGTGCACCGCGGGCTGGTGTACCTCGACACCGCCCAGGACGACGTGTTCGGGCTGGCGGCCAACATGGCCGCGAGGGTTTCGGGCCTGGCGCCGCCCGGCAGCGTCGTGGTGTCCGATTCGGTGGAACCGCTCGTGAAGGAATCCTTCGAACTGGAACCGCTGCCCCCCGCGCCGGTGAAGGGCGTCAAAGGCCTCATCAGCCATTCGCGGGTGGTCAGCGAACGCGCTGAGTCGTCGCGCGGGCCGACCGGACCGCTCGTGGGCCGCGAGCGTGAGATGTCGCGCCTGCGCAGGGGTTGGGTGCGGGCCCAGGCCGGGACGCTGACCACACCCGGCGTGGTGATCCGCGGGGAGGCCGGGATCGGCAAGAGCCGCCTGGTGACCGGGATCGTGGAACTGGTGGAAGCCGACGGTGGCACGGTCCTCGAACTGGCCGGGTCGCCGTTCCACGCGGACGTGGGACTGCAGCCGGTGCGGACGCTCCTCGAACGCCGTTGCGGCATCACGAGATTGACCGAACCGAGGCGGCGGCTCGAGCTCCTCCGCGCCGAGCTCGCGCGGCGGGGCCTGGACCCGGACATGTTCGTCGCGCTGCTGGCGCCTGTCCTGGGCGTCTCGCCCGAGCACGGTTACGAGGCGTCGCCGTTCGACGGCCGCAAGCTGCAGGAGGAGATCGCCGCCGGGGTCCTGCGGTATCTGTCGGCCGGCATCGGCGACGCGCCGGCTCTGGTGGTCGTCGAGGACGGCCACTGGCTCGACCCGTCGACACTCGAGCTGATCGGCGAGGTGCTGCGTACCGCAGGCGGCCGCCGGCTCGTCGTGATCACCGGCCGGCACGGCGGGTGGCTCCCCGACGACTGGCCCGCCAAGGTCTTCGACCTGGTGCCGCTCACCGACGATCAGGTGGACGCGCTGATCCTCGCGCTGGACCCGACCGTCACCGCCGAGGAGCGCACAGCCGTTCGCGAGCGCTGCGATGGAATCCCGTTCTACATCGAGCAGGTGGTCAGCGGGCTGGGCCAGACCGGTCCCGAGGAGAACCGACCGACCGTGCCGGACCCGCTCTACGAGCCGTTGTTCGCTCGCCTGCTGACCCGGCCCAACGTCGTGCCCGTCGTCGAGGCCGCCGCCGTCATCGGGCGCCAGGTCGACCGCGGGCTGTTGATCGCGGTGTCCGGCCTCGCGGAGGACGACGTCGACGACGTGATCGACGAACTCGAGGACGCCCAGGTCCTCGAACCCCAGGGCGCAGGCGGGTGGCGTTTCCGGCACGAGTTGCTCCGCGAGGTCGCCGCCGAGCTCGCACCGCCCAGCGTGCGACGGGATCTGCACGGCAGAGCCGCCGACGCGTTGATGGGCGGCGCGACGGGCGACCCCGACTGGCGGCTGGTCGCCACGCACTACGAGAACGCCGGCCGGTACGTCGACGCGGCCGCGGCGTATCGCGAGGCGTCCGCCGCCGCACGCCTTCGCGGCGCGCTGACCGAGGCGCGCACCTACCTCACCCACGCGCTGTCGGAGCTCGAGAAGAGTCCCCCCGGCGCGGCCCGCGACCGACTCGAGATCAGACCACGGCTCGAACGCGGATTCCTGGCGGCCGCCATGGAGGGTTACCAGAGCGTCTCGGTGGCCGACGATTTCGAGCGTTGCCTCGCGCTGGCCGGAACCGATCTGCGCAACGACGACGTGTGGTCCACGTTGGTGTCGGTGAGCAGTTACTACATGTCACGCGCCGACCTCGACCGCGCGGCGCAGATCCTGGCGCTCGCCGAGTCCACTCCCGACACGGGTCGGGCCTGGCTCCAGCCCGCCATCAACGGCGCCCTCGGCACCATCGCGTTCGTGCGCGGTGAGATGGCCGATGCCCGCGAGTACTTCGGCAAGGCCCTGGTGAGCGTCGCGGTCGAGGACCGCAGCCGGATGAGCGAGCTCTGGTTCGTCCCCCACGATCCGGTGTCGATGGCACACGAACATCTGGCGATGGACCGGCTCTGGCACGGCGACCTGGCCGGCGCGGAGGCCGCAACCGCCGCCGCGCGGGACCGCGCGCTCGAACTGGGGGTCCCGCTCGGGCCGTACAACATCGTCAACGCGATCGACATGGAGATCTGGATGCGCGTGGACGCCGGTCAGTTCGACCGGGCGCGCGCACTCGTCGCCGAGATGATCGAGAGGGCCGAACATCACGGGTTCGACTTCTGGCAGCTGTTCGGGGCGACCGAACAGTGCATGGTCGACGCCGAGATGGCCCTGTCCACCCCCGACCCGGATCACACGACGCTCGAGGCGCTGATCACCGCCATGACGGAGTTCATCGATTTCTGGCGGGCAGTGGGGCTGTACATCTATCAGACCCACTACGACTGTGTGCTGGCGAAACTGTTGACGGCGGCAGACCGCCGCGACGAAGCACGGCAGCGGATCGGAACGGCGCTGCAGATCGCCGCGGACACCGGGATGCACTTCCACGACGCCGAACTGCTCCGAGCGCGGGCCCGCACACACCGCGAGCTGGAGGCCCGCACCGCGGACCTGGCATCGGCGAGGACGCGGGCCCGCACACAGGACGCCCCGCTGCTCGAGTTGCGCGCGGCGCTCGACGACTTCGACCTGCGCGGCGCGGCGGCGCGGGACGTCCTGGCGGACGCCGCGCGGCGCCTGCCCTCGGACGGCGTCCTGCCCGAGATCGTCCGTGCCCGAGCGCTCCTGAGCTGACCTCGAACCCGTTCCCCACACGGCGACCCGGCCCGCGCGTCCATCCTGATCACGCCGACGTGATGAGCATCACATTCCAGAGAAATCCCAGCTCAACCGGGAAATCGGCAGCGGTGGCCGACCTCGGCCAACCGCCCGGTTGATTAGGCGGTGGAAATTGCTCGCCGCCGCTTTGCGTTGAAGTTACCGAGCGGTATAGTCGGGCGCAGTTACTGGTGGGTAACTTAGCCCGAAGTACCCAACCGCAGGTGGCATTTCTCATCGAGGAGGCAATGTGAGCCACTACAAGAGCAACGTCCGCGACCAGGTGTTCAACCTGTTCGAGGTATTCGGCGTCGACAAGGCCCTCGGCCAGGGCGACTACAGCGACCTGGACGCCGATACCGCCCGCGAGATGCTCGACGAGATGGCGCGGTTGGCCGAGGGGCCGATCGCCGCATCGTTCGTCGAGGGCGACCGCAACCCGCCGGTGTTCGACCCCGAGACCCACACGGTGAAGCTGCCCGAGGCGTTCAAGAAGTCGATGCGCGCGCTCTTCGAAGCCGGCTGGGACAAGGCCGGCATGGACGAGGAGCTCGGCGGTATCCCGATGCCCCGCGCACTGCAGTGGGCGCTGATCGAGCACGTCCTCGGCGCCAACCCCGCCGCGTACATGTACGCGATGGGCGGCGGCATGGCGCAGATCTTCTACAACAACGGCACCGAAGAGCAGAAGAAGTGGGCCAAGCTGGCCGCCGAGCGCAACTGGGGCGCCACGATGGTGCTCACCGAACCGGATGCGGGTTCCGACGTCGGCGCCGGCCGCACCAAGGCCGTGCAACAGCCTGACGGCACGTGGCACATCGACGGGGTCAAGCGGTTCATCACCTCCGCCGACTCCGACGACATGTTCGAGAACATCATGCACCTGGTGCTGGCCCGCCCCGAGGGCGCCGGTCCGGGGACCAAGGGTCTGTCGCTGTTCTTCGTCCCGAAGTTCCACTTCGACCCCGAGACCGGGGAACTGGGCGAGCGCAACGGCGCCTTCGTCACGAACGTCGAGCACAAGATGGGCCTGAAGGTCTCGGCCACCTGTGAGCTGACCTTCGGCCAGCACGGCGTTCCCGCCAAGGGCTGGCTGGTCGGCGAGGTGCACGACGGCATCGCGCAGATGTTCGACGTCATCGAGCAGGCCCGCATGATGGTCGGCACCAAGGCGATCGCCACCCTGTCGACGGGCTACCTCAACGCGCTCGAGTACGCCAAGGAGCGCGTCCAGGGCGCCGACATGACCCAGATGACCGACAAGACCGCACCGCGCGTCACGATCACGCACCACCCGGACGTGCGCCGCTCGCTGATGACCCAGAAGGCCTACGCCGAGGGTCTGCGCGCGCTGTACCTGTTCACCGCGACGCACCAGGACGCGGAGGTGGCCAAGGCGCTGCACGGCATCGAGCCGGAGCTGGCGGCGAAGGTCAACGACCTGATGCTGCCGATCGTCAAGGGTGTCGGCTCCGAGCAGGCGTACGCCAAGCTCACCGAGAGCCTGCAGACCTTCGGCGGTTCGGGCTTCCTGCAGGATTACCCGATCGAGCAGTACATCCGCGACGCCAAGATCGACTCGCTGTATGAGGGCACCACCGCGATCCAGGCGCAGGACTTCTTCTTCCGCAAGATCGTGCGGGACAAGGGCCAGGCGCTGGCGCACGTCGCGGGTCAGATCGAGCAGTTCGTCAAGAGCGAGTCGGGCAACGGCCGGCTCAAGGCCGAGCGCGCGCTGCTGGCCACGGCGCTGGAGGACGTCCAGGCCATGGCGGCCTCGCTGACCGGCTACCTGATGGCGGCGCAGGAGAACCCGGCCGAGCTGTACAAGGTCGGCCTCGGCTCGGTGCGCTTCCTGATGAGCGTCGGCGATCTGGTCATCGGCTGGCTGCTGCAGCAGCAGGCCGCGGTCGCGATCGGCGCGCTCGACGACGGTGCCGCCGGTGCCGAGAAGTCGTTCTACGAGGGCAAGGTCGCGGTGGCGTCGTTCTTCGCGAAGAACTTCCTGCCGCTGCTCACCAGCACCCGCCAGGTCGTCGAGAACCTCGACGGCGAGATCATGGAGCTCGACGAAGCCGCGTTCTGATCCGCATCAACGCGCGAGGCCCCCGCTACGGCGGGGGCCTCTTGCGTTGAACGGCTGGTGTCTGCTCGCGGTGGGGGCGGAAAAAGAAGGGCGGGTCCGGGAGGACAATGGGGGCGTCTTCACTGTGTCTCGCGCCGCCGGTTCTTCACCCCTGCACCGGCTATTTGGATCAGTCACTCCCGAACCCGTCGTGCGATCGATCGTACGCCTCAGATTCCCCTCTGACCAGAGGTGTAGAGCGGTCGATCGCAAGAAAGTGGCCCCGTGTTGCCGTCGGGTCGGGGGGTCAGACGGCAACACGGAGCTACCAGGGATATCGGCACGGCGCCGAAGGGCGTTACACCGTTCCGCGGAACTTTTTCCGGCCGTTCGTCAGGCCTCGAGAATGGCCGCCACGCCCTGCCCGCCCGCGGCGCAGATGGAGATGAGCCCGCGCACCGGCTGACCGGTCTGCTTCTTCTTCTCGGCGAGCTGCTTGGCCAGTTGCGCGACGATGCGACCGCCGGTCGCGGCGAACGGGTGCCCGGCGGCGATCGAGGAGCCGTTGACGTTGAGCTTCGACCGGTCGATCGACCCCAGCGCGCTGTCCAGGCCGAGGCGTTCCTTGCAGTACTCCTCGGACTCCCACGCCTGCAGGTGCGCCAGCACCACCGACGCGAACGCCTCGTGGATCTCGTAGAAGTCGAAGTCCTGCAGCGTCAGCCCGTTGCGGGCGAGCAGCCGCGGGACCGCGTAGGTGGGCGCCATCAGCAGGCCGTCGCGGCCGTTGACATAGTCCACCGCCGCGGTCTCACCGTCGACGTAGTAGGCCAACGGTTCGACGGAGTGCTGCTGCGCCCACTCCTCGCTCGCCAGCAGCGCGACCGACGCGCCGTCGGTCAGAGGGGTGGAGTTGCCTGCGGTCATCGTGGCGTCGCCGTGGCGGACGCCGAACACCGGCTTGAGCTTGGCCAGCTTCTCGGCCGACGAGTCCGCGCGCAGGTTGTTGTCGCGGTACACGCCGAGGAACGGGGTGACCAGGTCGTCGAAGAAGCCCCGGTCGTAGGCGGCGGCCATGTTGCGGTGGCTGGCCGCGGCCAGCTCGTCCTGGTCGACGCGCTTGATGCCCATCTCCTTGGCGGTGATGGCGGCATGCTCGCCCATGGACATGCCGGTCCGCGGTTCACTGTTGACCGGGATCTCGATGCCCACGGCCGCGGGCAGCTTCCCGACGAGCTTGAGGCGGTCGACGTTGGACTTGGCGCGGCGCAGGCCGAGCAGCGTCCTGCGCAGGTCGTCGCCGAAGGCGATCGGCGCGTCCGAGGTGGTGTCCACCCCGCCGGCCGCCGCGGATTCGTAGCGTCCGGCGGCGATGCCGTCGGCCGCGGCGATGGTGGCCTGCAGGCCGGTACCGCAGGCCTGCTGGATGTCGAAGGCCGGAGTGTACGACGACAGCGCGCTGCCGAGTACGCATTCCCGCATGAGGTTGAAGTCGCGGCTGTGCTTGAGCACCGCGCCGCCGATCACCGCGCCGAGTTTCTCGCCCTGCAGGTTGTACCGCTCGATCAGCCCACCCAGGGCCGCGGTGAACATGTCCTGGTTGGACGCGTTCGCGTACGCGCCGTCGGAACGGGCGAACGGTATCCGGTTGCCGCCGAGGACGGCGACCCGCCGCATGCTTCTGCTGTCAGCCACGTTTGCCTCCACTGTCGTTCCGGTTATCTAATTCCCGATATTACCCACCGTTCTTACTCTGGAGTAAGTTCTGGGTGGGACCTCCACTCCGCAGACGAAAGGCAGCTGAAGTGGCCTCCGACATCTATACCCAAATTGTCCACTCGGGCCCGGGTTCGTTTCTGGCCAAACAACTGGGAATTCCCCAGCCCGAGACGCTGCGCCGGTACCAGCCGGGCGAACCGCCACTGCCGGGTGCGCTGCTGATCGCGGGCGAGGGCCGTGTGGTCGAACCCCTGCGCGCGGCGCTGGCCGAGGACTACGACATCGTCGCCAACAACATCGGCGGGAAGTGGGCCGACTCGTTCGGCGGCCTGGTGTACGACGCCACCGGCATCACCGAACCCGAGGGGCTCAAGGGGCTCTACGAGTTCTTCACGCCGCTGCTGCGCAACCTGACGCCGAACGCGCGGCTGGTCGTCATCGGCACCGACCCCGACGAGGCGACGAGCCCGCACGAGCAGATCGTGCAGCGCGCACTCGAGGGCTTCACCCGGTCACTGGCCAAAGAGATGCGGCGCGGGGCCACGGTGTCGCTGGTGTACGTGTCGCCGCAGGCCAAGACCGCCGCGACCGGCCTGGAGTCGACGATGCGGTTCATCCTGTCCGGCAAGTCGGCCTACGTCGACGGTCAGGTGTACCGGGTCGGGGCCGACGACGCCGCACCGCCTGCGGACTGGGACAAGCCGCTGGCGGGCAAGGTCGCCGTGGTGACCGGTGCGGCCCGCGGCATCGGCGCCACCATCGCCGAGGTGTTCGCCCGCGACGGCGCGGCGGTGGTCGCCGTCGACATGAAGGCTCCGGAGGGCGCCACGGATGAACTGGCCAAGGTCGCCGAGAAGGTCGGCGGCACCGCGCTGACCCTCGACGTCACCGCCCCTGACGCCGTCGACAAGATCGCCGAACACGTCCGCGCCCACTTCTCCGACGTCAATGGCGGCAAGCTCGACATCCTCGTCAACAACGCGGGCATCACCCGCGACAAGCTGCTGGCCAACATGGACGAGGGCCGCTGGGACTCGGTGATCGCCGTCAACCTGCTGGCGCCGCTGCGGCTCACCGAGGGCCTGGTGGACAGCGGGGTGCTCGGCGAGGGCGGCCGGGTCATCGGCCTGTCGTCGATGGCGGGCATCGCCGGCAACCGCGGGCAGACCAACTACGCCACCACCAAGGCCGGGATGATCGGCCTCACCGACGCGCTGGCCGAGAAGCTGCACGACAAGGGCATCACGATCAACGCCGTCGCACCCGGGTTCATCGAGACGAAGATGACCGAGGCGATCCCGTTCGCCACCCGCGAGGTGGGCCGCCGGCTGAACTCGCTGTATCAGGGCGGCCAACCGGTCGACGTCGCCGAGACCATCGCCTACTTCGCCAGCCCGGCGTCGAATGCGGTGACCGGCAACACCATTCGCGTGTGCGGCCAAGCCATGTTGGGAGCCTGACGTGAGCGGACAACCCAGTGGAGCGCGAAACCTGTTGCGGGCGGCGGCCGGTGCCCTGCCGTTCGTCCCGCGCGGGGAATCGCTGCCCGAACGCACCCTCACCGTCGACGAGTTGTCGATCGACCCGGCGAACGTCGCCGCGTACGCCGACGTGACCGGCCTTCAGTTCGGCGACACCGTACCGCTGACCTATCCGTTCGCGTTGACCTTCCCGACCGTGATGTCGTTGGTGACCGGATTCGACTTCCCGTTCGCCGCAATGGGTTCGGTGCACATCGAGAACCACGTCACCCAGCACCGGCCCATCTCGGTCAGCGATACGGTCTCCGCGGCCGTGCACGCCGAGAATCTGCGTGAGCACCGTCGCGGTCTGCTGGTCGACGTGGTGACCGACGTCAAGGTCGGCGACGAGCTGGCGTGGCATCAGGTGACGACGTTCCTGCACCAGCAGCGGACCAGCCTGTCGGACGAACCCAAACCGCCGCCGGAGAAGCAGCCCCGGCTCGGCCCGCCGAACGCGCTGCTGAACATCACCGCCGGCCAGATCCGCCGGTACGCCTCGGTCGGTGGCGACCACAACCCGATCCACACCAACCCCGTCGCGGCCAAGCTGTTCGGCTTCCCGACGGTGATCGCCCACGGAATGTTCTCGGCGGCAGCGGTATTGGCCAACATCGAGGGACAGATCCCCGGCGCGGCGCGGTATTCGGTGCGCTTCGCAAAACCCGTCGTGTTGCCCGCCAAAGCAGGGCTCTACGTCGAGCGCGCCGCCGACGGTGGCTGGGACCTCACGCTGCGGAACAAGAAGGGTGAACCTCACCTGACGGGTACCGTGCGCGCTCTGTAGTCCGCGAGACTGCCGGGAGATCGCGGATCGGCGAGATTTCGCGATCTCCCAGCAGTCTCGGCGGGGGCCGCCCTACCATGTCAGGCATGATTCGGGCCTGCCTGGCTCTCTCGGCCGCCGCGACGCTGACCGTCGCGGGTACCGCCGTCGCGCACGCCCAGCCCGTGCCACCGTGCACCTACAGCCTGTCCGCCCCGGTGGTGGTGGACAACTCGGTCGCCGCCACCGTGGCGCCGGCCGAGTGCGCCTGGCCCGCCGCACCAGGGTTCAGCGTGGCGTGTCTGCAGCTCAGCGGCACGGCATCGCCGACCACCTGCATGCAGTCGCATGGCCGCGACAGCGCGCAGGTCCTCCTGGCGCCGTACGTCCCCGGCGCCAGTTACACCGCGACGGGCAGGGGCTGTGGCAGGTGGGTCGGGCAGCCGCCCGCACACCTGTGCCAGCAACTCGGTCCGGTCTCCGCGACCCTCTGACGCCGTGGCCACGCCCAAGATGCCACCGGTCCGCCTGGTCCGCGCCGTCGAACGGGTGCGCCACGTCCTCGACCGCCTGCACCAACGCAGCGCGCCGCCGTCGGCGGTGATGTTGGACAAGATCCTCGGCGCGTGGGTCTCCCAGGGCATCACGGTGGCGGCCGACCTGAAGGTGGCCGACGCGCTGGCCGACGGGCCACTGACCGCCGACGAACTCGCGCGGCGCGTCGGCGCCGACCCCGACGCACTGGCCCGGCTGATGCGGGGATTGATCGGGGAGGGCATCTTCGCCCAGCGCAGGGACGGCCGCTACACGCTCAACGCGCTCGGCGCGACCCTGCGCACCGACTCGGCGATGTCGGTCGCCGGTGTGGCGCGCATGGTCGGACACCCCGCCCACCGGGAACACTGGAGCCAGTTGCTCGAGGCGGTCCGCACCGGCGAGGCGACCATACCGAAGCTGCGCGGCATGCCGGGCTTCGAATACCTGGCCGAGAACCGGGACCTGGGCGCCATCTTCGACGCGGCGATGACCAACCTCTCCGAGGCCGCGGTGGCGCCGGTGACCGCCGCCTACGACTTCGGCCGGTTCGCCACGATCGTCGACGTCGGCGGCGGCCACGGCAGGTTCCTCTCGGCGATCCTGGCGGCCACCCCGTCGTCTCGCGGTGTGCTCTACGACCTGCCCCAGGTCGTCGAGGGCGCCCCCGAACTGCTCCGCACCCACGGGGTGGCCGACCGGGTCGAGATCGTCGGCGGATCCTTCTTCGACAGCGTGCCCGCCGGCGCCGACGCTTACGTCGCCAAGAACGTGATCCACGACTGGCCGGACGCGGACGCGCTCACCATCCTGCGCAACATCCGCGCCGCCGCCGACGAGGGCACCACACTGCTGCTGGC
The DNA here is from genome assembly GCF_001500125.1 of Mycobacterium sp. IS-1742. Lineage (GTDB taxonomy): Bacteria > Actinomycetota > Actinomycetes > Mycobacteriales > Mycobacteriaceae > Mycobacterium. Next base: position 71,979 of record NZ_LQIV01000041.1, on the reverse strand, counting down.
GGAGTTCGTCATCCCCGGGCATCGCCGTCCGTTCGTCGGCAACTGGACGGACATGGAGATGCTGATGGCGACCGCCGCCCGGGAACGCACCGAGGCGGAGTATCGAAAGCTGTACCGGAACGCGGGTTTCGAGCTGACCCGGGTGGTGCCCACGGTCAGCCCCATCAGCCTGATCGAGGGCGCGGCGGTCTAGTTCGAGGCGACCGCGGCGTCCTTGTCGGACGGGGTGCCCTTCAGACCGCGCCAGAACAGGTTGATCATCAGCTCGGCGGCCTCGTCGACGTCCGCGTCGCCGGTGCTGACCCGGGTGGCGATCGCCTCGCCCGCGCCGACGAGCGCAACGGCCATCATCTCGAAATCGGTGTCCGGCTCCGGGTTGCGGGTGCCTTCCCGCAGCAGCCGGCTGACCAGGTCGATGATCCGTTCACGACCCTCGCGCACGGTGTGGGCGAAGGCCTGCGAACTGGTCGCCTGGGTGTAGAGCACCATCCACGACGCGCGGTTGGTGTCGATGTAGGTCAGAAACGACAGCACCGCGTTGCGCAGCAGGTCACGCGCACCCTGGCTGAAGTCGATCTTGCTGCGCACCTCGTCGACGAACCGGCTGAGCTCCCGATCCAGACACGCGCCGAAGAGCTCCTCCTTCGAGCCGTAGTAGAGATACAGCATCGGCTTCGAGATCTGCGCCTCGGCGGCGATCGCATCCATCGAGGTCTCGTGATAGCCGTTCACCGAGAACATCTGCACGGCCGCGTCGAGCATCTGCTGCTCGCGCACCGCGCGGGGCAAACGCTTCGTTCCACCGGCCATCGTTCGAGGATAAGCAATCGCGCACGCCGAGGCCGAGCCAGGACGACGCCGCTGCTGCACAATCGCCTCAGAAGTCGAGGTCGAAGGGGCGTACACCATGCCGGTAGCGGAACCCACCGACGTGTTCGCCGGGGTCCGCTCCAGGCCGCCGGACGCCCTGGCCCGACACCTGCACGACATCGATCTGATCGACCACCACGTGCACGGCGCGTTCACGGTCCACCTCGACCGGGCCGGGTTCGAGGCCGCGCTCAACGAGGCGTCCACCGATCCGGTCCCGGCATTCATGTCGCAGTTCGACTCGCCGCTGGGGCTGGCCGTCCGCCGCTGGTGCGCGCCGGTGCTCGGCCTGGAGCCACTCGCGGGCGGCGACGAATACTGGTCGCGGCGCGCCCAGTTCGGCCCCGACGAGCTCGCGGAACGCTTCCTGCGCGCGGCCGGTGTAGCGCGCTGGGTGGTGGACACCGGGTTCCGGGGCGACCGGATCACCACACCCCGGGAGATGACGGCGCGCAGCGGTGCCGCGTCGTCGACGGTGCTGCGGCTCGAACGCCTGGCCGAGGACCTGCTCGAGGCGGGCACGCCGCCCGGGGACTACCCGGAGGCGTTCCGGGGAGTGCTCGACCACGCCGTCGCGGACCCGGACACCGTCGGGACGAAGACCATCGCGGCCTACCGCACCGGCTTCGACGTCGACTGGTCACGCCCCGCCGACGCCGACGTGATCGAGGCCGTGGACCGGGCGCATCAGCGGCCCTCCCGCGTCGACGATCCGGTGCTGATCGCGTTCGGGGTGCACGAGGCCGCCGCGCGCGGGCTGCCCATCCAGTTCCACGTCGGCTTCGGCGACCGCGATCTGGATCTGCACCGCACCGACCCGCTGCTGCTGCTACCGCTGCTCCGTGCGATGACGCCCGTGCCGGTGCTCCTGCTGCACTGCTATCCGTACCACCGGCAGGCCGGCTACCTCGCGCAGGCGTTCGACCACGTGCACTTCGACGTCGGGCTGGCCGTCAACTTCCTGGGTCCGCGTTCGGTGTCGCTGGTCGCCGAGGCGCTCGACACCGCACCGTTCGCCAAGCAGCTGTACTCGTCGGACGCGTTCGGCGCGCCGGAACTGCACCTGCTCGGCTCGCTGCTGTGGCGGCGCGCGGCGGGCCTGGTCCTGGGCGACTGGATCCGCTGCGGCGACTGCACCGAGGACGATGCGATCCGCATCGTCGACATGATCGGCGTCCGCAACGCCGAACGCGTCTACGGGCTGTAGCGGCCGCTCAGCCGCCGCAGCGCGGGTTCGGGCCCTTCATCGCCGCCACCCGGAGCACCGACTGGTCGACGCGCGGCATCGTCAGCTCACCGGCCGCCAGCGCCTGCTCCAGCCGGTCGAGGACCGCGGGCACCTCGGCCGTGGTCACCCACAGCGCTGTGTCGGCACCGGCCTGCAGGGCGCGCAGCGCCGCGTCGGCCACCCCGTAGCGGTCGGTGATCGCCCGCATGCTGGAGATGTCGTCGGTGAACACCGGGCCGTCGAAGCCCGGGCCGCCGTAACCGCCGGAGCGCAGGAGTTGGTAGGCGGCCGGGCTCAGGCTCGCGGGATCGCTGCCGGTCAGCTCCGGAACCTCCATGTGCCCGACCATCACCCCGACCGGCCCCTGCGCGGTCAGCGTGCGATACGGCACGAGGTCGGAGTTCTGGAGCTCCGACAGCGGCGGGGTGGAGACGCCCTGGGTGTGCGAATCGCCGGAGGCGCTGCCGTGTCCCGGGAAGTGTTTGAGCACCGGCAGCACACCGGCGTCGCGCAGGCCACGGGCGTACGCCCCGGCGTACTCGGTGACCGTCGCCGGGTCGTCGCCGAAGGACCGGTCACCGATGGCGGCACTGGCCCCGGTGACGTCGACGACCGGTGCGAAGTCGATGGTCACGCCGAGCCCGCGCATCGCCCGGCCACGCTCGAGCGCGATGCCGTAGACCTGCTCGGGGGTCGAACTCTGCGCCAGCGCGCGCGCCGAGGGCTGGGTGCCGATCAGCGAGGCCAACCGCGAGACCCGGCCGCCCTCCTCGTCGACGCTGACGGCCAGCGGCAGCGGAGCCGCGGAGGCGGCGATCTCCGCCAGCGGGGCGCCCATCATCGACAGGTCGGTCCAGCTGCCGATCATGATGCCGCCGATGCGGTGGTTGTCGACCACCGCGCGGGCGTCGGCGGCGTTCGACACCCCGACCATCAGCAGCTGGGCCAGCTTGTCGCGGGTCGACATCTCCGAGAGCAGCCCGGCGCCCTGACCGCACGCCTGAGCACCGGGCGCCAATGGCACGGGCGCCTTCAGCGGTACGGCGGGTGCCGCGGAAACGGGTGCGGCGGTGATTGCCGGATCGGGCGGTGCGGCCGCGGGTTCCTGCTTCGGCGACGAGCACGCGAGCAGCATTCCCGACGTCGCGACCAGTGCGCACAGTCCTCGGGTCCAAGCCATGGGCTTTGACACTAACGGCTCCGGCGGCGCGGGTCGATGCCATAGGGTCGAACAGGAGACCATCGAGGAGGGTGCGATGACCGCCGAAGCCGACACCTCGGCCGCGGAATTCGCCCCAGAAGTCATGGTGATCGCCTACGACGGCACCGACAACGCCCGCCGGGCCGTGCACTACGCCGGGCGGTTCCTGTCCGCGAACCGCGCGGTGGTCCTGACGGTGTGGTCCCCGGCGCACCGCGGCCCCGAACCGCCGCAACTGGACCTCGACGGGCCGCCGGATCCGGCGCCGGACGACGAGGACATCGCCTACGCCGACGCCCAGCGCACCAACGACGAGGGCATCGCGCTGGCGCAGGCCGCCGGCCTGACCGCCGAACCCCTCTGCGTGGCCGCGACCAGCACCGTGTGGAACACGATCATCGAGACCGCGGACACGTTGGACGCCGACCTGATCGTCACCGGGACCCGCGGCACCACCGGTCTGCGCTCGCTGCTGCAGTCAAGCGTCGCCGACCGCGTACTGCGGCACGGGCACCGTCCGGTGCTCATCGTGCCCCCCGGCCGCTGAGCGCCCGCGTGCTAGTTTTGGCGCCATGGATCGGTTCATCGTCCCCGCCGCGGCCAGCATCGTCGTCGGCCTGCTGCTCGGGGCGGCGGCCGTGTTCGGGGTGACGCTGATGGTGCAGGAGGACAGCAAGCCTCCGCTGCAGGCGGGCGATCCGGCGTCATCGGTGCTCAACAGGGTCGAGTACGGCGACAGAAGTTAGTTCCCGGGTCGCGGCTGACACGTCCGCAGCCGCGTACACCGCGCAACCGCTGTCGCGGCGGTGGATGTGGGTGGCCGCGGTCGCGGCGCTCGTCCTGACTTTCGCCCAGTCGCCCGGACAGATCTCCCCCGACACCAAACTCGACCTCACCGCGAATCCGCTGCGGTTCCTCGCGCGCGCCGCGAATCTGTGGAACAGCGACCTGCCGTTCGGCCAGGCGCAGAACCAGGCCTACGGCTACCTGTTCCCGCACGGCACCTTCTTCCTCGCCGGTGACCTCCTCGGCCTGCCCGGCTGGGTGACGCAGCGGTTGTGGTGGGCGCTGCTGCTGACCGTCGGGTTCTGGGGTGTGGTGCGGGTCGCCGAGGCGCTCGGCATCGGCAGCCCCACATCGCGGGTGATCGGTGCGGTCGCCTATGCGCTGTCACCCCGGGTCCTGACCACCCTGGGGGCCCTGTCGTCGGAGACGCTGCCGATGATGCTGGCGCCGTGGGTGTTGCTGCCGTTGATCCTGGCGTTGGGCGGGACGAGAGGGGCGGGAGAGGCCGGGCGCGGCCGGGGTTCGGTACGCGTGCTCGCCGCCCGGTCTGCCGGGGCGATCGCGCTGATGGGGGCGGTCAACGCGGTGGCGACACTCACCGGATGTCTGGCCGCGGTGCTGTGGTGGGCGTGTCACCGGCCCAACCGCCGGTGGTTGAGATTCACCGGGTGGTGGTTCGGCTGCGCGGCGCTCGCGGTGCTGTGGTGGGTGATCCCGCTGCTGCTGCTCGGACGGATCAGCCCGCCGTTCCTCGACTTCATCGAATCCTCCGGCGTCACCACACAGTGGATGTCGCTGACCGAGATGCTGCGCGGCACCGGCAGTTGGACTCCGTTCGTGGCGCCCAGCGCGACCGCCGGGTCGACGCTGGTCACCGGCAGCCTCGCCGTGCTCGCGACGACGCTGGTGGCGGCCGCCGGGCTGGCCGGTCTGGCGTTGCGCTCGATGCCGGCGCGCGGCCGGCTGATCACGATGCTGCTCGTGGGGGTGGCCCTGCTCGCGGCCGGCTACTCCGGCGGGCTGGGCTCGCCGATCGCGTCGGCGGTGCAGGCGTTCCTCGACGGGGACGGCACCCCGCTGCGCAACCTGCAGAAGCTCGACCCGGTGCTGCGGTTGCCGCTGGCGCTGGGGGTGATCCACCTGCTGGCCCGGATCCCGCTGCCCGGCAGCGCACCGCGGCCGGCGTGGGTGCACGCGTTCGCCCACCCCGAGCGGGACCGGCGGGTGGCGGTGGGCATCGTCGTCCTCGCCGCCCTCACCGCGGGCACCTCGCTGGCGTGGACGGGCCGGCTGACCGCGCCCGGGGCGTTCACCGCCATCCCCGACCACTGGCACGAGACCGCGCAGTGGCTGGACGCCAACAACACCGGTGAGCCCACCGCGGGACGGGTGCTGGTGGCGCCCGGAGCACCGTTCGCCACCCAGGTGTGGGGCAGCACCCATGACGAACCCCTGCAGGTGCTCGGCGGAAGCCCGTGGGGCGTGCGCGACTCCATCCCCCTGACCCCGCCGGAGACGATCCGCGCCCTCGACTCGGTGCAACGCCTCTTCGCCGCCGGCCGGCCCTCCGCCGGCCTCGCCGACACCCTTGCGCGCCAAGGTATCTCGTATGTCGTGGTGCGCAACGACCTGGATCCCGAATCGTCTCGCTCGGCGCGGCCGGTGCTGGTGCACCGCGCGATCGACGGCTCCCCCGGCCTGACCCGGGTCGCACAGTTCGGCGACCCCGTCGGCCCGGGCACCCTGGAGGGCTTCGTCTCCGACAGCGGGCTGCGGCCGCGGTATCCCGCCGTCGAGATCTACCGCGTCGAGGCGGCAGGGAACCCGTCGTCCCCGTACCTGGTCGACGCCGACGCGATGGCCCGTGTCGACGGCGCACCCGAGGCGTTGCTGCGCCTCGACGAACGCCGTCGCCTGCTCGACCGGCCGCCGCTGGGCCCGATGATGCTCACCGCGGACGCCGAACGCGCCGGCCTGCCCGCGCCGCTGGTGACCGTCACCGACACCCCGGCGGCGCGCGAGACCGACTACGGCCGCGTCGACGACCACTCGTCGGCGATCCGCGCACCCGACGATCCGCGCAACACCTTCAACCGGGTGCCCGACTATCCATCCGAGGGCGCCGACCTCGTCTACGGCCGGTGGACCGGCGGCCGGTTGTCGGTGTCGAGTTCGGCGGCCGACTCGACCGCACTGCCCAACGTCGCCCCCGCCACCGGTCCGACGGCGGCGATCGACGCCGACACGTCGACGAGCTGGGTGTCCAACGCGCTGCAGGCCGCGCTCGGTCAGTGGCTGCAGGTCGACTTCGACAAACCGGTCACCAACGCCACCATCACCGTCACGCCCAGCGCCACCGCCGTCGGCGCGCAGGTGCGGCGGATGGAGGTCGCGACGGTCAACGGCACCAGCACCCTGCGTTTCGAGGAGGCGGGCACACCGCTGACGGTCGCGCTGCCCTACGGCGAGACGCCCTGGGTGCGGATCACCGCGACCGGCACCGACGACGGTTCGGCGGGGGTGCAGTTCGGCATCACCGACCTGTCGGTCACCCAGTACGACGCCAACGGCTTCGCCACCCCGATCCCATTGCGGCACACGGTGGCGGTGCCCGGCCCGCCGGCCGGTTCCACCGTCGGCCTGTGGGATCTCGGCTCCGAACTGCTGGGCCGGCCGGGTTGCGTGGACAGTCCGGACGGCGTCAAGTGCGCGGCCGCCATGGCGCTGTCGCCCGAGGAGCCGGTGAACCTGAGCCGGACGCTCGCTGTGCCGGAGCCGACGACGGTGCGGCCGACGGTGTGGGTGCGCGCCCGGCAGGGTCCGCGGCTGGCCGAACTCATCCGTGAGCCCGGCACCACGGTGGTCGCCGGGGACGCCGACGCCCTCGACGTGCTCGGATCGTCCTACGCCGCGGGTGACGGGGATCCACGCACCGCGTGGACGGCACCGCAGCGCGTCGTCCAGCACCGCACCCCGCCGACGTTGACCCTGACGCTGCCGGCCCCGGCCGAGGTCGCCGCCCTGCGGATCACACCCAGCACCACGGAGCCACCCGCCCGCCCGCGGATGGTGGCCGTCGACCTCGGCAACGGCCCGCAGACGCGCCGGCTCTCCGGTGAGGGCGGCGCGGAGACGGTCGAGCTGGCACCCCACCGCACGGACACCGTCGCGGTCTCACTGCTGGACTGGAACGACATCATCGACCGCACCTCGCTGGGCTTCGACCAACTCAAACCGCCCGGTCTGGCCGAGGTGACCGCCCTGGACCGGCGGGGCACCCCGATCGGCGCCGCCGACGCGGGTGAGAACCGCGCCCGCACCGTCGACGTGCCGTGCGGGGAGGGGCCGATCATCGGCGTCGCCGGTCAGTTCGTGCCGACCGCGGTCACCACCACCGTCGGCGCGCTGCTCGACGGGGAACCGGTGATGGCCCGGCCGTGCCGCGAGGGACCGATCGACCTGCCCGCGGGTGAGCAGGAGCTCCTGGTCAGTCCCGGCGCCACCTTCGTCGTCGACGGGGTGCAGCTGGCCGCGCCGACGGCCCGCGACATCACCCCCGCGCCGACGACGCCCGCCGACACCGGCGCGTGGAGTGCCGACCGCCGCGAGGTGACGGTGACCGCCGCGCAGCGCGACCGCGTGCTCGTGGTCCCGGAGAGTGTCAACCCGGGTTGGCAGGCGCGCGGTCCGGACGGTGGCGTGCTGACGCCCGTGGTCGTCAACGGCTGGCAGCAGGGCTGGGTGGTGCCCGCGGACACCGCGGGCGCCGTCACGCTGTCGTTCGGCTCGAACACGGTCTACCGGGTCGGCCTGATCGGCGGCCTGGCGTTGTTGCCGGTGCTCGCGCTGCTGATCGGGCTGCCGGTGCGGCGCCCCCGAGACGACGAGCCCGCGCGTCCGTGGCGGGTGCCCGCGGCCGCCGCGGTGGTGGGCGGCCTGGCGGTGGGGGCGGTGATCTCCGGGTGGGCCGGGGTGGTGGTCGTCGGCGGTGCGTTCGCCGCGGGTTATCTGCTGCGCGGCCGGGAACGGTTACGCGACCGGATCACGCTGGGCGTCGCAGCGGGCGGCCTGACCCTGGCAGGCGCTGTGCTGTCGCAGCATCCGTGGCGCTCGGTGGACGGCTATGTCGGGCATTCGGCGGGGGTGCAACTGCTGGCGCTGCTGTCGGTGGCGGCGCTGGCCGCCTCGGCGGTGCCGTTCACCGTTCGGTCCTCACCGCGATGAAATGCCGCAGCGTCGACTCGCCGTGGACGTACTGCTCGAGCTCCTGTTCGAGCGCGTAGTCCAGCCCGGTCTGCCGGACCAGGTGCTGACGCAGGTGCTCGTCCCAGCTGCGCACGACGAACAGCTCGACGAACGTGTCGGCGGACTCCCCGCTCCGGAAGATGCCCCACTGCATCGCGCCGGTCCGCTGCCGCGAGCGGCGCACCCGCTGCATCAACGCGAGGAAGCCCGCCTCGTCCTCGGGCGAGACCTGATAGGACTGCAGCACCACGACCGGCCCGTCCTGCGGGTCCGGCTCGAACACCAACGCCGGTTCGCCCCAGTGCGCCGACGGTGTGACGTCCAGGGTTCCGGTGCCTGCGTGCAGCGGCCACCACAGCACCGACAGCGCGCAGCCGACCAATAGCGCCGCGCTGATCAGCAACGCCGTCACCCCGCTCGTCGCGCCGGCCACCAGCCCCCACACCAGCGAGCCGATCGCCTGACCGCCCATGAAGACCAACTGGTAGACCGAGAGCCCGCGCGCCCGCACCCAGGCGGGCAGGCTCAACTGCATCGAGGCGTTCAGCGTCGACAGCGTCAGCAGCCACGACAGGCCGCCGAGCACCAGCAGCGCCAGCACGACGGCGAGCACGTGAACCGTGGCCAGCACCGCGGTGGCGGCGGCGAAGCCCAGCGCGGCCACGGTGAGCAGCTGGTTGTACCCGAAGAGCGCCTGCAGGCGTGACAGCACCACCGCGCCCAGCACCGCCCCGACGCCGAGCGCACCGAGCAGCAGCCCGTACCCCGAGGACGAGAGGCCGAGCTGGTTCGCCGCGATCACCGCCAGCAGACCCCACAGCGCGCTGCCCGGTGCGATGAACAGCACGGCCCGCAGCAGGATCCGGCGGATCACCGGTGAGCTGCGGATGAACCGTCCGCCCGCGCTCAACGCCGACAACGGGCGCTCGACGGGCATCATCGACTCGCTCGCGGGCCGCCGCCACGCGAGCAGCACCATGACGATGCCGATGAACGACAGCGCGTTGAGCGCGAACACCGTCGTCGGTCCGGACACGGACACCAGGACGCCCGCGATCGCGGGGCCGATCGCCCTGGCACCGTTCATGCTCATGCTGGTCAGCGCCGCCGCGGCCGGGATCTGTTCGCGCGGAACGAGTTCCGGCTGGATGGCCTGCCACGCCGGGGCGGTCAGCGCCTGCCCGCACCCGATCAGGAAGAGCAGGAGCAGCAGCACCGTCGGCGTCGCGAGCCCGAATCCGCTCAACGTGGCGAGTGCGGCGACCCCTGAGGCCATCGCGCCCTGGGTGGCGATCAGTAGCCTGCGCCGGTCGATCAGGTCGGCGAGCACCCCGGACGGCAACGCCAGCAGCATGACCGGCAGCGTCGTCGCCGTCTGAACGAGCGGAACCAGCACCGCGGCGCCGGGGTCTCCGACGAGCATCCACTGCGCGCCCACCGTCTGCATCCAGGTGCCGAGGTTCGAGACGAACTGCGCGATCCACAGCGCCCGGTAGACCGGTGACGCCAGCGGCGCCCACGAGGACACCACGGGTCGTGTTTGCGGTGTGGCCATGCGGTGTTCCTCCCAAAGGTCGGTACCGGGTACCCACTGCGGCGGCCGATCCCATCAAACGCCGACACCGCAAGCGGCCGCAGCTCTAGCATCGGGCCTGTGCCACAGCTGAATACCGCTGCAGGAGCGATCGACACCGCCGACCTCGGCGTCACGCTCATGCATGAGCATGTGTTCATCATGACCACGGAGATCCTGCTCAACTATCCGGACGCGTGGGGTGACGAGGCCACGCGAGAGGCCGACGCGATCGCCCGGCTCGACGAGCTGAAATCTCGCGGCGTCGACACCATCGTGGACCTCACCGTGATCGGGTTGGGCCGCTACATCCCGCGCATCGCCCGCATCGCCGCGGCCACCGACCTCAACATCGTCGTGGCGACCGGGCCGTACACCTACAACGACGTGCCGTTCTTCTTCCACTTCACGGGCCCGGGCACCCCGCTGGGCGGCGACGAGTACATGGCCGACATGTTCGTCCGCGACATCGAACGCGGTATCGCCGACACCGGCGTGAAGGCCGCGATCCTCAAGTGCGCCACCGACGAACCCGGGCTCACCCCCGGGGTGGAACGGGTGCTGCGCGCGGTCGCGCAGGCCCACCGCCAGACCGGGGTGCCGATCTCCACCCACACGCACGCCGCCTCACGCCGCGGGCTGGACCAGCAGCGGGTCTTCACCGAGGAGGGCGTGGACCTGTCGCGGGTGGTGATCGGGCACTCGGGCGACACCACCGACCTGGATTACCTCGAAGAGCTCATGGCGGCCGGGTCCTACATCGGCATGGACCGGTTCGGCATCGACGCGTTCCTCGGGTTCGAGGATCGGGTCGCGACCGTGGCGGCGTTGTGCGAACGCGGCCACGCCGGTCAGATGGTGCTGTCCCACGACGCCTCCTGTTATTTCGACGCGCTGCCGGAGGAGACCGTGTCCACGGTGATGCCGAACTGGCACTATCTGCACATCCACAACGACGTGCTGCCGGCGCTGCGCGCCCGCGGGGTCACCGAGGAGCAGCTCACCACCATGCTCGTGGACAATCCGCGCCGCATCTTCGAGCACTCCGGCGGGTACTGACGTGGTCGACGGCGTACCCACGATCGGGACCCAGTTCTCGCACCTGGCCTCGCGCGATCCCGACGCGCCGGCGGTCACCTGCGCCGGCCGCACCGTCACTCGCGGGGAACTCGACGCGACGACCAACCGCCTGGCCCGCGCCTACGCCGAACTCGGTGTGCGACAGGGTGATTACGTGACCGTGCTGCTGCCCAACTCGATCGAGTGGGTGCAGACGGTGCTCGCGGCGTGGAAGCTGGGTGCGGTGCCGCAGCCGCTGTCCGCCCGGCTGCCGGACGCCGAGCTGGCCGGTCTGCTGGCGCTGCGGGCGCCCGCCCTGCTCGTAGGGCGCACCGACCCCCACGGCGTATCCCCCAGCGTGCCCGCCGATTTCGCGCCGGATCCGGCGCTGTCGGCCGAGCCGCTGCCGGAGGCCGTCTCACCGGTGTGGAAGTCGATGGCGTCGGGCGGGAGCACCGGCAGGCCGAAGCTCATCGAGGCCGGCAACGACAGCCGGGTGCCGTCGGCGATCGGTCTGCCGCTGGGCGCCGAGGAGGGGGACGTCAACCTGGTGTCGGTGCCCTTGAGCCACAACACCGGGTTCACCACGTTCGCGATCGGGTTGCTGATGGGTCACCACGTGGTGCTGATGCCCCGGTTCGATCCGCACGAGTTCCTCCGGTTGGCCACCGAGCACCGGGTGACGTTCCTGACCACGGTGCCCACGATCATGCAACGGTTGCTGCCGGTGTATCGAGCCGATCCCGGCGCCTACGACCTGTCGTCGATCCGGCGGTTCTGGCATGTCGGGGCGCCGTGCCCGCCCGCGGTCAAGGAGGCCTGGATCGGCATCCTGGGCCCGCAGGTGCTGTGGGAACTGTACGGCGGCACCGAGTTACAGGCGCTGACGTTCATCTCCGGCGAGCAGTGGCTGACCCACCGCGGGTCGGTCGGCACCGTGGTGGCCGGGGAGATGACCGTGCTCGACGACGACGGCAACCGCTGCCCACCCGGCGTCGTCGGCGAGATCTACATGCGCCGCTCGCCGGGCGCCGCCCCCACCTACCGCTACATCGGGAGCACCGCCAAGAGCCGCGACGGGTGGGATTCGCTCGGCGATCTCGGCCACTTCGACGAGGACGGCTTCCTCTACCTGAACGACCGGCGCGTCGACATGTTCACCGTCGGCGGCCGCAACGTCTACCCGGCCGAGATCGAGTCGGCCCTCTCGGCGCATCCCGAGGTGCTGTCGTGCCTCGTCGTCGGCGTCCCGGACGACGACCTCGGACAGGTGCCCTACGCGCTGGTGCAGCCGCTCGCGGGATCGTCGCTCGACGAGGCGGCGGTGACGGCGTTCGTGGCCGAACGCCTGGCGGGCTACAAGGTGCCGCGCACCGTCGAGTTCACCGACCACCCGCTGCGCGACGACGCGGGCAAGGCCCGCCGGTCCGCCGTGCGCGCCGAGGTCATCGCGAGATCGGCTCGGGCACGTCGTTGACCGCACTGTCCAGCGGCGGCGCCTGGCGCAGAGGGGTGGCGCGCCGGAACTCCCAGCGCCGCAACGCCTCCCGGGCCGGGCTCTCCACCAGCGCGTAGCTCACCGCGGCGAGCGCGAAGCCGAACACCAGGGTCAGCGTCAGGACCAACGGCATGTGCCCGTTGAACGCGAACTCCCCGACCATGGGGAAGACCATCGCCAGCGCGGCGAGATGCCAGACGAACAGCCCGTAGGACCAGCGGCCGAGCGTCACCATGACCCGGCTGCCCAGGATCCGGTGCGGGGTGTCCGGCCGGTCGAGAACCAGCGGCGCCAGCAGCGCCCCGGCCACCACCGCCCCCATCGCCGTCTTGAGGATGACCTGGCCGATGGTGCCGGGTTGCAGACCCTCCCGGCCGGCCAGCGGCGACGCGGCGACCGTGAAGGCGAGCACCGCGATCAGCGCCATGAGGACCCGTCGTCGCGCCAACCGATGGGCCCACCCGACCGGTGTGACGGTCAGTTCCGCCAACACCATGCCCGCGGCGAACCAGGAGAAGAAGGCCGGCGGCCAGTTCCACAGGTTGTGGCCGGAGTCGGGGTCCGACGGGATGTACACCCAGAACAGGCTGGCCACCGCGGCCGCGGCGAGGACGGGGATGCGCGCCCGGACGGGTACGCGGCGCACCAGCAGCGCCAGCAGGGGCAGCGCCAGGTAGAAGCTGACCTCGACCGACAGGCTCCACATCTGTGTCAGCCCCGCCGTCAGGGTGAGCGGAACGTAGATCTGGGTGAGGCTCAGGTTGGCCAGCCACACGGTCAGGTCCGGTTCGGTGTCCGGGAACAGGGCCAGGATGATCACGACCGCGACCAGGTAGCCCGGCATGATGCGGACGATGCGCGAGCGCAGATAGTGAGCGGTCGGCGGGGCGGCGCGCAGACCTCTGGCCGCCGCGGCGTGGCCGCGCCACAACAGAAAGCCCGACAGCGCGAAGAACACGGCCACCGCCAGGTCGAACCGTCCGAAGAACCGGCCGTCGGCCCCGCTGGTGTGCCCGGTCTGGAATGCGACGTGGGTGACGACGACGCCGATGGCCGCGCAGGCGCGCATGCCCTCGACGGCGGGCAGGAACGACCGCGTCCCGCCGATCTCCTGGCTGCTCGTCACGGCGACCAGTGTGCCAGCGCGTCGGGTGGGTCTGGGCGGGGAAGGTCTCGCCGTCTCCAGTAAGTTCCCGCCTTAATGTCTGCTGTTAGGGTCAAACGGGTTTTGCCGGCCCGAGCCGAAGGAGGCACGGTTTGAACCGCGCAGTGGCGCTGCGGATCGCGGCGTGCGGACTCATGGGGCTCGGTGCTGCCCTGCTGATCGCCGCACTGTTGCTGTCCACCTATACCAAGGGCAAGATCGCGAAGGTTCCGCTCGACATCGACACCACGTTGATCAGCGACGGAACCGGGACCGCCTTCGATCCGGCGTCGCTGCTGGGCGAACGCTTCGTCGTGGACCGCGACGTGCCGATGTCGTACCAGCAGCAGATCACCGTGGAGTCGCCGTCCAACGCGGACGTGGTCACCCTGCAGGTCGGCAGCTCGATGCGGCGCACCGACAAACAGCAGGACAACGGTCTGCTGCTGGCGATGGTCGACACCGTGACCATGGACCGGTCGTCGGCGATGGCCGTGTCGAGCGAGAGCAATCCGGGTGGCGCGGTGCAGAAACCGCGGGCCATCGAGGACGACCAGCCGCCGACCAACATCGCGCTGCCGCACGACGGGCTGACCTACCGGTTCCCGTTCGACACGGAGAAGAAGACGTACCCGCTGTTCGACCCGATCGCGCAGAAGGCCTACGACGCCAACTACGACGGCGAAGAGGACGTCAACGGCCTCACCACTCTCAAGTTCACCCAGAACGTCGGGTACGACGCCGAGGGCAAGCTGGTCGAACCGGTGAAGTACGCCTCGCTGTACGAGGACGACGCCGACGCCCAGGTCACCGCCCGCGCAGGGCTGTGGGGTGTCGAGGGCGATCCGGAAGCGCCGATCACGATGAGCCGGTTCTACGCGGCGGAGCGCACGCTGTGGGTGGATCCGGTGTCGGGCACCATCGTCAAATCCGAGGAGCACGGCTACCACTACTACGCGCGGGACGCGCTGCGGCCCGAGGTGACGTTCGCGGACTACCGGATCACGACGAACGAGGAGTCGGTCGAGTCCCAGGTGGCCAGCGCCCGCAGTGAACGCGACCGGGTCGCGCTGTGGGGCCGCATCCTGCCGATCACCTTCACGGCGCTCGGCCTGGTGCTGCTCGTGGGCGGCGCCCTGCTCGGATCGTTCAGCCTGCGCGCGGAGTCGGCGCTGATCGATCCCGGGCTCGACGAGGCCGACCACGGGTTCTTCCAGCGCGACGACGCCGGGGAACCGGTGCCGGGCGCCGAGGCCAAGACCGAGAAACTGCCGGCCCAGCGGCCGACCGATCTACCGCCCGACAGACCGGTCTGATCTCCCGCCACCTCCCGCCGGTCTACGCGCTGGCGCTGTCGCTGATCGTGACCGCGCCGCTGCTGGCGCCTGGGTATCTGCTGCTGCGTGACGCGGTGTCGACGCCGCGGTCGCATCTGTCCGATGCGGCGCTGGGGCTCTCCGAGGCGGCGCCCCGCGCGCTGCCGCAGGACTTCTTCATGGTCCTGGCGTCGCACGTGCTCGACGGCGGCGTGGTGGTCAAGACGCTGCTGGTGGCCGGTCTCTGGCTGGCCGGGTGGGGTGCGGCGCGGCTGGCGTCGACGGTGGTGCCCGAGGCGGGCGTGGCCGGGCAGTGTGTGGCGGTCACCGTCGCGGTGTGGAATCCCTACGTCGCCGAACGCCTGCTGCAGGGGCACTGGAGTCTGCTGGTCGGATACGGCTGCCTGCCGTGGGTCGCCCATGCGGTGCTGCGGCTGCGCGACGGGTCCGGTCCGTGGTGGCCGCTGCCGTTCTGGATCGCCCTGGCCGGGTTGACCCCGACCGGGCTGCTGCTCGCGGCGGCGGTGGCGGTGGTCTCGGTGTGCGCGCCGGGTGAGGGCCGCCGCCGGGTCGCCGTGCTGGGCGCGGCGCTCGCGACGGCGGTGGTCGGTGCCCTGCCGTGGCTGGTGGCGGCGGCGGTGTCCGGGTCACTGGCCGTGTCGCCCGCCGCCGGGCTGCCGGCGTTCGCGGCGCGGGCCGAGCCGGGTCTCGGGACGCTGGGCAGTCTGGCCGGGCTCGGCGGCATCTGGAACGCCGATGCGGTACCGGGCTCGCGCACAACAATCTTCGCCGTCGTGGCGACGGCCGTGCTGCTCGCGGTGGTGGCGGCCGGGGTGTCGGTGGTGTGGCGGCGGCGTGAGGCTCTGCCCCTGCTGGTCCTGGCCGCGGCGGCGGTGGTCCTTCCCGCGCTGATGGCCACGGGTCCGGGGCTCGCGGTGCTCGAACACACGGTGCGGGCGCTGCCGGGGCTCGGCGTGCTGCGGGACGGACAGAAGTGGGTGGCGTTGGCGTTGCCCGGTTACGCCGTCGCCGGTGCGGGTGCGGTGCTCGCCCTGCGGAAGGTCTCTCCGGCGGTGTCGGGGGCGGTGTGCTGTGCGGCGTTGATCGCGGTGCTGCCCGACCTGGCGTTCGGAGTCGGTGGACAGCTGCGGGCGGTGCAGTATCCGCCCGGCTGGGCGGCCGCGGCGGCGGTGATCAACGCCGATCCGCGACCGGTCGCGGTGCTGCCGCCCGACAGTATGCGTCAGTTCTCGTGGGCGGGCGAGGCGCCGGTGCTCGACCCGCTGCCGCGGTGGGTGCGCGCCGACGTGTTGAGCACCGGTGACCTGGTGATCGGCGGGACGACGGTGCCCGGTGAGGGCGTGCGCGCGCGGGCGGTGCAGGACCTCGTCACGCGGGGGGCGCCGGTCGCGAAGTTGGCCGACGCCGGGGTGGGCTGGGTGGTCGTCGAATCACGTGGTGCCGCACTGGATCTGCCAGTCGCGTACCGCGACGACGAGCTGGCGGTGTACCGGGTCGGCGGGGACCGTCCGGGCTCACCGGACCGGGGGCTGCTGATCGCGGCGCACGCCGCGTGGCTGGCGCTGCTGGTGGGCTCGCTGCTCGCCGGTGCGCTGCGCCGACTTGCGTGACGCAGCGGCGGATCTCGGGGCCGATGTGCGCCGTAGCGTTACCCAACCGCGGAGCGCTACACCACGCCGCTGACGTGCCGCCCCTCGAGCATCGCGTCGAACACCTCGCGCATCGCCGATGCGCTCTGCCGCCACGAGAACTCGACACTGCGAGCCTGGGCCTTCGCCCCCAGCTGTTCGCGCAGCACGCGGTCGCCGAGCAACTGCCCCAGGGCATCGACGAGTTCGTCCCGGTCGTCGACCAGCAGACCCGTCACACCGTCGACGATCGAATCGGTCAGCCCGCCCGAGGAGCGGTAGCCGACGGTCGGCACCGCGTGCTGGCCCGCCTCGGTCACCGCAAGCCCCCAGCCCTCCTTGCGCGACGGCAGGACGTGAACCCAACTGCGTTGCAGCACCTCGTGTTTGGTGGCGTCGTCGACATGCCCGTGGAAGGTGACCGCATCGGAGATCCCCGACAGCCGGGCGTGGTCGACCAGCTTCTGCTGCCACCACCCGCCGCCGAGTACGTCGAGATGCAGATCGGGCACGTGCGGCCGCAGCGCGGCCACCGCGTCCAGCGCGTCCTCGATCTGCTTGTGCGGCACCAGCCGCGACAGCACGGCGATCCGCGGTGTCGCCGACCGGGGCGAGGTGAGCGTCGACGCCGGCGCCTCGTCGAGCCCGTTGCGCACCACGGCGATCCGCGCGCCGTCCACGCCCAGGTCGGTCAGGTCGCGCACGGACGGCAGCGACACCGTCACATACTGCGCCCGCCGGTGGACGCGCGGCGACACCGCCGACTCGACGAACCAGCCGAGCCGGCCCAGCACCGGACCGGCGACCGGCCACTGCTCGCGGTGACAGTGGTGCACGAGCACCGCCACCCTCCGGCCGTGGACCAGCCGGGCCAGGAACGGCAGCCCGTTCTGGGTGTCGACGACGACGTCGGGGCGCACCCCGCGCAGCGGACCGAGCCCGACCCGGGCCAATGCCATCACCAGCAGCGCCCACGGGTAGACCGAATACCTGCCGCCGCCACGACTGACGTGCACACCGTCGACCACCTCGCGGCGCGCGGCCCCGGCGTAGCGGGCGGTGCGCAGCGTGACCCGCACACCCGAGGCGGCCAGCTGCTCGCCGATGCGCTGCAGGTACATCTCGCTTCCGCCCCCCTGGGGGTGACCGGTGTCCCGCCAGCACAGGAGCAGGACGGAACGGAGGGCGGGCGCGGACAGCCGGGCAGACATCGTCGGCCAGCCTATCCGCTGCGTAGGGTCGGTCGCGTGTCCGCTACCGAGCTGTTCGCCCGACGCGCGACGCTGTCGCGGTCGGTCCGGTTGCTCGGCGACTTCCGCTTCGAGCAGTCCGACCCGGCCCGCTTCTACGGGGCGCTCGCCGACGACACCGCCGCGATGGTGGCCGACCTCTGGCAGGGCGCGACGGGGACGACGCCCGGTGGCCGCACGGTGCTCGACGTCGGCGGCGGACCCGGGTTCTTCGCCGCCGCCTTCGCCCGTCGCGGGATGGAGTACGTGGGCGTCGAACCGGACCCGCGGGAGGCGCACGCCGGAGCCGCTCGGGCGGCGACATCCGGCATGGGTCCCGCGGCCACCGCGCACTCCGGCCGGTACGTGCGCGCCTCCGGTCTGTCGCTGCCATTCGTCGATGGCAGCGTCGATGTGTGCCTGTCCTCGAACGTCGCCGAACACGTCCGCCACCCCTGGCGGCTGGGCAACGAGATGCTGCGCGTCACCCGGCCCGGCGGCCTCGCGGTGCTGTCCTACACCGTCTGGCTGGGCCCCTTCGGCGGGCACGAGATGGGGCTGACGCACTATCTGGGCGGGGCCAGGGCCGCCGATCGGTACGCCCGCAGGCACGGACACCGGCCGAAGAACGACTACGGTTCGTCACTGTTCGCGGTCACGGCGCGCGACGGCCTCGACTGGGCGGCGAGCACCGGCGCGCTGATCGCCGCATTCCCCCGCTACCACCCGCGATGGGCGTGGTGGACCGACGCCGTGCCAGGTCTGCGGGAGTTCGTGGTGAGTAATCAGGTGCTGGTCCTGCGGCCCTGACTGCAACAGGTTCTCGTTTTGGCGTCCAGTCGGTAGTGTGACGTCCATGACACAGACCGTGCAGACAGCTCACAAGACGACGTGGGACAAGCTCTTCATCGGCGGCCAGTGGGTGCAACCGTCGACCGACGAGGTGATCGACGTCTTCTCCCCCGCGACGGGTGAGAAGGTCGGCCAGGTCCCGATGGCGGCCGAGGCCGACGTCGACGCCGCATGCGCCGCCGCGCGCAAGGCCTTCGACGAGGGGCCGTGGCCGAGGATGTCGCCCGAGGAGCGCGCCGCGGTGCTCGGCGCCGCGGTGAAGCTCATGGAGGAGCGCGGCGCCGAACTCAAGTACCTGCTCGCCGCCGAGACGGGTCAGCCCCAGACGATCGTCGACATCATGCAGTACGGCGCGGCGATGTCGGCGTTCACCTACTACGCCGGCGCTGCCGACAAGTTCCAGTGGAGCGAGATCCGCGACGGCATCTACGGCCAGACGCTGGTCACCCGGGAGCCGATCGGCGTGGTGGGCGCGATCACCGCCTGGAACGTGCCGTTCTTCCTCGCCGCCAACAAGCTGGGCCCGGCGCTGCTGGCCGGGTGCACGATCGTGCTCAAGCCCGCCGCCGAGACGCCGCTGTCGGTGTTCGCGATGGCGCAGATGTTCCTCGAGGCCGGACTGCCCGAGGGCGTGCTCTCGATCGTGCCCGGCGGCCCGGAGACCGGGCGTGCGCTGACCGCGAACCCCGAGATCGACAAGTACACGTTCACCGGCAGTTCCGCGGTCGGCAAGGAGATCGGCAAGCTGGCCGCCGAGAAGCTCAAGCCGTGCACGCTGGAACTGGGCGGCAAGTCGGCGGCGATCGTGCTCGAGGACGCCGACCTGGACTCGACGCTGCCGATGCTCGCGTTCTCCGGGGTGATGAACTCCGGTCAGGCCTGCGTCGCGCAGACCCGCATCCTCGCGCCGCGGTCGCGCTACGACGAGCTGGTCGAGAAGCTCGCCAACTTCGTGGCCGCGATGCCCGTCGGCCTGCCCGACGACCCGAACGCCGCCATCGGACCGCTGATCAGCGAGAAGCAGCGGGAACGCGTGGAGAGCTACATCGCCAAGGGCAAGGAGGAGGGCGCCCGGGTGGTCACCGGCGGAGGACGTCCCGACGGGCTGGAGGGCGGGTGGTTCGTGCAGCCGACGGTGTTCGCCGACGTCGACAACTCGATGACCATCGCCCAGGAGGAGATCTTCGGGCCGGTGCTGGCGGTGATCCCCTACGACACCGAGGACGACGCGATCCGCATCGCCAACGATTCGGTGTACGGGCTCGCGGGCAGCGTCTGGACCACGGACAACAAGAAGGCCCTCGAGGTGGCGAGCAAGATCCGCACCGGCACCTATGCGGTCAACATGTACGCCTTCGACCCGGGTGCGCCGTTCGGCGGCTACAAGAACTCCGGCATCGGCCGCGAGAACGGCCCGGAAGGCATCGAACAGTACTGCCAGGCCAAGAGCACGCTGCTGCCGTTCGGCTACACCCCCGAGTAGCCCAGGGCCGAAAAAAGGGCTCCCACCTGCGGGTGGGAGCCCTTTTTAGCACTGTCGACGTTGGTGTGACGCTCGCCCCGGGGCCGCCGGGGCGGGCGCCGGAGATCATTATGCACACACCCATATTCGGACGCCAATCCCGGGCTGCGAGGTGTCAGGTTGTGCCATTTTTTCTGCTGTTCTATGCTTTCGGTCATAGAGAAAGAGGCACGTCATGTGGGTGGTCGAACTCAACATCGTCGGTTTGCGGTTCGTCCGCCACCTACCGAGTCGACGCCGCCTCCTCTTCTCTCCGCGCGGGCTCGCCTGGCGAGCGACGCCGCAGCGCCCGTCCCGTGTCGCCTGACCGAAGATGAAGAAAGCCCCCACCAAGCGCGGTTCCACGCGCACCAACATGCTGATCGGCGCCGCCGAGGTGCTCCGCGAGCGCGGCGCCGCCGGCGTCACCATCGACGAGGTCCTGCAGCGCAGCGGGGCGCCGCGCGGCAGTGTCTACCACCACTTCCCCGAGGGGCGCAGTCAGATCGTCGCGGAGGCGTTGCAGTACGCCGGCGAGTCGATCACCGAGTTGATCGACGAGGCCGCCGCGAACGGTGGCCAGTACCTGGTGGACCACTTCGTCGAGTTCTGGGACCGGGTCCTGGCCGACAGCGATTTCACCGCGGGCTGTCCGGTGGTCGCCGCGGCGATCGGTTCGTCCGAGGACGGACCGCAACTCACCTCGGTCGCCGGGGCGATCTTCGGTCACTGGCGTGATGCGCTGACGCGCGCCTTCGAGGTCGACGGATGCGAGCAGGCCGAGGCCGCGTCGCTGGCCACCACGAGTATCGCCGCCCTCGAGGGCGCCGTCGTGCTGTGCCGGACCACCCGCGACCTGGACCCGCTGCGCCAAGTGCACACCCAGCTCGAATTCCTGCTCAAGTCAAGGGAATTCATCCGCCGCAACGGCATACCCGCGGGCACCGGCTGAGCGGTTCACGCCGCCCGCCAACGCGCACAGAGAAATTCGCGGTTCACCGCCGATTCGACGAGTCGCCACTCCGACCGCACCGGCAGGACGCGCGAACCGCCGCCGAGCGTGCACGGCGCGTAGCTGACGATCATCTCGTCGACCAGACCCGCGGCGACGAACTGCGCGGCCAGGTCCCCTCCCCCGACCACCCACACGTCCTTGTCGCCGGCCGCGGCGGCCAGCGTCGCATGCAGTTCGGTCACCTCCCCGGCGAAGGTCTGCACGGGGTGCCCGGCGGCGACGATGTCCGGCCGGTGCGTCACCACCCAGGTCGGTTGGGCGTACATCCATTCGCCCGGTTGGTTCTTCACGATCCACTCGTAGGTGGCCGCCCCCATCACCAGCGCACCGACGGTGTCGACGAACGCGTCGTAGTGGAACGGTCCGTCGGGGTCGATGTCGCGGGACATCAGCCAGTCCAGGCTGTCGTCGCCGTCGACGATGTAGCCGTCCAGGCTCGACGCGGTGTAGTACACGGTCGCCAACTCAGTGCCTCCTCATCCAGTCCAACGGATCTCCCTGTTCGGTCGGCAGGCCCAGCCCGGCGAGCATGGACCGGGCCAGACCACGTCGGTGCGCCGAGAACGTCAGCACATGCGCGACGATGCCGTGGAGCTGGAACGACTCGGGTGGATCGCACAGCGCGTCGATCACGGTGTCACCCATCCTCCCGGCCGCCGAGTACTCCGAAACCATAGTGGCCCAACGCTTTCCGATGTCCGCATGCCGGGCAGCGAGCTCGTCGGCCGTCAGGGACCCGTCACGCGCGGGGAAATCGCGTCCCTCGATGGTGGCCAGCCACACCTCCTTGGTCCACACCAGCGCACCCAGCACCGCAGCCACGCTGGGTTCGGGGCCGTCCCAGTGCAGCACCACCTGACCGGGTGACACCTCCTGGCGCCACTGCCCGTCACCCAATAGCCGGGCGCGGTCGATGAGGTAGGCGGTGTCGGCGATGTCGTGGGCCACCATGAGCCGGCTCGGGTCGGGCTCCTTGTCGGAGCCGTCGCCGTCGAGCCAGAGCGACTGCGGCGGATGGAAGTGCAGCCCGTTGGGTGCGGGCACCCGGAACTCCACATCGCCGGCGCGTGAGGGCGGCACGCCGAACGTCCGGCGGAAGGCCCGGGAGAACACCTCGGGCGAGGACCAACCCTCGTCGGCGGCGACGGCGGCGACGGCCTCACCGCGGCGCAGCCGCCAGGCCGCGCGTTCGAGCATGATCCGCCGGCGCAGCGCGGCCGGTGGTTCCCCGGTGAGCCGGCGCACCTCGCGGGAGAAGTGGAACTCCGAGGCGTAGCTGCTGCGCGCCATGTCGCCCACTTCGGTGTTGGACGCGTCGACGACGGCGTCGAGCAGTTCGCGTAACCGGTCGCGCCGCGCCGGTGTCGTGGCGTGCTCATTCACGATCCGAGTATGGCCGCCGCCCGCCCAGAGGGACATGACGATTCCTGCTGCGTGCGTGCTCACTAGACTCGCCCGCCAGTGAATGAATTCGAGGCGCTGTGCGCCAACGACGACGACCTGGCGACGCTGCGGACGTCGATCCGGGGGTTTCTGGCCGCCGATCGCGCGGCCTACGGCTGGCAGCCCGCCGTCGACTGCTGGCTGGCTGCGTGGGATCCGGCGTTCAGCGTGCGGTTGGCCGAGGCCGGGTTCGTCGGGCTGACCATCCCCGTCGAGTTCGGCGGGCACGGGCTGGGACATCTGCACCGTTACGTCGTGACCGAGGAACTGCTGGCGCACGGCGCACCCGTGGCGGCGCACTGGATCGCCGACCGCCAGGTGGCGCCAGGACTGCTGGCGTACGGCACGGAGGAACAGCGTCGGCGGCTGCTGCCCCGCATCGCCGCGGGCCGGTTGTCCTCGGCGATCGGGATGAGCGAACACGGCGCCGGTTCGGACCTCGCGGCGGTCGCCACCCGCGGCACGCGGGTCGACGGCGGCTGGCGGGTCGACGGGACGAAGGTGTGGACCAGCGGAGCCCACGTCGCCGACCAGGTCGTGGTGCTGGCGCGCACCGCGCCCGTCGACCCCGACCACCGGCACGCGGGTTTCAGCCAGTTCATCGTCCGGACCGATTCACCCGGGGTGACGATCAGCCCGATCGTGCTGATGAACGGCGAACACCACTTCAACGAGGTGCTGTTCGACGGGGTGTTCGTGCCGGACGCCGACGTGCTCGGCGAGATCGGGAACGGCTGGCACCAGGTGACGGCCGAACTCGGGTTCGAGCGCAGCGGTCCGGAACGGATCCTGTCCACGGCGACGCTGGTCTTCGAAGCGGTGGCCGCCCTCGGCCGCGGCCGGGTCGACGATCGCACCGCCGCCGAGGTGGGCGATCTGATGGCCCGGATGGTGTCGTTGCGCCAGCTGTCGATCTCCGTCGCCCGCGAACTCTCCGCGGGCCGCGACGCGAACACCAGGGCGGCGCTGGTGAAGGACCTCGGCACCCGTTTCGAACAGGATTCGGTGGAGATCGTCGCCGATCTGCTGGCCTACCTCGACGACGACGCGCCCGAGGCAGAGCGGCTGCGCGGCCTGCTGGCGACGGGCCGATTGCACTCGCCGTTGTTCACGTTGCGCGGCGGGACGAATGAGGTGTTGCGGGGAGTGGTCGCCCGCGGGATGGGGGTGCGATGAGCGCTTGCGCGAAGAGCCGAGAGACCAGATGAGCGCTTGCGCGAAGAGCCGAGAGACCAGATGAGCGCTTGCGCGAAGAGCCGAGGGGTGCGATGAGCGACGAATTACGGGATCTCGTCGACGATCTCGCGCGTCGCTCGTACGACGCGCGGATGGGCCGGCACACCCGCCCGGAGACTTTCGACACCGATCTGTGGCGGCACCTCGAGGAGACCGGTCTGAGCCGGTTGACCACCGCCGAGGATGCCGGGCCGGCGGAGTCGGCGATCGTGATGGCCGGCCTCGCGCGGCGCAGCGCCGCCGTCCCGGTGGCCGAGACCGACCTGCTGGCCGCATGGCTGGCCGGTGCCGCCGGCCTCGACGTGCCCGCGTCGGGTCCGCTGACCGTCGCCGTGTGCGACGGCGCGGTTCGCGACGGACGGGTGGTCGGGACCGCGCGGCGGGTACCGTGGCCGCGCGATGCGACGGTCGTGGCCGCCGTGCGCACGGACCGGGGCCTGCACGTCGCGCTGCTCGACGACCCCGTGATCGTCGACGGGGTGGACCTGGCGGGTGAGCCCCGCGGTGAGGTCGGCGTCGACGTCGCCGAGAACGACTGCGCGCTGGTGGATGTCGCGCTGGCCGACGAGCTGATACGGCGGGGCGCGTGGGCGCGGTGCGTCCAAACCATCGGGGCGTTCGACACCGCCGCCGACCTGACCGCCGCCCATACCAGGGAGCGGGTCCAATTCGGCCGGCCGCTGAGCAGGTTCCAGGCCGTCCAGCACGCGCTGGCGGCGATGGCCGGCGA
Source organism: Mycobacterium sp. IS-1742 (assembly GCF_001500125.1). Classification (GTDB taxonomy): domain Bacteria; phylum Actinomycetota; class Actinomycetes; order Mycobacteriales; family Mycobacteriaceae; genus Mycobacterium. Next base: position 47,404 of record NZ_LQIV01000041.1, on the reverse strand, counting down.
GATCGAACGCGCCCGTGCCACCACCGACCTCGCCGTCGCGGCGGCCGTCCAGGACGGATTCGCCGCGCCGGCAACGCAGTACGCGGTGACGGTGGCCAAGGTGACCGTCGGGCGCGCCGTCGAACCGGTCACGACGATCGCCCATCAGCTGCACGGGGCGATCGGGGTGACGGTCGAGCACCCGCTGTGGCTGTCGACGATGCGGGCCCGCGGCTGGGTCGACGATTTCGGCTCCCCCGCGCGGTACGCCCGCGAGCTGGGGCGGCTCGCGCTGTCGTCGGGCGATCCGTGGGACGTGCTGGTCGCGCCGTAGCTAGCGGTCGAGGACGTCGCCGATGCGCTGCTCGACGTCGGCGCGGTCGCCGAGGTCCGTCACGTCGATGCCGAACCGCCCGGTGAGGGCGTCGACGACCTGGGCGGCGGTGTCGAACCGGGTCTGCTCGCTGCCCTCGGCGCGGTGCACCGTGAGGTGGCGGCCCCGCATGTCGACCCGCGCCTCGTCGGTCACCAGCGCGGCGGTCAGGCCCACCACGAACACCGAAGCGGGATGCGTCGAGACGTACCAGCTGCCGACCTCGAGGTCGATCAGCGGCTGCGGCTGGTCGGTGAACAGGTACAGCGGACGCCATTCACCCCGGATGAGCGACTCCAGGACGTAACCGTCGCCGTGGTCGCGGATCCGGTAGGGCTCGTGTCTGGTGGGCTGTTCGACGCCGGTCTCGAAGCGGATCGGCGAGGACAGCGTCTGCCCGCCGAAGCCGACATCGACCAGGAAGCGGCCGTCCGCGTCCGGCACCGTCACCGCCAGCAGTTGATGGGTCTGGGCGGGCAGCGCATCGTCGTCGCGCATCCACACCACCCGCCCGGCGATCCGCTCGACGCCGAAACCCAGTGCCTCAAGGACATAACCCATCAACCCGTTGTGCTCGTAGCAGTAGCCGCCGCGCCGCCGGTACACGAGCTTGTCGGTCAAGGCGTCCGCGCTCAGGTCGGCGACCGGTGTTCCCATCAGCGGGTCGAGGTTCTCGAAAGGGATCGACCGGTTGTGTGCGGCAATCAGGGCCCGCAGCGTGTCGAGGGTCGGGTCCGCCGTGCCCCGGTGGCCGATCCTGTTCAGGTACGCCGCGGTGTCGGTCATGACCTCCATGGTGTGACCTCGAGCGCGGTTGAGGTCAACCTCGTCTCGATTTCCGCGATGCCGCGACGCCGGAACGGGTAACCCCCATTCGAGCGTCTCGACGACCGGGACACCGAGATACGAGGGCAACGACATGGGTTTCAGCGGTAAGGCGAGGAACAAGCTGCAGCAACTGCAGGGTCGGATGCGGGCAGGCGCCGGCGGCGCGGTCGGCGATCCCAACATGCGGGCGCGGGGCCGCGGCGACGAGCGGATAGCGCATCTCAAGGACGCCGGGGAGAAGGTCAAAGACGCCTTCCGGTCGCGTCGCCGGCCACGCGGGTACTGAGCCGAGTCCACCGGCGGTGACAGACGAGACCGGCGCCGCCGGTGCGGTTCGGGTCGCGACGAATCATCGGGGGGCGCAGATCGCTGCGCGCACCGGATACCTGATCAACGGCGTCCTGCATCTGCTGATCGCCTACATCATCTTTCGCATCGCGATCGGATCCGGCAACGGTGACGGCGCGGACCAGTCCGGTGCGCTGGCCACGCTCGCGGCGACGAAAGGGGGTTTCATCGCGCTGTGGGGCGTCGCGGTGGCCCTGGTGCCGCTGACGCTGTGGCGGCTGGCGGAGACGATTCTCGGTCTGCATCCCGGCGAGCACCACGAGCCGAATCCGGACCCCGACGACTTCCTCATGGTCAACCGGCTCAAGGCGCTCGGGCTGGCGGCGGTGTACGCCGCAGTGGCGGCGATGGCCGTGCAGTTCGCGCTCGGCAGCCGCGATTCCAGCGCCGAGCGGAGTGTGGGCCTGAGCACGTGGCTGATGCGCACGCCGGAGGGTAAGGCGGTGCTTGCGCTGATCGGTCTCGGCGTCATCGCCGTCGGCTGCTATTTCGCGTTCAAGGGGGCGTCGCGGCGATTCCGCGATGACCTCAACATCTCCGGCGGCCGACTGCTCACGGTGCTGGGGGTGTTGGGACACGTGGCGGAGGGCGTGGTGCTCGCGGTCGCCGGGCTGTTGGTGATCGTGGCATCGGTGCGGGCCGACCCGTCGAAGGCCACCGGACTCGACGGCGCGGTCAAGGCGCTCGGGCAGATGCCGGGCGGTTCGGTGCTGATCGCGGTCGCCGCGGCGGGTTTCGCCGCCTACGGTCTCTACAGCTTCGCGCTCACCCGCTACGCGCGGATGTGAGCGTTCACCCGGGGATGACCCCCTGCCCGTCGTGTTCTGCGACGGTCTCGACCCGGTGCGCACCGGGAGACTCCGGGAGTTCGTGCCTGCCGCCGGCGGAGCGCCTGCGCAGCAGCCACACCACACCGGCCGCGGCGGCCACCCCGGTGACGATCAGCGTCGGCCACATCGCGAGCTGCGCCAGCCACAGCCGGCGCTGCACCGTGAAGAGTCGCTGCTGGGCGTGCCGGAGTCGTTTCACCGTGTCCATGCCGTCACTGTGCCCGCGACCGGCGCCGGAAAAACACGTCAACCGGCCTCGACGATCGTCGTGGTGACCGAGACGAGCTGCGGGGCGGCGGGCGCGGAGGCGAATCCGAAGTTCACCGGAGGTCGAAGTGGTTGTAGGGCAACCAGATCCGTATCCCGGTAGCGGCCCTTCACCGCGGTGATGCGGCGGGAGCGCCGCACCCCGTAGTACTCCCGGCGGCCGTTGCCCGCCGTGCCCGCGGTGTGCACGCCACGCACCAGGCGCGACGCCACCGGGTCGATGGCCCGCAGCCACCACGGCGCCGTCGCGAGCCGGCCGGGCACCAGCCGCAGCACCCGGTCCAGCGGCGCGGGTCCGCCGATCGACACGTCGACCTCGAGTGCCGCGCTGCGCACGGTCAGCCGGTCGCTGCTCAGCGTCGCGGCCACCGGCCCCACCTCGACCCGGTCGAAGTGATAGGTCGAGGCGACGAAGTCGGCCACCGCGGCGTCCGGGGCCAGCAGGACGCGCTGTTCGTCGGGCTGCTGCACCATCACGTCGGTGAACGCGCCGAGCGGCGACGTCGACCATCTGCCGACGACGATCCGCACGCCGGCCTCGGTCCCGAACCCGGCGATGTGGCCGGTGAATACGTGTCTCAGCTGCCGGTCCACCTCGGGGGCCGCTTCTCCGCGAAGGCGACGGCCCCCTCTCGGGCGTCGTTGCTCGCGAACACCGGCATCAAAATCTTCATCTGTTCGGCGAACTGCGTTTCCGGGCTCCAGCCGCGCGACTCGACGATGATGCGTTTGGTCGCGGCCACCGCCAGCGGCCCGTTCGCGGTGATACGCCCGGCCAGCGCGAGCGCGGCCTCCAGCGCACCGCCCGGTTCGGCCAGCACGTTGACCAACCCGAGTTCGTGGGCGCGTTCGGCGGGCAGGTTGTCGCCGGTGAGGGCGAGCTCCATCGCGATCGCGTAGGGGATGCGCTGAGGCAGTCGCAGCAGTCCGCCACCCCCGGCGACCAGACCGCGCTTGACCTCGGGGATGCCGAACGCCGATTCGCGGGACGCGACGATCAGGTCGGTGGCCAGCGCCAGCTCGGTGCCGCCCGCCAGCGCGTAACCCTCGACGGCCGCGATCAGGGGCTTGACCGGCGGACGCTCGGTGAATCCAAGCCCGCGGCCCTCGATGTCGACCCGCTCGCCGCGCGCGAACGCCTTGAGATCCATTCCCGCGCAGAAGCTTCCGCCGGCGCCGGTGAGGACGCCCACCGAGAGGCCGGCGTCCCCGTCGAGCCGGTCCATCGCATCCGCCAGGCCCCGGCTGACCGCGGCGTCGACCGCGTTCTTGGCCTTGGGCCGGTTGATGGTGATCACCAGGATGCGATCCCGCTGCTCGACGAGGACGACGTCTTCACTGTTGGCTTCGTTGCTCACGCGGCCGATGCTAGCCCGCGTGATCGCCGACTAATCGTCGTCGCCGCCGTTGCCCTTGGTGTCCGACGCCTTGGCGGTGTCGTTGTCGCCGGAGTTGTCGCCGGCCCCGTTGTCGGTGCCGCCGTCATTCGACGCGCCGACGTTGCGGCCGCTCCGGCTGAGGTTCTCGTCGCCGGTGTCCTCGTCGTCGTGGGCGGCGGTGGTCCTCAGTGCGCTGGTGCTCAGATCCTCGTCGGGGGTGTCGGCCGTGCGGCCGGTGCTGATGCCCGGGGTCCCGGCGTAGCGGATGCCGACGTTGAAGGCGCCGACGGTGTAGTTGCCGGTGTTGAAGAATCCGACGTTGCCGACACCGTTGTTGCCGACGCCGAAGTTGAACTCACCGGTGTTGAAGAACCCCACGTTGTACGAGCCGGTGTTGCCCACGCCGAAGTTGCGCTCGCCGCCGCGGTTGTCGAATCCGACGTTGAAGTCGCCCTCGTTGTCGCCACCGATGTTGAAGTCACCGTCGTTGTCGTAGCCGATGTTGAAGTCGCCCACGTTGCCGGTGCCGATGTTGAAGTCACCGTCGTTGTCGCCGCCGATGTTGAAGTCACCGGTGTTGTTCACCCCGGCGTTGAACAGCCCCTCGTTGCCGTAGCCGAGGTTGGGGGTGCCGGTGAGCAGGCTGAGCTGGATACCCGGCCTGCCCTCGTCGGGGTCCAGGCCGCCGACGTCGGGAAGCGCGATGCGGGCGGTGTCGTCCGGTTCCGGCGCGGGTGCCACGAACGCCGCCGTGACCGATCCGGAGGCGGCCGCCGCGGAGCCCACCGTGGGCCCGTCCACCGGGGAGGCGGTGCTGGTGGCCGCCATCGGCGCGACGGTGACGTCGGCCCGGGTGGTGTCGAGAACGGGGGCGTTGGACCCGCCGACGATCAGGCCCGCGCCGGCAAGGGAGACACCGGCGATGAGATAGGAACGGGCGGAGACTTTCATGGTCACTCCTGGTGAGGTGCGCGAACAGGCGGATGGTGAACGTGAGATTCACAGCCTGCGGTAGCGACAAACGCAAGGAGTGCTGACGAGAGTCTTACGCGCCTCTCAGGGCTTGCCGCGCTACGGGGTCTGGTTGGCGACGCCGTGGCGCAGCGGCGTGTTGGCCTCGGCCGCGGTCGATTCCTGCACCCGCGAACCGCCCGCGGCGCCGCTCACCCCGGGCGCGTTGGACTGGTCACCGCCCGACGGCTCGGCGCCGCCGTGCAGTTCCTTGAGCCGGGCGTGCAGGACCTCGAGCACGGGGATGCGGTTGCCGTGCTCGGTCTCGTGGTCGAACAACGTCCGCAGCTGGGGTTCGTCGAGCGAGCGGATGCGATGCCGCAGATCGGGCAGCGCCAGCTGGTCGTAGTCCTTCAGCGGGAGTTCGTCACGGGTAGCCATACGCTACGGGTGCCCACCGGGACCGCACGATAACCAGGCGCGCGGTTGGGAAAGCGCGGTCGCCCTGGGTACCATCAAACTAGAACACGTTTCAATTCGACCCGAAGGGGAGAGCCGTGCCGTCGTCGGACATCGCGAAATGGGACCCGGCATTCACCGAACGGGTGATGGGCGTGCTGCGGCCGCTGCTCAAGACCTATCACCGCGCCGAGATGCGGGGCCTCGAAGAGTTCCCCTCCGCGGGCGGCGCGCTGGTGGTGTCGAACCACTCCGGCGGCCTGTTCGCGATGGATGTGCCCGTCTTCGCCGCGGGCTTCTACGAGCAGTTCGGCTACGACCGGCCGGTCTACACGTTGTCGCACGACCTGTTGATGACGGGGCCGACCGCCGAGTTCTTCACCAAGATCGGTTTCATCCGCGCCAACCACGAGAACGCCGACGAAGCGCTGAGCTCGGGTGGCGTGGTGATCGTCTTCCCCGGCGGCGACTACGACGTCTACCGGCCGACGCTGGCCGAGTCCAAGATCGACTTCGGCGGGCGCACCGGATACGTGCGGGCCGCGTTGAACGCAGGCGTGCCGCTGGTGCCGACGGTGTCCATCGGCGGTCAGGAGAGTCAGTTCTACCTCAGCCGCGGTGAATGGCTGGCCAGGACGATCCGGCTGGACAAGTTGCTGCGCGCCAAGATCCTGCCGATCTCGTTCGGCTTCCCGTTCGGGCTCTCGGCGGTGCTGCCGGTCAACCTGCCGCTGCCCACCAAGATCGTCACCCGGGTGCTGCCGCCCATCGACATCGTCGCGGAGTTCGGCGAGGATCCCGATGTCGACGAGGTCGACGCCCACGTCCGCCACGTCATGCAGCGCGCACTCGACGAACTGGCCGCCCAGCGTCGCTTCCCCGTGCTGGGCTGACCGCGTTTCGACCACCCGTGCACCGGCTACCCCCGGGGGACCGTTTTTTCACGTCCGAGAGAATGTGGCGAATCCCAAAGTGCGCAGAGACTTCACGATGCTCGGCGGCGTGACCCGTGCGGTGCGTAGGCCCAGGCCGCTGCTCGCCACGAGCGCTGAACTGCTCAACGCCGCCAACGCGGTACAGCCGTTGGGCCGCAAGGGTTATGTGACCATACCGACATTCGCGTTCGGCTGGCCGACCTCCGAGCTCGCACCGCTGTATCTGACCGGTTCGGTGCTCGACGCCGTCCGCCGGGGGCTGCGGGGACACTTCAGGACCCCGACCGGCCGCGCCGCGTTGGTGCTCAAAGTCCTCACCTGGGGTCTGCTGGCGCTCACCCAGCATCGAAACATCAAGTCCCAGCCGCATTTCGAGGTCGGCCTCCGTGAGGCGCTCGGCGAGGGGTACGCGTCGGTCGCGGCCGAATCCCCACCCGCGCGCCGCCGCGGCGGCATCTTCCGGACCGGATGGTCGCGCAGGCGCTACGTGGAGAAGAAGGGCACCGTGCGCTACGGCCCGCACCGGGCGAACACCGCGGACATCTGGCGCCGCAGCGACCTCCCACGCGACGGCCGCGCCCCGGTGCTGCTGCAGGTGCCCGGCGGCGCGTGGGCCATCGGGATGCGCCGCCCGCAGGCCTATCCGCTGCTCAGCCACCTCACCGAACGCGGCTGGGTCTGCGTGTCCATGGGTTACCGGATCAGCCCGCGCCACACCTGGCCGGCCCACATTGTCGACGTCAAGCGGGCGCTGGCGTGGATCCGGGAGAACATCGCCGACTACGGCGGCGACCCCGATTTCGTCGCGATCACCGGCGGATCGGCCGGCGGGCACCTGACCGCACTGGCCGCGCTGACCCAGAACGATCCGCAGTGGCAACCCGGTTTCGCCGACGCCGACACGTCGGTGCGGGCCGCGGTCCCGGTGTACGGCCGCTACGACTGGTTCTCCGGCGACGGCGAAGGCCGGCCGCAGTTCATCGCGTTCCTGCAGAAGTTCGTCGTCAAGAAGCCGTACCGGGGCAACCGTCGGGAGTACCTGGAGGCCTCGCCCATTACGAAGGTCCATCCCGACGCACCCCCGTTCTTCGTGCTGCACGGCGAGGACGACTCGATCATCCCCGTTCCGGAGGGCCGGGAGTTCGTGGAGGAACTTCGCAAGGTGTCGACGGCTCCGGTCGCGTACTCGGAGATCCCGCACGCCCAGCACGCCTTCGACTTCTTCGGTTCCCCGCGCGGGCACTACACCGCTGCGGCGATCGAACGGTTCCTGTCGTGGGTGCACGCACAGCACCGCTGACCCGCTGACCGCCCCCTACGGCGCCATGGCGGTCTCGACCACCGTCAGCTCTTCGGAAAGCCCTGCGGCCGAACGAATCTCGACGAACGCCTCGACCATGGCGTCGGTCAGCTCATGCGGGTCCTCGACGGTCGCGCCGTCAGAGAGCACGGAGATGTTGAGCTGGTCGACGTAACTCCACACGGTGATGTTGAGACCGCTGCCCGTGGTCAGCGGACCGACCGAATAGATCTCGGTCACCAGGGCCCCGCCGACGCGCCCCCGTTCGCGCGGGCCCGGCACGTTGGAGATCGGCAGGTTGAGCACCTTGTTCTGACCGTCCTTGTTGCTCAGCCACCGGAACAGCGCCTCCGCCGGCGCAGGCGGGAAGTACGACGACCACCGGCTGACCAGTTCGGGGCCGATCAGGTGGTGGCTCTCCTTGGCCGACGCCGCGGCGTTGTGGCACTCCTGCACCCGCTGCAGCGGATCCTCGATCTGGACCGGGATGCACACCAGCACACCGGTGAAGTAGTTACCCGAGATGCGCTCGGGGTTGAAGTCGAAGCTCACCGGCACGGACGCCAACAGCGGGTGGTCGGCGTGACCGTCGTAGCGCAGCAGCAGCGTCCGCAGCGCGCCGGCCGAGATGGCCAGCACCAGATCGTTGAGCGTCACGCCGAGGTGTTTGGCGGTCTGCTTGATGTCGGCGAGAGCCAGTGTGGCCGTTGCGAATTTGCGGACTCCGTCGACCTTGTGGTTCATGAACGACGGGGGCGGGGTGAACGGCCTGGTCAGCTCCGGCGACAGTTTGCGGCTGCTGCGGCGGACCCGCTGCAGACCCTGCGCGGTGTAGCGCCAGTTCGCCGGCAGCTTGCCGATCTGGCGCAGGTGGTCGCGGAACGCCGTGCGAACCAGTTCGCCACGGCTCGGCGCCGGGTCGGTCGCGTACGAGTCGCGGTCGTGCTGCGGGCCGGGCTGCAGGTCCATGCCGCGGGCCATCAGGTTGGCCGAGGCGATGCCGTCGGCGAGGGCGTGGTGGATCTTGCCGAGCACGGCGATCCTGCCGTCGGCGAGTCCCTCGATGAAGTACATCTCCCAGAGCGGTCTGCTGCGGTCCAGCGGCGTGCTGGCGATGCGGCCGACCGCTTCGTCGAGTTGCCTGCGCCCACCGGGGCTTTCGACCCGGTACGGACGGATGTGGTACTCGAGGTCGACCTCGCAGTTCTCCCGCCACATCGGATGGTGGAACTTGAACGGGATGTCGACCAGTTCGTAGCGGAACGGGTCGAGCTTGTAGAGCCGGCTGTGGATGACCTGACGGAACTCCTCGACGCCGAAGCTGCGGCCACCCAGGTCGTCGAGTTGGATCACCGCCAGCTTGAGCGTGTGCATGTGCACCGTGGGTGTCTCGCTGTACAGCAAGAACGCATCCCACCCACTGAGCCGCTTCACGTATCGCCTCCTCCTGCCCGAGGCGTCTATATAACCTCTCGCGCGCCGATCAGAGTACGGTTCTTGTGAATCTGCTTGAGGAACAGTCCGATTGCGGTGGCCATCGAACCCGTTCGGGCCCCGTCGATCATGTCGAACCCGTGTCCTGCGCCTGGCAGCTCCACATAGCTGACCACAGAGCGCGACTTCGCCCGGAGTTTCTCGACGAAGCTGCGGGCCTGCCAGACCGGGATCACGCTGTCCCCGCTGCCGTGGATCACCAGGAAGGGCGGCGCCTCCGAGTGCACCTGCGCCATCGGCGATGCCTTGCGAAACAGTTCGGGATGCCGAGAGATCTTGCGCTTCACGACGACCCGTTCGAGGAAGTCGACGAAGCGGGCACGTTCGGCGGTGGAACGGTCCTCCCAGTCGTAGCGGCCGTAGATGCCGACCACCGCGTCGACCGAGGTGTCCGAACCCTCCGGCAGCTCACACTGCATCTCCGGGTCGTTGATCGTCAGACCGGCCAGTGCGGCGAGGTGGCCACCGGCAGAAGCCCCCGCGATCGCGACGAAGTTGCGGTCACCGCCGTACTTGTCCACGTTGGCCCGAGCCCAGGCGATCGCGGTCTTGACGTCGTGGAGGTGGGCCGGCCACGGGTGGTGCGGTGCCACCCGGTAGTCGATGGACAGGCAGACCCAGCCCATCTCGGCCAGGTGCGACATCAGTGCGTAACCCTGCAGCAGGCGGCTGCCGTGCACCCACGCGCCGCCGGGGACGAACAGCAGCACCGGGGCCGGTTCGGTCGGCAGGTTCTTGGGACGCCACACGTCGAGCAACTGCGAGGGCAGCGGTCCGTAGCGCACGGAGGACTTGTGCACGTTGCGGCGGTGTTCGAAGGTCTTCCACAGCGGCGGCGCCTTCTCCGGCGCCGGCCAGTCGATCGCCAGGTCGGCGGCCGGAACCACCCCGCGCAGCGCCTGGTGGGAGACCTCGTGGGTCAGGTCGCGCTCGCGTTGGCGAACTTCGGCGTTGCCGGGGTCGAACCACGACTTGGCCGACGCCGAGAGCAGCTCGGGCATCTGGCGGTAACCCCACACCCCCATCGCCGCCAGCGCGCCGAGGGGTTCGAGATGCTTGCCGATGACCGGTAGCGAAGCCGAGGCCACGCTCATCGCGAGCATGTGATCAGCGGGCTTGGCGTTGAGCAACCACCTTGCGCGAGACCACAATGTCGGACCGGGGTACCGGGTGTCCGGTCGTACCGTCATGGCGCGACTGTACCCCTGTGGCGAATTCCCAAACGACAAGATCGTGAAGATGTCTACCCATCATTTCGACAGCGATTTTGTAACGTCGCTCACACCTGTGCTGACCGGCCCTTATGGGTTAGCGTCAGCCCGTCCGGCCCGAAAAATAAGAGGGGACGAGCTGTGCGCAAATCCGCCCTGGCGATCACCGACGACCACATCGCGCTCGCTGAATCGGCACTCGGTCAGCTCGACCGGTCCGGGTCACGGGCCGCCGCCCGGGCCACGCTCGAAAAACGGTCGTCGCACCCCGACGACCTGTGGCGGGCGGCCGCTGACCTGGGGTGGACGGGCCTGGCGGTCGCCGAACAGTACGGCGGAGCCGGCTATGGCCTCGCCGAACTGGCGATCGTGCTCGAGGCACAGGGCCGCGAACTCACCCCGGGCCCGTTCCTGCCGTCGGTGGCGGCCTCGGTGGTGCTCGACCGGTGCGCCGGCGACGACGTGCGGGCCGATCTGCTGCCCGGGCTGGCCGGCGGCGACACGGTCGCCGCGCTGGGCCTGACCGGCACCCTGACCGTCGGTGCGGACGGATCGGTCACCGGGGAGGCGCCCGCGGTGCTCGGCGCCCCCGACGCCGACCTGCTGGTCCTGGTCGCCGGGGAAGACGTCGTGCTGCTCGACGCGGCGGACGTCACCGTCACCCCGCTCGACGGGATCGACACCACCCGCAGCGTCGGCGCCGTCACCGTCGACGATGTGCGGATATCGCCCGCGCGGGTGCTGACCGGGGCCGCGCGGCGAGCGCGGACGGTGTTCCGCATCCTCGGTGCGGCCGAGGCGGCCGGGGTGGGCTGGGCGTGTCTGGACATGGCCGTCGATTACGCAAAGGTGCGCGAGCAGTTCGGCCGCACGATCGGCACCTTCCAGGCCGTCAAGCACCACGCGGCGAACATGCTCGTCGACGCGGAGCAGACCACCGCGGCGGTGTGGGACGCCGCGAGGGCCGACGACCTCGACAGCGCATGGTTCCCCGCCGCGGTCGCCGCATCGCACGCCATCCGTGCGTCGGTTTTCCTCGCGCAGAACAACATTCAGCTTCACGGCGGTATCGGCTTCACCTGGGAGCACGACGCCCACCTGTACCTGCGGCGGGCATGCTCGCTCGCCGCGCTGCTCGGCGCGGGATCCGATCCGCTGGCCGACATCGTCGACGCCCAACGCACCGGCCGGGCCCGCGGCGCCTCGTTCACACTGCCCCCCGAGGCCGAGGAGTACCGGGCGGCAGCGCGTGAGGCGGCCGCCGAGTGGCGTGCGCTGCCGGACGACCGCAGGCGTGACTTCCTGGTCGACTCCGGATATCTGGTCCCGCACTGGCCGGAACCGTGGGGGCGCGCGGCCGGGCCGCTCGAACAACTGGTCATCGAGGAGGAGTTCCGCGATGTCGACATCCCGGACATGGGGATCACCGGCTGGGTCACGCTGACCATCGCCCAGGCCGGCACCGACGACCAGCGCGCACGCTGGGTCGAACCGGTGCTGCGCGGCGAGGTGATGTGGTGTCAGCTGTTCTCCGAACCCGGCGCCGGATCCGACGCCGCGGCGGTGCGCACGGCGGCCAAGCGGGTCGAGGGCGGCTGGCGGGTCACCGGCCAGAAGGTGTGGACCAGCCTGGCGCACCTGTGCCAGTGGGGGTTGGCGACGGTGCGCACCGATCCGGAGGCGCCCAAACACGCCGGTGTGACGATGATGGCGATCGACATGTCCGCCGACGGGGTGACGGTGAACCCGCTGCGCGGCCTCACCGGTGACGCGCACTTCAACGAGGTGTTCTTCGACGACGTGTTCGTACCCGACGCCGACGTGGTCGGCGACGTCAACCGCGGATGGTTGGTGGCCCGCGCGACGCTGGGCAACGAACGGATCTCCATCGGGGGCGGCTCCGGGGCGCCGACCGGCTTCTCGGCCGACGACCTGGTGACGCTGCTCGACAGCGCACCCGCCGATGTCGCCGCCGCGCACGTGCTCCGCGCCGGGGCGGTGATCGCCGAGGCGCATACGCTGCGGCTGCTCAACCTCCGCCGCGCCAGCCGGGCGATCGCCGGGGCCGAACCCGGCCCGGAGGGCAACGTCACCAAGCTGTTGGTGGCCGAACAGTGCCAGCGGCAGACCGAACTCGGCATGGAGCTGGCCGGGACTGCCGCCGTGGTCAGCCAGACCCCGTTGCTGACCCGCGCCTACCTGGGCAACCGCGCGATGACCGTCGCAGGCGGTACGTCGGAGATCACCCGGAACACGATCGCCGAGCGGATCCTCGGGTTGCCGCGCGATCCGCTGCTCAAGTAACTCGGCGGTTGAAACTGATTGCGTGCGGTATTACTGGTCAGGTGGTGAACACCGACTTCCATCCCGACCTGCGCAAGGTCGCCCGCTACATCCCCCGGCAGGTGGTCACCCCGGTGACACTTCCGGTGATGCGGATGGTGACTCGGTTGCAGGGCAAGCGCACACCCAAGGACATCGAGGAGCTCACGCTGCCCTCGGGGGTTCGGGTCCGGCTGTTCCGGCCGGCGGGGGTGCCCCTCCCGGCACCCGCGTTGCTGTGGATCCACGGCGGCGGATACGTCATCGGCACGGCCGCCCAGGACGACGAACTGTGCCGCCGGTTCTGCCGCGAACTCGGCATCACCGTCGCATCGGTCGATTACCGGCTGGCGCCCGAGCATCCGTACCCCACGCCGGTCGAGGACTGTTACGCCGCGCTGACGTGGTTGGCCCGGCTGCCGTCGGTGGACCCGCAGCGGGTGGCGATCGGCGGGGCCAGCGCGGGCGGCGGGCTGGCCGCCTCACTCGCGCTGCTCACCCGCGACCGCGGCGAGATCGACCCGGTGGCACAGCTTCTGGTGTATCCGATGGTCGACGACCGGACCGTCGAGCGCCACGGCCTCGACAGTCCGGGACACCGGCTGTGGAACCAGGCCAGCAACCGGTTCGGCTGGGCGGCCTACCTCGGTGACGCCGATCCCGACGTCGCGGTGCCCGCCCGCCGGGAGGATCTGGCGGGCCTGCCGCCGGCGTGGGTGGGTGTCGGCACCCTGGACCTGTTCCACGACGAGGATCTGGCGTACGCCGAGCGGTTACGGGCCGCCGGCGTGCCGTGCCAGGTCGAGGTGGTCCAGGGCGCCTTCCACGGATTCGACGGGGTCCTGCCGAAGGCCGACGTGTCGCGGGCGTTCTTCCGGAGCCAGTGCGACACCCTCCGGCAGGCCTTCACCGAGGATCAGTCACGAACCTCGCTGTCGTCGTAGACGATTCGTCCGATCAGCTCGTAGCGGCGAGCGTCGCGGTACTTGAAGTACGTGGCGAGCGCCGCGCCGATCACGAAGACCGACACCACGATCCACGGCGTGAGCGTGAACAGCAGCGTGCCCGACGCCGTACCCGCCGCCGACTCCTTGTGCTCCCACAGCAGATACACCACGTAGAGCATGCCGACGCCGCCCATCAGCGGGGCCAGGAACGTCTTGAACCAGTGCGCGCTGGAGGGGTGTTCCTTGTGGAAGTGGAAGTAGGCGATCACCGCGAACGCGCACAGCGACTGCACGATCAGGATGGCCATGGTGCCCAGAATCGCCAGCAGCGTGTACATGTGCACGTACGGATCCATCCCCGCCGCGAAGAAGGCCAGGATCAGCACCAGGGCGATACCGCTCTGCACGAACGACGCGATGTACGGCGACCCGTGCTTGTGGTGGGTCGCGCCCAGGGTCTTCTGCAGACCACTCGACAGTCCTTCGCGCCCGAGTGCGTACAGGTAGCGCGACGCGCAGTTGTGGAACGCCATACCGCAGGCGAACGAACCGGTCACCAGCAGGATGTTGAACAGCGTGATCGCCCACTCGCCGTAAGTGGTTCGGACCGGGCCGAAGAAGATCTCCGACGACGTGTCCGCGTTCTGGGCCAACTCGAGCGCCTTCGCCGGCCCGGTGCCCGCGATCGCCATCCACGACACGAACACGTAGAACAGGCCGACGCCGAGAACGGCGATCATGGTGGCGCGCGGGATGATCCGCTTGGGGTCCTTGGACTCCTCGCCGTACATCGCGGTCGACTCGAAGCCGACCCACGACCAGAACGCGAAGAACAGGCCCAGTCCCGCGCTGGCGCCGGCGATGGCCGCCGGGGTGAACGCGCCGATCGGGTTCAGCGTCTCGGCCACGACGAAGCCCTCCGGCCCGCCCCCCTTGACCAGCACCGCCACCGCGCCGAGGGCGAGCATGACGATCTCGGTCACCAGGAAGACACCGAGCACCTTCGCCGTCAGGTTGACGTCGAAGTAGGTCAGGATCGCGTTGAGCGCCAACATCAGCAGCGCCGGGATGATCCAGTGGATGTCGATGCCGAACTGCGACGACAGGAAGTTCTTGAAGAAGAACGCGAAGATGCCGATCAGCGACGCCTCGAAGACGATGTAGGCCATCGTGATGAGCAGGCCGCTGGCCATCCCGACGATACGGCCCAGCCCGTGTGAGATGTAGCCGTAGAACGCGCCGGTGGCGGTGATGTGCTTGGCCATGGTCGCGTAGCCGATCGCGAACAGCCCGAGCACGATCGTCGCGACCAGGTAGCCGGCGGGGGCGTGGGAACCGTTTCCGAAGCCGACGGCGATCGGGACGTTGCCGACCATTGCGGTGATCGGCGCGGCGGTGGCGACCGCCATGAAGATCACGCCGAGGGTGCCCACGGCGTTGCGCTTCAATCGCTGAACGCCCTGAACTGGGGTTTTCTTTGGTGTAACGGCTTGATCCGCCATATACGGGATGCCTTCCTGCTTGCCAAGGGGAGGCCTGTGTGGCCTGAGCCACATCGGGACCGCTACGTATATTGGCACTACCAATAGGTCCCCGCAACCGGAAGAGCGAACCATTGACATAAATGGTTGCGACCTTTTACGGTGGGCCGCGTGTACGACTACGGCACGTTCTCGTTCGAGTCCAAGACTCAGGTGCTGGACCGGGCGAAGACGTTCTGGAATCCGGACAAGACGCAGTTCTGGACCGACGCCGGCGTCGATCTGGTCATCGACCGCAGGCAGGACTACTTCCTGTGGGACATGAGCGGTCGCCGGCTCATCGACATGCACCTCAACGGCGGCACCTACAACCTGGGTCATCGCAATCCCGAGGTGATGCAGGCTGTTTCGCAGGGCATGGAGATCTTCGACGTCGGAAACCACCACTTCCCCTCGGTGGCCCGCACGGCGCTGGCCCAGCGCCTCGTGGAGACCGCGCCCGATTCGATCAAGAAGGTGGCGTTCGGCTCCGGCGGCGGTGAGGCGATCGACATCGCGCTCAAGAGCGCCCGCCACGCCACCGGACGCCGCAAGATCGTCTCGATCATCAAGGCCTACCACGGCCACACCGGCCTGGCCGTGGCGACGGGCGACGAGCGGTTCGCCAAACTGTTCCTCTCCGACCGGCCCGACGAGTTCATCCAGGTGCCGTTCGGCGACGTCGCCGCGATGGAGCAGGCACTGCGCGGCAACGACGTCGCCGCGGTGATCATGGAGACCATCCCCGCGACGTACGGATTCCCGCTCCCCCCACCGGGTTACCTCGAGGCGGTCCACGCCCTGACCCAGAGGTACGGGTCGCTCTACATCGCCGACGAAGTCCAGACCGGGCTGATGCGCACCGGTGAGCTGTGGGCGATCACCAAACACGGCATCGAACCCGACATCCTGGTCACCGGTAAGGGACTGTCCGGCGGTGTCTACCCGATCACCGCCGCACTACTCGGCGACCGGGCCGCCCAATGGCTCGACCAGGACGGGTTCGCCCACATCTCGACCTTCGGCGGCGCCGAACTGGGGTGTGTCGCGGCGATCAAGACCCTCGAGATCACCACCCGACCCGAGGTGCGCTCGATGGTGCACTACATCGCCGACATCTTCGACACCGGACTGCGCCGCATCCAGGCCGACCACCCGGACTGGTTCATCGGGATCCGGCAGAACGGCGTGGTGATCGGGCTGGAGTTCGACCACCCCGAGGGCGCCAAGTTCGTGATGCGCGAACTCTACGAGAACGGCGTGTGGGCGATCTTCTCCACACTGGATCCCCGTGTGCTGCAGTTCAAACCGGGTCTGCTGCTGGGCCGCGATCTGTGCGAGGACGTGCTGGACCGGCTCGAGGTCGCGGTGGGCCGGGCGAAGACCGCAGCCAGGAAGGGACGACCGTGACCAGCTTCGCTTCAGCGGGCCACATGCTCGAACGCGCCCGGTGGGCCGCCCGCGCCTACGCCGACTACGACCAGGCCGCCGTCGCGGCCATCACCACCGCGGTGGCCGACGCCGCGTACGGCGCCGCCGAACGGTTCGCCGCGGACGCCGTCGCCGAGACCGGGATGGGCGTCGTCGCGGACAAGGTGCTCAAGAACCAAGCCTGCTCACGCGGCATCGTGGACTTCTACCGGGGTCAGGACTTCGTCTCGCCACGGGTGGACGCGGTCGACAAGATCGTCGAGATCCCGCGGCCCGCAGGCGTCGTGCTGGCCCTGGCCCCGACGACCAACCCCGTCTCCACGGTGTACTTCAAGGTGCTGCTGGCGCTGATGACGCGCAACGCCGTCGTCGTCGCGCCCCATCCGCGGGCCAAACGCTGTTCGGCGGACGCCGCCCGCCTGCTCGCCGACGCGGCCGTCGCAGCGGGCGCCCCTGACGGCATCGTCCAGGTGGTCGAGGAACCGTCGATCCCGCTCGTCGAGGCATTGATGGCCGACGAGCGCACCGACGTCATCGTCGCCACCGGCGGCACCGGTGTGGTGCGCGCCGCGTACTCGTCGGGCACCCCGGCACTCGGCGTCGGACCCGGCAACGTCCCCGTTCTCGTCGACGCCACCGCGGACATCACCGCGGCCGCCCGGCGCATCGTCGACAGCAAGGCCTTCGACAACTCGGTGCTGTGCACCAACGAGTCGGTGCTGATCGCCGAGGAGTCGATCGCGGATGCGCTGCGCTCGGCGATGACCCGTGCCGGTGCGCACATCCTCGACGCCGACGCCACAGATCGCCTGCGCGCCTACATGTTCGCCGACGGCCACCTCAACACCGATGTCGTCGGCCGCGACGCCGCGTGGATCGCCGCGCAGGCCGGTATCCGGGTCACCCCGAAGACCCGCGTTCTCGTCGCACCGTTCGGGCAGGTCATCGGTGAAGAGATGCTCGCCCACGAGAAGCTCTCCCCGGTCATCGGGATGACCACCGTGCCCGACGCGGCGCGCGGTGTCCGCGCGGCCCGGGCAGTGGTGCGCATCGGCGGAGCCGGCCACTCGGCGGCGATCCACAGCGAGGACGCCTCGGTCATCACCGAATTCGCCACGCAGGTGCCGGTGCTGCGGGTGTCGGTCAACGTCGGTAACAGCACCGGCAGCTCGGGGCTCGAGACCAACCTGGCGCCGTCGATGACGATCGGCACCGGCTTCGTCGGCCGCAGCTCCATCGGGGAGAACCTGCGCCCCGACAACCTGATCAACTGGGCCCGCATCGCCTACAACAGCGCTCCCGGGGTGGCCATGCCCAGCTTCGCCGGTATCGACCCGTGGCGGTCGCCCGCGGGTCCGGTCCCCGAATACCCCCGGGCGTCCAACGATCGCGACACACCCCGGACGGCACCGTCCCGCGGCGGCCAGGCGGTGCGCCGCGCGGCCGACCCGAGCATCGAGGCCCTGCGGGCCGAGTTGCGGGCGCTGGTCGTCGAAGAGCTCGCACAACTGATCAAGAGGTGAGTCGTGGCTGAACTGCGTTCCTTCATCTTCATCGACCGGCTCCAGCCGCAGACGATGTCGTACCTGGGCACCTGGATCAAGGGTGCGCTGCCGCGCGCCGACATGGCCGCCCAGATCATCGAGGTCGCCCCCGGCCTGGACATCGAGGGCATCACCGACGTCGCGCTCAAGCATGCCGAGGTCAAGGCCGGGATCCTGGTCGTGGAGCGGCAGTTCGGCTATCTCGAGTTCCACGGTGAGACCGGTGCGGTCAAGGCGGCCGCCGACGCCGCGCTCGAATCCCTGGACCAGGACGCCGATTCCGCGGTGCGGCCCACGATCCTGGCCTCGCGCATCATCTCGAGCATCGACCACCAGCACGCGTTCCTGATCAACCGCAACAAGATCGGTTCGATGGTGCTCGCCGGCGAATCCCTGTTCGTCCTCGAGGTCGCCCCGGCCTCGTACGCGATCCTGGCGACCAACGAAGCCGAGAAGGCCGCCGACATCAAGGTCGTCGACTTCCGGATGATCGGCGCCACCGGCCGGGTCTACCTGTCGGGCACCGAGGCCGACATCCGCCAGGCCGCCGAGGCCGCCCGGGACGCCCTCGCCAGGAGCACCGCGTGAGCACGATCGACCGTGCCGAATTGCGTTCTCTCGTAAGGGAGGTCGTCCGCGAGGCGGTCAAGGACCTGGCCGGGAAGAACGGCGGGGCGCCCGCACCGGCGCCCCCGCCCGTGCAGGCGCCCCCGCCCGCGCCGGCGTCCCCGCCCGTGCAGACGGTGGCCGAGCAGATCGGCGTCACGCCCACCGGCCCGCTGGCCGCCGACGGTAAGCATCGGACCGAGTCGGTGCGCCTGACCACCGACCGCGACCTGGACGCCTTCGTCCGCGCCCTGCTCAAACTGTTCGAGAACCCCAAGAGCCGGGCCGATCTGAAAGCGGGCCGGCTGAGCTTCCGGCTGGCCGGCGCCACCACGGGTGGCCGGGGCCAGACCCAGCGCATCGACAGCGGCGCCGTCACCGAACGGCACATCGCCGACCTCGCCACCGCAGGCGCCTCCCTGGTGCTCGGACCCCGCGCGGTGCTCACGCCGTTGGCGCGCGAGAAGGCCAGGGCACTCGGGGTGTCCATCGAGAAGGAGAAGCGCAGATGATCGCCGCGACCGTGACCGGAAACGTGTGGTCCACCCGCCGGATCGACGGCATTCCCGCGGGCGCCTTCCTCGAAGTCGAGGTCGACGGCTCCGGCAGCCGGATGATCGCGTTCGACGTGCTCGGCAGCGGGTTGGGCGAACGGGTGCTGATCGCCCAGGGTTCGGTGGCCGCCAACTGGTTCACCGGCACCCCACCGCCCGTCGACGCACTGATCATCGGCTCCATCGACGACCCCGGCTCCGCGGAAGCGCGCTGACGGACACCACGAGATCGACAAGAGATACAGGAGAGAAACAATGCCCAGCAACGCAATCGGTCTCATCGAGACCAAGGGCTACGTGGCGGCGCTCGCCGCGGCCGACGCGATGGTGAAGGCGGCCAACGTCAGCATCACCGACCGGCAGCAGGTCGGCGACGGCCTCGTCGCGGTCATCGTCACCGGTGAGGTCGGCGCGGTCAAGGCCGCCACCGAAGCCGGCGCCGAGGCGGCGTCGCAGGTCGGCGAGCTCGTCAGCGTCCACGTCATCCCGCGGCCGCACAGCGAACTCGGCGCACACTTCGCCGTCAACGCTCAGTAACCCCACTGCCGCACGCTCTCGGCACCATCTCGAAGGAAGTGACGGCCATGCCCGCGACGGCATCGGGGACGCGCACCGACATCCGCGTGTACCTGCTGGTGGAGGATCTGCAACGGCAGTTCGCCGCCTATCTCGGCACGCCGACCCGCGCCAGGGGATACCCGCCCTACGAAGGTGAGCACGCGCTCATCGTCGAGGTGTCCCCGGCGCTGGCCATCGAGCGGGTGATCGACCTCGCGCTGCGCGAGGTGCCGGGCATCCAGCCCGGAATCCTCTACGTGGAGCGGCAGTTCGGGGTGCTGGAGATCCACTCGGCCAGCCTGTCCGACGTCCGCCGGGCCGGGGAAGCGATCCTCACCGGAACCGGCAACAAGGCCAGCGACCAACTGCGGCCCCGGGTGCTCTATCACGACATCATCGAGAACATCACCGATCAGCACGCGGTGATCCTCAACCGCAATCGGCAGGCGTCGATGATCCTGCCCGGTCAGTCGCTGCTGGTCTACGAGATGACCCCGGCCCTGTTCGCGGCCGTGGCCGCGAACGAGGCCGAACGGGCCGCACCGGGCCTTACGGTGGTCGACGTGCAGATGATCGGTGCGGCCGGCCGCCTCTACATCGGCGGTTCGGTCAAGGATGTGACCACCGCGCGTGACCGCATCACCTCGGTGCTCGCCGCGATCGAAGGACGCGATCACTGATGGGTGAGGTCATCGCCGACGACGTCGAGGTCGCCGAGCGGGCGCTGGCCGATTACGACCTGCCGGCGAACTCGACCCTGCGGCTGCTGAACCTGTCGGAGAACGCCACCTACCTCGTCGAGTGCGCCGACGACCAGAGTTGCTCGATCCTGCGGGTGCACCGGCAGAACTACCACCGCCCACACGAGATCGAGTCCGAACTCGACTGGCTCGAAGCACTGCGCCGCGACAGCGACGTCACGGTCCCGACCGTGCTGCCCACCCGGGACGGCAGGCGCGTCGTGACCGTCGACCACAACGGGACAGCCCGGCACGTCGTGCATTTCGGCATGGTGGGCGGCGCCGAACCCGACGAGGGGTCGGTGACGCTGGAGGACTTCCGCACGCTCGGCGCGATCACCGCGGCTCTGCACGACCACTCCCGGTCCTGGACCCGGCCGCCCGGGTTCGGGCGCTTCGCCTGGGACTGGGAGCACTGCCTGGGGTCACGACCCCGCTGGGGACGTTGGCATGACGCCGAAGGCGTCGGCTCCGAGGAACGGCATCTGCTCGAACGCGCCCAGGAACTGCTGCGGCAGCGTCTGGCCGAGTACGGCAGCGGACCGGACCGCTACGGGCTGATCCACGCCGACCTGCGGTTGGCCAATCTGCTGGTCGACCCGCCCACGATCACGGTCATCGACTTCGACGACTGCGGGTTCGGTTGGTTCTTCTACGATTTCGGCACCGCGGTGTCGTTCATCGAGGACGATCCGGCGCTGCCCGAGTGGCAGGCATCCTGGGTGGAGGGCTATCGCAGCAGGCGCCCGATGACCACCGCGGACGAGGACATGCTGGCCTCGTTCGTGTTCCTGCGGCGGCTGCTGCTGCTGGCCTGGATGGGCACCCACAGCCACTCCAGGGAATCCAAGACCAAGGCCATCAGCTACGCCGCCGGCAGTTGCGCGCTCGCCGAACGCTATCTGAGCACCAACGGCCGACGACTCGCCTGACCCATCACCTTCTCCCCACCCCGCGACCCATAGGACCCCCATATGTTCACTTCACTGCAGGGCCGCTCCGCGATCGTCACCGGCGGCAGCAAGGGCATCGGCCGAGGAATCGCCGAGGTCTTCGCCGACGCCGGTGTCGACGTGCTGATCACCGGACGCAACCAGGCCGACATCGACACGACGGTCGCCGATCTGTCCGGTAAGCCGAGGAAGGTCAGCGGGCTGGCCGCCGACGTCGCGGACCCCGCCGACTGCCGACGCGTGGTCGACACCGCCGTCGAGCGCCACGGTGGGCTGGACATCGTCTGCGCCAACGCCGGCATCTTCCCGTCCGGTCGGCTCGAAGAACTCACCCCCGAGGACATCGAGCAGGTGCTCTCGGTGAACTTCAAGGGCACCGTCTACATCGTGCAGGCCGCGCTGTCGGCGCTGGCGGCAGGCGGGCGCGGGCGCGTCATCGTCACCTCGTCGATCACCGGACCGGTCACCGGATACCCCGGCTGGTCGCACTACGGGGCGAGCAAGTCCGCGCAGCTCGGCTTTATCCGTACCGCCGCAATGGAACTGGCGCCCAAGCGGATCACCATCAACGCGGTGCTGCCGGGCAACATCATCACCGAGGGCCTGGTCGACATGGGCGAGGACTACATGAACCAGATGGCCGCCGCGATCCCCGCGGGGCGCCTGGGCAGTGTCGCCGACATCGGCAACGCCGCGCTGTTCTTCGCCACCGACGAGGCCGGCTACATCACCGGCCAGAGCCTCATCGTCGACGGCGGGCAGATCCTGCCCGAGTCCCATCAGGCGATCGCCGAGTTGTAACCGTCCCGGCCGACGGGGGCCGCTAGAATTGGTTCTACCAATTCGTTTCGACATCACCTCGACATTGGGAGGTCAGCCGGTGCCGACGCACAGCGAGGAGTTGCGGCGCCGGATCGTGGCCGACATCAACGCCGGCGTCCCCGGCGCCAAGCTGGGCAGCGAACGCGATCTGGCCGACCGCTACGGGACCAGCCGGTCGAGCCTGCGGCAGGTGCTGGCCGCCCTGGAAGAGGCCGGCATGGTGCACCGGGTGATCGGGCGCGCGGGCGGGATCTTCATCAGCCACGGCCAGGTAGAGCGCAACCTCGCCGACGTCGTCGGGGTTCCGGCGTTCCTGGCCAACCAGGGATACGTCGCGGGCACCCGGGTGCTGTCGACGAAGATCGCGGCGGTCGACGGCGCCACCCAGGCCGCCCTGCGGCTGCAGCCCACCGACTTCGTGGTGGAGATCCAACGGCTCCGGCTGGCCGACGGGTCACCGATCTCCTTGGAACTCGCCCAGTTTCCTGCCGAGGCGTTCCCCGGGCTGCTCGAACAGCAACTCGGCGGCTCGATCTACGAGGTCCTCGAGAACCGCTACGGCCTGGTGCCGGGCCGGGCGGACGAGCGGATCGAGGCGGTCAACGCCACCACGACGGAGGCGTCGCTGCTCGGGGTGAAGCCGAAATCCGCGCTGCTGCTGATCACCCGGGTCACCTACGACAGCGCCGGCACGCCGTGCGAGTTCTCCCGCGACCTGTTCCGCGGTGACCGCATCTACCTCGCCGTCACGGCGCAGGGCAGGGGCATCGGCAAGGGGCTCGGCAACGGCCCCGACGCCAACACCGCGTCGGTGAAACTCCAGAGCCAGCTCGCCGTCTAACCCTGCCCGGTCGCCTTCATCAGCTGCTCGGAGACCATGGCCAGCACCGGCCGCGGGGCGATCCGGTAGCCGAGCGCGAGGATGCGGTTGTGCAGACCGGACACCACCGTCGGGAACGGGCGGTCGAGCGCCTTGAGCGCCGTGTCCACCACCTGCGCCGAACTCTGACGGCCGCGCGTCATGAAACTCTTGCCCGTGCGGTCGAAGAACTCCGTCTCGGTGGCGCCCGGGCACAGCGTCAACACCTTGACGCCCGACCCGCGCGTCTCCTGCCACAGCGCCTCGGAGAACGACAGCACGAACGCCTTGGTCGCGCCGTAGACCGCCATGCTGGGTACGGGCTGGAAGCCGGCGGTCGACCCGACGTTGAGCACGACCCCGCGTCCGGCGGCGATCATCGCCGGCAGGAAGTGGCCGGTCAGTTCGACCAGGGTGACGCAGTTGAGCTGGATCTGGGCGGCGTTGGCGGCCGGGTCCTGGTCGGCGAAGCTGCCGTGCAGGCCGATGCCGGCGTTGTTGATCAACACGTCGACGCGACGCCCGAGGGCGTCGACCTGCTGGACGAGCGAGGCGGCCGCCCCGGGCACCCCAAGGTCGGCCGACAGGACGTCGACGTCGATCCCGGGGTGGCGCTCGCGCAGCCTGGTGCGCAATTCCTCGAGCCGATCGGTGCGCCGGGCGACGAGGATCAGATTGGTGCCGTCCGCGGCGAGTCGGGTGGCGAATTCCTCGCCGATCCCGCCGCTGGCGCCGGTCACGAGTGCGGTGTATCCGGTGAGTTTCATCGTTGAACCTTCATTGGTCCAACGTAACCACCCGCGCGGACCGACCGTCGTATCGTCGGGCACATGGAGGATCTCGAATTCCGGGTCCTCGACGCACACGGCTCAACGAGGAGCGCACGGTGACCATCCACGCGGAATCTCAGGCGACAGCGTCCTTCGACGAGGAGGTCGCCGACACGCAGCGGTATTTCGACAGCCCGCGGTTCGAGGGCATCACCCGCCTCTACACGGCCCGGCAGGTCGTCGAACAGCGCGGCACGATCCCCGTCGACTACACCGTGGCCCGGGAGGCGGCCAAGGCGTTCTACCCGCGCCTTCGCGAGCTGTTCTCCCAGGGCAAGAGCATCACCACCTTCGGTCCGTACTCGCCCGGTCAGGCCGTGACCATGAAACGGGTCGGCATCGAGGGGATCTACCTGGGCGGTTGGGCCACCTCCGCCAAGGGCTCCACCGACGAGGACCCCGGTCCGGACCTGGCGAGCTACCCGCTGAGTCAGGTGCCCGACGAGGCCGCCGGTCTGGTGCGCGCACTGCTCACCGCCGACCGCAACCAGCACTACCTCCGGCAGCGGATGAGCAGTGAACAGCGGGACGCAGCGGGGCCACCCATCGACTTCCGGCCGTTCATCATCGCCGACGCGGACACCGGGCACGGTGGTGATCCGCACGTGCGCAACCTGATTCGCCGCTTCGTCGAGGCCGGGGTGCCCGGGTACCACATCGAGGACCAACGGCCCGGCACCAAGAAGTGCGGACATCAGGGCGGCAAGGTGCTGGTGCCGTCGGACGAACAGATCAAACGCCTCAACACCGCCCGCTTCCAGCTCGACATCATGGGCGTGCCGGGCATCATCGTCGCCCGCACCGACGCCGAGGCGGCCAACCTGATCGACAGCCGCGCCGACGAACGCGATCAACCGTTCCTGCTCGGCGCGACGAATCTGTCGATCCCGTCCTACAAGTCGTGTTTCCTGGCGATGATGCGCAGCTTCTACGACGCCGGGGTGACCGCGCTGAACGGCCACCTGCTCTACTGGCTGCCCGACGGCGAGTACGAGACCGCGCGGGGCTGGCTCGAACGCCACGGCATCGCCGAGGTCATCGCCAAAGCGGCCGATCAGTGGCGGTCCGACGGCGACCCCGGCAACGATGCGCTCTACGACGACGTCGAATCGCAGTTCATCGCCGCCTGGGAGGAGGACGCCGGGCTCAAGACCTACGCCGAGGCGGTGGCCGCCCGGCTGGAGTTCGCCGAGCGCGACGGCGAGGCGTATGCGATGGGCGTCGACGAGTGGCAGCGGTTCGCCAAGCGGGCCTCGCTGTACACCGCCGGGAGGAAGGCCCGCGAGCTCGGCGTCGACGTCGAGTGGGACTGTGAGCTGGCGAAGACGCCCGAGGGGTACTACCAACTCCGCGGCGGCATCCCCTACGCGATCGCCAAGCAGCTGGCCGCCGCCCCGTTCGCGGACATCCTGTGGATGGAGACCAAGACCGCCGACCTCGCCGACGCCAGGGAGTTCGCCGAGGCCGTCCACGCCGAATTCCCCGACAAGATGCTCGCCTACAACCTGTCCCCGTCGTTCAACTGGGACACCACCGGGATGACCGACGACGAGATGCGGGCGTTCCCCGAGGAACTCGGCAAGATGGGGTTCGTCTTCAACTTCATCACCTACGGCGGACATCAGGTCGACGGTGTCGCCTCGGAGGAGTTCGCCACCGCACTGCGGCAGGACGGCATGCTCGCCCTCGCGCGGCTGCAGCGCAAGATGCGGTTGGTCGAATCGCCCTACCGCACACCGCAGACGCTGGTCGGCGGGCCGCGCAGCGATGCCGCGCTGCTCGCGTCGTCCGGCCGCACGGCCACCACCAAGGCGATGGGCAAGGGCTCCACCCAGCATCAGCACCTGGTGCAGACCGAGGTGCCCAAGAAACTGCTGGAGGACTGGTTGGCGCTGTGGAGCGAGCACTATCAGCTCGGCGAGAAGTTGCGGGTTCAGCTTCGCCCCCGCCGTGCCGGCGGTGAGGTGCTCGAACTCGGCATCTACGGCGAGCGCGACGGTGGCCAGGAGAAACTGGCCGACGTACTGGTCGACCCGATCAAGGACCGGTACGGCCGCAGCATCCTGACGGTGCGCGACCAGAACACCTACGCCGAGAAGCTGCGCCAGAAGCGGTTGATGACGCTGATCCACCTGTGGCTCGTCCACCGCTTCAAGGCCGAAGCGGTGTATTACGTGACGCCCACGGAGGACAACATCTACCAGACCGAGAAGATGAAGTCCCACGGCATCTTCAGCGATGTGCACAAGGACGTCGGTGAGATCATCGTCGCCGAGGTCAACCGCGCGCGCATCGAGGAGTTGTTGGCGTCCGACCGCGAAGCGCTCGGACGGCTGATCCGCAAGGAGGACTGATCTCGGGAAGCGTGCGTGCACGCGTCGGGCCGTAGGAGAGACGCCGTATATGGAGTGGACAGCCACGGTGGCCGGCATCGCGCTCGTCGCCGTCATCGTGCGGGACGTCTTCCACACGCTGTTCCATCCGATCGGTCACGGCAGTATCGCGCCGATGGTGATGAAGCTGATCTGGCGGCTGCTCGGTCTCCTACCCGCTCAGCGCCGGATCGCCTCGCTGACCGGGCCGCTCGGCATCGCCATGGTCGTGCTCGCCTGGGGTGTCATCGCCGTCGCCGGCTGGACGCTCATCTACTGGGCGCAGATGCCCGAAGGGTTCGCGTACGGCACGGAGCTGAATCCGAATGAGCGGCACGACCTCGTCGACTCGCTGTACCTGTCGCTGGTGACCATCGGCACGCTCGGCTTCGGCGATGTCGTCCCGACGTCGGTGACGCTGCGGCTCGCCGCCCCCGTCGAGGCGCTCTTCGGCTTCATGCTGCTCACCGCGGCCGTGTCGTGGGTGCTCGAGATCTACCCGGCGCTACACCGCCGCCGCGTGCTGGCACTGCAGCTGTCGACACTGCGGCGGGCGCGCGACGGCGATCCTGTGCTGCCGATCGACAGTGTCCCCATCGAGGTCCTCACCTCGCTGGCGGCAGGCATCGTCGAAGCGCGGAACGACTTCACCCAGTACAGCGCCACCTACTACTTCCGCGACCTGGAAACCGATGCGTCCCTGGCGGCTTCACTGGAGTACGCGACCCAGCTCGCCGCCGAGGCGATGGCCGGCGAACGGGATACCGTCCGCACGGCGGGGCGGCTGATGAAGATCGCCGTCGACAGCCTCGCCGAACTGCTCGATCAGGAGTTCCTGCAGCTCGGCGGTGACACGGATGCCGTCGTCGCGGCTTACGCGGTGGACCACCGCCATACCAGCTGACCGGTGACGATCGTCGCCCGCACCCGATCTCCGTCGAGGTCGGCGAGCACATCGCGCGGGGAGCCCTCCACGACACACAGGTCACCCGGTTCGCCCGGCGCGACGGTACGCGGTGTCGCGGGGTGCTCGGCGGACCCCAGGAACAGGTCGAGAGCCGTTGCTGCGTCGACACATTCGTGCGGGGCGAGGGTGTCCCCGGACGGCGTTCGGCGACGCACGGCCGCCCTCATGGCCGCCCACGGGTCGCCGTCACCGAACGGGGTGTCGGTCGAGAAGGCCACCCGGACCCCGGCATCGAGAAGTGTTGCCACGCGCCACAGTTCGTGGTGTTCCCCCGCCGGGACGTCGGTGCGGTACTGATCGCCGCGCTCGGCGACGAAGTTGGGTTGGGTCACCACCGTCACGCCGAGGCCCGCCAGATCGGCGACACAGTCGTCGGGCACCACGGCGGCATGTTCGATCCGGTCGCGCGGGTGCACACCGGCCGACCGCAGCGCGGCGAGCGTGACGACGAGTTGGGCGGCGGTGACGCAGTGCACCGCGACCGGGACGCCGTCGCCGTGGCGGCCGGCGATCCACGACGTGAGCTCGTCGAGGTCGAGTTTGTCGTCGTGCAGGATCCGCTTACCCGGCGCCAGGACGTGCAGGCGCTGCACGATCTCCCCACTCCACTGCCCCACCGCGCCGACATCGAGATCGGGTGTGGCATCGGTGAATCCGGTGACGCCGCGGCATGCGAGCCGCCTGCTGAGCTCACCGAGGGGGACGGTCCGGCGCCCGAGCTCGGCGCCCCACCGCGGGTCCGCGCTGAGCAGCCTGCCGTCGGGGTGACCGCTTCGGCCGAGGCGTTCGAGCCCCGCGGAGTTCAGCGTCCACATCACCCCGCTCCGGTGCTGCACACGCACCGGCACCGCCGGGTTCAGTTCGTCGAGCAGCGCCCGGTCCAGGAATCCCGCCACCGCCTCGTGGTAGCCCACCGCACGGATCCAGCCGTCGTCGCCGGGTACCGCGCCCCGCAGTGCCCGCGCCAGTCCGTGGCGGTCCCGCACGTCAGGGGGTCCGACCCGCACCGAGTCGAACGCGGCCGCGGCGGCGTGCAGGTGGACGTGGTGATCGTGCAGGCCCGGGATCACCGTGGCGCCTTGCGCGTCGAGCAGCGTCTCACCTCGCGCCGGCGTCAGGCTCGCGGCGACCTCGTCGACGCGCTCCGTCACCCGGATGTCCGCGCGTGACCCGTCGAGCAGGGTGGCACGCTGAATCAACATGTGGCTGCGCGGCTTTCGAGTAAGCGGCGAACCGCGGCATTGTCGGCGCCCAGACCCGGCGCGGGCTTTGACGGACGGGGACGGCAGGCGGGCACCTCGACGACACCGGTGTCGGCCAGCGCAGCGTGGTTCGCCGCGACCGCCGCCATCGAGACCTCGATGAGTTCGCCGCCGCCGCGGCGCAGCGACTCGGTCACCGCGTGCGCAGCCGCCAGACCGGTGAGCGGATCGGCGATCGCGTCACCGACGAAGACCGGTCCGGAGTCGGACCCGCCGACCAGACCGCCCGCCACGGCGGCGTCGTCGCCGAACGCCACCCACTGCGCACCCGGCCCGGTGGCGCCGTGGCCGGTGATGCGCACCCACATCCGGCCGTCGGGCGACGGGGCGGTGTGCGGTCCCAGACCGCGCCGCGCCAATGCGGCGGGCCGGGATCCCTCGATCACCACATCCGCCGCCGCGAGCAGACTCGACAGCTCCGAGGTCTGGTCGAAATCGACGGTGATGCAGTGTTTTCCGCTGTTCATCCAGTCGAAGAACTCGGGTGCGCCGCCGCGGGTGCCGTCCGGGCGGGACGGGCTCTCCACCTTGACGACGGCCGCCCCCGCCCGGGCGAGCACCCGGCCGAGCAGCGGTCCGGCCCACATCGACGCGAGCTCGACCACCAGCAGATCGGCCCACGGACGCGGCGGGGCCGGGGCGGCGATCCGGGTGACGACAGGCTGCGCCGGGGCCGTCTCGGCGAGCACGGCCGCGGGCATGCCGAGCAGACGGGCCCGCTCGACGGCGGTGTCCGCGGACCGGGTGGCCACCCAGTCGCCCACCGCCCGCCAGGGGTCTGGGCCGAGGCCGTCGGCCTCGACGAGGGCGGGGACCGCGGCGACGTCGTCGGGCCGGGACAGCGTGAGCGCACACCACCCGTCGCGCGCCCGCATCAGCCGGGACGCTCCACCCGCCGAGATCAGCCCGGGTGCGGGCAGGCCGAGCAGTGCGGCGCGCCCCGTCAGCAGTTCCGGGATGTCGACCTCGACCGGCAGCGCCTCGGCGGTGCGGGTGGCGTGCGTGAGCACCGCGGCCGGGATCGCGAATACACTCACCGCTCCATTGTCCCGCGCGGCTTGCGGCACCCCGCGAGCAGACGCAGAATCGCGCGAAACCGGTGGCCAGCACGCGATTCTCTGTCTGCTCGCGCTCAAAAGTGGAGCGCCGAGAACTTCCAGTCCAGTGCGGGGCGGTCCGCCGGGTCGTCGACGGCGTACACCAGCGACCGCAGGTCCAGAACCTCGCCACGCCCGCCGGGCAGCGGCCTGGCGCCCTCGACGTGCAGGGCGCTGTAGAGCGTGTCGCCCTCGTACACCGGGCCGGTGTGATCGCACGATTCCCACGCCAGCACGGTCACGAGATCGGGCAGCAGGCGCGTCGCCTGCGCCAGCGCCAGCCCGATGGTGTGCCCGCCGTAGACCAGCCGCCTGCCGCCGCCGACACGCGAATCGTGGTGTGTGGCAGCGATGTTGAGGGTGAGCCGGGCCAGCTCCGGCGCGCTGCTGACCACGTCGGCGGTGCTGCGCAGGGCCGTGCCGACCAGCCCGGCGTCGAACGACGAGGACGGCACGCGCGTCCGGTAGGCCAGCGCGTCCCAGTCCGCTGCCGGATCGGGTGTCGGGGTGTCCGCGCCGATGGCCGACAGGTCGTCGGCGTGGCCGGTGTCGGGGGCGCCGTCGCGCAGGGGCAGCATCGCGCAGCGGTGGAAGTCGAGCACCAGCCGGCCGAGCTGGTCGACGGTGGTCATCCGCAACGCCGCCAACCCCGTCGGCGCGCGGCCCGGTTTCGCTGAGTTCTGCTTCAGCCCGACGACCTCGGTGCGGGTGAACAGGCTGTCGCCCAGGACCGGATAGCGGTGGAACGCCAGCCCGCGGTAGAACAGGTTCGCCCTGACCCGCTGGGTCACCAGCGTCGACTGGCCGATCGCCACGTCGCACACCAGGCCCGGATGGGCCAACGGGGCGGTCGCACCGGTGACCGCGGCGGCGAGTTCGGCGTCGAGCGCCAGCCGCAGGCGGTCGCCGAGGATCGACTGGTGCACCGCGGCGGCCCCCGCCGACAGCGTCATCGTCGGCGCCGAATCGAACACCTGCCCGTGCGTGAGGTCGTCGAAGTAGGGCCCCCCGGCGATATGGCCGTACAAAGTCACAGCCGCACATGCTGGCAGTGCTCGGTTCGCTGTGTCAATATGGCCGTACATTTACGAGGGGATCCATGAGCCGGTTGAGCGAAGAAGAGACCATGCTGGTCGACACGGTCCGCACGTTCGTGGACCGCGACGTCAAACCCACCGTGCGCGACGTCGAGCACGCCAACGACTACCCCGAGGCGTGGATCGAGCAGATGAAGCGCATCGGCATCTACGGCCTGGCGATCCCCGAGGAGTACGGCGGCTCTCCCGTGTCGACGCCCTGCTACGTCGAGGTCACCCAGGAGCTGTCCCGCGGCTGGATGAGCCTGGCGGGTGCGATGGGCGGGCACACCGTCGTCGCCAAACTGCTGACGCTGTTCGGCACCGAGGAACAGAAACGCACCTACCTGCCCGGTATGGCCACCGGCGAGATCCGGGCGACGATGGCGCTCACCGAACCGGGCGGCGGATCCGATCTGCAGAACATGACCACCACCGCGGCGCCCTCGGAGGGCGGCGGCCTGGTCATCAACGGGTCGAAGACCTGGATCAGCAACGCCCGCCGGTCCGGACTGATCGCGCTGTTGTGCAAGACCGACCCGGCCGCCACGCCGCGGCACAGGGGCATCTCGGTGGTGCTCGTCGACCAGGGCTCGACCGGGCTGTCGGTGTCGCGCGACCTCCCCAAACTCGGCTACAAGGGCGTCGAGAGCTGTGAGCTCGTCTTCGACGACTGCCGGGTGCCCGCGTCGGCGATCCTCGGCGGGGAACCCGGCCGGGGTTTCGCGCAGATGATGAAGGGACTGGAGACCGGCCGCATCCAGGTCGCCTCACGCGCTCTGGGGGTGGCCACGGCCGCGCTCGAGGATGCGCTGCGCTACGCCCAGGAGCGCGAGAGCTTCGGACAACCGATCTGGAAGCACCAGTCGATCGGCAACTACCTCGCGGACATGGCGACCAAGCTGACCGCCGCCCGGCAGCTGACCCGCTATGCCGCCGAACGCTACGACAGCGGGGAGCGCGCCGACATGGAGGCCGGGATGGCCAAGCTCTTCGCCTCCGAGGTCGCGATGGAGATCGCGCTCAACGCCGTTCGCATCCACGGCGGCTACGGCTACTCCACCGAGTACGACGTCGAACGCTACTTCCGAGACGCCCCGTTGATGATCGTCGGCGAGGGCACCAACGAGATCCAGCGCAACGTGATCGCCGCCCAGCTGGTGGCCAGGGGCGGGATCTAGGAGCCTGCGATCAAAGCCGAGCCGGCCTACCGGGCGCTGCGCGACCAGCTGCGCCGCGACATCGCCGCGGGCCGCTACCGCGGCGGCGTCCGGCTGCCCACCGAGTCCGAACTCGTCGCCCGGCACGGCCTTTCGCGTCAGACGGTGCGGCGGGCCTTCCAGGACCTGGTGGCCGAGGGGGTGGTGTACCGGGTTCCGGGGCGGGGCACCTACGCCCGCGAGACCGGCCGCTATCTGCGTCAACTGGGCTCCATCGAGGATCTGATGAGCCTGTCCCAGGACACCACGATGGAGGTGGTGCGCGGGCTCGGTCGGTGCGTCGACGTCCAGGCCGCGAGCCGGCTGCGCCTCGACGACGACATTGTGCACACGGTGGTCTTCCGCCGGCTGCACGGACCGCCCGGCCACGGCGTGCCATTCGTGTCGACGACCGTGCACCTGCCGCCCGACGTCGCCGGTCACGTCGATGGTGACGAGGCGCTCAGAACCGGTGCGGTGAGCACGCACACCGTCATCGGGCTGCTCGAACCGCACCTCACCGCACCGATCGCCCAAGCAGCGCAGTCGATCACGGTCGCAACGGCCGACCAGGCGGTCGCCGATGCGGTCGGCTGCGCCCCGGGGCACCCGATGCTGCGCGTCGACCGGCTCTACTCCGACGAGGCGGACCGGCCGGTCGAGTTGTCGGTCAGCCACTTCCTTCCCGAGCAGTACACCTACCGGGTGACGTTGCGCCGCTCGAGCTGACGCGAGATCACTCGGCGGCCGCGGCGGTGGCGGCGATGCTGCCGAGAAGTGCGAGCGCATCGGCACTCGGGCTGCCGGGTTCGGCGTCGTACACCACCAGTTCCTGGCCGGGCGCGGACCGCACGTCGAACGTCTGCATCGTCAGCTCGAGCACCCCGACGTCTGAATGTCGGAACACCTTGCGCGTCAACGACTTACCGCGGGCATCGTGCCGCTCCCAAAGAGTGCGGAACTCGGCGCTGTGGGTCAGCAGTTCGGCGAGCACCGCCCGGACGCGTGTATCCGCGGGCGCCGCAGTGTGGTTCAACCGGAATCCGGCGACGGCGTTGTCGGCGACGTCCTGCCAGTCGACGTAGAACTCGCGTGCTCGGGGCTCCCCGAACACCAGCAGCATCAGGTTGCCGCCGGATCCGAAGTCGCCGAACAGCGCGTGCGCCAACGGGTTCGCCGCCAGGACGTCGTAGGCCCGGTTGTAGACCAGGGCGGGGTTGTCCGGCCAGGCCGTCATCAACCTCAGCAGCGCCGGGTCGACCCGCTCGGAGGTCGTCACGGTCTCCAGCCGCGGCGCCAGACCGGCCAACCGGAAGAGGTGCCGGTGGCCGTCGTGGTCGAGGCGCAGTGCCGCGGCGAGGGCGTCGAGGACCGATGCCGACGGCGAACGCTCCCGGCCCTGCTCCAACCGCACGTAGTAGTCCACACTGAGCCCGGCCAGCCACGCCACCTCTTCGCGGCGCAGCCCGGGCACCCGCCTGGTGCCCGTCGACACCAGTCCCGCGTCGGCGGGCTGCACCTGCGCCCGCCGGCTGCGCAGATAGTCACCCAGATCGGACATGTCCCCACGATAGGGGCGCGCCGCGGCGTCTGCCTGGGTGTGGCGCACCCAGGCAGACCGCAACCTGGTTGCGCGCCGCGCACCGCCCGAAGCTGGGATCCATGACCGATTCGAAGATCATCCTCGTCACCGGAGCCAGCAGCGGCATCGGCGCCGCCGTCGCCACCCACCTCGCCCGCGCCGGCCACCACGTGGTCGCGGGCGCGCGCCGGGAGGACCGCCTGCGCGAACTCGCCGACAACACCGCCGATCTCGAGCACGGCAGCCTGTCGGTGCGTCGGCTCGACGTCACCGACCGCGCCGACACGGCGGCCTTCGTCGACGGCGCCGTGGAGACCCACGGCCGCATCGACGTCATCGTCAACAACGCCGGGATCATGCCCCTCTCGCGTCTGGACGCCCTGCTGGTCGACCAGTGGGACGCGATGATCGACGTCAACGTCCGTGGTCTGCTGCACGGCATCGCCGCGGCCCTGCCGCACTTCCACCGGCTCGGCGGCGGACACTTCGTCACCGTGGCGTCGATCGGCGCCCACGAGGTGGTGCCGACGTCCGCGGTCTACAGCGCGACCAAGTACGCCGCATGGGCGATCACCGAGGGGCTGCGGCAGGAGTCCGACCCCTCGATCCGCGTCACGACCGTCTCACCCGGGGTGGTCGAATCCGAGCTCGCGGACACCATCACCGACCCGGGCGCCGCCGAGGCGATGCGGGCGTACCGCGCGGCCGCGATCCCGCCGGAGGCGATCGCCCGTGCCGTCGCCTACGCGGTCGGAGAACCCGACGACGTCGACGTCAACGAGGTGATCGTGCGGCCGGCGCGCCAGCGCTGACTGCGGTGGCGGTTTCCGTTCGATCAACAAATCACTGCCATCGGAACCAAAACGGGTCCACACCCGTTTAGATACTTGCGGACGGGTCGGTACCGACCCTCCCCGGAACGCGAGGAGCGCCCATCCCCCCGGGCGCTCCTCGCCCCGTATCCGTCACTCGACGGCGTCGATCAAGCCCCAGCGCAGTGCGGTCGCCGGATCGATCGTGCGCCCGGAGAGCACCAGGTAGCCGGTGCGCCACCGTCCGATGCGGCGGGTGATGCTGACCGTGCCGCCCGCGCCGGGGATCAGGCCGAGGGCCAGTTCCGGGAGGCCGAACACCGCGTCGGGGGCGCTGACGAGCCACCCGCAGAAGGCCGCCATCTCCAATCCGCTGCCCAGCACCTGACCGTGCACGTGTGCGCGGCAACTGCGGCCGAGACGTGCCGCCACCTCGTCGAGCACCAGCGCCGGGCTGTGCCGGGTCCGGGCGAGGTGGGCCGAGGCCGGATCCTCGAAGCTGCCGAACTCGGCGAGATCGCCTCCGCTGCAGAAGGATCGGCCGACACCGCCGAGCACCACCTCCTCGACCGAGGGATCGAGGCGGGCCACCTCGAGGGCCTCGAGCAGTGCGGCGCGGGCGCGGGTCGAGAAGGCGTTGTGGCGGCCGGGCCGGTTGAAGCGAATGGTCAGGCGTCCGTCGTGGCGTGCCATCACAACGGGATCCGGTGTCTCCGGCACCCGGGCCGGGCCGCGTTCGGCGAGCCAGCGGGCGAACTCCCGCCCCGACTGCAGCGTCGAGTAGGCCAGCGATTCGGTGATCACGCCGGCGAACGTGGACCGCGCGGGATCGAAGGCCCTCAGCACGTCGTCGCACACGGCCGCGGCCTGCGGCCACCGACGGCAGCGCTCGTCGAGTTCGGCCAGCGTGTCGGCCACCGAGGCGACCGTGACCACGCGCCGGTCGTCGGACGGCGCCTCGGTCAGCGTGAACGAGGCGTCGTCGCAGGGGGTTTCGACGGCGACGCGGATGCCACCGCCCAGTTCGACCAGATCGCTCACGAGTACTTGTTTATCAGCTCCTGCTTGTAGAGCTTGCCCGTGTCGGTGCGGGGCAGCTGCGGCTCGAACGACAGCGAACGCGGGCATTTGTAGTGCGCGAGCCGATCCCGCAGCCAGGCGATCAGTTCCTCGGCGAAGGCATCGGTGGCGTCGGCGGGGTCGACGGTCTGGACCACGGCCTTGACGCTCTGACCCATCTCGTCGTCGGGGACACCGAACACCGCGGCGTCCATCACCTTGGGATGGGTCACCAGCATGTTCTCGGCCTCCTGCGGATAGATGTTCACCCCGCCGGAGATGATCATGTGGTGGCGCCGGTCGGTGAGGTACAGATAGCCCTCCTCATCCAGGAATCCGATGTCGCCCACGGTCTTCCAGCCGAGCGGATGCCGTGACGAGGCGGTCTTCTCCGGATCGTTGAGGTACTCGAAGTCGTAGCCGCCCTCGAAGTAGATCTCACCGGCCTGCCCCGGCGGCAGCTCGCTGCCGTCCTCCCCGACGATGTGGAGGACGCCGGTCAGCGGCCTGCCGACCGAGCCGGGGTGCGTCAGCCACTCCTCGGCGGTGATGAGCGTGGAACCGTGCGCCTCCGAGGAGGCGTAGTACTCGTCGATGATCGGGCCCCACCAGTCGATCATCTGTTTCTTGATCTCCACCGGACACGGAGCCGCCGCGTGCATGACCCGTTCCAGGCTCGACACGTCATAGGAGGTGCGCACCTCCTCCGGGAGTTTCAGCATCCGGGTGAACATCACCGGCACGAACTGACCATGGGTCACCTTGTGTTTGGCGATGGCGTCGAGCGCGCCCTCGGCGTCGAACTTCTCCATCACCACGGTGGTGATACCGCCGGCCTGCGTCTGCATCGACCACACCGACGGCGCGGTGTGGTACAGCGGGGCGGGGCTGAGGTACACCGCGCCGGGGTGCATCCAGAACTCGACCAGCGCGGCCATCATCCCGGGCGACTCCGAGGGCGGGACGTGCGGTAGTTCGCGTTTGATCCCCTTCGGGCGTCCGGTGGTGCCGGAGGAGTACTGCAGCAGATCGCCTTCGATCTCGTCGGCGATCGGGGTGTCCGGCTTGTCGGCCACGCACTCGGGGTAGCTCTGCCAGCCGTCGAGTTCGCCGGCGGAGGCACCCGTCGCCGACGAATCGGCTCCGACGATCAGCAGGACGGACGGCAGGCCGTGCGGGAGTTCGGCGCCGAGTCCGCTCAGGGTCTCGGCGAGCTTCGCCGACCCCACGATCGCCTTGGCGCCGCTGTTGTCGACGATGTAGGCCACCTCGGGCGCGGTGAGATGGGTGTTGATCGGCACGTAGTACAGCCCGGCGCGGCGCGCGGCCCACATCACCGCGTGCATGTGCTCGTTGTTCTCCATCAGGATCGCGACGGCGTCGCCCTCGACCAGGCCGGCATCGCGGAACAGGTGCGCCAACCGGTTCGCCCGCGCCTCGAGCTCACCGAACGTCACGACGGTCCCGGCGGGATACATGATGACGGCGGGCTTGTCGGGGGTGGCGACGGCGGTGTCACGGATCTGCATGTGCTGACTGTACTAGGGGTGAATTGACAGGTGTCAAGAGCCCGACTGTGGCAGCGAGCACACCCGTCGACGAGCGCGAACGTGCGCAGAAAACACACCGCGAGCGGCGTGTCGATGATCCGACACGCACGCTCGCGGTGAAAAAAACTACGCCAGGCGGTGCTTGAGGGCGTCGAACTCGTCGCGGATACCCGTGGGCAGCTTCTCGCCGACGAACTCGAACCACTCCTCGATCAGCGGCAGTTCCTCACGCCACTCCTCGGGCTTGACCTCGAGCGCGGCGTCCACGTCCGCCGGGTCGACGTCGAGGCCCTCGAGGTCGAGGTCCTGGGCCGTCGGCACGATGCCGATGGGGGTGCTGCGACCGTCGGCCCTGTGCTCGATGCGCTCGATGGCCCACTTGAGCACGCGGCTGTTCTCACCGAAGCCCGGCCACAGGAATCGCCCGTCGTCGCCGCGGCGGAACCAGTTGACGAAGAACACCTTCGGCAGCTTCGACTCGTCGGCCTGCTTGCCGATGTTGATCCAGTGCTGGAAGTAGTCGCCCACGTTGTAGCCGAGGAACGGCAGCATCGCCATCGGGTCGCGACGGACGGTGCCGACCTTGCCCTCGGCGGCGGCGGTCTGCTCCGAGCCGAGAGTGGCGCCGATGAACACGCCGTGCTGCCAGTCGCGCGCCTCGGTGATCAGCGGGACCGTCGTCTTACGGCGACCGCCGAACAGGATCGCCGAGATCGGCACGCCCTGCGGGTCGTCCCACTCCGGCGCCAGCGTCGGGCACTGCGAGATCGGCGTGCAGTACCGCGAATTCGGGTGCGCCGCCTTGGTCTCGGTCTCCCGCAGGATGTAGTCGTTGCCCTTCCAGTCGATCAGGTGGTCGGGCTCGCCCTCCAGGCCCTCCCACCACACGTCGCCGTCGTCGGTCAGCGCGACGTTGGTGAACACGGTGTTGCCCGCGGCGATGGTCTTCATCGCGTTCGGGTTGGAGTCCCAGTTCGTGCCCGGCGCGACGCCGAAGAACCCGAACTCGGGGTTGGTGGCGTAGAGCCGGCCGTCCTTGCCGAACCGCATCCAGGCGATGTCGTCGCCGACGGTCTCGGCGCGCCAGCCGGGGATGGTCGGCTGCAGCATCGCCAGGTTGGTCTTACCGCACGCCGACGGGAACGCCGCGGCGACGAAGTACGCCTTGTCCTCCGGCGAGATCAGCTTGAGGATCAGCATGTGCTCGGCGAGCCAGCCCTCGTCGTGCGCCATCGCCGAGGCGATCCGCAGCGAGTAGCACTTCTTGCCCAGCAGCGCGTTGCCGCCGTAACCCGACCCGTAGCTCCAGATCTCGCGGGTCTCAGGGAAGTGGGTGATGTACTTCGTGTCGTTGCAGGGCCACGGCACGTCCTGCTGGCCGGCCTCGAGCGGGGCGCCGACGGAGTGCAGCGCCTTGACGAAGAACCCGTCGGTGCCCAGCTTGTCCAAGGCGGCCTGCCCCATGCGGGTCATGGTCCGCATCGAGATGACGACGTACTCGGAGTCGGTGATCTCGACGCCCAGCTTGGGATCCTCGGCGTCGAGCGGCCCCATGCAGAACGGGACGACGTACATGGTCCGGCCGCGCATGGACCCGCGGTACAGGTCGGTCATGATGCCGCGCATCTCGGCCGGGTCCATCCAGTTGTTGGTCGGACCGGCGTCGACCTCGCGCTCGGTGCAGATGTAGGTGCGCGACTCCACCCGAGCCACGTCCGACGGATCGGACAGCGCGAGGTAGGAGTTCGGCTTCTTCTCGTCGTTGAGCTTCTTGAAGGTGCCCGCATCGACCAGCTGCTGGGTCAGTCGTGCGCACTCCTCCTCGGAACCGTCGGCGAACACCACACGATCGGGTTGGGTCAGTTCGGCGACCTCCCGAACCCAGGCCAGCAGTCCTTCGTGTTTCGTCGGAGCGGTGTCCAGACCCGGAATGGTGGCTGAAGTCATACTGTGATTCTCCTGCATCTTCCTGCACTAGGTTCCGCCAGGACGCAGGCCCACGATGACGCCGAAGAACGAGATCAACGGCGATCACGGTCGTCCCTTGTTCCCGAGGTTAACGTGGGTGACATACCCGAAGGAATTCGGATCTATGTCCGATGACTCACAGGAACGATTCAGAAAAGCAAATAACGCACGTACCGATCAGTAACCGACGGATTTTCCGGAATTTCGTTCGCTCGCATCGGTGAATTCGTCGGGTGATTTGTCGTACAACTCGGCGCGGACGGCCTCCAGGACGCGCAGCAAGCCCGGCAGCCGACGGTCTCGCACGGCCGCGGCGCGGGCCGTGGCGGCCGCGTGCTCCCGCAGCTCGGCGTCGATGTCGGCGATCCGTACGGCGGCGGAATCGGCGTCGGCCTCTTCCACGGCGGCCAGCTCGGCGGTCAGCGCCGCCTCGGCGGCCAGCACCCGGGTGGCGACCGCCTCCTCGGCCGCCGACAGCAGCGTCGCGGTGACGTCGGCGACCCAGCGGTCCAGGACACCGCGGTCGTGCAGCAGGCCGCGGATGCCGACCACCCACAACGCGACCGCCAGACCGGCCGCCGCACCGGCGAGCACGCCGGCGACCGCCAGGCCCGGGGCCACCCCGGTGAACAGGCGGCTCACCGCGAGGGCGACCCCGAGCCCGAAGCCGGTCCCCAACAGCATCATCAGCCGTGTCTCCAGGCGACGGCCCCGCAGCGGCGGCCCGGCGAAGTCGGGTGCGGCGACCGGCTCGGTGGGCGGCGGCGCCGGGTCCAGGTGCAGGTCGGCGGAGACGGCGGCGAGGTGGGTGGTGATGCCGTCGTCGACCTCGGCCATCACCTCGGCGGCGCGCCCGCGCACGACGTCCTCGAAGCCCGTGAGCCGCCGTCGGCCGAGTTCGGCGATGTCCTCCTGCAGTTCGCCGCGCACCGACGCGCAGCGGTTGCGCGCGAAGTACGCCAACTGCACGCGGGCCTGCTGGATCTGACTTCGCAGCGCGATCGTGCGCTGCGACTTCTCCAGCCGTCGTTCGCGGCGGATCTCGTCGCGCTGGGACCGCAACGCCGACACCCGCGCCTGACGGTCGGCGCCGTCACCGTCGGCACGATGGCGCGCGATCACCTTCTCGAGTTGACTCTCCCACGCTCGCAAGCGATTTCGACGCACCACCTCGGTGTTGCCGAGGATCCCGCGCAGCAGCACGACCAGATCGTCGACCGCAGGGTCGCCGTCTTCGGGGGCGGCCGCCACCCCGACCCACGGCAGTCCGGCGTAGCGCGGGCGGTGCGCGGCGAGCCGGTCGCGGTCGGCGGCCAGCACCTCACGCCAGTCGAGGTGGACGTCGATCTTGGTGACCACGCCGATCACGCAGTCGGTGTGCTCGGCCGCCAGGTCGAGCAGTTCGCAGTCGGAGTCGGCCAGCGCGGACACCGCCGAGACGGCGAACACCACGGCCAGCGGTGCGGCGCCTGGGGGCAGTTCGTCGGCCTCGACGAACGACACCTCCGGCAGGCGGGCGCGCAGAACCGCGATCAGGCTGCTGACCCCGGCCAGCCATGGACCGGTGACCAGGACGGCGTCGCTGCGGCGCACCCCCGGCGAACTCAGGGCGGGGTCCACGGCGGTGACCACGGCGTCCGCGGCCGCGACCGGGTCGGGGGCAGCGGTCACCGGCGACGCTCGAACAGTCGGAGCGAGCCACGACAGATGTCGGCGCCGCACGCGCGGTGCAGCGGGCCGACCGGGCCGCGGCTGTAGCCGCGCCACCGCACCGCCCGGCGCAGGTGCGCGGCGGCATCGTCGCCGCGGTCGACCTCCAGTCCCGCCGCCTGCACGACGTCGACCGCCGCGGTCATCACCGCGAGGACCAC
Source organism: Mycobacterium sp. IS-1742 (assembly GCF_001500125.1). Classification (GTDB taxonomy): domain Bacteria; phylum Actinomycetota; class Actinomycetes; order Mycobacteriales; family Mycobacteriaceae; genus Mycobacterium. Next base: position 6,549 of record NZ_LQIV01000041.1, on the reverse strand, counting down.
GTCGTTGCCGGCCAGGAACTCCGCCACCCGCTCGTCGCCGGCGGCGCGGCCCTGCAGTTCCGTGACCGCGGAGCGCACCCGGCGGTACCGCACCGGTGCGGTGAGGGCGTCGACGCGGCCGAGCACCCGGTCGATCCCGCTCAGTTCGCGCAGCAGCGCGGGCAGGTCCCGCGGGTCGGCGCCGTCCCGGAGCGCGCGCACCGCGTACGCGATGCCGCGCCGGTCGAGGGTGCGCAGCAGACGCAGGCGCGCCTCGCGAGGCAGTGGGTGGGCGCCGTCGAGGAAGGCGTCCGGCGAGCGCAGATCGGCCGGGTGCTCGATCAGCGTCCGCAGCGCACTCAGGTCGCCGGTGTCGAGGCGGACGTCGGCCAGCAGCGCGACCGCGGGCTCCACCGGCGTCCCGGCGAGCAGGCGCCGCAGTGGACCGGGCGGGATCGGCCCCGCGAGGTCGGCCTTGTTGCGCACCACCAGCACGGGCACGGCCGCGCCGCGCCACGCCGCGACCGACGACACGTCCTCCGGTTTGACCGCTTCCGCGACGACCACCACCACGACGTCCGGGTGACCGACGCGACCGTCACCGGCGAGAGAGGCGCGACGCCCCGCACCGGTCAGCGCGCGGGTCAGCGTGGTGCGACCCACCCCGGCGCGGCCGCTGACCGCGATCCGCAGCGGCGCCCCCGCCCTGGCGGCCAGCGCCGACACCGCGGTGTCCCCGTACTCCTGCGCGAAGCGTGTCAGCACGTCGACGAAAGCGAACATGGCCGCACCCTCCCTCTGTCGACCCGTCACGGCTTTCGGGTCCCGGGGAAATCGTGGCATCCGTCGGGGCGCCTCACTTGCGGATGTTTGGCATACCAGCCGAAGGCAACTGTTGGGTATCAATCTGTACCACGATGGGGGTGGTCCATCACCGATGAGACACCATGGACGGATGCACGCGCGCGAGTCGGACAGCTCCGGTGGGCCGCCGCTCGACACCGCCGGCGGGCCGGCGCTTCACACCGCCGGTGAACCGGCCCATGACCCGGCCGGGGACGACTCTCCCTCACCGCACCGCCACCGCCGGGTGACCAGCTTCCGGTCGCGGCGTTCGGCGCTGTCCGGTGGGCAGCAGGAGACCTGGGAGCGGCGGTGGCCCGAGCTGGGCACCGAGGCCCGCGACGACGACGGCCGGCCCGCGGCGCTGCTCGACACCACGGCGTGGTTCGGCCGGACCGCCCCGCTGGTGCTGGAGATCGGTTCGGGCACTGGCACCTCGACGCTGGCGATGGCGCAGGACGAGCCGGACATCGACGTCATCGCGGTGGAGGTGTACCGGCGCGGCCTCGCCCAGCTGCTCACCGGCATCGACCGGGCCGGGGTCCGCAACATCAGGATGATCCGCGGTGACGGCGTCGACGTGCTCGAGCACATGCTCGCGAGCGGCTCGCTGACCGGCGTCCGGGTGTTCTTCCCCGATCCCTGGCCGAAGGCCCGCCACCACAAACGCCGGCTGCTGCAGCCGTCGACCGTGGCGCTGATCGCCGACCGGTTGCGGCCCGGCGGCATCCTGCACGCGGCCACCGACCACTCCGGCTACGCCGAGCAGATCGCCGAGGTGGGTGACGCCGAACCGCTCCTGCGCAGGGTCAGCGCCGGCGCCGACCTGCCGATCTCCACACAGCGGCCGGTCACCAAGTACGAGCGCAAGGCCCTGGCAGGTCCCGACGTCACCGAACTTCTCTGGGAGAAGGCGCCGTGAGCGTCACCGAGGACATCCCGCAGGTCGCACCGCCACCGCCGCCCGCAGGTCCGCCCGCCGGCACGCAGCGCGTCCTGCTCGTGTGGGACGCGCCGAACCTCGACATGGGTCTCGGCTCGATCATCGGAGGCAGGCCGACCGCGGCGCACCGGCCGCGGTTCGACGCGCTGGGTCGCTGGCTGCTCGCCCGCACGGCGGACCTGTCCGCCGGCCGCGAGGACGTCACCCTCGAACCCGAGGCGACGGTGTTCACCAACATCGCCCCCGGCAGCGCCGACGTCGTCCGGCCCTGGGTGGAGGCGCTGCGCAACGTGGGTTTCGCGGTCTTCGCCAAACCCAAGATCGACGAGGACAGCGACGTGGACAGCGACATGCTGGACCACATCGCGCTGCGCCGCCGCGAGGGGCTGGCCGCCGTGCTGGTCGCCTCGGCTGACGGTCAGGCGTTCCGGTTGCCGCTGGAAGAGATCGCCCGCGAGGGGATCCCCGTGCAGGTGCTCGGATTTCGCGAACATGCGAGCTGGGCGCTAGCGTCGGATACCTTGGAGTTCGTCGATCTGGAAGACATTCCTGGTGTTTTCCGGGAGCCGTTGCCGCGGATCGGACTCGATTCGCTGCCTGAGCAGGGAGCATGGCTGCAGCCGTTCCGGCCGCTGTCCGCGCTGCTGACCTCGCGTGTGTGACAACTGTGGCCACAGCGCGGTCGACATGAATTGGTAAGGAGCTTACGTGTTCGCCTGGTGGGGTCGAAACGTATACCGATATCGGTACATAGTGATCGGTGTCATGGTGGCGCTGTGCCTCGGCGGCGGCATCTACGGGATCAGTCTCGGTAACCACGTCACGCAGAGCGGGTTCTACGACGAGGGCAGCCAGTCGGTGCAGGCCTCCGTCGCCGGCGACGAGGTGTACGGCCGCGACCGCACGAGCCACGTCGTGGCGATCCTGACCCCGCCGGACGGCGAGAAGGTCGACAACCCGGAGTGGCAGCGCGAAGTCGTGGGCCAGCTCGACAGCTTCGTCTCCGACCATCCGGACCAGGTGGTCAGCTGGGTCGGCTGGCTGCGCGCACCCGACGCCGCCAGCGAGACCGTGCAGCAGATGAAGACCGAGGATCTGTCGAAGACCTTCGTCAGCATCCCGCTCAAGGGCGAGACCGACGACGAGATCCTGAAGAACTACCAGGTCGTCGAACCCGCCCTGCAGGAGATCAACGACGGCGACATCCAGCTGGCCGGCCTCAACCCGCTGGCCAGCGAGCTCACCGGCAGCATCGGCGAGGACCAGAAGCGCGCCGAGGTCGCCGCCATCCCGCTGGTCTGCGTGGTTCTGTTCTTCGTCTTCGGTGGCGTCATCGCCGCCGCGCTGCCGGGCCTGATCGGCGGCCTCACCATCGCAGGCGCGCTGGGCATCATGCGCCTGGCCGCCGAGTTCATCCCGGTGCACTTCTTCGCCCAGCCGGTGGTGACGCTCATGGGCCTCGGCATCGCCGTCGACTACGGCTTGTTCATGGTGAGCCGGTTCCGCGAGGAGCTCGCCGAGGGGTACGACACCGAGGCGGCGATACGCCGCACGGTGATGACCTCCGGCCGCACGGTGATGTTCTCCGCGGTGATCCTGGTCGCCTCGTCGGTCCCGCTGCTGCTGTTCCCGCAGGGCTTCCTCAAGTCGATCACCTACGCGATCATCGCCTCGGTCATGCTGGCGGCGATCCTGTCGATCACGGTGCTGGCCGCCGCCCTGGCCATCCTCGGGCCGAGGGTCGACGCGCTGGGCGTCCGGACGCTGATCAAGTTCGCCCAACCGGACCCGATCGCGTCGGACCCGGCGGTGCAGAAGACCAACACCTTCGCCATCGCGTCGATTCCGCTGGGGCTGCTGGTGCCGCCCGTGGGCATCGCGCTCGGCCACATCGCCCGCAGACGCATCAAGCAGACGGGTGAGCAGGGCGCCCACTTGGCCCTGATCGGCCTGGTCCTCGGCTACACGGCGCTCTACGGCGCCATGGCCTACGGCATCACCGCGTTGCGGAACGACGACGTCATCGGCAGCGGCGTCTACGGCATGTTGCTCGGCATCGTGCTGTTCCTCGTCATCGTCACCTTCGGCCTCGCCCTCGCGCGGTACGTGCCACTGGCTCGTCGCCCCATCGTGTGGTGGCTGAACTGGCTGTCGGACAAGACCCAGAAGACCAAGACCCGCGCCGAGGTGGAGCGCGGATTCTGGGGCAAGCTCGTCACCCGCGTAATGAAGCGCCCCGGCGCCTTCGCCTTCCCGATCATCATCGTGATGATCCTGCTGGTCATCCCGCTGGGACAGCTGTCCCTGGGCGGCATCAGCGAGAAGTACCTGCCCCCGGACAACTCGGTCCGGCAGGCGCAGGAGGACTTCGACCGCAGCTTCCCCGGCTTCCGCACCGAGCCGCTGACGATCGTGCTCAAGAACGACAACGGTGAGCCGGTCACCGACCAGCAGGTGGCCGACATGCGCGCCAAGGCCATGTCGATCAACGGCTTCATCGATCCGGAGAACGATCCGTCGAAGATGTGGCAGGAGCGGTCGGTCCAGGAGGGCGGCTCCAAGGACCCGTCGGTCCGGGTGATCCAGAACGGTCTGGAGAACCGCAACGACGCCGCCCAGAAGATCGACGAGTTGCGGGCCCTGTCCCCACCGCGCGGGGTCTCCGTGTGGGTCGGCGGCACCCCGGCGCTCGAACAGGACAGCATCCACAGCCTGTTCGACCGGTTGCCGTTGATGGTCACGATCCTGATCGTCACGACCACGATCCTGATGTTCCTGGCGTTCGGCTCGCTGGTGCTGCCGATCAAGGCCGCGTTGATGAGCGCGCTGACCCTGGGCTCGACGATGGGCATCCTGACGTGGATGTTCGTCGACGGGCACGGATCCGGGCTGATGAACTACACGCCGCAGCCGCTGATGGCGCCGATGATCGGCCTGATCATCGCGGTCATCTGGGGTCTGTCCACCGACTACGAGGTGTTCCTGGTGTCCCGCATGGTGGAGGCCCGTGAACGCGGGCTGTCCACGGCGGAGGCCATCCGGGTCGGCACGGCCACCACGGGCCGCTTGATCACCGGCGCCGCGCTGGTGCTGGCCGTGGTCGCCGGCGCGTTCGTGTTCTCCGATCTGGTGATGATGAAGTACCTCGCGTTCGGCCTGCTGTTGGCCTTGCTGCTGGACGCGACGATCATCCGGATGTTCCTGGTGCCAGCCATCATGAAGATGCTCGGTGACGACTGCTGGTGGGCGCCGCGCTGGATGAAGCGACTGCAGGAGCGGCTCGGTCTCGGCGAGACCGAACTGCCGGACGAGCGCAAACGGCCCGCCGTCCGCGACCCCGCGGACGATCAGGCCCTCGTCGGCGCCGGCGCTCCGGTACCGCCGCGGCCGCGTCCCCCGCACGATCCGACGCATCCCGGTATCGAGGGCCGGGTCGGACCGACCCGCATCCCCCCGGGTCCGCCGCGCCTGAACGGTCCCTCGGTCGCCGGCACGAGCCGGATCCCGACCAACCGGCCCGCGTCCGGGCAGGAGCCGCCGACCACGCGGTTCTCGATGGCGAAGAACGCGGTGCGCGGTGCGGTCAACACCGCGACCACGCAGCGGGCTCCGCGGCCGACCGGTCCGGCGCCGAAGCGCGAGGAACGCGAGATCGAGTCCTGGCTCGGTGAGCTGCGCGGCGGCCCCGCGGGTCCGGGCGGCCCGTCGGGTCCCGGTGGCGGCCAGCCGCCCCGGCCGCCCCGGCCCCCGCAGCCGTCGGCCGAGTCGACGACGGCCATGCGGGCCGGTGGACCGAAGCCCGAACCCGAGGGCAACGAGCCCACGACGGCGATCCCGGTGCAGCGGCCGGCCCAGCCGGAGGACAGTGACGCGACGACGAAGATCCCGGCACAGCAGGATCCCGAGTCGACGGAGAAGCTCAACGCTCCGGAGGAGCAGAAGCGCCGTGGCGGCGGCATGAGCGCGGCGGACCTGTTGCGCCGCGAGGGCCGGATGTAGCTGCTCACTCGACCCCGGCGCGGAAGTCGTCGCGCCGGGTGGGCAAACCTCCTGCACCACACTGGTTCAGCCGTCACGCAGCGGCAGGCTTTGTCGGACCCTCGAACTAATGTTCGAGACATGGATGGGGGCTTCAGCGCAGCGGTCGACCGTCTGCGGGCGGCGGTCGCCGACCTGCACACCGCCTCGCTTGACGACCTGACCGATCCGCAGGTGGTGGCCGAACTCGACCGCATCAAACAAGCCGTCTGGGCGGTGCCGGCCGTGGAGCACCGGCTGACCGCACGCCTGATCGGCGCCGACCCCCACGCTTTGGGCGCCACCTCGATCCGGGAGGTGTTGGCCAACCACCTGCGCATCACCCCCACCGACGCCCGCAACCGGATCACCGACGCCGCCCAGTTGGGTCCCCGCTACACGATTCACGGGGAACGCGTGCAGACCGAGTTGGCGCATACCGCGGAAGCGGTGACGCGTGGCGAGATCGGGGTTGCGCATGTGCGGGTCATCCAGGACTTCATCCGGAAGCTGCCGGTCTGGGTGTCGGCCGCGCGCCGTGACGACTACGAACGCGATCTGGTCGGCCACGCGATCGAGTTGCGTCCGGATCAGTTCAAGCAGGTCGCCGAGACCCTGCTGGGGTTCATCGACCAGGACGGCACCGAACCCAACCACCAGACCCTGCGACGCCGCCGCGAGCTCCGGGTCGGCCGCCAGCAGGCCGACGGGATGAGCCGCATCGAAGGCTGGCTCACCCCCGAAGCCCGCGCCCTGTGGGATGTCAT
>NZ_LQIV01000040.1 GCF_001500125.1 Mycobacterium sp. IS-1742 | reverse complement strand
GTGGAGGCGATCAACCGGGCGTACGGACGCAGCAGCACACCACCGGCCGCACCGGTCACCGTGCCGTGCGCGTTCGAGACCGCGACCGCACCCTCGGCACCCTCCACGTCGACCGCGAAGGTCGCCACTTCCTGGATGCCCGGGCCGTTGCCCAGATCCGCGCTGATCGACACACCCGGGAACAGCGGCGGGGTCACGATGCCCTCCAGCGGGATAACGCCGTCCGCGCCGACGAAGGCGCCGTCGAGGCCGTCGAAGGCGATGTTGGGGGTGGTGTAGCTGAAATTGATCCCCACACCCAGCGACCACGGGAAGCCGATCTGGTAACCCAGCTCCAGCGAACCCTCGAACTCCTCGGCACCCTCACCGGCCACGATGTACTTGGCCCGGCCCGAGTGGAACCACTCACGGGTGAGCCGGTTGCGGTCGAGCGGGAACACCCCGTTGAGGAACGTGTCCCACTGCTGGATCGTCAGCGTGCGGCCCTGGCCGTCGACCAGGCTGAGCTCGTTATCCAGACCTGCGTTGGAGGTGCCCGTGCTCGTGAACAGAGCCGCGATGGCCGCAACCAACGCGATCAACACCCGACTGATTGCCTTCATG
>NZ_LQIV01000039.1 GCF_001500125.1 Mycobacterium sp. IS-1742 | reverse complement strand
CTGTTCGAGGAACTGTCCGAGCTGGCCGGTCAGCGCAACGCCATCGACGGCCGCATCGTGGAGATCGCCGCCGAAATCGACCGTGAGCGGTTGTGGGGCGCCACCGGGGCCCGCTCGGTCGCCGCGCTCGTGGCGTGGAAAACCGGTGTGTCTCCGGCGAATGCGAAAACCATCACCACCATTGCCGACCGGATCGAGGAATTCCCGCGCTGCATCGCAGATCTGCGGGAAGGGCGACTCTCCCTCGATCAAGTCGGGGTGATCGCCCAGGGCGCCGGCCCCGGATCCGATCAGCATTACGCCGAACTCGCGGCCAACGCCTCGGTCAGCCAACTGCGCATCGCCATCAAACTCGAACCCCGCCCCCAACCCGAACCCCAGTCCGACGAACCGAAGCCCGCGCCGGACCCGGGGCCGGAGGCGTCGATCAGCAAGACCTCCGATGAGCAGTACACCTACTGGCGGATCGCCCTGCCTCACATTGAGGCGGCGGTGTTCGACGCCGCCCTGAAGTCCCACCACGACGGGCTGGTCGCGCAGTGGAAACGTGACCACGGCGACGCCGACGACACCGCAAGCAGCCGGCCGCCCATGCCGACCACCGTGGACGCCTTCCTGGCGCTGGTCGACGCCGGCTGGGACACCGAAGCCGCCCGCCGCCCGCACGGGCAGCGCACCAACGTCGTCATGCATCTCGACATCAAAGACCGCATCGCCGCCCTCCACCTCGGCCCGCTGCTGTCGGATGCCGATCGCCGCTA
>NZ_LQIV01000038.1 GCF_001500125.1 Mycobacterium sp. IS-1742 | reverse complement strand
TTCATCCACAGGCCAGATGATTTCGTGGGGTCGTGTCGGTAGCGCCTGGCAGAATCGAATGCATGTTCGATGGTTCGTTGCCCGAGATCGGCGACTTCTCCGCACTCAGCGATGCGGAGTTGGTGGCCGCCTCGGCCGGATGGGCGCGGGTGGAATCAGCGGCCGCGGCCCGCAAACTGGCCACCATGGCCGAGGTGTTCCGCCGCCGCACCGGCTGCCACGACGCCACCGACCGCGACAACTGGTTCGTCGACCCCGACGCCAACGCCGTCAGCGAACTGGCCGCCGCCCAGAACATCACCGAATCACTGGCCATGTTCCAAACCCACCGCGCCGTCATGCTCACCGACCGCCTCCCCACCGTGGCCGCCCTGTTCGCCGCCGGACAGATCAGCGACCTGCTGGCCCGAACCATCGTGGCCCGCACCGCCCTGATCACCGACCCCACCCTGATGGCCGCCGTCGACACCGACCTCGCCGCCCAGATCATCACCTGGGGACCCACCTCGCAGAAGAAGACCACCGCCGCCATCGACGCCATCGTCGAAACCCACGACCCCGGCGCCCTACGACGGGTCAAAGACGCCGAGAAAGACCGCGACGTCCAATTCGGCTTCCCCAGCGACGCCCCCGGGTTCATGACCGTCTGGGCCCGCATGTACGCCCCCGACGGCGCCGCCTTCGACCAACGCGTCACCGACATGACCCACACCCTGTGCCCCCAGGACCCCCGCACCGCCGAACAACGCCGCAACGACGCCATGGCCGCCGTCGCCACCGGCACCACCCTGCACTGCGAATGCGACCACCCCGACTGCCCCGGCAGCCGCGGCGGGCGCCCCACCAAAGACGTCGTCATCCACGTCGTCACCCCCCACGACACCCTCGACGCTGCACAGGCACACGCCGAAACGGAGGCGAACGCCGAACCGGAGGCGGAGACGACCGCCGAGCAGGAGCCGGAGGCGCATGTCAGGCCACCCTCTCAGTCACCCTGCCCGGCACCGGCATTCGTCATCGGCGCCGGGATCACCAACGCCACCGTCCTGGCCGCGTTCCTCCACCGCGCCACCATCCGGCCGGTCACCCACCCCGGCGACACCGCACCCGAACCCCGCTACCGGCCTTCGGCGGCACTGCAGGACTTCGTGCGCTGCCGCGACCTGACCTGCCGCTTCCCCGGCTGCGACCAACCCGCCCACCGCTGCGACCTCGACCACGCCGTGCCCTGGCCCGCCGGCCCCACCTGCGCATCGAACCTGCGCTGCCTATGCCGAAAACACCACCTGCTCAAAACCTTCTGGACCGGCGCAACCGGCTGGCGGGACAAACAATCACCGGACGGCACCATCGTCTGGACCTCCCCGACCGGACAGACCTACACCACCCGGCCCGGCAGCGCCCTGCTCTTCCCCACACTCGCCGCGCCCACCGCCCCGGCACCGGTGCACGAGGCCAAGGAAGGTGCGCCCCGCACCGACCGCGCATTGAAGATGCCCAGACGCCGCCGCACCCGCGCCCAAGACCGCGCCC
>NZ_LQIV01000037.1 GCF_001500125.1 Mycobacterium sp. IS-1742 | reverse complement strand
TGGAGGTGCCCGTGCTCGTGAACAGAGCCGCGATGGCCGCAACCAACGCGATCAACACCCGACTGATTGCCTTCATGATCTCCCTAGCTGTCGCGCCGACTATTCCATCGGGCGCCTGGTCGCCTGGAGACCACACACCCATGAGTCCAACATGTGACTGCGATGAGAAGTCGCATCAGTTGTCTCATGCGTATCTCATCGTCAGTGACGGGCAAAACATAACAGGGCGGCCAAGAACCGACAACAGATAGCGCAGATACGCCCGTTTCCGCAGTTCAGCCGCGAATTCAAGCCGATCCTCGGTGACGAGCTCCTGAACGGGAAGAAGCCCGCGGGTGACGTTCCCGCGGGCTCCCTCCGTCTTCAGACCTCAGTTCATGTTCCACGGTTCGCCGTAGGTGGTGACGCTGTCACCGCTGGAGGCGATCAGCCGGGCGTAGGGGCGCAGCAGCACGCCGCCGGCCGCACCGGTCACCGTGCCGTGAGCGTTGGAGACAGCGACCGCGCCGTCGGCACCCTCCACGTCGACCGCGAACGTCGCGACTTCCTGGATGCCCGGACCGTTGCCCAGGTCCGCGCTGATCGACACACCGGGGAACAGCGGCGGGGTCACGATGCCCTCCAGGATGGCGTTGTCTTCAGCGACCACAGTGTCGAGGCCGTCGAAGGCGATGTTGGGGGTGGTGTAGCTGAAATTGATCCCCACACCCAGCGACCACGGGAAGCCGATCTGGTAACCCAGCTCCAGCGAACCCTCGAACTCCTCGGCACCCTCACCGGCCACGATGTACTTGGCCCGGCCCGAGTGGAACCACTCACGGGTGAGCCGGTTGCGGTCGAGCGGGAACACCCCGTTGAGGAACGTGTCCCACTGCTGAATGGTCAGGGTCCGACCCTGGCCGTCGACCAGGCTGAGCTCGTTGTCCAGACCTGCGTTGGAGGTGCCCGTGCTCGTGAACAGAGCCGCGATGGCCGCAACCAACGCGATCAACACCCGACTGATTGCTTTCATGATCTCCCTAGCTGTCGCGCCGACTATTCCATCGGGCGCCTGGTCGCCTGGAGACCACACACCCATGAGTCCAACATGTGACTGCGATGAGAACTCGCACCAGTTGTCTCATGCGAATCTCATCGTCAGTGACGGGCAAAACATAACAGCGCGGCCAAGAACCGACAACAGATAGCGGAGTGCTATTGTTTTAGACGGTTGACCTGCGATTATATGACTTACGAACAATTAACTCTTTAACAAAGAAAAGAGCCCCACGCGGCAATCCGGTGGGCGCTATTTGCAATCAAAAATAGATTGTGTGCCATGACTCGTCTCATAGGATCTACGGTCCGCGTCGATCTCGATGGTGTCCGAGGATGCGGGAGGGGTGCGTTCCACCGGCTTTGGGCGTGACACGAAAGAGCCCCGCGGGTCTGTGACCCGCGGGGCTCCCTACTCGTGTGGAAGGACTCAGTTCATGTTCCACGGTTCGCCGTAGGTGGTGACGCTGTCACCCGTGGAGGCGATCAACCGGGCGTACGGACGCAGCAGCACACCACCGGCCGCACCGGTCACCGTGCCGTGCGCGTTCGA
>NZ_LQIV01000036.1 GCF_001500125.1 Mycobacterium sp. IS-1742 | reverse complement strand
GACCGCGGGCCGGGGGTGGCACCCGGGGCGGTGGGCTCGGCGGGTTGGGCGGCCACGCGGGCGGCGGCCGGTGGCCGGGGGCGCGGCGGATCACCTGCGACGGCTCCCGCGGGGCGTTCGGCCCCCGCGCGGCCTCGCGCGGGTCACGCCTGCCGCGCTCCGGCCGATTGGGGTTCACAGCGAGAAATGTACGTGCACATCCCCCGGGATCACTGCAGCCAGCCGAGGTGGCCGGCCAGCAGCGAGTATCCGACGAACGCCACCGCGTCGATCAGGGCGTGCGCGATGATGAGCGGCCACAGCCGTCCGGTGCGGTACCAGACGTAGCCGAACACCAGTCCCATCGCGATGTTGCCCAACCCGGCGCCGAACCCCTGGTACAGGTGGTAGGCGCCGCGCAGCAGGCCGGCCGCGACGATCGCGATCATCGGGTTGACCCGCAGCTGCCGCAGCCGGGTCAGCAGGAACCCGACGACGATGATCTCCTCGGCCCACCCGTTGGCGAACGCCATCGCCAACAGCACCGGGATGCGCCACCAGGTGTCGTAGAGTTCGGCGGGTTCGACCGAGGCGTTGATGCCCAGGACGCGGGCGAGCTGGTACAGCGCCAACCCGGGGAGTCCGATCAGTGCGGCCAGCCCGAGCCCGCCGAGCAGGTCGGGGCGCGCTCGCGGGCGGGCGAGGCCGATGTCGGCGGGCCGGAACCCGCTGCGCCACAACAGATACACGCCGAGCGCACCCCAGGCCAGCAGCTGGAAGACGCCGGCCAGGTTCAGCCCGAGGTCGATGAAGCCGTAGGTGGACCGGCGCGGATTGAGCGCCACCACCTGACCGGACAGCCCCAGCAGGACGGCTTCGAGCAGGCGCAGCAGCGCGGTGTACGCGCTGAGGCCGAATGTGACGGCGAGGACGATGACGATCTCGATGCGCAGCGCACGGCGCTGTCCGTGGTCCAGCAGGTCGGGCAACGCGTCGGACGGCCGGTTCACCGCCCATACGCTAGCCGCCGGGCCGCTCCACGCGTCGGGCCTGCAGTCCGTTGAGGAACGGGCAGCCCATGAGCACCCGGATGGCCTGGCTCAGGCCGGTCACGTCGTCGACGGGTTTGGCGAACGGCAGGCGCACGTCGTGGTCTCCGGCGGGGTCCTCGACCCGCAGCTGGACGCCGTAGCGGTCCAGGCCCAGCGGGCGCACCCGGCCGCGTCGCATCGCGGCGGGCAGCCGGCCGGCCAGGCGGTCGACCACGTCCCGATGCGCCGACTCCATGTGCTGCAGCCAGCAGGACTCCATCGCGCAGAAGGGGTCGGGCCGGGCGGCGAGCAGCGCGGAGACGCCCACGGACTCGGCGCCGGTCGCGTCGGCGACCACGACCGACTCGATCTCCAGCCGCATCAGCGCGTAGCGCGAGTGGTCGCCCGAGTTGACCTGCAGCAGGGCGGGATTGGGGTCGTCCCTGGCGATCAGGTCGAGCAGGGCGGAGACGTCGGCGCTCGGCACGGCGTGCACCCGTCCGCGGATCCAGACCAGCGATCGCACCGGTTCGCGCAGCGGCAGTGGCGCGTAGTCGGTCATCTCGAGCACCGCCTGCACGCCCGCGGCGCCGGCCGATCCGACCATCGCGCTCAGCGGAACCCCGACCGGGACGGTGATCGCGAAGGATCCGTCGCCGAGGAGGTGGTGCACCGGCGTGCTGACCGGGTCGACACCCTCCACGGCGAGCATCGCACCGCCGCCGCGGGCGCATGCGCTGCGGATTCGCTCGGCGGTGGACGGTGCGGTCCGTGCCGTCGTCGGTGCGTTCGTCGGTGGGGTGTGGGCCATCGCGCTGCCTTCCGGTTGGTGAGGTAAGCCTTACTTAACAACGGACCTCTTGGTCGCGCAAGGCTTTGCCCAGGGGAATCCCGGACAGCGGATAGTGTTGGGACGTGCCGCGCATCGCCTACCTCGGCCCCGAGGGGACGTTCACCGAGTCGGCGTTGTTGCAGATGACCTCCGGCGCGATGGTCCCCGGCGACGGTCCGGTGACGCCCGTGCCGACCGACAGCACGCCGGCCGGGCTCGAGGCCGTGCGGTCCGGCGAGGCCGACTACGCGTGCGTGCCCATCGAGAACTCCATCGAGGGCTCGGTGCTGCCGACGCTCGACAGCCTCGCGGTGGGCGCGCCGCTGCAGATCTTCGCCGAACTCACCCTCGCCGTGTCGTTCAGCATCGTGGTGCGCCCCGATCACGACGGCGACGTCGCGACCGTCGCCGCCTTCCCGGTCGCCGCCGCCCAGGTGCGTCGCTGGCTGGCCGAACACCTGCCGTCCGCGCACCTGGTCCCCGCCCACTCCAACGCCGCCGCGGCCGCCGACGTGGCGGGCGGACGCGCCGACGCCGGGGTCAGCACGGCGCTGGCGGCCGAACGCTACGGGCTGCGCAGCCTCGCCTCGGGTGTCGTCGACGAACCGAACGCCCGCACCCGCTTCGTTCTCGTGGGGCGGCCCGCGCCGCCCCCCCCCCGCACCGGCGCCGACCGCACCTCGGTCGCGCTGCGCCTGCCGAACACCCCCGGCGCGCTGGTCGCGGCGATGACCGAACTGTCGATCCGCGACATCGACCTGACCCGCATCGAGTCGCGGCCCACCCGCACCGAACTCGGCACCTACGTGTTCTTTCTCGACTGGGTGGGCCACGTCGATGACGATGCGGTCGCCGAGGCACTCAAAGCGCTCCACCGTCGTTGTGCAGATGTGAGATACCTGGGTTCCTGGCCGACCGGGACGGCGGCCGGCGCACCGCCGCCGGGCAGCGACGAGGCGACACGCTGGCTGTCACGACTGCGCGAAGGCGTGCCCACACCGCCGGAGGGCGGCCGATGAGCG
>NZ_LQIV01000035.1 GCF_001500125.1 Mycobacterium sp. IS-1742 | reverse complement strand
AGAAATGCCTCGGCCCTCCGATTGTGGTCGGAGGGCCGAGGGGAAAGGGTGTTCGGCGGTGTCCTACTTTTCCACCCGGGTTGGGTAGTATCATCGGCGCTGGCAGGCTTAGCTTCCGGGTTCGGGATGGGACCGGGCGTTTCCCTGCCGCTATGGACCGCCGTAACTTTATTTTCACTCGTTTTTGAGTGCCCCCACGGGGGGTGGGGGAAGTGTTTTTTGGTGGTGGGGTGTGAATCGTGGTTGATTCTTTGGTGTGGTGTGGTTGCGAGGCATTGTTTGGTGTCACACAGGTTTTGGGTGTGTGTAAGTTTTCGGCCGGTTAGTGCCAGTTCCCTGCGACCATTGCTGGTCTTCTAGGTCTGGTCTATCGATCCCGTGGTCTGCGGGGGGCCTTATCCCACTTAATGGGTGAGAAGCCTGGTCTTGGAGGGGGTTTCCCGCTTAGATGCTTTCAGCGGTTATCCTGTCCGAACGTGGCTATCCAGCGGTGCCCCTGGTGGGACAACTGGTGTACCAGAGGTTCGTCCGTCCCGGTCCTCTCGTACTAGGGACAGATTTCCTCAAGCTTCTGACGCGCGCGGCGGATAGAGACCGAACTGTCTCACGACGTTCTAAACCCAGCTCGCGTGCCGCTTTAATGGGCGAACAGCCCAACCCTTGGGACCTGCTCCAGCCCCAGGATGCGACGAGCCGACATCGAGGTGCCAAACCATCCCGTCGATATGGACTCTTGGGGAAGATCAGCCTGTTATCCCCGGGGTACCTTTTATCCGTTGAGCGACACCCCTTCCACTCAGAGGTGCCGGATCACTAGTCCCGACTTTCGTCCCTGCTCGACATGTACGTCTCGCAGTCAAGCTCCCTTGTGCACTTACACTCAACACCTGATTGCCGTCCAGGTTGAGGGAACCTTTGGGCGCCTCCGTTACATTTTAGGAGGCAACCGCCCCAGTTAAACTACCCGCCAGGCACTGTCCCTGAACCGGATATACGGTTCGAAGTTAGAAGCCCAATACGATCAGAGTGGTATTTCAACAACGACTCCACAACCACTGGCGTGGCCGCTTCACAGTCTCCCACCTATCCTACACAAACCGAACCGAACTCCAATACCAAGTTGTAGTGAAGGTCCCGGGGTCTTTTCGTCCTGCCGCGCGTAACGAGCATCTTTACTCGTAATGCAATTTCGCCGAGTCTATGGTTGAGACAGTTGAGAAGTCGTTACGCCATTCGTGCAGGTCGGAACTTACCCGACAAGGAATTTCGCTACCTTAGGATGGTTATAGTTACCACCGCCGTTTACTGGGGCTTAAATTCTCAGCTTCACCCCGAAGGGTTAACCGGTCCTCTTAACCTTCCAGCACCGGGCAGGCGTCAGTC
Organism: Mycobacterium sp. IS-1742; assembly: GCF_001500125.1. GTDB lineage: Bacteria > Actinomycetota > Actinomycetes > Mycobacteriales > Mycobacteriaceae > Mycobacterium. Next base: position 4,084 of record NZ_LQIV01000035.1, on the reverse strand, counting down.
CGTATACATCGTCTTGCGACTTCGCACGGACCTGTGTTTTTAGTAAACAGTCGCTTCTCACTGGTTTGTGCCACCCCCTCCCGCTGCCCACCGCAAGGGTGTTGACGGTATGGAGGTCCCCCTTCTCCCGAAGTTACGGGGGCATTTTGCCGAGTTCCTTAACCATAGTTCACTCGTACGCCTTGGTATTCTCTACCTGACCACCTGTGTCGGTTTGGGGTACGGGCCGTGTGCGCACTCGCTAGAGGCTTTTCTTGGCAGCATAGGATCACCGAATTCGCCTCAATCGGCTATGCATCACCTCTCAGACTTATATGACATCCGGATTTGCCTAGATGTCGTCCTACAGGCTTACCCCAGTACAACCACTGACTGGTACGGCTACCTTCCTGCGTCACCCCATCGCTTGACTACTACCAACGAAGGTCCCGCGCAGCCCCCAGAACCCATTGACCCGAAGGTCGCCGGTGATCTGAGTTTTGGGCGGTTAGTACCGCTGATTCATCAGGGACGCTCACACACGGGTACGGGAATATCAACCCGTTGTCCATCGACTACGCCTGTCGGCCTCGCCTTAGGTCCCGACTCACCCTGGGCGGACTGGCCTGGCCCAGGAACCCTTGGTCTTTCGGCGGGCAAGGTTCTCACTTGCCTTATCGCTACTCATGCCTGCATTCTCACTCCCACACCCTCCACAGCTAGATCACTCTGCTGCTTCACCGGATGCAGGACGCTCCCCTACCCAACCAGACAAACATCTGATTGCCGCGGCTTCGGCGGTGTGCTTGAGCCCCGCTACATTATCGGCGCACAATCACTTGACCAGTGAGCTATTACGCACTCTTTCAAGGGTGGCTGCTTCTAAGCCAACCTCCTGGTTGTCTTCGCGACTGCACATCCTTTTCCACTTAGCACACGCTTAGGGGCCTTAGCCGGCGATCTGGGCTGTTTCCCTCTCGACGCACGGAGCTTATCCCCCGCCGTCTCACTGCCACACTCTCACTTGTCGGCATTCGGAGTTTGGCTGACGTCAGTAACCTTGTGAGGCCCATCGGCCATCCAGTAGCTCTACCTCCAACAAGAAGCATGCAACGCTGCACCTAAATGCATTTCGGGGAGAACCAGCTATCACGGAGTTTGATTGGCCTTTCACCCCTACCCACAGCTCATCCCCTCAGTCTTCAACCTAAGTGGGTTCGGGCCTCCACGACGTCTTACCGTCGCTTCACCCTGGCCATGGGTAGATCACTCCGCTTCGGGTCCAGAACACACCACTACACCACACACACCTGTGTGGATACGCCCTATTCAGACTCGCTTTCGCTACGGCTACCCCACCCGGGTTAACCTCGCGACATGTCCCTGACTCGCAGGCTCATTCTTCAAAAGGCACGCCATCACCCCACCCAAAAGGGAGAGCTCTGACGGATTGTAGGCACACGGTTTCAGGTACTCTTTCACTCCCCTCCCGGGGTACTTTTCACCATTCCCTCACGGTACTAATCCGCTATCGGTCACTGGGAAGTATTCAGGCTTACCGGGTGGTCCCGGCAGATTCACAGCAGATTCCACGGGCCCGCTGCTACTCGGGGACACATCACTACAGAGCACATGTTTTCACCTACGGGACTCTCACCCTCTACGGTCGGCCATCCCAAACCAGTTCACCTAACACGCACTTTTCTCACTGCAGCCCAGACCGGCAGACCCGGGACTGATGCACCCCACAACACCACACACACAACCCCTGCCGGGTATCACATGTGCACGGTTTAGCCATCCTCCGCTTTCGCTCGCCACTACTCACGGAATCACTTTTGTTTTCTCTTCCTACGGGTACTGAGATGTTTCACTTCCCCGCGTTCCCCCCCGACACCTATGTATTCAGTGCCGGGTGACACGACATCACTCGTGCCGGGTTTCCCCATTCGGACATCCTCGGATCCACGCTCGGTTGACAGCTCCCCGAGGCATATCGCAGCCTCCCACGTCCTTCATCGGCTCCCAGTGCCAAGGCATCCACCATGCGCCCTTAAACACTTACAACACAAAACCAAAAAATGAGTCACCCACACACACCCACCCCATCAGGGCAGACGCATGCGAGTATCAGAAAAAATTGCATTACACCACACGCCGACACCACCACCAGCACCCCCACCCACAGGCAAGAAGCACCACCAGCAGCATCAACGCATCGATGCTCGCAACCACTATCCACAAATCAAACACCACACCCCACCACCAAAGCAGGGCAGCAACCAGAACCCCCACACCACCACCACACACAGCAGCGATGGTCGAGAGCCGGCACCCATCCCCATTCCGGGATGAGCCCGCGGGCCTGTTGCCTCAGGACCCAACAGTGTGTCTGGCAATCCTCTGACGCCATCTCGATTCCCGCCGAGACAACGAACGTTTGTTGTGCACCCGAACCACACCCACTACAGGCATGGCCCATCTCACGAATCGCCCGGCCCACCGAACCCCCACACGATGTGGGCGGCGCCGAGTCTCGTGGTGCTCCTTAGAAAGGAGGTGATCCAGCCGCACCTTCCGGTACGGCTACCTTGTTACGACTTCGTCCCAATCGCCGATCCCACCTTCGACGGCTCCCTCCCACAAGGGGTTAGGCCACCGGCTTCGGGTGTTACCGACTTTCATGACGTGACGGGCGGTGTGTACAAGGCCCGGGAACGTATTCACCGCAGCGTTGCTGATCTGCGATTACTAGCGACTCCGACTTCACGGGGTCGAGTTGCAGACCCCGATCCGAACTGAGACCGGCTTTGAAAGGATTCGCTCCACCTCACGGCATCGCAGCCCTTTGTACCGGCCATTGTAGCATGTGTGAAGCCCTGGACATAAGGGGCATGATGACTTGACGTCATCCCCACCTTCCTCCGAGTTGACCCCGGCAGTCTCTCACGAGTCCCCACCATAACGTGCTGGCAACATGAGACAAGGGTTGCGCTCGTTGCGGGACTTAACCCAACATCTCACGACACGAGCTGACGACAGCCATGCACCACCTGCACACAGGCCACAAGGGAACCGACATCTCTGCCGGCGTCCTGTGCATGTCAAACCCAGGTAAGGTTCTTCGCGTTGCATCGAATTAATCCACATGCTCCGCCGCTTGTGCGGGCCCCCGTCAATTCCTTTGAGTTTTAGCCTTGCGGCCGTACTCCCCAGGCGGGGTACTTAATGCGTTAGCTACGGCACGGATCCCAAGGAAGGAAACCCACACCTAGTACCCACCGTTTACGGCGTGGACTACCAGGGTATCTAATCCTGTTCGCTCCCCACGCTTTCGCTCCTCAGCGTCAGTTACTGCCCAGAGACCCGCCTTCGCCACCGGTGTTCCTCCTGATATCTGCGCATTCCACCGCTACACCAGGAATTCCAGTCTCCCCTGCAGTACTCCAGTCTGCCCGTATCGCCCGCACGCCGAGGGTTAAGCCCCCGGTTTTCACGAACAACGCGACAAACCACCTACGAGCTCTTTACGCCCAGTAATTCCGGACAACGCTCGGACCCTACGTATTACCGCGGCTGCTGGCACGTAGTTGGCCGGTCCTTCTTCTGTAGGTACCGTCACTTGCGCTTCGTCCCTACTGAAAGAGGTTTACAACCCGAAGGCCGTCATCCCCCACGCGGCGTCGCTGCATCAGGCTTGCGCCCATTGTGCAATATTCCCCACTGCTGCCTCCCGTAGGAGTCTGGGCCGTATCTCAGTCCCAGTGTGGCCGGTCACCCTCTCAGGCCGGCTACCCGTCGTCGCCTTGGTAGGCCATCACCCCACCAACAAGCTGATAGGCCGCGGGCCCATCCCACACCGCAAAAGCTTTCCCCCACCAGACCATGCGATCAGCAGGGTGTATTCGGTATTAGACCCAGTTTCCCAGGCTTATCCCAAAGTGCAGGGCAGATCACCCACGTGTTACTCACCCGTTCGCCACTCGAGTACCCCGAAGGGCCTTTCCGTTCGACTTGCATGTGTTAAGCACGCCGCCAGCGTTCGTCCTGAGCCAGGATCAAACTCTCCAAACAAAACCTCAAAAAGGCAATCAGGAAAATCCGA